>JAGDYZ010000022.1:0-80080 GCA_049116335.1 Pelagimonas sp. | reverse complement strand
AACGGTTGCCATACAATACCTATAATCGGTATTATGTAAATTACACAATCAACAACACCGTGAAAAGACACGAAACGCTGGACAGCATACCAGTGAAAGCTTTACCACGCTTTTCAGACTTCAGGAGGTTTTATGCGTTCTATTCTTGTCCTCAACGGCCCCAATCTTAATCTGCTTGGCACTCGCCAACCCGAGATCTACGGCACAACTACGTTAGCTGACGTTGAAGACATGTGCGCCGCGCATGCAGAGAAAATTGGTGTTGCTGTCACCTGCGCGCAGTCCAACCACGAAGGCGTTCTGGTTGATCACATCCACGCAGCCCGTGGAGTTCATGATGCGATTGTTCTGAATGCTGGCGCCTATACGCATACGTCCATTGCGTTGATGGATGCGATCTCAAGCACCGAGGCGACTGTGGTTGAACTGCATCTCTCAAACATTCATGCGCGCGAGACCTTCCGACACACATCGTATATTTCACCTGTTTCCGTAGGCTTGATCTGTGGATTTGGTGCAAATGGGTATATACTGGCGATGGATGCGGTGCTGCATCACTTGGAGAGCTGAGCTGTGACTTCTGAATTGCGTGCCTACCTGATCGAGCTAACAAACGCGGAAACGGTCGAAGACCTCTGGGCCAAACACTGTGAACGTATGGCTGATCTGGGCTTTGATCGATTGATCTATGGATTTACGCGGTTCCTGACGGCGAACTCTTTTGGCGATCCCAACGAACTTGTTGTGCTCAGCAATCATTCCGCTGAATACCGCAAAGGATTTGTCGAAGACGGGCTGTATCGTAACGCGCCCATGGTGCGTTGGGCACTTGAAAATGAAGGTGCGTGCAGCTGGGCCTCTTTGGCAGAAATGTTTGCCAACCAGATGCTCGATTCCAACGCGCAAAAAGTTGTCTCTTTCAACATGTCGCACAAGGTGCATGCGGGCTACACCATCAGCTTTAAGTCCGTATCCAGTCGCGCCAAGGGTGCGATTTCGCTGTGTGGTCGCGCAGACCTGTCACAGGATTCCCTTGACCAAATCTGGGCCGAGCAAGGCGACGACATTGTTCTGATGAACAATTTGGTGCACCTGAAAATCTTGACCCTTCCGATCCCGCTCCAGAACCAAAATCTGACTCCACGTCAGCGAGAAGCCCTGGAATGGGTTGGTGACGGCAAGACCATGCAGGACATCGCGCAGATCATGGGATTGACCCAGGCCACCATCGAAAAGCATCTTCGACTGGCCCGCGAAACATTGAATGTGGAAACCACGGCGCAGGCTGTGGCCAAGGCCGCTTTCCACAATCAGATGTTTGTTCTAGAGGCCTAAAGCAGCCATCTGGCGCAGATCTGCATGGTTTCCCAAGGATGACCCGAAATCCTGTAGACCTCTGAATTTCATATGTTTTCAGCCAAGGTCAGGAAAACCAGACTGTCTTTGCGCAAGGTAAACTGGATAAATGACCCTACGTTCCGTGAGTGGTGGCTAAGCCTAGGAGCGCGGGGGCAGCATCTGGAATATTCAATCCAGCTCTGATGTCTCTTCCCGACTTTTGTCGGGCGCTGGGTGATTGTGCAATTTGAGCTCAGTAATTCCAGCTCTCCCTTCGGGAGGCTGCTAAATCGTATCCCCAATGTCTCGAAAGCAGCCTTCCGATCCCCCTGCCCTATATGCACCTGTCAGAAATTCGCGGCACCTGAGCTTTGATAACACCAGTCTCAGTTCTGCTTTTCATAGGTCTCATAGAAAAAGAGCCGCTGTTTCCAGCGGCCCTTTTCCAAATTCAGAAGAACGTCTGGGCTTAGCCCTGAACGGCCTTCGCAACTTCCGCTGCGAAATCTTCTTCTTTTTTCTCGATGCCGTCGCCAACCTGCATGCGAACAAAGCCAACGATCTCAGCGCCGGCGTCTTTTGCAGCCTGCTCAACGGTCACGTCAGGGTTCACAACGAACTGCTGACCCAACAGAGTGATCTCGGCGAGGAATTTCTTCATGCGGCCAACGATCATTTTCTCGATCACGGCTTCGGGCTTGCCCGATTCACGTGCGATGTCGATCTGAACCTGACGCTCTTTTTCAACAACGGCCGGGTCAAGGTCAGCTTCTGAGAGCGACGCAGGGTTCGAAGCGGCAATGTGCATTGCAACCTGTTTGCCGAATGCTTCGTCGCCACCGTTCAGGGCAACAAGAACACCGATTTGGCCCATGCCAGCGGTGGCCGCGTTGTGGACATAAGTCACAACGATTTCACCTTCGACGCTGGCCATGCGACGCAGCGACATGTTTTCGCCAATGGTAGCGATCTTGTCGGTGATCAGCGCGCTAACCGATTTACCATCGATTTCTGCGGCTGCAAGAGCGTCAACGTCTGCTGCGTTCAGTGCCGCGCCAGCGATTTTGCCAACTAGGTCCTGGAATTCCGAGTTCTTTGCAACAAAGTCGGTTTCCGAGTTCACTTCAACCGCAACACCTTTGCCACCTTCAACAGAAACGGCCACAAGACCTTCTGCTGCAGTACGGCCAGCCTTTTTCGCCGCTTTCGCGAGGCCCTTGGTGCGCAGCCAGTCAACCGCGGCTTCCATGTCGCCGTCGTTTTCAACCAGCGCTTTTTTCGCGTCCATCATGCCAACGCCGGTGGATTCGCGCAGTTCTTTAACCTGTGCAGCTGTGATCGCCATTTTTTGGCTCTCCTCGTATCTCTAAAAGCAAGTCCGGGTGGCTCCCGGGTCAAACCTGGTGCCACCCGCTCATGTCACGCTTTCATGTCGCTTGCGCGACACGAGCTTAAGCTTCGGCGTTTTCGCCAGCTTCTTCGACAACTTCTTCAACCGGAGCGTCTTCCAGCGCGCCCAGATCGTAGCCTGCGGCTTCCATCTGACCGGTCATACCGTCCAGAGCAGCGCGCGAAACCAGATCGCAGTACAGCGCAATCGCGCGGGCCGCGTCGTCGTTGCCCGGGATGATATAGTCGATGCCAGCAGGCGAGCAGTTGGTGTCAACGATGCCGACAACTGGGATGCCCAGTTTGTTGGCTTCGGCGATGGCCAGCGACTCTTTTTTCACGTCGATGACGAACAGCATGTCAGGCACGCCGCCCATGTCACGGATACCACCCAGCGAAGCCTGAAGCTTGGCCTGGTCACGTTCCATGTTCAGACGTTCTTTTTTGGTCAGACCTTCGGCGCCATTTTCCATCTGCTCGTCGATGGTGCGCAGACGGTTGATCGATTGCGAAACAGTCTGCCAGTTAGTCAGAGTGCCGCCGAGCCAACGGTGGTTCATGTAGTACTGAGCGCATTTCTCTGCGGCTTCGGCGATCGGGCCCGAGGCCTGACGCTTGGTGCCAACGAAGAGAACACGGCCGCCTTTGGCAACCGATTCACGGATAGCATTCAGAGCGGCGTCCAGCATAGGAACGGTCTGGGTCAGGTCCATGATGTGGATGCCGTTACGCTGACCGTAGATGAACTCGCCCATACGGGGGTTCCAACGCTGAGTCTGGTGACCAAAGTGTACGCCTGCTTCCAGCAGCTGGCGCATGGTGAACTCGGGAAGAGCCATGTCTTTTTCCTTTCCGGTTTTCAATCCTCGGCGGGGGATCAAGACAAATATCTCAACCGGTGGACTTATAAGGATGTCTCCCTCATAGGCCCGCCCCCGCCTGCGGGGTTCGTGAGCGCGCAACTAAAGCTATTTGGAAGGGACGTCAAGCCTTGCTTGGGATCTAAACCGAAAGAAGGCGTCAAAACCTGCTTCAGCTTGGTTTTCTCTCGCAATTCCGTTTTTTTCGAAAGCAAGACACAACAAAATCGGCCATGGCAGATCAGATTTTGTAAGACGAAACTCTTGGCAAAGCCAGTCATCAAATCCTAGCAAAGGATCCTCATCTTGGGCAAAAGCAAGGCCGGCAATGAAACCGCAGACCGACTTGATATCAAGATCGGGCACAAGTTGATCGAGTTGCGACTGAACCTCTAAAAGCTTCTTTTCGAACGTTGGCCGTTGCGTCAAAACACTCTCCCCGTGTGAATTGCCGTACATTGCACATTCAATGTATATACACACCATCCTACCATGAGATACGTTACATCAGGAAAGGAGAATATTGTGACAGAAGTGTTAACGCCGTCATCTTGTCCAAGCTAAGAGAGACTTTGGTGCGATCGGTTCCCGATAGAGGACCCCTTTAAACGCAAAAGACCCCTCTTAGGCCAAGAGAGGTCTTTCGCATATTGTAAGTCGACTAATGTCCGATCACCTAGCCCAAGGCATATCCAGCACCACGAACTGTGCGCAATGGGTCACCTCCGCCATGTTTGCTAAGGGCTTTGCGCAACCGGCCGATGTGCACGTCAACTGTACGTGTATCGACGTAGATATCACGCCCCCAGACACGATCCAGAAGCTGTTCGCGCGACCAAACACGGCCTGGCTTTTCCATGAAGGTCGTCAACAGACGAAACTCAGTTGGACCAAGTTTCAGCTCTTTGCCATCCCGTGTGACACGATGGGTCTCGGCGTCGAGGACAATGTCTTCGTATTCAAGCCGTAGCCCAGCAGCCGCAGGTCGCGACCTGCGCAGCTGGGCGCGAACACGGGCCATAAGCTCGACAACTGAATAGGGTTTGACGACATAGTCATCCGCACCCGTTTCCAGACCTCGCACCCGGTCCACTTCTTCGGAACGCGCGGAAAGCATGATCACTGGCACATTGCGTGTCTCTGGACGCGTCTTGATCTGGCGGCACACCTCGATCCCAGACACATTAGGAAGCATCCAATCCAGCACAATGATGTCCGGATTTTCTTCTTCCACCAGAACCAGAGCCTCTTCGCCGTTTTCGGCCCGCGCAACGCGAAAGCCTTCGGCTTCGAGGTTGTAACTCAGAACTTCACGCTGGGCGGCTTCATCTTCGACCACCAGAACTGTCGGTTGATCAGCAGGCATGGCTTTATGCTCCGTCGGCGGTGTCGTTCGGGCCGAGCGTTGTTGAGGTTTTGTCGAGCTTCAGGCGATCTTCGTCAGGCTTCTGGCCCGATGTCAAAAACACCACCTGTTCCGCAATCGAGGTCACATGGTCGCCCATACGTTCGATGTTTTTTGCAATGAAATGCAGATGCATACAGGCGGTGATATTGCGCGGATCTTCCAACATAAAGGTCAGGAACTCGCGGAACACGGTGTTGTACATCTGGTCGACATCGCGGTCGCGTTCGATGACATCCAGCGCAAGGGCTTCGTCACGCTGAATATAGGCGTCCAACGCGTCTTTCAGCATCAATTCAACTTCGCGTGCCATACGACGCAACGCAGTCGAGGTGCCACCGATGGCCTGAAGCTGCACCAGAACCGTGGTGCGTTTGGCCATGTTCTTGGCAAGGTCACCGATGCGCTCAAGGTTGGCCGTCATGCGCATCACCGACAGCACAACACGCAGGTCAGTGGCCGTTGGCGCCCGAAGTGCAATCACACGGGCCGCTTCGTCGTTCAGGCTTTCTTCCAGCGCGTCGATCGCCGCATCCGCCGCCCGGACCTTTTCGGCCAGCTCTTCGTCGCGGGTTTCAAGCGATGTCGCGGCCTGCATGATGGCGGCCTCAACGAGGCCTCCCATTTTCATGATCTGAGCCTGAATGCCTTCCAATTCGCGGTCGAAGGCGGTGACAATATGTTCTCTCAATTCGGTCATTAGCCAATCCGTCCGGTAATATAGCTTTCAGTGCGGGGATCTTCGGGGTTGGTGAAGATTTTGCCGGTCTCACCAAATTCAACCAGGTTGCCCAGGTGGAAGAAGGCAGTTTTCTGGCTGACGCGTGCGGCCTGCTGCATCGAGTGGGTCACGATGACCACCGAATAGCTTGCCCGCAACTCGTCGATCAGCTCTTCCACCTGTGCCGTTGCGATGGGATCAAGCGCCGAGCAGGGCTCGTCCATCAGAAGGACTTCTGGCTCGGTTGCAATTGCTCGTGCGATACACAGGCGCTGTTGCTGACCACCGGAAAGACCGGTGCCCGGCGCGTCAAGGCGATCTTTCACCTCGTCCCAAATCGCGCCACGGCGCAGCGATTTTTCAACAATGTCATCCAGTTCGGCTTTGTTTTTGGCCAAACCATGGATGCGCGGACCATAGGCGATATTGTCATAGATCGACTTGGGGAATGGGTTTGGCTTTTGGAACACCATGCCCACTTTCGCGCGCAGTTGGACCGGGTCCACCCGTTTGTCATAGATGTTGTCGCCATCGATCAAGATTTCACCCTCGACACGGCAGATATCAATCGTGTCGTTCATCCGGTTCAAGGTGCGCAGGAACGTTGACTTTCCACAACCCGACGGGCCGATAAAGGCAGTCACAGTTTTGTCCTCGATCTGCACATCCACGTCTTTGATTGCGTGGGTGTCGCCGTAGTAAACTTGGACTTTGTTCGCGCTGATTTTTACGTCTTTTTGGCTCACGGCTCTCTCCGTATGCGGTGCGTCGTACATGGGATGTCCTTTCTTACCACCGGCGCTCGAAACGGCGGCGCAGAATAATGGCAATGATGTTCATGGTGAGAAGGAAGACCAACAGGATGATGATACCACCCCAGGCACGTTCATAGTAGGCCGGGTCTGCCCGTTTGGCCCATTCGTAGATCTGGGCAGGCATGGCCGAGTTGGGATCCAGAAAGCCGCTTGCGAGACCTTCTGGGAAATTGGTGGCGATATAGCCAACCATACCGATCAAAAGCAGCGGTGCGGTTTCACCAAGAGCCTGAGCCAGACCAATGATGGTTCCGGTCAACACGCCGGGCATCGCCAGAGGCAACACATGGTGGAAGACCGCCTGCATTTTGGAGGCGCCCACGCCAAGTGCTGCATCACGGATCGACGGAGGAACCGCTTTCAAAGCCGCGCGGGTTGAGATGATGATGGTGGGAAGCGTCATCAAGGTCAGAACCAGACCACCAACCAAAGGCGCAGACTGGGGTAGGTGCGCGAACTGGATGAAGACGGCAAGACCCAGAATACCAAACACAATCGAGGGAACAGCCGCCAGATTAGAGATGTTCACTTCGATCAGATCGGTAAAGCGGTTCTGAGGTGCAAATTCTTCGAGATAGATCGATGTCGCCACACCGATTGGCAGGGATAGCCCCAGCACAACCAGCATCATGAAGAACGAGCCCAGCATTGCGACACCCAGACCCGCTTGTTCGGCACGGCTTTCCGAAGCGTCGGCACCAAGGATAAAGTCCAGGTTGAACTCTTTGTTGACCACCCCAAGCGGCACCAGAGCATCAACCAGATCCAGATGTTCGGCATCGATGTTTTTGTCGCGGGCGACGCTTTCGCGGAACACCCGGCCTTTGAGATATCCGTCCACGCGGCTCGAGGCCAGAATACGGAACTCAACCGTGTCCCCGATGCGATCGGGGTTGGCGATCACAAAGTCTCGCACCTGAGCCGCAGCAGAGGCTGAGATCAGCGCTTTCATGTGTTTGCGCTTGGTCAGCGGCGTTTCGATCCCGGCGTCGGTGACTTCTTTCAGCAGCGCGTTTTGCACCAGCGGGGCATAGCCAAAGGTCGACACTTTCTTGATGTCGTCAATGTTACGCTGGCCTTTTTTGTCCAACTTCGCCGGGTCGAGATAGACCTCGGTTGTGATGAACGTCTGCTGGAACGCACCGGTTCCATTGGACAGAATTGTTGTCAGCAGAACCACCAGAAACACCAGGCCTGCGGCGATCGCGGCAATGCCATACATGCGGAAACGCGCTTCGGCGGCATTGCGGCGTTTGGTGCGCTCGTCCGTTTCGGTCAAAGAGACCTTACGGCGTGGTTCAGAGGAATTCACAGATGCATCGGTCATTAGTCGTACTGCTCCCGATATTTGCGCACAATGTAGAGTGCGAAGACGTTCAGACCCAATGTCATGACGAAGAGCGACATCCCCAGAGCGAAGGCCACCAAAGCTTCGGGCGAAGCGAAATCGGCGTCACCTGTCAGCTGCGACACGATTTTTGCCGTTACGGTGGTCATGGCTTCAAACGGGTTGAGGCTAAGTTTTGCTGCGGCCCCTGCCCCAAGGACAACAATCATGGTTTCGCCAATGGCGCGCGACGCCGCCAAAAGGATCGCACCAACGATACCCGGAAGCGCAGCAGGAATGACGACCTGTTTGATGGTCTCAGACTTGGTGGCCCCCAGGCCATAAGATCCGTCCCGCATCGCCTGAGGAACCGCATTGATGATGTCATCAGACAGCGAGCTAACAAAGGGGATCAACATGATGCCCATCACGAGGCCCGCGGTCATCACGGCTGTGCCCGCTTTCATCCAACCCAGCGATCCATCGCCGAAAATCGAGATCAACATCGGGCCAACGGTCAGAAGAGCAAAAAGCCCGTAAACGATGGTCGGAATGCCGGCCAGAATTTCCAGCAAGGGTTTGGCAATCGAACGCACTTGGCTGGTTGCGTATTCTGACAAGTAAATCGCGGCAAACAACCCAATCGGAACCGCCACGACGAGCGCAATCAGAGAGATATAAATCGTGCCCCAGAGCAGTGGGAGAATACCAAGCTTGGACAGGGGGTTTCCGTCATGATCCAAACCGCCACCAAACGAGGGCAACCAGGTTGGATTGAAGAAAAACTGGCTTGCCGGGTAGAGGCGGAAGAATTCGACGGTGTTAAAGATCAGCGACAGAATGATGCCAACCGTGGTCAGGATCGCAATCGACGCCGCGGCAATGAGCAAGATTTTCACACTTGCTTCAACGATGTTGCGCGCCCGGAAATCTCGGTGTGTCTCTTTCAATCCAAACAACATTCCCGCGATTGCTAAAACAAAGACCGCGATGGTCATGTAAAGCGATCCGGCTGCACTGGATGTCCGGTATTCCTGCGCTGCATGAAGGATGGGCTGGGTGATCGTCGATGTCACCACCTGTCCGGCTTCTTTCAGACGCTGTGTCACGTCAGAAATATCTGCCCGCATGTTGCGTGCGTCGTCAGCATCCATCAGACCAAGGGCAACAATGTTGTCTAGACCCTCTGCAGTCCGGCGCACTTCAGCCATCACCAGATTGATATTTGATCCTTCGGCGATATCACCTGACGGGATCAAACCGATCACGCGGTTTTCGATGACAAACGGTTGAACCAAAAGCCAGATGATCAGGAGAACAAAGGCCGGAACCACGGTTTTGATAAAAAGGTTCGACCCGTAGTAAGACGGGAGCGAGTGCAGATTGCGACTGTCGCCACCTGCGCTGGCCAAGGCACGTTGGCGACCGGCGACATAGCCAGCCCCTCCAAGCCCAAGCACACTAAGTATCAGCCAGAAAACAGGCATACGCCCCCCGATTTGCTTGTAGAAAAGGTCCTAAAAGTAGGAAAGGGGCAGCCAATACGCTGCCCCCAAAGTTCATGCCGTGGAGGCTGACTTACGAGCCCGAACCCATGGTGTGCTCGTCGGATACCATCGACTGGGTCTGCTCCAGCTCAGGATCCGAAACCAGACCGTACTCGGCCAGAGGGCCGTCACCACCAGCGATTTCTTCCGAAACGAAGAACTCAGCATATTCTTTCAGACCTGGGATAACGCCGATGTGGGCTTTCTTCACGTAGAAGAACAGCGGACGCGACACAGGATACTCACCGGTTGCGATGCTTTCGGTCGAGGGTGCAACACCACCCATGGTCGCCACTTTCAGCTTGTCGGTGTTGTTCTCGTAGAACGCCAGACCGAAAACGCCGATGCCGTTCGGGTTTGCATCAACACGTGCAAGGGTCTCGGTGTAATCACCGTCGATGTCGACCGATACGCCGTCGGTACGCACTTCGTAGCAGGCTTTCTTAGCGGCTTTTTTGTCGCCACCGTTTTCGGCAAAGTAGATGTCGTAGGCGCCAGCGGCTTTACAGCCTGCAACCATCACTTTTTCTTCGAAAACTTCACGGGTGCCGTGCTTGGTGCCCGGGATGAAGGCTGCAATGTCTGCTGCTGGCAGATCAGCGTTGAAATCAGCCCACTGCTTGGCGGTGTTTTCTACCAGTGCACCGTCTTTGACCACTTTTGCACCCAGAGCGTTGAAGATGTCGATCGGCTGGAATGCGGTGTAGGCCGGGCCGTCGATCTGCGAGGCAAATACGATGCCATCATAGCCGATGCGCACTTCGATGATGTCGGTCACACCAGCTTCGGCACAGGCCTTGATTTCTTTGTCTTTGATTTTGCGCGAAGCGTTTGCAACGTCGATGGTGTTTTCGCCAACGCCTTCACAAAAGCGCTTCAGGCCAGCTGAGGAACCGCCCGATTCAACAACCGGTGTCGGGAAGTCAAAGTTTTCGCCAAAGGCTTCTGCCACGATCGAGGCGTAAGGCAGAACAGTCGACGAGCCAGCAACCTGCACGTTGTCGCGCGCCATTGCGGAAGTTGCAGATACGGCGGCGATCGCCAGTACGGAAGCGGTCAGTTTGACGGTCATTAGAAGCTCCTGAGTTATCGGATCTTGATCATCACTTCGATGATCTCCGGGGCAGTGGCTAAGGGTCAGTGACGATGCTTTTGTGACAAGTGTGTAACGCTTTTATGACGACCGAACGCCTTCCTTCCATTCAATCCGCAGAGCCCCTGTTTTTATGAGAAAAATTGATCGAATTCCCGATCGCACCGGCGGATCTTTTTAGCCACCTCAGTCAGAGGTTTGAAAGTTAACAAGAGATTCCTGTCGCCTAGACAGCAACTGCCACCTGTCTAGGTTGTGTTTTAGGACCAACGATTCGTGATTCCATGCTCCGGTGGCGGTCGCAGCCGCGCCATTTCAATGGAATGTGACAGCTTGGACAGCCACGGCACGCGCCCTGTAAAGACATCTGTTACATTTGCCGCGCTCACTCTGACGGCAAAATCACCGTAAACTTTGTGCCTTCACCAAGCTTGCTTTTGATCCGCATCCGTCCCCGGTGCCGGTTGACGATGTGCTTCACAATTGCAAGCCCAAGGCCAGTGCCGCCCATCTCCCGTGACCGGTGGCTGTCGACGCGATAAAACCGCTCGGTCAGACGCGGCAGATGCAGCGGGTCAATCCCCTGACCTGTATCTGACACCTTGATCCGGATTCCCTCGCAGCGCAATCTCGCCTCGTAGTTTGGCAAAGACAGGGAGACTTTGACCGAGGCCCCCTGCCCTGCGTATTTCACGGCGTTCTCCGTGAGATTGTTCAGAACCTGGCGCAATTGATCCGCATCGCCACGAATTTCGAAATCCGTGTCAGGCAGATCCACTGCCACCGAGACCCCTGTTTCTTGCATCAGGCGCTCCAGACCGTCGACGGTGCTCTGAATCAACTGCGCAGGGTTGACGCTTGTGGTCGGTCGCACGCGCTCTTCCGCTTCGACCCGGCTGAGCGAGAGAAGATCCCCGACAAGTCGGTTCATCCGATGCGCTTCATTTTCCATAATGGTCAGGAAACGCTCCTGCGCTGCGGGATCATTTTTGGCAGGACCGCGGATGGTTTCAATAAAACCAATCACGGCCGTGAGAGGCGTTTTTAACTCGTGGCTGACATTGGCCACAAAGTCGCGCCTCATTTGGCTGACCTGCTCTTGCGAGGTCATATCTTCAAAACACACCAACACGCCCGGTCCGTCGTCTAACGACACAGGGCGAACTGTCACTTTATAAGTTGTGTCCTGCCGGCCGTCACTTGTGAGATATTCGCATTCGCGCGCCTTGGGATCACGCAAGCAGGCTTCGATAGTGTCCAAAAGATTGGGTTGGCGCAGCGCGGTGATAAAGTGTCGGCCACGAATGGCCTGACCAAACAGAGACAGGGCTGTTTCATTTGCCGCCTGAATGCGTTCATCCCGACGGATCAGTACCGATGGCAGCGGCACCGCCGCTACAAACTCCTCTGCATCACCGCGCATGTCCCTACACCTTCCGTGCGGCCTCAAGGCCTTTGTCAAACGCCGAGATCAGGGCGTCGGGATCTTCCAAGCCAACAGAAACCCGGAAGAACCCCTCGCTGATCCCCATGGCTGCCCGGTCTTCTGCTGTCATGGCCCGGTGGGACGACGATGGCGGGTGGGAAAGGGTCGTGCCAACATCCCCCAAAGTCGGAGCAAAGGCGATGTCTGAGGCGCCCTGTGTCATGGCATTTGCCGCGGCCCGGCCCCCTTCGATTTCAAAGCTGACCATATTGGCGCCCTGCCCATGCAACAGGCTCTGCGCCCGTGCGGCTTCGGGATGATCGGGGCGCGTCGGATAGATCACGCGCTTTACACCGGGTTGGGTGGCAAGATGATCGGCCAGACGCTGCGCGGTTGCCTGCGCCTGCGCAAAGCGCAGCGGGAAGGTTGCCAACCCACGCTCAGCCAGCCAGCAGTCAAACGGGCTTGGGGTGAAACCGGCGGTCACGGCAAAGACACGCATCTTATCATTCAACTCAGGGTCCTTGGCACAGACCCAGCCCAAGGTTGCATCCGAATGGCCTGCCAAAAGCTTGGTCACCGAGTGCAACACAATGTCGGCACCATGTTCGATGGGTTTCAGGGCCTGCGGTGTGGTAAAGGTGTTGTCGACCACCAAAAGCACGCCTTTGGCTTTGCAGACCTCGGCAATGCCATCCAGATCCGCAATGCGGATGGTCGGGTTAGACACAACTTCGATCAAGGCAAGCTTGGTGTTGGGTTGTATCGCCTCCGCAAAGGCCTGCGCATCCCCGGCGTCGACCAATGTGGTTTCAATGCCAAAACGCGGCAGGTCTTCGTTCATCAGGCGCAACGACCGGCCATACAGCTGGTTGCCCCCAATCACGTGATCTCCGGACTGGCACAGACCCATCAGAACGGCACTGACCGCCGCCATGCCTGACCCCAGAAGAATACCACCTTCCATCCCCTCAAGCGCATCGATGCGCCGGGCCAACACATCTGCATTGGGATGTCCCTCGCGAGCATAGGTATAGCCCTCGGCCCGACCTTCATATTGATCATCCAACCGATCCGGTGACACCGAGGCATAGACCACCGACGGCATAATCGGGGTCGCAACGGGCGCCGAAATACCTTCCCTCAGGGCTTCCGGCCGCATCAATGTCTTTTTCATTGCTCATCCTCCTCAGGCCCGCACCCATCGCTCTATCTTCACGCATCGGCACCGGGCTTCTTCTTTTCAAAAATACTCCGGGGGAGATCGCCCTGGGCGATCGGGGGCAGCGCCCCGCGCTTACATGGCCCGCAATCCCTTTGAGAACCGCCGCGCGTTCTCTTGGTAATGCAGCGCCGAACGTTTCAACCCGTCAATGGCGGCCTCATCAAGCTGCCGCACAACTTTCCCAGGCGCGCCCATCACCAAAGAGCCATCCGGGATCACCTTATTTTCCGTGATCAAAGCCCCGGCACCAATCAGACAGTTTTTGCCGATCTTGGCCCCGTTCAAAATGGTGGCGCCCATCCCAATCAACGAATTCTCACCGATGATACAGCCATGTAGCGTCACCTTATGTCCAATGGTACATCCCGCGCCGATTTGGAGAGGACAGCCCGGATCGGTGTGAAACACACAGTTCTCCTGAACGTTGCTGCCTGACCCAACCCGGATCTCTTCGTTGTCCCCGCGCAGAGTGCAGCCGAACCAAATCGAAGTAGCGTCTTCCAGCACAACATTGCCAATCACATTGGCATCCGGCGCAATCCAGGCGGTCTCATGCACCTGTGGCGCAATATAGTCCAAAGCATAAAGCGTCATGACAGCTCCTCAAATTCCGCATGCAATCCGCGCACATGTTCCACCATGCCCGGCTGTTGCAACCGGCGCAGACGCGTCGCGGTGACAATGGTTTTCAGCTTCTCGAAGGTCTGGTCCAGATCATCATTGACCAGCACATAGTCATAGCTGCCCCAGTGGCTGATCTCATCCCAGCTTTTCTGCATCCGTTTCGAGATCACATCATCGGCATCCTGTCCGCGCGAAATCAAACGGCGGCGCAGCTCGGTGATCGATGGCGGAAGAATGAAAATCGACAAGGTGCTTGGCCCAAGTGACGAATTCACGATTTGCTGAGCGCCCTGCCAGTCAATGTCAAAGATAACATCTCGCCCCTCTGAAATGGCATCCTCAACAGGGCCCTTGGGCGAGCCATAGAAGTTGCCAAAGACGTGGGCATGCTCAAGCATCCCCTCTTCCGAGACCTGTTTCTTGAACTGATCTTCTTCAAGGAAATGATAGTGCTCGCCATCGATCTCACCCGGACGCGGCGCCCGTGTCGTGGCCGAGACCGAAAAACTCAGACTGGGATCCCAATCCAACAGCCGCCGAGACAGGGTGGATTTACCGGCGCCGGATGGCGACGACAGGATGATCAATAGACCGCGTCTGGTCATGGCTTACTCCACATTCTGAACTTGCTCGCGCAACTGGTCGATGACGGTCTTGAGCGCAAGCCCGACCTGTGTCAACGTCGCATCGCCGGATTTTGAGCACAACGTATTGGCCTCACGGTTAAATTCCTGCATCAGAAAATCGAGTTTTCGTCCCACTGCCCCCTCTGTTGCCAACAGATCCTCAACAGCTGCAACGTGACTGTGCAATCGGTCGATTTCTTCGGTGACATCAGATTTCACCGCGATAAGCGCCAGTTCCTGCGCTAGGCGGCCTTCATCAAACGTATCGACATTTTCCATGACGCGCGCCAACTGACTGCGTAGTCGTTCTGACTGACCTGAATTTCGATCGGCTATTGCGCCTTCTGCCTGTGTGACCAGATCTTTGATCTCCGCCATTTGGCGTGCCAAGATCTCTTGCAGGTTTTGTCCTTCGGTTTTGCGCATGTCGACGAAGCTTACCAAAGCAGCTTCGAAATCCGCAAGAATGGCTTTGCGCAGCTCAGCCTGATCAACCTCACCGGCTTCTGTGGTCAAAACACCCCGCAGGGCAACAATATCCGATGATGTTGAAGGGGCCAAAGATACGCCAGCTGACATGGCCCGCTCTTCTATCATGGCCATCGCCTGAAGCACCGTGGCGAGCTGAGTTTCATCCAGACGCAGCTGACCTTCGGCGCCATCCGAAGACACGCGGAGTGAGACCTGAAGATTGCCACGTGTCAGCGCTTTGGACAGGCGGGCACGTAGCGTGGCTTCCAAGCCTTCGATCCAATCGGGCACGCGCAGTCTCAGGTCCAATCCTTTGCCATTCACACCGCGCATTTCCCAGGTCCAGGTGAACCCGAGACCCGCGCCCTGCACACTGGCAAACCCCGTCATCGACTGCCGCATTGTCGTCTCCTGCATAGCTTTAGATCGGGCCTAGCGCCCCAATTCGCATGACGCAAGCGACCTGAAGGTTACGTTAACCCTTTAAACACAATTTGAGCGAAATCCCATACATCCCGTGATATTAAGAGTTCAGTAACAGAGATTACGCAGACTTTAGGAAGTGGGGCCTTTGGTCAAGCGCACAACAGGAGCGACAAAATGCTTGGGAATGGTGGTAACGGTCGGGATATTCTTTCGATGAATCAACACGAAAAACAACGTCGGATGGCACCCCTGCGCAATGTCGAAGCCTATTGGCATGGGCTCTGCGACAAAGACCAAGTACCGATGCGCAGCCAGGTTGATCCGCGCGGGATCGAAGATTCTCTAGAAAACGCCTTTTTGATGGAACGCATCGCGCCGTCCATGGCAAAAATTCGCGTCGCCGGGTCACATCTCTCGGATCTTATGGGAATGCAGATCGCAGGTATGCCGCTGTCGAGCCTGATTGCTCCGGCGGATCGTGATCGGTTTGGTCAGGCTGTGTCGCGTCTTTTTGCTGACCCCGCGATCATCCGCCTGGAACTGCGCGCCGAGGGTGGATTTGGCAAGCCTGATCTCGAAGGCCACATGATCCTGATGCCTCTGCGGTCAGATTTCGGTGACCTGTCGCGTGCATTGGGTGCAATTGTCACCAATGGCCGCGTGGGCCGGACCCCGCGTCGCTTTACCGTGACAAACATTGATATCACACCTGCGCTTCAGCCCGGTGTCATTGCCCGTCGCCCTGCTCCCATTGCCAAGGAACCTGCCCCGGAGGTCAAACCTCTGCGGAGCCTGCGCGACATGATCAAATCCAATAGTGTGGATGCTACGCCTGTTAAACCCGTGCCCGGGATCAACAATCAGGTGAAAACGCCTGCGAAAAAGGCCCCGCAAACCCGCGGACATCTGCGCCTTATTGTATCCAATGATTAAAATTTTCGACGTGTTTGAGACTAAGGTAAATTGTCTTTCTCTCAAACACGCGAACAACAAAAGATAACTCTGTTTCAAACTGATACGTGAGAGGACCGTCTGTTCGTTGAGCCCCTACAAAAGAGATCTCAGATCCGACAGAACGGCACCGAGCAGATACAAAAAAGGCCCCGGAGAAATCCGGGGCCTTTTTGAATTTGATGTTTGAAACTTTAGGCGCTGACCGCGACCGACTTGCTTTCACGACGTTTGGTGAGCTCTTCCGCAACGAGGAAGGCCAGTTCCAGAGACTGGGACGCATTCAAACGTGGATCACAGGCAGTGTGGTAGCGATCAGACAGGTTTTCTTCGGTCACTTCACGTACACCACCGGTGCATTCGGTGACATCCAGACCGGTCATTTCGAAGTGCACCCCACCTGGGATCGAACCCTCGGCGTTGTGGACGCTAAAGAAATCCTGCACTTCACGCAGCACAGATTCAAACGGCCGGGTTTTATAGCCCGTTGCCGATTTAATTGTGTTGCCATGCATCGCATCACAGACCCAGGTGACATTGGCGCCTTCTTCCTGAACCGCCTTAATCAGGCGAGGAAGGTGCTCGGCGACCTTTCCTGCACCAAATCTGGCAATCAAGGTCAACTTACCTTCTTCATTTTCGGGGTTCAGTTTTTTCATCAGAACCTTGAGATCTTCTGCTGAGGTGGTCGGACCACACTTCAGACCCACCGGGTTAAGAACGCCGCTTGCGAATTCCACATGGGCGCCGTCGGGCTGACGGGTGCGATCGCCAATCCAGATCATGTGACCGGACCCAGCCAACCAATCACCGGAAATGGAATCCTGACGGGTCAACGCCTCTTCATATTCCAACAACAGCGATTCATGGCTGGTGTAGAAATCGACGGTCTGCAGCGTGTGCGCACGGGCGCTATCAACACCGGCTGCGCTCATGAAATCAAGCGTGTCACTGATACGGGCGGCCATATCACGGTACTGCGCAGCGCCAATCCCTTGTGTAAAATCAAGCGTCCAGCGGTGCACCTGATGCACATCCGCATAACCACCGGTCGAAAAGGCGCGCAGAAGGTTCAGCGTGGCGGCAGACTGCGTATAGGCCTGCAGCATTTTCTTGGGATCGGGAATTCGGGCTTCTGCCGTAAAAGGCAGATCATTGATAATGTCGCCGCGATAGCTTGGCAGCTCGACACCATTGACCACTTCCGTCGGGGCGGACCGGGGTTTGGCGAACTGACCCGCCATGCGGCCGACCTTGACCACAGGAACTTTGGCCCCGTAGGTCAGAACCATGGCCATCTGCAGCATGACTTTAAACGTGTCGCGGATCGAATCAGCCGAGAACTGATCAAAGGATTCGGCGCAATCGCCGCCCTGCAACAAAAAGGCCTCTCCACGTCCAGCCGCACCAAGCGCCTGTTTGAGGCGTCGGGCTTCGCCAGCAAAAACCAGCGGCGGATATTTGGAAAGTTGCCCTTCAACCGCATGCAAGGCGTCGGCATCGGTGTAATCAGGCATCTGAATGCGGGGTTTGGCCCGCCAATTCGACTTTTGCCACTGTGTCATGGTAATATCAGCCTATCCTCGTCAGCGTTAACACTCGCTCTATAGACAATCCTAAAAAGGCTGACCAGCCTACGATTGACACGAGACGTCTTGACGCCTCCGATCCGTTCTGACCATCTGAACGGCACCAAACGAAACATGGCCACCTGAGTCTCATGAAGGAAGCTGCCAATGCACCCAAAAACCGAGCGTCCGATCAACAAGGTCGACACCGCCCCCGCGAAAACGCGGCGCTTTGTTTTTGTACTTCTGGACAATTTTACGATGTTGTCCTTTGCAGCAGCGATTGACTGTCTGCGCCTGGCCAATCGTATGGCAAACAAAACGCTGTATGAATGGCGTTTGTGGGGCGAATCTGGTGACATCGTACATTGTTCGACCGGCACCGGGTTTCAGGTCGATGGCGAGCTGGATGAAATTCACCGGGATGACACCATCATGTTGGTGGGCGGCGCGCATATCACGGATGTGACGTCCAAGCGGTTGCTGAGCTGGCTGCGCCGCGAATCCCGCAAAGGCGGGCCGGTGGGCGGATTGTGCACGGCCTCCTATTGTCTGGCCAAAGCTGGCCTTCTCGATAACAAAAAGGCTACGATTCATTGGGAAAACCAAGATAGTTTTTCTGAGGAGTTCCTTGAAGTTGAGCTGACAAAGTCGGTTTTCACCATTGATGGGAATCGTCTCTCAACAGCTGGTGGCACCTCTTCGATTGACCTGTTTTTGCAGATCATTGCAAACGACCATGGCGAAGAACTGGCGAATGCCGTCGCCGATCAGCAGATCTATTCCTCGATCCGTACCGATCAGGACACTCAGCGGCTTTCGGTGCCGACGCGCATTGGCGTGCGTCACCCCAAGCTGAGCATGGTCATTCAGATGATGGAATCCAACATCGAAGAACCGATCAGCCCGTCGATCCTTGCCAAAGAAGTTGGCATGTCGACGCGTCAGCTTGAGCGCCTGTTCCGTCGCTATTTGAACCGGTCCCCCAAGCGTTACTACATGGAACTGCGCCTCCAGAAGGCGCGTAACCTGTTGATGCAGACGGATATGAGCGTGATCAATGTGGCTCTGGCCTGCGGCTTTGCGTCTCCGTCGCATTTCTCCAAATGCTACCGCGCTCATTATGAGACCACGCCCTATCGGGAACGTGGGGCTCATGCGCAGCGATTGTCTGTCTGACGTCTAATTGGAGTTGTGCGGCGCAATTCTGTAGAGCGCGTCGTTGCCAACGCTGAGAAACCACAATGCGCCGTCCGGCCCCTGTCGGACGTCACGCACACGGGCGGTTTCAGGCGCTTGAATTTGTTCGACTTCTTTCAGCGGTGTGCCTGACAAACGCGAGATGTAGTCAAATTTCAACGACCCAACAAAAGCATCACCGCGCCATTCCGCTATATCACCGTCATAGAACGTCATCCCTGAGGGGGCTATGGACGGGTCCCAGTAAAATTCTGGTTGTTCTAACCCTTCTTTTTCAGAGCCTTCTCCAATTTTAGCACCGCTATAGTGCCTTCCATAGGCAATAACCGGCCAGCCATAGTTCCGACCTTTCCGCACCCGGTTCACCTCGTCGCCGCCACGAGCGCCATGTTCGTTGATCCAGAGCTGACCCTTTAGATCCAATGCCGCGCCTTGCGGGTTTCTGTGCCCAAAACTCCAGATTTCCGGCAGACCCTGCCCTAAAAACGGGTTTCCCGGCGCGGGCTGCCCCTCTTTGGTGATGCGCAACACGCTGCCATTATGAGAATTCAGGTTTTGAGCTTCTGGCCGATCCCCGCGATCGCCAATGGTCACAAACAGGGTTCCATCACGCGCCTCGATCAGCCGAGATCCAAAATGGCGCCCCCCACGCGAGCCTCGCTTGATCTCGAATATTGTTCGCCCTCGGGTCAGTCGCCGGCCGTCTTTGCTCAAAGTTGCTCGAAACACTGCAGTGCCCGACCCAAAGACGCCCTGTTGTTTCGAATAGGTCAGAAATATCTCACGCGTCGTGGCAAAATCGCGGGGCACCAGCACATCCAACAATCCTCCCTGCCCGTCTGCATCCACTTTGGGGAGACCCGCAACTTTGTGACGCCGATCTCCCTGGACCCAAAGAAGACGACCGTCCCGTTCGGTGATCAGAATCGCGGCATCTGGAAGAAATCCAAAGGCCCAAGGGGTATCCAAATCTTCGACAACTGGAAAAATGTCCAACATTCCAGATACGGTCGAAACCTTATCTGCTTTTGCCGCATGTACAAAAAGTGCGGACAGCCCCGCTACAATGAAAGCATATTTCATAATTCACCCCGAACCGGATTTATCCTGTGCAAAACCTAAAACCAGCCTAGACCACTGTGACAATACGTGCCAATTGCCCTTTTATTTTCGGAAATCGCCGCATAGGCTCACATCCGGGAAAACCCAACAAGGGAGTTGAGATAATGAAAAAACTGCTTCTTGCGACCGCCGCAACCGCATTGACTGCGGGTGCTGTTGCAGCTGAAGACGTCAAAATCGGCATGATTTTGGGCTTTACTGGACCGATCGAAACACTGACCCCCCATATGGCGGACAGTGCTGAGCTCGCTCTGAACGAAATCAACGCCTCCGGCAAGTTCATGGGTGGCAAAACCCTGACGTCGGTACGCGCGGATTCGACCTGCGTTGACGCGGCTGCAGCTTCGGCAGCGGCAGAACGTCTGATCACCACTGACGGTGTCGCGGCCATCATGGGCGCTGACTGCTCGGGCGTGACCGGCGCAATCCTGTCGAACGTTGCTGTGCCTAACGGCATCGCCATGGTATCGCCTTCGGCAACTTCGCCTGCTCTGACCACCGCAGAAGACAACGGCCTGTTCTTCCGTACCGCACCGTCGGATGCACGTCAGGGTGCCGTTCTGGCCGGTCTGCTGCAGGATCGCGGCATCTCGGAAGTTGCTGTGACCTACACCAACAACGACTACGGCAAAGGTCTTTCGGACAGCTTCATTGCATCGTTCGAAGCCAATGGCGGCACCGTCACTCTGAACGCACCACATGAAGACAACAAAGCGGACTATGCCGCTGAAGTTGGCGCATTGGCCTCGGCCGGTGGCGATCTTCTGGTTGTTCTGGGCTACTCGGATTCGGGCGGAAAAGGCGTGATCCAGGCCGCACTGGACACCGGCGCATTTGACACATTCATGCTCGGCGACGGCATGTATGGTGACGCACTGGTTGCTGAGCTTGGCGCAGACATGGAAGGCTCGTTTGGTGCCGTTCCTTGGAGCCAGGGTGAAGGTGCAGACGCATTCGCAAAAATCACTGCAGACGCTGGCATTAACGGCGAAAGCTCGTTCACACGTGAAAGCTATGACGCAGCCGCTCTGATCGTTTTGGCGATGGCCGCGGGCGGCAAAGCGGATTCCGCCACTGTTGCGGCAAACCTTCTGGACGTTGCAAACGCACCAGGTGAGCCAATCCTGCCAGGTGAGCTTGGCAAGGCGCTTGATATTCTCGCGTCGGGTGGTGCCGTTGACTATGTCGGCGCGACCGGTGTTGAACTGATTGGCCCCGGCGAGGCCGCGGGCACCTATCGTCACTACGACATCAAAGGTGGCGCATTCAACACTGTCGACTTTAAGTAATCGACATCTGTGAAATCAGGCACAGCCCGAGATCGATCCGATCCTCGGGCTGTTGCCATATTTGGAGAGGGCCAGCTAATGGCCCCAGGGGGACATCTTGATCCGGGTGGAAAACCTTCACCGCCACTTTGGCGGTTTCCGGGCTGTTGATGGTGCATCGCTTGAGATCGCCAAAGGCTCAATCACAGGGCTGGTTGGGCCCAATGGCGCGGGCAAGACCACGCTGTTCAACGTTATCGCTGGTGCATTGCCGCCCACCTCGGGCCGCGTCTTTATGGATGGTGAAGATATCACCGGCCTGCCGCCACATGAGCTGTTTCACAAAGGTTTGCTGCGCACTTTTCAGATTGCACATGAATTCGGCTCGATGAGCTGTCGTGAAAATCTGATGATGGTGCCCGGCGGTCAACACGGCGAAAAACTCTGGAACACATGGTTCGGGCGCAAACGTATTGCAGATGAAGAACGCGCGCTAAGGGCCAAAGCCGATGAGGTTTTGGAGTTCCTGACCGTCGAACATCTGGCCGATCACCCGGCCGCCGCCATCTCGGGCGGACAAAAGAAACTGCTTGAGCTTGGCCGCACCATGATGGTCGACGCCAAGATCGTGTTTCTGGACGAGGTCGGCGCCGGTGTAAACCGCACCCTTCTGATGACCATCGCCGATGCAATCATCCGGTTGAACAAAGAACGTGACTACACCTTCTGCGTCATCGAGCATGACATGGATTTCATTGGGAAACTTTGTGATCCGGTGATTGTCATGGCCGAGGGCAAAAAGCTTGCCGAAGGTACGCTGGACGAGATCAAAGCCAACGAACAGGTGATCGAAGCATACCTGGGCACCGGCCTGAAAAACAAGGAGGCCTCGTGATGGGTGACAATCCGTATCAGGACGATCACGGCAACAAAGACCTCTCGCTGGGCAACCCAAACGGAGCGGGCACCTTGGACACCACTGCGAAAAGCGGCGCAACCCATCCTGCTCCCGGTGAACCCTTTCTGATCGGCTCGCATATGACCGGCGGCTATGGGAAATCCGGCCCCGATATTCTGCACGACTGTACCATTGCGGTCGAAAAAGGTGAAATTGCTGTCATTGTTGGCCCAAACGGTGCAGGCAAATCCACTGCCATGAAGGCCACCTTTGGGATGTTGAACCTGCGTGAAGGTCATGTGATCCTTGATGGTGAAGACATCACCAAACTCACACCTCAAGCCCGAGTAGGCAAAGGTATGGGTTTTGTTCCGCAGACGAGCAACATTTTCACCTCGATGTCCGTCGAAGAAAACCTCGAAATGGGTGCCTTTATTCGGACCGATGATTTTCGCTCGACCATGGAGCAAGTGTACGAATTGTTCCCAATTCTGCGCGAAAAACGCCATCAGGCTGCCGGAGAACTCTCAGGTGGGCAACGTCAACAGGTGGCCGTCGGGCGCGCCTTGATGACCCAACCTAAAGTTCTTCTGCTCGATGAACCCACTGCGGGTGTGTCGCCAATTGTTATGGATGAATTGTTCGACCGCATTATCGAGGTGGCCCGGACGGGGATTTCCATTTTGATGGTTGAGCAGAACGCCAAGCAGGCACTTGAGATCGCTGACAAAGCCTATGTTCTGGTGCAGGGCCGTAATGGCCACACGGGCACCGGAAAACAGCTTTTGGCAGATCCAGAAGTGCGCGCCAGCTTCCTGGGAGGATGATGATGCGTACCTTGAACCTGTTCCAGCAGGGCCAAGTGCCCAGCCAGGCGGTCTGTATTGCCGCCAAATCACTGGAGAGAAAGTGATATGGATTTCCTGAACGCCATTGTGGCGCTTTCCAACTTTGTTCTGATCCCTGCCCTCGCCTATGGCAGCCAGCTGGCTCTGGGTGCGCTTGGGGTTACGCTTGTGTACGGTATTTTGCGGTTCTCAAACTTTGCCCATGGCGACACCATGGCCTTTGGGACAATGACCGTTGTCATCTTCACCTGGATGTTCCAGTCCATGGGCATCTCGCTTGGGCCATTGCCAACCGCGCTTTTGGCCATTCCCTTCGGCATCGCGGTCACCGCCCTGTTGGTTCTGGGAACCGATAAGGTGATCTACAAGTTTTACCGCCGCCAAAAGGCCAAACCGGTGATCATCGTGATGGTCTCGATCGGGGTTATGTTTGTTTATAACGGCATCACCCGCCTGATCCTTGGCGCCGATGAACAGCGCTTTGCCGATGGTGACCGCTTCATCATTTCTGCGCGCGAATTCAAGACGCTTACCGGGTTGCGTGAAGGTCTTGCCTTCAAAACCACGCAGGGTCTGACCATTCTGACTGCGGTGATCGTTGTGATCTTTTTGTTCTGGTTTTTGAACAAAACACGCACAGGCAAATCCATGCGCGCGTTTTCGGACAACGAAGATTTGGCACTCCTATCGGGCATCAACCCCGAACGAGTTGTGATGGTGACTTGGCTGATCGTCTCGGCTCTGATCGTGATCGCAGGTACGCTCTATGGTCTCGACAAAAGCTATAAGCCGTTCACCTACTTCCAGCTCCTTCTTCCAATCTTCGCGGCCGCGATTGTCGGAGGCTTGGGCAGCCCCGTGGGTGCCATCGCGGGCGGTTTTGTCATTGCCTTCTCAGAGGTCGGCATCACCTATGCTTGGAAAAAAGTGTTGCGCTACCTGCTGCCGGAAAACCTCGAACCCGATAGCTTGGTTCAGCTTCTGGCCACTGACTACAAATTCGCCGTCAGCTTTATGATTCTCGTGATTGTCCTGCTGTTCAAACCGACCGGCCTGTTTAAGGGGAAATCGGTATGACCCAGTCTGTTAAAACGCTCTTTCTCTTTGCTTTCGTTGCGGTTCTGATCATTGGCACCGGCATGGTTCAAAGCTGGAACTCGGCGCTTTTGATCCTCAACATGGGGCTTGTCAGTGCGGTCATGGCTCTGGGGGTAAACCTTCAGTGGGGTATCGCGGGCCTGTTCAATGTTGGCGTCATGGGCTTTGTGGCTCTGGGCGGTCTCGGGGTTGTCCTGACTTCGATGCCCCCAGTTCAAGAAGCCTGGTCTGCCGGTGGTCTTCGGGCCATCAGCGCCTTGGTGATCATTGCGGCCACAGTTGCGGCATCGGCCTATATCTGGCGGAACTTTCGCAAGGCATGGCTCGTGGCTGTGGTTCTGATTGGCGGGCTTATCCTCTATCGTATGGTCCGTGACCCCGGCGTTGCTGCGATTGAAGCCGTGAACCCTGCTGTGAGCGGGTATCTCGGTGGTCTTGGACTACCAGTGCTCTTTGCTTGGCCTATAGGTGGTCTTCTTGCCGCTGGCGGTGCCTGGATCATTGGCAAGACAGCATTGGGTCTGCGCTCAGATTACCTTGCAATCGCAACGCTTGGCATCTCTGAGATCATCATCGCCATCATGAAAAACGAAGACTGGCTTGCCCGTGGTGTGAAAAACGTGATCGGCCTGCCCCGTCCGGTGGCGCGTGAAATCGATCTGCAAAACGATCCCGGATTTGTTGAGGCGGCTGCGGGTTACGGTTTGGATGCCACCACGGCATCAACTCTGTACGTTAAGCTCAGCTATTCACTGCTCTTTGCGATTGTTCTGGTGATCGTTCTGGTGCTGGCCCAGCTTGCGCTTAAATCGCCATGGGGCCGCATGATGCGCGCTATCCGTGACAACGAAGTCTCGGCCCGCGCTATGGGTAAAGATGTCACCTTCCGCCACTTGCAGGTGTTTATCCTAGGTTCGGCAATCTGTGGTGTCGCAGGCGCGATGATGACCACTCTTGATGGTCAGCTTACCCCGTCGAGCTATCAGCCGCTGCGCTACACCTTCCTGATCTGGGTGATGGTGATTGTTGGTGGGTCCGGTAACAACATGGGCGCCATTCTTGGCGGCATGATCATCTGGTTCCTCTGGGTTCAGGTTGAACCTCTGGGCCAGGGCCTGATGAACATTCTCACCGCAGGCATGGCAGACGGATCCGCACTTAAGGAACACCTGCTCGACAGCGTGCAACATATGCGTTTGCTGACAATGGGTTTGATCTTGTTGATCGTGCTCAGGTTTAGCCCTCGCGGGCTTCTACCTGAAAAGTAAAACAGAAAGCCCCGCCAATCTGGCGGGGCTTTTCTTTGATTAACACATTTTCAATACAAGCTGTGTGCTAGCTCAAGCCCTTAGGGCGACATGTTATGCTAGGGACGTGACCCAGAGAATGGTCGCGTCTTCCTGAGACAATGACACGACATTGTGCCCCATGGTGGCGTCATAATAGGCGCTGTCGCCGCGCTTCATTTCCACCGGCTCATAGAATTCGGTGTAAAGGCGTACAACACCTGTCAGAACATAGAGAAACTCTTCGCCGTCATGGCGCACCCAACCGTCGAACTCTGCCATATCCCGCGCCCGCACCCGCGCCCGATACGGCAGCATCTTCTTGCGCGTGAGATTTTCACCCAACAACACATGCTCATAAGTTGCTGTCGCGTGCTTTTGCCCCTCATCTGATCGCGTGATTGCCATACGGCCGTTCACTTTTTCCTGCTGAGGCGGCGTGAAAAGCTGCGGCACGGATATCTGCAACCCAACCGCCAGCTTTTTCAGCGCGTCATAGGTGGGGGACATCTGGCCGTTTTCGATTTTCGACAGGGTCGACCGCGCCAGACCGGCCTGTTTAGCGGCCTGTTCCAGAGTCCAGTCCAGCTCTTTACGAAGATCTCGGACGCGCTGCCCCAGATCTAATGGCTCAACGCTTTCATCTTCACCGTTTTCACGAGCGATGCGAATAAGGGATTTGGGATCTTGGGTCATGGGACCTTGCTATAAGTGTCCACAGGCAAGCAATCAAGTCGGGGACTTGCACAGCGCGCACCAGAGGCCTAATCCAAAGCTATGGTTTCTCTGTTTAACAAAGGTGCATCCGCGCCCTGTCCCGCTCCTTTCAACCTCGCGGCCCATGTGCTGGCTGCGGGGGAACGCACACCTGACAAACAGGCTTTGGTCGTCGTTTCTAAAACCGATTCTGAGGTCTGGACCTATGCAGAGTTGATCAAAGCCGTGCGCGGGACAGCCACCGGTCTGTTGGCAAGTGGCCTGACACCCGGCGACATTCTCGTGATGCGGGTTGGGAACACGGTCGACTTCCCTATCATCTATCTTGGTGCTATCGCAGCCGGGATTATTCCCGTGCCGACATCGTCCCAGCTCACCAAAAGTGAGGTGAACAAGATCGTCGACACCCTTCATCCCAAAGCCATTTTACGCGCGCCGGACGTCAGCTGCCCCGAAACAGATGTTACATTGCTGTCGACGGAACAGGCGCTTGAGTGGCGCAGCCTTCCACCCTCGGATTGGGATTTGGGTGACCCCAATCGTCTGGCCTACATCATCTACACATCCGGAACATCAGGTATCCCACGCGCCGTGGGCCACGCCCATCGCGCGATTTGGGCACGCCAGATGATGATGGAGGGCTGGTACGGTTTGTGCCCAGACGATCGCCTGTTACACGCCGGGGCCTTCAATTGGACCTTCACTCTCGGTACAGGTCTGATGGATCCTTGGACCAAAGGCGCGACGGCCTTGATCCCAGCGGCGGACACAGATCCGTCTGAGCTTGGGAAACTTCTTGCGCAATATGACGCAAGTCTTTTTGCGGCCGCACCGGGCGTTTATCGACAGATGCTAAAGTCTGACCTGCCCGACCTACCGGCGCTGAGGCATGGTCTTGCCGCGGGTGAAAAACTCTCTCAATCGATCCGAAATGCTTGGCGCGCGTCCACGAAAGGTGAAATTTACGAAGCCTATGGCCTCTCTGAGTGTTCGACTTTTATTTCATCGTCTCCCACGCACCCGCATACCCCCGGAACTTTAGGTCACCCACAATCCGGGCGGCACATTGCGATTGTGGGCGACACCGGCCGCCCTGTGGCGCGTGGCGAAGAAGGCACAATTGCGGTGCACAAATCCGATCCAGGCCTGATGATCGGATATGTGGGTGCTCCCGAAGCTACCCAAGCCAAATTTCATGGGGAGTGGTTTCTAACCGGAGATCGCGCCAGCATGTCAGACTGCGATGCCATCACCTATCTTGGACGGAATGACGACATGATGAATGCCGGCGGGTTCCGCGTGTCACCGCTCGAGATAGAAGCCTCACTAACGGGACTTGCAGGAATAAGCGAGCTTGCCGTGACAGACATCGCAATCAAAGAAGATGTCCGTATCATCGCATGTTTCTACACCTCTGCTGCAGCCTTGGATGAAGAACGGCTAAAAACTGCGGCACAGGAACGGCTTGCCCGGTACAAGTGCCCTCGTACCTTCATTCGGGTGGATAAGCTCCCGCGCAATCCCAATGGTAAACTTCTTCGTTCCGCGTTGAAAAACCAGTTTCCATCACCGAAATAAGGTGCCATCCGTCGCATTCTGGGTAATCCACTGCTATGAGACAGGCAAAGAGGACGTGACATGATCCAACTTGATATCTTTTCTGATCCGATTTGCCCCTGGTGCTATATCGGCAAATCACATCTGGACCGCGCTTTGGAAGCCAATCCGGACCACACATTCCAGATCCGCTGGCTCCCCTTTATGCTCAATCCGGCGATGCCTGCCGAGGGGATGGACCGTCGTGCCTATCTTGAAGGCAAATTTGGTGGCAAAAAAGAAGCTGTAGACGCCTATATGCCTGTGCATCAACATGCGGAAGCCGCTGGCCTTGCTATGAATTTGGACGATATCAAAACCACGCCTAACACCGTTGATGCCCACCGTCTGATACATTGGGCTGGGATCGAAGAGGCGCAGACACGTGTGGTCTCGGGCCTGTTCAAAGCCTATTTCGTGGATGGTCGCGATATTGGTAGTCACGAAGTGCTGGCAGATATCGCGGATGGTGCCGGTATGGATGCCAGCATGGTATTGCGTCTTCTAAAAACTGACGAAGACAAACGCGATATTGTCGAGCGTGACGCATCAGCGCGCGGCATGGGCATCAATTCAGTTCCCACCTTTATTGTCGCAGGCCAACATGCTGTTCCTGGCGCTCAACCTCCTGAGCTTTGGTCGAAGGTCATCGAAGAGCTGCGCCAGGGCGCGGACCCAAACGCATGAACGCTCTGCGCATCGCCACGATCTTAGGATCATTGGCCACCATCATATTGTCTGGCACTATCTTCTTTCGTTATGTCGAAGGATGGTCGTGGGTTGATGCGTATTTTTTCACGGTCGTCACCCTGTCTACTGTGGGCTACGGCAAACTGGTGCCGGTGACTGTTGTCGGCAAAATTGGCACCACCATCTTTATCATGGTGGGCCTGGGTATTTTTGCCGTCGCGGTGCAACAGTTCGGCCATTTTGCCATGCGAAAGCGTGAAGAACACACCAATTGGCTTGCCGCTCATCTGGGCGGCGAACCAGAACCAGAGCCGAAACCTGCAAACGAAGATGAAGCGCCAGATCGTAAATCTGCGCAGTAATGCAGATAGACTGTGCGTTTAAGTTGCGCATGCTGCAACTGTTGCAGCTGCAAAGACCTGTTCAAAGGCCCCAAACGCTGTTAGGCAGATGTGTCTCAATTAGAGGTCACCATGCCATCCCTACCCCATCGATATGAAATCATCGCCCTCATGGCGATGTTGACGGCCACCGTTGCGTTCTCAATTGATGCGATGCTCCCAGCGTTGCCAGCCATTGCTGAAGAACTCGCACCTGGACGGGACAATCTGGAACAGCTCGTGGTCGCAAGCTTTGTGCTTGGGATGGGGCTCGGCACACTGTTCACTGGTCCGTTGTCGGATAGATTTGGTCGCAAACCGGTCATGCTCTGGGGCGCTGGCGTTTATGCGGTGGCCTCGATGGTCGGCGCCTTTTCCGAAAGCCTCGAAATCATGCTGGCCGCACGTCTTGTTCAGGGTCTCGGCGCTGCTGGACCGCGTGTTGTGTCGCTTGCCATCCTGCGGGATCTTTATGCGGGTCGTGAAATGGCGCGGACGATCTCGTTTGTGATGATCATTTTCACCCTGGTTCCGGCCATTGCTCCCCTGATGGGCGCCTATCTTATCGCCTTCGCCGGCTGGACTTCGATCTTCTGGGCCTTCGCAATTTTTGCTTTGGTTTCGTCCATTTGGATGGCGACACGCATGCCTGAAACTTTGGCTCAGGCAAACCGCCGGCCATTTCGCTGGGCCTCTATTCAAAGCGCGATGGGCGAAATGTACTCTCACCCCGTGACCCGATTGTCGATCCCGGCACAAGGGTTCTGCATGTCCTCTTTGTTTGCCATGATCATGTCGGTCCAGCCAATTTATGACCAAGGTTTTGGCCGCGCCGAGAGCTTTCCCTTCTGGTTTGGCATGGCAGCCCTGATTTCCGGTGTGTCCGGTTTCCTGAATGCGAAACTGGTGATGCGGCTGGGAATGCGCCGCCTTGTCACGGCCGCGCTGGTGTCTCAGATCGCCTTCACCTGCATCATGATCATTATCCTGCAAGGCTTTGGTCCGGCGTGGCATTTCCCGGCCTTTGTCATCTGGCAGGTCACGGTGTTCTTCCAGGCAGGTCTGATGCTTGGCAATATGAACGCCATCGCGATGGAACATATGGGGCATATCGCAGGTGTCGCGGCCTCGGTCATTGGTGCGGTTGCCACAGTGATTGCAGTGATCCTCGCCGCGCCGGTTGGCATGCTGTTTGACGGCACCCCAAAGCCGCTCGCCTATGGTGTGCTGATTTTTGCAATCTGTGCCTTTGGTCTCATGCGTGCCCTCGCACGCGCCGAACAGCAGGTGGCGACTGTATAACTTTCAAGGACTAGGGGGCCCCGGGCTGGGGTCTCCACATTCCTCTGCACCTTGATGTTTGCGCCTCCTCCATGGCTTGACAGTCTCCTCGTTGACTGGCCTTGTGCGCGCAATCCAGAGGAGTCCTTATGCAGAGTAAATTCAATCAAGAACTTGAGACGCGCTTGGTGCGTTACGCGGCCATTGACAGCCAAAGCGACGAGACGACATTGGTTACTCCCAGCACAGACTGTCAGTGGGACATGCTAAAATTGCTGGAAAAAGAACTTAATGAGATTGGCGCTTCTGATGTCGAACTAACCGATTACGGTGTTGTTCTCGCCACCATTCCCGGTACATCACCGGGGCCGACTATTGGATTTCTGGCCCATGTCGACACCGCACCACAGTTTAACGCCACCAACGTCAAACCTCGTGTGATCAAAGGGTACAATGGCGGCGACATCACGTTTCCCGATGATCAAAACTTGGTCCTGTCGCCAGAGGAACACCCCTATCTCGGCACAAAAATCGGCCATGATATTGTCACGGCCTCCGGCCTGACGCTTTTGGGTTCGGACGACAAGGCCGGTATTGCCATCATTATGGCCATGGCGGGCGAGCTGTTGAACAATCCAGATGTTCCGCACCCACCGATCCGAATTGCCTTCACGCCCGACGAGGAAATTGGCTGCGGTTTTGACAATCGTCTGGCCCGCGATCTCAAAGCGGATTTCGCCTATACACTCGACGGCGGCGAAGTTGGCGAAGTGGTCTACGAAAGTTTTTCCGCAGACCGCGCGGTTGTCACCGTTTCCGGTGTTTCAATTCACCCAGGGCGCGCCAAAGATCAAATGGTCAACGCGATCCATCTGGCGTCGAAAATCATTCAGACACTTCCACAAGCCACGTTGCAGCCGGAAACCACGTCTGGAAACGAGGGGTTCATCCACGCGACCGATATGGAAGGTGGATCCTCGGAGATGGTGTTGAAGTTCATTCTGCGCGACTTTGAACTGGATGGTTTGGAGGCCAAGGGAAACCTACTGCAGCAGGTTTGCGCCACGGTTCAAGCCACTGAACCCCGGGCAAAAATCTCTTGTGAGATTTACCCCCAGTATCGCAATATGCGCTATTGGCTTGAAAAGGATATGACTCCGGTTGAGCTGGCGCGTGCGGCCTGCGCCGACAATGACATCGAGGTTCTCTCGGTTCCCATTCGTGGCGGCACCGATGGTTCACGCCTGACGGAAATGGGCGTTCCTACTCCAAATATTTTCACCGGGATGCAATGCATTCACGGACCAAAGGAATGGATTTCTGTTCAAGACATGGTTCAGGCCACGGACGTCTGTCTCAGCCTGGTACGCCGCGCCGCATCGACCTGAGTTAACTTCCGACCTTTAGCAAAAAAGTCAGCCCCAGTTTGCAACTGGGGCTGAGATATTCAAACCAAGGCGCGGACTTTTTCAAGCAAGGCCGCGTTGACCGCCACACCTTCAGAAGCGGCGCGCTTGCGGCATGACAGGCGACCATCGCCAGGAAGACGCGCACCCGATTGGTCGCGGAACGATGCAATCAGATCGGCCAGTTTTTCTTGGAACACACCACCAGATGTGGCCGAAGGATCAACTGCGATAAAGAACTGACCTGTTTTAGGAGGACCGCCCGCTGTCCCGGAAAAAGGGCTCGCCACGGAGCCCAAGGTTGCCCCGGTCATCGCAGCCGCCATCAGCTCGACAGTCAGCGCGATCCCAACACCTTTATACCCGCCTGAGGGAACCATGGAGCCTTTCAATCCGGCCTCAGGATCTGTGGTGGGCTGGCCGTCCGCGTCCAAAACCCATCCTTCCGGCACAGATTTCCCTTCACGCGCGTGCTTCATAACCTCGCTTTTGGCGATTGTGCTGGCGGATTGGTCGATCAAAAGCGCGGCGTTTCCATCGGCGTCCGGTGCCGCGATAGAAAACGGGTTGGTGCCAACTACGGGTTTTGCGCCTCCCGAGGGGGCAATCGAGGCGGGCGCATTGGTAAAGCCAATCCCCAACAGACCGGCCTGTGCCAGGCGTTGGGTATGCACACCCAGAACACCACAGTTGTACGAGTTGTTCACCGCTAGCACCGCAACACCCTGCTCTTTCGCCAGCGGGATCATTTTTTCAAATCCCTGATCAATCGCGCTATGTGCAAAGCCTGTCGCGGCATCAACGGACACCACCGCTGGGCGTGGTTGGCTGACCACGGGCTTTGCTGTGCCGTCGACCTTGCCGCACTCAACATGCTGCGCATAGATCGGGATATAGGCCAAACCGTGCGAAGACACGCCGTCTGCCTCAGTCATGGCAGTCGCCACAGCCAGTGGCCGCGCATTTTCTTCTGATGTGCCAGCCTTCACCAAAGCGCGAAAGGCCAGATCTTCGATTTCGGAGAGAGAGAGGGTTTCTGTCGCTGTCATGTCGATCTTTCTTTTTTGTCTATGAAACGGCCTCTTGTGAGGACTTTCTAAGGTGGTCAGTCGTTGTCGCTTAGACCCGCACCTGCGCCTCGCAACCGGCTTTCTTCAGTGGCAGGCGCAAAGGTTCGATGCGCGAATGCAGCAAGCCGATCCCAGCTTTCTTCTGAGACATCTGCACGCAATACGGGCTCTCGCCGTCCGGACATGTCAGCCGGAGCAGAAAAGACAAGTTTTTGAACCTGACGTGCTTCCAAGGCTTCGGGTGACGCTTGAACACACAGCTGTTTGCCATCCGTTGCCAGGCGGGCACCATCCCACTCGACCGCGACAGGCACGCCAAGACGCAGCGCTGCGCCGCCCATGAATGGAACAGCTAAAAGAGGCAGGCTCACATTTTCCATGGTGATTGTCCCCCGGTCTAAAAGCCTGACGGCGCAGTCACTCAAAGACGCGCCTGCAATCAGCGGGCTCATGCGACGTGCTGGCGCATGCCAAACTTCGGCGCTCAAGGACACTGGTGAGACATCAATCGGAGGAATGCGGTCATTCAGTTCAAGCAGATCAGCCAGCAATTCGGTGCCAGGAAACCCAAAAGCCGACAGCCAGCGGGTGCCCTTTGCGGCCTCTTCTGCCAATCCCCACGACAGGCCTGCGCCGCGTCCTGCCCGTTTGCTCATGGCCTCGATTTCATTCAACGAGTGGCTCATGCCTTGACCTCCTCTTGATCTGGGTAGACCCAGAAGTCAGCGTTATCTTGAGTGAGCTCTAGCGGAAGAGGCGCGTTACCATACATGCAGATCCGCACCCAGCGATCAGACCGCGGATCGAACTTCGTGGCCCCGAAGAACGCCAGTTTGCAGCGCAGCATATCGATAGGCAGGACACGGTCGGAAATGGTGTTGTCGCGGATCTCGGCATAAGGCGCACGGCCTACAATCTGTGCCCGACGCAACACATGGCGGTGCTCCGGATGGCGAAGCAAGAAATCAGAGACCTGCGCTTCATCCGGCCAATGCGCCAGAGCGCTGAATAACGCGGCCGCGTCGCGACCGGGTGCAAGAGGCTGTTCGTACTCTTCAATTGGCTCTTCAAAGCGTTCACCCAGCCGGGGTTCAAGCTTTTCTTCCGATACATACCAAGCCCGCGCTTTGTTTTCAGGTGCAGTCCAGTTGGTCTCAATCGCCCAAGTATACACATCCGCCAGCAAAGCACGAAGATCCCCGATGCTCATGGCGCCCGCGATGCGGAAAGTTGCGGTATTGTCTGCGGCCATACCTGAAGACATGTCATCCACCAATGCGCCATAGGGCTCGAGGATAAGCGATGCGATCCATTCTTGCCCTTCAAGCGACAGAGTGTCTTCGGCCCAACGGTACAGGGCATCCCACGGATGTGTTGCACCCAAATTGGCCTGAGCCAGATAGCTTGTGACCAACACCACATCAGCCCGCAGAGCCGATAGCTTTTCGATCTGAATAGGATGCTCAGAATGCCAAGTGGCGATGGTTTGTTTGCTACGGTCCAGAAGCTGCTTGAACAGAGTGACGTCTGCGTCTGTTGCCTCTTCAATCTGTCGCACGGCCTGAATGGCCTGCTCACGCGCTGCAACCCAGTTGTTGAAAAGGACCGGATGGTTCAACAGAAACGGCGCCATACCGAGACCCGTTGAATTGCCAATGCCCATAGAGCGCGCCAAGTTCGCATCCAATTGAGCGGCCGCATTGCCTGCTTCAGCGGCGCGGGTGTTTGCCATGTATTGAACCAAATCGGTTACAAACCACCGGGTCAGATAAACCGACAGCATTTCAACCTGGAAAGGTGCATGAAACTCGGGGCGATCGGCGATCATTTCGCGATCCGCTGCCCCCAGTTTGCCAGAGCCATAGACTGCTGTAGTGCGCATCAGGTAACCGACAGCATCGATCTGATCCGCCGAGGGCTGCTTCCCTGAGGCAAGGGCGCTCACAACATGTTCCCAAAGCCTCACCGAGCGATTGGCTCGGGACACGGACAGCTCAGTCCCGCTGACCCGACCGGCCTCTTGCAGAGGAATGTTCTGGGACAGGCGTGTGATGTCGTCTGAGGTTGGAATACCATCGAATAGAGTAAAGGTTGCATCCCACGCCTCAGCGATCACCCGATCAGATCGCTTGTCGGCGGGCAGATCATGGGCAAATGCGATCAGGGAATACGACCGGTCCGGCCCGTGGGCCGTGTAAACAGCATGTCCGACACCGGATGCGTCGATCTCAAATGCTGTTTGTTCGAAACGCCATCCTTCACGCGCCATACGGCGGGTCAGGATGCGCATAAATGAAAGACGCGATTGGTGAATTGATCCAAGGCGCGCAAGGCGCATTACCAAATTGGGGTCGCGGCAGGAGACTTTGGTCATTCAAGGTAGCCTTTGCAATCTGGGGTGTCGCGCGTTTCCGAATGCCCCGTGGAGGGGCGAAGGACTGGGCAAAACTCATCTGCCCAGTCCGGAGTTTTAGCTTTCTTTGCCTTTAGCTAGCGTGATGCGCAGTGCATCCCAGAGCGAGGGCAACAAAATCAACGAAACAGGTACGGCAGTCACCACAATGAAGCTCTGAAGTTTCGAGACACCACCCGAACCGACCGAGATCAAAATGATCGCCATAACGCCCATAGCAACGCCCCAGAACACACGAACCGCTGCTGGCGGGGTCTCTGCGTCACTCATGGTAGCCGAAATCACGTAGCTCATCGAATCCCCTGTGGTGGCCACAAAAATCGTGGTCAGGATCAGGAACAGAAGCGATACGATAAAACCCATAGGCAGGTTGGTCGTAATGGCCAGCAGAGCAGCCGGAAGGTTGAACCCCTCAAACGCCGCGGAAATCGTGCCGGGCTCGGTCAGTTCCATCGAGATCCCTGTTCCACCGATAATGGTAAACCAGAAGTTGGTTACGATCGGAGCGATAACTGAGAGCATGATGATGATCGACCGGATCGAGCGACCACGCGACACGCGCGCAATGAACATGGCCATCAGCGGACCATAGCCCATGAACCAGCCCCAGAAGAACACGGTCCACCATCCAAGCCAGCCGGGCGCACCAAAGACCGCCGCATCGCCACGGTACAGAGCCATCTGGAAGAAGTTTCCAACATAGGTGCCAAAGCCCGAGAAGAACGAGCCGAAGATAAAGCCGGTTGGGCCCGCGATCAGAACAAACAGCAGAAGAGCTGCGGCAAGGATCACATTGACTTTGGACAGGATCTGAATGCCACGCGACAGACCGGTCATCGCAGAAATGGTGTAGATCGCCACCAAACCGGCAATCACTGCGGCCTGTGTCGCAAAGACATCAGGAATGCCAAACAGCTCAGCCAGACCATAGCTGACTTGCAGACCTAGAAAACCAATTGGACCAACAGTACCCGCCACAACAGCAATGATCGAGGATGCATCCGCAATCAGCCCGATGGGGCCGTGGATCGCTTTATCACCAAACACAGGGTAAAGCAGCGTACGCGGCGCCAGCGGCAGACCTTTTTCATAGTGATAATGCATCAACATGACAGTGGTCAGCGATCCAAGGATGGCCCAGGCCAGGAAACCCCAATGCATAAAGCTTTGAGCAATCGCCGGGTTTACGGCGGCTTCTGTTGCGCCTTCAGCACCGTAAAGGGGGGGCGAATACAAGAAATGCGCAATCGGTTCGCCGGCTGCCCAGAACACACCACCGCCCGCAAGCAGTGTACACATGATCATCGATCCCCACTGGAACGTGGTGAACTCAGGTGCGGTCAACCCGCCCATAATGGCGCGACCACCGGGCAGCACGCACAGCACAAGGCCGATGAGAAAGGTCGCCAGAAGCAGAACCTGCCAATACAGGCCAAAATAGGTTGCCGATATATTGAAGCCCCAGTCGACAGCTGCCGACAGTGCGTCAAGATTGATCAAGGCCGCCACGCAAAACAGCGCGATAAAGCCCCCCGAAATCAGGAAAAGCGGTATATTGAGACCGCCTTTCTTCGATGTCGTTTCCAAAGATGCCTGAGACATCTGTCCTCCCACATTTTAAGACTGCACCCACGGTCGGGGTGCAGGGTTCTGTTCGTTAAAGTCTGCTGGCGTTACGCTTGCGGGCCGAAATTCTCGGCGAAGAAGCGGTACCAGTTTCCGCCCATAATTCCGGCCACGTCGGCCTCACTCATACCAGTTGCACGCAGTCCATTTTCGATGTTGCCAAAGTGCCGGTTGTCCTCAAACCAGCTTGGCATTGCGGGGAAACCTGGAGCAGATTTGGATCCCTCGCCGTAGTCGATTTCCTTGGTCCAACGTCCGACGCGCATCCACTCAACGACGCTGTCCGGTTGGTCCTGACACAGATCGGTTCCGATCCCGAGATGTTCGACCCCATAGGTGTCTGCAGTCCGCGCAATCATCTCGCAGAAGCTTTGCAAGGTGCAGTCGGATTTGTCTTTGAGATGATGCGGATAGACCGAGAACCCCAACATGCCGCCATTTTCGGTCACCGCGCGGATCACACTGTCGCGTTTGTTGCGCAAGGCCGGTGACCAATCATAGGGATTGGCGTGGGTGATGGCGATTGGACGCTCAGAAAACTCCGCGGCTTCAATGGTCGACCGATCTGCCGAGTGGCTCATGTCAACCACAAGCCCAACGCGGTTCATTTCCTTGACAACCTGCTTCCCCATGCGGGTCAGGCCCATGTCCTCCGCCTCGTAACATCCGGTCGCAAGAAGAGACTGGTTGTTATAGGTCAGCTGCATAAATCGGGCGCCAAGCGTATGAAGGATTTCGACCAACCCAATGTCATCTTCAATTGGGCTTGGGTTCTGAAATCCAAAGAACACCGCCGTGCGCCCGGTTTCCCGTGCCTTGTCGATGTCCGAGGCCCATTGCCCCTTCATGATCAGATCAGGATATTGCTCAAACCAGCGGTTCCACTTTTCAAAGTTCAGAACCGTTTCCCGAAAGGTCTCGTGGTAGGCGATGGTGACGTGGATGGCATCCACACCGCCTTCGCGCAACTGGCGGAAAATCTTTTCCGACCAGTTGGCATATTGCAGACCATCGATCCGAAGCATCAGACAGGACCTGCGCTGATGTATGCGGTTTTCACTGTGGTGTAGAATTCAGCCGCAGCTTTGCCCTGTTCGCGTGGTCCGTAGGAGCTGTCGCCACGCCCGCCAAAGGGCACGTGATAATCGGTGCCAGCGGTTGGCAGGTTGATAGTGACCACACCGGTTTGTGCGTTGCGACGGAAATGTGTGGCCCGGGCCAGCGATTTAGTGACGATGCCAGAGGTCAGGCCAAAATTGGTGTCATTGACTGTGGCCAGGGCTTCCTCATAGCTGCCAACTTTGATTACGCTGGTCAGAGGCGCAAACATCTCTTCACGGTTGATACGCATGTCATTGGTAGAGTTCAGGAAAACACCCGGGCTCATGTAGAACCCGTCATGGGGCATCTCAAGGCGAACACCACCGCAGGCAAGCTCGGCCCCTTCCGATTTGCCCAGATCAACATAGGACAGGTTTTCGCTCAGCTGTTGCTCGCTGACTACCGGGCCCATCTGAGTTCCGGCCTCTAGCGCATGGCCCACTTTCATGGCTTTGGTACCCGCGACCAGCTTTTCAACAAAGGCATCATGGATGGATTCATGAACAATCAGACGCGACGAGGCAGTGCATTTTTGGCCTGTTCCACCAAAGGCCCCACCCAGCGCCAACGTCACCGCAAGATCAAGATCCGCATCATCCATAACGGCCAGAGCATTCTTTGAGCCCATCTCCATCTGAACCTTAGTCAGGTTCTGAATAGCTGCAGATGCGATGCCTTTTCCGACGGGAACCGAGCCGGTGAACGAGATCGCATTGACCTTTGGGCTTTCGACCAAACGCTGGCCGATTGTGCGGCCTGCGCCCATAACAAGGCTGAAAAGGCCCTTGGGAATATCCTGACGGTTGATAATCTCTGTGAGGGCAACTGCCGATGCGGGTGTGATGTTCGCAGGTTTCCAGACAACAGCGTTGCCATAGCAGAGCGCAGGCGCGATTTTCCACGACGCCGTGGCGGTCGGGAAGTTCCAGGGGGAAATGATCGCCACAACGCCCACGGCTTCGCGCCGCACATCAATTTCGATGTCAGGACGCACCGAGTCGGCATTTTCACCAATCTGGCGCAGACATTCTGCGGCGTAGTAGGTGAAGAACTGACCTGCGCGATACACTTCACCTTTGCCCTCGGCGAAAGGTTTACCTTCTTCGCGGGCCAACAGAGTGCCAAGCTCTTCCGCACGTGCCATCAGTTCATTGCCGATGTTCATCAGAACGGTCTGTTTGCGTTCAATGCCATAGGCCGCCCATTCGCGCTGGGCAACACGGGCCTGATCCAAAGTTGCCTCAAGCTGATCAGCGCTGGCCTGAGCAAAGACACCCACCAGATCGCTAAGATCCGAGGGATTGCGATTTTCGATTTCGCCTTCGCCAGCCAGCCATTCGCCAGCAATCAGGTTCTTTTGGATCTCGGTCATGGGTTTCTTGCCTCACAGGGAATTCGTCGCCTGCTTATGGACTCCGAGCCCCACTTCAATCAAACTCAAACTATTGAAGATCACTTCAGCAAAAATGAAATAGAGCGGTGAAACTTAAGGATGGCACTTAAGATTGAAATGATGCGTGGTTTTGCAGCAGTGGCACGCCACGGAAACCTGAGCGATGCCGCATCCGCGCTAGGACGCACGCCATCAGCCGTTTCCATGATGCTCAAACAGTTGGAAACACATTTGGGCGAGCCGCTGTTTGAAACCGACAGAAAGAACAAACTGACCGCGTTGGGCGAGTTCGTTCTTGAGCAGGCCGAGCGCGAAATTCAGCAGTTCGACAATACGGTGAAGGCAATTGAAGGGTTTGCCAATGCCACACATGGCCATGTGAGGATCGCCACAGTTCCCTCTGTTGCCGGTACCATTTTGCCTCAGGTTTTATCGCGCCATATCAAAGAATTCGACAAGGTTGATCTCCAAGTACGAGACATGGATTCAGGGTCAATCTTGCATGAGCTGTCGCGCAATCGCATTGATATTGGCATCGCGACGCTGGCGAACCGTTCTGTCGCCATGCACAGCCAACTCTTACTAACAGACGCCTTTGGCGTGATCTGTTCCGAGCATCATCCCTTTGCTCAGGAAACTGGAGCAATTGAATGGGAGCCTCTCTGGAACGAAAGATTGATTGCCAATAGCCTGTCGGCAAACATTCAGGTCGAGGCCTCGCAACGTCTGCATGATCGAGTTCTGCTCTCGGCTCATAACATCACTTCGATCATGGCGATGGTGCATGCCAATATTGGGGTCACGATCCTGCCAGAAATGGCCGTTAAAGCTGCAAATTTCTCAGGTTTGCGGTTTCGACCTCTGGCGGATGTCTCAGCAAAGCGACAAATTCATCTTCTACGCCGTACCGATTCTGCGCTTTCGCCGGCGGCCAGGCTTTTAGAGGAACACATCTTGGCCACCACAGCCGAGATCATCGAAGGAGGTGTATCATGAGCCAACCAGATGCGCCGTTAACGCTTGGTATACTTATTTTTCCGGGGTTTCCAATGGCATGCTTGACGTCGTGCATCGAACCCCTTCGGGCAGCCAATGAAATTTCTGGCAAGCTGGCTTTTCAATGGAAAGTGGTCGCCGAAAACCTGTCCCCGGTTGCCTCTTCGGCCGGAGTTAGTTTTGCACCGGATATCAGCCTATCTGAGGTAACTGACCTTGATGTTTTGCTGTTCACCGCCGGCCCAAATGCAAGTTTGGTAGACCCATCGCGCGCCAATGCCGTGTTGCAGCGACTGATGCGTGGTGCAACCCAGCTTGGTGCTATCAGTGGTGGGGTTTTTGCTTTGGCGCGCACGGGGTTGACCGGCGAAACGCCACTATCTGTTCACTGGTGTTATGAAGCGGCATTTCAGGCCGAGTTTCCTGACATTCCTAGTCAGAACACCGTGATTTGTCGCGAGGACAGATTCACAACCATCTCAGGTGCTTCCGCCGTCTTTGACCATATGCTCACGCTGATCGAGGACCGATTGGGTGGAGACATAATGGCCGAAGTCGCTTGCTGGTTTCAGCACCCTTTTATTCGCAGCGAAGCCATCTCTCAAAAGACACCCGCGATTTCCACCGCCAAAAGCCAGGATCTATTGCCCAAACAGGTCGCACAGGCCATCCAACTGTTTGCGGAGCATATCGAAACCCCGCTGCAAATCTCAGAAGTCGCTGAATCCATCGGGATCTCAACCCGGTCCCTCGAACGAAGCTTCAAAGAAGCAACGGGTCAGAACCCCCTGAAATACTATCGGAAAATGAGAATGCAGCAAGCGCGTCAGCTGGTTCTTTATACCAGTGATCCGATTACAGAGATCGCCTATATGGTCGGGTATTCAAGCCCGGGCACATTTCTGAGGCACTACCGGGAAACATTTGATGTCACGCCAATCAGCGACCGGCGTGCCAAGAACTCAATGCGCGTTAAGAGCAGCGATGTGCTGCCCTCAACATAATCAGGCGATGGATTTTGCCGCGCCAATCAAAGCGTGATGCAGTGAGCCCGCGGACGATCTCGGAGCAATAACCGCCATCGTGGTGTCCTCAAGTCGCCACAGGAACACACCCAGATGCTCCAAGGTTCCGCGCAAGGCTGCTCCGGCTGGCATAGACCGGACCGGCGCATTGCAAAGGCGCTCGAACATCTCGCAGAGGTCTTGCCCCGCGACATCAAAGCGGCACCACGCATCGGTCTGTTCGACAACAGAGGCAGTATCACCCACGTCGGCCTTCACCTCCTGCGCCAGAAGTTCGTGGCTTTCGTGGGGGGCGGTGATCATCCACTGATCCATGCCCATCCAAAACGCCGAATATGGGGACCCCATCGTAGACAAACCGACATCAGGCAGCGAGACTTTTCCGGCCAGCGCAGATTTGACCGCGTCACCCTGATCGTTGCGGGCAGCAACAGATGCCATGGCACAATCCACCACTTCGGTGATCGTCATCGCCCCAACGGTGTCAACACGCGGCGTAGCCCCACCGAGGGGTGTTATGGGTTTCAGGTTATGCACGAAGTTTCTCCCCATCCGGATCGACGAAATGCGCACTGACGATTTCGACCATTATGTTTTGTCCTTCGAGAGGGTTAACCAAACGAAGTTTCTCACCCATACGCTCGGCTCCGTTTTTCACAAATCCCAAACCGATCGAGCTTTCCAAAATAGGAGAATAGACAGCTGAGGTGACGTAACCCTGGTCATGAGCCGCATCGACAGGGCCTGTTGCAGACATCAGATGGCCTCCGGCAGGCACAGTCGCTGAGCTATCCACAGGTTTGATACCAACAAGACGATAGGCGTCTTCTGTGTTCATCCCGTCTCGCTCGCTCAACACATTGCCGATACAGTCCTTTTTCTTCGACACCATGCGCCCCATCCCAAGGTTGAGCGCAGAGGTTGTGCCGTTCAGCTCGTTTCCAGCCGCGTGGCCTTTTTCGATCCGCATCACACCAAGCGCCTCGGTGCCGTAAGGGACAACATCAAATTCTTCGCCCGCTTTCATCATCTCACGCATCAAGGCATCTCCATAACGCGTTGGTACTGCGATCTCATAGGCAAGTTCGCCTGAGAAGGAGATCCGGAACAGCCGCGCCCGCAACCCACCACAGACCGTGATTTCGGCACAGCCCATGAAGGGAAACGCCTCGTTTGAAATATCGAACTCGGGATCCACAATTTTCTGCAGCAGTTTCCGACTATTTGGACCGGCCACGGCATATTGTGCCCAGGCCTCGGTTGTCGAGATCAGTTGCACATCGAGATCCGGCCACAGGCACTGGCGGGCGAATTCCATGTTGCGATAGACCAGAACCGCGTTGGCAGTTGTGGTTGTCACCACATAATGGTCGTCGGCAAATCGGGCTGCTGTGCCATCATCATAGGCCACACCATCTTCGCGCAGCATCAGACCATAGCGCACTTTTCCAACCGGAAGCTTGGCAAAGGCATTGGCATATAAATTATTCAAAAACTGCGCAGCATCAGCGCCTTGCACGTCGATCTTACCCAAGGTTGTCACGTCGCAGATACCCACAGAGTTACGCGTCTGAAGAACTTCCCGGTCCACCGATTGTCGCCAATGGGTTTCCCCGGCCTTGGGGAACCACTGCGCCCGCAGCCAGTTGCCGACTTCAACAAACACCGCCCCTTGCTCTTCCGACCAAGTATGGCTCGGTGTCAGACGGGTGGGATGGAAATCTTTACCCACAGCGCGCCCGCCCAAGGCCCCCATCGCAACCGGCGTGTAAGGCGGCCGGAATATGGTGGTTCCCGTTTCTGGGATGGGCTTACCAGTGAGTTCGGCCATCACAGCCAACGCCCCAAGGTTCGAGGTTTTCCCCTGATCGGTCGCCATACCCAATGTCGTATATCGTTTCAGATGCTCGACAGAGGTAAAGTTCTCTTGATGCGCGAGTTTGACGTCTTTGACGGTCACATCGTTCTGATAGTCAAGCCAGGCACGTTTGGCGCCCTTCACATGCCAAAACGGTGTGATGGCAACCGGGCGATCTTCCGCTTCGGGCAGATCTGGCATGGTTGCGGTCACTCCAAGCGCATTCAGAGCTTCAATCGCCTTGGCAGCCCCCCCCATCAACGCTTGATGAGTGCACAGATCACCGGCAGCAGCCCCAGCAACACTCTGTCCGACGGGCAAATCTGAGGAGGGAACAAAGGCATGAATGTCTTCCTTCCAGCTTGGGCGGCCACGCTGGTGGCAGGTCAAGCCGAGATTGGGGTTCCATCCTCCAGACATGGCGACCGAGCCACAATCGATTTCACGATGCTGACCGTTAGCAAGTCGAACCGTGATCGAGGTCACGCCCAGACGTCCTTTGGTTTCAACGATCTGCGCACCGGCCAAAACCTCTGTGCCTGCAAGTTCTGGCGCATCACTGCGCACATCGATAATCGCGGGCACGTTGACACCTTTGGCGATAAGATCACGAGCAGTGGCGTGTGCCTCGTCGTTGTTGCCAAAGACAACAACCGACTGCGCCGGTGTCGCAGCCCAACGGTTTGCAAAGGCACGCACCGCACCCGCCAGCATTATTCCAGGACGATCATTGTTCTCAAAGGCAATCGGACGTTCAATCGCGCCGGTGGCAACAAGCGCGCGTTTCGAATAGATCCGCCAGAGGGTTTGGCGTGGTTTATCGGCTTGCGGTGTGGCCAGATGGTCAGCATTCCGTTCAACGGCACCATAGATGCCATGATCATAAGAGCCGAAAACCGTCGTTCTTGGCATAATCCGGACATTTGGAAGCGCGTTTAGCTCGCCGAGTACTTCGGCAATCCAATCCCCCCCAGAGCGGGTCTCAAGAGCATTGGCATCGGCCAAAAGTCGGCCACCCAGCTCAAAATCTTCATCGGCAAGGATCACCTGCGCCCCTGCCCGGCCCGCCGTCAGAGCAGCGGTCAATCCTGTTGGGCCCGCGCCGATGACCAACAGATCACAGTGCAAGAAACCTTTGTCATAGAGATCAGGATCATCCTCACCGGTCAGGCTCCCAAGCCCGGCCGCCTTACGAATGATTGGCTCATAGAGCTTTTCCCAAAATGCCTTGGGCCACATAAAGGTTTTATAGTAAAAACCAGCGGTTAGAAAGGTGGAGAACCGATCGTTGATGGCCATCATATCGCGTTCAAGCGAGGGCCAGCGGTTCTGGGACTGAGCACTCAACCCATCATATAGTTCCGCCACGGTGGCACGGGTATTGGGTTCCTGACGTCCACCGCTTCGCAGTTCCACCAGAGCGTTGGGTTCTTCACTACCTGAGGTAAGCAACCCGCGCGGGCGGTGATACTTGAACGACCGCCCCATCAGGCGGACACCATTGGCCATCAAGGCCGACGCCAGCGTATCGCCCTGATATCCCTGAAAAGATTTGCCATCAAAGGTGAAGTTCAGCGGTTTGTCCGTCTGGATAAGTCCGCCTTTTAGCCGATTACTCTGGCTCATTGCGCAGCCCTCCGCGCTTTGGCCACATCTCGGGCCAGTTCAACATTTAGAATTTCATGGGTGAGCGTATTGCGCGTCACCACAAGCCAGGACCGGTCGCCCTGCTCGTGGAACCATAGTTCACGGTGGTCGCCTGCGGGATTGTCCCGAAGGTAAAGATAGTCATGAAACGCATGCGCTGCGTCCGCGCCCTGCCAATCTGGCCGATCCAACAAAGACGCATCGCCAAGATAGGTGAATTCCTGCGCATCGCGCGGGCCCAGAAGAGGATGGTTGATAATCATTGTCTTGGCCTCTTAATGCAGGTTCGGCTGGGCACCCTGGCCCTTTTCGTCGATCATGTGACCGGTCATGAACCGGTCCAATCGATAGGCAGTTGCGGTTTCATGCGGCCTGTCCGTTTTAAGGAGGTGCGCGAAACAGAACCCTGCCGCCGGTGTCGCTTTGAATCCGCCGTAACACCACCCGCCGTTGAAATAGAGCCCCTCGATATGGGTCTTGTCGATATAGGGCGATCCATCCATCGACATGTCCATGATCCCCCCCCAACTGCGCAGCAGCCGGGCCCGGCCAAGCGCGGGTATCAGGGCCATGCCACTTTCGATCACATCCTCAACCACGGGCAAATTCCCGCGCTGGGCATAGGTGTTGTACATGTCGATATCACCGCCAAAGACCAAGCCGCCCTTGTCGGACTGGCTGCAATAGAAATGGCCTGCGCCGTAGGTGATGACCCCGGGGATAAAGGGCTTCAACCCTTCAGAAACAAAGGCTTGCAAGACGTGGCTCTCAATCGGCAACCGCATACCCGCCTTGGCCATCACGCGGCTCGAGCTGCCTGCAACCGAAACACCAACCTTCTTCGCACCAATGTACCCTCGCGAGGTTTCCACACCCAAGACCTTGCCATCTTCAATGCGAAATCCGGTAACTTCGCAGTTCTGAATGATGTCGACACCCCGGCTGTCGGCCCCTCGCGCGTAACCCCAGGCCACCGCATCGTGGCGCACCGTGCCGCCGCGGCGATGCAACAATCCGCCTTTGATCGGGAAACGTGCATTGTCGAAATTCAGAAACGGATAAAGTTTGCGAACCCCTTCTGTATCCAGCAGTTCCGCATCGGACCCGTTGAGGATCATCGCATTGCCCCGTCGCCGCGCTGCGTCACGCTGGGCGTCCGTGTGCACAAGGTTCAAGATCCCGCGCTGACTGACCATGGCGTTGTAGTTCAGGTCCTGTTCCAACCCTTCCCAGAGCTTGAGAGAGAACTCGTAAAACGGTTCGTTCCCGTCCAAGAGGTAGTTCGAGCGGATAATCGTAGTGTTCCGTCCAACGTTGCCGCCGCCGATCCAGCCTTTCTCGAGGACAGCGATCCGAGCGCCACCAAACTCTTTTGCAAGATAATACGCAGTCGCCAATCCATGACCACCGCCACCAATAATGACGTAATCATAGTGGTCTTGAGGCGCGACATCCCGCCATTGAGGTGTCCACCCCTTGTGGCCGGTCACAGCCTCTTTGATCAGTCTTAGCGCAGAATATCGCATGACGGCTCCTGTTCAGTACAGCTCTATTAGCCCGACTTGCGCATTGGGTTGCCTGTTCGGTTTTGGACAGAAATCAACGTGTTTTCGACAGATCTTGAAAAAGCGAACCGCAATTGCGACATGAAAGTTATTCAGAGAAATTGAGGAGAATGCGCGTATGCTGCTCTCATCATATCACCCCAAAGCACCTCATGCACACCAAGATCGTCTTCCATTTTCCGGATCGGTACAGCTCCACATACATGCAGGCGTCGCATCTGCGTTTATTCGCACGCATCAAGATCTTGGCGGATCACGTGAGCATACCAGTTGAAGTTCGGCCGCGCGATCAACGTTTGGGATTGGGGACCTGCACGCCGGCAGAATTGGATGAAATCCTGGAATGCGACGGGCTGCATATCATTGAGAATGGCCGGATTCAGCGTGACAATGTCCTGAACGTTGCCTTGGCTTACCTTCAGCCCTTCTATCATCTTGATGCCCAGGGAGTCCTGGCCAATAGCAGCATTTCAAAGCTTGAATTTGATCCTAGCCAAATTGACCCGCTTCTGGCTCAGCAGTTTTTTGATCAGTTACAGACAGAGTTTGTTGCGCAACGCAAAACTCGGTACGACCAACCCCAAGGTGACAAAGATCTGCCCGAAGGCTGTATCGCGGTGTTTCTCCAAGGTGCTGGGCCGCACAAATATGGAACCACACATTGTTCCGACGAAGAGATGCTTCGCACAGTTCTTAAACATGCCGAAGGTCGTCCGGTTGTGGTCAAATCACACCCCCTTTCTGCTCCCGGCTTTGATGTGGCCTTGGTGCGGGATCTTTTGTTGGAGGGGCATTCTTTGCACACAACTGAGGCGAACGTGCACGATATCCTTGCAAAAGCCTGTGTAACAGTGTCCTTCAACTCGGCTGTGGCCGTCGAAGGTTTCCTACATCGCGTGCCAGCCATCTTTTTCGGAAGATCAGATTTGCATCACATTGGCGAAATGGTTGAGCACCTGTCCGATTTTCCGTGTGCATTGACGCGAGCCTTGACTGAACCGCGCGCCTATCCTGCATTCCTTCAGTGGTATTTCCGCGAACAATGTTTGGAGATCGGCACTCGAGATGCCGACCAGAAGATTTTGAATATCCTGTCTAAGAACGGATTTGAACGACAGGTTGCAGCTGTTGATGTCACGCATCTTGACACCCGACCCGACGCAACATCAAAGATTTCTGGCGAGATCAGAAACGTCACCGAATTCATACTGGCTCAGCCCGGGATCAGGCGCTTTCGTATCACAGAAATTCTGAAACACAGCAACCACTCTGCCGTGTTTCGTGCGAGGTTGAATGGCAATCCTGTTGTGGTGAAACAATTATTCCAATCCAATTCCGCATCAGAAATTGCAGCAATGCAAAGCGAACTTGACCACCTTGAGGGCGTATTCGACGGCGAGATCTTTCAGGCCAACACATGTCTTCATGCCTGGCCAAACAAAGGACTTGTCGTGCTGAGCTTTGCGCGGGGCCAGCGCCTTGCTGACAAAATATCAAGTTCGGATTCCGATCAACGCAGACGGTTGTTTCGCCGGGCGGGCAAGTGGCTGAAACTGTATGGCACCGGCCGGCAACAGCAGGGCAGTTTTTCGCCCAGGTGGTGGTTGGGGCGCCTTCCTAACCCCGAGCATTGTCACTTTCCGAATACGTCAGATCGGGCTTTGCTGAATGAATTGTTTCACGGGCTTGAGCGCGCGGCGAGAAACTCCATTGGTGCATCGGTCACGCATTCCGCTACGCATGGAAGTTTCCTCGCTACCAATATCATCTTCCACAGAGGCAAACTCTGCGGGATCAACATTAAGGGCGATATCCGATTGCCCGTTGCGCATGAAGTCGCCCGGTTTGTGGTGCACCACCAGATAAGCGACAGTCACGAAGGCGACGCGCGTCAGCATGGGATTTGGCGGGAAGATGTGCGCGCTATGATCTCCAGCGAAGTGATCCCAAACGTAGAACGCGAGACCACATTGCCATTTTTCATTGGTGAACAGCTTTATGCGCGGTTTGTTGAACTCAGCACATCGCAAACACAGTCGGCTGATCTTGAGCGATGCAGACTTTCCATTCACTCTTTCATTGAAGAAATCATGCTAACAGACAGTATTTGATAACAAAATCCTTCAACCAAGAAGTCGATTTCCTCAAAACAAATCTACATGGTGAATTGCTTTCAAAACTGGAAAAAAGGGCCCCATAGGGGCCCTCTAGTTTCACGGATAAGGCTCGTGATTGGTATACCGCCCGAGTTTTTTTGCCTGCGTCCCTATCCGCGTTTGGGGGCAGCGCACCGCCCCCGAAACATTTAGCTACACCCTGACGTTGACCCACAGGTGTTGCATTTCATACAGGTGCCATTGCGCACCAGCGTGTAGTTTCCGCATTCGCCACAGGCCTCGCCTTCATAGCCTTGCATCCGTGCGCGATTGACGGCGCTCATGCCCATCACCGCCGTATCCCCCGCGGGACTGTCCGCGGTTTCCGGCACCAAGGTGTTCAGCGCAGCAACCGGGTCGGTGCCCGCAATGTTTGATCCATCTGCTTGACCGCCTTGCAGCACCATCAGATCTTGAGGAAGACGTTTGCGCAGATAGCCGGTTGAACTGATTTGTTTGAGCACTTCTAGGCTCCGCGAAGCCGCAGTTTCGCTGAGTTCTTTGACGTTTGAGACCGTTTCCTCAGCCCCTTTGCCAAGATCATCAAACGCTGCTCCTTCGGGTTTCACATGCGCCAAATCCGTACGATCCAAGTAAGACACCGCCAGTTCACGGAAGATGTAATCCAAGATCGACGTCGCATTTTTGATGCTGTCGTTGCCCTGCACCATGCCCGCCGGTTCAAACTTGGTGAAGGTGAAGGCATCAACAAACTCTTCAAGCGGCACGCCATACTGAAGACCAACCGACACCGCGATAGCGAAGTTGTTCATCATGGCCCGAAAACCAGCGCCTTCTTTGTGCATGTCGATGAAAATTTCGCCCAGTGATCCGTCGGAATATTCGCCCGTACGCAAATAGACCTTATGCCCTCCGACGACGGCCTTTTGAGTATACCCTTTGCGGCGCTCTGGCATTTTTGTCCGATGCGAGCGTTCGATCTCTTTGATCACCACCTTTTCGATGATCTTTTCGGCCAGAACGACGGCTTTTTCCTGAGGGGCCCCACTCTCAAGAATCTCGGCCGCCTCGTCATCGTCCTCAACCAAAGCGGCTGCCAAAGGCTGTGACAGTTTTGACCCATCACGATACAGCGCGTTGGCCTTCACACCCATCTGCCAGCTGCGCTCATAAGCCGCCTGACAATCTTCGATAGTGGCATCGTTGGGCATGTTGATGGTTTTGGAAATTGCCCCCGAAATAAACGACTGGGCCGCTGCCATCATATCAATGTGGCTGTTGACCGACAAAAAGCGCTTTCCTTTTTTGCCGCAAGGATTGGCACAGTCAAAGACGGCATAGTCATCTTCGCGCAAGTGCGGTGCACCCTCAAGGGTCATGGTTCCACATACGTGATCGTTCGCGGCATCGATATCTGCTTTGGTATACCCCAGATGACGCAACATATCGAAGGTTGGATCATTCAGTTTCTGATTGGTTAATCCTAAGACTTCGGTGCAAAACTCTTCGCCAAGTGTCCACTGGTTAAAGATAAATCGAATGTCAAAAGCGGTGGCAACCGCCGTTTCCAGCTTGTCAATCTGCGCCGGGCCAAAGCCCTGCGATCTCAGAGTGTTGTGGTTGATCCCTGGCGCATTACCCAAGGTTCCATGCCCAACCGCGTAGGATTTGATCTCTTCGATCTGCGCACTGCCATATCCTAGTGTAGCGAGTGCTTCGGGTACCGACTGGTTGATGATTTTGAAGTAGCCACCGCCAGCAAGTTTCTTGAATTTGACCAGCGCGAAATCTGGTTCAATGCCGGTGGTATCGCAATCCATCACCAAGCCAATCGTGCCGGTCGGCGCAATCACACTTGTCTGTGCATTGCGGTAACCATGCGCTTCGCCAAGGCGGAGAGCTTCGTCCCAGCACGACATCGCCAGCTCAACCAGCGTACCATCCGGGCAACCTGCGTGATCAAGCGGCACAGGCTTTACGTCGAGCCCTTCAAAGCCTTCGGTCTGGCCAAAAGCCGCGGCGCGGTGATTACGGATCACACGCAGCATATGGTCTTTGTTGCGCTTATACCCTCTGAATGGCCCAAGCTCGCCGGCGATCTCAGCAGATGTCGCATATGAGGTTCCGGTCATGATCGCGGTCAAAGCACCGCATAGCGCGCGACCCTCGATTGAATCGTAACTGTGCCCCATGTTCATCAGCAGGCCACCAATATTGGCGTATCCCAAACCAAGCGTACGGAAATCATAGCTACGCTGGGCGATCTCCTTCGACGGGAACTGGGCCATAGTGACGGAGATTTCGAGCGTCAATGTCCAAAGACGCGTGGCGTGCATGTATCCTTCGGCATCAAAACGATCGCCATTCAGGAAAGTCAGCAGGTTCATCGATGCCAGGTTACAGGCCGTATCGTCGAGGAACATGTATTCTGAACAAGGGTTTGAACCGCGAATCTCACCGTCTTCTGGGCAAGTATGCCAGGCGTTGACCGTATCGTGGAACTGGATCCCTGGATCGGCACAGGCCCAGGCAGCATGGCCAACCTGTTCCCAAAGGTCACGCGCGCGCACCGTCTTAGCAATCTCGCCATCGGTGCGGCGGATCAGCTCCCAGTCGCTGTCTTCACGCACAGCTTTGAGAAAGGTATCGGTGACCCGGATCGAGTTGTTCGAGTTCTGGCCGGATACACTTGCATAGGCTTCACTGTCCCAATCGGTGTCATAGGTTGGAAATTCGATGCTGGCATAGCCCTGACGCGCATAATCAAGCACACGCTTGATATAGGTTTCGGGGATCATCACACCCTTTGCCGCACGAACAGCGGACTTTAGAGCATCATTGGTCTTGGCATCATAGGCATCCGCCTCTGCACCGTCCCAGGTGCGGATCGCTTCGAAGATGCGATTGAGCATCTGTTCGTGCATTTTGCTTCCCGCAACAATGCTCGCAACCTTCTGCTCTTCCTTCACCTTCCAATTGATGAATTCTTCGATATCAGGGTGATCCGCATCACAGATCACCATTTTGGCGGCCCGACGTGTGGTGCCACCAGATTTGATCGCACCGGCTGCGCGATCGCCAATTTTCAGAAAACCCATCAAGCCCGATGATTTTCCACCACCCGACAAAGATTCACCTTCGGCACGAAGCGACGAAAAGTTGGTGCCCGTCCCGGAACCATATTTGAACAGACGCGCTTCTCGCACCCAGAGATCCATGATCCCACCTTCGTTCACCAGATCGTCGCTGACAGACTGGATAAAACAGGCGTGCGGCTGGGGATGTTCATAGGCGGTTTTCGATTTCACCAGCTTCCCGGTTTTGAAATCGACATAGAAATGGCCCTGACTTGGACCATCGATGCCATAGGCCCAATGCAGACCGGTATTGAACCACTGTGGGGAGTTCGGTGCGGCCATCTGAGTGGCCAGCATATAGCGCATCTCGTCAAAATAGGCCCGAGCATCGCTTTCCGCGCTGAAATAGCCGCCTTTCCACCCCCAGTAGGCCCAGGCGCCCGCCAAACGATCAAACACCTGACGCGCCGAGGTTTCGCCAGTGCGGGGTGTGCCACTCTCAACCGCTTCAGAGCGCCACAGGAACTCAGGCACTCCCTCTTCGGGGACACGGTGCAGTTCGGTCGGGACACCAGCCTTGCGGAAGTACTTTTGTGCGATGACATCGCTTGCGACCTGGCTCCATTTGGCCGGGACATCGATATTGTCATTGCTGAACACCACGGTACCGTCCGGATTTCGGATTTCCGAGCTTGTCGTTACAAACTCGACACCGTCATAGGCGTCCTGTCCGGCTGTGGTGAACTTTCTCTCGATCTTCATCCTGCTGCCCCGTCAAATGGCGTTGTCCCGATGCGCAGCCCCCCGTCGGGTCATCAGGCAAGTCACGATCCGTCACACACCATAAGATGCGTGCAGAGCCAGATTTCACTGGTTTTACTATCGATGTCTTGTGTCTTGTCCCAATGCGGAGGAGACCCACCATATATAGTGGCACCCCTTCCGGCCTCCACAAATTGACGGATGAACCCATATCGGGTCAACGGATTTTTTACGAAATTCGGCATATATTTTGTGTTGACGTGACATGCGCACACAAGTGGTGCACATCGCCGTCCGATTCATCCACAGAAGGTAAACGAAGGGTTAACCGAAGACGCACACCCCGAGAAACTGCGGCCCATTCATCCACAGCCTGAATGCAAAGAGCCTTACTTTGTGGACAACTTCGAGAAGCGACATGCGGCCCCCACGCGCGCAAAATCGAATCAACCGCAGATCAACGTAGCTCTGAAACCACAAGATCAAGCGCGCTCCCTAATGGGGTGATTTTTCACGATTTCGTTGAAGTGGTCGGGGCGGCGAGATTCGAACTCACGACCTTCTGTACCCAAAACAGACGCGCTACCAGGCTGCGCCACGCCCCGACTGATGGGGGGTTTAATGCCCCCGATTGAGAAAGGAAACCCCTAATTTGCACCACAGGGCCAAATAGGTGAAAAAATTGCAGGATGCCTCAGTTGAGCGCCCGGTTTGATCCCCAGCTGAGCTGCCAAACCACCATTGATCTCAAATACATACTGAACTTTGCCCTGCCCCGGAATCGCGGTGAGATCACCGGGAATCGCATTGGAATGCACCTTCACAACGCGCCCGTTTTCATCCGCAAAGATCATATCAAGCGGGATAAGGGTGTTTTTCATCCAGAAGGTAACTTGCTGGGGGTATTCGTAGACAAAAAGCATCCCGCGACTGGCGGGCATCTGGGCCACATGCATCAGGCCCTGTGCCCTCTCAGATTGAGTATCAGCGACATCCGCCCCGAACCGGGCAACGCCAAATGGCCCCCGCAGCCATACAACATCATCCTGACATTGGTATCTGGAATCAGAAACGGGCAACTCGGCTTTTGCCGTGCTGCCCGTATTCGATTCTGCAAAGGCAGGGCCAATGGCCCCAACCAAACTTAGTATTATCGCGGTAATGCGGCTTCCCATGCGTTCACTTCCATCGCCATGCGGCCCCGCTTGCCGTCGATCACCCGAACTGCAAGGGCTTCACCCGGCTGCAGATCTGAGAGACCCGACCGACGCAGGACTTCGATATGAATGAACACATCATCGGATTTTCCAAACACATTTGCAAATCCGAAACCTTTGGCCTTGTCGAACCACTTCACACGAGCTGGCTCAAGCGGTGTCGCTGCGAGCACTTCGTCATCGACAAAGTCAAAATCCGCCAAGGCCGCACCGTCTGGCGCATCTGGCGGCTGAATGCTCAACACCTCGGTGGCTTGAACGCCGCGATCAGTTTCTTGAATCGCGATCTCGATTACGGCGCCATCGGCGACCGAACTCTGACCGAAATTGCGCAGCACGTTTGCATGCAAAAGGATATCCGGCCCGCCTGTATCAGAGACGACGAATCCAAATCCCTTCACAGGATCAAACCATTTTACCTTGCCCGCTATTCGGACCATATCATTGTCTTGCTGTATCAAACCCAACTTCCAGTGATGAACTGACGTATCCCCACTGCACTCTTGGAGCAAGTAACAGGTTAGTTGCAAGCCATCCTTTAGCGTATATTTTGTGTCAGTACCGTTCACGTGACGTGAAATACACACAATAATTCGTCACCTTATGGTGATAAACGCGCAACTTTCCAACTGTCGCTCACATTTTCGCGAACCCAACAGAATCGATCATGAAGTCGAAATTCACCATCTGCCCAGAACTCGATCTCGGAAGGAATCAGGCGATACCCGCCCCAGAAGGGTGGTCTTTTGGGCATCGGACCTTTGGTCGCGGTCACTTTGGCCACTTCGGCCATCAGCGCACCACGCGAGGAAAGCGGCTGTGATTGTTTGGAAGCCCAGGCACCAAGCCGGCTTTTGAGAGACCGAGACGCAAAGTAGGCATCCGCCTGGGGGCCATCTTCGCGCGAAATTTCTCCACGCACCCGAATCTGACGTCGCAAACTTTTCCAGTGCATCACAAAGGCAGCCTTGCCCTGCCCATCCAACTCCTGCGCTTTGGCGCTTCCGTAGTTGGTATAGAAGACAAAGGCCTCGTCTTCGATGTCTTTGAGCAGCACCATGCGTGCGTTGGGCAAGCCATCCGCATCCACCGTAGACAGAGCAATTGCATTGGGATCGTTCACTTCAGTGGCTTCGGCTTCGGCCAACCACGTGCGGGCGATGACAAAAGGGTCATCTCCGGCAAAGATTCCAACTCTATCGCTCATCTGCGCTCTCCTTATTCGTGACGTGATGTTCACCCTACCTGATCAGAGTTGCAACCCGATTTGCGACCTTTTCGATCTATCGAGATGCGGGTCTGAACGCTGGCCCCGCAAGCGCCCAGTTTCTGGGCGTATCTTGCAATTTAGTGGGTCAATGCCAATGCAACGCTTGACCGGTTGAAAGAAGGCTGTTTCACAAGTCGATGTCACGCAACGACCCAACGTATGGAGAGTTTCATGGAATGGACCCACGTCTTTGCTTTTAATGCCGCACTTTTGGCAGCTATGGCGGCGCCTGGCACTGCGTTGCTCTTTGCTTTGCGTCAATCAATCTCGGGCGGGTTCGCAAAGGGGTTTTCAACCGGGATGGGGCTTGCTTTCGCGGCGACATTCTGGACAGCTGCTGCACTTTTGGGGTTGGAAGTCGTCTTCACCCTGTTCCCTTCGACCTATCTCGTGATGAAGTTTGTAGGCGCCGCTTATCTGATCCGTGTGGCCTATGTGTTGTGGCGTGATGCAAAATCTCCGATCTCGGAAAGCATCACATCACATGGCCGGGCGTTTCGCGACGGTCTGCTGGTCAACCTTTCCAACCCGAAATCAGTGTTGTTCTCCGCTTCAGTTCTTGTGGTTATCTTCCCAAGTGGTCTTGTCGTCTGGGAGAAAGCGGCGATCGTTCTCAACCACTTGGTGATCGAGATGCTTGTTTACACGCTGTTTGCAGCCCTTCTTTCGTCGGCCCCTGCCCGACATGGGTATCTGGCCATGAAGCCGGCAATAGACCGTGTGTCGTCTCTATTGTTGGGCGCATTGGGGCTGCGTCTTTTGCTTGCCAAATAAAGCAGCACTTGCCCTAAGGTGGCGCAATATCTTATAGCCGCCAAAACCGATCTAGGGACATGACATGACAACTGCTGCATTTATCTCGGTCGTATTGATCCATCTAATGGCCGCGATCAGTCCCGGACCGTCCTTTGTCATGGCACTCCGCACCGCGGCTTCGGAGGGATTTCGAACCGCTGCTGCGCTTGCATTAGGGTTTGGGCTTGGGGCCGTGCTTTGGGCCACCGCCGCGATGGCCGGTCTGGCCTTGTTGTTCGAGATTGTCCCGCTCCTGTTTGTTGGCCTGAAGGTGGTTGGGGGTCTGTTTCTTGTCTACATCGCCCTGATGATGTGGCGCCACGCACGCGAGCCTATGGCCGAGAATGATATGCAGGCCCCACGCAGCGCTGGTGCGGCGGTACGTCTTGGGTTTTTGACATTTGCGACAAACCCCAAACCGGCCATCTTTTTTGGGGCGGTCTTTGTCGGGCTGGTTCCTGCAGACACGTCACTTGCGATGCGCTGTGCTTTGATTGTCGCCATTTTTGCGAATGAAACGCTGTGGTATCTGTTGGTGGCCCGGATCTTCTCGACCGCGCGGGCCCGCTCTGCCTATGCTCGTATGAAAACCTCGGTTGATCGGGCCTTTGGTGGCCTGATCGCACTGTTTGGCGTTAAAATCGCCCTCACATAATAGCTTATCTGCCAAGAGGACCTCATGACCGATCGTCTGCCCCACGAAAAAGGATTCCATGTCAGCTGGGACCAGCTGCACCGTGACGCCCGCGCCCTTGCCTGGCGCCTGCAGGGGCAAGGCCCGGAAGCGGATGGCACTTGGAAAGCCGTAGTCGCCATCACCCGGGGCGGTATGGCCCCCGCGATGATCATCGCCCGCGAGTTGGATATTCGCCTTGTCGATACCATCAGCGTCAAAAGCTACAATCACCAGACCCAGAGCGAACCTTCCGTGATCAAAGCCCCCGATATGGATGTGATCGGTGATGGCACGGGCGTTCTTGTGATCGACGATCTGGTGGATACGGGCAAAACACTTGAAGTTGTCCGCAAACATATGCCCAAAGCCCATATTGCGACTGTCTATGCCAAACCAATGGGACGCCCTCAGGTCGACAGCTTCATCACCGAAGTTAGCCAAGACACCTGGATCTTCTTCCCCTGGGATATGGCGTTGCAATACGTCAAACCCTACACGGGCAAAGACGACTAAAAGATCTCAGACCGGGCCTGATCACAGCGCCCGGTCTTTTTTTGTCCGGAACACAAAGGTTTCGCAAAAAATCTTGATCTGCCTCTGGTATCCTGTGCCAGAACCGACAAAGGTGTCGCGCAATACGAATTGATACCGCACGAGACAGATCAACATGACATCGGCAACGCGCAACACGTTTACTCCCCCCATTCCAGAATCACGCCGTTGGGTGGAAGGCGTCGCGTTCCCCGCAGATCGTCCTTTGATCAACCTCAGCCAAGCCGCCCCGGCCGATCCGCCGCCAGCCCCGCTTTTGAACGCCATGAGCGTCGCGCTCACCCGGGACGACACCCATCTGTATGGGGCCGTTCTTGGCCGTGATGACCTGCGTGCGGGCCTCGCCAAGGCTTGGTCTGGATTCTACGGCGCAGATGTCTCACCTGAGCAAACCGCCATCACAGCGGGCTGCAATCAGGCCTTTGCCGCCGTGATCGCCGCCACATGTGGATCTGGGGATGAGGTGATCATTCCAACACCATGGTATTTCAATCACAAAATGTGGCTGGACATGGCAGGTATTGCGACGGTTCCTCTCGCGACAGGCGCGGATTTGCTGCCTGACCCGGCCAAAGCCCGCGCTTTGATCACCGACAAAACCCGCGCCATTGCTCTGGTGAGCCCCAACAACCCATGTGGTGTGGAATATACACCCAGTCTGATCCGCGAGTTCTTTGATCTTGCACGGGAAAACGGCATCAAGCTCATTCTGGATGAGACCTATCGCGACTTCCACAGCGTTTCAGGTGCGCCACATGAGCTTTTAGAGATACCCGATTGGGATAACACGCTGATCCAGCTTTATAGCTTTTCCAAAAGCTTTCGCCTGACAGGGCATCGCGTCGGGGCGTTTTTTGGCAACGCGGATCTCATGTTTGAAGCCGAAAAGTTTCTAGACACCGTAGCAATCTGCCCCACACAGTTAGGACAAATCGCGGCATTGTTTGGTCTAGAAAACCTGTCCGATTGGCTTAGCGAACAAAGACAGGAAGTACTAGATCGGCGCGCCGCCGTAGAAGAACATTTTGCGCCCCTTGCAAGCAAAGGCTGGCACCTGCGTGGTGTAGGCGCCTATTTTGCCTATCTTGAACATGATTTCGACCAATCTTCGGATGAGATCGCCAAAAAGCTGGTCCATGAAGCAAGCCTTCTCTTGCTACCGGCCTCAATGTTCCTGCCCGACAATGACCCTAGCGCTCCGCGCGCCTTCAGAATGGCCTATGCCAATATTGATCGTGCAGGAATTGCCGAAACCGCACGCCGTCTTGCGGCATTGGACTGGCCCCTTGCGGGGGCCTGACAGGCGTCGTAACTAAAGCGGACGACCCGTCCAAGGAGAAAGACATGAGTGAGAAAAAAGGCAAAGTTGGCAAGACAATGGTCTATGGCCTGATGGGCCTGCTCTTTGTTGGATTGGGCGGGTTTGGCGCCACCAATTTCAGCGGCACAGTCCGCAGCGTGGGAAGCGTTGGTGACACAGATATCGACATCACCGAATACTCACGGGCACTTCAGAACGAAATTCGGGCAGTTGAAGCACAAACCGGGCAGCCGCTGACCTTTCAGCAGGCTCAGATGTTTGGTCTGCCTCAGCGCGCCCTATCCCAGATGGTTGTGACCACAGCGCTTGAAAATGAAGCCCGCGAGATTGGCATTTCCATTGGTGATACGCGTCTGGCAGACGACCTGCGGAATGTTCAGGCGTTTCAGGGTCCCGATGGTCAATTCAATCGTGACAGCTACCGGTTTGCGTTGGACAATGCCGGCCTCTCCGAGCGCGAGTTCGAAGAAGGTCTGCGCTCAGAAAGCGCCAGCACAATTCTGCAAGGCTCTGTTTTGGCAGGCGTTCGCCTTCCGGACACCTATATCAACACCTTGATCGATTTTGCCCAGGAACGTCGCGCCTTTACGTGGGCACGGGTCTCGCTTGAGACATTGACCACCGGCGTCACCGAAGCCACGCAAGAAGAGCTTCGGGCCTGGTATGATGACAATATCGACCGTTTCACCATCCCGGAAACCAAACAGCTCACCTATGTTTGGCTGACCCCGGATATGATCCTCGATTCTGTCGAGGTTGATGAAGAGTCTCTGCGCGCAGCCTATGAAGAGCGCGAGGCAGAATTCAACCTGCCCGAGCGCCGTTTGGTTGAGCGTCTCGTCTTTGGGGATGATGCCGAAGCCCAGGCGGCGTCCGAGCGGTTGACTGCCGGTGAAATAACATTTGAAGACCTGGTGACCGAGCGCGGGCTTCAACTGGCTGATGTTGACCTCGGAGATGTCACTGTTGATGACCTTGGTGCGGCCGCTGAAGCGGTATTTGCGGCCGAGGTCGGGGCCGTTAGTGCGCCCGCTGCATCCGATTTTGGCCCAGCTCTTTTCCGGGTGAACGCTGTATTGCCCGCTCAGTCAACAAGCTACGAAGAGGCCCTGCCCGATCTGCGCGATTCTCTGGCGCTTGATCGCGCACGTCGCGTAATTGACGGCCAAGCGCAGAGCTTTGATGACGAGCTGGCCGCCGGGGCGACGATCGAAGAATTGGCTGAGGGCAGTGATCTTGCGCTGGCCACCATGGGCTGGACCGGTGCCAATGCCGAAGACGCCGCCGGTTACGAAGCCTTCCGTGAACTGGCCACTTCGGTTGCTGACGGTGACTACCCAACAATTGGCCAACTTGGCGATGGTGGCATTTTTGCACTTCGCCTGGATGAGGTAACTCCCGCAACTCCCCGTCCTTTCGAAGAAGTTCGTGATGACGTTCTGAGCGGCTGGGAACAGAGCGCGCGCCTTGCTGCGCTTGTTGAGTTCGCTCAAACTCAGGCGGATCAAATTCAAACAGGTGCCGACTTTGCGTCGCTCAATCTCGAGGCAACTTCGGAAGAGGGTCTTACCCGAAACGCTGCTGGGAATGACATGCCCATCGAAGTTCTCGAGGCTGTGTTCACGTTGGAGGCTGGTCAAGCGATTGCACTGGCAGCAGGGGATGGCGCCGTGATTGTCAAACTCGACACCATTATCGCAGCCGACCGCGAAGACGAAACCGCACAGATGTTGCGCAATTTCTATAGTGATCAGGCAGCCAATGACGTCTCCGAAGATCTGTTCCGGGCGCTGGCCACCGACATTCAGACCCGCGCTGGTGTTGAAATCAATCAAGCGGCTATAAACGCCGTACACGCCAACTTTCAATAAGGCAGGTTTATGAGCAACTTGACGCCCAGCTTTGATGAGTTCGCGAGCCGCTATGACGCCGGTGAAAATCAGGTTGTCTATTCCCGCTTGGCGGCTGATCTGGATACGCCTGTTTCTTTGATGCTCAAACTGACCGGTGCCGCGCGTGACAGCTTCATGCTCGAATCGGTCACTGGCGGCGAAGTGCGCGGTCGCTATTCGATCATTGGGATGAAACCCGATCTGATTTGGCAATGTCACGGCACCGAAAGCCGGATCAATCGTCAAGCGCGCTTTGATCCGGACAGTTTTACGACACAAGACGGTGACCCTCTGGCCAACCTTCGGGTTCTTTTAGCCGAAAGCCGGATTGACCTGCCTGAGGATCTTCCTCAAGCGGCCGCTGGTCTGTTTGGATACCTTGGCTACGACATGATCCGGCTTGTCGAACATCTGCCAAACGTAAATCCGGATCCGCTTGGCCTGCCCGATGCCTGCATGATGCGTCCTTCGGTTGTCGCGGTTCTGGATGGTGTCAAAGGTGAGGTAACTGTTGTTTCGCCGGCTTGGGTGCAAGACGGTGTCTCGGCACGTGCGGCCTATGCCCAGGCCGCCGAACGTGTGATGGATGCGGTACGCGATCTTGAGCGTGCGCTTCCTCAGGCGCGGACCTTGGGCGATGCGGCAGAACTTGGCACCCCGGTGTCAAACTTCACCCATGACGGATACAAAGCCGCGGTCGAAAAAGCCAAAGACTACATCCGTGCAGGCGATATCTTTCAAGTGGTGCCTGCACAACGCTGGACGCAGGATTTCCCGCTTCCTCCCTTTGCATTGTACAGGTCGTTGCGACGCACCAATCCTTCGCCGTTTATGTTCCATTTCAACTTCGGCGGTTTTCAAGTGATCGGGGCCTCGCCGGAAATCCTTGTCCGCGTCTTCGGCAATGAAGTCACCATTCGCCCTATCGCGGGCACGCGTCCGCGCGGCGCCACGCCAGAAGAAGACAATGCGCTAGAAGCCGACCTTTTGGCGGATAGAAAAGAACTGGCGGAACATCTGATGCTGCTGGATCTCGGGCGCAACGATGTGGGCCGTGTCGCCAAAATTGGCACCGTGCGCCCCACAGAAGAGTTCATCATCGAGCGTTACAGCCACGTGATGCACATCGTCTCCAATGTGGTGGGTGAACTACACGAAGACCAAGATGCCCTCTCGGCCTTCTTTGCCGGGATGCCTGCGGGAACGGTTTCCGGCGCGCCAAAGGTGCGTGCGATGGAAATCATCGACGAGTTGGAACCTGAAAAACGCGGCGTCTATGGCGGCGGTGTTGGCTATTTCAGTGCGGGTGGCGATATGGACATGTGCATAGCCCTGCGCACCGCCATCGTTAAGGATGAAAAGCTTTATATTCAGGCCGGTGGCGGTGTTGTTTATGACAGTGATCCTGAAGCTGAATATCAGGAAACCGTCCATAAATCGAATGCCATTCGACGCGCTGCGGCGGATGCAGCTCGCTTTACCGGAAACGGCAACGCATGAAAAAAGGGGACTAAGCCCCTTTTTCTTTTGCCTCATTCGGTAAAATTACCCCTGAGATTGAATCCGTTCGATCATGGCGCGCAACCCGTTTGACCGCTGAGCCGACAGATGTTCATTTAGCCCCAAACGTCCCAGCTCGGCTTTGGCATCGACCGAGGCGATCTCAGACATGGGCAAACCGTCATACAGCTTGTGCAGCACGGCAATCAGACCGCTGACAATCATCGCGTCGCTTTCGCCTTGAAAATGGAACACGCCATCTTCCGGGGTCATGTGTAGCCAGACCTGGCTCGCGCAGCCTTCAACTTTGGTGGCAGGCACTTTCAAGGCCTCCGGCAGCGGTTCAAGCGCCTTTCCCAGCTCAATCACCATGCGATACCGATCTTCCCAATCCTCGAGAAACTCGAAATCTTCGACCACTTCTTCGAATGCTGCCTGAGCCATAACCACTCTCCTTTTCCCATCAGTTAGGCGGACAGACGCCAAAGGTCCAGAGGCGCTTTTCAAGTGGTGCAAATTGGGGTAATTCGGATGCAGTCAATGAGGCAGAGCTATGATCAACAAGCCCATTTCCGTTTTGGTCCTTTCGGCGCTGGTTTTAACCAGCTGCGGTACCGTACGTGAATCCCGTTTGAATCCGTTCAACTGGTTCGGCAACGCACAATCTACGCCGGTGGAGGTCAGCGAGGAAATCAACCCCTTGATTCCACGACGGCAGGAATCGATCTTTCGCCAATCGCGCGACGAAAGCTACCAAGGCTGGGCAGTCGAGCAAGTCTCGGACCTTCGCATCGAGCGCCGTCCAGGCGGCGCCATTATCACCGCTATTGGAACGCCCGACCAACAAGGTGCCTTCGAGGTGAAACTGGTCAAGGTTGAGGACGAAAGCGATGCGACGACCTTAACTTTTGAATTTGCTGCGCTTCAGCCCAATGCACGCACTGGAACTGTGGCTTCGCGTCAGGTGACTGCTGCTGTTTGGCAGACGAATAATGAACTTGCTGGTATCCGTACTATCCGGGTCAAAGCACGACGGAACGTGTTGTCCTCACGTCGTTAAGACCGCACTAAAAAAACCGGGCCAAGGCCCGGTTTTTTACAGCTATATGATGAACTTCAGAGTTCGATCACCGCAACATTTTTGCCTTTTGCGGCCAAGGCAACCTCGCCGTTGCACAGGCGCAAGGCATCCTCACCAAACACTTCACGGCGCCACCCGCTCAATGCGGCTACATCACGTTCGCCCGCTGCGATCTGATCCAGATCTGAGGTGGTCGCGATCAGCTTAGAGGCCACCCCACTGCTCTCGGTTTTGGCTTTCAGCAATACACGCAGCAGATCGGCCAGCGCAGGATTGACCTGCAGCTTGTCTTTCTCACGAGGTAGAACCGGCAAGCTGTCATTCGGACGCTCGAGCCCCGCTTTCACCGCGGCCAAAATCCCGTCGGCGATGTCACCTTTGCGCGCTTCTCGCAACAACAGACGCGACCGCCCCAAATCCCCCATATTCGAAGGCTTTGTCGAGGCAAGTTCCACCAGAGCATCATCTTTATAAACCCGATTGCGCGGAACATTGCGGTTTTGTGCAAACTCTTCGCGGAACGCCGCAAGTTCTTGAACAATCGCGACAAAGCGCGCTGAGTTAGATCTGGTTTTAACCCGTTTCCAGGCGTCCCGAGGACGCGTGACATAGGTATCGGGATCACTCAGAATGGCGATTTCTTCCTGGACCCAGCGTACCCGTCCAGATTCTTCGATTTTCTTGTTCAGAAACTCGTAGATCTGACGCAAATGGGTGACATCCGCCAAAGCATAGGTTTTCTGTGCCTCTGTCAGTGGGCGTCGCGACCAATCAGTAAACCGCGAACTTTTGTCCAGCTGTTGCTTGGCGATCCGTTTGACCAGTGTTTCATAGCCCACCTGTTCACCAAAGCCGCACACCATTGCAGCGACCTGAGTATCAAACAGCGGCTGAGGGATGACACCATGGTCGATAAAGAAAATTTCCAGATCCTGACGCGCGGCATGAAAGACCTTAACGATGGTCTCATCGCGGAACAAATCCATCAGCGGGTCAAGCGAAAGCCCGTCCACCAGAGGATCAACCAGAACCGCATCATCGGTGTCACGTCCGGGCAAAGCCAGCTGGATCAAGCAAAGTTTCGAATAATACGTCCGTTCACGAAGGAACTCAGTATCTACAGTTACATATGCCTGCCCTTTGGCTTTGTCACAAAAGCTGCGCAGGTCTTCCGTCGTCGTAATGGTCTGCATTCGCAGCCTTTTCGTTGTTGTCTTTGGCGGTCAAAAAGCGACCGGGGCAAAACCAGTTAATCCTGCCTTTCACAAAAGCACAACAGCTAGACGACGCTTAATTTCGTTCAGCAAATGCGCGCAAAGCTGCAGGGTAAAGCTTATGCTCTTCCACAAGAACCCGCGCTGCCAAATCTGCGGGAGTATCCCCCGCCAAGATAGGGACAGGCGCCTGAGCTATGATCGGCCCATCATCTAGCGCCGCGGTGACCTCGTGCACGCTACAGCCAGCCTCAGAATCTCCGGCCTCAATGGCGCGCGCATGGGTATTGAGACCTTTGTATTTCGGCAAAAGTGACGGATGAATGTTGAGCATCCGCCCCTCCCAGTGCGAAATGAACCCCGCCGTCAAGATACGCATAAACCCGGCGAGGCAAAGAATATCTGCCTTTGCTGGTTCAAGCGCCGCTTGAAGAGCCTGTTCGAACGCTTCGCGATCCTTACCAAAAGGACGATGGTCGACCACAGCGGTCGGCACTCCCAAAGCTTCGGCTTTGATCAATCCTCCCGCATCAGGACGATTTGACAGGACCAAAACCGGTTTGGCGGGATGATCCCCCGCCATGCTTTCCACCAGCTTGATCATATTCGAGCCACCACCCGAGATCAGGATCGCGACTCGTTTCACGAAAGCGTACCGCTATAGGCAACACCCTCTTGCGCTGTCACAGTGCCAAGCTGAGCAACGGTTTCGCCCGCGTCACGGAGCAATGCGGTCAGAGCTTCGGCCTGATCTTCGGAAACAACAAGCACCATGCCGATGCCGCAGTTGAATGTCTTCAGCATTTCCGAAGTCTCAATACCACCGGTCTGCTGCATCCAGCCGAACACAGGCGGAAGTTCCCAAGAGCCTAGATCGATCTCAGCGCCCAGACCCTCAGGCAAAACGCGTGGCAGGTTTTCGGTCAGACCACCGCCGGTGATATGGGCCAGAGCATGCACGCCACCCGCACGGATCGCCTCAAGCGCCTGTTTGACATACAGCCGGGTCGGGGTCAGCAGCGCCTCACCTAGAGTGCCATCCCCCCACGGGCAATCAGCATCCCAACCCAGACCAGATACGTCGACAAGCTTACGCACAAGGCTGTAGCCGTTTGAGTGAACCCCGTCCGAGCCCAGCCCCAGCAGAACGTCCCCTTCAACAACACCCGCAGGCAAAGCCGTGCCACGTTCCATCGCGCCAACGGCAAAACCGGCCAGATCGAAATCACCTGCTGGATACATGCCGGGCATTTCGGCGGTTTCCCCGCCGATCAAGGCACAACCCGAGCGCACGCAGCCCTCGGCGATCCCTTCAACCACACGCGCCGCCGACTCGGTCTCAAGCTTGCCCGTGGCGAAGTAATCAAGGAAGAACAGAGGCTCAGCGCCCTGGCACACCAGATCGTTGACACACATGGCCACAAGATCAATGCCAACACCATCGACAAGACCGGTATCGATCGCGATGCGCAGCTTGGTGCCCACACCGTCGGTGGCCGCAACCAGAACCGGATCGCTATATCCGGCGTCCTTCAGATCAAACAGCGCGCCAAAGCCGCCAAGGCCAGCCATCACACCCGATCGATTGGTCCGTTTCGCCGCAGGTTTGATACGCTCGACAAGCTCGTTGCCCGCATCGATATCCACGCCTGCCTGGGCGTAGGTCAGCCCGTTTTTGCCATCCGTCATCAAAGGATCTCCTGGGTGTTGTGGCCGCTTTGCGCCGCGATAGCCCATCCCGCGCCTTACTGCAATCATCCGCTTGACGCCGCTGCCCCGTCTGATACCTAAAACCGCACGGTGGGCCTGTAGCTCAATTGGTTAGAGCAGGGCGCTCATAACGCCTTGGTTGGGGGTTCAAGTCCCTCCGGGCCTACCACTATTAAATAAAATCAATGACTTACCCCATTCGCGGGGCACCTTGACGCCCTATAGGCATCAATGGGTTACAGACAGAGTGCCCCACGGGCAATCGCAGTTCGCGATGAACGACTCTGCATTAAATCAGCCACACTTTTCCAAGTGCATCGCCCAGTGCCCACCTGAGCCGTCTTTCCAAATTTCCGTCGAGAGAAAGCTGGGCAAAGTCGTGGAGATACTTTGTGGGCTAGTGGCCATAGCAAAAACCCCACTCGCCCTAAATCGGGAAGTGGGGCCATTGGCTTTTCTTTCAGTGACGGGATCGCCGACTAGAATGTGAATGTTTCCACTTGGAAAATCACATCCTGATAATCTTGATCGCCACCGCCGGTAAGATCTTCAAATCCTACTGTGATTGATTGACCTCCGACATTCACCCCTGACAAGGCGTGTTGCACTCCGTCTACGTTTAGGGAGGAGCTAAAACTGTGGAAAACAATGACATCGGCTTCGGCACCATTTACCGCTAGTCGCAACGCGTCACCGTCGATGATGTTGCCAGCACTACCATCGGAACGGTCCACAAAGCTTAGGGTATCGGCGAGTTCGAGATCATCCACCCAATCAGAACCGTCCTGAATGAGGAAAAACCCAAGTTTATGTCCGGCCTCAACCGACGTGATATCAGACGATGTTTCGCTGCCTTTGACATTCCCAAACAGCACGCGCACATCCACAATGTCTCCCGCACTATCGATCTCATAAACGCCGAGTGAATTGTCAAATCCTGCACCTGCATTCGCTGGGTCCAAATTTGTACGGAAGTTCATAGTGCCGTCACCAGTCAGGAAGTCTTGGTTGTTGATCCCGTTGATAACGCCTGTTTCAACCCCCTGCCCTTCACCGAGTGTTGGGAGATAGGTTTCAAAAGTCAGATAGGTCTGGTCGTCGACTTCAACGGCCATAAATTCACCACCACTGAAATCTCCCTGCACCGTAAATGATGCAACAGAGGGCTGAGGTCCGGTCCCGTCTGGATCAATCGTTACCACAACTGGATCGTCACCGCTGAAGGTGATTTGCCCTGAATCTAGGTCTTCAGCATCAATCTGGATCCTGTCTTCTATCCCGAAACCGGAAATCGTATCCCCATCAAGCACCTCCGGAGCGCCAAAGAGGATCGTATCCTCGGCTGTCACTTCATGCGTTTCAACAGCGGAACCAGGTTCTGTTGAGCCGGCAGGCCCCTCTTGAACGTTGCTCACATCGATGCGGAATGTTTTGCTAAAGGTGTTCCCAATCCCATCACTGGTTTGCAGCGTGACATCGTGGAACTGAGCAGTTTCAAAATCAATCTCGGCACCGGTTGCGACCGCCAGAGATCCGCCCTGCAACTCAAACAACCCACCTGCATCATCCGTCAACGTGAGCGTATGGGTGTCGCCGACCGTAGCATCAACTGTCGCGAAAGTTCCGATAACTGTGCCGGATGTACTGTTTTCAACAACATCAGAAGCACTCAGTGTCAGATCAGTTGGAGCAAAATTGATGGTGACCGACACGGATCGCACGACCTGATTACCGGCTACATCCTGCGCACGAACCTGAATGGTTTTTGCGCCTTCCGTTGTGTAGGCGGTATCCAGCGTCAGCATCTGAACTCCGCCTGTTGCGACCCCCTGTGCCTGAAACCCTCGACCATCATCAAAGTCAACGAACAGAGACGATCCCGCCTCAGCCTGGAAGGCAATTGTCGGCGTGGTATCGCCTGTCAGGTTATCGCTATTGGAACTACCTGTGTCCGAGCCGTCGACCAAATCAATCCCACTTAACGTGGGAGCTGCCCCGTCAATCACCAGGTTCAACACTGTGGCGATGGCACTTGTATTTCCGGCCAAATCAGTGGCTTGAGCTGTGACTTGATAGTTGCCATCAGCCAAGGTCGTCGCGCTGTAATCCAGTTCCCAATCACCGGCAGCATCTGCATCGACCGTTCCGATTGAGATGGTGTTCAGAAACACCTCCACCCTTGCGAAAGGCTCAGTTGAGCTTCCAAACAACACTGTTCCATCCGACGTTATCGCATCCGTAGCGGAACTTCCGGTATCTGAACTCACGGTGCCTGGCGTCGGATCAATAGGGGCCGTTGTCTCGATTGTCACAGATATCGGCGCGGAAATAGGACTTACATTGCCCGCGGCGTCTGTGGCCGTCGCCGTGAAAGAATGTACTCCGGCGCTCAAAACGGACGTCGTAATCTGCGCCGTGCCACCCGACGCCACGCCAGTACCAACAATGCCCGCGATATCTGAAATCAATGTAACGGTGCTGCCATCTTCTGCGGTGATCGAGAAGGTGGGCGTATCGTCATTTGTCACGTTGTCGGAATCAAATGTTCCCGCATCTGACGCCGACACAAGATCTGGCTGCGACGGTGCAACCGGAGGCTGTTGATCCATGGTCACAGACAAAATCTGGCTAGCATTTGAACCTGTCCCATCGTCAAAAGCGATAGCAAGATCCACGGTGCCGGACCCACTGCCAGCGTTGCCATATGTCAGGCTTTGAAGAACCTCGTTTACGAGCGCCTGCGTCGCTGGCGTGTCCGTACTATTGAACGAAACAACGATCTGACCAGAGGTTACAACGAAACTCGCGAAGACATCGCCACCCGTAGTGGCCACCGTATTGCCGGTCGTGTCGACAACGATATTGCCACCAGTGGAGATCGACAGAAGATCATCGCCATTGGTGGCAATGTTTCGACCGACAGTAAGGCTCGCACTAGTATAATCGCCCGCCCCTCCGTTTAGCGCATCCAGCTCTAGGTCTGAGATCGTCATGTTGTCATCAAGCTGGACCGTTTGGCCGGCCCGAACTGCTGGCGTATTATCCGCTCCAGAAATGACAGGCGCGTCGTTTACCGGCAGCAAAGAAATCGCCAGGCTGTTTGTCAGCAACACGTCTCCAGACCCATCGCCGTCATTCACAGACAACGTGATCTGAGCAACGTTGGGGCCGTTCACATTGGCTGCAGGGGTGTAGCGCAGGTTTGAGACACCATCCAGATAGGTACTGATATTAGCCGCGCCTCCCACCAACGTCACCGTTGTTGGATCGACCAAACTAGCTGTTACACCGCTTGCGGTACCATCCAGTGGGGCTGACAAAACACCTGCGCTTACGGTCACTGTCAGGGTCACCGAAGAGCTATCGACATCGGTAAGATCCAATGAGGAAAGGTCGACATTCATCACGGTATCTTCAGTCCCTGAAAGGGAACTGGGCACACCCGTACCAGTTGGTGCATCGTTCACGCCGGTTACGTCGATTCCAACAGACCCAAGGACCACATTGCCGGACCCGTCTCCATCATTGGCCGAAATCTGGACGCTTGCGGCATTGACCCCATACACATTGGCTGGTGGCGTGATTTTCAGATGAGACGCAGTATCTAGATATGCACTGATGTCTGCCGGTGCGCCGGTCAACGTAATTGTGCTTGGGTCTTGAAGTGCCGCTGTTACACCACCTCCAACACCTGCTCCGTCAGCAGGAGCAGCAAATATGCTTGCGGGCGACAAAGTCAAAGTGACAGTGATCTGAGCGCTATCGACATCTGCAATCGATACGGAAGACAGATCCAGATTGCTCAAGGTATCTTCTGTAACCGAAGCATTTGTTGAGAGGCCGCTTGCGGTTGGTACGTCATTTACAGCCACAACATTGATTGGAACATTGGAAGCGAACACCACATCGCCCGAACCATCATTGTCATTACCCACAATCGAAAACTGCGCCACACCAGCACCGTTCACATTCGAGGCCGGCGTGTATTTCAGGTTAGTGGCTGTGTTGAGGTAGGAATCGACGTCGTTGGGTGCACCAACAAGTCTGACAACTGTGGAACTATCCAGCGTCGCTGTCACTCCCCCACCGACACCAGCCCCATCCACTGGAGTGGCGAAAGTACCGCTATTGACCGTGATAGTTACCGTGATCGAAGCGCTGTCGACATCGGCGATTCCAATAGAGGAAATGTTAAAGTTGGTCTGAGTGTCCTCGATGAAACCAAGCGATGTCGGCGCTCCTGCCCCTGTCGGGGCATCATTGACCGGAGTGATGTCGACGTTGATTGTACCGGCGTTGGCAACTGGCGATCCATCTAGATCGTCGAGTGTTACAGTAATCGTCGCTGCGGGAGACCCGGCGTCGTTCGCAACCGGCTGATAAGACACCGTACTTATCGCTTTTGCGAGCGCCGCGTTCAAATCCGCCAGGGTACCTGTAAGGGTCAGGACTGTATTTCCGGCGCTTAGGGACGGTGTCACCCCCGTATCAGATCCGCCACTGAACGTGCCTTCGCTGGCCGTCAGAGTGATGGACATCGTGCCGGTTTCATCCGTGTCACTGATGACAATTCCCCTGAGATCCAGAGCTGTGAGCTGGTCCTCTTGTAATGTAACGGAGGTTGGCAGCGTTGCCGAAGGCGGATTTCCAAAGGAAAAGGCGGTTGTACTTAAAGTTCGCTCGTTTGCGGATATCGTCCAATTTGCCGGATTGTTAAGAGCCGCTTGCAGCGTGGCTTTGCTGCCTTGTGTGACACCCGTGTAAATCGCGTTGTCCGCCTCGGTCCCCGAGCCGCTGGCTCCAGTTCCCAATGCTATGGCACTTGTTCCCAAGGTTAGACCCGTAGGGAGGAGAGACACTCCGGTGTTTTCAGTAAAGGTCGTGTCAAAAACATTTTTATCGTATTGGACAGCGCCAAGGTTGGTAATGCTTGTACCCGAAGCGTCAGCAGTGCCTTGATAGATCAGGATCTGATCGCCCGCAGAGCCCATCGAAAAATTGCTGGTGAAGTGCGAATCCGGCGCGACTGAGATATGTGGGCTGGTGTCCAAATTCTGAAAATCAATCTGCGTAACGGTGCCGGCCGACATGTCCGAAGGCGCAATCCACTCCAGAGCACCTTCTCCTGTACGGAATGTGGTACCGTCCCAGCCGCCATCTGAGAATTTGATCGAAGTTCCCGCTACAATGTCTTCAAGGATGACGAAAGTAAAACTATCAGTACCAGAGGTATTGAAGCCCGTTACTGCAACATCTCCGGCTGACAGACTGGTGCCGCCCGAAGGTGCTCGCCCGTTGCCGCTAACAGCAAAGGTAAAAATAGCCTCATCCGAGTCATCGCTAGGAATGTTTATGGTTGCGCTTCGCGCCCCGCCAGCCGAAGGATCAAAGTTCACCTGGAAAGTAACCGATCCCCCCGCCGCAACAGTGGCGCTGGATGGCTGAGTGATCCCGAAGTCCGCCCCATTTGTTCCGGTTGCCGTAATCGTGCCCAAGGTCAGATCCGCACCACCGGTGTTGCGGATCGTAAATGTTGTTGTAGAGGCGCCACCGGCCACATCCTGATGACCAACATCTGTATCATCCAGCTTGGCGGGTGTCGTGTCACCGCTGATGATGCTCAGCCCCGAACCTTCCAGACCAATTTCCGGCTCGGGCGTTCCAATGGTGACCGTTCCAGTGGGCATAACCTGATACGGCGACGCATCAGACCCCGACCAATTGCTCGTGTTATAGATGGCTGAACGAAGGGTGGCGATATCTGGTTGTGTGGAAACATTCCACGCACCTGAGGCAAAATCGGTCGTTGCATCCTGTCCAAATGCCATCACATTGACGCCATTTGTCAGCCCAGTGGGCACCGCACTTGTCGTGCCACTGGTTGCGTCTGCGTCAAATGAAGTGCCGTCGTAGTGAATTCCCCCGATCGGCGTATAGGTCGCCGGGTTGGCACTTGCTGTTCCCTGATAGATGTAAATCTGGTCGCCAGCTGAAGACGGTTCGAACCCAGAAGAACCGGTAAAATACCCACCATCGGTAACTTGTTTGAAATCGCGGGCGAAGTTGGAAAGTGAACTGTCGTAATTTACAATTGCACCAGCTGACATATCCTGGGGCGCAGTCCACTGCACGGCACCTTCTTCAGCCCGATATCCACCCGCAGCCTGCCACCCACCATCTGTGAACTTCAAAACGGTTCCGGCAACTACATCCTTAAGCAGCACAAACGCAAATTTGTTACCGGATCCATCATAGCCGACAATGGCGGCATCCCCGGCGGCCATAGACGTACCACCGACCGACAGCGCCCCAGACCCAGTCACGTTAAACGTATAGGTTCCCTCGTCGGAATCGTCGTTACTAACGGAAATAACGGCTTCATTCACACCCGCCTGACTTGGATCAAAGGTCACCTAGAAGGTCGTTGAGGACGAGCCCGCAATCGTGTTTGTGCTTGGTTGAGAGGCAACCGTAAAGGCGCTAGAGCCGCTGACTGTTACCACAGGCGCCCCAGTCAATGTTAAATCCGTGCCACCAGTGTTGGTAATTGTGAAGGTCTTGGTGACCGTCCCGCCGGCAACCTCTGCAGGTCCGAAAGCGGTGTTATCCAGCTCGCGAGGAGTTGTATCCCCTAAGACAATTTCCGTGCCGTTTCCGGAAATTAGGATCTCCTGCGGCGACAGCGCTCCACCTATAGTAAAGCTACCCGGAGAAGATGCGACGGGAATTGGATCATCACTTCCAGCCCAATTGGCCGGATTATGAATAGCAGCACGGAGCACGGACAAAGGCCCAGATGTGATGCCGTTGTAATATCCATTATCGTATTCGTTGTTAGCGCCTGTGTTTATGAAATGTAAGGCATTTACACCCTCGGTCAGCCCTGTCGGCAGCTCAGAGTCCGATCCAGACTGGGATGGCACAAAGCCGTTATCTCGGTAGATAAAGGCCGTAATTGCGGTTAGCGCACCGCCTGCGGTTCCTTGATACGCTATGATCGGATCACCAGAAGAACTCGGACTGAAACTACTGGTAAAAAAACCGCCATCGGTTGTCGTTGCAACAGTCCCAATTGTTGCGGTGGGAAAAGCTGGATCCGAGGTATCCGAAGTACTTTCAATGCGCACAACGGTACCCGCGGTCATGTTGGAAGAGGCCTGCCATTCCAAAGCCCCCTCACCCGGTGTCAGGTTGTTCCCGGCCCATTCCGTATCGGTAAATTTGATCGAGGTTCCGGAGTCGATGTCCCTCAACAGAACAAATGAGACTGACTCATGTAGACTGGAAGCTGCTGCTTCGGAGGTATAGCCAATGATGGCGATGTCGCCCGCTGCCAAAGTGGTCATCGTTTTCTTCCTCGAAATGGCTTTGATAATCGCCTGTGCAAAATCGTTAATTATTAACGAAACATACTTTTTGGAAAAAAGGGAGCGAAAATGTTAACGTGCCGTAAACCGCATATGAAAGCTGCTAGGCGGTTTCCGAGGCTTCCCACACCTCCAGACCACGTTCGACCATTAGAGCCTTTACCTGCGCCCTCGCATCGGCACCCTCGGCAGGCCCATTATCCATGATCAAGGCGCCCATGACTTCTGACACCCACGGAAACTCAGGCGGGCTTGCGAGCATGTCGACAAAGGACTGTGACAAGACAGTGGAGAGACCTTTGTGGGTGATTTCGCCAGATCCATCGGTGATCGGGATCGAGTAGACATCGCCCTGCCCCCAGCCCATTTGCGATGCGATCTCGTTGCCCGCTGGAACCAAGGCCAGCGGCAGGATCAGAAACGCGCGATATTCGTTGCTCATGACAGGCCCTCCATGACCCAGCGTTCAATCAAGGCGCGGTTGTGGTCGGTGAGCGCACCATTGGCGTTGTCGTGGATGTAGATGCGCGGGCCGAACTGACCGCGAAACCGGTTGGTTTGCCCCGAGATAGCGAGAACTTCGGCTTGCACCGAGGCGAAATTTACTCCCCTGAACCCGATCAGTTTCCACTCGCCTGTCGATGCGAGTTGTCGGAACAGATTTGCCTGATCAGGAGCCAGAACCCCATCAACATAATGAGTGACCGCGCCCATGCCCGCCGAAACCGCCTGTGTGCTGGTGTCTTTGAACACCCCCAAATGCGAGCCGGTCTGATCCTGACGGGTGTCGATCAATACCGCCTCCAAATCGGTGGAGTTCAGGGCAACAAACATCTCCCCGCTCGCGGGGCGACTGGCAGGCAGCGACATCACGATCTGATCATCCAACCCGTCGAAGTCCAGCACACCATCACCAATCCACGTAGGGCTTTGCGGGATGTTGTCAGAGGTAAAATGATTGCCGGAAATCTCGCGGATAGAGATGTCAGACACAATGATGTCGGTCTCCCCAACGCGCTCGAGAATGGCAGCCTTGGAGTTGCTGGTAATGATCTCTCGCACCGGTCCAGGGCTGTTCCATGTCGCTCCCGAATTGCCCGCCCTAACCTGACCGCCGGTCACGTTTTCAACGTCGAAAGTCACAAGGTAATTCGTAGTTTCTGTGTCATCCAGAACATTGCTGACGCGGATCGCGCTATAGGCTCCGGCCTCGGAAAATATGCGATATCGACCACCACCGAGATCCTGACTACCTCCCTCAACCAGGACGGCCGCGTCGTTCCAAAGCTCAGGCCCCAACCCAAGAATCTGATCACCTGACAGGCGCACTCCCTTGGCCAGATCCAACCCAAAGCCAACCGGTGCCCCGGTGGCGATAGGCTGCATCGTCCGAGACTGGAACCCCGCCGCGCCAAAGTCCCACATCCCGAAGGGCTCAAGATCCATGACGCGATCAAAGAGGGATTTGCGCCGCGTTCCAAAGGGCGACTGCATACCGTCCAGCGGCGAATACAGCCCCATCATGCGCCCACTTCATGCGAGACCGACAGCTGCCCGGGTCCAAAGGCAACGAGATGATCTGCGCCGGGCGTGTCATCGAACATCTCGGCCATGGTGCCTTTGATGCCGACGTAAGGCGCCAGCAGCACACCACCTGCGGCGGAGGCTGGTGGGTTGTTCCCAACGGTGGGCACGACAAAGACCGCGAATTGCCCAATGTTCTGAACGCGGGCCACACCTGTGACGGCGCCGCTTGAGATCAGCTGCGCTTCCCCATCGGTGAGCATCGGATTGTTGCGATAAGTGGGCATATCAGCCTCCTATTTGTTGTCGGGATTGCTGCAATCGTCCCACCAGCAGGACAGGACGGTCAGCAGGGTCAGGCCGCTTTCGCGGGCCTCTTCGGGTGTGCCATCGGCCAGTTTGCGGGCGTGGTCTTTGGCCAGCGGTTTGGCCCGGTCCAGAATGGCGGCGGCGCGGGCCTCACTGGGCAAGGTCGCGCAGCCGGTTGCGAATTGCGTCAGGATTAGCAGGCAGATCAGAAAGCGCATCGGTGATGTCCTCAGGGGCTTGGGAATGGTCGCGGGCGTCGCGCAGCTCAATGTCTCGATTGACATCGGATGTGGCATCCACGCGCGCCCAGATAATCGCCACGATAATGATCGCAGCGATTGCGAGTTCCGGCAGGTAGCGTAGCATCAGCCCAGACCATCCATGCAGAGCGCGTATTCCTCTGCGCGCCGGTTCACGAGGCCACGGACAACGCGGCCCCCGGCCTTGTTCCACCAGGTGATGGCCTCGCAGCCACCCGCGATGTCACCCGCGTTCAACCGGCGGACAGCGGTGCTTTTGCCAGCCCCTGCCCAGCCGACATTGAAAGCCTGCGACCCAAAGGCCGCGTCACGTTTTGGCGGCAGGCGCGCGGTCTTGGTCTCGTGGGTGAAGTAACGATGCAGCCGCGCGCGGTATTCCAGCAGCTCGTCGCGCAGCATCGCGGCGCATTCGGTCTCAGTGTAGCGGTCAGAGAGCTTGACGCCGCGCGTGTGACCAAAACAGACCGTGGGCACGCCTACCATGTCCAGATAGGCCTCAGTGCGCATGCCCTCCCATTTGGCCACCAGCGGGAAGGCCTCAGCCAGGAAAGCTTTGGCACGAGCATCAGCGTCTGGCGCAGGTCGCGCGGGCGTGTCGGTCGCGACCACCGCCACCGGTTCAGCGACCGGCGCGGCAGGTTGATCCGCCATGACCAGACCTAAGGCCAGAACCACGGCTAGCAATGCGACCATCCACGGGCTGCGCATTGTGCTGCGATCAATGCCTTGATCCAGGAGCCGCCCGAGGATCCCCCAGATGATCGCTCCGGTGCCAAACAGGGTCCAAAGGCGCGGATTAGTATCGATTCCGATACTTTTGTAGATCAGATCCGGCAGATGCCAGAGCAAGAGACCGAGATAAAAGGCCCACATCGAATGGGCGCGCGCAGCGATGTCTTTCCAGTTGCTTACGAATTTCATGGGGTTTCTCCATGCCAAAAGGCCCGCGGACTGGCGGGCGGTTCAAAGTCAGATTGTGGATTGGGTTAGTGGGCGGCCTGCTGTTCCTGCAGGCGCAACTCTCGTTTGCGCAGGCGCACCATTTGGATTTTATGCCAGAGGTTCACCGCGAACCCGGCCAGCGCCAGAAGAAAGCCCCCGATGGCCAGCCATTGCGCGAGGCTCAGAGCCCCGGCGCCTGCCATTACGGCCCCGCTGAATGTCGAACAGTTGAGCAGGCTTGATAGGCGATCATCAGTCATTTGCTTCTTCCCCCTCAACGCAGCACAACCCAGCGCAGGCTGGAGAGCAGGAAGATCAATTTGACATGTTCGCCGTTCTTCACGGTGATGCTGTCCGGGCTGAGGTCGCCAGGTAGCGCGCCTCTGTCGAAGAGGAACCCACCATTGACCTGATGTTCAGCAGTCAGGCTGGCCTGCGCGCCAATCAGGTTCAGCTCTTGACCATCATAGCCATTGGGTAAGGTATAGCTTGGCGACTCTGCGGCGCTGTTTAACAAAACATATGAGCGCGGCTGGCTGACATCTATCACATCCCCATTCAGCGCATTGGGTCCTTTGTTGTAAGCCCGGTCTTTGTTCAAAGGGACCGCTGTCATGATGCCATTGGCATCCACTCCCAGCATATTGACCGTGGTAAACCCGGTCTCCGCATCTGAGCGTTTGCTTGATCCATAGTCCCCAAAGGTCACGCGCCCCCCCGTCTGGACCTGGAAGTAACTCCCACCCAAGGTCCAATCGACGCAATTGATCATTGGATAGCCTTCTTGACAGGCCCCGCCCTCAAACGTCGGTTCCAACACGCGAAACATGCGCGGCTGATCCACACCCTCATTGCGCACCGTGAGCGTGTAATGTGATCCCGTGCCGCCATTTGCGGTCAGAACATCCATGGAGTGATCGAAGTTCCCCACCACCAGACGATCTCGAATGCGGTTGAAGCCCTCATTGATAAAGAGCGCAAAGGAGGTTGAGCCGTTCTGATCAGCCGGGTCTTGCGGGGGCCCCGCGATAAAGAGCGTGGCCGCATCGGTCCAGGTCGCGTTTGCCGGGTTCATCAGTTTTAGTCGGTCCAGATATGTGCCAGCCACAAATTTGTAATTATCAGCCCCCGGCAATTCCGCCCGATTGCGCACCATGACGCCCGCATAGGTGTTGTCATCTGGCAGGCTCAGGGATTGATCCACTTCAATATGAACCTGCCCCACAGCCCCCGGTGACGGGTCGCGATTGCCCAGAACAAGATTGCCCCCGGCATGGTCGCGCAGCCGCTCAAGAAGCCAGCCCCAGAGCGCGCGCACCTGCGATTTCTGCGGGTTGTGGTTTCCCTGCCCCGGATCACCGGGCGCTTCTAGGTCACGATAGATCTCATCCGGCCCGCCATGTGGAAGGGTCATGTTTAACTCCTCACTTAGAAAGTTTCGATTGTCTCTGGGCCGCTCACGGGCCCCACCACGCCGCTGGCGTTCACCGGGATCAGCCAATAGGCATGCACCCCCACCGCCGGGGCGGTATCAACCCACTGATCCACCGCACCGGGCAGACCATGTTCCGCCTGCACAAACGCCGCATCGGCGATGTCAAACGGGCCGGAATAGCCCGCCGCATAATCCGCCCGCAAAATCCGGGTGAGCTGATAGGGCCCCAACGACCCCGCAGTGAAGCTGACAGTCACATCCCCGCCGCTCACGGACAGAGCAAAACTGCTGTGCGCATCCGGTGCAGCGGTATTGGCCACGGCCTGCACAGATACCTGATCCGACCATTGCCCAACCCGATAACCCGAGGTGCGGGCGCGGATCTGCGCCTCATAGGTCGCCCCGTCAATCAGCCCGGACTGGATGTGCTCGACCGCCCCCGAAGTCAGCACCACCTCTGACCAGGCTTCGCCGCTCTGTCGGATCCGAAGGACCGGCGACAAACTCTCATCCACCGCATCCCAGGCCCATTTGATCTGCGCCACACCACCGGTTCCATCGACCACAACGCCGGTCAGGCCGGTGACGGGATCAACCGGATCATCCTCGCTGACCTCATCGCTGTTATAGGCGGGCGGTTCGGGTTCTTCCGTGGCCGCGTCAAAACTCCAATAGCTGGCCGCACTCTCAATCAGCTCGATCTCACCTGCCCCGCCCTGTGTGCCCATGCGCAGGGCAGAGACCTCAAAAGCCACCGGATCAGGCCCGAGCATGGGATGGGCCAGATTGACAAAGCGATGGGCCAGCCCCGTCCCCCGTCCCCCGATCACCTCATAGAGCGCCAGACCAATCGCGGCCTTGACCTTGCGCCGCGCCCGTCGTGCCAGCCCCAGCGGCTTGGCCACGCGCAGCGCCTGATTGTGGCTGTCGATGCTGTAGATCGCCAATTCCTGCGTGTTCTGCGCCGCCTGCGCATCCAGCACAAAACCCGCGCTTGGCGTTTCCACATAGCCATTCTTGGGCTCGCGGTAGTTGATCACATATTCGGTGACCGGCGAGAGACCATAATCCCCATCGGTGAAGCTCAGCGAGAACAGGCTATCCGCCGTCAGCGTCAGCTCTGGCTCCATCCAACGGCCGGCATAAAAATCCACCACCCCATCGGTGCGCTGCCAGACCATGCCATTTACGGCGCCAAGGAAAGTGGCCAGCGCATCGGCAAAACTCTGATCCGAGGTCAGCGCATGATTGTAGGTGTAGCGCGCGCGGCTGTGCCCATCGCGATCTGTCACGACCTCATCACAGATATTGGCCTCTTCCGCGACCCGCACCCAATCCACCGGCAGGCCCCAGACCACGGAGAGCTCATGAGCAAAGATCAGCGCCCAATTGTCCGACCAGCCATAGACGCCGGTACGCGGATCAAACACCTCGTTCCATCCACGCCAGACCGGTGCGTAAGACGGCTCGCGCCCTTGGGTGTAGATCTCAAGCGCCTTGTCCTGCGGCGGTTTCTTGGCCCAGAGCGCGGCATAGCTATGGCCCGCAAAATCATGCGCCGGGGTGATTTGGTCAAACTGCGTCAACAGCTCGGGATCCGCCGCCTGCCCCCCTGACCCGGTATAGGTGCGGATTGACATGTGGTTATTCAGAGGCTCGGTCAGCACGGCGCCACCGCCATCCGTTTCGACCTCGCGCAGATCCAGCCAATGCGCGACCGGTCCCTCGGTTGGATGCGCGGCAAGGGTCACGGTCCAATGACGTTTGTGATCCACAATCCCCGAGCGGAACCCCATGACCCCGCCCTTTTTGACCGTGCCATAGACACGCTCGTGATAGCTCAGAGGCTGCGAGAATGTGTTGAACTGTTCAGAGGGTGTGGGCATGCGCGGTTGCGGTGTCAGCGCTGAGATGAGCGCCGAGGCCCCCAGCGCCAGAAGCGTTTTGCCAATGACAGACCCGCTGAGGAAGGTGCCAAAGGCCACGCCTGCGGCGGCCGCCCCGCCAAGACTTGCGCCAATTGCAGCCCCATATGCCCCATAGGCACTAAAGGCTGCCGCCACGCCTTTGGCAAACAGCAAGACGGGCCCGGCTTCTGCGCGCGCGGGCGTGAGCGCCGTTGTCGCCAACAGCGCCGCAAAAAGCAGTGATTTATGCAAGGTCAGACCTCCACGGCCCATGCGCCCACCAGCTGCGCCGGTCGGGCTTCAATGATCAGATCATGATGTTCGGGCGCCCCACGACAGGCAAAGACACCAGGCGCAACACAGATGCAGATGCCCATGGTTGGCAGGATGCGCCCCTGATGCCCCGCCCATTTGAAGCAAGCGACATCGCCTCGCGCGGGTGACGGAACCTCATTGAGCCCAGCCAGAAAACGGTAACAGGCCGCGCGAGGCTGAATGAAGAACCCCCACGCCCGCTGGGCGCTGCCGAAGTCATCATAGCTGTAGCGCAGCTCGGCCGCCCAATCGCCGCCGCGCCTGAAGCTCACCCAATCAAGCACCGAGATACAGCAATCGGACACACCCCAGACGGCCGGCGATGTCATCCATTCCCGGTTGAGATAGGCAAAGAGAACATCCATCAGCCCAACAAGCTCCATTCTGTCCGCGCCAGGATCCCTCAGAACATCAAGGGCATGCTCGCCCTTTCCAGGACCTCCGTTTTTGGCAGAGAGAACCAGCTCGGCGAATTCACTCATGTGAGTTCTCCTAAACTTCTTTCAGCAAGAGGTTTGAGGTACCCCCTGAAATTCGGACA
>JAGDYZ010000021.1:0-220224 GCA_049116335.1 Pelagimonas sp. | reverse complement strand
GGACCACTTCTGTGGGGGAAGACCAGTCCGGTTTGGTGGCGATGATGTGGGCCACTTCTTGAGCGAGCTGATCTCCGTTTTGCCGCCAGCTATCTTTACCGCCGCCATGATCCATCAGATTGATGGTCATGGGGCTATAGTCCTTGGGGCAAGGAAGGAGATGAACAACGGAGGGCTGATTACCGATGACGGTATCATAGGTTTTCCTGACCCGTCCTGAAGCATCCAGCACGAGAAGAGGTGCAATCCCATCGGGCAAGGCGTCTCGGATGTTGAGCGCAATGATGGGTTTTCCGGCTTTTCTAATGATGCGGACGCGATGCCCTGACATCTTGCTTAGAGCCTGCAAGGTGCGTTGGTGTTCGGCGTCAACGGTCCTGATTGCTTCAATGCCGTCGAATGTTGGCATCATCAGCGTGTCGCTATTAGTTGCAGACATTAAAGAGGCCAGTGCTGGTCGGATTGCATCAGCCAGACTTGCGTAGCGTTTTTGGACAGCGAGACGGAGCCTGCACAGCTCGTCTTCGGAAACGGTGACGACCTCAACTGGATCAAGGGTCTCATCCCAGATGCGGACATGGCGTGGCTGACCCTGAAAGTGGAACTCATCCAGCGAAGAGAAGGTGCCTCGGTTCCCGCGTTTCAGAACCATCTGCTGGGTCGTGAACAAGACTTGGGCTTGGTTGTGGGGTGTTGCCGACAGCTTAGATACGGCGTCGTCGGAGCATAGCGTTGCGAAGTCCTCTTCATCCAGACCCGCTTCTTTGACCAGACGCTGTATTTCGTCCAGACGTGACAGGCAGATCAGGACGCCCACATCTTTCCGCTCGGGATCGCTGACCAACTGCCTCAGGAAGGCGACCATGACCGTGCTTTTGCCCATCCCCGGATCAAGACTGCTCAGATAGATAGCAGGGTCGCAGCTAACATCAGCCATGCCTCGCATCGTCGACACCATCTTCGTCACCGCTTCAATGTGAACCTCTTCCAGTCTCATCCCTCTTCTGTGGAATGTAGATTTGACCTCTTCTAGCGTCCGGCTCTCAAGGTCTGTTGGTCTGGTACACTCTTCATTATAGCTTAAAGGTAATTGTACCACTTGAGCATAAGCTGCCTGATCCTCTTCATGGAGGATGCTGGAAAGTTTAGGGGAAGCTGAAGCTAGGTTATGTGCGATATGGTTGTGGCCAGTAAACACGTCGATACGTGACGCGGTGTTATCCGGTCTCATGGGCGTAGTTCCATTTTGATGATGTGGGTGACAAGTGAGGTCAGCGTTAACGCTTCTGGCTGGCGTGACTCAGCGCGACGTCTGAGCGTGACGACTCTGTTTTATCAATGGCGGGGGATAATTAAGGGCCGCGCTGGAAGGCGAACGCTCTGGTCTATCAATGGTGGAACTCAATTGGCCGGGTTGTCGCGATGACCGGGATTACCGTTTTGGCGAACGTTATGGGAATGCGCTGTCGCAGCAGAGGCCAAAGTATAAGGTCTCACGATTGGCTGTCTGGGAGAATACGAGAAGGAGAGTTTTGCCGCTGAAGGCAAGGTAGGTTTCGATGAAGATACCAATTTCAAGCTGGGGTTAGCACAAGGTCCGCACCCGCCTTGTGGTCATTCCGAATCCGCCCACAGTTCTTCCGACGCCGCTCATCTAGCCGCGTTTGTGGTGGATTGCATGATATTTTGGAGCGGTATGCTAGGCGCTTTCACTTGAAGCCTTGAGTGGCCCCACATGACCGGCACATTACAGAAGGTATTTTGCCACCAGCAAGGCAATGCAAAACAAGCCTGCGCCCAAAAGCATTGGCGCAAGCAACTGAACAGACGAAGGCTTGGCTACTGGGATGTTCTCGCGCAGCGCTGCTGTCAGCTCAATCGACTTGTGTAGCTCCGCGTTGAGCTTGTCCCGGATTTCTTCAAATTCTTTCTGGTCCATTCAAACGCCTGCCTTTCTAATGGCTTGAGCCTAGCACCGGGGGCGACGCCATTGCAATTCTCTTGCTCCGCCGCCATTCCCCCAGCCTCTGCTACCCCTTCAGTCCCCGCTTTCGCTACCCCGTAGGCTCCGGTCTTGCGGATCGAAGGGAGGACTTCGCCTGTCTCCCAGTCTTCGAAGGCGCGGGCTTCGGGTTTGTTGGAGCGTATTGTCACTTTATAGAGGGCGCTTTCGCTGATCAGTGTGAGTGTCTGCCCACGCCCGTCTGCGAAAACATGCGGATACTCCTTACGCGATACCCTAACTCGCTCCGAGGGTAAAACTCGGTTCAGCCAAGGCGCGGCCCCTGCTTTCGATACGTCCATGCCCAAAGCGCGGCAGACATCAATGGCTGCAAACCAAGGATTGCCGTCGATTTCGACCATGCGGATTGCTGCGGTGTGGAAGGTGAAGGTTGTGAGTGTGTTTGTCATTTTGTTCTCGTCTGTCGAGTGCTGAAAGCAGCGGTGATGGGAAAGAGTATCCACCACCGCTTATTCATGGATCGAAATCAGTGAGTTATGTGGTTTGGGTTTGCCTCAGGTCCTTCGCCAGACGTGAAAGACCTTTTGCAGTAACGCGGACCTGCTCGCGGATGCGCTGGTGACAACCTGCAAGAGAAACAACAGTGGTCTTCACTAGCAAAAGCCCTTGGTCGCACTTGGTTTGATATGCTAGCCAGTTTTTGTGGTAGGCACGTTTATAGATCCACTGGTTGCTGTCCATCCAGTTGAAGAGAGCTTTGGGCTGCATCCCTAAGTTTTTAGCGGCGTCGGTGATGTTCAGTGTACCTTCAGCTTTCACCAGCTGGGCATGTGCTTCGACATCTTCCCGCATATGTTCGATCTGAAGGGCTTGAGCCTTCAGGGTTTCATCGGCTTCAAGCAAGGCTTTAGCCATAAGTTGCGGCCCGGTTAGTTCGACGGGTTGGCTTAGGCTTTCCAGTTCTTCAAGCCGCTTGACCACTTTGTAGCGCAGGTCGGCACGGTAGCCTGTCACCAGTGTGACGGTCAGGTCTTTCGGTAGACGGTATTCCTTGAGGGTACGGCCAGTGCTGTCCTTATATCCTGACAGAAATTCACTGGCCCCAAATTTGGGGTGAGTGATTTCGCGCATCATTTTCTCAATGTCACGAATGACATGATCGTGGCGCTTCCCGCACAGCTCAGCGATCTCGCGTGATGACATGGTGGGTGCGTTTGCTGCGTCGGTTGCGGTGATTGTAAGAGTGTTCATTTGGGTCCTTTCGGGGTGTAGGAACGCAAAAAGCCCCCCGCTTCAGAGAGAAGCGAAGGGCCTTGCGAGAGGTGTTGAAAATCAAAAGATCAATGGTGGCACTTAATTCAGCGCCCTCACTTTAAGCAGCCAAGGCAGTCTTCCAGCACCTGCTCCCCTTTTGAGGATAGCGACAGAATTTTTCGCCGGTAGTCTCTTGGGTCGCGCCTATACTTAACCCATTCAAGTGGCTCGTCTTGACCTCGGACTGTGATTGGGGCGGAGAGAATCTTGACGTTTCTGGATGCCGTACATTGCGCAATCCCTTGTTTGTCCTGAAGTTCGGCCATCGTGATGCCGTCCCTTTGGTGCTGCGCAATTTCAAGAAATAGCAGGAGCCGTCCAATAGGTAGTTCGCCGTCGCTTGCCGCCAGCGTCAGCATGGCCTCACGGAGTTTTTGAAGGGTTTTGTTTTGTTCTGGGCGCAAACTTGGGTCTCCACTCTTTCTCTTGGCGTAGTGAAGGCCCAAGCTGTGACGGTTGCCCCGGCTAATCAACGTGGCATAACTGGCTGATTTAAAATGGAAGTTGAAGGGTCGGATCAGAGGAAAGTGAATGCTAATCTCCCAATCGCCTCTGCTCTGACGGTAAGGCTTGGGCCAGCTCCATAGCTCCCTGCGACATCGCCGGAGCCGTGACCTGTGATGAAGTCGTTGATCTCCTTACTGACACCGGCATCCCTCAACATGTCTTTGAAGTTTCCGCGCAAAGAGTGGACAGCCTTCGTGCGCTGCTTCGTTATCTTTCGGATGATTGGCATCAACGCTTTGGACGATGCCGATTGGGTTTTGCCGTCGCGGTCTCTTGGGAACTCAGGGAACATCGGGCCAGTCCGGCCTGTTTCAATCCAAGTCAAAGCTTCGTGTACAGGAACTCGGCGCTCAGAGCCTTTGTTTTTGACAATGGCAGAGGTCAGGTCGAAGAAGGTCACACCCTTGGTGTTGTCTCGTTTCACATCTTCCCACCTCAATAGAGCGGCTTCGTCTAGGCGCATCCCGGTGCAGACCAAAATAGAAAGAAGCCTGCGCAAATGATCCGGCATAGCTTGGGCGAAGAGCCTGCTTAGTTCGTCTTCAGTGAACGGAACGTAGCCTTGGGTCTTGGCACCTAGATTTCTGTCCAGCTTGATCCCGGCAAAAGCATTGTTGGCAACCCAACCTTTTCGAACGGCGTGGTCAACCATCCTGCGAACATAGCCAATCTTCTTGTCGATGAGTTTCCGACTCTTGTTCTTACCAATTGCTTCCGCAAAATCGTGGACCATGACGGCTTTGATATTCGAAAGAGGTATGTCCCCTGCAAAGCCTTGGAATTGTTCCAGTGCGTGTTCGCATTCGCGGGCGGTTTTGAAGTTCGCGTAGGGAGTTGTTTCGAGGTAGTGTTCCGCTGCTGACGAGACGGACATAATACTGCTGTCCTGACGCGCCTGTTCGTCCTGTGCTTTCCATTCGCGGTAGTGCTTTAACGCCTCCTGACCACCTGCGTGGACCAGCTCAATAGCGTCGTCACTATCGTCGCTGTCTTCGGCATACATGTGAGACATAATCGTCCCTTCCAGATGCCCTTCGTCTTCGAGACGCTGAATTTCCGCAGCATCGCCAATCCAGCCCATAGCGTTGCTGATTGCATCCCGGATGTCCGGCTTACAGGCATCAAGCTGAGCGTACAGCTCGACGGTGATATTGTGTTGCCTCTGCTTGGCGTCGCCTAAGTCGCTAGTACCGGTTGAGCGCTTGAGTTGTTTCCGTCCGTTGAAGTGCTGCCGGAGTTCAGCCGGAATGGTCAGCAGAACGTAGTATTTGCTCTTGTTCTTCGCGAGCGTGGTGGCGGGGTAATTGCCCACTCGTATCCTCCAAAATATCCTCCTTGGTATGCTCCAAGTGCCTAAGATGTTGGAAGAAAATCAGAAAAGATGCAATGGAGGCGAGTACCGGAATCGAACCGGTGTACACGGATTTGCAATCCAGAAAGAGCGCAAGCGAAAACAACGGCTTAAGGGTGCAAAACACCCCCTGACAAAAAGTGAACAAAAAGCGAAAGTTTCAAAGCCAAATTCGCCGGTTCAAAACGAAAAAGGCCCCGTCACAGCGGCAACTGTGAACCGGGGCCAAATAGAAAAAGCCTGTCAGCTTTCGCAGTACGTTAGCATGAGCAAGCGCCACACCGCAAACGCTCAGTCCGCTTTTTCGCGGCCGTTGACCGGTGAGGTGGTCCAATGAGCTGGCGCATCGCAAATGAGTGCGCCGAGCGCCGTTTTGGCAGCGCCGCGCGCAAGCAGATCATCATGTTCCTGGCCGACAAGGCGAGCGATGACGGCTCGGGCATCTGGTGCTCAAAGGGAACGATCCAGCGCCACACAGAGCTCAGCGAGAGCACGGTGAAGCGCACCATCATCGACTTCCTGCGAGAAGGCATTTTGATCGAGACAGGGCGGCGGCACTGCAAGAATGGCTACACCGTCATTTACCGCATCGTTCTGGAACGTGTGGCGGCGCTCGACCCCACGGCCGAGCCCGATATTGAGACGGGGGTCACTGTGAACCCCGTCCAGCCTGAACCCGGTACGGGGTCCACGGTGAACGGGGTACGGGGTTCACGGTGGACCCCAAACCATCCCAAAACCATCCATAAACCACCTACGCGCAGGCGCGAGGCGGTGGAGGAGGTTGAAGATCTTGAAGCTGAGAAGATCTTGGCGGCCTATCCCGAAGACAGGATCCGAGACCGGCGAACCAGTCTGCGCCTGATCGCAGCGGCTGTGAAAGCCGGGGTAGAGCCCGATGATCTGAAGCAAGCGATCCAAGCCTATGCCAAGGAAAGCGAAGGCTACACGCGCAGCAAGGTCTGTTTCTCGGACAACTGGTTCAAGATGCGGCGTTGGGAGAAGGGGCTTGTCCAGGTACAGGCGGACCGAGAGAAAGCGCGAGAAGCCGAAGCCAAAGGGCGCGCCAGCCTTGCCGAATGGATCCACGAGCGCCATCCTCTATGCCGCCACATCACCAACCGGCAGATCGAGGATTTGATTGCATCAAAGCTGGTGACGCCCGAACAGGTTCGTGCTGCGGGGCTGCAGGCGTGAAAAGGATCGGCGTAAACTGCGTTTTTGGTGCGCTTGAACTCAGGGCAACGCCGTCGAGGGTTTGCACGCCCTGGTCAATTGTTGATCTCGGTCTCGAAGGTCTCGATCGTAGCGATGATTTCATCGAAGGTTGGTGCGTCACCGATGATCATTTCCCGCATCCCAGCATAGTCTTTTCGAAGAGTGGCAGTGAGTTCGGCGTTTGGGGTCAAGCGCAAGGAGCCGGGCTTTGCCTCGTCGTAGTTTGCTCGGGCGGACTTGAAAAATACCGACTTGTGATGCGCGACTTGGTTCAACAAATCGACCCTTTCGAGGGCACGTTTTTTGGCTTCATGCCCAATCAGCTGCGCCATATCGTAGTAATGGCGGGACATGCGATCTGCGAGAGGTTTGGCTGCATCTTGATGAAAGAGCATATGCAAAATGGTGGCTTTTTCCCAGAACGTGCGCTCGACCCCCAACACTTTCACGCCGACCAGACCGTTTTTCAGAAGATCGGGAAAAGCCTGATGCAGGTAAGGCGCAATGTCGATCTGCTCAGCGGGCAGCTGGACGCCACGGGCACCGAATTCAAAGCGTACAACCGGTTTGACATAGCCCGCATCGCTTTCTGCCAACGCAGGGTACGCAAAGAGAATGGTTTGCGGATCACTGGGGTCGACCGATAGCGTGAAGCTTTGTTCTAGACTGGAGCCAAATGCTGTTTGAATCTCGGCCAGAAGTTGGCCTCCGACGGCTTCTTTTGCCGCTTCCTCCAGTTCCTGAAGCAACCTTTTCTGCTTCTTGCCCGATAGGTCCGGGCCTTCTGGGTCACGGTCGCCTACAAACCCGAGTTGTTCGCGGTCTAACGAGAGGTCCACATCCTCGGAGAAACGGTGAATTACGTCGTAGGCTTTGGACAGGGAAGTTCCGCCCTTGAATATCATTTGCTCGCCAAAAGATGGTAGTGCAAAGAGCTGCTTTAGGGACCAGCAAACCCAGAAATCTTTTTCGATGATTGCCTTCGACATTCCAAGCTGCGCTGCAGTTTCTTGAAGGGCTTCATCTCTGAGTTCAGGTGCGTCGTTGGCGAAATTTTCCATGCTTAAGCGTGTGCAACAATCTGTTGCACGACGGGGTGCATCCATGCAGGGACGTGCCTGCTTTGCTTTGCCAAGAGCTTCCGATCATTGTCGTCCAGTGCGCGTGCAAGGCGGTCGACGATTTGACTGTCCACACGGTCTTTGCCGACATAACGCAACGCTTGGAAGACAACCCCAGTCTTATGTCCTGCGCCGACCAATGTTTTGGGGGATGCCTTGCGGAACTGGATGACTTGCCGCCCAACTTTCTTAGTGCGGGTTGGGCCGTCGGTCATATAGGTCGGCTTGGATGGTACCTGAGTGGAAAGGCCCAACTGATTGGCAGCCATCGAAGGAGAAGGTTGCAAGATCTGACCGTCCTTTCGAGCAACAGCTTTTGCGATGTCATCGGCGGAAGGCGACAGAAATCCGAAGCGCGGGCTCTTCTTCGGGTAGTCATACAGCCCCCGCGTCAGTCGGCGGATCACACCCTGATCAGCAAGGCGTGACAGGGCCTGATCTACGCTTGCGCGGGATCCGATGTCGAGAAAATCGGTCGGCGCAAAGATTGCGCCGCGACCTTTTCCGATGATGCGTTGCTTGATGTTTGACGTAATCATGTTCGAACTCCTTGTCAGAAAATATGGTATGTTTTTCTGAAAGTCAACGGGCCATGGAACAACCCCTCGGTAGGTGCAACTGGTGAAGTGGTCCCAGAAAACTGGGCAGTCAGTTAAGGTGTATCCCGAACCTTTGAAGGGATACGAGAATGGCGAAGCGCCGGAAGTTTACAGACCAGTTTAAGGCCAAGGTCGCGTTGGAAGCGCTGCGTGGCGACAAGACGATCCAGGAGATCGCGGCGAAACACCAGGTCCATCCGAACCAGGTCAGCACGTGGAAGCGGCAGGCTTTCGAGGGTATGGCGGACGTGTTCGCTCGCGGGGGCAAACCGGAAGGGCCGACAGAAGCAGAGATCAAGGAACTCCATGCCAAAATCGGGAGGCTGGCCGTCGAGAATGATTTTTTGTCCGAAGGGCTGAAGCGGTGAGCCCGGCAAAGAAACGCGCCATGATCAAGCGGGATCACCCTGAACTGAGCATCAGCCAGCAGTGCAAACTGGTCCGGCTCAGCCGGTCGGCGTTCTACTACGCGCCCGTCGGGATCGACGCGGACACGCTGGCGCTGATGAAAGGGATCGACCGGGTGTTCACCAAATACCCGTTCTTCGGATCGCGCCAAATCGCCGCTTATCTGCGTCGGGAAGGCACAGTTGTCGGGCGTCATCGCGTCAGGCGATTGATGGCGAAGATGGGCTTGGAGGCAATCTACAAACGCCCCCGAACCAGCCAGCCGCATCCCCAGCATCCGGTTTATCCGTATCTGCTGAGAAAGATGCAGATCGACCGCCCCAATCAGGTCTGGTGCGCTGATATCACGTTCGTGCCGGTCAAGAACGGCTTCCTGTACCTTGTCGCGATCATGGATTGGGCCACGCGCAAGGTTTTGAGCTGGCGGCTGTCGAACACGATGCACGCAGACTTCTGCGTCGAGGCCTTACAGGAGACAATCGCCAAGTACGGCCCGCCGGAGATCATGAACACAGATCAAGGATCTCAGTTTACGGGATCGGCCTGGATCACGACGCTGACCGAGGCAGGCGTGCGCATCTCGATGGATGGGCGTGGCCGCTATCTGGACAACATCTTTATTGAACGGCTTTGGCGGAGCCTGAAGCAGGAGGCGATCTACCTCGAAGAGATCACCGACGGCTTCCAGGCCCGAAGCGTCGTTAAAAACTGGATGGCATTTTACAACGCCGAGCGGCCCCATTCCGCGCTTGATCGGCAAACGCCAGACGAAGCATATTGGGCAGGCTTGGATGAACAAAAAGCAGCATGAAACCTAAACCCGATACACCTTAGAAACGCTGCAACCCTGCCCAAAAAATTGGGACCACTTCATGGCATAGGGCAAAGAGGAGATCTGGTGCAAAATTTACGCTACAGGGAAAAATTCGAAAAATTACGCTGCGGCGTAAGTTGTCGTGGGCTAGACTGCTGCATCTATGATCTCTAGATCATACAGGGGATTTATGATCTAGGCATCATAGGCGGCGCTGGAGGCTGACTTTGTTGATTGTCACTGAGAACTGACCCGGTATTTTCACCGAGATTTGACCCACCCTCAGTTATGCGTCGTGTTTTATGACGCGGTCAATGTTTTGGTCTCCTTTCCTGTTTTCTTTGCAGCCTCAGCGCTGGCCTTGAAGCGGTAGCTGTCGTTGCCAGTTTCGAGGATGTGGCAGCGGTGTGTCAGGCGATCCAAGAGTGCCGTGGTCATCTTTGCATCGCCGAAGACCTGTGCCCATTCAGAGAAGCTTAGGTTCGTGGTGATGATCACGCTGGTGCGCTCATAGAGCTTGCTGAGCAGATGGAAGAGAAGCGCACCACCAGACGAACTGAATGGCAGGTAGCCGAGTTCGTCCAGGATGACTAAGTCGACTTTGGTCAGCATCTCAGCCATCTTCCCTGCTTTACCGAGTGCCTTCTCCTGCTCCAATGCGTTGACCAGTTCCACGGTGGAGTAGAAGCGAACCTTGCGTCTGTGGTGCTCGATGGCCTGAACGCCTATAGCGGTGGCCGTGTGGCTCTTGCCCGTTCCAGGTCCACCGATCAGCACGACATTCTCGGCCGCTTCGATGAACTCGCAGCGGTGCAACTGCCGCACTTTCGCTTCGTTGATCTCACTGGATGCAAAATCGAAGCCCGTCAGATCCTTGTAAGCTGGGAAGCGTGCGACCTTCGTGTGGTAGGCAATTGACCGCACCTCGCGCTCCGCGATCTCAGCCTTGAGCAATTGCGACAGTAGTGGCGTCGCAGCTTCGAACGCGGGAGCGCCTTGGCTGACAAGATCTTCGACCGCATTTGCCATGCCATAGAGCTTGAGGCTGCGCAGCATGATGACGATGGAGGCGCCTGCAGGATCATGACGCATGGCGCTTCTCCCCAGCCTGTCTCAGGCCATCATAGCGATCGACGTTGGCCTCTGGCGTTGTTTGCAATGCCAGTGCGTCCGGCGGATCGACCTCGGGGTGATCTGTCGGTCTGCGGTCGATCAATCGGTGCAGCAGGTTCAGGATGTGCGTTTTGGTTGGCACACCTGCTTCCAGCGCCAGTTCCACCGCGCAAAGGACATCTTCCTCATTGTGCTGGAGCACCAGTGACAGGATGTCGACCATCTCTCGGTCGCCACCGTCCTTGCGCAGCATGTGATCTTGCAGCTGACGGAAGGCATCCGGCATCTCTGTAAATGGTGCGCCATTGCGAAGGGCGCCCGGTTTACGTTGAATAACAGCCAGATAGTGCCGCCAGTCATAGATGACCTTGCCGGGCTGGCGATGGGACCGGTCAATGATCCGTGCATGCTCACAGACTGTTTGCCCTTCAGCGACCACGACCAGCCGATCAGGGTAGACATGCAGGCTGACACGTCGGTTGGCAAAGCTGGCGGGCACGCTGTAGCGATTGCGTTCGAATGTGATCAAGCACGTCGGCGATACGCGTTTGCTGTGCTCAATGAAGCCGTCGAACGCTGGCGGCAGTGCCATCAGCACTGGCTTCTCAGCTTCCCATACGTCCGTGATGGAACCCGGCAACGTCTTGTGTTGGGTCTCCGCCCACAGGGCGAGACAACGATCTTCAAGCCACCGGTTCAGTTCGGTCAGATCGGCAAAGACAGGCATGACCTGCCACATGCGGTTGCGCGCATCCTGCACGTTCTTCTCAACCTGACCTTTCTCCCAACCCGCAGCAGGATTGCAAAATTCAGGCTCAAAGACGTAGTGGCTTGCCATGGCTTTGAAGCGTGCATTGATATCGCGCTGCTTGCCTTTGCCAACACGGTCTACGGCCGTCTTCATATTGTCATAGATGCCACGTCCGGGGACGCCGCCAAAAACACGGAATGCATGCCAATGGGCGTCGAACAGCATCTCATGCGTTTGCAGGGGATACGCGCGCACCAAGAACGCCCGGCTGTGCGATAGCTTGATATGAGCGACCTGAAGTTTGACCCGTTCACCGCCGATATTGGCCCAATCCTCGCTCCAGTCGAACTGGAAGGCTTCGCCAGGTTGAAACACCAAAGGTATAAATGTTCCGCGCCCGGTTGTCTGCTCAGCACGATGTCGATCGTCACGCCAAGCCCGAGCAAAAGCCGCAACACGTTCATAGGATCCGTCGTATCCTAACTTCACCAGATCAGCGTGCATTTGCTTAACCGTACGCCGCTCTTTGCGCGACTTGCGGGTCTGGATCAGAAGCCAGGCGGACAACCGATCCGCGTATGGGTCCAGCTTGCTAGGACGCTTGGGCGTCTTGAACTTCGGTTCCACCGCGCCTTCGCGCAGATACTTCTTGATGGTGTTTCGAGACAGCCCCGTCCGCCGGGCAATCTCTCTGATTGGCATTTTATCACGCAATGCCCAGCGTCGAATGACACTTAAAAATCCCATGTCGATCACTCCAAATCTCCCCAACCAAAACCGTCGGGGCAATGTGTTCACATGGGTCAATTCTCAATGACAATTTATGGGGCTACCGGGTCAGTTCTCAGTGACAATCAACAATGAAGCGCTCTTTGATGTGGTCAGGAACGAGGTGAAGAGCGACCTTGTAGGCACCAGATTTTAGGGGCTCCAAGGGTTGTCCAAGACGTTTCATGGCTTGGAACACAAAGCGTTCCGTGTCCTCGTAACCACCAAGAGCCGTTTGGGTCGCTTCCCATTCAACGGCAACTTCTTCAGGCTTCAAAGAATTCTGCGCAAAAATGGTGCGGGTCTTCTTTTCCTGCTCGGATGCATTAATCCACGCCATCTCAATCTGGCGAGCCTCTTCCGAGTCCGAGAAATCGAGATCAAGGGTCATCTGTTTCTGACCTCTCGCCCGCAGCATCACCGTAGACATGAGGGCTTTGGTCAAAGAGCCTTGATCATCAGGCAGCGGAACCCGAACGCCCGTCTGCTTCGCAATAGCTTCCGCTTTGCGGATGATCACTTCGAGAACAGCACCATCAACAGGGTTATTCTCGCCATACATCAATACAGAGCGAACAATCGGGGCTTTCTGACCAAAACGGTCGATACGGCCTTCTCGCTGTTGATGCCGGGTCGGGTTCCATGAAAGGTCATAATGAATGACCGCATCGAACCAGGCTTGCAGGTTGATACCTTCGGACAGACAGTCAGTTGCAACCAGAATTCTGTTTTCATGACCTCCAAGTTCTTCAACTCGGATTTCACGTTCCTCTGAAGGCATAGCCCCGGTCACAACCTCTACAACGTGCTTTGAGGCAAACTTTTGAAGTGCTGCCCCGATTTGTTCAGCCGTTGCGATGTAACGGCAGAAGATAACGGGCGAATGCCCCTTCTTGAGCATATCTTCCAAGGCTTTGATGAGCGCCTTGAACTTGGGATCCTTTTCGACCTCTGCAGAGAGCTTGTCTGCAGTGGCAATCAGTGAACGAAGATTTTCATCTTCGATGCCGACGCCAGGTTCTAGATCGTTTTCGGAAAGCTCCTCGTCATCCAAGGTTTGAGCTGAAAGCTCACTTTCCGAGATGGCATTAGGGTCCAGTTGGGCCCGTGTTTTGAGCGCACGTGCAGCGGCAGCTGGACTGGATCCCACACAGCGCATCAGGGCAAGTGTGCCCCAGAAGGCGAGACGTTTTTTGGTCTCACCTTCAACAGACTCAATGACTTCTGCACAGTAATCGAGGATTTTTCCGTAGAATTCTTCGTATTCGCCTGTCAGGCGGTAGGGGAAGTTCGAAGTCTCATGCGTTGGGAAGAGACCGGGTTCTTTCCATGCATCGATGTCACGACGACGACGCTGGATAAAGTGCCCTGCAAGCCTTTCTCTCAGCTGGCGCTGTCGTTCACCACCTGCATCCTGAAGTCCTGCGAATTCTTTGTCCAACAGTCCAAGAAGATTGTGAAAGGCTGTCTCATCACCCGAATGTGGAGTTGCGGTCAGAAGCAAAATGTTGCGTTCAGGATCATCTGCCAGCGAGCGGACAAGCTCATAGCGTCTTTGCCGTCCTTTACCTGCACTGACCGCAGAGTGGGCCTCATCGACCACAACCATGCTTGGGCATGCACGCTTAAAGTCAAAGAAGCGCCGTTCACTCTTGATGAAATCCATCGAAACCACGGTGAAGGGGTAGGCTTCGAAAATGGAGACGGTGTTGGGCAGGTTGCGTTCAAGTCGTGCCGCTTCAGATGCAGTCACGGGCGTTGCCGGAATAGAGAACTTACTCTCAAGTTCACTTGTCCATTGCTCGACAAGATGGGGGGGGCAAAGCACGGTGAAGCGGTCAATTTCACCACGGTCGAGCATCTCTCGTAGGATAAGGCCAGCTTCGATTGTCTTACCGATACCCACATCATCAGCGATGAGGAGACGGATGACATCCTGACGAAGAGCCATCATCAATGGAGCGAGCTGATAGGCTCTGGGTTCAAAGTTAATGCGACCAGCTGCACGGAAAGGTCCTGCACCACGGCGCAAGGACAGTCTGAGTGCATCCCTGAGTAACTGGGCGGCATCACGTCCACCCGCCTTATCCGTCACAGAAGGGGGCTCAAAGCTGGCGTAGGTGACCGGATCCGCTTCCAGCTCAGGAATGATCGTTTCAAGGTCGGCTTCAGACCCAGATAGAGGACGCAAAGTCAAAGCGTTTGAGCTATCGACAACAACCCATTCACGTCCACGTGCTCTTACCAATTCGCCAGGAGAAAACTGTTCTGCAATACCCATGGTTTACTCCTTCAAGGCGGATTTCAGGTCGTTGAAGACCTGTTTTTTATGGTCAGGTGATGTAGGAAGAACAAAAAGCCTGACGCCCTTTGCATCCAAAGCCAAGCGAAGTTCCTCGGTCACCCGATCCTCTTCAACCGCAACAATGCGTTTATTTCGCCAGAAAAGCGGGATCTCGACACCAGCGATGACCAAAGGATTTGGCTCAGTAGGCGGCAGATCCCCTGCATCAACATCTGCTCCAGATGAAAGAACAGGCGAGGATACTGATCCTGCCTCGTTCGCAGCCGTTAGTGGTGCAGGTTCTGTTCTGGTTTCTTCCGGTGCAGAGGTTGTGCTGTAGGCCAGCCTCAGCAGCATCCTCTGCATTTCCTCATCACGTCGCTCGATATGCTCGTGGTCAGGTTGGTTGAAGTAGGACAGCACACATCTGTAGCAGCCAGCCACGCAATCCACACCAGCCTTCTGAACAAGCTTATCGGGATCACTATGCGGCGTGCTGAAGGATGAAGGTTCAAAATGCATGATTTCGAGTGCTTTTCGAGCAACCAGTGCGATGCTGTCTTTTTCAGACACCATCTGTCCGAGAGCACCAGCACCACCTTCGGCAGCTTCATAGAACAAAAGCGCACGGCGTTCTGAACGGGAAGGCGTTGGCTCCACGAGGATCTCACCTTCTTCAAGCTGGAATACAGCTTCGATACCACGAGCCAATGCGTGTTGAAGTGTCGTGAGTGTCTTATCAGCTTCCTTGCCGAGGTCAGAAAGCCACTCGTCATCAAATCGGATGAGCAGTGCATTCTTGCGGTCTTCTACCAGCGGGACAATGAGCTGTTTGAGTTGGTCGGGACGCTCTTCAACACTGCCGTCGTCTTTGGGTTTGCCGACCCATACGCCAGTTTTTGGATTGATGTAGAAGCCAATCTCGGATTTGTCGGCTCGACGCCGTAAGCCTTTATTGATCCGGCTGATATAGGCAGCTTGAGCGTAGTCGATCTGGATGATGTTACCGGCATCATCGCTGACTTTCATCGATGCGGTGTAGCTGGACGCATCGAAAGCGAATGTCGTCTGGATCTCAAAGCCCTGGCGTTTACGCTCTTCGTCATTTGAAGTGATCCGTTCAGCGGGGCGTGTGCCAACATTCTCAATACGGTAGAGATTGGTCAGCGGTACAGATTTACTGAGTGCTGTGTTACACACATGGCAACGTTCCGGATGCTCACCATCATGGCTTGCTCCACAAGAGGGGCAGAGGGCACGTGATTTGGTGCTTAGATAGCCATCATCTCGGTCACCAGCCTCCTTGAGAAGGGCACGGTCAACACGGAAGGCACGCCCTTCGTGATAAACGAGGCTTTGCGGTCCGAATTCTGAAATCGCAAGGAACCTGGCACGCTGGATGTAGCGCTGGTTCTTGCCATCATTTCCGCCCTGCACATAAGCCATCAAAGGAAGGCGGGGGAAGTTATACCCGGGCAAGAAACCTTCAGTCGCCAGATACCTGTAGATGTAGAAGTCATTATCCTTGTTCGACTGGTTCGACAAAAGGATCGACCGCTGGAATTCGCCCATGCGGCGACGGTCTTCTGCAGCTTTCCTCTCTGGCGGAGAAATCGTGTAATCTTTCAGAGTTTGCTCAGCCAGGTCGATAGAACGCTCAGCAGCCTTCAAGAGATCCCGCCAACGGTTGAAGGTATCATTGAAGCGAGCTGGCGCTTTCGCGACGATATCCTCGGTCACAAAATCCTTAGACTTGAACCAGCGTGGGTTGTCTCCTCCGTAGTCTTTTTCCAAAGCTGTCAAAACGGCTGTGATGAGTGGTCTTGCACGTTGAGCCGTTTTGGGGGCAGCAGCTACATCCCGGATTTCTGGCAGGAGTGCTTTTGCTGGGTCAGAGAGGTCAAGGTTTGCCTTGATGTTCTTGTCCAACTCGATGTTGTCATCTTTCAGTTCCATACCCAGTGAGGCGAGCCACTCAGCGTTGAGATGGCTTTCAACCAAGTCACGGTTTTTGAGATCGATGGACGGTGGAACCACAACGCCATCAACAAGATCGGTCTTTCGGTCGAAGAAATACTGATCGTGCGGACTTTGAGCGGCACAATAGGTCAAGATCAACGCAGCCTGACCACTACGGCCAGCACGACCACTGCGTTGTGCGTAGTTGGCAGCTGTAGGAGGAGCATTGCGCAGATAGACCACATTCATGGCGGAAATATCGACGCCAAGTTCCATTGTCGGGGAGCAGAAAAGTGTTGGAAGAAAGCGACTGTCTTCCTTGAAGTTTTTCAGGCTTTCTTCTGCCTCTGATAGAGCCTTCCGGTCTTCTTTACCATAGCGGAAGCGCATCTCCCGCAACTCTCGAAGATCCCCTTCAACCTGAGCGGTGTGTTCACGACCCTCGAAACCGAAGAGCGTTTGACCACCTCGGTCGAGCATTTCAGAGACCATCTGATAGACGCCGACAAAGTAGGTATTTGTCAGTTCGGCATCAGTAAGCATTTCATCGAGAGCGAAGCGGACGGTGGACCCTGCGAGCCGCCACCCCATCCCGAATGGCCCAGCTTCTTTTATGACTGAGCCATAGTTCTCAGATGCTTTCAGCAGTCCTTCAAGAACTTCCGGAACTTCTTTCAACTCGATGCGACGGCCAGAAAAAGTCAGCTCCCGCATTTTACGACCGATGGCGCTGGTAGGACTTCCACGAAGGAGCCTGTCTTCATCCTTGTTCTTCATTTCCTTCCGCTTTGGCGGCTCGGTCATGAAGATTGTAGAGGTCACCATGCGGTCATCATCGACGTTCCATGGTGACTTGATGAGGTTGTGGTTTTTGCCGACCAGTTCTTCGAGCTTCAGTCTGTTGAGAGCGGCACAATCAACGGCAAGACCCTTACGCATATGGTCGTAAAGCGCCTTGAGAGCCTCTCTGCGCTCTTCGGTGCTGGCATTGTTGAGAATGGGTGAACTGCGGAATTCATCAACATCAGCTGAAATATCATCAAGATATTTGTAACGTGCTGAGAGCAGCCCAAGCTGTTCAAGGTTAGGGTTCGTGTAGCGCCAACCTCTACGTTGATCGATCCAGAAGAGATGCTGTAGGTTCTGCCGCAAGATGGCTTCAGCCTCGTTGCGACGTTCACCCTTAACTCCGGTGTTCAGTAGCCACTCAGGTGCACGTTGGGCATAATCTGGTGAAGCAAGGAAACCGAGCGCTTTTTGGACCTCTTGGCCAATATTTGCTTCATCGAGCGAGCCATCTGGCGCCGAACGCAGGGCGCTAATGATCGCCCCCCTAAGCATAGTGACAAACACGAAATCGTTGAAGTGACCTGCCTGTAGGGCAGCATCCTGGCGATTGTCCGTGAATGCGAGTAGCTTGCGCGAATAATCGTCAATCGTGGACTCTGGCGAATTCATCCAGCGCAACACGGTAGACAGCAAGATGGTCGTGGCAGAGCTTCTGCTCTCGGCACTCAGGGAGGCCAGTTTGTTGATGTCTCGTGCTGTAGAGGTGCTGACATCCCGACAGGAGGGGCAGAAACGATATTTTCCGGGCAGGAACCAAGCTTGCCGTGATCCGGAATGAGCGGTCCCGTCTGGCAGAACAGAAAACTGTTGTGCCCGCTTCTTGCGATAGGTGGCTTTCAAGCGCTTTTCGCCATTTGGCTTCTCATCAAGCCATGCGTCTGGGTAGTCCTCGTCTTTTCCGGAAAAACCGAAGTCTGAACTTGTGGGTTCAGGCATTAGGAAACCCCAATCTGCCCCATCATCATCTTCATCGCCTTCTACCGGGATATCGTCGATTTCTCGCTTCTCGAAGACATCCGTACCGTCATGGCTGCGAAGTGTTACCGGATGGAACTCTTGGCCGCAGTTCCGGCAAAAATGGGTGGGGTAGAGCCGTTCAGCGTCATTATTCGGGTTGAAGAGCTGTCCGCTGAAGGTCACATCCCGCTCACCCTCAGGGCGCAGGGTCATGTAGAGCCTGCCTGCACCCGCTACGAACTGGTGTAGTTTAAACGCAAAAAGTGGGGAGTATTCCTTACTACCCTCAACTCGGTCTTTTTCCGGAACAGAATATCCGATGAGTGCTTCACGGAGGGCTTGAGCGCAGAGTTCTACATCCAGTCCACAATCAGTGGAAAGGGTCTTAGCCGCTTCTTCTAGTGAGATTGGCTTTGCTCTTTCAGGCTTGGTTTCAACATTTTTGAGCCCAATCCGGGTCTCGACCCAGATAGCCAGAGGATCATCGAAGAAATCAGAATTCTTGAGACCTTGGGCTACATTCCCCTTGGAGGCAGCGAGAACGGCATCCGAAAGCCCACTTGAGCCTTTAACTCCAATTTTTACGGGGTTCGTCACTCGTTTGAGGGTTTCTGTTACAACGGCATCTGGACCGATATCAGCTCCAAAAATCTGACTGGCAATGCGTGCGACTGCCTCGTTCTTTTCGTGTTGGGCACCTTCTGACGCCATAGTTGCTGATGTGCCTATGCACAGGGGAGGATTCTTGGGGGCGCCAATGCGAGAGCGCAGACGGCGCATGAGCATGGCAACGTCAGCACCCTGCCTCCCCCGATAGGTATGAAGTTCGTCCAGAACGATGAACTGCAAGCCTTCGCAATTTTGCAGTACCTTGCGATCCAAGTCACTCTGACGTGTCATCAGAAGCTCAAGCATCATGAAGTTGGTGAGTAAAATATCTGGCGGATTGGCCTTGATGAGTTGCCTGTCTTCGTTGCTTTCTTGGCCCGTGTAACGCGCGTAGGTGACAAGACCGCCAGTTGCAGATCCAAGGTAGCCTTCAAGTTCTTTTGCTTGGCTATTCGCCAATGCGTTCATTGGATAAATGACAATAGCACGTGTTTTCGCGCCTCCACCCGCTTTCTTGGCGCGAATGGCGGCGTCTATGATTGGAATGAAGAAACACAGCGACTTGCCAGATCCTGTGCCGGTTGTGACGACGTAGCTTTGGCGTTCTTTTGCGAAGCTGATAGCTTGTTCTTGGTGCTTGCGAAGCTTTAGGCTTGGATCAGCCTGATCCGCTGGGCCCCACTTGTCGTGGAACACGTCAGAGCATTCTGGCTCAAGCATACCTCCTTTGATGAAATCACGGATAGACCCGCCTGATGCATAATGTGGATTGATCTGCAAAAGCGGTTCGGGCCAAAATCGATTGTCGTCATATAAAGAGTCAACCTTAGAAGAAATTTCTGGTGACCTGATTTTCGTAAAGGACCTTGAAAATGCTTTGTATTGATCGATAACAAATCGATCGAGATTGAATACGTCCATATTACTATACTTCCGCTCTCGCCAGTGAATCTCTGTTTTGGAGAATAATTTGCTGCTCATTGGGGGATCTTGAACTCGGATCCACGTCCAAGCCTAGCCGCTTCAGGTTGTAAAATAGAAGGCATCTTCGCACTTGTATTTCTGCTATGCCGTTCTGCATTGCGTAGTCGAGTTCAACTATTCTCCGTTGGTTTTCGGATAGGCCAGGGTGCGGTGCTATTTTGAGCGTTATTGTTTGGTTCCAGTCTTCATCTGTACTGCCGTCGACATCTGATTGTTCTCCCAACGCGCTCTTCAGTATGCGTCCGAGAACAAAGTCTTTGAAAACTTGGTCTTTTGAGCAAAGCGCTCTCGCATGCCAACGAAATCCGTCATGTGCGAGGGCATGAGGAATGATAACGCGATTTTCTGGATCGGGGGAGGACATGGACTGATAGCTTATCTGCAGCTCTTTGCGCTGTTCACAGGCCAATAAGACGTTGCGAAGCGTTAGCGCGCTTAGTCCGCGCCCAGGCACAGTGGTTGCCAGAATGTCCGGTTGGTAGACAATCCAGTCTGCAGCGGGGACTGAACCGCCCCGTGAGATCGTCAGGAGATCATCAAGATACTCTGACGGATCAAGCGCAGTGTAGTGTTCTTCGAACTTCGGGCCCAGAACGTAGGTTTTGGCCGTTTTATCGTAGATGATGTGTTCGGGATGATCATTGATGTAGCTATTGAGGTCTTTCGAAGCTTGAGCCCGACTGAGGCCCATAACATCCATCAGATCCGCAAGGCCGACACGTCCACGCCAAAAGACCCTGTGCTCAATGAATGCACGGCGATCCTGCTGCCATCGTGAAAGACTGTTCGATTCGCTTATCATAGCTCAAGTCTAGTTCAACCTAAAGGATGGGTCTACATTTAAGAACCATATACTCAGCGGACTGTCTGCGATATCTTGTAATTCTGTCAGCGGGTTGAGGGATTGCTTTGGCCTTGTATCGCGCGCGGCCTGGGAAGTATCGCATGGTTTCAGAGGAACCCGCGCTTAAGCGCGCGGGCAACATCTCCCAGTAGACTGCACCGAGGCTCAACGGGCCGTTGGCCCGCTCACCCCGGTCCAGGCATCATTCCTTTTGTTTGGTCCGCCCAACATCCCTGACCGTGGCGGTCAACCATAGTCCATCCCCAAAATCAGCCACCAATTTCCCCTGTCTCGCGGGCGAGCCATTCCTCGCGGGGCAAACTGGCGTCTGATTTTGGCGCAGACATTTTCTTCGCAAATGTGGCCGATTGACAGCCCCGTTCAGGGCCGTGGGTCGGGCTTTGCCCTCTCCCACTCTGTTCCGCCGAATACATGCGTATTCGGTCAGATCAGGTGGCCGAGGCGCAGCCCATCGGCGGAAGGGGGCGCGAAGCCTCACCCGCGTCACTTTGATCGAGGAGGCCACAAATGGCACCGAAGTTTGATGTTTATGCCCATGTCACCGACACCATTATTGCCGAGATCGAGGCAGGCACGCCGCCGTGGCGCAAGCCGTGGACCGGAAGCGCGTCCGGTATTGCCTTGCCAACACGGCACAACGGCGAGGAGTATCGCGGGATCAACATCCTGATGCTCTGGGTCATGGCCGCCAAGAATGGCTATGTGTCCAGCCGCTGGATGACCTACAAGCAGGCGCAAGAGCTGGGCGGCCAAGTCCGCAAAGGCGAAACGTCGTCGACCGTGGTCAAATACGGGACGTTCACCCGAGAGAACGAATTGGGCATTGAGGAAGAACTGCCCTATGCGCGCGCTTACCGCGTCTTCAACGCGGATCAGATCGAAGGTTTGCCGGAGGATTACTACATCCGGCCCGAGGCCCCGCGCGATCTTGGCACTGAGGCCGATCCCGAGCTTGAGTCGTTTTTTGCTCGCACGGGTGCGGAGATCGTGACCACCGATGAGCCGCGAGCCTATTACAGCCCGGCCAAGGATCACATCCATATGCCGCCCGTAGCGACCTTTCATAGTGCGAAAGGGTATTTTGCAACCCTTGCCCATGAATCAATCCATTGGACCGGTAGCGAAAAGCGGCTGGAGCGGATCAAGAAATTTGCGAACCGCGAAGCCTATGCCTTTGAGGAGTTGGTGGCGGAAATCGGCGCTTGTTTCCTTGGTGCCCAGATTGGCGTGGCGCCGGAATTCGACCAAAGCGCCGCCTATGTCGAAGGTTGGTTGAAAGCGCTCAAAGAGGACAAACGGGCGATTTTTCGTGCGGCGTCCGAGGCGCAGAAAGCCGCCGATTTTGTCCTAGCAGCCGCAGGTCAATCGAAAGCGGCCGCAGCATGAGCGGCCCCGCAATCTTACCCCCGATGACGTGCCGCAAATGCGGCGCGTCAAATCCGGTGATCTTTCTTGCGCCGGTCATCGTGAAAGGCAGTTGCTCTTGTATTTGCTTGGATTGCGCCGAGGCCCGTTCGTGGCTCGATCCGGACGGCAACTTGAAGTCTGGTGTTGAGCTTTGAGCACCTGCGCCCCGCCTCATGCGGCGGGGCGCAGGCACTTTCAACGAGATGCAAAATTGTGGCCCGTGCTGGTGCGCACGGGCCGCTCTGAGAAACGGACTGTGCGGAGGATCGACCGGCTTTCAGCCCGCTCACCTCCTTCAGGCTTCTTTCAATTTGATTGGTCCGCCCAACATCCCAGTCGCGTCCCGTCAATGGGCAAGCGCCGCGCAGGCGCGTCGTCAAAGCCTGCAACCCGTGTCCTCGCGCGGGGCGCGCTGCGGGCCGCACCAGTTGTGGGCTTTGACCCATTGACTGGCCGCTCCTGGGCCGTGGGTCGGGCTGTGCCCCTACCCACTCTGTTCCGCCGAATACATGCGTATTCGGTCAGATCAGATTGGCCGGTGTGCAGCCCATCGGCGGAAGGGGAGCCAAGCCCCGACCGCAGCACCCAAAAGGAGGCCACAAATGGCTCACAAATATCAGCCCTCGAAATTCTGGACCTGCGACTGTGATCGCACGACCGGCGGTCACATCATCGACGGGCTCTATAGCACTTGCGTCTATTGCGGGAAGCATCGGCACGAGCTGAAGGAGATCGTTGTTCCGTCAGGTTTGGGCGGTGTGTTCTGCGTCGAGATCCTCAGCGTCGAGGATGACTGCGCGAAGGTGAAGGTGGTCAAGAGCTCGAACGGCTTTGACGCGCTGCCGCCCTTCACGGTGTCGTTCAAAGACATCGCCCCGCGTTGGAAACACAAAGCAGGAGAAATCCGATGATCCCTGATTTTCACAGTGATGATTTTGCGACGGCGCGTCTGGAAGATACCGTCAGCTTGCGAAGCGCCGCCCGTGAGGCGCGCGCCACGCTTTACGCGGTGTTGAACCGACTGGAACTGAACGATCTGGACGGCGAAGAGCAGCCCTATATCGACGATTGTCTTGGGGCTCTCTCAATCCTTGAGGAGGCGTTGCGATGACCTTGGAAGAGATCAAAGCGGCAGTGGACGCGGGCAACCGCGTTCACTGGATCAACAGCGGATATTTGGTGACGCGTGATGACCTCGGGCAATACCTCATCACCTTCACGCGGAATGGGTCAGCTATCGGATTGACCAGTCGGGATGGCACCCGCTTGAACGGCCAGCCTGACGAATTTTTCGTCGGTGAAAGCGCTGAGGTTTGCCATGAAATACTCTGACATCAGGCAGGCGGCCCGAGAGGGTCGCGCCAGTGTGCACCTACATGGGTTTTGCAATCTGCCCGACGGCGGTCAGGAGTATTGTGATGATCCAGCACTGATTGATGGCTGGGCGATCTATGTCCGAGTTGAGACACCGAACGATCCTCAGCAACCCTTTGATCTGCACGAGCTGCCCGATCATCAAACCTATACCAGCGCCGAAGGCGCGGCCCGCGCAATAGCACTGCAATTGCTTGGTGATGCTGAGGCATGGAACCACGATTAGTGGTGCCATGCCTCAGCCAGTGGCCGGGCTCTGCCCGGCGGTCGCAGCCTATGGCTGCTCTAAACGGAATACAGGCAGTTGATGCAATATTATAATATTGAATCAATTATGGCGAAATGCCATAACAGGGCTGCCTGTATGATGCTGGCAAGAAATAGGGGTGATTACTTCACATGGGCCGACCGCGCGTACCACGGCACAAGCGACTGACGCAAAACCAGCGTTTTGCCATCGTGCGCAAGCGTGCCGAGGGGGTGCCGATCGAGGATCTGGCCCGCGAATTCGGCGTCACGACCCGCAGCATCTTCTACGCGTTGAAAGCCGATCAAAGCCGCAAACTTGATGCGCGCGTGCGCTCTGAGCTGGTGAATGTCCGGCTCACACCGAAGGAGCTTGCGGGCTTTGATGCGGTGCTGACGCGGCATGATATCGCCAGCCGGGCGGAAGGGCTGCGTCGGCTGATCCATGCCTCGAACGATCTCTTTGTCCCTGATGATGAACTGGCCAATCAGATGCAGGGATTGTCGGCCTCTCTCAATCGCACCGGCAACAACATCAACCAAATTGCGCAGCGCCTGAACGAGGCAAAGCGCCAGGGCAAGACGCCGCCTTATGGGAATTCCGCCCATGCTCAGGTCCGCGCTTTGGCCGGGCTGATCTTCGATATCGCCGACCAGGTTCAGGACATGGCGCAGCGCCGCCGAAGCGCGCTGTCTGGCGAGGTTGCCCGCGTACTGGGAGGCTTTGCCGATGGCCCGGAATAGCGCCGTTGCCGCCGCGCAGGAGGCCTTTTTCGATCGCGACTGGAGCCGCATTCGCGGCAGCGTCCCCCGCGCCCGTGCCAAGCAGATGGCCCGCGCCGCTATGGGCCATTCCCCTGCGATCTTCAAAGCCATTCGCGACGGCGGCACGCACAACAAAGCGCAGCTGCGCAACCAGCTGGAATACCTGACCACCAAGTCGAGCTTCATCATTGACAGCCGTGGCACCTATGACGGCCAAAGCGTTTTGTCAGCCAAAGAGATCGAGCAGGTCACACGCCGGTTTTCAGCGCAGTGGAATGAGGGGTTTCATCCGAAGTTGGGACATACCTCGCATCTCTTGATGGCTTTCCCAATTGGCACGCGCGGCGAAGATGTTGCCGAGATCACGCGCGAGATTTGCGAGCGGTTTTTTCAGGGCGAAGGCAGCCACTTTGACTACATCGCGGCCGTGCATGAGGACCGGGATCACCCGCACGCCCATATCGTCCTGAACCGGCGCAGCAAGGATGGTGAGTTCTTCTTTCTGAAGGAGGGGCACCACTTCAACTACGACAGTTTTCGCGAGGCGATGGTGGAGGTGTCGGACCGTTATGGCCTGCGGCTTGAGGCGACGCGAAAGCTCGAACGTGGGGTCACGACGCAAAGGCCGAGTGATGTAGAGCAGCGTCGCGCAGAAGCCATTGGCCAGAAGCTGATCGAGCGCGGTCGCGTGGGGCCAGAGCTGGACCGCGCCTTAGCTGAAGTTGCCCAAAACGCGCGGCTCTATCGTGGTCTCGCCGCCGAGGCCTCGCGCGAAAATCAGCACGACATTGCAGCGGCCTTGGACAAGGCCGCGATGCTTTTGGCGCAGGGTCAACCGATTGAAGCAGATGGAAAGGTATATGGCATGGCCGAAGAACAGCATTCCTTTGACGAGGTCGTGGATGCCTTTCACGACAAGATCAACCAGGCCGAACGCATTGTGGCGGATGCCCCGGTGGATCGTCGTGCCGCGCTCGAGCATGAGCTGAACGACATCTATCGTTCACTGTCGCATCTGAGCCCAATGGGAACGCAGTCCCACACCTTGCTCGAGGACGCGTCCCAAAGTGGGATCTATTCTGCTGCGAATATACGGGCCGAGGCCCAAAGCGATTTGCGGGAACCAGCTCTCGTAGAACGTCTTCAGCAGGCTTTGAAAGGCACCGGCATTGACGCGCAAGAGGTGACGCGTCGTGTCGAAATCGGCGCAGGCAACGCCGCTCTGGAACGCCAATGGCTTGGGCAGGATTTGAAGGCGATTGCCGACAAAGACGGCCTTGACCTGTCTCGCGCCGATGAGCTCGAAAAAGCGATCGACCGCCTCGACCAGGTGCACAGTGATCTGGGCCGCTTGTTGGCCGATGCTGAGGTTCTCAAAGACAGTGGGGCGGTAGAGGCCGACCGGCAGGAAGCCAAAGTTGACCGGTTGCCGCCGACCACAGCTGATATCCTGAGCCGTATGAGGGACGACCCAACCGCAGATCCATTCCGCAGCGATCAGGAACGCGAGACCTTGCGTGCTGAGATGGAGGAACTGGTCGGTGAAGAGGGTAGCCCGGACTTGGCGATCGGCGATGAGACCACACTGGAGGAGCATATCGAAGACCGCCTGGACCGGCTCTATGCGGCCAAAGCCTATCTGCAGAGCGATGCCGCTCTGGCGAACAGCGTGGCGATGGAGCACGTCCTTGATGAAATCGCCAATGAAGAAATCGATGTTCAACGCGACCGACACGTCGATGCCGATGGCGAAAAGGGCGTGACGCATGGGTAAGGCGCGGATCGCACTCGGCGTCATGAGCTTTGCTCTTCTCGGCGCGGTGCTCGGGTATGTTCTGGCGTCGGCCTTTCTGACGTTCCGCTGGATCGGGGTTGGGGCGGATATCGACTTCCTGATGCTGGCGCGCGGTTACGGGGATCTTCGAACGACACATCCGAGCGATATGCAGATTGTTCACCTGATCGTGGGGATCAGCACCGGTGTCGGTGTTTTGCTCAGCGCTGTCTTGATGAACGATGCGCTGACCAAATTTGGGGAAACCCACTGGCAGCACATGTCCGAGATGAAACGGAACGGCTTTTTTGGCAAACCAGGCCACGGCTTTGTCCTCGGTAAAATGGGCAAGCCCAAGGGTCGCAAACCCTACGTGATGTCTAAGGTGTTCCCTCATGCTTTGATCGTAGCCCCGACCGGCCGCGGTAAAACAACGGGTTTCGTCATTCCGAACCTCCTGACCTACCAGGGCAGTGCCGTGGTTCTGGACGTGAAGGGAGAAAATTTCGAGGCGACGGCGCGCCATAGGGCTGCGCAGGGCGACAAGGTGTTCCGGTTTGCGCCCACTGATTGGAAGGACGGCCGCTCGCACCGCTACAATCCCTTGCTGCGCATATCGGCGCTGGAAAACGTCGACCGCCAACAGATGGAGCTGCAACTCCTGGCCTCGCTGTTTCTGCAAGCAGACAACGACCGCGTCCAAGGGCTCCTCGACGGCGGTATCGATCTATTCGTGGCGGCAGGGCTTTTGGCATTCGAGCGAAAGCGGCCAACATTGGGCGAGATCTACCGCATCACAGCATCAGGCGGTGACAAACAGAAAGAGTATCGCCGCCGCGCCGACGAAGTCGTCAATCCGGCTGCTAAGCTAATCTTCATGCGCATGGCCTCGACCAACAACGACACGCTGACCTCTTACCTTTCGCTCTTGATGACATCTGGCCTCAAACAATGGTCCAACCCCGCAATCGATCGCGCAACCGCGACCTCAGACTTCGATTTCCGGGACATCCGAAAGACGCCGTTCTCGGTCTATCTCGTGGTCGAGCCGCTTATGGTGAAACCCCTCGCTCCGCTGATCCGTCTGTTCTTCTCGGACTTGCTGGCATCGCTGCAGGACCATGAACCTGGCAAGGACGAGCCTTGGCCGGTGATGATCATGCTCGATGAGTTCAATCGGCTGGGCAAAATGCCAATCGTTCTGGACAGCATCGAAACCCTTCGAGCCTACCGGGCTAATCTGGCGATCGTCACCCAGACCATCCCGGCGCTAGATGAAATCTACGGCGAAAATTCCCGCCGCGCCTTGCAGGGTAACGCGGGCATCAAGCTCTATCTGACCCCCTCAGATGAAAAGACCATCGAAGAGCTCAGCAAAGCCGTCGGCAAAACCACCAAACGCGTTGTGACCCGTTCGCGCTCGGTCGGCCGCAACCCATTCGCGGGGCGCAGTATGTCTGAACGGACGGAAGAGACGCCTTTGTTACCGGAGGATGAGGCCCGTCGCATGGATCTTGATGACATTGTTCTGGTGGTCGACGCGCAAATGCCCGTGCGCGCCAAGCGGATCAAATACTATGAAGACCGGTTCTTTAAGCAGATCTTCGATAAGCACTCCGGGGATCTGCCATATCCCTCAGCCGGAGACCAGATGCGCGGTCTGCAAGGGCAAATCAAGGCGCTGGAGGCGAAGATCGGGGCGCTGGAGGTGCCAAGAGCGGTTTCCGGTGGCCCTGAAGGTGGTGGGAAACGGCGAGAAGAGATCGATGATTTGGCTAGCGAAGAGCGGGGTGAGCCGAACGACAACAAGCCTAGTTTGGACGAGTATCAGGCTGGAGCAGATCGGGTGGAACGGTTCATGGCGGAGGCGGCTCAGCTTTGAAGGGTGTTTCCCGTGCATGCGCTGAAATATCGATAGTTCTGGTTGTGACGCTGAATGGCAATCGTTCGTGATTGCTTCAGTGAAGTATGAACCAGACCGATACGCAATAAAGGATCGGAAGCTTTCCAATGAGTTTGTCTGAGAGACCTTTATTGGCGGACGCATCCAAGGCCTTTGGCAACCTCGCCTTGACCTACCAACCCGGCAAAATGCGTGTATCGACCCGTCATCACACGCACTTGGCCTGCGATGATCGATTCATGAACATCTGCTTTTCGAGCGTAAGCTTGTATCTTTGCTTTGGAAATATTCCCTAGAGCTCGGCTGAGCTCATCATGAATGTCGTCTGGCACTAGCGCACTACGTGCCAATCTGTTTGCTTCATCTTCCATAGTTGGATCATTGCCGAATGCTCCGGTTGATCCCTCTGTCTCGTCAATGATCATGCCTTCGTCAGACAAATGCCGCTCCACGTGCACACATTCATGCAGCAGTGTGAACCAGAAGTTATCTAGTCTGTGGTGACGCAGGCTAACTGCGATTGCCGGTTTGCCACTCGGCAGACTGAAGCATGCGCCGTCGATATGTGTTTTCTTCAAGCAAGGCACATAGACTGCCGTGATGCCAACTTCGTCGAGCCTACGAAATGCACGTTTGGGGCCGTCGGAGTATAAACTCAGCTTGGCGATCTCGCGCCTAAATTGGTGCCCCACATCATCCGTGTTAAAGTCATTCGCGCTCTCACAATCAATTGCATCCCCCATAGCTTTCATAAGCCATGCGTTTACAGAATAAGGATTGGGCTCTTTGTTATCTGCGCCACGGAAGCGAACACCGGCAAATTGAGGAGTGGACACTCGAGCTGCCGACATAAGGTTTCGAATGCGGCTTTCGATCTCATCAGCTTTAGGCCTTATGTGTCCTAGCCAGCCTAGCTTGAACATTTCCGTGATTGGAAAAGACTTCCAGTCAACGTTTGGGCAGGGTACGGGCAGGGTTGCTTCAACTTTTCCAAGAAGCACGTCCGCCGGAATCCCTAACTTCTCATGAAGTGCCCGCATCATATCCAAGGAAGGCTTGCGCTTTCCATTGAGGACTTCTGAAACACGCGATTTGGGAAAACTGATAACGTTGGCAAGTTGGCTGCGGTTGATCCCTAGCTGATCAATGCGAAACTCAATCGCTTCTGCGGGTGTCGGAAGCTGAACTGGGAAATGTTCGCTCTCATATTTTTCGACCAAAATCGCCAGAACTTCGAGGTTGCGAACGCCCTCTTCAGAAAGCTCATCCTCCAACATCAGCGCGTCGATCTGCTCCATAGCCCATGCATGGTCAGTTGCGGTTTTGATTGGTCTGATGTCTAGCTTTTCCATGTAACTGTTCCTACGTCGATCTCATCGTACTCTTTATGGGTTCCGATGAACTCAATCTTTATGACTCCAGCTTGGTAGTTGATCCGAACTACTAGTCTGAAATGGTTCCCCTTTATTTTGAAGATCGTTACCCCGTTGCCCTTTCCGATCGGTCTTGCATTGGGGTATTGAGCCTTTAGTTCGCCAGGGTTCTGCCACTTTGCTACGATTGCCTCTTGGTGCCATGCCCGGAGAGCGCCAGCCGCCTCGTTCCCTCGCTTGTGTGTCGTGATGAAGTGTTCGATCCTTTCTTTTGATACAACCTTCATCTCAAAGTTACCTGTTTGGTTATCACTTATTGATTACCATTTTGGTAACTGCACCCCAAATAGCGGTTGAAGACTGCTTTGGCAATAGGGTTTGACCTACTTCTTTGATGATGTAAGGGCGCAGGTTGACCGCCTCCTTTACGAAGTAAGAGAAGCGCAGCCAAAAGTGGTGCGGACTTTGTTGGCGAGTTTGCGTCTGCAATAAGATCTGCTTCAAATCCTTGCATCGACAATGAATTTCGGTCTGAAGATGACGGCAAAGTATCGATCTTACTCCAACCGCTTCGCACGCTCAGCCACCCGCTGAACCATCGAGACAGTCGCACCGCCCGCCTGGCGTAGTCCAGCTCCTGCGATCTCAGCATTTGACCTCGTCCCAAACCGCGCCCGCGCCCGTGAGCCCTTGGTTCCGATCAAACCCTTGGCGAACCCGCCAGGACTGGGAATGCTCGGCGTTCCGGCCATCATGAAGTTGCCTGAGATTGATCGGACGATCAGCGGGGTGGCGATGATCATGCCGCCTGCGAGGAACATCATCATGAAGAAGGGCACCAGCGCGCCGATGTTGCTCGCGCCGGAGGGGTCTCCGAGTTCGGTCATGAGTGAGCGCGACATCCCGACGACGGTGGAAAACACGCCCGCGATTACGAGTGGGTAAAGCGCGTAGGATACCGTGCTGGAAAGCCAGCGATGGAAATAGTCCTTGCTGACATCAAACAGCGACACTGCGATCATGATTGGGGCTATGCCGATCATAAAGGCCAGCATGATCTTTGCGAAAATCAGAACAAGCCCGCAGAGCGCGCCAATCACGCCGAGGAGGAAAGCGCCGATCGCGCCGATCAGGGCTCCGGCCATCCAATGCATGTTGTCACCGGCCGCGTTCAGATAGTCGCCAAATTCTTCGATGAGATCGTCGAAGGCCCCGGCAAAGTAGGACGCGCCAGCCCCGCCGCCGCCAAGTCCTGCAACCATGCCGCCCGCGAGCTGGTCGAGCCCGTTGATGAGGGCGCTGGCCACCGCGTTGAATTGGACCCAGTTCATCGCAAAGAGGGAGATCAGCATGAGTTTGAGCGCGAACCAGAAGGCGGTCCGCCCGTCCATGGATTTGTATTGAAACACCATGTTGAGGAAGACCCCGATTACCGCGAGTGTTGAGGCAACGGCAATGACGCTGCCAAGCTGACCGGCGACGTTGCCAAAGGTGGTTTGGGCCGCGTCGTCCAGAAAGTGGTCGGTTGTCTCAACCATCCAGGTGACGACGCCCATCGGATCTTCCTCGGTCTGCTTTAGGCGCTTGCGCCGGTGCGCCGCTTCAAGAAGGCCTTCAGGATGTGTTCGCCGTCGAAATCCGGTACCACTGAGACCAGCTCCCAGCCGTCTTGGCCAAGAGCCGTCAGCTGCGCTTCGATCTTCGGTGGCTTGGTTTTGGCGGTGTTGATCTGTTCAATCTTGTATTCAAACATGGGCTGTTTCCTTTGAATGGGCCGGATCAACCGGCAGGTAGAATTCGGTGATGCCGCGCGCGCCTTCGTGGCGACCGGCCTGAATGATCACATCTATTGAGCGAGTGATGTAATCGTTCATGTCCTGGTATGTCATGGGCACATCGGTTTTCAGGGCGGCGATGGCGAGGCGCTGGACAGCCAGTTGCGGTGTTTCAGCGTGCAGCGTGGTGAGAGAGCCTCCATGGCCCGTGTTGATGGCCTCAAGGAAGGTCATGGCCTCCTTGCCGCGTACTTCGCCCAAGACGATACGGTCCGGCCGCATCCGCAGGGTAGAGGTCAGCAGGACATCTGCCCTGCGCGTGGCTTCGTCGCGGTCAGACATCAGCGTGACGACATTTGGCTGCGTTGGACGTAGTTCGGCGGCTTCTTCGATCGTGATGATGCGCTCGTCGGTGGGCACGAAGGAGAGGATTTTTCGCGCAGTGACTGTCTTGCCGGTCGAGGTGCCACCGGAAACGATCATGTTGAGCTTGTGAGTGACGCAGAACTTGATCGCGGCGTCGATGTCGCCGGTGGCCACTACATCTCGCAGCTCGGCATTGCGCTTGCGTCGTGCGCTCTCATTGCTGCGCTCTTTTCCGAACAGGTAGGACAGCTTGATCTGATCCAATGGCAGGTCCGCAAAGAACCGCAGCGAAATCGCGTAACCGCCATCGACAGCGGGGGGCTGGATGACTTGCGCGCGGATCGGGCGGTCGCGATAGGTGATGCTGACCGAGACGATAGGCTTGGTCCGGCTGAGCGTGGTGTTCGCGGCGGACGCAATCTGATTACCCAAGTCCTTGATCTCGTTCTGGGAGAGCTGTCGACTGACGCGCCGCATAAAGTGATCCCCCTGAAACTCGGCCCACAGCGTGCCGTCAGGATTGATGCAAAGCTCGATCAGCTTTGGATCACGCGCCTCGGGGATCTTGTCCATCGAGCTTTGCAGATAGCTGGCCGCCATGATCAGAAAATCTCCAGATCACGATCGACCATCACGGTGACACGGGCACCTTGATCGACATAGATCACGGGCGAGACGGAGAGATATTCGCCAATCACGCTTTGCGCGCTGTCTTGCAGGTCTTCGCCAATGCCCTCGAGCACATCAGAGGTGATCTCATCTTCAGTGTTTTGGGCTGCCACTGCAGGCAAGGCTCCGATCAGCGATATCAAGGCGGCAGACCCAAATCGCGTGCCAAAGCGGCTGTCGACAAAGCCGGTTGTGCCTGAGCGCCCCAGTTCATCGCCACCAAAGGCGCTGATTTCGACGGTCTGGTTGCTGGGCAGAATGATCCGATCCCAGGCGATCGTCACGCGTTGTTGCGCGATATTGAGACCGGATTGATACCGCCCGATCAGGCGTGCCCCGCGCGGGATTAGGATCCGCGAGCCGTCGTAGGCATGCACATCTTCCGATACCATCGCGCGGACCTGACCGGCAAGCGAGCTGTCGATCGCTGTCTCCAGCACGGCCTGGATCATCGTGCCCTGAACAACAGTGTTTGACGGGTTCACGATCAACTGGGCTTGCGTCACCTCAGCGGGTTCTGCGCCATTGCGGACAAAGTCTGTATCGCCATCAAGCCGCCGCTGCTGCGCGGCGGTTTCATTGTTGCCGCTTCCAGTACCGCCAAGGGCGATGATTGGGCTGGCGATACGGGCTTGCAGCTCTTCAAGTTCGGCTTGCCGCCGCCGCTCTAGCTCTTGAAGGCGCAGTTCTTCGGCCGTGGGGCCAGTTGGTGCTGGCGTGCGTGGGGTTTCCAGACGCGCAAGTTCTAAATCGTTCTGCAGTCGCTGGATTTGCCGCGCGCGCTCTTCCAGCTCCTCACGCAGGGTGGCCTGTGTTGCAGCGGCCTCGCTGCGCAGGGCATCGATCTCTGCGCTCAAGGTATCCAGCGCTTCTGTATCGACGGTTGGCGCTTCAGGTGCAGGTGCGTTGCGTAGAGCTTCGAGCTCGGCCCGCATCGTATCCATTTGCGCGCGCAGCTCTTCTGTTTCGCGGTCTGGTTCAGGCTCCAGCGGTTGGGATGTGTCAATCGGTGCAGGCGTGGGCTCGAGAGTGCCAAAACCCGGTCCCGCTGCTTGAAACTCATCCGGTGATGCGGTTTCCAAGCTTTCGGGTTCAGAGCCGCCAGAGAACAACAGCAAGAGACCGCCAAGGGCAGCGATTGCCCCGATGCCCAGTGCAATCGTGACAACAGACGGACGAGCCTTTGGGTTTTGTGTTTTGCCTTCAAGTGCTTCTAGGCGTTTCTTAAGCTCAGCTGTTTCACTCATCTTGATTTGCCTCGCTCATCTCTTGCACGCAGATCTCGACCTCGCCGAGCCTGAGGACCCATCGATCGCTGACACCTGATACGCGGATCACGCCATCTGGCCGGGCCAGAGCATTTACGCTGCGCTCGTTGCCTCCGGACCAGCGAAAGATCGCGGGCAACGGCGCATTCGCGGCAAAACGGAAATAGGTGAAAGTGCCGTCATCCCAGATTTCGCGCGGGGTGATCTCGGACCGTGCGCTGACGCCATAGGCGTGGTTGGCTGGCGCGGTTGCAGCGACACGGGATTGCCGTGGTGCCGCTTCGGGATAGGTGAAGCGAATGACGTAGAAGGTCGGCGAGCTCGCCTCAGTCACATTGAAATAGTAGCTGCGCCGGTTGGTGTAGACGGTGATGTTTGTATGCGCGCCGCGCGAGACTGGCTTGATCGCAAAAGCCTGGCCGCCGGGCACGCCGTCCAAAAGGAACCCTTCAGTGTCGCCCGCAATGATCGAGCGAATGGTCTCGCCTTGGCCAAACTCGATGCTGGTCACATGGGTCAGACTGGTGCGGATGCGGTAGACCTGCCCATCCTGATAGGTGGCCAGCCGGACGCGGGCATCATAGGGGCCTTGGCGCGGCTGCGTTTCGGCATAGGCGGTGCCAGCAAGCGGAACAATGAGGGCGAGGATCAAGAACAGGCGGCGCATGGGTTACTCCAGACGATCCGAGCGGATCGCGTATTCGGTGACGGTGAAGCCGAAGGGGTTTTGCCAGACATCGTCGATCGACCGGCTATTCTCGGGCCGAAACTCAAACATCAGTGTCGCGGTGAAGAGCCCGTTTTGACTGCCGCGCGGTGAGTTGAGCCGCTTGCGAAGGCGCACCTGGGCACGGTTGGCGCTGATATGGGTGATCGACAGAATCTCGACCTCAAGCCGGGCATCTGTGCCATAGCTGTCCGGCGGATAGGCTTGGTGGCCGCTGGTCCAAAGTGCGCGCAACCCTGCGGCTGCCGCGCCGTCCGACTGGTCCAGGACCCCCCGCACACGCACGTCATTGTCGAGCTGATTGTACGTCTCTCGATCGATGACATAGCGGTAGACCTGAGCCTCGATGATAGCGGGGCGTTCCGTGAGTGAGACCGCTTCAACCATGGCATTGGGGAGGGCCATGCCGGTTTCGCTATCAAAGGGCACGATCATGGGCGGCGGGTCTACGTCGAACAGGGCCACGAGAGCGGCGGCGAGGCAACCTGCCATGCCGAACCCCATGCCTGTCAGCCCCAGTTTCTGCCACATGAGCTCGCGTCGTCGTGCGCCGTAGACGAGCTCTTCTTCGATGATTTCTGCCTCGCTGTTCATGGGATCAGTCCGCGCGCAGGTCTGGTAAGGTGAAGTCCATGTAGCGGCGCTCTTCGGCCAGCGTCGCGGCATCCACCACGCCGGATTGGCCCGCGCCAACGGTCTGGATGGCCTCGAGCTCCCACATGCGCGTCATGGCGATGGCCAGCTCGGCGGTGACGCGGGTGTTGTGATCGACGGCTTCCTTGAGGGTTTCCATGTCTGGGATCAATGAGACCAGCTGCTCGACCCGCTCAAGAGATTGCGCAGCCTCTTCGTAGCTGTTCTCAGCGGCCGCCGACATCACCGCCCCGGTGCCCGCCTGACTGGCAATGCGTTCTGCGCCCGGATTGCCGCTGCTGGCCATGTCGGACAGGCTGTCTTGATCAAACCCTGCATCCTCCAAGGCTTGCGTCATCCGGCCTTCCATCTGAGGGGCCGCGTTGCCGATCAGGCCGCTGAAATCGCCGCTTTGGATTTGCCGGATGGTTCCAAGAAGTTCGCCGAACTCTTGGTCAAGTAACCCGTCGAGATCGCCACCCATGGCCATTTCGATGATGTCCGTCGCGCCGGTCAGGGCTGCGTTTGTTTCGTTCAACGTGTCGAGTTGCTGCTGCACCAGATCCAACTGTTCGAGAAGCGTGTCGAGCTGATCGGTCTGAATGCCAAAATCTTCGAGCATCTGCTGCAATTGGCGAATTTCCTGCGCAATGTTGCGGGTGTCGATCGTGGGCACGCCTTGGGCGATAGCAGGTGAGACCGCGAGTATCGCGCATGTAACGATGGCTGAGAAAATGCGGATCATTGAAGTGCCTCCAGATCGAATTGCATGAAGTCTTGTTCACGGGCTTGCGCGGCGGCCATGGCCAGCTCGGAAGCTCCCAGGGGACGGGTATGAGCGGCCTTGAGGCGCGTGCGGATTGTGATCAAGCGAGCGAGTTCCGCCCGCGCATAGGTGTTGAGCGACATGGCCGCGTGAATGTCGTCGGTTTCGCCAATGCGCCTGATGATGTCCTGCACGCGCTGCGCAGCAGCTTGCACCGAGACCAAGGAATAATCGCCATAGACCCCTGCGCCAAAAGAGGTCAGGCTCATGGTGGAGTTGGCAAGCAAGACGGGATCAATGGTGCCAAGCGCATCAACGCCGCCAACGCGGACAAGATAGAGATTGTAGCGCTCGGGGATCACCTGAACGTAGTGCTGGGTCTCAGCAAAAGGGGGCACGCCACCGTAGCGCTGCACATTGCCGGGACCGGCATTGTAGGCCGCGAGCCCGTGAATGATGTTGCCGTCAAACATGGCCAGCATCTGCGCCAGATAACGCGCGCCGCCGGTGACCTGGATGTAGGGGTTTTCATAGTAGGCCGGATAAATTCCCAGATCCTGGGCCGTACCGGGCATAATCTGGGTCAGGCCGAATGCGCCGACAGGGGATCGCGCGCCGATGGTGAAGCGGCTTTCTTGCCAGATCAGCGCCTGCAACAGGCAGCGCCATTGCTTGGGCGACAGGCCCGCTGCGCGCACGCCGGACATATGGTGTGTTTCCTGAGCGGCTCGAATGATCAGCTCTTCGATGGAGCCCGAGGTATCGCCGAACATCTGGGCTGCGCCTGGGTTCGGGTCGACGGAACCATAGAGCGCGTCTGCGGCGCTTTCAGGTGATGAACCAGCTTCTAGGCTTGCGACCAGTGCGCCGGAATTCCCGCTTGCCAACGTCGTGGCATCGAGGATGTCTTCCAGTGCCTGGAGTTGTTCTTGTTCGAGCTCTTCAAGCTCTTCTTCTTTGGTCAGCCGATCCCGCTGCAGCGCCAGATCTTGTTCGCCTTGTTGCAAGACGCGCTCGCGCTGCAAGAACATGCCCGCATCAAATGTGGGCACGCCCTGTGCAAAGGCCACTGGCGCGGCGAGCGACACCAAGCCTGCAAAGATATGCAGGCGGTTCTTACTCACCGAGACCACCAATCGGCCCGAGTAGCTCGAAGTTACAGTTGCTGCGGCTGACCTCAGCAAAGGAGTTGAAGCATTCGGCTTCAGACGGCCGGTATTCTGCACAGGCTGTCAGGGTCAAAAGGGTGAGGGTCAGAACGCAAAGTCTAGGCATCAAATCTGTCTCCAAAATTCGGGGTTCTGGCGGTAATCCGCGCCGACCAGCGCTTCGCCCTTTTCCATGCCGCCAAGTATCGTGAGGTAGGGGCCAAGGGCGCTTAGATCGGCATCGATCACCACCGAGCCTTGGTCATCACGCACCAATGCCAGACGGGAATGACTGCCAGTGCCGAGCAAGACGCTCAGCTCTTTGTCAGTGAGCCCCAGCATGGTGTAGTCGCTGGCCGAAGCGCGGATGTTGGGAAGCAGGAGCTGCGTAGGAACGGCCTCGACAATCGTTTTGCCAGTTCGAGTTTTCTCAAGCTGGCTTGCGTATTGGGTCATCATGACAACGACGGCATTCTGTTTGCGCGCCGTGACCAGCCAGTTGCTGAGCCGGTCTGCGAAATACGGGTTATCCAGCGCCTTCCAGGCCTCATCGATGATGATCAGCGTCGGTTTGCGATCTTCGATCACGCGCTCCACCCGCCGAAACAGGTAGGACAGGACCGCCATGCGTTCCTTCTCACTTTCGCTGTCGAGAATGCCGGTTAGGTCGAACCCGACCACATCACCATCGAGCGAAAAGGTATCCTCAGCGCTTTGCCCAAAGATCCAGCCGTAGCGGCCATCTGCGGTCCATTCCTGGATCCGCTCAAATAGATCCCCTTCGTCCGCCCCCGCCACAAAGAGTGAGGCCAGGTCTTGCCAGTTGCGCAGGGCGGCATCGCTCGCCCCGGCGTTCTGGCGCACCACTTCCTGAATGCGGTTGATCTGGATCGGGCTTAGGGGCTTGTCAGTGCGGTGTAAAAGCGTCGCCAGCCAATCGGAGAGCCAGGCTTGCCCGCGCCCGTCGATTTCCGTGCGGAGCGGGTTGAGACCTGTGGCTTCGCCCGCCTTGATGGCGCTGTAACGCCCGCCATTGGCCCGCACGGCCATTTCCATGCCAGCGCGATAGTCGAACACGAACACGCGTGCGGCGCAGCGGCGGGCTTGGGTCATGAGGAAAGCAGACAACACCGACTTGCCGGAGCCAGGGCGACCAAGGATTAGAGTATGCCCGCCTGTCGGCTCTTTGTCCGGCTGACCCGTCTCATGGTAGTTGAACAGGAAGCCCGAGCGTTCAGGTGTCGGGAACAACGTGATCGGTTTGCCCCAAGGCACGTAACGGCCAGGTTTGCCAAGTTGACCGCGATGAAGCGCGGCGAGGTCGGCAAAGTTCGTGTTGGTGATGGCGGCCTTGCGGCTGCGCATCTGTCCGTTGCCAGGATGTTGCGCAAAATAATGCGTCCGAGCCGCAAAACTCTCATTCACCAGATTAACGCCTTCACTGGCCGCGATGTTGCGCACTTCAGCGGCGATGGCTTCCAGCTTTTCCTCGCTCTCGGCGAAAACCGTCACCGTCATGTGATGATCGCCAAAGCTGAGCCGCTTGGATTCCAGATCGTCCAACGCGTCGACCAGTTCTTCGGCGAGGGAAATCGCGCCATCATCGCTGGCCTTCATCAGGCGCTGTTGCCGCTTGATCCGGCTGGCCATGATGTTGCTGTTGATCGGCGTAAAGGAATGCGTGACCACCATGTCGACGGGCAGGTTCAGCTCATCGAACATGGTGCAGTTGGTTTTGGCCGGGTAGGTCTTGATCGCAAAGCTGGTGCCAAACCGCTTGCCCGCTGTTCCATCGTCGAGCGTGAAGCCTCGCCCCTGAAACGTGACGCGTGTGTTGGCCACATCCTCGGCAATGATACCAAAGCGGGATTTTGCGAAGAGGGGTCGCTCCTGGCCGATGTTGAGCGCCCCAAGGAACCCTAGTAGCTCGCCGCATTCAGCGCCGAGTAGGCGCGGGTTCATCTCGGCAAATGACGACAGCAGAAACCCGACAACTTCCTCGAGCTTGCGCAGTTGTTTGGCCGTCTGATCTTTCATCTGCGCGATTGAGTCTGAACGCTTCAGGCGCAGCCGCGCGCCGAGGGGAGGACGTTTCAGCACCGTGAGTGTGAGTGTTTTATCTCGAAGGCCTGCTCGCGCCATGGCCGCTTGCCAACGGCTGTCCAGGGCTTGGGCAAACCCCTCATTGGACACCGGTGGCAAGGCGGTCTCGATCGCTTTTGAGACCTTGTGGACGTAGAAACTATACTCCGGCCCGATCTGCGCAATGATCGCCCCGAAGAGCGCGCAGATCTTCTCCAAATGCGCGTCATCGCTGGTCATGCTGTTGACGCCATCAAGACGGATGCACTGGAACAAAGCATTGCCGCGCGTGCGGATCGTCACGTCATTCACCAGGCTGACGTAGGGTAGCATGCTGGCCATCGGGCGCTCTTTGCGCGCCCAGTCTGGCAGCACGGCAAGATCATCCGAAGGATCACGGGGCATAGCTGTCCCCCGAATGGATTTTGCGGTTCGGGGTCGGTGGCGTTTCCTGCAGCGTAGTGGCCATCACTTCAAGAAAGGCCGGATCCCAATCTGCCGCTTTCCACAGCGCGGGATAAGCCACAGCGGCGATGACGATCACCGGCCAGCTCTGGACCCACAAAAACAACAATACAAACCCGAAGAGCCAAACCATTGCATACATGATCGGTAAGCCGATGAGCTTTGGCGGCCGGATCAGACCGAGGAAGAGGCGGGTTTGCGTTGCCATGCCGGATTTACGCGCCCCAGATCGCGGTCACGATGGTCGGTGCAGCTGCGATGCCTGCAATGGCCACCAGAACCCAGAGGGCTTGGCGGAAATCCAGAATGCCAAAGAGCCAGGAGAGGAACACACCGATCAAGGCCAGGGTGCCGATGACAATGCCTAAGGGGCCGGTGATCGTGTCGACGATGCCTTGCAGTAGGTTCTGGACCGGCGAAAGGTCGATGCTCTGCGCAAAGGCCGGGTTGGCAATCATCAAACTGGCCAGAGCCAGTGACAGGATCGTGCGGAATTGTAAGTGCATCAGGAGGCTCCAGTCAGTCGGTCACGCACGGCCATGACGCGGCGCACATGATTTTGGGTTTCTCGGTAGGGAGGGATGCCGCCATAGCGTGCGACCGCGTCAGGCCCCGCGTTGTAGGCAGCGAGCGCGAGTTCGGGCGTGCCGAACTGCGCCAACATCATCAGAAGGTAGCGTGCAGAGCCATCTAGATTGGCCTGCCAATTATGCGGATCGACGCCGAGCTGCGCGGCCGTCGCAGGCATCAACTGCCCGAGGCCAATCGCGCCTGCGGAACTGCGCGCATTCGGGCGATAGGCGCTTTCGATCTCGATATTGGCTTGGAAAAGCGCGCGCCAGTCAGACACAGATAGACCGGCGCGGCGGAGGGCAGGGTGTCCGCCATAGCGATGCGCGGTACTTTCAAGGGCATCGAGGATTTCGGGACGGGGGATCGCGGGGGCGGATGAACGAGGCGGAGCTTCAGGCTCAGGTGCTGCGAAAACGATCAGTTCTGGTGGGTTCGCGCCAATCCCGTCGACATAGTTTTGCGCGAAACCTGATTGAGGTGCTTTCGTTTCCAGCTGGCCATCAGCCCGCATGGAAAGAACGAAGCCCTCAGAGTAGGCGGGGGCAGCAAGGATTACTGCGAGGACAGCAAGTAGTTTAGTCGGCGTCGTCCAGTTTGTGAGAGGCGACTTTGCCCTCAAACATGGGGATAGAAATGATCGAAGCGCCAAGCCCTGCAAGGAAGCTGGATAAGCCGTTGATTGTCTTGAATTCTCGGGCGGCCATATTGTTGCGCGCGGTAACGAGAAGGCGACGCGTCTCGCCATCTGGCGAGACGCAATGCACGGTCCAAATCCCGGACCACTGAGCACCTGTACGTTTGGGCGTAACCCGGCACACAACATCCGCCGAATGACCCTCGGCAAGCAGTGTGCGTAGCCCGACTTCACTGACAACATTGGGGGCGTCTTGCATCAAATTCATAGGATCGAGCCTTGCAGAATTATGCATTAGCCCGGCAGTCCCTCATGGACTACCGAACCGATACAATATTATAACTTTGCAATCAATAGGTGCAATTGGATTTATTGCGCCACTCATGCGTTGAAACGAATTTACTGCAACGGAGTGGCTGAGCCAAGATAATATGGCGATTTTGAAACAAACATGGGCGGCTCTGGCTGTTTTGAGTTGGGGGTCAGCCTCGATCGCGGGCAGTTGCCTGCCGCCTGTGCCGCCATGGATGCCCACCGATCCCGATGATGTCAGGGCATATGCTGACCTGTTGAGGCGTGATGCTGAGGCATACTTTGATGATGCCGAGCAGTACTTCCGGTGCCAGGACCAAGAGCGACGTGAGGTTTTTGAGCAAGTGCGGGCAGTCAGCGAAGACTATGCGCGCGTTTTAGAAATTTTGAGGAGTGGTAGTTAGGAGTGGCTGCGTCGTCGCAAAAGCAGCCACTCACAATCATGGTGGCGAAGGTCGCCAATGCGGGACTAAGCCGACCTTAGCTTCAAGCGAAGCAATGGCAGCTTTGGGTTTGAATGCCATCAGTTTGTCATTGTCATTGTCATTTTAAAACAAAGACAACTGGCCAGCATCCTTGTCCTTGGGCTTTTTCCTCCTGCTTGATGGTTGCTTCCGGCTTCCTAATTTTTGGAACACAGCGTTAGCTGACAGATAAAAATCTGGGTTCTTGCGAACAGAGGCAATCTTCTGTTTGGCCGTTCTTGCAGCGAGCGTATGTTCAACAATCGGCTCTGGATAGTCCTGACCAAGTTCGAAATCACGCTGGTCAATCAAGGTCTTTTCCCACGTCCAAGGCTCATGAATAAACTCATCCGGAACATTCTTTAGCTCGGGCACCCATTTTCGGATGAACGCGCCCGTTGGGTCATGCTCCAAAGATTGCTTGATGGGATTGTACACACGCATCGTATTGATACCCGTCACACCCGATTGCATTTGGAGCTGGCTGTAGTGAATTCCTGGCTCATAGTCGGTGAATACCCGCGCTAGGTGATGTCCGGTGACGCGCCAGTCCAACCATAGTTGATAGCTGGCAAAGCTTACTAACATGGCCCGCATCCGGAAAGTGATCCAACCTTCTGCTATCAAGCTGCGCATGCATGCATCAATGAAGGGGTAGCCTGTATTCCCCGTCGCCCACGCTTGATAATGAGCCTCATTGTGGTCGCGCTCGCGCAACCCTTCGAAGGCTGGATGCATGCAATGTGTTTCTATTTCGGGTTGGTCCTCAATCTTCTGAACAAAGTGACAGCGCCATGCAAGTCGCGACCCAAATGCGCTTAGATTGCGCCCGAAGGTTTTCTTTTCTATCAGCGAAAGTTGGGCACGGCGTTTGGTAACAGAGTGCACAACCTCACGAGCAGAGAGCGCGCCCCATGCAAGATGAGTGGATAGTCTTGAGCAATGGACCTCGGACAAACTAGGCGCAGAAATGTGGTAAAGATACTTTTGGCAGCGATGGTTCAAAAAGCTTCGTAAGTCCGCGACTGCCTCTGTTCGCCCACCCTTTTGGACCTTGCCGATTGGTGTGGTCCCAAACATCGGGTCATCTTTTTCTGGTAGGCTGTCCGATCCACAACGCGCTGTTGGAACAAGATTATCTGGCTTCGCACTGACGTTTTCAGCCATCCGTGCGTTTCTGATTTTTGACCAATCATCACGACTGCGCAATCTCCGGACAACGCCGTTTGTCGGGAATTCGTGAGAGGCAATATTGCGGTCCAAGCATAGCTTATCTACTTTTAGGTCTCGGTCATACGTCCAAGCATTGCCTGTTTCTTCATGCATATAGATGTCGCTAACGCCGTGTTGTTCGTGAAGTTGAGCGATGACATCACATGCATCGCCAACCCGAACGATAAGCGGCTGTCCCAAGCCGTTTAAAGCAGTGTTCAGATCTACCAGACAATCATGGATGAAATGCCAATGACGGCGTGAGGCAAAGGGCTGCTGCCAATAGTCCGGTTCGACGATGTAAAGCGGTATGATCGCAGAATTCGACCTTGAAGCCGCCAGCAAAGGCGCGTGATCATGGATCCGAAGATCGCGTTTGAACCAAACAATACTGGGCGCGTGTGACATTGTCGTTAGGCCTTCTAAAGTGCAGCGACCTATTTGTAGACTTCCCTGCGATCCCCGAAATCGCGCACGCGTTTGCGCCAAGTCTTGTAGCTGCTGCTTTTCAACTCATGGCGCATCAGTGTTTTCACTTGTTTGTCGCTGATCCCGTATTCAGCCTCAATATCTGCAAAACTAACGTGATCGGACAACGCCATTTCTATAATTCCGCTGATATGTTCTGGCGGCAGGTCTATCGTGTTTTTCATCGTTAAAGACGTAGTTGGAAGCTCTTCAAAGACAAGCAGAGCCCGGATCTTTGTTTATGGATCCGCAAGCCGAAGGTCGCTCAGAATAGATGGAATTTTCTTTTTCAGCTTGAAAAATCCCTTCGTGGCGTGCGGCCATGTCAGCGTATCGTAGGCGCGTTGTTGTTGATGCAATTGAATACCAGCACGCCCAAGCGCATCGTGGGTGCCAGCAAGCTGCGTCGCGACGGGACCAATTGGCGCCCACGGCGTCACCACGTGTTTCGTACCGGCACGTTCCGCCGCCTCGATGATGGCTGTGCTCCAGTCGCTTGCAGAGATAACGGGGCCGCTTGCCCCCAATCGCTCAAGGGCATCCTCAACGGCACCGTGTTTGAACGCGTGTATGTGATCGCTCCGGTTCGGCTCGGCAATTGGAAGCAGACCCAACACACCGGCTGGTGTGCCCGAGACGATGCTCTCAGGTTGGCAGTCTTCAGAGGTCACTAACAACAAATAGTCATTCTGCGGCATCGGCTGTGGCGAAGGCAGTGAAACGAGCGGATAATCAAAATCCTCGATCAAAGGTTCTGCCGCCAGCGCCAACTGATCAACGGGCTCGAACCGGCCATCCGTGTATTTTGCGATGTTTGAGGGGCGGGCCAGATATGTTTTCCCTTTGGTGTGCAAACCACCAACCCACCGCCAGCTCAGCGTGTTTGCAGCGGGATCGCCGTCAATGAGATGATTTAGGAAAAAGCCTGCCCCCAATTCCCATGGTAAACGCAGCGTGAATATCCAGACCGAGGCGAACCACATGCGCGCATGGTTGTGCAAATACCCCGTCGCTTTGAGTTCGTCACACCAATGATCAAAACACGCGATACCCGTGCGGCCGCCGATTGCGTCCTCATAGTCTGTCTTGCGGTGGATATCGCTTTCAACAGCATTTGATGCGGCCTGAAGACCGCTTTGATAGCTGTGCCAAACACTCGGATGTTGCTCTAGCCAACCTTTGAAATAGCCGCGCCAAAACACCTCTTGGATGAACTTCATCGCGGCTGCCGGGCTGTGGCGCGCAAGAGTATGGGTGAGGACCTCTTCTTCCGTGATCAACCTGTGCCGGATCCATGGTGATAGCGCCGAGACCGAATTGCGATGATTTGGGCCGTAATCATAGTTGCGTTGAGATGCGTAATGCGCCCCAGTGCGCGACGCGAATTTGTCCAACCGTTCAAGGCCAGCACGTCGTGTCGGCTCAAACGTAACCGTCTCGGGTTGATGCGGGGCGTCTGAAAACATGTCGGGTGTGGTCATCGCGTCGAGGTGTCCTTGCTGTCTGCTTGCGAATTTGAACTGCGCGACCGGCGACACCGTTCTGAACAATAGCGCACCTCGTCCCAAACCTTCGCCCACTTCTTGCGCCACGTGAACGGCCGTCCACATGTCACGCAGGTTTTTTCGGGCAGGTCAGACTTTTTCATCGGCTTCTAACGTTTTGAAGAACCGACGACTGTCGTCTTGGATCGCTTGGCGCTTTTCATCACTCATACGATCAAGGCTATTATACATGAATCCCAAACGCGGATTGCCACGCAGTTTACCATCATTGCGGCCGATAAAATCCCAATATAGATAATTGAACGGGCACGCTTTCGGCCCGTTCCTGACCGACGGCTTGTATTTGCACGATCCGCAATAGTTGGACATCTTATTGATATACGCGCCGCTGGCCGCATAGGGTTTTGAGGCCAGTTGCCCCCCATCCGCAAACAAGATCATCCCGGTGACATTGGGCAGTTCGACCCATTCATAGGCGTCTGCGTAAACCAACAGATACCAATTATTGACCTCGTCGGGATCAAGCCCCGCGATCAGGGCGAAGTTACCAAGCACCATCAGCCGTTGGATGTGATGCGCATAGGCGTTTTGCTTTGTCTCCGTGATGCACTGCCGCATGCAGTTCATCTGCGTATCGCTAGTCCAGTAGAAATCTGGCAATCCGCGTTTGGCCTCAAGGAAATTTTCTGACTTATAGTCCGGCATCTTGAGCCAGTAGATCCCGCGCACATATTCACGCCAACCGAGGATCTGACGGATGAATCCTTCGACCGCGTTAAGAGGTGCGGTGCCGTTGTGGTAGGCGGCTTCTGCGCGTTGGATACACTCGAGCGGATTGAGCGATCCGCAATTCAGGTAGAGGCCAATGTGACTGTGATACATCCAAGGCTCCCCTTGGATCATGGCGTCTTGGTAATCGCCAAAGAGGGTCAACCGCCGGGCAATGAATTCGTCAAGCGCCGCCAAGGCTTGATCGCGGGTGACGGCGAAGTGAAAAGGCGACAGATCGCCAAAGTGATCGGGGAAGTGAGTTTCGACCAGCGCCATGACCTCTTGGGTGATCGCATCTGGCTGAGCCCGGTACGTATCCGGGACATCCAACCTCGCAGCAGGCGGCTTGCGGTTTTCGGCGTCATAGTTCCACTGACCCCCAATTGGTCCATCTGGGTCCATCAAGATCGAATATTTGCGACGCATCTCTCGGTAGAAATATTCCATCCGCAGCTGTTTGCGACCTTCAGCCCATGTCGCAAACTCGGACGGTGCACATAGAAACCGATCATCATTTGCGATTGTCACGGGCAGGTTTAGCATCGAAGACCAGCCTGCCATTTCGCTCTGCAAACGATATTCACCGGGGGCGGTTACGATGACCTCATCAATATCATGTTGGGCAATGGTGCGAGAGACTTCGCCAATCAAACTGCCGGAATTGTCCGGATCGTCGTATTTTACATATTGGATATTGAGACCTTGTTCGCCCAACTCAGCCGCGAAATGGCGCATGGCCGAGAACACAAACGCGATCTTTTTCTTATGATGTTTGACGTAGGTCGCTTCAGCACGAACTTCGCACATCAAAACCATGTCGTCTTGCGTATCAACACCGGCAAGGCTGGATATGTTTGGGCTCAGCTGATCACCGAGAATGAGGCGCAGTTTCAAAGCTGCACCAGAATACTTGGGTTCGAGCTAAAGTCAGGGTGCCGGAGTCGCGCGGCCGGGGTTTTATATATTCTCATGTTTTGGGAACTGGTATACTTGCGCCTGAAATCAATAGCCTCACGTGAGGTCGTCCTAAATCACGCAAGGTATATGGAATATAAGCGGTCATTCGTGCACACCGCAGCATGGGGGACTCTGGGCTCGTTCCGGTCGTTAGCCGCGATTTGCACCAAGGTCCGGTTTTGCACGTTGCTCTGGGCAGATTGTCGATCGAAGCAGGCCGTTTCCGTTCAGAGCGGCCTGCGTGTCACCGTTATCCCACAGATAAAGTAGGCCGATTTCGACGCCTGTTTTGATGCACGTAATACGGCCGATGGCTTCGGCGGTTGTGCGACTAATCTCAAATTCGGGCAAAACTAGCCCCTCTTATTAAACAGCTCTTGTGGATCGACTTCGAGAGCAAGCGCAATTTGCTCCAGAATATCGATCGATGCAGAGAATTTCGCGAGCTCGATCTCGCTGATATAGCTGCGATCCACCTCAGCAGCTAAAGCTAATTGTTCTTGGCTCAATCCTCTGGAATTTCTTAGATTCCGGATATTTAACCCTACTTGTTCCCGTAATTTCATGGCCTGTATTCGGCCAGATCACAAGAATTGCTCTACGGAATATATTCCACAAAACGCGCGCGAGTGAATCTAATTACTTGCTCGCATATGGTGTGCATGGCGAAGTTGGGCGACAATCTTCAATATTATAGGAATGATGTCGAAAGGCGCTTATTGATATGTGGTTCAAATCTATCCGAAATTTTCTTGGCGGGATCGCCGTAGGTGTCGTTTCCAGCTTGGCTCCGCAGGCGGCAAAAGCCTACCAAGTTGATTGCGCCATTTTGCTTTGCCTGGCTGGCGGGTGGCCAGCTTCAGCAGAATGTGCCCATGCCCGTGCCATTTTCATTAGGCGGATAACGCCTTGGCCGATCGAGCCGCCGTTGCAGATCTGGCGTTGTCCGATGGGGGCGGCGGAGCGAGGTCCGTTGCAAAGCACGGCACCTCGAGTTTGGGACGCAAGCAATCAAGCGGGAGAGAGCCTTGGTCAAGTCATTCTTGCGCAGGTGATGGAAGGCGGTGCCGATATCGACATCAGCGGCCTCGAGTTCGACTTCGTGCGCTCGATCCGCGTCTGGGATGTTCGGCACTATAGTCATCGTGAACGTGGTCGCGATGATGATTGCTCTGAAAGCTACAACATGCGCCTCGGGACCTATGGTATGCAGGGCGGATTTGGCTGGCAGCGGACGACACCAGCAGCCGCCCCGCGATGGGTTTTGCCGTCGCGACGTTGCTCGTCATCCAACTGGCGACGAGGGGTAGGGGTCGAGTGGGAAGACCACGAAGGCAACCACGGATATGAGTGGGTGGCCTATTGAGGTTAGTCCCTAATGTCCTTCATACGTTCCGCGATATCACCGGCAATGCGCTCGTATAGGGAGGCTTGTTTGTCTCTGGCGGATCCCGGCTTGGGGTTCCTGCGACGGATTCGTTTGGCAAGCCAGAAAAGCATCCGGGCAGCGGGATCCGACGTCGCATCCGGTTCTGCTGCAGGGTACTTGTCTTCGAGCGCGACAACGATCTCCTGTGACAGGCTGCGCCGGTTGAGTGTGGCATGCGTCTCCAGCCGCTTTTTGAGGGCGGCAGGAAGCAAGAGTTTAAACTGGACCAAGGCTTCATCTTTCATGATTGCATGATGGACAATATTTGTCCTCAATGATATGGACATTTAATGTCCTTTTGTTGAGGTGTAAATATGAAGACAACCCAGTTCAAACTTAACCTGCCAGCGGACGTGAAAGCTTGGCTCGAAGAGGAGGCAGTGCGGAACTTGCGCTCGCAAGGAGCACAGGTTGTGTCCTGTCTGCGGGTCGCTATGTCGCGACAGGAATCATTGGGCGAGGGGGCCGAGAAATGAGCCCAAACCAAATTCAACTCATTCCGACGCCAGAGCTGGCATTGTTGTTTGGGTTTGGAGAACCGAGCGCGTCGTTTTACGATTTCTGTCGTCGGACCGGTATCGCTCCGGTGCCTGGCCGAAAGGGTTGGTACGATCCGAAGCTCATTCGGGCGCGGTTGGATGCTGTTCAGGGAATTAACGCTGTGGAGCGTGATGCCGATTCGCGGCCGAGCCTTGTCACGCAACGGAGGGCTCGCCGTGCCCAAAAGTAATCTTCCAAAAGGGGTTCACCGTGTTCGGCGGAAAGTCGTGGCCGGTGTTCGATACCACTTCTACGCTTGGCGAGGTGGCCCAAAATTCTGGGAAGGGACGGAGCCAAACCCCAAAGAGCCCGAATTTTTCCATGCCTTTACTATGTGCGGCACGCCTTCCAATCCTTCTGAAAACCTGACGACCTATTTGGTTGATGATTTTCTCTCCAGCGCGTCTTTGCCCAAGGCCGAGCGTTCCAAAGCAGATATCCGAAAGTGGCTGGAACTCTTTCGCGAGGAGTTCGGGGCGGACCCTGTCGCAATGTTCGAAGAGCGCGCCTCGCGGGGTGAGGTGAACAATTGGCGCAAGAAGTGGCTCCATTCACCCAAGCAGCATGACATGGCTGGCACCCATGCGACCCGCATTTTGAATTGGGCGGTGGAAGAGGGAAAGCTGAAAGAGCACCACTGCCACAAGCTCAAGAAGCTCTATCAATCGAACCGCACCGAGATCATTTGGACCAGCGGTGATATCGCGCAGTTCAACAAGCATGCGCCCAAATGGGTCCAGCGGATTTTGACGGCGGGATGTGAAACCGGTCTGCGGGCGGCCGACCTGGTCCAGGTTCAGATGGACCAATTCGAAGACACGCCGCACGGCAAACGGCTTCGCTTTCGCACAAGCAAACGTGGTCAGATCGCGTATATACCAGCCACTGCAGCCCTTGAGAAACTGATTTCAGATACACCGGAGGATCAGGAAATGCTGCTGGTGTCCGAGCTGAGGAGGCCTTTGACGGCCCGTTGGGCATCAAACCAGATCACGAAGTGGCGGCGCGAAGCACAGATTCCGCCATGGATCGATGGTCGTGAGAAGACTCTGTCCGATACACGCGGGACAGCTGCGACAAGATTGCTGAATGCGGACCTGTCTTTGCGTCAAATTGCGGTCCTGATGGGGTGGTCCGTGCGCTACGCCGCGCAGGTTATCGAGCATTATGCGCAGGTTAGCCCGGACGAAAGTGACGCTGTTTTGCGCAAACTCAATCAGGCCAAATCGCGGTCTGAAAACACAAAAATGTAAACGCCCCTGTAAACGGTAGGGCCCAAGCATGGGAAGGAATGATCTAAGTGATTGATTTTAAATGGAGGCGAGTACCGGAATCGAACCGGTGTACACGGATTTGCAATCCGCTGCGTCACCACTCCGCCAACTCGCCCCACGTGGTGTATTTCGCTGCGCCATCTGGCTTTTGCGAAATTATCTGCGTTGCTCGGCGGCCGCTGTTTTGGGCCAGAACATCGCGTGTTATGCCTTCTATTTTTGTTCGGCCGCCTTCGCAAGGGTCAAAATGCACCTGCTGGTGAGTTTATTCGGCGCCACATTCTGATTGCTGAGTGCCGTCGGGCGTTCCGTAAGCAAATCTCAGGATCTGTGGTCGGGTAGCTCATCTGAATAGGGTGTTCGCTGAGGCCGGGCCTTTGCTAAGGCCTCTGGCGGAGTTTGCGGGAGGCTGTCCTAGACGCATTGGCAAAAAAAATGACCACTTGAACGTAAGTTGACTTATGAACGGTCACCGTCATTGCCGAGCTGTCCGAGTTATGGCACAAGGTGGCCAAGCTTCTGAACGAAAGAGTTTAGCGGATGACTGATTTTTCGACCCGCCGCCGCATGATGGTAGACACACAGGTGCGTCCTTCGGACGTCACTGAATTCCCGATCATTGACGCGATGTTGACCGTCCCTCGCGAGGCGTTTGTGCCCGCTGAGAAGATTGAGGCCGCCTATGCGGGCGAGCATATCGAACTTGGCGCGGGGCGCGTCGTGCTTGATCCTCGGGTGTTTGCCAAGATGATTGAGGCGCTTGATATCACCAACAAAGATCTGGTGCTCGATATCGGTGCCGGCCTTGGCTATTCCTCTGCGGTCATAGCGCATATCGCCGAAGCTGTGGTTGCGGTGGAAGATGATGAAGCGCGTGCTGAAGAGGCGCAGACCCTCTTGTCTGATACGCACGCGGACAATGTTGTTGTGCATGTTGGACCTTTGACCGCCGGAGCGGCTGCACATGGGCCATATGACGTGATTGTGGTGCAGGGCGGTGTGGAAGAATTGCCCGCGACTCTGACAGACCAGCTGAAAGATGGTGGCCGGATCGTCTGTATTTTCATGGATGGGGCTCTTGGAACTGTGCGTCTCGGTCATAAATTGGATGGTGATGTGATGTGGCGGTTTGCGTTCAACGGAACGGCGCCACTTCTGGCTGGATTTGAAAAAGCGAAAGAATTCGCACTCTAAGAAACGATGCGCAAACATGCGCAGGGGGCAGATATGTTGAACAGGATTCGAAAATCCGTAACTCAGGGCACGGCAACGGCCCTTGTTGCGATTGCTATGGCGCTGCCCGCAGGGGCGGAAACTCTGGCAGATGCCCTGGCAGGTGCCTACAAACATAGCGGCCTGATTGACCAGAACCGCGCTGTCCTGCGGGCCGCAGATGAAGATGTGGCCCAGGCCGTGTCGACCCTGCGCCCGGTGATTTCGTGGTCGGGAAATGTTCAGCACCAGTTCGGCACCTCGCGCGCGTTCAATACAACGGCGGGTGGGTTTGTCACTGGCAGCTCGTCAACGGACACCGCGTCACTGAACCTGATTGCAGAGCTGACGCTTTACGCAGGTGGCGGCAATCTGCTGCGCATCGAAGCGGCAAAAGAAACCGTATTGGCAACCCGCGCCCAATTGGTAGGGATCGAACAGCAGGTTCTGTTGCGCGCGGTCACGGCCTACATGGAAGTGCGTCGGGCAAATGAAACTGTGGCCCTGCGCCAGAACAACGTCCGCGTGCTGCGCCAAGAAGTGCGCGCCGCGCGGGACCGGTTTGATGTGGGTGAAGTGACCCGCACCGATGTTGCGTTGGCAGAGGCCCGCATGGCCGCCGCCGTTTCGGCTTTGGCGGGGGCGCAGGGTAATCTTGTCGCCGCAAAAGAAGAATATCGCAACGCGGTTGGTCGCGCACCGGGTAATCTGGCGACGCCGGGCAAATTGCCCTACCTGCCTGGAACCGTGCGCAAAGCGAAGACGCTGGCTGTTTCACAGCACCCTAATTTGATAGCGGTCCAGCATCAGGTCAGCGCAGCTGAGTTTGGAATCAAGATCGCCGAATCTGCGCAGAAGCCCACGGTTTCGCTTCGGGGCACCTATGGTGTGACGGAAACATTCGGCAGCCAGGCCTATACCCATGGTGGCACCATTGGTGTGAATGCTGGTGGGGCTATTTATCAGGGGGGCCGTTTGACCTCGCTGGTGCGTCAGGCTCATGCCTCGCGGGATCAGGCGCGCGGTGGGTTGCACATCACGCGCCACAATATCGAGCAGAATGTCGGATCGGCCTATGTCCAGCTGGATGTGGCGCGGGCAAGCCGCAGCTCGTTCGAATCGCAGGTTCGGGCCGCGCGTACGGCGTTCCGGGGTGTGCGTGAAGAAGCCAAGCTTGGGGCGCGGACAACACTGGATGTGTTGGATGCGGAACAGGAACTGCTCGACGCGCGTGCGAATCTGATCTCGTCGCAGGCGGACGAAACCATCGCTGCCTACACGGCTTTGGCGTCGGTTGGTCAGTTGACTGCGGATGCGCTGCGTCTGAACGTGCCGAAATATGACCCGGCGAGCTACTACAACCTTGTGAAAGACGCGCCTCTGCAGCGCAGCCAGCAAGGGCAAGAGCTTGACCGTGTGCTTAAGGCACTTGGAAAAGACTAACTTTTTCAGCATCGGTTGTCTGAACCGGCCACTGCGGTTATGCTTCCCGTGAGGCGAGAGTGGAACTGCAATGTCTGATCCTGTGACCAATGTTGAAATTGAGGACGTGCTTTCTTCGATACGGCGACTCGTATCCGAGGAAGTGCGTCCAGCCGCGACTGCACCGGTGCGTAAGAAAACCGAGCGATTGGTGCTGACGCCCTCTCTGCGGGTCAATGTCGACGAATCGGCGGCCCGGCCACCAGAGCGTCCGGCAAATGGGCCGATTGTTCTGACCAATCCGGCGCCTGCCGTTCAAGATGAGACCTTGGGTTCAGATGGGGATGTACCTCGTCTGACAGAAGTGCGTTTTGCCGATGATCTCTCTGCAGATGTGCCGGATCTCGAAGGCGACGACCAAGCCCAGATCCCGGAAACCTCAGACACCCCAGAGCCGTTTGTTGCGCTTGTCGAAGATGAGCGGGAAGACGACGAGGTGGAGCTTGATACATCCGCGTTGCTGAGCCAGCTTGTTGAGCAGGAAGTGTCCCGCGTTCTCGAAGATCAGAATGACGCCGATGACATGTCTGATTTGGAAGAACTTGATGCCGATTTTAATGACGAAGCCCTTGATGCCTCTGAACAGGACAGTGGTCTCGACATTGCCGTAGCTGGTGATGAGCTGAATTCCGACACCTGGGACGAAGCGGCCCCGCTGGAAAGCAAAATCGCGGCATTGGAAAAGCTCGTGTCGCGTCAATCGGACGATTACGACGGCGATCAAATCGATGTCGAGCCAACCGCTGGGGCCACCTTTGTGCACCGCCCGCTGGCGAGCGTTTCTTGGGATGAGGCCGATGAGCCGGTTGAGGACGTTGTCGCCGAAGAGCCCGTCGAAGACCCCCAAGTTGATGACGCGGATGTTGCCGCTGCGGTAGCAGATGTGGTGTTCTTGTCTGAAGAGCCACCTCTCGCGGACGAAGAAGAGGCGGCGGAATTCGTAGAGGAAGCGGAAGGCTTTGCAGACGAGCCTCTGGCGCAGCCGGTGTTCCAAAGCCACTCTGAACCCTTTGTTGAAGAGCGTACCGATCTTTTGGCCGAAGCGCCCGGTCTGGAAACTTCGGTGATCGACGAAGAGATGCTGCGTGGCATGGTTTCAGATATCGTGCGTCAGGAATTGCAGGGCGTCTTGGGAGAGCGGATCACGCGCAATGTGCGCAAATTGGTGCGCCGTGAAATCCATCGCGTTTTGATGAGCCAGGATTTCGAATAACCGATCCCACTTCAAAACCCGTGAATTAAAAAGACCCGGCGCGATGCCGGGTTTTTTATTGCCTATGAATTGGATCAGCCAAAGTCATGTGGAAGTTGATTGCACCATAAAAAAACGCCCCCTTTTGGAAAGGGGGCGTTCAAAACATCCAAGCGCCACTTTTGCGGCGGTTGGGAAAATTTATGCGGCTTCTGCCTGCTGTGCTGCGTTGCGGCGCTCGCTCTCTTCGCGCGAGAGGGCAACCGATGTACGCACACCTTTGGATACAAAATCCATCAAGCCAGTAACAACACGTTCATTTGGGTCGATGCCCGAGCATGACAGGACTTCACGGCCATCACGCGAACGCGCCCAGCGGGCGATCTGTTCCGGGCCATTGCCATACTTTTTGTCATCGGCAATAGCGTCATCAAGCGCAGCCAACACGACTGCGGCAAATAGTTTGCGAGCACGGTTTCCCTGCTCTGCATTGAACGCAGTGCCGTCAACGAAATCTTTCATGAGTGGACCTTCGATTTATTGCTCTTGTCTTTTTCGGCGTGACGAGGGTTATGACCTATTCGATCTGATTCGGGTACCCCAGAGTTGCATAACACCCATTCCGTTAATGCATAGCTTCCAAAGGAGAAACACGACATATCGTTGTCTTGCCAGAGGCCGACCACCCATATATAGGAGGCGCTAACTTTTCCTCAACCTTTCGACAGAGGTTATCCGCTATGCCCAAAATCAATGGCAACGAGATCCGTCCCGGCAACGTGCTTGAGCACAATGATGGCCTTTGGGCCGCGGTCAAAGTGGACCATGTAAAACCCGGCAAGGGGGGGGCTTTTGCACAGGTTGAACTGAAAAACCTGCGGAACGGGTCCAAGCTAAACGAACGTTTCCGCAGCGCCGACAAAGTCGAGCGTGTGCGCCTTGAGCAAAAAGACATGCAGTTCCTTTATGAAGATGACGGCATGCTGGTCTTCATGGACACAGAAACTTACGATCAGGTTCAAGTGATGGCAGATTTGTTGGGCGACCGTCGCCCGTTTCTGCAGGACGGCATGACCATCGTTGTTGAGTTCTATGACACAGAAGCGTTGAACGCGACCGTGCCGCAGAAAGTGACCTGCGAAATCGTTGAGACCGAGCCAGTGGTCAAAGGTCAGACCGCGGCAAACTCGTTCAAACCGGCTGTTCTCGACAATGGGGTTCGTATCTCGGTGCCGCCTTTTGTGGCGCAGGGTGAGAAGATCATCGTGAACACTGAAACCATGAGCTATTCCGAGCGCGCCTGACCTCGGGGCCCGCGCGCATATCCCCCGAATTGCCGGGGGACAGGGATTGAAACGAAAAGGCCTCCGGCGCAAAGCCAGGAGGTCTTTTTTATGGACATCATCAAAAATCCGCATCCATCAGAGGTGTTACCGCTGTTTCGCGCACTTCACTTCTTCCACGTGAGCGTGGCACCGCAGATGTATCATGCTGAAGGGGAAGATTCGGAGTACATCACACATCTCGAAGAGGCCTATGCCAAAGGCGCGACGATTTATGCGGTCGAGGGCGGTTGGGGGCTCGTGGCTTATCTTCTCGCGTTACCTGAACAGCGCGCGCAAGACGCCCTGCGTCGCGGCCACAACAGGATGCGGATCGACCACCTCTATGTGGCCCCGACACATCGCGGAAAGGCTCTCGGCCGCAGGTTGGTCGCCGCTATGGAGGCGGACATGCATCGGCTTGGTATCCCGGATTGGATTGTCACTTGGCATGCCTCCAACCCGGAGGCGGGGCTTGCCTATGAGCGGCTCGGTGGCACGGCGTCATTGGTGATCAGTGCAAAAGCCAATGTGTAAAATGGTGCGGGGCGGGGATATTCCCGCCCGTCGTCACCTTCAAAGCGTATGAATGCGGGCCTCTCCGGCCTGCATGTCTTCGCCTAGGCGATCGAAACGAACGTAGGCAATGGCTCGGCCCTCAGATTGGGTGAAGACCTGACCAACTGTTTTCCCATCCCGCGTGATCTCGGTGCCGGGTGTCGTTGCGCCGTCGATGCCGACAAGGGTCAGGCCTTTGCGCAGCTCTGTCTTATGCTTCATGCGTGCGGTCACTTCCTGACCAACATAACATCCCTTTTTGAAGTCTACGCCATTCAGACGTTCAAACCCAACTTCGAGGATAAAGCTGTCCGCGCCAAGTTCGATGCCGCCTTCGGGAATGCAGCTGGCCACGCGTAGCGCATCCCAATCCACATCTTGATCAGGCTGGCCTGCATAGCCCCTCCATCCCAACGTAGGGTGGCGGGGATCGGCAAAGGCACCCTCGGGCGTCTCACCGAGGCCACGGGAAACAGTGATGTCTGTTTCGCTGATCGTTACATCCGAGCGCAGTTTATACATGCTCAACGCCTGAACCAAACCGGGCGCCAGTTCCGCGGTCACGTCCAAAAGCACATCGTCCGCATCGGGAATCAGAAAGAAATCTGCGCGGTACTTTCCTTGAGGGGTAAGAAGCGCGGTATAGACCATGCGGTGTGTAAGACCGTCGACATCATTGGTCACCAGCCCCTGCAGGAAGGGTTTCACATCGCTGCCGCTTAGGCGCAAAACTTTCCGTGTGGTCTCAGACATGCCCGTTTCCTTTTGTTCGCCTCTCGCATATAGGCCCGCTTAGGCAAGACGAACAGACCCGATGCGCGCACCTCTTTCGATTATCATTCCGACATCCAACTCAGCAAACCATTTGCCGCTGTGTCTTGGGTCATTCGGCGAAGGGCTTCGGGCCGGGATCATTCGTGAGCTGATCTTCGCAGACGCAGGGTCGGATGACGCGACCCTGACCATTGCCGGAGCCGCAGGCGCGGAGGTGATTTCTGCGCACAACCGACAATTGGTCAAAGGGGCAGAAATGGCGCAGGGGCAATGGTTCCTGTTTCTGGCCCCCACAACCCAACTCGGGGACGGCTGGACCGAGGCTGTGATCGAGGCGTTTCGCGCGCCCGGTGCCTATCAGTTCAAGCTTCAAGCAGACCAGCGAGGTTTACGCGGGCGTTGCACGTCAGTCTGGAAGTCGATCTGGCGACGTCTGGTGACGGGACCGGATGCCCACCAAGGCCTGTTGATTGACCGCGCAAGTTATCTCGCAACCGGTGGGTTTGTTGAAACTCAACAGAAAGGGAGCGCGACGTTGCGCCTTGCCCTTCGGACAAAGCCCAAAACGCTCGCCGCTCAGGCAATTTTAACCTAGCGCCTTGGTCATCAGCTCCTGCGCGGTTTCACGTTCAACCCGGCGCGTGTCCCAGCCCGTTTGAAGAATCCCGGGAATGTACTCCTGTCGGATCCAGTCTTCAAAACTGATCTCTCCTAGGGCAAGCCGGGCCTGATACACCCGCAGAATATAGCCCTGCAGGCCAGTTTTGGTGTGTTTGAGGTGGATGTACTTGAAGCTCAGCTGCTTCATAGCTGTTTCAACTGGGGTGTTTTCAAACACCATCAAATACATGGCCGAGACAAATCCTGCGCGATCCGCACCGGATTTGCAGTGCAGGATCAGCGGTTTTTCGGCCTCACGAAGTGCGTCGATTACCGCAACAATATTTTCGCGCGGGGCGGCAGATCTGGCCCAGAGTTTGCGATTGACCAAGGTAAGGCCAAGCGCATCACAGCTTTCTTTTTCAAACAGGTAATGCGCAAAACGGTCCTCACCGCGCAAATTGACGACGGTTTTCACCCCCATCTGAGCGTATTTTGCGAGGCGGCGGTGTGTGGGTTGGTTTGACCGCCACACGCCCGGCGCAAGTGGCCAGAAGTTGGTCCAGATGGTGCGCAAAAAGGCATGGTCAAACAGATGATAATGGACCTTTGACCAGAACCGTTTGGAGGGCGTCGAGATATCGGTGCCGAATGATCGGCGGGTTTTGCGCTCGAGCTCTCCGAGCCATTCCCAAATCTTCGCGAGCATGTTGATATCCTGTTGCCTACACGCGCGCGGTGTACGCGTTGGGGGGAAGGCTGGCAAGACGCATGCCATTGACCATAGGCGATGGGTGGCTAGTGTGGCGCAACATTTCCGCAATTTCGCGGTGCTGAAAAGGTATCCAACATGTCGCTTGCCAATGGTCGCCGTCACATGGCCCTGCCTGGCCCGTCAATTATGCCCGACCGGGTGCTTCAGGCGATGCATCAGGCCGCGCCTGACATTTACACCACGGATCTTCGCGATCAGGTGGCTGAGATGGTGCTTGATCTGAAATATATTGCGCGGACAGAGGCGCATGTTGCGATCTATATCTCGAATGGGCATGGCGCATGGGAAGCGGCCATGGCCAATACGCTGTCCGCAGGAGGCAAGGTTCTTGTACCAGCGACGGGACACTTTGGTTTGGAGTGGGCACAGGTCGCCAGAGGGCAGGGGCTTGAGGTGCAGCTTTTGGACCATGGTCGACAAAGCCCCATGGAGCCAGAACGCATTCGTGACGTTCTGAAAGCCGACGCAGCACATGAGATCAAGGCGGTGCTTGCGGTTCATGTGGATACCGCCAGTTCGGTGCGCAGTGACATTGCGGCACTACGTGGTGTTCTGGATGACCTTAGACATCCCGCTTTGCTCATGGTGGATTGCATTGCCTCGCTTGGGGCCGATGAGTTTCAGATGGATGGCTGGGGCGCCGACATTATGGTCGCGGGCTCTCAAAAAGGCCTGATGGTGCCCCCGGGCCTGGGGTTTGTGTTTTTCAACGACCGCGCCCATGCCTTGCGTCAAAGCAAAGAGCGCGTGCCTTTTTACTGGGACTGGTCCGCGCGGATCGCACCCGAGGCGCTGTGGCAGTATTTCGGTGGCACGGCGCCGACACATCATCTGTTTGGGCTGAGGGCCGCACTGGACATGATCCGCGAGGAGGGCATTGAAAATGTCTGGGCCCGTCACAAAACTCTGGCGCAATCGGTTTGGGCGGCGGTCGAGCACTGGGGGGCGCCCATGGCCCTCAATATTGCAGATCCTGCGGTCCGGTCGCATGCGGTGACGGCGGTCTCAATTGGAGCGCCAGATGGCGATCGGCTGCGCGACTGGGTGCGCGACGAGGCCGGGGTGACCCTTGGGTTTGGTCTGGGGGCCTGGAGTGATGCCGACCCGACCGCCAGTGGCGCCTTCCGCTTTGGGCATATGGGGCACATCAATGCACATAGCACGCTGGGAATGCTGGGCGCGGTTGAGGCCGGGTTGTTGGCCCTGGGCATTCCGCATGTGTCGGGCGGTGTCAGCGCTGCCGCGCAGGTGATTGCCAAGGGGTGATGTCTGTGCGGGACGGGTGACGCTGGCTTGTTCCAAGCCTCGCCCCACCCACCGTCCCGCATTGGGTGGTGGCTTTGTCTTGATTGCCTGTTTGCTCGACCCGTTGTTCAGACCTTTGGCGGATTGTCTGCGCCAATGGCCCGCCGTCGTTTTGCAAACTCCAGACGGGTGATCAGATGGTTCAGGCCCGCAGCCAAGATCACGACCGGTCCAAGCCCCCAGGCCGACCAGATTGCGACAAAGACCCAGATCAGATTGACAAAGATCAGGATCAGATTGGCATTGGTAAAGTCTTCAACGCGTTGCGCATGTTTGGTGGTCATTGCACAGCCTCCGACTAAGCAGCAGAAGAATGGTAGCGCAGAACGCCCATTCCGCGGATCACTTTGCCGAGAAGCTGTCAAATTTCAGTAAATGCCTAGCAATTAGCCGCGTGCCGCCGCCAAAGCTTTGGGCAGAGCCGCCTCAAATGCTGCAATTTCATCCGCCGTGCCCGCGCTGATACGGATGCAGCGGTCTTGGGGGGCAACAAAAGGCATACGGACAAAGATCCCGCGCGCCACAAGCTCAGACACGAGCCTGCGGGCGAAATCACCGTCCTGCCCACACTCCACTGTGACAAAATTGGTGGCGGAGGGCAGGGGTGTCAGCCCCTGTGCCCGGCAGATCTGCGCGATTTGTTCTTTGGCCGCGGAGACCTGAGCCAGCGTCTGGTTGAGCCAGTCCTTGTCTTTCAGCGCCGCAAGGGCCCCGGCCTGTGCTGCGCGGTTCATGCCAAAGTGGTTGCGGATTTTGTCGAAGGCGCGGATCAGGGGGGCGGCCGCAATGCCATACCCCACGCGGGCCCCGGCCATGCCATAGGCTTTTGAGAAGGTGCGGAACCGGATCACACGCGGATCTTCGGGATCAATGCGCGGGGCGGTGCCCTCTGGTGCAAATTCGATATAGGCTTCGTCGAGGATTAACACAGACCCGTCCGGGATCTTGTCCAAGGCCGCCTCAATCACATCACCGCTCACCCAAGTGGCCATCGGATTGTCGGGATTGGCGAAGTAGATCAGTTTCGGGTGAAGATCTTGCGCCGCTGCCAGCAATCCATGCAGATCCTCGTGATCTTCTCGGTAAGGCAGTTTGGTCAAGACACCGCCAAAACCGGCAACATGATAGTTGAAGGTTGGATATGCGCCATCGGATGTGAGAACGGCGTCTCCCTCTTCGACCAAAAGGCGGGTCAAATATCCCAGCAACCCATCAATGCCCTCCCCAACGATGATGTTCTCAGGGCGGCATCCGTTCTCTTCAGCCAGCGCATGGCGCAGGTCGTGGCTTGCGGAGTCTGCATATTTCCAGATTTCAGCAGCCTCGGCCCGCATCGCCTCAATCGCACGGGGCGAGGGGCCAAAGACGTTTTCATTTGCCCCCAATCGGGCATCAAACCGGGCCCCACGGGCGCGTTCCTGCACCTCAGGGCCAACAAAGGGGACGGTTTCCGGCAGGCGGGCGATCAGGTCGGGATAGCGAGGTCCAGTCATGCGGCTATATTGGTGAAACTGGCCTTGAGGTAAAGAGTGGCCGGTGTAGATGTGACCCAGGATCAGCGCCCCTTTGCCGTTTATCGTGTAATCTCAGCAGAGTGCTTGACCATTTGATGGGCAAACGACAGGGTCCGCCAAAGCACAGTTACGAGGCCCCGATGCCCCAATCCCCGGCACCTTTTGCCCCTTATGAATGGATGATCGCCTGGCGGTACCTTCGCGCCAAACGCGCCGAGGGTGGTGTGAGTGTGATGACCTGGATCAGCCTGATCGGAATCACGCTGGCGGTTTTCGCCCTGATCGCCACCCTCGCCGTGCGCTCGGGGTTCCGCGCCGAGTTTGTGGACACCATTTTGGGCAGCAATGCTCATGTGACGGTCTATCATGTGCAGAGGCTGGATGAGTTTGGTCGCACGACCCGGACCTTGCCGGAGCATGCGGCCATGGCCGAGCGGGTGCGTCTGGTGCCCGGTGTGACCCGTGTTGCGCCTTTGGTGAAAGGGCAGGTTATGGCCTCGGCACGGCAGCGCAATGCAGGGGTCGAAGTTTTTGGGATCGATGCTGCGGATATTGCACAGATTCCGCGTATCGCCAATCCAGAAACCGGTCGTGGTTCACTTGATGAGTTCGAAAGCGGCATCGCCATTGGGTCGGGCGTGGCGCTTGAACTGGGGGTTGGCGTTGGAGACAAGGTCAAACTTGTGTCGCCCAATGGTGTGAAAACCGCCTTTGGAACCTCACCACGGGTGAAATCCTACGACATCGTCTATGTGTTCACAGCCGGGCGCTATGACATCGACAAGACCCGTGTCTATATGCCCTTTGAGGAAGCGCAGCTTTATTTCAACCGTGACGGTGTTGCGGATGAACTTGAGGTGATTGTCGACAGTCCCGAAGGTGTTGAAGGCTATACCACCGCAATCGCGCAGGCCGCAGGCGCGGGGGCCTTGATCTGGACCTGGCAGGATGCCTCGGGAGGCTTTCTGCGCGCGCTTGAGATCGAAGACAACGTGATGTTTGTGATCCTCTCTGTGCTGGTCTTGATTGCAACGATGAACATTGTCTCTGGGCTGATCATGCTGGTGAAAAATAAGGGTCGTGACATCGGTATTTTGCGCACCATGGGGCTGACTGAAGGTTCGGTGATGCGGGTGTTTTTCATCTGCGGATCCTTCACGGGGATCATTGGCACAGTGTTGGGTGTGATCCTTGGATGTCTCTTCGCGATCTACATCGATCCGATTTTTGCCTTTGTGAATTATGTTGCGGGTGGGGGGGTCTGGGATCCCTCTATTCGCGGCATCTATGCTCTGCCAGCCAAGCTACAGTTGGGCGACGTCTTGTCCGCCGTATCACTGTCGCTTGGGCTGAGCTTTGTGGTCACAATTTTCCCGGCGCGCCGAGCCGCGCGGATGAACCCGGTTGAGGCGCTGCGCTATGAATGAAGTTGTGCTGAAGCTGAGCGGGATCGAAAAGACCTACAAAAAAGGTGAGCCGGGCGAAGTTCAGGTGCTCAAGGGTGCTGAGCTGGAACTGCGTCGGGGCGAGCTTGTTGCACTCGTGGCGCCTTCGGGGGCGGGCAAATCAACACTGTTGCATATCGCGGGCCTTTTGGATCTTCCCGATAGTGGCGAGGTCGAAATCGCGGGCGAGGCAATGCAAGGGCGTTCGGATCGCCGCCGCACCGCAGTGCGCCGCGATGATGTGGGGTTTGTGTATCAGTTCCACCATCTGCTGCCGGAGTTTACGGCCCTAGAAAACATTGCTCTGCCCCAGCTTGCAAATGGTGCGCGGAAAACCGCAGCCGACGCACGGGCCATGGAGTTGCTCAACAGTGTTGGCGTGGGGGAACGTGCCGGACACCGCCCCGCTGCTTTGTCCGGTGGTGAGCAGCAGCGTGTGGCCTTTTGCCGGGCCATGGCCAACACCCCCAAGCTTTTGCTGGCGGATGAACCAACGGGTAATCTCGATCCGGAAACCTCGGATCGGGTGTTTGGCGCTTTGGTGAAACTGGTGCGGGAAACGGGCCTTTCGGCGCTGATTGCCACGCATAACCTTGAGCTGGCGGCACAAATGGACCGTATGTTACGGTTGGACGGTGGTGTGCTGCGCGCAGCTTAAGCTTTTAAAATTAGGCGCGCTGGGTGATCCAGACCCCCAGCGCCATGACCGAAATCCCGGCGGCGCGGGTCAATGTCAGCGGACTGATCTTGGCCCCAAACAGCCCGAAATGATCGATCGCCGCTGCGCTGATCAACTGGCCGATCAGCACAAAGAACACCGCATTGCCGACGCCGAATTTGGGCGCGACAAAGGTGATGGATAGCACATAGAACGCCACAAGCGCGCCAGCCAGAAACAGATGTTTGGGGGCTGATACCGCTTTGGCCATGCTTGGGGCGCCACTGACGACCCAGACAAGCGATGCGGACAAAAGCGCCACACAAAACAAGATCACCCCGGCGGACACGGGCGAGCCAAGCCGCAGACCAAGAGCCGCATTCAAAGCTGCAAGAACCGGAATGCCGATCCCGGCAATCAGCATGATGGCCGCGTAATGTGTCATGATCCACCCTTTCAATTTGTGTGCACCCAATCACGCGCTCGAATCGCTGTCGAGCAAAACCTCACGTCCCGGCTGACCCAGATCAAGGGGACCGCGTTGAAAGACCGTTAGTTTGGTCCTGAAACAGGCAGCAGAGGGCGGGTCATGTGCGCATTAGGTCTCAGTTTTGTGCTTTTGGCAGGGTGCGTTCCGGCGGACACCGCGCCCGAAGGGCGCGCGATATTCGAAAGCTATTGCGTCTCATGCCACGGCCCGGCGGGGCAGGGAGATGGCCCGCTGTCGGATCAATTGCCGATTGCGCCGGTAGATTTGACCCTGCTTCAGGCCACAAATGGTGGCGTCTTTCCCACCGAAGACGTCATGATCCAGATTTTCGGCTATCCCGGTCGGTTTCATCAAGGGCTGATGCCCGAGTTCGGGCCTTTGCTGGAGGGGCCACAGGTGGATTGGGTGGGGCCGGAGGGCCGGGTCACGCAGACACCTCAGGCGCTGCTGGATGTGGTGGACTATCTGCGCTCAGTCCAGCAATAAAGACCCAAAGTATAGAGAGGCACCTGATGCGGAACTGGATCTATCTTGGCGCGGCTTTGGCGCTTGCAGGATGTGTTGAAACCGAAATGCCCGTGGCCGGGGATGGCCGCGCGCTGTTTATGGAAAACTGCGCGGTTTGTCATGGCGCGTCTGGTGTGGGTGACGGGGAATTTGCCCGGGCGATGTCCAAGCCGCCGAAGAATCTGACCCTGATTGCATTGCGTCACGGAGATGAATTCCCGCGTGCCAAAGTCATGTCAATCATCGACGGCTATGCCAAATCGGATCTGGACGGGCCGGGCATGCCAGAGTTTGGTGACTTGCTGAACGGGGATCTTGTGCCCTTTGACAGTGGAGATGGCCGTTTAACTCCGACGCCGCGCAAACTGGTTGCTCTGCTTGAGTATATCGAAAGCCTGCAGAAAACCCGATGATAGGCCCCGCTCCTTTGGGGCGATGGTATCCCGAAGGAGCCGCCCTGAGGCGGCGGTCACCGCGCGCCACCCGAATTTTCTTGAAAATTCGGACCTAGCCGCCCAAAGATTTGCGAACCATCTGACAGTAGATTTCGCTGACCTCATCCTCTGACAAACGTCCACCGGGGCGGTACCAGGTGGTCACACCTGTCAGCATGGCAATCACCGCCAATGTGGCGATTTTCGCATCTGGCACGACAAAGGCGCCCGCTCTGACACCGGCTTGTAGGATCGCTTCAAGCTCATCTTCATAGGCGCGGCGCAGTTTTTCGATTTTCTCAAAGTTCTCAGGGCTGAGATTGCGCAGCTCCATATAGGCGATGAAAACCTCATCGGGGCGCTGCAGGTGAAAGCGTATGTGAAAATCGACGAAATCGCGCAGCTGCGCTTCTGGGGAGCCTTCGACCTGCCGCTCGGCGCGTGCACCCAGAAGGTCATCCATATGACCTTTCATCAGAGAAAACAGCAGGGCCTGCTTGTCGGGTGTGTAATTGTACAAGGCGCCGGCCTGCACACCCACTTCCGACGCGATCTGCCGCATCGATACGGCCGCATAGCCGCATTCTGCAAACAACCGCAATGCGGCTGCGCGAATTTTTGGGCCGGTGATGCCGGAGTGACTGCCTTGGGTACGTGCCATAAACCCTTGATATCTGAACACACGTTCAAATCAACCCGCCGATTATGTGAGACACCATCTTGTATGAGAGGCTGCGCTGAGGCATGACAGACCCATGCGCGTGATCCTTTGCCTTGCTTTTGCGGCCGCTTTGACGGCCTGTGCCCAGTTCCCGGAACTGGATCATACCCAAACCGCTGATTTGGCGCAGGCCGAGTATCCTCAGCTTTTGCCGCTGGATCAGCTGATCCATGGCCCGGCACCCCGCATTGGCGAGGCGGATGTCGCCAGCCACGACGCACGTGCCGCAGGGCTGCGCACGCGGGCCGCGCGTTTGGCGCGCGTGCGAACTGGAGGCAATGCAGATCTGACACGCAGGCTCGCCCAGCTGCGCCAAAAGGCCAAAGCGCTCAAGGCCCAGCCGCTATAGACCTTCCATTCCGTGAGCTGTTGACGCCTCTCGTGTGACCTTTGTCGCAGGCCCCCGTTGCACCTTTGGGAAACACTGGGTAAGTCGGTTTCAAAGAGAAGTTGACCTGAAGGAGTCCGTCTTATGTCCAGCCCTCTGCGCCTCGGTATCGCCGGTCTTGGAACAGTCGGTGCCGGAGTGGTCAAGATCACCCGCCAAAAAGCTGAACTTCTGGCCACTCGTGGCGGTCGCCCCATTGAAATCACGGCCGTTTCAGCGCGTAACCGGGATAAAGATCGTGGTGTGAACCTCAGCCATTATGCCTGGGAAGATGACCCCGTCAAACTGGCCACCCGCGATGATGTCGATGTCTTTGTCGAACTGATGGGCGGCAGCGACGGACCTGCAAAAGCGGCAACAGAGGCTGCGTTGAAAGCGGGCAAAGATGTGGTCACCGCGAACAAAGCGATGTTGGCACACCACGGACAGGAACTGGCGCAGCTGGCCGAAGACAACAACTGCGTCCTGCGCTTTGAGGCGGCGGTTGCCGGTGGCATCCCGATCATCAAATCTTTGACCGAAGGTCTGGCGGGCAATGACATCGAGCGCATTATGGGGGTCATGAATGGCACCTGTAACTACATCCTGACGCGGATGGAGGATGCGGGCCTGTCTTACGAAGAGGCTTTCGCCGAGGCGGATGGTCTTGGCTATCTGGAGGCCGACCCTAATCTGGACGTGGGCGGGATCGACGCAGGTCACAAACTCTCGCTTCTGGCCTCGATTGCCTTTGGCACACAGGTGGCCTTCGACGCGGTCGAGCTTGAAGGCATTGGCCAGGTCAGCATCGAAGATATCCGTCAAGCGGCTGATATGGGCTATCGCATCAAGCTCCTGGGTGTCACTCGGATGACAGGTCGCGGACTTGAGCAGACCATGACCCCATGCCTTGTTCCAGCGGTTTCTCCCTTGGGTCAACTGCAAGGTGGCACCAATATGGTTGTCGTGGAAGGCGATCAGGTGGGACAGGTTGTTCTACGGGGTGCCGGTGCGGGTGAGGGCCCAACCGCAAGCGCTGTATTGGGCGATGTGATGGATATTGCACGTGGATTGCGTATGACCACATTTGGTCAGCCAGCAAGCACTCTTGTGGCGGCTCAGCCTGCGAAATCGGCCACCCCGGCGCCGTTCTACCTGCGCCTCGCCCTGCAGGACAAGCCGGGGGCTATGGCCAAAGTGGCGGCTGCCCTTGGAGATTCCGGTGTATCGATCGATCGTATGCGCCAATATGGCCATGACCAGTCCACAACCGCGCCGGTTCTGATCGTGACACACAAAACCACCCGCCCGTCGTTGGACGCGGCTCTGGAGGTCTTGGCGGGTAGCGATGTGGTCTCCGGTGATCCCGTAGCCCTGCGCATCGAGCAGGTCTGAGGCCAGGATACACCTCAAACGTTGAAGCAACGGGCAGAGAGATCTGCCCGTTTTTTTTGGCTTAGATTTTGGGGGGTGCCGATTTTTCAAGAAAAATCGGAGTATCGCACAGTTTGCAGCGCGCCGCGCATTTGTTCTCTGCGCATAGGTGGGCTGCAAAATTAGGGCCGACAAGAGCGCAAAAGTAGCGTGATATGAATACCGCGTCCAATTGGGTTAGCGTCACCGGCCTTGCCCCCGGTGGCGGGCTTGGTCTAAGTGGGGCTAACGCTGTGTTCCAAGGAAGAGACCATGTCCACGCCCATCGATTTTTCTGACCGTATGCTTTCTTTGGGCCTGGCCCGTGTTGCCGAACAGGCGGCCATCGCCTCTGCCGACTGGATTGGTCGCGGTGATGAAAAGGCCGCAGACCAGGCGGCTGTGAATGCCATGCGCGAACAGCTCAACCTTCTCGACATCAAAGGTGTTGTGGTGATCGGTGAAGGCGAACGTGACGAAGCGCCGATGCTTTACATTGGCGAAGAGGTCGGATCGGGCGAGGGGCCCGGTGTTGATATCGCACTGGACCCGCTCGAAGGGACAACGCTGACGGCCAAAGATATGCCAAATGCGCTGACAGTGATTGCCATGGGGCCGCGTGGCTCGATGTTGCACGCGCCGGATACCTATATGGATAAACTGGCCATTGGTCCGGGTTTCCCCGAAGGGATCGTGACCATGGATATGGACCCTGCGACCCGCGTGTCGGCTTTGGCTTCGGCAAAGGGCTGCCTGCCGCAGGACATCACCGTTTGCATTCTTGAGCGCCCGCGCCATGAAGACATGATCGCCGAAGTGCGCGCAACCGGCGCGTCAATTCGACTGATCACAGATGGGGACGTGGCGGGCGTCATGCACTGCGCCGAACCTGATATCACAGGTATTGACATGTACATGGGGCAGGGTGGCGCCCCCGAAGGCGTATTGGCCGCCGCGGCTTTGAAATGTATGGGTGGCCAGATGCAGGGCCGTCTTGTGTTCCGCAACGATGACGAGCGCGCACGGGCTGCCAAAGCCGGCATCACCGATCTCGACAAAATTTACACCCGAGATGAAATGGTCACTGCGGATGTGATTTTTGCAGCAACTGGCGTGACCAATGGTTCGATCCTGTCCGGGATCAAGCGGGAAGTGGGGCATATCACCACCGAGACCTTGTTGATGCGGTCGAAGACCGGTTCGGTGCGGCGCATGGTCTATCGCAACCCGGTTAAGCGCTGAGGGTTTGGGGCGCGCCGAATTTTCTTGAAAATTCGGGAGGGGCCAACCCCTTGCCCACCTTGCAGTGGGCGTCACCCCGGAATATTTTTGAAAAGAAGAAGCAAGGGGGCGCGGATGCCCCCTTTTGCATATCAAGATCAAAGGTGGCCACGTGGGATATCTCGGAGTTGAGAGCAGTTTATCTGGGCGCCGCTGGGTGGGGCCAGGTGTTGAGGTCGAGCGTCAGGCGGAGGCCTTGGGACAAGCGGGAGGCTGGTCACGTGCCCTATGTGCTGTTCTGGCCCGACTTGGTGTCAGTGCCGCTGAGGTCCCGGGGTATCTTGAGCCTAAACTAAAAGACCTGCTGCCCGATCCTCGTGATCTGAAGGATATGGAACCTGCTGCGGCGCGTTTCTTGCAGGCAGTGAAGGCACGGCAGACGATTGCGGTCTTTGCGGATTATGACGTCGATGGAGGCACCTCGGCGGCGCTTCTGATCGATTGGTTGCGGCAGATGGGCATGGCGGCCACGCTTTATGTGCCGGATCGGATTGATGAGGGGTATGGGCCAAACGAACCCGCCATGCGCGATCTTGCGGCTCGGCATGATCTGATCATATGTGTAGATTGTGGCACCTTAAGTCACGACGCGATTGCGGCTGCCAAAGGCGCGGATGTTGTCATTCTCGATCACCACCTCGGCGGTGAGACCCTTCCTGACGCCGTGGCGGTGGTGAACCCCAACCGACAGGACGAAGATGGTGCACTGGCCCATCTGTGCGCGGCTGCGGTGGTGTTTTTAATGTTGGTCGAAGCCGGGCGGCAGATGCGAGAGGAGGGCGCGCGCGGCCCCGATCTGATGGCGATGCTGGATTTGGTTGCGCTGGCGACCGTGGCGGATGTGGCCCCGTTGAAAGGGGTGAACCGCGCATTGGTGCGGCAGGGGCTCAAAGTGATGGGGCGGCGGGCGCGTCCGGGGCTTGTGGCGCTGTCCGATGTGGCGCGTCTGGATACGGCACCCTCATCGTATCATCTTGGATTTGTGCTTGGGCCGCGTGTAAACGCTGGGGGGCGGATCGGTCAGGCTGATCTAGGGGCACGGCTTTTGGCCTGTGACAACCCGCATGAAGCGCAGGCTATGGCCGAGCGGTTGGATCAGCTCAACACTGAGCGGCGTGACGTTGAGGCCGCTGTGCGTGCTGCAGCACTTGAACAGGCCGAAGCCCGTGGTCTGGATGCGCCCTTGGTCTGGGCGGCGGGTGAGGGGTGGCACCCCGGGGTTGTGGGAATCGTCGCCTCTCGCCTGAAGGAAATGACCAACCGACCTGCGGTGGTGATCGGCCTTGAAAATGGGGAAGGCAAAGGCTCAGGGCGCTCGGTCTCAGGGGTCGATCTGGGGGCGAGCATTCAGCGTCTGGCCAGTGAAGGTCTGCTGATCAAAGGTGGCGGGCACCGAATGGCGGCGGGCCTGACGGTCGCAGAAGATCAGGTTGAGGGGGCTATGGATCGGCTCTCGGCGCTTTTGGAAAAACAAGGGGCGGGTCAGGGGGGTGCAGCAGATCTGCGTCTGGATGGCATGCTGATGCCCGGCGCGGCAACCGTTGAGCTGATTGAACAGCTGGAACAGGCAGGGCCCTTTGGGCAAGGCGCGCCGGGGCCGCGCTTTGCCATTGCGGATGCGCGGATCACCTATACCCGACAGGTTGGGACCGGCCATCTGAAGGTGGCCTGTGATGATGGGCTGGGTGGGCGCCTAGAGGGAATCGCGTTTGGCGCCTATGAAGGAGAGATGGGGCAGGCTCTTGTGAACCACAATGGGCGGCGATTCCATCTGGCAGGGCGGCTTGAGATCAATGAATGGAACGGCAAACGTTCGGCTCAGCTGAGGCTAGAAGATGCAGCCCCCAGTTCCTCTGCGTAAGCCGTGTTTGTTATCAATGGCTTATGATGATCGCCGGAAGGCGCGCGATTTCTATGGGTTCTGTTGAAAAAACTGTAAAAACGCTCTTGCGGTCGCGGGGCGCAGTGGCTAAAACCCGCTTCACGCCAACGGCGCTCCGTTCGTCTATCGGTTAGGACGCCAGGTTTTCAACCTGGAAAGAGGGGTTCGATTCCCCTACGGAGTACCATTGGTGTGAAACGTACCGGCACATGTCGATAATGTGCTCCGTTCGTCTATCGGTTAGGACGCCAGGTTTTCAACCTGGAAAGAGGGGTTCGATTCCCCTACGGAGTACCATCGATGTAACATCGGCACATGCGACAGTGTGCTCCGTTCGTCTATCGGTTAGGACGCCAGGTTTTCAACCTGGAAAGAGGGGTTCGATTCCCCTACGGAGTACCACGCTGCTTTTTCAAGAAAATCTACATCTATGACGCTAGCTCTAGCTGTGGTTCTTTGCTTTGGCGGCCTATGCGTTGGTCGCGACGGGCTCAGAGCAAAGCTGAGAGCATGATCCAACCCGTTGTTTCGCTGGCCAGCTGAACCGCGCCAAGCACGTCTCCGGTTTGGCCGCCAATTCGGCGTTTCGCGATATGCGACAAGGCCCAGGCGGTGGCTATCATTGGCACAAGCGCCCAAACTGCGGCCCATCCGATCAGTGGGAGCGTGGCAAGGCTAAGCAGAGCGCCGGGCAAAAGTACCTGCAGGGGCTGGCGCCCGGCCATATGTCCCATGCCATCTTTGCGCGCAGGGGGGACAAGAACAAGAACGCCCAGCATGATCAGGCGGCTTGCGATGGCTGTAAAGACAAAGGCCGGCAGCAACGCGGATGCATAGCTGGCGATGCTTGTGCCCATCAAAGCAAGCGCAAGCCCCAAAGCTAGAACACCATAAGATCCTATGCGGCTGTCCCGCATGATCTCCATCACGTGATCCCGGTCGCGACCTCCGCCCATGCCGTCGGCGTAATCCGCCAGCCCATCATGATGTAATCCGCCGGTCACAAGCCCAAGGGCCGTGATGCCCAGAAGTCCGGCAGTGGCGGGGGATGCCCCAATGGCCAAAGCGGCGGTTGCGATCAGCCCGGCAATCAATCCAATGGGAAGGCCGATCAGGGGAAAGGCCCACTGGGTGTCTTTCAGTTCTGGAGCTTTGCCGTCTATGCGTCCGGCGGGCAGTCGGGTCAGCAACATCAGGGCGATTCGGAGTTCGTTGAAGCGGCGCATGGCTGACCTTTTGGGGGTGGACACGGCAGGGCATCACACCCTGCCGCCGTGTTTCAAAGATTAGGCGTCAGACACACCGGCTTCTGCGAAGGTGGCCATGCCATTGTGGCAGGCCAGTGCACCGCGCAGGATATTCAGCGCAAGCGCGGCCCCGGACCCTTCCCCGAGTGCCATTTTGAAATCAAGCACTGCTTCTTTTCCCATGCCGTCCAGCAACAGGCGGTGGCCGGGTTCGGCGCTGGCATGGCCCACAAGGCAGTGGTCGAGAAGGCCAGAATCGGTGGCATGCAGTGGCGCGACAGAGGCGGTGCAGATGTAGCCATCCAGCATAACAGGGATTCGCAGCGCGCGGGCGGCCAGGACCGCTCCGCAAATCGCGGCCTGTTCGCGTCCACCGACGGCCTGCAGAATTTCCATGTTTTCAGCGCTACCATGCAATGTGACTGCGCGGCTGACCACATCCGCCTTGCGGCGGACACCTTCGTCGTCGGAACCTGTGCCACGGCCAACCCAGGCACGGGCCTCGCCGCCGAAAACGGCATGTGCAAGTGCGGCTGCTGTGGTCGAATTGCCAATCCCCATTTCGCCCAGAACCAAGACATCCGCCTCGGGATCAACCGCGTCGGCCCCGGTTTGCATCGCGGCCAGACATTCGCTTTCGGTCATGGCCCGCGAGGTTGTAAAATCCTGCGTCGGGTTGTCGAGATCAAGCGCAACCACCGACAGGTCTGCTCCGGCAACTTTGCAAAGCTGGTTGATTGCGGCGCCCCCGGCTTTGAAGTTGGCGACCATCTGGTGCGTCACTTCCTGCGGGAAAGGGTTGACCCCTTGGGCGCAGATGCCGTGGTTCCCAGCGAAAACAATGGCTTGTGCCTTGTTGATTTCGGGCTGCGCGGTGCCGCGCCATCCAGCCATGAACACAGCGAGCTCTTCCAGCCGGCCCAGCGAGCCGGGCGGTTTGGTCAGCGTGTTCTGGCGGGCCACGGCGGCTTCGGCAGCGGCAGAGTCGTAGCTAGGCAGATCTGCAGCTAGGGCCGAGACGGCCTCAAGTGAGCTGAATTTGGGCAAGGATGTCATTCGGTTTCACCTTTACTGGATAGCCCGAAACGGTCAGATAGACTTCGTCACAGGCGGTGGCGATTTCCTGGTTCACAAGCCCGGCGGCGTCACGAAACGCCCGGGCCAATTTATTCTCGGGCACGATACCGGCGCCCACCTCATTGGTTACAAACACCACCGGAGCGGTTAACTCCGGTAAAGCTGCGGCAAGCTCAGCCACGGCCGCGCGCCAGTCGCGTTCTGCCAGCATCAGGTTGGTCAGCCACAGCGTCAGGCAATCCACAAGGCGCGGTTCGCCGCCGTCGCTGTCACGCAGGACACGCAGCAGATCATACGGTTCTTCGTAGGTTTGCCATTCGGCACCGCGGCGCGATTGGTGCAGAGCGACACGTTCCCCCATTTCAGCGTCAAAGACCTGGCTTGTGGCGATGTAAACGCCTTTACCAGATTGGCTAAGGGTGATTTGCTCGGCCAAAGTGCTTTTGCCCGACCGTGCGCCCCCTGTGATGAGTATCGACTTTCCCATGGCCGTGTGACAAAGCACGTTCCCGAAGTCAGGGAAAGAGGCATATGGCACAACCCGGAGCAAATGAGCTGGTTTTGATCCGCCATGCCCCTGCCGATCACGGCGGGCGGCTGTGCGGTCGAACTGATGTACCGGCGGTCATCGACCCGGTGCTGGCCGAAGTGATGCGCGCTGTGATGGCAGATGTTCCTCAGCATCGGATGAGCCCTGCGCTGCGCTGTCGTCAAACGGCGGCGGCGATTTTCCCTGAGATCGAGATCACCCAGGATGCCCGTTTGTGGGAGCAGGATTTTGGTGTGCAGGACGGCATGCGCTTTGAAGATTTGCCGGATCTGGGGAGCCTTGAACTTGAAGAATTGGCCGAACTGAGCGCGGAAAATGGCGAGAGTTTTGCCGACATGGTTGCACGGGTTCAGCCCGCTTTGATGGAGTGTGCTGAGGCTGTGCGCCAAAGCGGTACGATGGCGGTTGTGGCCCATGCCGGGACAGTGCGCGCGGCTCTGGCCTTGGCCACGGGGCGTTTGCCCGAGGCGCTGAGTTTTGAAGTTGGAAACATGTCGGTCACGCGGCTTCGTGTGCTGGACGGTGGATTTTCAGTGATCTGCACCAATTGGAGCCCGTTGTGAGCGTGCGGGTGGCGGGTCACTTTGGTGAATGGTTGCAGGGGCGATTGGGGGCGGATGGTCCGGTTGCCTTGGTGACACTGGCCTGCCCGGCATTGGGCGTGAGGGCGTCACTTGCCCCAGCTGAGCTTTCCCTGACCCAATCCGCGCCGGTGATGGACTTGGCACGTTTGCGCAGTTTTCTGCACCATCTGGGGCAAGATGAGACGGGCGCCGTTTCACTTGATATCGAAATGCCGCTTGGCGGTGGGGCTGGGGCGTCGACCGCCTCGTTGGTGGCTATTGGACGTGCTCTGGGCTGTGACATCGACCTTATTGCGCGCGCCTGTGTGGCCACAGAAGGGGCCAGCGATCCCGTGATGTTTGATCAGCCCGATAGGATTTTATGGGCGCCGCGTGTAGGGCAGGTGATTGCGCCGATGGCTGCGGTGCCTGCCTGCGATATCGTTGGCGGCTTCTGGGGTGCCCATCAGCGCACCGATCCCTCAGATGTGAATTTTCCAGATATTGGCGATTTGGTACGGGCCTGGGGGCTGGCCGATCGCTTGGCTGGATTCGCAGCACTCGCCACAGAAAGCGCAGAACGCACCCGCATGTTGCGTGGTCCCTATGATGATCCAATGCTGCATCTTGCCAAAGATCTGGGCGCATTGGGCTATGCCCGTGCGCATACCGGCTCGGCGCGCGGATTGATTTTCGCCCCCGGCACTGGCGTACAGGCCGAAGCGGCGCTGCGCGAGGCGGGATTGAGCGGTGTGCTCAGGTTCCAGACAGGAGGTCAGACATGAGTTTTGCAGCCATGATGTTGGTGGCTCTGGCCATTGATGCGGCGGTTGGATGGCCGGATGCGCTGTATCGCAAAATCGGACATCCCGTGGTCTGGTTGGGCGATCTGATTTCGCGGTACGAAAAACTCTGGAACCATGGGACAGAGGCCTCTCGTCGTTGGAAAGGTGTGCTGATCACTCTTATGGTGACGCTGGCAGCGGCGGTGCCTGCCGTGCTGCTCCAGAGCCTTCTGCCTGACGGTCTGTTTGGTATTCTTCTAGGCGGTGTATTGGCCTGGCCGCTGGTTGCGGTCCGCTCGATGTATACCCATGTCGCGGCGGTGGCACAGCCACTTCAAGCGGGGGATCTCTCGGGCGCGCGTCACGCCGTGTCTATGATTGTGGGGCGTGACCCAAATCAGTTGGATCAGGCAGGCGTTGCGCGGTCGGCGCTGGAAAGCCTCGCTGAAAACACCTCCGATGGCATTGTGGCCCCGGTGTTCTGGGGGCTGCTGTTCGGATTACCGGGAATTGCGGCCTACAAGGCGATCAACACCATGGATTCGATGATCGGCCATCGCAACGACCGCTATGAAATGTTTGGTAAAGCGGCGGCTCGGTTGGACGATCTTGTAAACTTGATCCCCGCACGATTGACGGGTGTGTTGTTTGCCGCGGTGTCGGGGCGCTTTGGAGAGGCATGGGCCGTGATGCGCCGGGATGCGCCAAAACACCGTTCTCCCAATGCGGGCTGGCCCGAAGGGGCGATGGCCGCGGGGTTGCAGGTGCGCCTGTCGGGACCGCGTATCTATGGAGACCGGATTGCCGAAGAACCGTGGCTCAATGGCACGTCTCCAGATCCCATTCCCTTGTCGCTATCAGAGGGGCTTGCGCTCTATACCCGCGCCATGATGCTGATGGCGGGGGCGCTGGCCCTCATGGCTTTGATATAAGAGGCAGCAATGCGCGATCACGGTGGCAATCTCGACTGGGCCATGCGCCAGTTTGGTGGCGAAGATTGGATTGACCTTTCGACGGGGATCAATCCGGTGGCCTATCCTGTGGGGGACATCCCGGCGCGGTCCTGGGAAGTCCTGCCGACGCGCAGTGATATGGCGGGTCTGAGCGCTGCGGCGCAGGCGGCGTACCGCACGGGGGCACAGGTGGTGCCGTTGGCAGGCGCACAGTCTGCGATTCAGCTGGTACCTTATCTGCGTGAGATCGGCGAAGCCCGCATTTTGGTGCCAACCTATAATGAACACGCGGCTGCGCTGCGCCATGCAGGATGGCCGGTACAAGAGATTTCAGACACTGGGAGCGGCCCAGCTGCGCGACTGGCCAAGCTTGAAGGCGCGGATCTTGCGGTTGTGGTCAACCCCAACAATCCAGACGGATCACGCTATAGCCCCGAGGATTTGCTGGCCCTTGCCGACAAGGTCGGGTTGCTTGTGGTGGATGAAAGTTTTGGCGACACTGAACCCGAGCTGTCCATTGCACCACAGGTGACCAAAGACACGCGAAACATCGTTGTGATGCGGTCTTTTGGCAAGTTTTATGGCTTGGCTGGGGTGCGCCTTGGGTTTGCGGTTACGGGGTCAGAAATGGCTGAAACACTCCGCGGTATGGCGGGGCCATGGCCTGTTCCGGGACCGGCAATCGCCATCGCAACCCGCGCTTTGGCCGATCAAGCATGGCAGAGTGAAACCTGTATTCGGTTGCGCGAAGATGCGGCGCGATTGGATGCTTTGGCCGCAAAGGCGGGATGGCGTCTGGTCGGAGGATCACCACTGTTTCGGACATATTCGACCCCCAATGCCGAGGAGGTGCAGCGTCACTTGGCAGAACGGCAGATCTGGTCGCGCATTTTTCCGTGGTCGTCGGACTGGATCCGGTTAGGATTGCCTGCCGGAGCGGCGCAATGGGCCCGGTTGCAAGAGACGCTGGCAGGAGAGATCGCGCATGGAATTTGACACCGGCAGTTTTGACGCGATGACCGAAGTTCTGCGGTGGCGCCGGGATGTGCGCCATTTCAGAACCGATCCCATTCCCGAGGAAGATCTGGATATTCTCAAGGCTGCAATGGATTTGGCGCCCTCTGTCGGCAATGCGCGGCCCTGGCGGGTGTTGCGCGTGCGCGATCCCAAGGTGATGGCCGAGGCGCGGGCGATTTTCGAGGCTTGCAATGCGGCGGCGGCTGGCAGCTATGACGGGGATCAGCGCGACGATTATATGGCGTTGAAACTGTCCGGTCTGGACGATGCGCCGGTGCAGCTTTGTGTGTTTACCGAAACCGCACCGGAAGAAGGCCATGGGCTGGGTCGGGCCACTATGCCGGAAACGCTCGGGCAATCGACGGCCATGGCGGTTTATTCCATGATGTTGACCGCGCGGGCGATGAACATCGGTGCAGGCATGGTGTCGATCCTTGAGCCGGGCAAGATCGAGGCGCTGTTTGAAGTGCCAGAGACCTGGCAGTTCTCAAGCTGGATCTGTGTGGGCTACCCGCAGAAAATGGATGACACACCGCTGCTGCACCGCAGTGGATGGCAGGAGAACACCACCACGGTTTGGGAAGACCGATAGGGGATCGGGGGCATTGCCCCCTGATGCGTGGTGCGTCTGCCAGAGTTTTAGTGACTTAGAATTTTAATGTGCGCAGGCCAAAAGGCCGTCGACGTCCAGATGAGTTTCCATGTGATCGGCCAGCCGGTCGAGCGTTGTTTCGACTGTGGCGTCATAGCTGTCTCCGCTGCTGGAGCCCCCGACACTCTCCAGCCAGGCCGCACGAAACGCATCGTTGCGGAACATCCCATGAAGATAGCTTCCCGCGATTTTGCCATTGGCGCTGATGGCGCCCTCTGGGCTGTCGTCGATCATACCAAAGGGGCGGGCGCGGTCAGGGCCTGAGGAGCGCCCGATATGGATCTCATACCCATGAAAGGCTTTGCCGCTCGGGGCGTGAACAGCCTCCACTTCGGTCAGGCGTTTGTCGCCGGTCATTTCGGTTTCAATATCAAGCAGGCCCAGACCCCGGGTTTCGCCTTCGGGGCCTTCGATGCCTTGGGGGTCGCGAATGACCTGACCCAACATCTGATAGCCACCGCAGATCCCCAGAACATGGCCACCCCGCCGCATATGGGCCTGAAGATCAATGTCCCAGCCCTGCGCACGCAGAAAGGCCAGATCGCCAATCGTGGATTTGCTGCCAGGTAGGATGACCACATCCGCGTCACCGGGCAGGGGCTGGCCTGCACGCAGCATGGTCAGACGCACGCCGGGTTCTTGGGCGAGCGGGTCGAGATCGTCAAAGTTTGCCATGCGCGACAGGCAGAGGCAGACAACATGCAATCCAGCGGTACGGGTCGGCGTACCAACATCCAGCGCATCTTCGGCTGGCAGTTGCCAGGCCTCGGCAAACCAGGGCGCCACACCAAAGCCGCGCCAGCCGGTGTGATCAGCGATCATCTGATACCCATCGTCGAACAGGCTCGGATCGCCGCGAAACTTGTTGATCATAAAGCCCGCCACCAGAGCGGCATCGTCTGGCGCAATCACGGCCTGCGTGCCCACGATCTGCGCAATCACGCCGCCTCGATCGATGTCGCCACATAGAATCACCGGGACCTGGGCGGCCTGCGCAAAGCCCATATTGGCAATGTCACCTTTGCGCAGATTGACCTCTGCGGGGCTGCCTGCGCCTTCGACAATCACTAGATCATATTTGGATTTTAGCCGCTGAAAGCTCTCCTGAACCGCCTGCATCAGCGTGGGTTTGAGCTTGGCATAATCACGGGCCTTTGCGGTGGTCAGGCGTTTGCCCTGCACCACAACCTGCGCGCCAACATCGGTTTCGGGCTTCAAAAGCACCGGGTTCATATCGGTGTGGGGGCGCAGACCACAGGCCAGCGCCTGAAGTGCCTGTGCGCGACCAATTTCACCCCCGTCCGAGGTCACGGCGGCGTTGTTTGACATATTCTGAGGCTTAAAAGGCGTAACCGACAACCCCCGCCGGGTTGCGGCCCGGCACAGCCCGGCCACCAGCATGGATTTCCCGACATTTGAGCCGGTGCCTTGGATCATCAAGGATTTGGTCATTGGATCTCGACGAGTGTGATTTCAGGGGGAGCGCCGATGCGCAGTGGCGGTCCAGAATAGCCCAAACCTCCGGACACCACCATCTGTCGCGTGCCGGATTTGTAAAGTCCATAAGCGTATCGGGTACCAAATTTTGACGGTGCGACAAGCGCACGTCCAAAGGGGCTGATTTGACCGGCATGCATGTGACCGCAGAGCGTCAGATCGATGTGCGTCTCAAGGTCTGGGAAAATGTCGGGCTCATGGGCCAGAAGAATCGTGAATTGATTGGGGTCAAGTTGCGGCGCTATGGCGGGCAAATCGTCAGCCCCGCTAAATCCCTTAAGCAGGCCATTGGAAAAGGCCCGTTGACTGTCGAGACCGGCCAAAGTGAACGATGTTCCATCTACATCGATTTGTACCGTTCGATTGTGGAGGCAAGAGAGACCCGCCGCGTCAAAGGCGTGGTGCCAATGTGTTGGACCTTGACGTGAGCGCCGTGCCTGGGCGTCATCCTTCCAGTCGTGGTTGCCCATGATGGCATGAGCACCAAGCGGCGCCTTTAGGCGGGACAACTCACGGGTGACGTCGGCGGGGTTCAACGGGCGACTGCCCCAAACATGCCCCGCATAATCCCCTAACAATACAATCAAATCTACCTGCAACGCGTTAGTCTGGTCGACAATGGCACCGATGTGATGGGTCGTCATCCAGGGCCAGCAGGCATGAAGATCTGCAACGAGGGCGATGCGCAACTGGGGTGCAGGCACGTCCCGCTGCGGCGAGACGTGATGCGTGACAATTTTGGGGAGCGCGCGCCTCATGCCTGCATTGGCATAAAGGCCTCAACTGCGGCTTGGGCGATAACGGTGATCTCACCACTGTCTGGATTGGCGACGTTCAGCCCGCCGAACACGGCTTTGACCTCGGCGCGGCCACGCGGCAGGGTTTTGGCAAGCTCAGCGCAATCCACCTGATCCGGGTCTTGTACGGCGACCGTGACCTGTACCCGCATTTCGGTGTGGGGAATGTTCAGCGCGCCAAACATTGGGATCGAACTGTGACGCAGCGCGTCCTGGATCGCCCGACCTGCGGCTTTGGTATAATCCATCCCATGCAGGTCATTGCCCATACCCATTTCGATGATGAAACGCTGGTCGCTCATGTCCGCTCCTCCACATCCAATGAGACCGAGATTGCGACATTGGCCATCACAGTCGGAGCACCACCATCGGCTCGGGGGGCGTTTAGCCCACCTGCGTGGCACTGCACAGTGACCTGTCCATAGGGGAAGGTGGCGGCCACTTTGTCGGCGTCGACCTGATCGGGCTGCGCCACGCCCACATCCACATGGATAATCATCTCGGATTTGTCTTTGCCAAACAGCTCAGCAAGATTGATCGAGTTGTGCCACAGCGCATCTTTCACAGCACGCACCGCAGCTTCGGTATAGTCCTGACGGCGCAGGGAGGATCCCATGCCGAATTCTGTCAATAGACGTTTGACGGGCACATCTTTCTCCTGAAGGCAGTTTTGCCCCACGCTAGACCGGGTTCAGAATGGGGGCCAGAGTGAATGCACTCTGGTCTTATGAGCAGTCTCAAGGTGGGCGGGATGAAGCCAAGTTTAGCTTAAAACTCGACGCCTTTCTGCGCTTTGATGCCATCACGGAAGGGGTGTTTGATCAGGGTCATCTCGGTCACCAGATCCGCCGCTTCGATCAGTTCATCTTTGGCGTTGCGACCGGTCAGACAGACGTGGGTCATGTCGGGCTTTTGTTCCAGCAGGAAGTCGACCACTTCGTCAATGTCGAGGTAGTCATTGCGCAGCGCGATGTTGATCTCATCCAGCAGAACAAACTGGATATTGGGATCAAGGATCATCTCTTTGGCCAGACCCCAGCCGCGCTGGGCGGCGGCGATGTCGCGCTCGCGGTCCTGACTCTCCCAGGTGAACCCTTCGCCAGACACCTCAAATCTGCACTCATTGGCAAACTTGGTTTTGAGAAGTTCGGCCTCACCGGTCATCCAGTTGCCTTTGATGAACTGCACGACCCCACAGGGCATGCCGTGGGCGATACAGCGCATGATCATACCGAATCCGGACGAAGATTTGCCCTTGCCCTTGCCGGTATGCACAAGGATCAGACCCTTTTCTTCGGTCTTGGTTTCCATCATCCGGTCGCGTGCGGCTTTGATTTTGCGCATCTTTTCGGCGTGGCGGGCGTTGACGTCTTCCATGGGGCGTTCCTTGCGCTTGACAATGACCTGTTGCGACGCGCATCTGGCACCAAGCTGGTGCCTGTGTAAAGCAGGTGAAAAGGGAATGTGACGCAAAGCCTGCTTTGCCAAGTACAGCCGCCCCCGCGACCGTGACCGGAGAGGTCTCTCACCCGCCACTGGCACTTGCCGGGAAGGCCGGGAGACCAACAGCGCCTGATCTGCGCTGACATCCGCAAGCCGGGAGACCTGCCAGCGTATGAGACGCAACCGGACGGGGTGTTCCGGGTGTCGGTGGCCCGGGGCCTCCGCCATCCTGCCCACGTCCCCTGACAGGGACATAGAATGAGCGAACCGCAACAGCCGACCGAATTGATGGTCTGTGTGAAATGTCTGCGCGGGTTGGACAAACCGGAAGAGGGGCAGCGCCCCGGTGAGATCCTGTTTGACAACCTCAAAACCGCAGAGATGCCCGAAGGGGTCAAACTGACACCTGTGGAATGCCTGCAAAACTGCGATCAGGGGGTGTCGATGGTTTTGCGCGGTGGGGCCAAACGGTGGACCTATGTGTACGGCAACCTTCATGAAGTGTCGCATCTGGACGTGATTCTGGATGGGGCTTCGCGGTATCACGCCACGACGGATGGGGTTATCCCGTGGCGCGAACGTCCGGAGCACTTCAAACGTAACTGCATCGCGCGCATTCCGCCCGAAGCGACCTAAGGCCAAGGAGAATTAGATATGGCAGATTTGGCAAAACTTCCCGTGACCGTGATCACCGGCTTCCTTGGCTCGGGCAAGACCACGCTTGTGCGCAACCTGATGCAGAACCCGGGCGGCAAACGTCTGGCGATTGTGGTCAATGAATTTGGCGACGTGGGTGTTGACGGTGAGATCCTGAAATCCTGCGCGATCCCGGATTGCCCGGCGGAAAATATCATGGAACTGGCCAATGGCTGCATTTGCTGCACCGTGGCCGATGATTTCATACCGACCATCGAGGCATTGATGGCGCTTGAGCCGCGTCCCGATCACATCCTGATTGAAACCTCGGGTCTGGCCCTGCCCAAACCGCTGCTCAAAGCGTTTGACTGGCCGGATATCCGGTCGAAAATCACCGTGGACGGTGTGATTGCCCTGGCAGATGCCGAAGCTGTGGCCGCGGGCCGCTTTGCCACAAACGTGGCGGCTGTGGATGCCCAGCGTGAGGCAGATGACAGTCTCGATCACGAAACGCCTTTGTCAGAGGTGTTTGAGGATCAGATTTCCTGCGCCGATATCGTGCTTCTGACCAAGCCCGATCTGGCCGGTCCTGAGGGCGTAGCGAAAGCGAAAGAGATCGTATTGGCCGAAGCCCCGCGGCCGCTGCCTGTTGTGGAAGTGGCCGAAGGTGTTGTGGATCCGCGCGTCATTCTGGGTCTTGAGGCCGCTGCCGAAGACGACATGGACGCACGCCCAAGCCATCACGATGGTCACCACGACCATGAGCATGACGACTTTGAAAGCATCGTTGTTGATATTCCTGAGCTGGCTGATCCCTCCGAGCTTGTGACTGCGATCGAAAAGCTTGCGAATGAAAACAACATTCTGCGCGTCAAAGGCTATGCGGCCGTTGCGGGCAAACCGATGCGTCTGTTGGTGCAGGCTGTAGGCGCCCGGGTCCGTCACCAGTTTGACCGCCCATGGAAGCCGGAAGAAGGCCGTCAGGGGCGCATCGTGGTCATCGCTGAACACAACGACATCAAAACCGATGTGATCCGCGCTGCGCTGGGTGCGCAGGTGGAAGCGGCGGAGTAAGCCCCTATGCATGTCATCTTTCGCGAAAGTCATGGGTTGGATGAGGCGGATACGCCGCAGGATCTGGGGCAAAGCCCGGCGGATCTTGTGGTGCTGTCCTTTTCAGACAGTGACCTTGGGGCTTTCGCCGAAGGGTGGCATCGTGGCCGCGGGACAGAGGGCAAATTGCCCACCCTGCGGCTGGCCAATCTGAGCAAACTGAAACACCCGCTGTCAGTTGATACCTATGTTGAACAGACGCTTGAGGGCGCCAAAGGCATTCTGATCCGTTTGATCGGTGGGGTGTCTTATTGGTCATATGGGCTGCAACAAGTCCGGGCCCTGGCGCAGGCCAAGGGCATTGCGCTGGCGGTTCTGCCCGCAGACGGGCGTGAAGACAAACAGCTGGATGCCTATTCGACCTTGCCGGTGTCAACCCTGCGGCGCCTGTCGCACCTCTGCGACGAAGGGGGCTCTGTCGCGGCGCAGGCGGCTTTGGCGCAGATGGCGCTGGCTGCCGGCTGTTATGCCGGGCCGGTGATCGGGTCCAAAACCGTACCACGCATGGGATGCTGGGCACCTGAGAGGGGCGTGTTGTGTTCTGCCAACAGATGCTGTGTCACAACGGGGCAGGGGCCAGAGCTTGTTTCTGACGATGCTCAGCAATGCCACAGTACGACAGTCAAACCCACGCTCCTGATTGTGTTTTACCGGTCTTATCTGGTTGCGGCGGATCTTGCCCCGGTGGAAGCGCTCTATCGGTCGTTTGAGGCCAAGGGATTTACGGTGACAGCGCTGTTTGCACCTTCGCTCAAGGTGCCCGATGTAGCCCAGTGGATGTGTGGCAAGGTGCAGGAGATTGCGCCGGTGGCCGTGGTGAATGTCACCTCGTTTTCTGGCAAAGGCAAAGATGGGACCTCGCCCTTGGACATTGGCGATGTGCCGGTGTTTCAAGTTGCGCTGGCCACCTCCAATCGTGAGGCCTGGGCCGAGGCAGATCGCGGGCTTTCGCCTGCGGATCTGGCGATGCATGTGGTCTTGCCCGAGGTGGACGGGCGTATTTTTGCGGGCATTGCATCGTTTAAAGAGCCTGGGGATTTTGACGAGGATCTGCAGTTTGCGCGCCTCGCCCATCAACCGGATCCGGCGCGGATCGCGGCGATTGTCGATCATGTCTGCGGCTGGACCCAACTGGCGGCGTTGTCGCCTGCGGAGCGGCGGGTGGCATTTGTGCTGTCCACCTATCCCGGTAAAGATTGGAACATGGGCCATGCGGTGGGCATGGATGCCCTCGCTTCGGTAGAGGCGATGCTGGGGGACCTGTTTGAGGCAGGGTATGGCGTGGACACCACCTCGGTCACCGAAGGTTTGCAGGCGCGTCAGTTTCATTGGTCTCTGGCGGCGTATCGGTCGGCCTTGGACGGGGTTCCGCAGGAACTGCGTGAGGATCTGGCCGAGGTATGGGGGGCCCCTGAGGACGATATTGATTTCATCGACGGTGGGTTCCGCTTTTCCGTTGTGGAGCGTGGCACTGCGGTTGTGGCGCTTCAGCCCGAGCGCGGCTTTGTTGAGGCGCGGGACGACGATTACCACGATGTGTCGCGCACGCCGCGCCATGCCTATGTGGCCTTTTACCTTTGGCTCAAGACCCGCGCCGATGCTTTGGTGCATGTTGGCGCGCATGGAACATTAGAGTGGCTGCCGGGGAAGTCGGTGGGCCTGTCCGAGATGTGTTGGCCCGAGGTGCTGACCGGCAATCTTCCGGTGATTTACCCGTTTATTGTCAACGATCCGGGTGAGGCGGCGCAGGCCAAGCGCCGGATTGGGGCGGTGACCCTGGGCCATGTGCCCCCGCCCTTGAAACAAAGCGAAACGCCAGATCGGTTGGCGCGGCTTGAGGCGCTTTTGGATGAGTTTTCCAACGCCGATGGCCTCGACCCCAAACGACGCGACAGGTTGCAGGGTGACATCCGCGCCGAGGCACAGGCCTTGGGCGTTGAAAACGATCTGGGGCTAGACCGCGCGTCGAGCACCGCAGAAGCGATCACACGCATCGATCGCTTTGTTTGTGACATCAAAGAAAGCCAGTTTGGTGACGGGTTGCATATCTGGGGCCGGGCCGAAGCCGGATCCATCGATACCACCGCTTCTGCGGCGGCAGAGAAAGCGGCGTTGCCACGTGCCTTAGATGGTCGTCGGATTGAACCCGGGCCATCGGGGTCGCCGTATCGCGGTCGCTCAGACGTGTTGCCGACGGGGCGTAATCTGTTCACCACTGATCCGCGCAGCGTGCCAACCCGCGCGGCCTATGCGCAGGGGGTAACTTTGGCAGAAGAGCTGGTGCGCCGGCATTTGCAGGATGAGGGCGATTACCCGCGTGGTTTGATTGTCGATCTCTGGGGGTCGGCGACGATGCGGACGGCGGGGGAAGAGTTTGCCATGGCGCTGCATCTTCTGGGGGTGCGGCCGATCTGGGATAAAGGGTCGGAACGGGTTTCTGGTATTGAGGTGCTGCCGATTGCTGAGCTGGACCGCCCGCGTATCGATGTGACGCTTCGGGTGTCGGGGCTGTTCCGGGATGTGTTTCCAACGCTGTCGGGGCTGTTTGCCCAAGGCGTCAAAGCTTTGACGCGGCGTGATGAGGCGGAAGACTGGAACCCCTATATTGGCAAATCCGGAGCGCGTGTGTTTGGCCCCGCACCGGGCAGCTATGGCCTTGGAATGGGCCATGCGATGGAAGACTATTCCGACGAAGGGCGGCGTCAGGCGGGCGAAGCCTGGCTGGCTGCCAGTTCTTGGTCACTGGATGGGCAGGAACCTGTGAGGGACGAAGCAACCTTGCGCGAACGTGTGTCGCAAGCCGATAGCTTTGTGCATATGCAGGATCTGCCGGAAACCGATATTCTGCTGGCCGGAGACTATGCCGCCCATGAGGCGGGCTTTGCGGCGGCACAGGCGATCACCGGTGGCAAAGCCGCGCTGTATCACATGGATATCACCGATCCGTCCAAGCCGCGCGCACGCGCGTTGACCGAAGAAATTGCGCGGGTTGTTCAGGCGCGCGCCAGCAATCCGGCGTGGATCGCGGGCATGCAGCGGCATGGGTTTCGGGGCGGAGCGGAAATCGCGGCGACTTTGGACAACCTTGCCGCCTTTGCCCATCTAGCGGCTGTGGTGCCAGCGCATCTGTTTGACCTCTATTTCGATGCCACTTTGGGGGCCGAGGACGTGGTTGATTTTCTGCGTCGCGAAAACCCAGATGCGCTTCAAGCGATGCGCGATCGGTTTGCCGCGCTTTATGAGGCGGGTCTCTGGCAGACACGGCGCAACTCGATCCTCGCCGAGATGGAGGCGCTGGCATGAGCGAGCCCGTCATTCGCGGTTGGTGCCCCGGGGCCCATCGTCCGATGATGTCGGGGGATGGGCTTGTGGTGCGCGTGCGCCCGTGGCTGTCGCGGGTGACGGCCAAACAGGCGCGCGGACTGTCGGCGCTGGCGGTTCAGTTTGGCACCGGTTTTCTTGAGATGACCTCGCGGGCAAATTTGCAGATCCGGGGCGTGACGGAAGAGGGCTTCCCCGAGCTTCTGACGGGTTTGGAGGCCTTGGGGCTTCTCGACAATGATGTGGCGGCTGAGAGCAACCGCAATATTGTCACCACTCCGTTTCGAGGCGCCGATCACGACGCCATGGCACAGGCACTGACCACTGCTTTGGCAGCACGCGATATGCCAAAGCTTCCGGGTAAGTTTGGCTTTGTGATTGATGCGGTGGGGCGGCGCGATCTGGCTCAGGTCAGCGGCGACATTCGAATCGAACAGGGACTAAACGGCTGGCTTGTGCGGGCCAATGGCAATGAGACTGGGCGTGCGGTTGACGGGCCGGAGGTGGCTGTTGAGCTGGCACTTGAGATCGCGCGCTGGTTTGTGGCTTCTGGCGGTATCGGAGCAGACGGTCGGGGGCGCATGGCGCGGCATCTGGCGAAAGGGCATGTGCTGCCTGCGTCTCTGATGGGGGACACCCTGCCGTTTCCCGCTTCTGACGACCCGGACCCCGGGCTCCAGCAAGGTGGTATGGCCGTATCAGCCAGTTTCGGGCTGTTGCCCGCAGCCGCGCTCGCTGCTCTTGCGGATCTGACGGATGATATTCTGGTTACGCCGTTTCGGATGTTGTTTTTGCCTGCGATGTCCCAACTGCCTGAAATCGAGGGCCTGATCACCCGAGCCGACGACCCGATGCGCCGTGTTGTGGCCTGTTCCGGTGCGCCCTATTGCCCGCAGGCCGAGGCCGATACCCGTAATCTTGCCGCGCGGCTCGCGCCGCAGGTGGGGCAAGGACGGCTTTTGCATGTGACGGGATGCGCAAAGGGATGCGCCCATCCAATGGCCTCTGATCTGGTGCTGATTGGCGCTGGGGGAAAATACAATCTTGTGACCGACGGCTGTCCATGGGATCAGCCTATTCAATTCGGCTTAGACGCCGACGACCTATCACTTCTGGAAAGCCGGACCTGATGCCTTATACCTATGAAACAAATGGCGCTGCCATCTACGCTGAATCCTTTGCCACCATCCGGCGCGAGGCAGATCTGGCGCGCTTTACACCAGAAGAAGAGCCCGTTGCTGTGCGCATGATCCATGCCGCTGGCATGGTGGGGCTGGAAGAGTTTGTGCACTTCTCACCAGACTTCGCAGTGAACGCGCGTCAGGCGCTGATCGACGGCGCGCCCATCCTGTGTGATGCGCGGATGATTTCCGAAGGGATCACCAAGAAACGCATGCCTGCGGACAATGAAATTGTTTGCACTCTGTGGGACCCCAAAGTGCCCGAAATGGCCGCCGAGATGCAAAACACCCGATCGGCCGCAGCGCTTGAGCTGTGGCGTCCCAAGCTGGAGGGCGCAATTGTCGCCATCGGCAATGCCCCCACCGCGCTGTTCCATCTGCTGAACATGCTGGAAGATCCAGATTGCCCGCGTCCGGCGGCGATTATTGGCTGTCCTGTCGGCTTTGTTGGTGCGGTTGAAAGCAAAGACGCCCTGTGGGAGGCACAGCCTGTACCCAGCATGATTGTCAAAGGTCGTTTGGGTGGCAGTGCGATGACCGTTGCGGCGGTCAATGCTTTGGCGAGCTACGCGGAATGAGTAAGGGCACCATCTATGGCGTGGGCCTTGGCCCGGGCGATCCCGAGCTGATGAGCGTGCGGTCAGATCGTCTGACACGCACCACCAAACATGTGGCCTTTTTCCGCAAAGAAGGCCGCCGTGGTCGGGCTTTTGGGATTGTGGACGGGATGATGCGCGAAGATCGCATCGAATTCCCCATGGAATACCCCGTGACCACCGAGATCCCGCTGTCGGACCCGCGTTATAACGAAGTTCTGTCGCAGTTCTATGAAGACTGCTGCGCGCATCTGCGGGCTTTGGCGGAAGAGGGTCACGATGTTGCGGTGCTCTGTGAGGGGGATCCGTTTTTCTACGGCTCTTTCATGCATCTCTATACCCGTTTGAAAGACCATGTTCCGGTGCAGGTTGTGCCGGCCATCACCGGTATGGCGGCGGCCTGGACCGCCACGGGTGCGCCGATCACATGGGGTGACGACGTCATGTCGACCATCATGGGCACGCTGGACGAAGAGACCATGACCCAGCGCATGACAGATGCGGATGCGATCATTGTCATGAAGATTGGCCAGAACATCGAAAAGATCCGCCGTTCGCTCAAGGCCGCAGGCCGATATGACGATGCGTGGATCGTGGAATATGCCGCAATGGCAGAACAGACAGTCACCCGATTGGCGGAATGTGAGGGCAAAGTGACCCCGTATTTCTCGATTGTTGTGGTGCATGGACAGGGGCGCAGGCCATGATGGGTTGGGTAGCCATTGCCGGACTGGGGCCGGGACGTGAGGATCTTGTCACCGAAGAGGTGCGCGCGGTTCTGGAAGAGGCCACCGATGTGGTGGGCTATATCCCCTATGTGGCGCGGGTGGCGGAACGTCCGGGCCTGAAGCTGCATGCCTCTGATAATCGGGTTGAGCTTGATCGCTCGCAGCACGCGCTTCAGATGGCCTCTGAGGGTCGTAAGGTGGTTGTCGTGTCCTCCGGTGATCCCGGTGTTTTTGCCATGGCGTCGGCTGTGCTTGAAGCAATAGACGATGGCCCGGAAGAATGGCGCGAGCTTGATATCCGTGTTCTGCCCGGCATCACCGCTATGCTTGCGGCCAGTGCACGCTGTGGTGCGCCTTTGGGGCATGATTTCTGCGCTATCAACCTGAGTGACAACCTCAAACCGTGGTCTCTGATCGAAAAACGTCTGCGTCTGGCGGTCGAGGGTGATTTTGCGATGGGGTTCTACAACCCTCGTTCCAAATCGCGCCCCGAAGGGTTTGAGCGCATGCTCGAAATCCTGCGTGAAACCTGTGAGCCTGAGCGCCTGATCATCTTTGCCCGTGCGGTCACAACGCCGGAAGAAGAGATCAAAGTGGTGCCTCTGTCCGAAGCCACGCCGGATATGGCGGATATGCGCACCATGGTTCTGGTGGGCTCCAGCCGGACAAAAGTGATCGCCCGCCAGACCGGAGCTGATTTCGTCTATACGCCGCGGTTCACACCAGAATGATCCAACCAGTCCAGAACGCCCTGGACCGAGTGGGTCTCGGTGCGTGGGGGCAGGGTAGGGCGGTCGATCATCACGATCGGCAGCCCAAGGTGCCGTGCGGCGTCAATCTTGGCCCGCGCGCCGGTGCCCCCCGAGTTCTTGGACACGATCAGATCAATACGGTGATCGCGCAACAGCGCGCAGTCTTCGTCAAACCCAAAGGGGCCTCGGGCAATGATCGCCTGAGCCTTGGGAAACGGCAGAGCGTCGGGCGCATCGACCAGACGCAGCACATAGTGATGCTGGGGATTGGGTGCGAATTCGTCGAGATGCATGCGTCCAACCGCGAGAAACACGCGCTTGGCCTCTCCTTGCAGGGCCGCAACAGCGCTGGAGATATCGGGCACATGATGCCAGATGTCGCCGTCCTGAGCCTGCCACGGGGCGCGGGTCAACGCGCACAGCGGCGTGTTGGTCTCTGCGCAGGCGGCAATTGCATTTCGGCTCATTTGATCGGCAAAGGGATGCGTGGCATCAATCACATGGGTGATCCCCTCGTTGCGGATGTAGTCGCGCAGACCCGCCACACCTCCAAAGCCCCCCACACGCGTGGGCAGCGGCAACGGTTTGGGATTGGCCACGCGGCCCGCAAGCGAGACAATCGCCCGGTCCTGTCTTTCGGCCAGGGCACGGCACAGGGCGCTGGCTTCGGTGGTGCCACCCAGAACAAGAAGGCTGTGGGACATGTCTGACGCTCCGCTCTCAAAGACCCCGTGGTTGACCATCATCGGTTTGGGCGAAGATGGTCCGGCGGGACTGTCTAGCGCAAGCCTGAGCGCCTTGGAAGAGGCCGAGGTGGTCATGGGACCTCCGCGTCATTTGTCGCTCTTGCCCGAAGGGCGTGCTGAAACCATCGCATGGCCTGTCCCGTTTTCAGACGGGATGCAGATATTGGATGGATTGCGGGGGCGGCAAACGGTTGTTCTGGCCTCGGGCGATCCGTTTTGGTTTGGCGCAGGCAGTGTCATGGCGCGCCGGTTTGAACCGGGAGAGTGGCGGGCCTTCCCCGGTGCCTCGGTCTTTTCCATGGCGGCGGCGCGTTTGGGCTGGCCTCTGGAAAAAACCGAGTGTCTTGGATTGCATGCGGCCCCTCTGTCACGCTTGCGCCCTGTTCTGGCCCCGGGCAAGCGGATCATTGTGACCCTTCGGGATGGAGAGGCTGTCGCTGCTTTGGCGGCTTATCTGGATGGCGCGGGGTTTGGGGCCTCGGAACTGGCGATTTTTGAAGCGCTGGGTGGTCCACGCGAGAGGCGCACGGTGGGGCCTGCGGATGCGCTGACAGGTGAATTTGGCCATCCGGTCTGTGCCGCGATTGCCGTGGCCGGTGACGGCGCTGTTCTGTCGCGTGGGTCCGGTCAATCGGATGAGATTTTCGACAGCGACGGTGTGATGACCAAACGCCCGGTGCGGGCGCTCACTCTGTCGGCACTGGCGCCGAACCCTTTTGAAACCCTGTGGGATATTGGCGGCGGGTCCGGATCAATTGCCATTGAGTGGTTGCTGAGTGACCCAACCACGCAGGCCATCAGCATTGAAAGCCGCGCAGACCGTGCCGAGCGTATTCGCGACAACGCGCGGGACCTTGGCGTGGATCGGTTGCAGGTTGTGGTGGGCAAAGCGCCTGACGCGCTCGGGGATCTGGCGAGACCAGATGTGATCTTTGTTGGCGGCGGCCTGTCGGATGCTCTGATGGACGAGCTCAAAGGATTCACTGGCGTGCGATTGGTGGCCAATGCGGTGACGCTTGAAAGCGAAGCCTGCCTGATCCGCTGGCAATCGCAACTGGGCGGAGAGCTGTTGCGCATCGAATTGGCGCAAGCAGCCCCTCTTGGGCCGCGTCTGGGATGGAAATCCTCCTACCCGGTGGTGCAATGGAGTGTCACGCTGTGATCGTCGCGGGATTTGGGTTTCGCACCTCAGCCACGGTTGAGAGCCTGCGCGAGGCATTGTCGCTGACGGGCGGCATACCCGATGCGCTGGCCACAGCCGAAGACAAAGCTCGCCAGCCCGTGTTTCGGGCGCTGGCCAAAGAATTGAACCTGCCCGTGATCGCCGTTGACAGCGCGGCGCTGGTTGCGCAGGAGGTCACAACGCAGTCTCAAGCGGCGCTTGCCGCCCGTGGGACCGGCAGCGTGGCAGAGGCTGCGGCCTTGGCCGCTTTGAAACACCCCGCGCAGGTGCTCTGCGCACGACAGATATCGAACGACCGGCAAGCGACCTGTGCGCTGGCTGAAGGAGACAGGACATGACGGTACATTTCATTGGTGCAGGCCCCGGGGCGGCTGATCTGCTGACACTGCGCGGACGCGATATCATCGCCTCGTGCCCTGTTTGTCTTTATGCCGGATCGCTGGTGCCCGAGGCCATTCTGGGTCACTGCCCCGAAGGCGCAAAGATCGTGAACACAGCCTCACTGGATCTCGATCAGATCATGGTGGAAATTCAAGCCGCCCATGCCGAGGGTAAAGATGTGGCGCGTCTGCATTCTGGTGATCTGTCGGTCTGGTCAGCACTGGGTGAACAGCTGCGCCGGTTGCGTGAGTTGGAGATCCCTTATTCTGTCACACCGGGTGTGCCGGCCTTTGCGGCGGCCTCAGCGGCTTTGGGACAAGAGCTCACCCTGCCGGGTGTGGCACAGTCGGTGATCCTGACCCGCACACCGGGCCGCGCGTCGAGCATGCCCGACGGCGAAACCCTTGAGAACTTTGGTCGCACTGGCGCGACTCTGGCGCTGCATCTGTCGATCGGCAATCTGGCGAAAGTTGTGGAAGATTTGGTGCCACATTACGGGGCCGAGTGTCCTGTGGCTGTGGTTTACCGTGCAAGCTGGCCGGATGAAAAAATCATCCGCGCGACGCTTGGCTCGGTAGAACAGAGCATTGGCGAGGGCATCACCCGTACGGCGCTGATCCTTGTTGGACCTGCACTGGGCGCAGAAGGGTTTCAGGAAAGCTGTCTCTATTCGGTAGATTATGACCGCCGCTATCGTCCGCAAAGCGCCGAGAGCCCCTGGGCCAGCTGGCAGCACGGCGACGATTGATCGGGATCGGGGGCGCTGCCCCCGTCGCCCTGGGGCGACTCCCCCGGAGTATTTTGGAAAAGAAGAAGCGCGCTGAGCTTGGGAGAGGCAAATGGTACAGGGCATAATGGTTTCGGCCCCCTCGTCGGGGACAGGGAAAACCACGGTCATGTTGGGCCTGTTGCGGGCATTGGCCGATGATGGGGTGACGGTGCAACCGTTCAAATCAGGGCCGGATTACATTGACCCGGCCTTTCATCAGGCGGCCTGTGGGCGTGCCTCGTTCAACCTTGACACCTGGGCGATGGACGACGGGCTGTTGAATGCGATTTCTGCGCAAGCGGAGGGGGCCGAGATCTGTGTCGGCGAAGGCTCTATGGGCCTGTTTGACGGGGTGGCAACACGTGGCCAGAGCGGGTTTGGCTCAAGCGCTGAAACCGCACAGCGTCTGGGTTGGCCGGTTGTCTTGGTGGTCGATGTCGGTGGTCAGGCGCAGTCTGCGGCGGCTGTGGCGCTTGGGTTCAAGATGTACAATCCGGACGTCAAAATTGCCGGTGTGATTTTGAACCGGGTGGCCAGCCCGCGCCACGAACGTCTGACCCGTCTGGGGATGGACAAGGCCGGGTTGCCTGTGCTGGGCGTGCTGCCGCGTCGCGGGGATCTGGCGCTGCCCGAGCGGCATCTGGGGTTGATCCAAGCCGTGGAGCACCCGGATCTGAACGCCGCCATTGCGGGCTATGCCGAGTTTCTGCGCGAACACGTGGATCTGGATGCGATCAAAGCGGCGGCTTTGGGGCATGACCTGCCAACGGGAGGCGCATTGCCCAAGCCTCCGGCGCAACGGATTGCTTTGGCGCGGGATGCCGCGTTTTCCTTTACCTATCCGCATCTTCTGGCGGGCTGGCGTGCGGCGGGGGCTGAGATCTTGCCCTTTTCGCCGCTGGCCGATGAAGCGCCAGATGCGGAGGCCGATCTGGTCTGGTTGCCCGGCGGCTATCCTGAGCTTCATGCGGGGAAACTTGCAGCCGCACAGACCTTCCTGACCGGATTGCGCAAACACGCCGCAACCAAGCCGGTGCATGGGGAATGCGGGGGCTATATGGCGCTGGGCGCAGGGTTGATCGACAAAGAGGGCACGCGCCATGAAATGGCAGGGCTTTTGGGGTTGGTCACCAGCTATGAAAAGCGCAAATTCCATCTGGGCTATCGCCGTGCGGTTCTGAACGATGGCGGCATGCCGGGTTTTGGAGCGGGTGCCGCGTTGCGCGGACATGAGTTCCACTACTCCAGCATCCTTGAACAGCCCGATACGCCCCTGGCGCAGGTCTTTGATGCGGATGGCAACCCGGTGCCTGAAACCGGGTCACGCCGGGGCCATGTCACTGGGACTTTCTTTCACTTGATCACGGAGGAGGCGGCAGGATGAGCACGCCCTTGGTGAGCTTTGTCAGTTCCGGCCCGGGCGATCCCGAGCTGTTGACCGTCAAGGCGGTGGATCGGCTGCAGAAGGCCGATGTTGTGTTGTTCGATGATTTGTCCTCCGGGCCGATCCTGTCCCATGTGCGGCCAGACGCCGATCTGATTGGCGTGGGCAAACGTGCCGGGCGCCCAAGCCCCAAACAGGATCATGTCAGCCAGCTTTTGGTGGATTATGCCGAAACCGGTCAGCGGGTGGTGCGCCTAAAATCCGGAGACAGCGGGTTGTTTGGTCGGTTGGAAGAAGAGATGGTGGCGCTTAAGGCTGCGGGTCTCGACTATGAGATTATTCCGGGCATCCCTTCGGCGGTGGCGGCTGCTGCGGCCTGTGGTATTCCACTAACTAGGCGCCTGACTGCGCGCCGTGTTCAGTTTGCAACCGGGCATGATGTGACCGGAGAGCTTCCGCCAGACACCAATCTGGATGCGCTGGCCGATCCCAAGGCCACAACCGTGATTTTCATGGGCAAGCGCACCTTCCCGAAACTGGCTGCGGCACTAATTGAGCGGGGGTTGCCTGCGGATATGCCTGCGGTTCTGGCCGAAGCGGTCTCGACGCCTGAGCAAAAGCTGACCCGTCTGACCGTGCAGGGGTTGGCGGATCAATTGGCGGATGAGATTGGCGATAAGCCCGCGCTGGTGCTTTATGGGCCGCTGGCCGAGATGGAGAGCGCAGATGATTGATCTCTGGCTGATCGGCATTGGAACGGGCAACCCGGATCATGTGACCGGCGAGGCGCAAAAGGCACTGCGCGAGGCCGCGCTTATTCTGGTGCCGCGCAAAGGCCCGGATAAGGCCGATCTGGCTGGTCTGCGCCACGATATTCTGACCGCAGCCGGGGCGACCGCCAAGGTGGCGGAATTTGACATGCCCGTGCGCGACCCTGCGCTGCCGTATCAGGACCGCGTGGCGCAGTGGCACGATGAGATCGCAGAGATCTGGAAGGCCACCATGGCCGAGCACGCGGTTGACGGACCGGTTGCGCTGTTGGTCTGGGGCGACCCGGGGCTCTATGATAGCACGCTGCGCATCGCGGATCGGTTCACGCCGAAGCCCAATATTCGCGTGGTGCCCGGAGTGACCGCGCTTCAGGCGCTGACCTCGGCCCATGCCATTCCGTTTAACACGGTCAATGGGGCGGTTGTGGTGTCAACCGGACGACGTCTGCGTGATCATGGTTGGCCGGATGGAGCCGAGACCGTGATTGTCATGTTGGATGGCGAATGCAGCTTTCAACAGCTTGATCCCGCAGGGACTCAGATCTGGTGGGGTGGGTTCCTTGGCATGAAGGAACAGGTGCTAGAGCATGGGGATCTGGCCGAAGCGGGCCCGCGCATCATTGCAACCCGCGCCGCTGCGCGTGAGGCCCATGGCTGGATCATGGACACCTATCTGCTGCGCAAGCTTGCTCAGTAACGCCTAGGGCAATGCCTGAAACAGAGAGTTTTCCCAGTTCTTGAGAAAGCTTTCGCGTTTCAACTGATCTAAAAAGACCAAAAGCCCGGGTCCAAAGCGGATCGGGCGCAGCGCGCTATTGGCTTGCAACTCGGCGGGGTCTATGGCGGGCAGGCCGCTGGCTTTGATAAGATCGGGCCGGTTGCGCAGGGTGATGAGAAAATCGATCATATCCTGCGCGGCGGCGGTGTTCTTGGCGTTGTGGGGCACAAGTGCTGTGCGCGACATCACGTTCACATAGTCGTTGAGCGGGATGATATGAAAGCCGCCGTCTTTGAGGTGCGCGGCCGCGTAAGACCCCAGCACATTATAGGCCACGGCCAGTTTGCCCGAGGCCACGTCGCGGATCATATCCGAGGAACAGCAATAGAGTCTGGCCTCTAGCCGCCCCATAACCTCCATCAACCGCCAGAAGGCTTCAGAGTTGCGGCTGTCCTGAGTGGCCATCAGATAGCCAAAGCCTGAACTGCGCACATCATACGTGCCAATCCGGCCCATAAACCGAACAGGTTCGGCGCGCAGAGCGGTGACAAGCTCATCCCGGGTGCGCGGTGCCGTTTCGGGGGTAAAGAACGACTCTGAAACCACAATAACTGCCGGCTCCTGCGTAAAGGCATAGAGCTGATTGCGCCATGTGGCCCAATCCGGCAGCTCGGTTGCGGCGGCGGAGACATAGGTCTGTGCAAAGCCATCGTTGGCGAGTTTGGTCTGCAAATCCATTGCGGAGGAAATGGCCAGATCGAAACTGGCCCCATCGTCATAAATTGCGGTCATCAGTTCTGTGGTCGAGGTGACAGTATAATCCACGGTCAGCCCCGGCTGATCGGTGAGAAAAGCGCGAATGACGGGGTCAAACACATCGAGATCTGCGGTTGAGATCACGCGCAGGACCGCGCGTTCATCCTCTGCCGGATAGACCCGGTGGGCTTCGATTTCAAAGGCGCCGAGGGCCGTGGCCCAGCCCAGAATCACCGCGGCAAGATAAGTGAGACGCATGCGCCAGCTCCGTTTGGGTTGGGGGACAGGGCAAGACGGCCTCCGTGGGCGCGCACCACCTCATCCGCAATCGTCAGACCAAGGCCGGATCCGACCACGCCGCTTGTGTTTTCGCCGCGCGAGAACCGGCGTGTCAGGCGGCGCAGATCCATGTTGCCAAATCCCGGTCCCTCATCCGTAATTGTCATATGGATCTCTTCATTGACGGTGAGCGAGGCCGTGATGTCGCTGTCCTCAGGGGAATATTTGATCGCATTATCAAGGATGTTTTGCAGCGCGGCCTGAATCAGGATGCCGTCCCCGCGAAAGGGCACTGGGTGATCGGGCAGGTCACGTTGCAGGGCAATTTCCTTGAGGGCCGCAGTGGGCGATAGACGGGCGCAGGTGTCTAGCATCAAGGCCCGCAGATCCAGTTCATCGCGCGCCAGACTGTCGGCGCGAAAGGTGACCATGGCATGGTCCAGCATCTGCTCGGCGGAGCGCGAGCTTTCGTCAATGGCACTGATCATCTCGCGGATGGCCTGCCGGTGGTGCGGTTTGTTGAGCTTGCGGTGGGTGACTTCGGCCTGCACCCGGACTGTGGCCAATGGGGTGCGTACCCGATGCGCGGCCTCTGCGATAAAATCTTCGGTGCGTGACAGGGAACTGCGCAACCGAGCCATAAAGGAATTGAGCGCCAGCACCAGCGGCGCAAGTTCGTCAGGGGTCTCAGCTGTCACTGGACGCAGGTCATTGGGCCCGCGTCGGGTGATTGTGTCGGTCAACCGGGTGATCGGGTCCAGCGCAGCACGGGCCGCGAGCAGAGAAAGCGCTGTTGCCAACAAGAAAAATCCAATGCCCACACCGGTGGCCGTTGCCGTGATCTGTCTTGAGATTTTGGCAAGCCCGTGACGGGTCTGGGCGACCGTTACGATGACATCGGTGGTGTTTGATGCTGGCCCGATGGGGCGCACCACCGATACGGCGCGCACTTCTTCACCGCGATAGACCAATGTGGTGAACGTGGGCTGATCCAGATGTGGCGGGGCCGCGGGCAGGGGCAGATCGTCATAGCCGGTCAATGTGCCCTGCGCTGTTGCAATGCGGTAGAACACCCGATCCTGATTGGTCGATCCCAGCATCGACAGGGCAGAATAAGGCAGATCAAGCGTGACCTCCCCATCCACACTGCGCAGACTATCGGCAATGGCGATAGCAGAGGCCCCCAGAATACCATCCTGTGTGCCCACGGCGGCCCGTTCGGCCACCTCACGCACCACAAGGATAAACGCCAACGACAACAGCGCCGCAACGCAGCCCAATTGCACAAACAACCGGCGCCGTATGGAGGGTCGGGGGGTCATGCCGCGATCAATCGATAGCCCAGCCCCCGCACCGTTTCGATGCGTGCGCCACTGCCATCCAGCCGTTTGCGCAGCCGTCCGATGTAGACCTCAATTGCGTTTTCGCTGGCGTCTTCGTTGAGCGAATAAAGCCGATCCATCAGATGCGATTTCGAAAACACCTGACCCGGGGCACCAAACATCACCTCAAGCAGGCGCAGTTCACGGTTGCGCAGGGCGATGGACTTTCCCCCGAATCGCAGCTCGGCGGAGGTTGGGTCTAATTCGGTTTCAAAAACGCGTAAAAGATTCGCAGCAACCCCAGAATGCCGCCGCAAAACGGCGCGACAACGGGCATTCAGCTCGGCGAAATCGAAGGGCTTTGTCAGGTAATCATCGGCCCCAAGATCCAACAATCCGATGCGATCCGAGACCGCAGATCGCGCGGTGATGACAATCACGGGCGTGGGTTTTTCCGCCTGTCTCTGGGCATTCAGAAAGTCACGGCCATCGCCATCGGGAAGCATAATATCTAACAATATCAAATCGTAATCGGTCACCGCGGTAAAGCCCTGTGCCTGATCCAATGTGGGCGCATGGTCCACGGCATGGCCGTCCAATTGCAAGTGTTCCACCACCGCATTGGCCAGCTTTTCATTGTCTTCGATCAGCAGGCATCGCATCGCGCAAATTTTCCAGAAGTGACAGGTTGGTGTCAGGTTGACGGCGTTTGTTCAAAGCATGGGCAGGTCCAACTGCCATGTCAAACGGGAGGAAAACCATGACAAAACGTCTCTTCGGAGCGCTCATGACGAGCGCCGTTCTTTCAGTTGCCGCGTTCAGTGCACAGGCCGCAGAATGCATCGCACCCGCCAATCCGGGCGGTGGCTGGGACTTCACCTGCCGTCAGATCGGCAAAATCATGCATGACATCGGCGCCGTGGATAAGCCGGTTCAGGTCACCAACATGGCCGGTGGCGGCGGTGGTCTGGCCTTTGGTCACGTTGTGGCCGAGCGTAAAGATGACAGCGACCTGATCGTGGCCGCCTCCTCGGCAACCGCAACCCGTCTGGCCCAGAACGCCTATGCCGGTATGACCGCCGATCAGGTGCGCTTTGTTGGTGCGATTGGCGCCGATCCGGGTGTGATCGTTGTGGCCGCCGATAGCCCCTATCAGTCGCTGAATGATCTGGTTGATGCGATCAAAGCACAGCCCGGTGAGCTTTCCTTCGCGGGTGGTTCGGCTGTGGGTGGTTTTGACCACCTCAAGCCGCTGATGATCCTGCAGCGTGCCGGTGTGGAAGATGTACGCGCCGTGAAATACATCGGTGTTGACGGTGGCGCGGATGCAATCACTCAAACCGTGGGTGGTTTCACCACAGCTATGTCCGGCGACATGTCGGAAATCGTTGGTTTCCTCAAATCGGGTGATGTGCGCGCAATTGCTGTTCTGACAGATGAGCGCGTGCCGGGCTTTGACGACATCCCAACCGCCAAAGAGCAGGGCATTGATGTGGTCGCCGTGAACTGGCGTGGTCTCTATGTGCCCAAAGACATCAGCGATGAAGACTTCAACGCCTGGGCCGACAAGCTGCAGAAAGTTGCGGACAGCGACGAATGGCAGGCGGCCATGGCGGCCAATGGTCTGGCGCCCTTCACCAAAGTGGGTGCAGATTTCCAGAACTATGTTGATGGCGTTGTGGGTGAGATCCGTGACCTGTCGAAAGAAATTGGGGTGATCCAGTAATGACCTCTGACCGCATCTTTGGCGCGGTCGCGACTGTGGTGGCATTGGCGTTTATCGCCAGTGCCACTCAGATCCAGACCAGCTTTTTGGCTGATCCCGTGGGCCCCAAGACCTTTCCCATGCTGATCGGCGCGGTGGCTGCCCTATGTGGCATCACCCTGATGATCCGGCCCGATCCGGATCCGGAATGGCCCGAACTGGCCACGCTTGGCGCGCTTGCCATCGCGGTGGTTGTTCTGGTTGGATATGCATATGCACTTAAGCCGCTTGGCTTTTTGCTGCCCACGGCGATTGCCGCAGGCATTCTGAGCTATCAGATCTCACCGCGCCCCAAGATGGCAGTGGTGTCAGGAATTGGCCTTTCGGTCGGGCTGTTCCTCGTCTTCAAATTTGCATTGGGTCTCAGCCTTGTAGGGTTGCCCAAAGGCCTGACCGGCTAAGGATACCGACATGGAGTTGCTGACTAATCTGGCGACCGGTTTCGGCGTCGCCCTGTCCCCCTTTACCCTCATGCTGGCTGTGTTTGGGTGTTTTATCGGGACAATCATTGGCGCGCTGCCCGGTCTGGGCCCGTCCAACGGCGTGGCCATTCTGATCCCTTTGACCTTTTCGATGGGGCTTGATGCCACCAGTGCGCTGGTTCTGATGACTGCCGTGTATTACGGCGCAATGTACGGCGGCCGGATCAGTTCGATCCTGCTCAACATTCCCGGTGATGAGCCGGCACTGATGACCACCCTTGACGGCTATCCCATGGCCAAAGCGGGTCGAGCCGGCGACGCTCTGGTGATCTCGGGGGTTGCATCGTTTGTTGGGGCCTTTCTGGCCACCATCGGCCTGATGCTCTTGGCCCCCATTCTGGCGGATGTGGCTTTCCTCTTTGGTCCGGCGGAATACTTTGCGCTTTACCTGCTGGCCTTTGCCACGCTGGGCGGTCTGGCCTCAAACAATCAGGCCAAGGCGGCGCTTGCCTCGTGCATCGGTCTGGGTATCGCCATGATTGGTGTCGATAACAACTCAGGCCTGCCGCGCCTAACAGGAGGCAATCTGCACCTCTTTGACGGCGTAGATTTCCTTGTGGCCATCGTGGGTCTCTTTGCCATCGCCGAAGTGTTCTTTTTCATCGAAAGCCACGGTAAAAACACGTCGATTGGTGTGAAGCTTGAGAAAGTGACCATACCGGTGAAAGAGATCCTCGGGTCAGGCATGACCATGCTGCGCGCCTCTGTTGTTGGCTTTATCGCCGGCGTTCTGCCGGGGGCGGGGGCGTCTTTGGGATCGTTCCTCAGCTATATGACCGAGAAATCAATCGCGGGCGAAAAAGGTGGCTTTGGTACAGGCGTAGCAAAAGGTGTCGCAGCCCCTGAGGCAGGCAACAACGCCGCCGCAGGCGGGGCGCTAGTGCCAATGCTGACGCTGGGTGTTCCGGGATCTGGGACCACAGCTGTCTTGCTCGCGCTCTTGATGACCTTGAACATCACGCCGGGTCCAACCCTGTTTACCGAGCGTCCCGAAGTGGTCTGGGGCCTGATCGCCTCACTTCTGATCGCAAACTTTGTGCTGCTTCTGATGAACGTGCCGATGGTGAAGATCTTTGTGAAGATCCTCAGCGTGCCACCTTGGGTTCTGCTTCCGGGTGTGACCATGATCAGCTTTGTGGGCATCTATTCGCTCTCGGGCAGCTACTTTGACCTGCTGTTGATGGTGGCCTTTGGTGTGCTGGGTTATGTGTTGCGCAAGCTGGATGTGCCCACCGTGCCGATCATCCTTGGCATTCTGCTGGGCGGGCATATGGAAGATGCGCTGCGTCGGGCCATGGTGCTGTCGAGTGGTGATTTGACCTATCTGTTCAGCTCGGGCATCTCGATCACACTCTGGATCGTGGCAGTTGTGGGCTTTGTTGCGCCGATGTTCCTGCGCAAGGTGCTCACCAAACCGCAAAGGATAACAGACTGATGGTCAAGGTTTTGATCCCTTCGGGGGCCTTGGGATTGGGTTATGACCGGGCCGCTTTGGCCCGGGGCATCGCCCAGACCCCCGACATCATCGCCATCGACGGGGGGTCCACGGACAGTGGGCCCCATTACCTTGGCACGGGAACCTCCAAATACTCGCGAGGATCAACCAAAGCGGAATGGGCCGAGCTGATGCAGGCCCGCGCCGAGGCCAAGGTGCCGTTGGTGATCGGCACCGCAGGCACCTGTGGCGCGGATAATGCGGTGGATTGGCTGGTGGATATCACCCGAGAGATTGCGAGCGAGACCGGCCAGAGCCTCAAACTGGCGATTTTGAAAAGCGGGCAGGCGGCCGAGACGCTGGTGACCGCCTTTGCGGATGGTCGGATCACCCCGCTTGAGGTCGCGCCGGAGATTTCCGCCGAGGTTCTGCGCAACTGTACCAATATCGTCGCGCTGGCGGGGGCGGAACAGATTCAGGCCGCTTTGGCGACTGGCGCAGATATCGTGATCGCCGGTCGCACCACGGACACTGCGATTATTTCTGCGATGCCTCTCGCGATGGGGTGTAACCCCGGTGGCGCCTGGCACGGGGCCAAGATTGGCGAATGCGGGGCGCTGGCCACCACAAGTCCAAACTCCGGCACCATTCTGATCGATTTTGATGCAGACGGGTTCACCATCACCCCGATGGGGGATGAGGCCCGCGCCACGCCGCACACCGTGTCGGCGCATATGTTGTATGAGAATTCCGACCCTTATGTGCTGTATGAACCCGGCGGCCATTTGGATGTGACCGGGGCCATCTATACTGCGCTGGATGATCGTCGGGTGCGGGTGACCGGCAGCACCTGGGTGCCAAGTGACGATTATACTGTCAAACTCGAAGGCGCGCGGGTGGCGGGCTATCAGACGGTGTCGTTGGTTCTTGTGCGCGATGCGCGCTATGTCGAAAACATCGAGGCCTGGTGCGCGGATATTCTAGACCGCTGTCAGGAGAAGGCCAAAGCCCGACTTGGGCGGGATGATTTCTCAATCGAGCTGCGCCTGATCGGCGCGACGGCCACCTTGGGCGCGTTGGATGTGCAGGCGCAAAAAGGTAGCGAAATAGGAGTGATGGGAATCATTACGGCCCCCAGCGAGGCGCTGTCCCGCGAGGTGGCCAAGATGCTCAACCCCTATCTCCTGCATCATCCACTGACAGAACAGGAAGAAATGCCAACCTTCGCCTTCCCGTTTTCGCCCCCGGAAATGCCGCGTGGCGCCGTGCATGAATTTTGTCTCAATCACTTGCTGCATCTGAGCGACCCGATGCAGGCGTTTGAGCTGACGGTTGAGGAGATTGCACCATGACCACATTGGGAGACATCGCAACAAAAGTCAGGTCAAAGAACGCCGGGCCTTTCTGGCTGACAGTCGATATATTTTGCGGAACAGAACGCGCGTTCCAGGACATCAGCCAAGGTTTGCAAACCTCAGAAGTCGCCCGGATTTTTCAAATTGAACCAACGAACTTGAAGCGGTTTGATATTCCAGACCTTGCCGTAATCAAGCTGAGCATGCCCCGGCCTCAGGTGCAAGGCACTGCGACCGATCGTGATATGCATGGCGCGTCTTATGCCAATCTACTGGTAGAAATGCCTATATAAACAAGAGTTTTGGGCGCGCCTTCGCTGCGCGCGCCCAGGGTTGGTTTTATACCGTTAGTTTTGCGTTCATTCCATTTTCACTTGTTGACAAGGAATGTCTCCAAAGTCAGAAATTTGTCTGAGTGTGGGGATTTCCCTTTTTTAATTGGTTCTCTTTTGTGTGGGATATTTGTGATGTCTAATTTTCACCTGTCGCGTGAATCGCGCGATAAAAATTCACGGTCTATTCTGGCTGCATTCCGCAAAATCCATGAAATGAAGGCGAAATCGCTCTTTTCGCTCGGCGGTGCGGTTTTGGTTTTGCCCCTGTTGGCGCAGGGTGCCGAGGCTGCGGCTTCTTTGGGTGGCATTGAAGGCGTTGCTGGCTTCCGAGTTCTCGAAGATGGATCCGTCGAGGTTGTCCTGAATTCGGGGGCCACCGTTGTTGTTGATGCCTCCAATGTGGAAAGCATCGATGGCAATCAGGTGATTGTCTCTGATGTGGCCGTGGCGGAGCTGTCGTCGCTGGCGGCTGGCAACGGAGCGGTTGCAGGTGCGTTTGGAAATGCTGGCGCGGCTGTGGGTGGTTTGCTTGGGCTGGGTCTCGCTGTTGGTGGCGGCGGTGGTGGAGGTGGCGGTGGATCGACCGCGATCTCGAAAACACTAAGCGTCATCGATGCGCCGCTTGAGAACGCTCTGGTCTTTTACGATAGCAACTCCGACGGTAACCCGGATCAATCCGAGTTTTTGGGCCTGACCAATGCGCAGGGGGGCATCGACGTCAATTATACCCCTGTGGATGGCGGGCAATTTATCATCATCCCCTCGCCTGTTGTTGATGCGAGCATCTATGGGTGGGACAGCGCCTTTGCCGCGACCTATGCGCCGGATGCTGCGAACCCGATCATCACCCGTGATGTAGTCACCGATAACAGCTTTACACAGGTTCTTCTGGCCAATGACACAGGTGCCGGAACCGATCAGGTGGTGTCACCGGTGTCGACCCTTGTGTCCAGCGGCATGAATGAAGCGGTTCTCAAACAGGTTCTTGGCCTGCCGGCTGATACAGATCTGAACACGCTCAACTTCTTCGAAGATCTTTCTTCTGGGGACAGCGCAGCTCAGGAGGCTGCGTCGAAAGTGGCCGGGTTCGCAGCGGCCATGGCTAAGGTTGTTGATGCTGCGGTGTCTGCGGCCTCAAGCAGCGGTACATTGACCGAAGCCGAGCTTCAGCAGATCACCCAAGATGCCTTTGCTGATGCGGGCAAAGTGCTCGCCGTGGCCACCGAGGGTGGCGTGAGCCTGGAAGATGCACTTGAAGCGGCCTCGGCGGTTGCCGTAGCGGGTGCCATCAGTGACGGTGTGAACACCGATGATATGGCGGCAGAAATCATCGCGGCGGCCAGTGGCGGTGCCTCGATTGACGATGCGATCACCACGGCTGTGACCACGCAGGCCACGGCGGGCAATCTGACCAGCGATCAGGTTGACGGGGTGGAAGAAATCTCAGAGGCGGTGGCCACCGCTTCAACGGCCATCATCGAGATCTTCGAAGACGCGGTCATCCCGACGGGTGCCAATCTGGATGAGATCGAGGAGCTGTTGAAAACCTCGTTGGACGACGCAACCGACGCAGCAGATGCGGCGATCAACGATGCGGTGAATGAACAGCTTCTGGGCGTGAAACTAGAGGCGGATAGCAACGAGGCCACGGAGGGTCAGGTTGCCATTCTGAAAGGCAACGTGCTTGCCAACGATCAGAACGAAGATGGCACGGCGCTGGACTCCAGCACGCGTGTAGACACGGTCAATGGTCTGGATATGGCCGAAGGGGGCACCACCGACGGCACCTCGAGCTCGTTTGTGATCAGCACCCGCGACTGGGCCACGCCGGAACGTACCGTTTCCATCCAAAGCATCGATGATGCAATGGGGTTGAACGGTGTCTTTCCTGAGGCGCGTCCCTTTGGTTCGCCCACACGTGGTTCAGCGGTGATCGCCGAGATCACAGTTGGGGCAGGGGATACCATCAGCTATGATTACATCTTCGCCTCCTATGACTATATCCCCTACAATGACTACAGCTTCTTTGCGGTTCAGGATGTGGCAGGCGGCGCAGGCGTTGTGCTGCGCGGCGAAACCGGTGAAAGCACGGCAGGTCCGGCAGATGTGCGTGACCTGAAAGGGCCGGGATATTACGTCAACGCAGGTGTTGAAACCAGCACCAGCAAGAGTTTCAGCTACACCTTCACCGAAGCTGGGACTTACAAAATCGCCATTGGTGTAACGGATGTCCGTGACACCATCGTCGACAGTAAAATCTCGGTCAGCAATATCGAACTGACCCCGAACGGTGGGACGGCGCAGCCGATCACCGGGTTCACCGAGCACGGGAACGTTCAGGCCGAGGCGCCAACGGTGACCGCGCTGTCCGAAACCCTGTTGACCGGGTTCTATGGCACGCTGATCATCAATGAGACGGGCGATTACATCTATCAGGTTGGTGGTCCAAACGCTGAGCCGATTGCCGAGGGTGAGGTCGTCACCGACAACTTCGACTACACCGTCAAATTGCCGGATGGCTCCTTGGCGACCCAAACGCTGAGCATCAAAGTCACTGGCACGGCAGATGCGGCGGTGGATGCACCGACCATTCTGCTGGATGTCAGCCCGATCAATGGGGCGGACATGACGGCCGCAGTCTTTGCAGGCAGCACTACCAATGCTGTTGGTGAGACGATTGTTCTGACCATATCGGACCAAGACCCGACCACCAGCGACATCATCATCTCGGACATCGTGGTGGACAGCGACGGCAACTTCGTGACCACACAGGATGTCTCAGGATTGACCGATGGCGAGCTCTCGGTCACGGCCACTGTGAACACCACCAATGGATCGGCGTCCTCGACGACACAGGCTGAACTGGATCGTACGGCGGATGTTGGAGGGGATTTCATCATTGATGGACCGGACCCAACTGGCAGCACGATACCCTTTGTTGTCACAGGCTTGGATGCGGATGCGGTGCTAAATATTTTTGCGACCGACGGTGTCACAACAGTGACTATGGGGGTTGCCGAAAATGGCGCTGACTATGTGTTCGACGTGAGCGCATTGAACCCAGCTTTGAATTGGACTGCCGGTGGAACTATCACCGACAACCTCGGCAATGAGCAGACCTTCCCGGCCGAAACTGTGTATCAGCCTCAGGTGACGGTAGACCTTCCGGATACAATCAACGCGGCTGAGGCTGGGTCGGTTGTGGTCACCGGCACCTCGACGGTTCCCAACGGCACCGTTTCTCTGGATATTGGGGGAATTGCTGTCACCGGTATCACCACAGGCGCAGATGGGTCGTTCACTGCAACCGTTGATGTGTCCTCGGTGGCCAGTGACGGGCCTTTGACGGCGACAGCCTCTGTGACCTTTAACGGTGCAACAACTGCGCCGGTGATGGACATAGCAACGCTTGATCGCACGGCGGACGCGGATACGACTGCAACAATGCAGATCACCGCTGTGGGACAGGATGCGCTGATCACCATTGCAGGGTTGGACGCTGATGCGACTGCCGTTGTAACCCTTGGCAGCGGTTTCTCCACTGTTGTGAACGCCAACGGATCGTTCACCGTTCCGGGTGAGAACGCCTCCGGCGGTGTCCTGACAGGGGGCATGGCGATCACCGACGCCTTGGGAAACACGGCGAGTGTTGTGGCCTCTGAAGGTTTCTCTCCAACCATCAATCTTGTCATCCCAACGGTGACTGCCGCGAATGCAGGTGCGATTGAAATCACCGGGACAACAACTGCAACAGTCGGCACCATGCAGTTGACCATCTCGGATGCGGATGGCGCGACGGTTGACGTCATGCCAGCAGCAGTGACTGTTGCCTCCGATGGGACGTTCACGGTGACGGGTATTGATTTGTCTGGTCAGGTTGACGGGGCCCTGTCGGTCACGGCTGTGCAAACCTACGCGGGGCTGACCTCTTCGTCAGGCGACGCCGGGGTGAAAGACACCGATGCGGGCAGCGTGACAGTCACACCATCGGGCTTTGCGATTGTGGCGGGTGAAGCGATGGTCGACATCGATGTCTCCGACCTCGAACCAGGGGCCAGCGTGGTGATCACGATGACGGCTCCGGGGGAAACTCCTGTCAGTGTGACGTCAACCGCAAATGGCACGGTTTCTGTGCCTTTGGGCGGCGCAGATGGCGGCGAAACCCTGAGCTTCAGCTATGTCCTGACGGATCCGGTTGGAAACACTGCTTCGGGCACGGCGCCAGACGCCATTGCTCCGCGCGTGATCAACACTGACACGGGCGAAGGCTTCCAGACGCTGCAGGCTGCAATTGATGCGGCGGCGGATGGGGAAACGCTGCAGATGGACAGCGGTCAGTTCAACGAGGATGTCACCGTAGACAAACAGCTGACCATCAAAGGCGCTCAGGCAGATGTCTCTGCCAAGTTCACACCTGAACAGCTTGATCCAAGCATGACCGGTACGCCACGTGGGGACGAGACCGAGATCCTTGGGACCGTGACCATTGCATCGAGTGATGTGACGCTCAACGGGCTTGAGCTCGAAAATCCTGATGAGCCTCTGACTTGGGACGAAAGCCTTCTGGCGGGCAACCCGGGTGCGCTTGATAACTTTACGATGATCAACACGGTCATCGAAGGGTTCAAAGCCTCGGGATCGCCGACCTTCAATGCCGGATCCACCGCAACCCGGGGCAGCTATGACGGTCCTGCCGTTGCAGATGGCTGGGTGATCGAGAACAACTTCATCGGTGGGGTGACCGAGGGCAACGGTGGTGCGCTGTACCTCAGCGGTCTGTCCAATGCCTCGATTTCCGACAACATGTTCTGGCGCCCCGCCGCGGGTCATATGTATGTGTCTTCGCTGACAGATACCGAGATTGATGGAAACTTCTTCTATCACGGTGTCCATGCGGGGGGTGCGGACTTTGACGGGTTTGGCGATGACTTCTCGGGCAACGGCTATGGCTATGGCTACGGTTATGGCTACGGCGCGGGTGGCTCGCCAGCGGATCCCTTCTTTGGCCGGAACTTCTGGATCGAGATGAAGGGTGACAACGACGGTGTGATGATCACCAGCAACGATGGTCAGTTCAACTCGGGCGGCATTCAGCTGTATGGTCAGGACTTGGCCTACAACTTTGACAACATCACAATCAGTGGCAACACCTTCCGTGATTTCGTCAACGCCGATCCGTTTGGAGTGCTGGATAGCAACGGCAAATCGGGCTTTATGGGCGCGATCAACGTTGCGGGTCTTGATGGCAGCCAGGTTGAAAATCTGGTCATCACCGGCAACTCGATTACCGGCAACGCCGATCAGATCTATGCCGACCGGGATGTGTTTAGCCTGATCGTGTTGCAGGGGGACATCGTCGGTGCAGTGATCGATGACAACATTCTGACTTGGGACACCTCCAGCACTGACATCACCAATGTCTTGCAGGCCCTTGGGGCACCAACGAGCCTGTATGATGGCGGCTTGGGGGCCATCGGTATGTCGGGTGGCTTGAGCGGTGTTATCAACATCGAGGGCAACACCTTCTCGGAAACTGTGCCCAGTGGGCCAGGCGAACCCGGGAATGTGGTTGGTGTGCTTGTCTTTGCATCGGATGCCAGCGGAACCTTCCAGGCTGAGTTGACGGAAGTGGGCAATGATTTCACCGGCTGGGCGGACCCCAATGCCCTGGAACTGGTGTTTGTGAATATCCCGGACGGATACACGCCACCCGCTGTCAGCCTTGAAACAACCGATACCTTTGTTGTTGTCGCTGATGTCTTGGTGCCGCTGCGTCTGGGAGACGATACCGCCAATACACTCACCGGCACGGGCAACAATGAACTGTTCTTCGGAGCAGGTGGTGACGATGCGATCAGCCTGGGTGGTGGACAAGACATTGTGGTGGTGGATCCAAGCGATCCGGCGGCCAGTGGAACGGATACTATCACAGGATTTGACACCGGCACGTTTGGGTCTGGTAATCCAGATGGGATCTTCTTCGCCAGCCTGTCCCAGGGGGATCTCCGCGGGGATGGTTCGGGCTCTCAGAAGATCGACGATGTTTCAGATGTGATCAACGTCAATGCTGGGTTGCTGATCTTTGACAACAGTCTGAGCGCGGCGGATGTAACATCGGTTCTGTCGTCGCTCAGTGGAGACAGTGTTCTCTTCGCGGCAAGCGATGGGGCCAATACTGAAATCGGCCTGTGGGATGGATCCTCAACATCGGATCTGGCGGTTCTCAACGGAATTGCGAACCCAAGCGATCTGGACAGCTCGCAGTTCCTTCAGTTTGCGGCCCTGCCAGAGGTTTAAAATCAATCACCTGCGCCGGATGTTGTCCGGCGCAGGTTTCTTTTCAGGAGGTCATTTTTTGTCCACGTCATTGAACCTGTGGGGTCAGTCCGTTTTGGGATTGGCCCTAACCGCATTTTTAGCACCCGCCTCTGTCAGCGCGCAGACTGCCAACATAAGTGGCGAAGATTATCTGGCTTATTTATCCTCACTAACGACACAGACCCCCGCCACCACCCGGACCCGCACCCGCGGTGCCAGTACAGTTGGGGTGCCAAGCGGCTTTACCCTCGCGAAGAACATGGGGTTTGTGGCGGTTGCGTTATCCGATCATCGCGAACGCACAGCGACGCGAGAGGCGGATGGCTCATTTGCCTTCGGTGTCGGATTCGGCGACGCACGCAAGTCTGTCGGTTTCGAAGCGATTGTCGGTTTGAGCAGCGTCGGCGCAGGGGTGGGAAGCAAATTCGACCTTGGCGACTTTGGGGATTCCGGATCTCTCAACTTCAAGCTTTCGCGTGAGGTCACCTCGATTTTCGATGGGGAAATTGCAAGCGTGGCCTTTGGTGTAGGGCGGGCTGTGCGCTGGGGGGATATGACAGATGAAGACCCCAATTACTACCTCGCCTATTCCAGCACCTTTGCGGTGCCGATGTCCGAGTTTCGCGACATGTCAGGGCTTTTAACTTTTGGTGTTGGCTCGGCGATCGGCTCTCAGGAAGACAAAGCCGGGGCGTTTCTGGGTGTTGGCCTCGGCGTGACCGATTGGCTTTCGGTGGGGGGATCTTGGTATGGAGACGAGTTCACCGCAGGTGTGTCTTCGACAATCGATCTGCGCAAGGATCTGAGCCTTCAGGTCGGGGTGAGCTATGGCGACGTGACGAAAAAGAATTCAGATGGGCGGTGGAACCTGACCTTCGCTCTGGTGGATGCCAAACTTTTTTAACTCAAGGAAGGAAACCCAAGTTATGCGACAGTTGATTTCCATTGTGACAGCAGGGGTGCTGGCAGGTCCGGCTCTGGCAGGGCAGATCGCCGTTGTGACACCTCCAAACATTGTGGTGCCGACCCCAAGTCCGGTTGTCGCACCACCCACCCCGACACCCACCGTTCCCCCCGTGGTCGCAGCCCCGGTGACGCCAGTGACGCAACCTGTGACCCCAGCCGTAACACCGGGCGCCGCCACGTCTGGAGCTGCACCAGGGGCCACGCCCGGAGCGGGACAGGTCGCGATTGCGCCTTCCGTTGGAGGGGGCAGTTCCGTGCCGTTGACCTCAATCCAGGGCTTTAATGTCGGCACACTCTCTGCGCCACAGGCGCAGGCCGCTGTGGGGCTGATCCAGCAGGCCCTGAGTTCTGGCAACCTCAGCCGCGCAGAGCGACAGGTTCTGACGGGACAGCTTGGCCAGCTTCGGGCACAGCTGGGTCAGTAATCGTCTGTGATCTGAGGCGATCCGCGCGCCTGATCAGGCCTTTCGCTATTCGCGGAAGGCCTGTTCTTTGACTTTGATGACCGGTCGAGTGATGTAGTCCATCACAGTTTTGCGCCCGGCCAGAATATCGACCTGCGCAATCATGCCCGGCATGATCTGCACCGCTTCTCCCGCCGCATCCAAGATGGTGGTGTCGGTGCGAATTTCCGCGACAAACACCTCTTCTTCGCTGCGCTGCGAGCGCTGGATCGTATCCGCACCAATCCGCACAATCTCGCCGTTCAGCCCGCCATACCGGGCGAAGTCATAGGCGGTGATTTTCACCTTCACCTGTTGCCCGGGATAGATAAAGGCGATGTCATTGGGCAGGATATAGGCCTCGACCAGAAGGCTGTCATCCAGTGGCACGAGCTCGACAAGCTCATCCCCGGCACGGGCCGTGCTGCCAATGGTGGTGCGGTGGATGCGGTTGACGATACCGCGTACATGGGCGTGGATCTGTGCCCGGTCGGCCCGCTGCTCCAGAGCAGGTAGGCTGGCTTTGAGCGCGGCCAGCTCTGCGGTGGAAATGGCCAGCTCGGTGAGGGCGTCAGCCTTGTACCGCCGCCGCTGCGCCGCGATCTTTTCGTCGATCTCTGCCAGAGCGGCATCAATCCCGTCAATCGAGGCCTGCGCCTGCACCTTGCGGCCCTCCCATTCGGCTTCGTTGCGGCGCAGCGACAAAAGTGTGGTTTGTGGCTCAATTCCGCGTTCAACCAAGGGTTCCATCATGGCGCGCTCTTCTTTCAGAACTTCAATGGTCAGTTTGGCCGTTTCGAAATCAACCAGAAAGGATTTGTGGTCGTTCTCACGCTGGCTGCGCTGATTGTCCAAAATCGCAATTTCGGTGGCCAGAGCATCCAACCGTCCGCGATAGAGCGCGGCCTCGGATTTGACGACATCTGCGGCTTTGACCACCAGATCCTCGTCAAACAGGAGGTCCCCCCCACCTATTTCGGTTTCAAGGCGCTGGATTCGGGCCATCAACCCAAAGGCGCGCTGCATTTCCTGATCGAGCTTGGAAGTCAGTTGAACCCCATCCAGCTCCATCAACAAGGTGCCCTTTTCGACAATTTCTCCTTCAGAAACATGCAGTGTTTTCAGAACACCGTTTTCCGCCGCCTCAATGACCTGCACATCGCCTGAGGGCACAATCCGCCCATCGGCCCGGGTGACATCGTCGATCTCGGTCAATGCGGCCCAAGCGCCGGCTGCGCCCAAAAACAGTATGATCGCCAGCAACAGCAGACTGTTGCGCAGGGGCGAACGGCCCTTCATGGAACGGGCCAATGCGTCAAAATCCTGGCTCATGAGCTGGCCTCTTTTTGGGGTGCACCGCGTTGCAGGATCGATTTTGGTCCGTCGGCCTGAATTTTGCCGTCGCCAATGACAATCACCCGGTCCACCAGATCCAGAAGGCTGGTTCTGTGCGTGATGATCACCATGGTGCTGTCCTGCATCTGGGTTTTGATATTGTTGATGACCTCGGCTTCTTTCTGCACATCCATCGCACTGGTGGGTTCATCCAGAAGAAGCATGGGCGGCGCACCAACAAGCGCACGGGCGAGGGTGATGGCCTGTTTTTGCCCTCCTGACAGGCCTTCGCCTTTTTCACCAAGCGGCATGTCATAGCCCGCTGGGTGCCGGGCGGCGAACTCTTCCACACCGGCGATACGTGACGCCCGCAAGATTTCCTCGTCACTTGGGCGGATGCCCCCAATTGAGATGTTGTCGCGCAGCGTGCCGGAGAACAGCCAGACATCCTGGAGCACGGACCCGACGTTGCGCCGCAGGTCGCCGGGGTCAATTTGACGAATGTCTACGCTATCAACCCGAACCGCGCCCTTTGACGGCTGATACAGCCCCAGCAACATGCGCGCGATAGTGCTTTTGCCCGATCCGATGCGGCCCAGAATGGCGACCTTTTCCCCCTGTTTGATGGTAAAGGACACACCTTTGAGCGTTTCAACCAGTTGATCGGGGTAGGTGAAATGCACATCCTCAAAGGTGATATCGCCTTTGAGGGTGGGGCGCGAAATCCAGTTGCGGTCATCGGGGCGTTCTGAGGCGGACTGCATCATCTCGTTGAGGTTGCGATACGAGCTGCGCACCTGATTGACCCGCGTCAGGGTCTGGGCGAGCTGCGCCAAGGGTGAAAGACAGCGCCCGGTGAGGATCACCGCAGCAATCAAAGCCCCCATGCTGGTGACGCCTTCCGAGATGAGGAACACCCCGTAGAAGATGATCATCACCTGCGCCGCTTGCTGAGTGAAGGCGGTGGCATTGAGCGCAAACTGCGTCAGCGCCCGGCTTTTGCCACTGTGCTGGGCCTGTTTGCTGATGGATTCTTCCCAACGCGCCCGCATATAGCGCGCGGCCCCCGAGGATTTGATGGTCTCAAGCCCGGTGATGGTTTCGATCAGGACCGCCTGTTTCGACTGACCATCCTGCGCGGAACGATCCGCGAGGCGGCGCAGGAAAGGCTGGACCAGCATGCCAATCACCAGAACCAGAGGCACCGCGATGGCCGGGATCAGTGCCAGTGGCCCGCCAATCAGATGGATCACAAAGATGAACATGACAATGAACGGCAGGTCCACCACCGCTACAATACTGGCTGAGGTGAAGAAATCCCGCACCGTCTCAAACTCGCGCAGTGTATTGGCCATGGCCCCGGTTGAGCCTTTGCGCTCGGCCATTTGCAGATCGAGGAGTTGGTCAAATATCCGCCGCCCCATCAGCAGGTCGGCTTTCTCACCAGCCTTGTCGATAAACCCTGCCCGCATCATCTTGACCAGGAAATCAAAGATCAGGGCGATGGCGATGCCGCTTGTCAGCGCCACCAGAGATTCAGTGGCCTCATTGGGAAGGATGCGGTCATAGACCACCATGGTGAAAATCGAGGTGGAAAGCCCAAGGATTGAGGTCAGGACCGCGGCCAGAACCACCTGAAGATATGACCAGCGGTTGGCGGCCATCGCCGACCAGAACCAATGTCCGCGCGTGGTTTTGCGCTGGGTCAGGTCTTCGCTGAAATCCGCGCGCAGCAAAATGGCATAGCCGGAATAGGCGTCTTTCAGTTTCTCGCGCGAAATCTCTCCAAGCGTGTCCCCCAGTTCGGGATCGTAGACCACATAGGTCTTTTTGCGCACTTTGTGCAGAACAACCGCTCGGTCGTTGTCCAGAAACAGGATGGTCGGGGTCAGGCTGTCATCAAACCCACTGAGTTTGCGTTTGCCAAAACCGGCCTGCACGCCCGCCCGTTCGGCCACCTGCAGGGCATCGGGAACCGACAGAAAGCCTTTGGGGTCCGAGATGGCAGAAAACAGCGCCGCATGGGTGATCGGGCGATCAAGTTCAGAGGTGACATGCAGCAGGCAGGCTTCGAGCGCAGACAGGGCACGGTCGGGGATCAGGGACAGGTCATGGGTCATAGCTCAGCCAGATAAATGCCAAAGGCGTCAATGATATCGCCGGTCAGGGCCAGGGCCTGATAGCCCGTCAGGATATGCTCGCGGTCGGCCTCAACCTTGGTCTGTTGCGCCCGCACATAATCGCGCTGGGCGTCGAGAACCTCCAGAAGCGTGCGCCGACCAATGGTGAATTCCTCCAGCGCTGCATCCACTGTTTTCCGGTTTGCGGCCACAGCGGCACGGGCGGTGCGTAGACGTTTGCTTCCTGCGGTGCGGTCAGAGGCCAGAAAATCCAACGCGCGCTTGATGTCACGGCGCAGGCGTTCGCGTTCTGCTGTCACGCGGGCGACCTCGGCCGTGGCGCGGTCAATGGCGGCCTTGGCCTCGCGCCGGTTGTCGAAACTGTAGTTGACGGACAGATCAAACTTAACATCCGCACCGCCGCCGTTGCCCTGACGGGCCGTGCTGCCAAATTCGATGCTGGGGGCCCGTTCGGCTTTGGCCTGAAGTTCACGCGCAACGGCGACGTCGTATTCCGAGTTGATGGCCCGCATGCGAGGGCTGGCGTAAATGGCGACCTCCGAGGTCCGGTCGATAGTTGGCGCCTGCGGAGGGCGGGGCAGGGTGCCTGCCACCAATCCAAAGGTTTCTTCATAGCGGGCGCGGGCCTGATCCAATGAGTTTTCGGCATCGGCAACCTGGGTTTGGGCATCGGCCAATCGGGCACGGATAATCAGCACATCACTTTCGGACCCGGCCCCAAGCCTCCGGCGCTCTTCCACCTGATTGAGGAATTTGCGGTGGGTGCCAAGATTGCGCCGCACCAGACCCAGCATATCCTGAGCGGCCAGCACGTTCAGATAGGCTTCAACAGCAGCCATTGCGGTGCTGGAGGCGGAAACCATGCGATCATCGCGCGCTTTCACGGTGCTGGCCTGTGCCGCCACCTTGTTGTGCCGCGCGGCCCCTCCGTCATAGATCAGCTGTGAGATGCGCAGATAGGGCCCGCTGGTGTCGTCAAAGCTGTCAGAGCTTGTGTTGTAGCTTGTGGCCAGATTGGCTCCGACCGAAACCGACGGGCGAAACGCCCCAGATGCGGATTCCAGATCTGCGCTGGCCGAGGCAATCAAGGCATTTGAGCTGCTCAGATCGGGATGACTGACCACCGCGGTGGCCACGGCTCGCCCAAAACTGGTTTTGCCAACCGCAGCAGAGACACGCGGTTTTTCTGGGGAGGGTGTGGCGTCGGTCAGCGTGACCTGTTCGGTGATTTCAACAGGTGTGTTGAGGTCAGCGGATGTTTCTTCGTTTGAACCCAACTGGGCGCAGGCGGAGAGCGTCACTCCGGTTATCACCCCGAACAATGGAAGCATCCGGTAAGTCATGTGCGGTCCATCTCGTCATATTGAATTTCAGAGGCCTCAGCATCAAAGGCCGTGGCCATGGCCGATAGAAAGGTTTCGGCTGTGGCCTCAGGTTTGCCTGTCTGAGTGGGGGCAGGCGCAGAGGGGGCAACGGAAAGCCGTTGCATCGAAATCAGCTGAGCAAAGGCCACTTCCAATCCTCCGGTTTGCATCAGTTTCAGCATGCGGGGTGCAGAGAGGGCATAAAGCGCGGAGCGGTTGAGGATGTATTTCCCGTCGAACATCGGATCATCCAGCGAGGCATAGCCGCGCAAGGGGCGCAAAACCTTGCCCTTGAGCAGTGATTGTGCGGCGTCCTGAAGTCGGAAATAGTCCGCGTGGAAGTCGCGCATCACATCAGTGACAGGGATCACGTCCTCTGCCGGGGCGCCCGTTGCGGACCAAAGCTCAAGCCCACCTGATGCGGTCAGAAGATTCGGGCTGTTTTCGAGATATCCCGGGGCAAATGTGGCGCGCTGCGACAGGTCGGGTGCAAAGGGGTGCATTCGCAGCAACGCAGGGACATATCCCGCCCGCCACTGTCCGGATTGATCTACAACAGACTGCCCCTTGGCCCCAAAGGACAGGAGCGCCTCAAGCCGGTGGCAGATCCCGGTGTCGACAAGGCATAGAGGGAGATGGGCCGCAGCACGGTGCAGTTCGCTCCAGGCCAGAGGCACCGAGACGTAGGGACGAGCAAAGGCGAAGGATTCGTATCGTGTCCAGGACCGAGGACCGGAGGTGGAAAAGGTAAGTTCTTTAAAATGCGCGAAAAAATCGCGTTCAATGGTACACAAGGCACTAATCAACCAAACAAAAGTCACAAAAAAACAGCTGCACCCCCGCGCAGCTTGCCCGTGAATTCTGAGCGGAAGTTCCACGGAAAGCAAGAGTTAGTTTTTTGTTAACGATGTGAGAGAGGGCGCGGATCTCTGGGAGGGTGGGCCGTACTAATATTTTAGAGGTCATGCGGAGCGCTTCACCATTCAAAGAAAAGTGACGCGGGGCCAGTTGTCAAAAAAACTGTTGCGAAACGTCATATTGTTGTGATGATAGCGCCCTACATGCACACGAGTGCAGTGGAGGATTCTTGTTTGTCTCAGCTTCTTGGGTCAGCAACGCGAAAATCACTGATTTTCGTGGTCTATACACTGCGTTCTGCGCTTGGCCGGCATTGCGTCGGTACGGACAAAAACTTGATCTGCCGCGTATCTGCGGTGGGCTTTATCGGAGTCTGACATGAAACTTTTTCAGATTGCTGCGACCGCTGCCTTCGGTCTCACCAGCTCGGTGGCATTTGCCGAAACCGAAATCACTTGGTGGCACGCCATGGGTGGCGCACTGGGCGACACCGTTAACCAGATTGCGGCTGATTTTAACGCCAGCCAGGATGACTACAAAATCACCCCGGTTTTCAAAGGTTCCTACGAAGAGACCCTGACCTCGGGCATCGCGGCCTTCCGTGCCGGCGAACAGCCAAACGTTCTGCAGGTTTTTGACGCTGGCGCGGCCACCGTTATCGGTGCCAAAGGCGCAACCGTTCCTGTTCAGGATCTGCTGTCCGACAATGGCGTTGACTTCGACATCAACGACTACATCGCCGGTGTGCGTTACTTCTACGCTGACACCGACGGTAAAATGATCGGCATGCCGTTCAACTCGTCGACACCCATCATGTATTTCAACACCGACGCTTTGGAAAAAGCCGGTGTGACCCCGCCGAAAACCTGGGAAGAGTTCCAGGCGACCACGGCTCCGGCTCTGAAAGAAGCAGGCTACACTGCTCTGGCTCAGTCGCACCTGCCATGGATCTTCACCGAGAACTTCATGTCGCGCCACAACCTGCCGTTTGCGACCAACGACAACGGCTACACCGGCACCGACACCAAGATCCTGGTGAACAACGACGCCATCAAAGGCCACTTCACCGCTCTGACCGAGTGGCAGAAAGAAGGCTTCTTTGAGTGGTTCGGCACCGGCTGGAGCGACAACCAGGCCAAGTTCGAAGAAGGCAAAGTTGCCATGTGGCTGGGTTCGTCGGGTTCGTTTGGCGGCCTGATGAAAAAAGACCTGCCGTTTGAATTCTCGGCGACCTATCTTCCTTACTGGGAAGCTGTGACCACCGAGCCAACCCAGACCTTCATTGGTGGCGCGTCGCTCTTTGCGATGGCTGGCAAGTCGGACGCCGAGAACAAAGCAACTGCTGAATTCTTCCGCTTCCTGACTTCGGCTGAGACCCAGTACTTCTGGCATCAGGCGACCGGTTATGTTCCGATCACCGAAGCTGCCTACAAACTGGCGGGTGAAGATGGTCACTACGGTCGTTTCCCAGCTGCCGAAATCGGCATCAAACAGCTGACCCTGCCAGCCGGTGACAACACCAAAGGCTACCGCATGGGCTTCTACGTTCAGATCCGTGACGTGATGAACCGTGAATACGGCCGCATCCTGACCGGTGAGTCGGATGTTGAAACCGCCTTTGCAGCAATCGAAGCAGAATCGAACAAACTGCTGGAACGCTTCGCAAAAACTCAGAAGTAATTCTGAAATTCTTACAACAATGTCTGGTGGCTGCCCCGTGCAGCCACCAGTTTTCTTCTGAGAGGCTCCCCTTTTGAAACGCGCTGGATTTGCCACAAAATGGCTGCCGATCCTGCTGCTCGTACCGCAGCTCGCGATCATCGTCATTTTCTTCTACTGGCCCGCAGCCCACGCCGTGCAGTCGTCTTTCTATCTGCAAGACCCCTTCGGCTTTGGCTCGACCTATGTTGGTCTGGAAAACTATAGCGACTTGCTTGGCAATGCCGAGTACCGCAAGGTTGCCTGGTTTACTGTGATCTTCACCCTGCTTGTGACCTTCTTCTCGCTGGCTCTGGCTTTGCTTTTGGCGGTCAAGGCAGACAATGTGCTGCGCGGGGCCAAGTCCTACCGCACGCTGTTGATGTGGGTCTATGCCGTGGCCCCTCCTGTGGCTGGCTTCATTGGTCTGATCATGTTCGACCAGACATGGGGACCATTGACCAATCTGTTCGGCTTCTTTGGCTGGGAATTTGTGCTGGGCGTGAACTTCAACGACACCGCCTTTGCCATGGTACTGGTTTCGGTCTGGAAACAGGTGCCGGTCAACTTCATCTTCTTCCTGTCCGGTCTTCAGTCGATCCCGCGCTCGGTGCGTGAGGCGGCTCTGATCGACAACCGCTCGGGCTTTAGCCGCTTCTGGGATATCACCTTCCCGCTGCTGGCCCCGACCGGCTTTTTCCTTCTCATCACCAACATCACCTACTCGCTGTTCGACACCTTTGGTGTGGTCGACACCCTTGTGAAGGGCGAGCCCGGCAACAACCCGATGACCCTTGTGTACAAGGTTTATGTCGATGGGTTCCGTGGCAACGACCTAGGTGGATCCTCGGCCCAGTCGGTGATCTTGATGGTGCTTGTTCTGGCGTTGACGATCTTCCAGTTCCGACTGGTCGAAAAACGCATTCACTATACGTAAGGGGCGCATCATGGCTGATACAATGCAAAACCCGCCCAAAATCAAACGCCGCATTCGCTGGAGCACGGTCAGTGACCACGCGATCCTGATCGCAGGTTCGCTGTTCATGCTGATCCCGCTGTTGATGGTCATGCAGACCACAACAGTTCCGGATGCCGAGATCATCAAATATGGCCCGCAGCTGAAAATCGGCAGCGAGCTTCCGGCAAACTTTGACAAGGCGATGTTCGAAGCGACCGGGTTCTCGGGTGCAAACACTGGCATGCGGATGCTGCTGAACTCGTTCATCCTTGGCATTGGCTTTGCTCTGGGCAAAATCCTACTGGGTATGATGGCGGCCTATGCGCTGGTGTACTTCCGTCTGCGCTTTGCTTCGGCAGCGTTCTGGCTGATTTTCACCACGCTGCTGTTGCCGCTCGAAGTGCGGATTCTGCCCTCTTATGAAGTTGTGCAGAAGCTGGGCATGCTCAACACCTATCAGGGTCTGATCATTCCGCTGGTGGCCTCGGCCACGGCCACATTCTTCTTCCGGCAGTTCTTCCGCTCGGTCCCAGAAGAATTGGTCGAAGCCGCGCGCATCGATGGCGCAGGTCCAGTTAAGTTCTTTATCGACATTCTGGTGCCGCTGTCGAAAACCATGATCGCCGCGATGTTTATCATCATGTTTGTGTTTGGTTGGAACCAGTACCTCTGGCCCACCATGATCACCACGGATGAGGACATGTACACCTTGGTACGTGGCATCAAACAGATCACTCAGGTGCTTGAAGGCGCAAGCGTGCCTGAATTTGGCCGGTCGAACCTCTTGGCGCTGATCGCCATTCTCCCGCCGGTCTTCATCGTCATTTTCTTCCAGAACTGGTTCGTCAAGGGCCTGACGGAATCGGATAAGTAAGGAACTACTCTTATGGCAAATGTCACACTGGATCGGATCCGCAAGGTCTATCCCAATGGGTTCGAAGCGGTCACTCCGACCAGCTTTGAGATCCCCGATGGCGAGCTGGTGGTTCTGGTTGGCCCGTCGGGCTGCGGAAAATCCACTTTGCTGCGTATGATTGCGGGCCTCGAAGACATCTCGGAAGGGTCGCTGTCGATTGGGGACAACGTTGTGAACGACGTTGATCCCGCCAACCGCAACATCGCAATGGTGTTCCAGAACTACGCGCTTTACCCGCATATGACCGTGGCCAAAAACATGGGCTATGGCTTGAAAAACCGCGGCACAACCAAGGCCGAGATCGAGAAGAAGGTCCAAGAGGCAGCGAAGATGCTGAACCTCACAGACTATCTCGATCGCCGTCCCAGCCAGCTTTCTGGCGGTCAGCGTCAGCGAGTGGCCATGGGCCGTGCGATTGTGCGCGAACCTGCGCTGTTCTTGTTCGACGAACCTTTGTCGAACCTTGATGCGAAACTGCGCAACCAGATGCGGATCGAGATCCGTGCGCTGCAGCGTCGCCTTGGCACGACCTCGGTTTACGTGACCCACGATCAGGTTGAGGCCATGACCATGGCTGATCGGATCATCGTGCTGAACGGTGGGCGCATTGAACAGATGGGCACTCCGGCAGAGATCTATAACACGCCGGCCTCAACCTTTGTTGCAAGCTTCATGGGTGCTCCGCCGATGAACATCCTCAGCGGCTCAGTTTCAGATGGCGTGGTGGCTCTGGCGGATGGCACGACCCTGCCCGAGCGCGCACCAGAAGGCGCCAATGGCGCGGTTCAGGTGGGCTTGCGTCCAGAAGATGTGCTGTTGGGGCAGGGCGGTGTGCCCTTCACCATCGACATCATCGAAGAGCTGGGCGCACACCGTTTGCTGCACGGCAAACTGGGGGGTGAAGAGTTCTCGGTTGCGATCAACAAAGACGAAAGTGCCGAGCTTGGCGCCACCACTATTGGTGTGAAACCCGGCGCTGTACACTTCTTTGATGCCAACGAGGGAAAACGTCTGTGACCCAGATCGTTGATGTGTTGCCGCTGGTCACAGAAGACCAGCGCGCGCGCATTCTAGAGGCCCCTCGCACCGCCGAAGCGCATGGCGCGCTTCTGGCGGAAGTCCCGGCAATGAACATGCTTGAAGTGGGGGGCACCGCCGGTGCCTCTCAGCTTCCGGCTTCGTTTGGGGTTGCCGCGTGGAACGTCGAACGTTGCCTGTTTCCGCAGGCCAGCGCCGATCATCTGCTGGCGGAGAATGTTGCGGTTGTGCTGTTGTCCGAGATGGACAATGGCATGGCGCGCACCGCGCAGAACAACACCACAGCCGAATTGGCCAAGGCCATGGGCATGCGCTACACCTATGGGGTCGAGTTCTATGAACTGGATCTCGGTGGGCCTACCGAGCGTCCCTTTTGTACGGATGATTTCAATGCGGCGGGCTGGCATGGGAACGGCATCTTGTCGTCCGTGCCTTTTTCTCGACTGTCGTTGCTGCGTCTGGACAAACGCGGGCATTGGTTCCTGACCGGTGAAGACGGGGGCGCAGGGGATCCGGATCAGCCGCGCATGGGGGGCCGTATGGCCATTCTTGCCGAGCTGCCAACGGAAAACGGGCCTATCTGTGTTGTCTCGACCCATCTGGAAAGCGCAACAGGATTCGAGCTGCGCCATGCTCAGTTCGACATGATCCTTGATGCGGTAGAAGCCTTTGCTCCGGGAATGCCGGTGTTGATTGGCGGCGACCTGAACACAGGTAACCACCTGCCGCCGGACTACGACCACCGCAAGGAAACTCTGTTTGCGATGGCCGAAGAGCGTGGATATGCGTGGGATCTGACGGCAGAAGGGGTGACCACCCGCAATAGCCTGATCACCCCGCATGACACACGCCGGATGAAACTGGATTGGTTTTGCCAGCGTGGGCTATCGGGTACAGCCCGGCCTCTCTTGGCTTCGCTTGATCCTGACGGACGACCGCTTTCAGATCACGAATGTATTCTGTGTGATATCACAGTTGGATAAGACAGACGCCCCGGTTTTTGACCGGGGCGTTTCTTTTGCGGGCCGATGTCACTGGCCTGTTAGCTGTCGGGGCCAAACCTCAGACGTTCCAGCGTGACCTGACCCGAAGCGTCGCTGCGGATGATATGCAGATCTCCATAATTGAGCGGGGCAGGCTCTGGCAGAGAGAGGTCTTCCCAGATCCGTCGGATATTGCCTTTATTCCCCACCCAGATCACTGTCTTGCCCGCGCCACGGCGCGTCAGCGGCCCTGTTGGGGTCTCGGCCGGAATGCGCGCCAACGTCAGCCCACGGGCCTGTTCCAGAGGCGCGGCCGTGTCGAGATTGCGTTTGATGCCGGGTGAGTAAATGCCATCTAGCGGCAGGTTTTCCAGTGCAGCAACAAGGGCATGGGAGCGTTCAATACCCTTCGCTGTCAGATCTTCGCCCTCGCGGTCCGAATGGCGCACAACAATCAGAGTGGAATTGGGGGCGAGCGCAAAGCTGCCCGGCACTTGAGGGCCACAGGCAGAGATCGCCAATAGAGACAATACGAAACGTCTTCTTAACACTTTGTTCTCCTTAATACGCCTGCCGTTAGGTTATCCCAGTTTCCCATTTGCCCAAAGAGAAAGGCTTGACGGGGAAATAGGCACACGTAACGCTGGGACTTATTTGATTGGATTACCCTCATGATTGATATGAAATCCGGGTCTGGCGGATTCGAAAACGCTTTGACCATTCTGGAAAATTCGAGAAGCCTTGAGCTGAAGCGCGAGCTTAAGATGGCCCTGAAAGACCTCCAAGCAGGGCAGGACGCTCAGGCGCACAAACGGCTTGCGGCTCTGCTGGATCGGATGGATGCGCCCTCTGATCTCTGGCTTCACCGCAAATGGGATCGCCGTCTGGACCAACAGGCCGCTGCCCTGTCATTTGCGGATCAAGACCGTGCTGTATTGAAACGCAAACTGAGAGGCGCGTTTCTCAACCGATTTGATCAGGCCGAGAGAGGCACAGACCCGTTCCCTTATTTCACCGCGCCTCAGACCCTGCCCGATGAGATGTATCTGGCCCTGCTACTGGCCGCGCCACATGTGAGTGCCTTTCGGGCCCACACCAATGCGGATTACCTGCAACAGGGCCAGTTTCAGCGGTACTTCACCGCGATCACACCAGAAGCCCTAAGCGCCTCACATCCGCGGTCACAGGCGCTGTGGATGGCGATAAAAGAGGTGTTTCACGACCCGGATGTCATTGCGCGGATGTGCGAATGTCTGGATATCGTTGTGCCGCCCCGGTGGCGGGTTGTGACACGGCTTCAACTGGACCGCTGCGGCGCCCATATCGCCCCACATCTGGACGGCGAACATGGGGGGCTGTTCACGTTTCAGATGTATTTCCCGTTGAACAAAGACAATTTCGACACCGGGACTTCGCTGTTCCGCAAGAAGGGCAGCGCCTTTGAAACGGTGCATAAATTCACCTACGCGCCCAATTTCGCCTATGGTTTCAAGATTTCTGATAGCTCCTGGCATGGTGCTTTGGAGGGGCTCGATCCATTGGCGGAGGGCCGGATGAGCTTGGTTGTGCGTCTGTTCAAAGAGTAAGCTGCAGCTAGAAAGCAAAAGAAAAGGCGACCCTTTAGGGCCGCCTTTTGTGTTTTCACCGTTCAGACGGGGTGTTACCCCAATGCGGTGCTACAGCGACCACAGGTGCCTGCATGGGTGTGGTTTCCTACATCCGGCAGGATCTTCCAGCAGCGCTGGCACTTTTCCCCGTCGGCCTTTTCAAACACCACGCCTACGCCTTCGATCTCGGGCATGCGGAAGGCATCCGGCGAGATCGGGTCGTTGCTCAGGGTGATGGCCGAGGTGATGCAGACATCTTCGAAATCCACCGACTTCAGTGCCGCCAGCATGTCGTCATCGCGCACATGCACAACCGGAGCCGCCTCAAGCGACGCACCGATCACCTTGTCGGTCCGCTGCACCTCAAGCGCTGCGGTGACAACACGACGGGCGCGGCGCAGCTGAGCCCATTTGGCGGCCAGAGGCTCGTCCAGCCAGTCCTTCGGCGTGTCGGGCATATCGATCAGATGTACCGAGCTGTCGTCGCCGGGGAACCGCTCAAGCCAGACCTCTTCCATGGTGAAGACGAGGATCGGCGCGAGCCATGTGGTCAGGCGGTGGAACAGGATGTCCAGAACCGTGCGGGCCGCATGGGCGCGGGGGCTTTCGCCATCGCAATAGAGCGCGTCTTTGCGGATGTCGAAATAGAAGGCCGACAGATCCACGGTGGCAAAGTTGAACACTGCCGAGAACACGCCCTGGAAATCAAACTCGGCATAGCCTTTGCGAACCTGATGATCCAGCTCGGCCAGGCGATGCAGAACCCAACGTTCAAGCTCGGGCATATCCGCCGGGGCCACGCGATCTTCTTCCCGGAAATCCGCCAGCGATCCCAGCATATAGCGCATGGTGTTGCGCAGGCGGCGATAGCTGTCGGCCACACCTTTCAGGATCTCCGGGCCGATGCGCTGGTCCGCCATATAGTCGGTCTGCGCCACCCAGAGACGCAGGATATCCGCGCCATATTGCTTGACCACGGTCTCGGGCACGATGGTGTTGCCCAAGGATTTGGACATCTTGTTGCCCTTCTCATCCAACGTGAACCCGTGGGTGACAACGTTGCGATAAGGCGCGCGGCCGGTGGTGCCCACCGATTGCAGCAACGAGCTGTGGAACCAGCCGCGGTGCTGGTCGGTGCCTTCCATATAGACATCGGCGATGCCATCGTTGGTGCCGTCCTCACGGTCGCGCAGCACAAAGGCATGGGTCGAGCCACTGTCGAACCAGACGTCCAACACGTCGAACACCTGATCATAGTCATCTGGGTTGGCGATACCGTCCAGCATCTTGGCCTTAAAGCCCTCTTCGTACCAGACATCCGCGCCATGCTCGTCAAATGCCGCTTTGATACGGGCGTTCAGATCAGCATTGCGCAGCAGGAAATCTGGCGCGGTTGGCAGCGTGTCTTTCTTGGTAAAGCAGGTCAGCGGCACACCCCAGGCGCGCTGGCGTGACAGAACCCAGTCAGGGCGCGCTTCCATCATTGAATGCAGGCGGTTGCGCCCGGCCTGTGGCCACCATGTGACCTCTTGATCGATGGCGGTCAGCGCGCGGGCGCGGATGGTCTTGCCCAGCTTGTCCTGCCCGTCGCCGACTTCTTTGTCGACGCTGGCAAACCACTGCGGTGTGTTGCGGTAGATCACCGGCGCTTTGGAGCGCCAGCTGTGCGGATAGCTGTGCTTGACGCGGCCACGGGCGATGATGCCACCGGCCTCAACCAGCTTGGCAATCACGGCGTTGTTGGCTTTGCCCTCTTTGCCCTTGCGGTCGATGACCTGAAGCCCGGCAAAGAACGGCACATGCGACAGGAATTCCGATTCCTCGCCGACGTTATGCGTCATCCGGTCGATCCAGTTGCGCGCCACAAAGGCCTCATAGTCTTCCTGACCGTGGCTGGGGGCGGTGTGAACAAAGCCCGTTCCGGCATCATCGGTGACGTGATCGCCGTCGATCATCGGCACGTCGTAGTCCCAGAAGCCCTCGGCCCCGTCGACGCCGTGGAAGGGGTGCGCACAGATCAGGCCGTCAAATTCGCTGGCCGCCACATCGCGGACGCGGGTGAACTCGGTCACGCGCGATTTGCCAAGGCATTCCTCTGCCAGCGTATCGGCAAAGAGATAGAGGTCTCCCGGCGCGGTCCAGCTTTCCTCTTCGGTCGCGTCCACACGGTAAAGGCCATAGGAAATGCCACCGCCGTAGGCCACGGCGCGGTTGGACGGGATGGTCCAGGGGGTGGTGGTCCAGATCACCACACGGGCTTCGGCCAGATCGCCAGTGGCATTCTGGAACCGGAACGGCACCCAGATGGTGTGGCTCTGGTGGTCGTGATATTCGATCTCGGCCTCGGCCAGCGCGGTCTTTTCAACCGGCGACCACATCACGGGTTTTGACCCCTGATACAGCGTGCCGTTCATGAGGAACTTCATGAACTCATCGGCAATCACTGCTTCGGCGTGATAGTTCATGGTCAGATAGGGATCGGCCCAGTTGCCGGTGATGCCCAGACGTTTGAACTCGTCCCGCTGGATACCAACCCACTCATCGGCAAAGGCACGGCATTCGCGGCGGAAATCCACCACGTCGACGTCATCCTTGTTCTTGCCTTTTTTGCGGTATTTCTCTTCGATCTTCCATTCGATCGGCAGACCGTGACAATCCCAACCCGGCACATACCGCGCGTCATGGCCCATCATCTGATGGCTGCGCACAATCATGTCTTTGATGGTTTTGTTCAGCGCGTGGCCGATGTGCAGGTGGCCGTTGGCATAGGGCGGGCCATCGTGCAGCGTAAAGGGCGTGCGGCCTTCTTTTTCGCGCAGACGGTCATAGACCCCGATCTTTTCCCAGCGCTCAAGCCAGCTTGGCTCGCGCTTGGGCAGGCCGGCGCGCATCGGAAATGCGGTCTTCGGCAGGTTTAGGGTTTGTTTGTACTCGGGTGTGTTTTGTTCGGGCGTGTCGGCGCACATAAGGGGCGTCCTTGGATCAGTATCTATTCAGGAAATTGTGGGGCGGCGCGGCAGTCCAAACGCCTTGTCCCGGCGGCTCAAGCAGAGAGCGCCGGGCATATAATTCGAATAATGATCGCACGGTCATACATCTTAGAGCCGCTTATAGGCCTGCTTTGAAGGCGCGTCCAGTGGGGGAGGCTGCGCCAATCTGTCGGATGGGGGCAGCGCCTCGAGTGACTACATTAACAGGGAGCGTAAGGAGCCCGAAATGACCCACCCCATGGCCCGTTTTCCGATCAGCGATGACCAGATTTGCCGCGTGATGGACGCGTTTTACGCGCGGGTTCGGGCGCATCCCGAGCTGGGCAAAGTGTTTGGCAACCACATTGGCACCACAGATGCCGATTGGGACGCGCATATCGAGAAAATCACCAATTTCTGGCGCAACGCAATCCTGCGCGAACCGGTGTACAACGGCAACCCGATGCAGGTGCACATGCAGGCGCGCGATGTGCGAGTGGGGCATTTTGACCCTTGGCTTGGACTGTTTGAAGAGGTGTTGCGGGCGGAACTGCCCCAGGACGTTGCCGAGACCTGGCTGGCTCTCACCCATCGCATTGCGCGCGGGTTTAAAATTCAGCTGGCAGATCGCGACAATCCAAGCGGTATTCCCGCTTTGGTTTAAGGCAGGCTGGCGTCCTCGCGGTAAGCTGGGGGGCTGGCGTGTGTTGAAAAGTCATAAAATCAAAAAGCGAGCAGTGCGGCCTTGCGCTTGGCGAGGTGGCTGGCTTGCCGGAATGCTTTGGACTGCCTGCACCAGCGGGAGGAGTGGGCCGCGTGATGTGGGTGGTCTGCGTGTCTTGGCGGGCGGCACTGGCTGGCGACTGACACGTATAGGGTATCTCTGGGTTCAGATCTTGCTGGCGATGCGACCTCGCGATTAGCTGGGTGGCTGGCGTGCTGACGTCTGAACAAAGCAACCCATGGCGATAAATCGCGTGAATTTCATGGATGCTAGGAAGGCTGGCTTGCAGTGAACTGGCTGGCGGTTGCTGGCGATGTTCAAGCTGCTGGCTTGCTGTCTTGAGATTGAACCTAGGGACCGTGGGTCAGGCCGTCAATAGGAAAAATGCAATAAAATCATATACTTGATTGATTTACTCGGAAATAACACATTTGTATTTCCTGACTATTTTTGTCATTTGGCTATCCCCTTAAAACCATTCAAAAACTGGTCGGGCCAGCATCAGCCACAAGATCGCGGCCACGGCAAAGAAGGCAGGAAAACCGCAGGCAAACCAGATCCGGTACAGAAAAAAGTAGCGTGGGGGCAGCTCGGTGTCCGTCGCCATGGCCACCCGTGCAAGATCGCGCAGGCGAATCTGTATCCAGACCACCGGCAGCCAGAACAGGCCCGTGACCCCATAAAGGATCAAAGACAGCGCAATCCAGGGCTCGGTCAGGTCCCAACCGAGCTCGCGGGCCAAGAGATAGCCGGTGATCGGCTGCACAATCACGGCGCTGGCGGTGAACAGCGTATCCGCCACAACAACCACACCCGCCGTATGCGCAATCAGCCGGGCATCGCGGGTGCGATGGGCCATCAGCATGAAAAACGCGATGCCCGCGCCAGTACCCAGCAGAACAGTGGCGCCAACAACATGCATCCAGCGCAGGGCAAGCTCGTAGAGCATCAGCGTTCCTCCAGCAGGTGCGCCGTGACCAGCGCCAACATCAGCGCCGGTCCGATTTTGGCCAGCGGGCCAAGAGGATCTGCCCAGAGATGCGGTGTCACCACCGTTCCCATCACCAGATAGATCGCGCTGACACCGGCCATGGCCAGCGCCGCTTTTTGCGCCCATGGGCGGTACAAAAGCGCTGAGGCAAGGAGGATGTCGATAGCAGACCAGAACAGAACCGAGAGTTTTGCCAGCCCGGCGTTCCAGCCAATATCAAGCAGGGTGCGCATGGCCGCAGGCAGGCTAAGAACTCCCATCAATCCGGAGAATCCCCAGAACAGAGCCAGTGTCGCAACGCAAAGTGGCATAAGCAGTGCGGCCCGGGCCTGAGCTCGGTGTTCTGGGCCAAGCTGCAACTGCTCCAGACTCTCTTCAAGCGTGGGGACAGCAGAGGCCAGACGGCTCCATTGCGCAGGGTCGCCGACAGGCGCGTTTTTGAGCACGGAAATGGCTGTGTTGCGCAGGGGGCTGCGCCAACCGAGGCGGCCAAGGAGATCAGCGGATTTGGCCGTAATCGGGATCATCCAACCGGGCAACGAGAAGGTGGCACGGGCTGGCGAAAGACCAAGGGCATGCCGATGGGCGGCAATGATCTGGGGTAGACTCTGGGGAACGGTTTCCACAAGATCCAGCTGCTGACCCAGCAGATCATCGGTTTCAATGGCGCGTAGAACCGCGGTGCAGATGTCGGCGGTTCCCACGCTTTGCAGTTTGGCCTCTGGCAGCGCAAGGGGCTGAATGAGTGGCACTGAGGCGAGCATGCGGATCAATGTTGTGCCGCCATAGGCACTGCGCGCTAAAACCAGACCGGGCCGCAGGACCGTGGCCTCGGCCCCAGAGGCCAGAAGAGCCACGTCGCCTCGCGCTTTGCTAGCGAGGAAAGGGATCGGGCTGTCAGGGGAGGCCCCAACCGCCGAGATCTGCACAATGCGTGTGTTCGACCTGCAGGCCGCTGTGCCCAGAGCAGCAAGCGCATGATGATGGAGCGCTTCAAGATCGGTGTCAGGCCCGTCCTGTAGGGCACCTGCGCAATTCACCACAGCATCAAAGCCTTGCAGCATGTGCCAGGCCTCGGGGGTGGTGGTTTGCGCCATGTCCAGAGTGAGGAACTCGACGCCGGGTAGGCGGCGATGGGCCGCTCTAGAATTGCGCCCGGCGCCTGTCACCCGATGGCCCGCACGGCGCAGGGCTGAGACAACCTCTGCCCCAATCAATCCATAGGCCCCTAGAACCAGAACATGTTTCTCGGTCATTTTGCGCTCTCCTGACGACAGGACATCACGAAACTGGGGGTGGGACACTGTGGTGTTGTAGCGCGGCGGGAGGAGCGCAGGCTCCATTTCACACTGTTTGAGCTTGAAGACATTTGGGTGGCTTAGGATTTCTCCGACTGAAACAGGCCGCCCAGGGCGCGGCGGATGATGCCGCGCACCGAGGGGCGCTTGCCCTCGCCAAAGGGCAGGGGACGGCAGACCTCCATGGCGGCAACGCCAACACGGGCGGTGAGCGAGCCATTGACCAACCCCTCGCCAAACCGGCGTGAGAGTTTACCCAAAAGGCCGCCCCCCAGAAGCGGTTCCAGCATGTCATCGCCCACGGCCACGGCACCGGTGGCTACAAGATGGGACATGACCGCGCGGGTCAGGCGCCAGCTTCCCAAGGTGCCTGACCGCCCGCCATAGATCTCTGCAATCCGGCGGATCATGCGCAGGTTTGCCGAGAGGGCAGTGACCACATCAACCAAGGCCAAAGGCACAAGCGCGGTCACTGTGGCCACCTGGCGCGCGGCCGCCTCAACTTCGGCACGGGCGGCCAGATCAAGCGGGGTCATCAGCTCGGTCTCGGCCATGGCAATTTGCCCTGCGGCATCAAACACCTCATCGCGGCGGGATTTTAGACGATCCCGGCCCCAACTGGTGTCCTCGCGCCCGGCGTAGAGCGCCACCAGACTGTCATTAAAGCGGCGCGCGGCCTCAAGATCATCATTGGCAAGCGCGTCTTTGGCCTGATGCTGCAACTTATCCAAGCGAGACAGGCGGGCAAAGGCGGCGACCTCTTTCACCGCAATGGCCAGCGCGACAAACACAAAGACCGCAATCAACCCGGTCACCGCCCAGCCGAGCAAGGGCGTGGCGGCGATCAGACTGGTGGTGTAATTCCACGCCGCGATGGACACCACCGTGCCCACAAGGGCCATAAGCAATCGCCAGAACCAGCGCGCCAGTGCCGAGGGTTTGCGCGCGGCCAGAACGGCGGCGGTGGCCATGGCTTTGCCTTGGGGGGCAGGTTCGGACAGCAGTTCAGGGACCGGCGCGGCCTCTGAGGGACTGGGGGCCGTTGTTGTGTCACTGTCCAGATCGATCAGAACCGGGCCTTTGGTCATGGTGCTTCCCATTGAAAATGAATGTCAGGCAGCTGCTCTTCATTGCGGCTGCCATCGGTGCGGTGGGTTTCAGAAAACCCGTGACGCTCGTAAAACCGCTGGGCGCCCGTGTTCTCGACAAAGGTCCAGAGGTCCAGCTTGCTGCGCTTGTCCATCGCGTCTTGCAAGAGCGCAGAGCCAACGCCTTGGTTTTGTGCGGTTTCATCCACAAACAGGGCGTGGATGTAATCCTCTTCGCGGGCCAGAAATCCCAGAACGCGGGTGTCTTCTGCGACCATGACCCAGCCGTAGTCAATCAGGCGCCCCATATGGGCGATGTCTTCGGCGCCGGTGTGCAATAGCGGTTTCCAGTCGCGCGCCGCCACGGCCTGTGTGATCATCGCGCCAAGCTTGCCGGCATCTGTTGAACGGGCAGGGCGCAGGATCATAACTTATCTCCAAACAAAAACTGGGCCGCGCGGTCGAGCCGAATATGGGGCGGGCCTTCGCCGGGGTGCAGCGTCAGAGGCGCGGGGGCGAAGTTCATCACCTGATAGTCCTGATCCAGCCAGCCTTCGGCCCCCTGACGGGCAGGCCCCAGAAGGTGCGCAGGGTCTTCTGGCAATTCGCCGGGGTAAAAGGCGGCCTGTTTGCCACTTTCCAGCAAGGAGCCGCGCACGACATTCAGATCCCGCCCCTGATGGGTGACGCTTTGTTCAGTGGTGGCCCGCAGGCTGGCCAGCGCCAGCGCTTGGGTTTCCGCGCCGGCAAAACGGGCCCGGTCGCGGGCTTCGCGGGTCATGGCCTCCATAATCGCCGACAGGCGCGCGTGCTGGGTGTGGTGCAGGTGATCGGCTTTGGTGGCGGCAAAAAGGATCTTTTCCACCCGCTTGCCCAGCAAAAGCTTGCTGAGCCACGCGTTTAACCCGGGACGGTACGCGGTGAGAATATCGGCCATGGTCTGGCGCAGATCCTCAACGGCACGGGGCCCGGCATGGATCGCCCCCAAGGCGTCCACCAACACCACCTGCCGGTCGATGCGCGAAAAATGATCGCGAAAGAAGGGTTTCACGACGCGGGACTTATAGGCCTCAAAGCGGCGTTCCATTTCGCGGTAGAGCGAACGGCGCGGCGGGGTGCCCATGGGCGGCAGCGGGGCAAAGGTCAGCACGGGCGAGCCTTCGAGTTCGCCGGGCAGCAGGAACCGCCCCGGTGAACAGTCAGAAAACCCGGCCTTGCGCGCCGCATGCAGCGCCTCTGTGTAGGTCGCGGTCAGGGCGCGGGCGCGGGTCTCGTCAAAATCGGCATCGGCGGGTTCGGATTTGGCCATCTCGACATAGCCGGGGCCCTCGGGGCGGCTCTCCATTCGGGTGAGCATCTGCGATGACCAATCGGCAAAAGATTTGTCGAGCAGCGACAGATCCAACAGCCATTCACCGGGATAGTCGATGATATCCAGATGCACCGTGCGCGGGCCCTGAAACCCGGACAGCAACCCATTGGGGCGCAGTTTCAGCGAGAGGCGCAGCTCTGAAACCGCGCGGGTGCTGTCGGGCCACTGCGGTGTGCGGGCGGTCAAGGCCCCCAGATGCGTTTCATAGTCAAAACGCGGCACCGTGTCGTCGGGCTGGGGCTGAAGATAACTCGACAGAATGCGCCCCTCGGACTGGGCCACAAGTTGCGGCATGCGCCCGCGATCCAGAAGGTTGGCAACCAGCGAGGTGATGAACACGGTTTTGCCGGCCCGCGCCAGGCCGGTAACGCCCAGACGAATGGTGGTTTCACCAAAGGCATCGGACAGCGTATCGGTCACATTGCCCAGACTTTGGGTCACCGAATTGGTCAATGTGCTGATCACCATAAAATGCCTTTCGTCTCTTTGATGCTGTGAACCTAAGCATTGAAGCCACACTTAGCTAGGGCAACAACAAGGGGGAATTGCGCGGCTTGTGCTTCCCAAAACAAAGGTCATGGTGGCGGCATGAGTGTATTTAAACGCAACCCGGGATTCGCCCGGCTTTTCTTCGCCTCGTCTATTACCAATCTGGGTGACGGTGTTTCGGTACTGGCCTTTCCATGGCTCGCCTCCCTGATCACCCGCGATCCACTTCTGATTTCACTGGTCGGATTTGCCACGCGCCTGCCCTGGCTGTTGTTCACGCTGCCCGCGGGGGTGATCACCGACCGCGCCAATCGTCTGCGCCTGATTGTGAATGCCGATCTGCTGCGCTTTGTTCTGACGGCTTTGGTCGTTGGGGTGATCCTGGTGATCCCCGAATTTCCGCCCGCGCAGCCGGGCCTGTGGATTGCCGCGCTGGCGGCCTTGGCCTTTTGTCTTGGCAGCGCAGAGGTTCTCCGGGACAATGCGGCGCAAACGCTGTTGCCGTCGATTGTGCGCAAAGAGGATCTGGAGGTCGCCAATGGGCGGCTCTGGACCATTGAACATATCATGGGCCATTTTGTAGGCCCGCCTTTGGCCGGTGTGCTGATTGCGCTGGCGCTTCCCTTGCCTTTCGCGCTGGACGCGGTCAGTTTTCTGGTGGCGGCGCTACTGATCCTGCGCATTCCCGTGACCCCGCGCGCTGCGCGGCCCCTGCGCAAACCCCGAGAAGAGGTGGCCGAGGCCTGGACCTGGCTCAAGGCGCATCCGGTGATCCTGCGGTTGGCGGTGATGCTGGGCTTTATGAACCTCATTTCGATGATGAGCCTCACGCTGATTGTTCTGATTTCGCAGGATATTCTTGGGCTTGATGCGGCCCAGCACGGTCTGCTTCTGGCTGTGGCCGCCTTTGGCGGTGTGTCCGGGGGGCTATGGGGGCCGAAGGTCATCGGCTGGATGGGCAATCAGATAAGCCTCTTTGTGGCGATTGTACTGATTGCGCTGGGCCTTGCCCTGATCGCGCTGACCAACCAGATCTGGGTTGTTGCCATGGCGCTGTTTGTCGAAAGCTTTGCTGCGCTTTTGTGGAACATCGTCACGGTGTCCTATCGTCAGCGTGTGATCCCCGATGATCTCCTGGGGCGGGTCAATTCGGTGTACCGCTTTTTTGGCTGGGGCGGTGCCCCGATCGGCGCGCTTCTGGCGGGGGTGATGGTCAGTGTGAGCGAGCCCGCGCTGGGCCGCGAGATGGCGCTGCGTCTTCCCTATATGCTGGGGGCAGGTGGTATGGGGGTGATCCTCATCTATGCGCTCAGACGCTTGCGGCTGTGAGCATCACAGGCTAAGCCCCGCCCATGCCCAGATACGCACTATTGGTAGAATATGATGGCCGTCCCTTTGCGGGATGGCAGCGACAGAAAGATCAACCCTCCGTTCAGGGGGCCATTGAGGCTGCGCTGGCCAAGCTTGAAAAGCGCGACCACACCATCGCCGCAGCGGGTCGAACCGATGCCGGTGTGCATGGGCGCGGGCAGGTGGCACATTGCGACATGGAAAAGGACTGGGATCCGTTCCGCCTGTCCGAGGCGCTGAACTACCACCTCAAACCCAATCCAGTGGCAATTCTGCGCGCCGAACGGGTGGCGGATGACTGGCACGCGCGGTTCTCGGCCATGGAGCGGCGCTATTTGTTCCGTCTGTTGACCCGCCGTGCGCCTGCGACGCTGGAAGAGGGACATGTCTGGCAGGTCAAACACGAGCTGGATGTCGAGGCCATGCGGGCCGGGGCAAGCCACCTGATCGGGCATCACGATTTCACCACCTTCCGCAGCATGATCTGTCAGGCGCAGTCGCCAGTGAAAACCATGGACGAGATTTCGATTGAAGCGGTGCAGGGACCGGCGGGGATCGAGATTCAGTTCCGTTTGCGTGCCCGCAGTTTCCTGCACAATCAGGTGCGCTCTATTGTGGGTACTCTGGAACGGGTCGGTGCCGGGTCGTGGGACCCTGAGGATGTGCGCGACGCGCTTGAGGCCAAGGAACGTGGTGCCTGTGGGCCGGTGTGTCCACCCTTTGGGCTGTATCTGGACGGCGTTGGCTATCCTGACGATCCCTTTGTGTGACAGGCGCATATGGCTTTGCCCCCGCGCGGTGAAACCGGCGGGAGTGAGACGCGATTGCAGGGGATGAAAACGGCGGCCGCCTGATGCGGATCCTGAACAGGCTGTGCCAGAGCCTGTCTTTTTGGGGCTGACCCCCAAACGCCACTAGAATCGCGATTCCCGAACGGGCGGGACAGATCCTGTTTTCATTGGTACCGCGTCCGATCATGCGGTGATTGTGCCAATAGAAAGTTGCGCAAACGGCCGCAGGTGACGCAACCCTCTTGCTTTTCCCGGCGCGCCCGATTAATGACGCGGCCATGACGAACAAAGCGACCCTCCGACGAGCCTGAGCTCTTCTTGTCCCCGTGCCAAATTGGCGCGGCCTGTGTCTTTGCGTCACCTATCTCACATTCAAAAACTTGACAGCCCCCAATGTGCTTGGCACCAATCGGGCTTCACCACTGAGGACAGCGTTATGATCCCTTCCGTTCTGCCCACTTACGCACGCGCGCCGTTGAATTTCGTCAAAGGCGAAGGCAGCTGGTTGATCGAGGCCGATGGCCGACGTTTTCTGGATCTGGGCTCGGGCATTGCCGTGAATGTTCTGGGTCACGCCCACCCCGATCTGGTTGAGGCGCTGACCTCGCAGGCCAACAACCTGTGGCATGTTTCAAACCTCTATGAGATCCCACAACAGCAGGCGCTGGCCGACAAACTGGTCGACAAAAGCTTTGCTGACACTGTGTTTTTCACCAATTCCGGCACCGAGGCCTGCGAGCTGGCGGTCAAAATGGCGCGGAAATACTGGTATGACAAAGGCCAGAAAAACCGGGTTGAGATCATCACCTATGAGGGCAGCTTCCACGGTCGGTCATCTGCGGGGATCGCCGCAGCGGGCTCTGAGAAAATGACCAAAGGCTTTGGTCCGCTTCTGCCGGGCTTTGTGCATCTGCCTTGGGGCGACATCGAGGCCACAAAGGCGGCCATCACCGAAAACACCGCCGCGGTTCTGGTCGAACCCGTGCAGGGGGAAGGTGGCATTCGCCCCATGCCCGATGCCGATCTGAAGGCGCTGCGCAAGATCTGTGATGAGGCGGGTATTCTGCTGATCCTGGATGAGGTGCAATGTGGCGTTGGTCGGACCGGCCGTCTGTTTGCCCATGAATGGGCGGGCATCACACCGGATATCATGATGGTGGCCAAAGGTATCGGAGGGGGCTTTCCTCTGGGCGCAGTTCTGGCCACCGAAGAGGCGGCCAGCGGCATGACTGCAGGTACCCATGGCTCGACCTACGGCGGCAATCCGCTGGGCTGTGCTGTGGGCAATGCGGTGATGTCCCATGTGGCGGACGACGATTTTCTGGCGGGTGTGAATGCACGGGCCGGTCTGCTGCGGCAGAAACTCGAGAGCCTTGTCGCTTCGCACCCGGATGTCTTTGAAGAGGTGCGCGGCACCGGCCTCATGCTGGGTCTGCGCTGCAAAGCCTCGGTGCCCTGTGGCGATGTGGTCAAGGCAGGATATGACGTGCAGGTCATCACCGTGCCTGCAGCCAACAATGTTGTGCGCCTCTTGCCCGCGTTGAACCTGACCGAAGAGGACATCGCCGAGGCGCTGACCCGCCTCGAGACCGCCGCCGCATCATTGGAACAGCAACCGGCCTAAGTTGCCTCTGGCCCATCATTTTCCGGGGGTGAGCCGCAGGCTCTGGGGGCCTCGCCCCCTAGACCCCCTTTCAGAAAAGACACCGATATGAACCATTTTCTCGACATCCACAAAACCGACAAAGCCGAGTTGCGGCAGATCATCGACAGCGCAGCAGCGATGAAGTCAAAGCGGTTGGGCCGCCCAAAGGCGGCGCCCGACGATGAGCTGCCGCTCAAAGACCGCATGGTTGCACTGATTTTTGAAAAACCCTCGACCCGGACACGCGTGTCTTTTGATGTTGGCGTGCGCCAGATGGGCGGTCAGACCATGGTGCTGTCAGGCAGCGATATGCAGTTGGGCCATGGCGAAACCATCGCCGATACGGCGCGGGTTTTGTCGCGGTATGTCGATATGATCATGATCCGCACCTTTGACGAAGCGGTTCTGGAAGAGATGGCGGAATATGCCAGCGTGCCGGTGATCAATGGTCTGACTGACCGCACCCACCCCTGCCAGATCATGGCGGATGTTCAGACCTATGAAGAGCACCGGGGCCCGATTGCGGGCAAAAAGGTGGTTTGGGCCGGGGACGGCAACAATGTCTGCGCCTCGTTCCTGCATGCGGCGGGTCAGTTTGGCTTTGACCTGACTTTCACCGGTCCGGTGCAGCTTGATCCCGAGATGGAATTTGTGGGCTTTGCCCGCAATCAAGGGGTGAATGTCACCATTGAACGCGATGCCTTTAAGGCGGTTGAGGGCGCGGATCTGATTGTCGCGGACACCTGGGTGTCGATGCATGATGCGCAGTCCGCGAAAGAGCGGCGGCACAATATGCTGCGCCCTTATCAGGTGAACCAGAAGCTGATGGAAGCGGCCAAGCCGGACGCGCTGTTTATGCACTGCCTGCCCGCGCACCGCGAAGAAGAGGTCACGTCCGAAGTGATGGATGGACCAAATTCGGTGATCTGGGACGAGGCAGAGAACCGTCTGCACGCCCAGAAGGCCGTGATGCGCTGGTGCCTCGGCACCTAATCTGATCAAAAAGAAAGAGGGGCACAGGGCCCCTCTTTTTTATTTCTGTGACCTCAATCAGGTCTGGATCTGGACTTAAAATACAACCCGCGCAAACCAAGCCACCGTGGTGAGCCAAAACAGCGGTATAAAGGTTAGAATGACCGCCCAAATCACGGGCTCTGTCGGGTTGCGGCGCGCAGCGCGCCGTTCAAACCGTGCACCGTGTTGATACGGGGCCATGGCAAACCGGCCATTTTGCTCGGGGGACGAAGCGGGCAGCGATGTCGTCATAAAACGCCTTTCTAGCAGGGGAATTGCCCCTACTTTTTGACAGACGAATCTTAAAAACTGCCAAAAATTAGCGAGATCTCGGTTTGGCGCGCAGGGTTGGGTCGGCTTGGGTGGGGTCTTCGGGCCAGGGGTGGCGTGGGTATTTGGCGCGCATGTCTTTGCGCACATCGGCGTAAGAGCCGGACCAGAACCCCGGCAGATCCATGGTGGTCTGAACCGGGCGCTGTGCGGGGGACAAAAGCGTCACGCGCAGCGGGGTTTTGCCCACCATCGGGTGGGTGGTCTGGCCAAACAATTCCTGTAGCCGCAGCGAGATTTCCGGGTGTTCACCCGAGTAATCGATCGGGGTTTGACGCCCCAGCGGCGTGGTGAAATGGGCCGGGATTGCGCTGTCGAGCTGTTGCATCTGGCCCCAGTCCAGCCGCGCCCGCAGCGCGGGCAGCAGGTCAAATTTTTTCCAACCCTCTGCGGTTTTCACCCCCGAGAGATAGGGCAAGAGCCAGTCGTCAATCGAGGTCATCAACGCGTCGGGGGACATGTCGGGCAGGTCCATGCCCGCCTCGCGCCCCAATGCCACGCGGGCGCAAAACCGGCGGGCGGCATTTGACAGGGTGATACCCAGATCGCGCACGCCGTCCAACATGGCTTCGGCCACGGCGTCATCGGGGGCGTCTTTCCAGATCCGGTCATCCAGCGGGATGGCACCAAACTTTTCCTGTCTGCGAGCGACAACACGGCGGTCCCGTTTCGACCAGGCACAGCTGTCATGCCAGCTGATTTGATCCTCAAACAGACCGCGCAATTCACTTGCCGAGATGGAGATGGCCTGTCGGATCTTGGCCTCACGCGGGTTGCCATCCGTATCTGTCACCACAATCAGGCGTTGATTGGCTAGCGGGTCGGCGTCATCCAGAATGGCGCCTTTGCCGCCGGAGAGCTGAAACCGGGGAGTGTCGCCTTTGCGGCGTAGCCCGATGCGGTCGGGATAGGCCAGTGCGGCCATCTCAGCGGCGGAGTACCCCGTAGATTGTTCCGATTTCACCACCGATCTCAGGCGCTTGGCCTCGGATTTGATCCGTTCCAGCGCGGCGCGATTGACACCAAAAGGGCGCTCAGACGTGAACCGGCGCAGGTCGGTGAGGGCCTCGAGGCGATAGGTGAGGTCTGTGGATGAATTTGCGAGCGGGTCTCGGTCCGACAAGAGTGCGGCAAGTTTCGCAGCCTCTGAGCCGGAAAGGGATAGCATATGTGCAATACGGGGGTGCAGGGGCAGGCGGGCCAGTTTCTGACCGTGATCGGTGATCCGTCCGCTGGCATCCAATGCGCCCAACATCTGCAACAGCGCCGTGGCCTCGGAAAAAGTGCCGTCAGGTGGCGGGGTTAGAAAGGGCAGGTCGCCGGGACCCGCGCCCCAGAGCGCCAGTTCAAGCGCCAGCCCAGACAGGTCTGCGGCCTCAATCTCGGCAGGGGGATAGGCTTGTAATGCGCCTTCTTCGCCTTTTGTCCACAGGCGATAGGCCACACCGGGGGCCACACGCCCTGCGCGACCGGCGCGCTGGGTGGCCTCGGCTTTGGTGACTTTTTCGGTGACGAGGCGCGACATGCCCGAACCGGGATCAAAGCGCGCGCGACGGGCTTTGCCACCGTCGACGACAACCCGGATGTCTTCAATGGTAAGCGAGGTTTCGGCAATGCTTGTCGCAAGCACCAATTTCCGTCCGTCTGTTTCGGGGCGGATGGCGGCGCGTTGCGCCGAAAGTTCCATCGCGCCAAACAGCGGCCGCAGATTGATGTCTTTGGGCAGGCGGGATTTCAGCAATCCCTCCACCCGTCGAATTTCGCCTTCGCCGGGCAGAAAGGCCAGAATGCCGCCTTCGGTTTCCTGAGCCGCCTGCAAGATCAGATCGGCCATGGCCTCGTCAAAGCGGGCCCGTTTCGGCAAGGGCGCGGGCAGCCATTTGGTGTCGACGGGGAAGGACCGGCCCTCTGACGTGACAATGGGGGCCTCCATCAAGGCGGCCACGGGACCGGCATCAAGGGTGGCAGACATGGCCAGCAGGATCAGATCTTCGCGCAGGGCTCCGGCAATTTCCAGACAGAGCGCCAGGCCCAGATCGGCGTTCAGCGACCGTTCGTGAAATTCATCAAACAGCACCGCGCCCACGCCGGACAATTCGGGATCGGACTGGATCATGCGGGTCAGAATGCCTTCGGTGACCACTTCGATCCGGGTGTGTTTTGAGACCTTGCTTTCGCCGCGAATGCGGAAGCCCACGGTCTCGCCCGTGGTTTCCCCAAGGCTTTCAGCCAGACGCTGGGCGGCGGCGCGCGCAGCCAACCGACGGGGTTCCAGCATGATGATCTTGCCCGTGGTCAATCCAGCCTCAAGCAGAGCCAGAGGCACCTTGGTGGTTTTACCTGCACCGGGTGGTGCCTGAAGCACAGCGCGCCCCGCAGAGCGCAGGGCGTCGAGAAGCGCGGGCAGGGCGCTGTCTATGGGCAATGTTTGGGTCACGCGCCCCTTATCCACAGGAGCGAAGAGGGCGCAAGGGGCGCGTGAGACGAGAGAGCGCAAGTGTGGGGTTTAGGCGAACATATCCAACCACTGATCAAGGGTGTGTACGACACCGAAATGCGGCGCAGCGTTGACTATGATATCCTCCTCCTGCACCAGATCGCCCTGCACCGTGATGGTGCCCAGCACATCCTGATCATGCGCGCCGCCGTTGCCGCCCTGGTCCGAGATCACGGTGATCAGGGTAAAATCATCGACGCCGTCATTGTTGCTGTCGAGATGTTCCACCGCCCCCACCGCAACGGTGTGGCCAATCAGCTGGATCTGGTCGCCTTCATCCAGTGAGAAATCGGTGATGGTGTCATCGCCGATGCCATCCACCCAGTGGTCGTGCATATTGTCGTTTTCACCGGCGACACCTGCCCAGTTGATCATGCCATTGTCTTTGGTGTGTTTGCGCACGATCTCTTCGGTGGCATTGATATCCACCTGAAAGACAAAATCATCCGCGCCACCGCCCCCGGTGAGAATATCATCGGCATCTTCATAGGGCTGGTCTGCGAAATACAGCGGCGCATCGGGATCTTGGGCGATGGTCACCTCGCCCGCGTCCGAGCGGGAAATGATCGAGTCATCCTCGTCCGTCCCCACAACCGTGTCATTGCCAAAGCGCGACTTGAGCTGATTGTCCAATTCAAAGTCGTGACGCATCAGGTGTTTGTTGCCGCTGATGTTGACCTTGAAGTCGGCGGTGCCGTCCCCGTCGCTGTCGATCTCAAGCTTGTTGTTGGCAAAGCGCACCGCCTCGTGGCCGCCGGTGAAATTGGCCATGCCGATATAGGTCAGTGTGCCAAAGTCGGTGAGGCTGATCAGGTCTTCGCCGCTGGCAAAGCCTTTGATAAAGTCGATCTGCCCATCGTCCACACCGCTGTCGCCCTGATTGAAGATCACAACATCGCGTTCATCATCGCGGTCCCACAGGCGGATGTGATCGGCCTCGGCCCCGCCCAGAATGGTGTCGCTGCCTTCTCCGGCGTGGATATGATCGCGGCCAATGCCGCCGTCGATAAAGTCTTCGCCAGCCCCGCCATAAAGCTTGTCACCATCGTGACCGCCGATGATTTCGTCGTTGCCATTGCCGCCGGAAATGGTGTCTTCGTCCATTCCGCCGATCAACACATCATCGCCGTCATGACCATAGAGCTTGTCATATCCGGCCCCGCCGAGGATCATGTCGTTGCCGTCATGGCCGCCCAGTTTGTCGTTGCCATCTCCGCCGTCAATCTGGTCGTCCCCCTCACCGCCCCAGGCGCGGTCGTGTCCGTCACCTGCGGTCAGGATGTCGTCGCCGTCATGTCCGGCCAGCGTGTCATCGCCGGTGCCGCCGTCAACGGTATCATTGCCATCGCCGCCCCAGAGCTTGTCATTGCCCGCACCGCCTGACATGTCGTCGTCGCCATTGTGGCCGCCCAGACGGTCGTGCCCGTCGCCGCCATCCAGCGTGTCATCGCCATCATGACCCCAGAGCCGGTCATTGCCCGCATCGCCCGAGATTTTGTCGTTGCCGTCACCACCCGAGGCCCGGTCGTCCCCTTCGCCGCCGGTGATGTCGTCGTCGCCGTCCTGGCCGCTGAGACGGTCATCTCCGTCCCCACCGTCAATGACATCATTGCCTTCGCCCCCCCAGGCGCGGTCCATGCCGTCGCCGCCCATCAAGGTGTCGTCGCCGGTGCCACCGCCAAGTTTGTCGTTGCCGTCGCCGCCGTCGATGGCGTCATTGCCCTCTTGTCCCCAGATACGGTCGTGTCCTGTGCCGCCAAAGGCCACGTCATTGCCCTCACCGAGGACAACACGGTCATCCCCTGCGCCGGCATCCACGGTGTCGTCGCCCTCCTTGGCGATCACCTTGTCGTTGCCTGCTCCGGCCAGAAACAGCTCATTGGCGGCATCAGAGAGCGGGTTGGAGTAATCCCCGCTGCGCAGCACATCATTACCATCGGTGCCAAATTTGATGGTGTCGCCGTTGAGAAAGTGGTTCAACCATCCCGCGATATCGGTCACTTTTTCATTGGCCTTGTCGTCTTCGTTCACAAAGCGTGTGCCATCATTGGCAAAGCCGATGTGATAAATGGCGTCGATGACCGTGTTGATCAGGTTTTTGCCCTGAAAGCGCAGCGCGCCACCGTCGTTCTGCACCAGATGAAACCCGGTTTCGCCCCGGCCTGCGTCATCGCCATGGGCGGCGGTGAACGTGGCAAGACGGTCGGCATCGCTGCGGATGTAGCTGCTGATGGCCAGCACATCATCGGGGCTGATTTGCCCATCTTCGTTGAGGGAAAGCGCGGTGATGGCCTCGGCAATCAGGCCATTGATCGCCTCGGCGGCCTGCGCGCCGGCCTCGATATCTGCGGCAGAGGCATTGACCGCGAGGCCGGGGTCCGTGCGGATCAGATCTGCGATGCGGTTCAAAGTGTCGAGAAAGGTCGCCATTGCACATATCCTTGCGATTTGGTGGTGGCCAATGGGGAATTGAGCCGAAAACAAGGATTGAATCGGTGCGAAATGCGGCAAGAATGTGGCGGTGTGCGCACTACCTATGCGCGATTATTAACGGATTTTAATCAAGTTCGCCTGCGGCGGCGGGGCCACTGGACAAGTGCCTGTTTGGCGGGGCACAAATACCTCCGGACCACGGGGGGAGTGCGGTGCGCGACATGACAGATTTTAACGAAATGGCCGAGCAGATCCTTGCCGGAAACCGCCGGGCGCTGGCACGCGCCATCACATTGGTGGAAAGCGGGCGAGATGATCACCGGGCGCAGGCGCTGGAATTGCTCGACACTCTACGCGGTCACGGACGTCAGGCGCTGCGCATTGGTTTGTCCGGCACGCCCGGTGTCGGCAAATCCACCTTTATCGAGAGTTTTGGCTGTCTGTTGACGGGGCAGGGGCTGCGGGTTGCCGTTCTGGCCGTTGATCCCAGCTCAGCGCGGTCGGGTGGCTCGATCCTGGGCGACAAAACCCGGATGGAGCGTCTCAGCCGGGACCGCAATGCCTTTATCCGACCCTCGCCCTCACAAACCCAGTTGGGTGGTGTGGCACGCCGCACCCGTGAGGCGATTGATCTCTGTGAGGCCGCAGGCTTTGACGTGATCCTGATTGAAACCGTGGGGGTGGGGCAGTCCGAGACCATGGTGGCGGAAATGTCCGATCTGTTCCTGCTGTTGCTCGCACCGGCGGGCGGCGATGAGCTTCAAGGCGTCAAACGCGGCATTATGGAGATGGCGGATATTCTGATCATCAACAAAGCCGACGGGGATCTGAAGACAACGGCCATGCGCACCTGCGCCGATTACTCGGGCGCGCTGCGTCTCTTGCGCAAACGCGTCTATGACCCGGAAACGTTCCCTAAGGCCATGACTGTGTCCGCGCTGGAAGAGAATGGCTTGGAATCCGCCTGGAGTGAGATGCAGGAACTGACGGACTGGCGCCGCAGCGAGGGGCATTTCGAATCGCGCCGTGTGGCGCAGGCGCGCTATTGGTTTGAGGCCGAAGTGCGCGATCGTTTGCTGGCGCGTTTGAACCAGGAACCGATGCGCGGCGCGATGAAATCCATGGCACAGCAGGTCGAATCGGGGGATATGTCGCCCTCTCAGGCCGCTGAACAGCTGTTGACCGTCTATATGGGGCGCTAAGGGGCATATTTTTCGGCTTGGTCCCGAGATTCAGCCGCCAGACCTCTGGGTCGGGCTTGACGCTAATCCCCCGCAGGCGTATAGCCCTGCGAACGAGATTCCGGGCGCCCCGCGTGGCGCCCTTTGATGTTAGCCTGCGGACCTCGGTCCGGGGCAGAGATTGGCAAGGCCCATCCTTGCCCGCAAGATGAGGATGACCCTATGTCGCGTGTATGCGAACTGACCGGTAAAGGCCCGATGGTGGGCAACAATGTTAGCCACGCCAACAACAAAACCAAGCGTCGCTTTCTGCCGAACCTGAACGACGTAACCCTGCAGTCCGAGACTCTGGGCCGTGGCATCAAACTGCGCATTTCGGCGCACGCCCTGCGTTCGGTTGACCACCGTGGTGGTCTGGACAAGTTCCTGGCGAAAGCAAAAGACACCGAGCTGAGCGCAACCGCTCTGAAGGTGAAAAAAGAGATCGCAAAAGCTCAGGCAGCCGCCTAAGTTTTTCTAAGATCATCTGATCCGAACAGCCCTGCGACGTTGCCGTCGCGGGGCTGTTTGCTTTTCGGGGTTTTGGTTTCGAAATCTCAGGCGTATAGATTTCCGTGATGTCCGTCCTGTTGCGATCTCTGAGCGGCCTGTTCCTGGCCATGATTCTGACGGCCACCAGCCTGACCATGGCGGTGGCACGCGGACAGACTTTGCCTGTCGATCAGATTGTGATCTGTCATGGCATGGGTGTGGCCACCGTTCTGGTGGATGCCGAGGGCAACCCGACTGGGCCCGCACATCTTTGTCCCGAGAGTGCGCTGTCGCTGTTTGCGGCTGTCACCGACCTGCCGCCCCCTCCAATGCCCCATGGCGTCTGGTATCGGACCCAGACCGAATGGACCTCTGTTCAGATCACAGGGCGCGAAGCGCCTGCGGCCACCGCACGTGGGCCGCCGTTGATGGTGTGACCTTCCACCCTTCAACTGACTGACAGATAGGAAATACCAAAATGAAATTTGCGACTCTTTTCGCGGGTGCGGCTGTGGCTGCGCTGATGGGTTCGGCTGCGATGGCCGAGGTTGTGGTCAAAGACGCCTATGCGCGGGCGGCTGGCAAAGCTGCCAAAGCGGGCGCGGCCTTTATGATGATCGAAAACACCGGGGATGCGGATGACCGTCTTGTCTCGGTGTCCTCGGACGTCGCGCACCGCACCGAGCTGCACACCCACAAAGATCTGGGCGACGGCGTGATGAAGATGATGCATGTCGAAGAGGGCTTTGTGATCCCGGCGGGCGGCATGCATATGCTCAAGCGCGGCGGCGACCATGTGATGTTCATGGGGCTCAAGCGCAGCCTGAACGACGGCGACACCGTGAGCGTGACATTCACCTTTGAAAAGGCGGGCGAACAGGTTGTTGAGATCCCCGTTGATCTCAAGCGTCAGGATGCCCATGGCGGCATGAAGCACGGCAACTGAGCTTTGCGTTCAACGTAGACATGAGGCGGGGGGAACCCCGCCTTTTTCATGCCTAGCCGGCGGTTTTGCGCATCAGGGCCTCAATGGGGCCGCGTTTGAACCAGCGCGCCCAGACCCAGGCGTAGAGGGTTGCAAGCGCACAAAAGACCAAAGATGCGGTGACCGATTGCGCAAGGCTCTGACCACCCAGCATCCCCAACGCCTCAAGCGTGCCCATGCCCAACACGATATGGGCCACATAAAGTGTCAGCGTTTGTCGCCCGGCGGGGGTTATTGCCTGCAACAGGTTCAACCGCTGCAGTGCGGGGGCCAGCAGAGGGCTGACACCAATCACAGCACAGGCCGCGCCAATTCCGGCCAGTGAATAAAGCGGCATGGGCGGAATGGGGGATGTTGTCGCCAGATCCGCCAGCTCGGGGTCCAGTGCCGCAAAGATCGGGGTCAACAGGGTGCTGAGCAATTCGGCCAGCCCCAGAGCACAGACGCCGCCGGTGGCAAGCGCCGCCTGAACGCGCCGCCGCGACAGGGGCTGGCGGCCGAGCACAATACCAAACAGCAAAAAGCCCAGCCAGGGAATGACGGGGTGCCATCCGTTGAAAAACAGATTGCGTAGAAACCCGGTGGGTGTCCAGAACCCGGAATAACTGTAGCTGGTCCATTCCCACCCGGCCTCATAGTTCAAGGTTAGCACCATGCCACAAAACAGCAAGTTCAGTGCCACCACAGTGCCGATCAACGCGCGGCTGCCAAGCGGCAAGAGCAAGACGCCAAACAGGAAATAGGCTGCATAATAGTGCAGAATATCGGCGTCGAAGATTGTCATGTTCAACAGTCCAAGCACCATCAGAAACAGGGCGCGTTTGAGGGTGACATGGAGTGTCCGATCCAGACCCCGCGCCCCGGCAAGCCCAAGCCCAACCCCGGCCAGCACCACAAAGGTCGCTGCGGCGCGACCCTCAAGCGCGGCGGTGAGCGTGGCCAAAATCCCCGTGCTGGTGTCGGTGACCATGACGACTTTGAAATTGACGATAACCATGCCAACAAAGGCCATAAACCGCGCGAGGTCGAGCCCCTCAAGCCGAGACATCTGCAACATGTCTTACACCAGCTCTGCGACCCACTGGGGCACAATTTCCGAGGCTGGCCCGATCAGGTGGCGGGTGAAGGCGCCGGACACGTCGGTGGAATTCAGGTTCAACTCGATCGTATCTGCGCCCGCATAGCGCGCCTCTTGCACAAAGCCTGCGGCGGGATAGACCTGTCCCGAGGTGCCGATGGCGGCAAAGACCGTACACCCCGCGAGATGCTCGGCGATCTCATCCATAAAATAGGGCATTTCGCCAAACCAGACGATGTCGGGCCGCCCCTGTGGCGCGCCACATGACGGGCAGATCTGTCCGGGGGCCATTTCGAGCGGCGCGGGCCAGCGGTGATCACAGCTGGCACAGAGCGCGCCTGCCAGAGCGCCATGCATATGGATCACTGAAGACCCCGCCTTTTCATGCAGGCCATCCACGTTTTGGGTGACAATCACCACTTCGCCATCAAACTCGCGTTGCAGGCGGGCCAGTGCGTGATGGGCGTCATTGGGGGTGGCCTCGGCGGCCTGAGCGCGGCGGGCGTTGTAAAAATCATGCACCAACTGAGGATTGCGAGCAAAGCCCTCGGGCGTGGCGACATCTTCGATGCGGTGCTGCGCCCAAAGCCCGCCCTCATCGCGAAAGGTGCCAAGACCGCTTTCTGCAGATAGGCCCGCCCCGGTCAGAATGACAATCTTCTCCATCTCCGCCCCCTTGTTGTCGCGCGCACTCGCGCGTAGTCAGAGGTATGACTCATCGCATCCTCTTCGTCTGTCTTGGAAATATATGTCGCTCTCCCTCGGCCGAAGGGGTGGTGCGTCAGATGGCGGCCAAGCGTGGTCTGGATGTCACGCTGGACAGCGCGGGCACCGGAGCCTGGCACGCTGGTGAGCCACCCTATGGCCCAATGCAAGAGGCGGCGGCGCGGCGCGGATATGACCTCTCAGACTTGCGCGCGCGTCAGGTCACCAAAGGTGATTTTGACGCTTTTGATCTGATCATCGCCATGGACGCAGACAATCTCGCCAATCTCGCCAATCTCATGCGAATGGCGCAGGGGCGCGGTCAGGGGGCCGGACTGGCGCTGTTCACCGACTACGCGCCGCAGACCAGGGCCGACCACGTGCCAGACCCCTATTACACCCGCGACTTTGACGGCACGCTGGATCTGGTTGAGATCTGCGCCGCTGGGCTGTTGGATCAGCTGGCGTAAATCGCTTTGGCTACGCCCCAGGTTACGGGTAGGGCCAACACAAAGCCCACGGCCGCCGCCGCAAGAATGGGAATGAGGGTGTCGTGTCCCATCACCAACACGGCGATGATACAAGAACCGGCCAAACTGGTGCCGATCAGCGAATAGAGCATACCTGCAAGGCGAAGCATCTGGGCCTCCTGTGAGTTTCTAAAGGAACCCTACAGTTTGGCGTATGCTTTTGCTTTGATCTGTATCAGCCAGCTGCGTGATCCATGACCCTGCGTGACACTTGTCCCTTCCGTGACGCCGCGTTAGGAGGGCAAAAAGATTGAGTTTCAACGGATTGAAAATGCTGAGAGCGCTGTTTGGCCCGATTTGCCTGCTGGCTTTGGCTGGATGTGACACCCTCGAGCGTATGTCTGCTCAGGTGGCGCAAAACGCCGAACCGGAAGTGTCCTGCCGCACGCGCCCCGATGGCTGTGCGTTTGATCAGGGCACCCTGCGCGTTGACCCAGAGCCACGGGTGCTGCCGCGCCGGTCGTATCAGTTTTTCCCCACTGCGGATGAGCTCAACTTCACAGATGCCCGAGGCCGAAACTGGGTTGCGCCAAAGGGCACTTTGACGGATGGGGCCTCGATCCCCGAGATCTTTGTCACAATCGTGGGTCAGCCCACCGCGCCCGAGTTTATTCAGGCCGCGGCTGTGCATGATGCCTATTGTGGGGTCGGCAATGAGACGGGCCTGCGCTTTCATGATGGCCGATGGGAAGACGTGCACCGCATGTTCTACGACGGGTTGATCACCGGTGGCACACCTCCGCTGCGCGCCAAAGTGATGTATGCGGCGGTCTGGCTGGGCGGGCCGCGCTGGAACACCCATCGGGACCTGCGGCATCTCTCTGTGGGTGACAAACAAGACGCGATGCGCCGCGTGAAGCTCTTTATCGAAGACAATGACCCGCCGCTGCCCGCGCTGGTGACCTTCCTTGAGGCGCAGGAAAAGGGCATGCAGGCGCAGGCCACTGGTGGGGATGAAGAAGAGCAGCAAAGCGAAGTGTCTCCTGAAACACCGCCCGGTGCAGGAGGAGAGATCCCCCCCGACCCAACGCCGCCCGGCGGAGGTGGAGGCATCGACCCACCGCTCGATCCCCCCTATCTGGATCCCGATCCGCCGGGCGCATAACCTTGGCTTTGGAGGTTGCGCTGAAAGCGTTACGATTGGGGTTCTGCAATTGCTCTAATATTGCGAGGCAGGATTTGGTTTCGTGAAAAACCATATCGGTTGGGAACTAGCTCCAACTGAGAATAACGAAGGTCAGGGCCTAGAGCCCGAATTACTTTTGATTTCTTGATGCCATCAATGCGTGTGCCAAAGATGATACCGGACAGTTTGTAGTTCGGGACGTCATAGTAGTATGGAATGCCGTCAACTTTGACCATTCGATACCTCTCTTCATAACTCCAGGCAGAACTCTTTGAGGTTACAGCAAGTTTCATCTTTTCATGGGCGATATCGGCCAAGGCGCTTGCCTTTTTGTCATCAAGGATTTCCGAAATCTTTGTGCTCAGGTGCAATTGAGCGAATAAGTCTGATGCGGTGTAGTTTGGTGGATGGTCAGACCAATATTGAACTTGTGCGAACGGCGGCCCGTCAACGTTGATCCTGCTATAGTCAAACTCAAATTCTAGGCAGAGGCCTTTAAAGCCATCTGCGTAGTGTGCCCACATCAATTGATTTTGCCACGATTTGGAGAACGAAGCCTGGATCACTTGTTCGGTCACTTTTTTTTGCAAACAGGGGGCAGTTTAGGTGAGCCTCGTTGATTTCAGCATCGCTTATCTGATCAGGCAGCAAGTCTTCTATTTCTAAGGTGTCTGTTAGGTGAGTTTTGAGTTTGCTGACTTCGTTCCTAAAAATGTGGCTGCTCTCCGCCCGAAACAACAGTTCTCCCTCAAATGGATCATTCTGCTGATTAATATTGTTTAGCCAAACTCGATTGTTCGCTAAGTTTTTCAACTCTTCAGTGAAATGGTCGGAATTTGCACCGCGGTACCGATACAGGCGTGTAGGAAGCCAGATAGGAAACAAAGTTCACTCCAGAACGAATAAAATAATTGGCGGAGTGAAACAGCGTTTTTGTTCCGAAGCAAGGACTTGGTCGGCGAGGCAAAGAAAAAACCCGGCGCTGGGCCGGGTTTTCTTTTAGTTGTCCATTTTGAGCGCCGAGATAAAGGCCTCTTGCGGGATGTCGACCTTGCCGAACTGCCGCATCTTTTTCTTACCGGCCTTCTGTTTCTCCAGAAGCTTTTTCTTCCGGGTGGCGTCGCCGCCGTAACATTTCGCGGTCACGTCCTTGCGCATCGCCGAGAGAGTTTCGCGGGCAATCACCTTGCCGCCGATCGCCGCCTGAATCGGGATTTTGAACATGTGGCGCGGGATCAGATCCTTAAGCTTTTCACACATGGCGCGGCCTCGGGTTTCGGCCCGGTCGCGGTGTACCATGGTCGAGAGCGCATCCACAGGTTCGTCGTTCACAAGGACCGACATCTTGACCAGACTGTCTTCGCGGTACTCTTCCATCTGGTAATCAAACGAGGCATAGCCCTTGGTCACCGATTTCAGACGGTCGTAGAAGTCAAACACCACTTCGTTCAGCGGCAGGTCATAGACCGCCATGGCGCGTGAGCCCGCATAGGTCAGATCAAGCTGAATGCCGCGACGGTCCTGACAGAGTTTCAGCACATCGCCCAGATACTCATCAGGCACCATGATGGTGGCTTTGATGCGCGGCTCTTCCAGATGGTCGATGGTGGACGGGTCGGGCATATCGGCCGGGTTGTGCAGATCGATCATGGTCCCGTCTTTCAGATAGACGTGATAGATCACCGAGGGCGCGGTGGTGATCAGATCGATGTTGTATTCGCGTTCAATCCGGTCGCGGATCACTTCGAGGTGCAGCAGACCAAGGAAGCCACAGCGGAAGCCAAAGCCAAGTGCCGCTGAGGTCTCCATCTCATAGGAGAAGGAGGCGTCGTTCAGCGCCAGCTTTTCAATCGCTGTGCGCATGTCTTCGAATTCGGCGGTGTCGACCGGGAACAGGCCACAGAATACCACAGGCTGGGCGGGTTTAAAGCCTTCCAGCGCGGTTTTGGTGCGGCGTTTGTCATGGGTGATGGTGTCACCCACGCGGGTGTCGCGCACCTGTTTGATCGAGGCGGTCAGGAAGCCGATCTCGCCGGGACCAAGAATATCGATGTTTTCCATCTGCGGACGGAAGACGCCAATGCGGTCGACACTATAGCGCGCGTCGGTCTGCATCATGCGGATGATGTCACCCTTTTTCAGCTGACCATCCATGACGCGCACCAGCACAACAACACCCAGATAGGGGTCGTACCAGCTGTCTACCAGCATGGCTTTCAAAGGCGCGTCGGGGTCACCGGATTCGGGTGAGGGCAGGCGGGTGACGATGGCTTCGAGCACGTCCGGGATGCCGATGCCGGTTTTCGCCGAAATCAGGCAGGCGTCCGAGGCGTCAATGCCAATCACGTCTTCAATCTGTTCGGCCACACGGTCGGGTTCGGCGGCGGGCAGATCCACCTTGTTCAGAACCGGCACGATCTCGTGGTCGGCCTCAATAGCGGTATAGACGTTCGCCAATGTCTGCGCCTCAACCCCTTGGGAGGCGTCAACAACCAGAAGCGAGCCCTCAACGGCTTTCATCGAACGCGAGACTTCATAGGCAAAGTCCACGTGGCCGGGGGTGTCGATCAGGTTCAGCACATAATCGTTGCCATCCGCTGCGGTGTAGTCAATCCGCACGGTGTTGGCTTTGATGGTGATGCCGCGCTCCCGCTCGATATCCATGGAATCGAGCAGTTGTGCCTGCATGTCCCGCTCTTTAACGGTGCCGGTTTGCTGAATAAGCCTATCGGCCAGGGTGGATTTCCCGTGGTCGATGTGGGCTACGATGGAGAAATTGCGGATGCGATCAAGAGGCGTCATGCCACGGCATATGCGGTGGATTCTTGAACGGGTCAAGATGGCTTGTGCCCTTTGAGACCGATGATCGTCACTTGGTCCCCTTATAAGAGCCAATTTGGCGCAGGTTTCCGCCTGCCTTGCGAGGCTGAAGAGGTTTGACAGAAGGGATGCCCTCTGTTTATTTTGCGTGATGAATTAAATAATGCCGTATGGGGAGAACAGCATGTATTTAGGTCTTGATCTGGGGACCTCGGGACTGCGCGCCCTGTTGGTCGATGATGGCGGTGTGGCAGTGGCCGAGGCGGAAGCCCACTATGAGGTACGCCACCCGCATCCTGGTTGGAGCGAGCAGGACCCATCCGATTGGATTCTGGCCTGTGGGTCGGTCATGACCGCGCTGCGTGACAAAGCCCCAGACGCCATGGCTGCGTTAAAAGGCATTGGGCTGTCGGGGCATATGCATGGAGCTGTGGCACTGGATGGGCAGGGTGACGTCATCCGACCTTGCATTTTGTGGAACGATACCCGGTCGGCAGAGCAAGCGGCCAAGCTTGACGGCACGCCGGGGGTGCGTGAGGTGTCGGGCAATATCGTGTTCCCCGGTTTCACGGCCCCCAAACTGGCATGGATGGCCGAACATGAGCCCGATCTGTTTGCCCGCATCGATAAGGTATTGTTGCCCAAAGACTATCTGGTCATGTGGATGACGGGCGAGGTGGTCAGCGATATGTCAGATGCCTCTGGATCGTCTTGGCTCGACACCGGCGCGCGTGCCTGGTCGGATGATCTGCTTGTGGCCAGTGGGATGCGGGCGGATCAGATGCCGCGCGTGGTTGAGGGCTGCGCGCGCGTTGGGGATCTTCGCGCGCCGCTTATGGCGGACTGGGGTATCTCCGGTCCTGTGACGGTTGCCGCGGGAGGGGCGGACAATGCCGTGGCGGCCTGTGGTGTTGGGTGTTTTGCTGAGGGTCAGGGGTTTGTGTCGCTGGGGACCTCTGGAGTGTTGTTGGCGGCGAAGGACAGCTTTGCGCCTGATCCGGCGACGGCGGTGCATACCTTTTGCCATGCGGTACCGGATCGCTGGTATCAGATGGGGGTTATTCTGGCCGCGACGGATTGCCTGAACTGGTTGTCCAAACGCTTGAAAAAGACGCCCGCAGAGCTGGCCGGGCTATTAGGAGACGTGACCGGCCCCTCACATGTTTTGTTCCTGCCTTACCTGTCCGGGGAGCGCACGCCGCATAATGACAGCGATATTCGCGGTGCTTTTGTTGGCTTGGGTGTCGACACGGATGACGCCACCTTGGTGCAGGCGGTGATGGAGGGCGTGTGTTTTGCTCTGCGTGACTGTCATGAGGCGCTAAAGGCCACGGGCACGGACTTGAAGTCAGTTTTGGCAATTGGCGGGGGCACAAAATCGGCATTCTGGGTCGAAACACTGGCCACTGTTTTGGACCTGCCGCTGGATCATCCCGACGCAGGAGAGTTTGGCGCTGCACTGGGGGCGGCACATCTGGCGCGTGTTGCCGTGACGGGAGAGAGGCCCGAAACCGTTATGACCCGGCCAAAAATAGCAGGCACCATCCACCCTCGGGATGACTTGCGAGAGGCCTATGACGCGGCCTATCATCGGTTCACCAGGTTGTACCCAGTGATGAAGGATGTTGTGTGATGCGGTGGATGGTTGTTGCGCTTTGGCCGGGGGTGGTGATGGCGCAGGATCTCGCCCTGCCAGTCTTTCCTGAGCATGATCCGGCCAAAGTGTCTTTGGGTCAGCTGCTGTTTTATGATCCGATCCTGTCCGGCAACCGCAACATTGCCTGCGCCACATGCCATCATCCAAAAATGGGCACGGCGGATGCGGTGTCTTTGTCACTGGGCGAGGGGGCCGTTGGGTTGGGGCGCAATCGCCATGTCGCGGGGCCAGACAATGTGCCCGAGCAACGTATCCCCCGCAATGCACCGGCCTTGTTTAACCTCGGGGCCACGGAATATAGCGTGATGTTCCACGATGGTCGGCTGGAAATTGACCCGAGCCAACCCGGAGGGATGCGCAATCCGCTGGGGGTGGCTTTGCCAGAGGGGCTCGACAGCATTCTCGCGGCGCAATCCATGTTCCCCGTGTTGTCCGCCGATGAGATGGCGGGGCACTATTCGGAAAACGAAGTGGCCGAGGCCGTGCGCCTTGGGCAGAGCTTTGAGGCCTGGGATCGGATTGCGGCCCGTGTGGCCGCCGAGCCTGGGTACCGTCCCTTGTTTGATGGGATCTATGGTGAGGGGAGTGAAATCCGCTATGTCGAGATCGCCAATGCGCTTGGGGCCTTTATGGATGTGGAATGGCGCGCGGTGAACAGTCCCTTTGATCGTTATCTGATTGAAGGCACACCTTTGACCGCGCAGGCCGAACTGGGCCGAGCGTTGTTTTACGGCCAGGCGCAGTGTGCGACCTGCCATTCGGGCTGGTTTCAGACCGATCACAGTTTCCATGCAATTGCACTGCCGCAGGTCGGCCCTGGCAAAGCGGCACGGTTCGAAAACCATGCGCGGGATGAGGGCCGGATGCGGGTGACGGGGCAGGCCGAAGATGCCTATGCGTTCCGCACGCCCTCGTTGCGCAATGTGACCCTGACCGCGCCCTATGGGCATGATGGGGCTTATGCCGAGCTGTCGGATATGGTGCGCCACCACCTCGATCCTGTGCCTTCGCTTATGGGGTACCAAGGCGACAAGGCGGTGTTCCTAAAGCTTGACGGCGCAGATGACTGGAAAGCGCAGGGGGATTTGGCCGAGCTCACTAAAATTGCCGCGGCCAGCGATCTGGAGCCGGTGGTTTTAAACGATGGTGATATTGCCGCCATTCTGGCCTTTCTGAAATCGCTTGAGGATTTGGACTGGCAAAATCGGATGGGTGTGCCGGAATCCGTGCCAAGTGGCTTGCCCGTGGATCGCTAACGGTCCACTTTTGGCTTTTAGCACTTGAGGCCAGCCATGTTTGAAGAGTTCCAATCGCACGTCATTGATGTGGAGGGCGCCTCTATTCACCTGCGTGTTGGGGGATCTGGTCCGGCGCTACTGCTGCTGCACGGATATCCGCAAAGCCACGCGATGTGGCATCAAATGGCGCCAGAGCTTGCGAAGTCCTATCGGGTGATCGTCGCGGATTTGCGGGGATATGGGGCCTCGGTGTGTCACAACGAGGATTTCACCTTTCGGGCCATGGCGGGGGATATGTTGGCGGTGATGTCGGCGCTTGGCGAAGAGCGCTTTGATCTCATCGGGCATGACCGGGGCGCGCGGGTGTCGCATCGGATGGTGCTGGATGCGCCGGACCGGCTGCGCTCGGTGGCGATCTTGGACATTCTGCCAACGCTGGATGTCTGGCGTCTGATGGATGCGGAACTGGCCAAGCGCTACTACCATTGGGGATTTCTGGCCCAACCCGGTGACATGCCGCAGCGCCTTATTAACTCGGATCCGGTGTTTTACCTGCGCAACGCGCTGGGCGCTCTGTCAGGGCAGATTGAGATGTTTCACCCCGAGGCGCTGTCAGACTACGAGGCGGCGGCACGCAGGCCCGAGGTGGTTCGCGCGTGGTGCGGTGACTATCGCGCGGGGGCCTATGATGATCTGGACATCGATCGCGCCGATCTCGGGCGGCAGGTTGATCTGCCCGGTCTGGTGCTCTGGGGGACGCGTGGTGTTGTTGATCTGCATGAAGACCCCGTAACCCTCTGGCAAAACTGGTTCCCGCAGGCCCGGGGGCAAGGCATCGAGGCCGGGCATTTCCTTGTCGAAGAATGCCCGGACGAGGTGTTGCCGCTGCTTCGCGCGCATTTGGACGCAGTCAGTCGCGTGTGATCTCAACCGCCGTATTGGCCTTGGCATTTTGCCAGTCAGAGGTGCGTTGGTCAGGCCAGATAACCCGCAATCTGGCCGAAGTCGCGGCTCCCAGTCCGAAATGTTCAGGTGCTGATTGACCTGAGGCATGGCCGCCGCCGATGGTTCGTTCGCGGATGTGACAGCGATCCGCAAAGCAGACTTCGAGATGTGCGCCAATCGCATTGCGGTTTGGGCCGGTCTGCTGCACTGAAACGGTAATCCAATTGCCACCGGCACTCGTGTTTTCAAAGAGTTCCAGATCTGACCCCCGGTTGACCACGGCCAGATCCAAATCGCCATCCAGATCCAGATCGATCAAAGCGGCGCCTCGGCTTTTTGCCATGCTGGCCACCCCTGCGGCGGTGGATCCTTCGGAAAACCGCCCATCAAGTGTCTGCATCAGCAAAGAATTGGGGTCTTTCATCGCGGCGGAGGGCATGAGTTCGACATTGCCTTTGGCAACAAAAATATCGTCCAGCCCATCGTTGTTTACATCACCAAAGGCCGCATGCCATCCGGTTGATGGCCGTCCATCCCCACCCGTGTGCGGGCGATGTGCGGTGGTGCCCCGGTCATAGGTGGCATCGCGATATGTGGGCGCGTTGGCGGCGCCGTCAAAGGTCTGAAACTTCTGGTCGCCCATCGAGGTCAGATATATATCAGCAAATCCATCACCTGAGAGATCACGCGAGGCAATGCCCATGCCCCAGATCTGGGTGCGCTGCCATCCATCCGCCGCTTCATAGAGGCGCGGGGTCTGTTCCATCGCCCAAAGCTGTTCCTCACCGTCGCGCACGTAATAGTGCCGGTCATTTGACACCCGAAGATCCTGACGACCTGTGCGGGACCAGTCGGTAAAGAGCATGGAGAGCGCACAATGACCTGTCAGGCGAAGCGGGTCGCCAAACCGATCGCCCTCTGGACGATACAGCAGCGTGTCATCGCAGGCTTCAAATGGACCCTCTGGGTCGCTGCGATCAACATAGGTGCCAAAGGCCAATGTGGGCAGGATCTGCCCAGGCTCCCAGGTTGCTGAAAAGGCGGTGGTCCAGTGATCACCGCTGGAAAACCCAAGGTCAAATTCGGTGAACTGACACTTGCCCAAACCGCGCATCAATTTGTCGGGACCAGCCCGCAGAAGCGCCAGATCCAGAATGTCATCTCCATCGATGTCGATGGGATAGGCCCCTGTCAGCCCGGTCAGGGCCAGAGTATCCGGTGTTTCTTCTGAAAAAGTCATCCCCGGCGCATTCAGAAAAAGTTGCGAGGGGGAATCGCCTCCGGCCGCAAAAAGTTCGGGCAATCCATCACCCGAGCAATCAAAGGCGGCGACGCCACCACCGACGTAATGCTCCCATCCGCCGGTGTAGACGTGTGAGGGGATCTCACGTGGGATAAAGCTCGGGTCGGCCATGGCGGGTGTTGCGAGGCTCAGCGCCAGAACGAAAACTTTAGGCCGCATCTTTCGACAGCTCCTTGACCTTCAGAGCGGAGACTTCTTCGATGGCATAGGCGGCTGCCCCCTTGGCCCACATCTCGTCACCCCAGGCGTGAATGCGAATCTCTGGCAGGGGGGCATCGATCTGAATGACAGAATTGCGCATCTGTTCCGCAACGCGGTCCGCGCTGAGATAGTCAAACGACAGCCGCCCGCCGGAGAGAATAATCAGCTTGGGGTCAAAAATATTGACGACATTTGCCAGGCCAAGCGCAAACATGCGACCAGCCCGTTCAAAGATGGACTGGGCCAGCGGGTCACCGGATTCGGCGTTTTTCACAAGCTCTGTGATATGGCTCAGTGGGCGGTCCCGGTCCATGATGTTGGCCTCACGCAGCAGGGCGTAATCCCCGACATAGGCTTCGAGGCACCCACGCTGGCCACATTGACACAGAGCCCCTTCAAGCTGGACTTTGGTGTGGCCAAATTCCGCCCCACAGCCGCGTGCGCCGCGATAGATCTTGCCGCCTGAAATGATCCCCATGCCCACACCGTGTTCGACGGTGATGACAACAAAGTCGCTTTCATTGCGTGCCTTGCCAAAGAGGTGTTCCGCCTTGGCCACCAGATTGGCGTCATTGTCGAGGAAGACGGGGCAGGGGGCCTGATCTGCCATCACGGTTCCGAAATCGACATTTCTCTCGGTAAGTGCTGAAGACCAATAAATAAAATTCCTGCGCGCGTCGACCAATCCGGGGATGGCGAGGCCAATTCCAGAGAGATCCGACGGCTGGACGTCGGCCAGTTCACAGGTTTCCGCAACTGCCTTCAGGACGGCTTCGCTCAGCTGTTTCGGAGGCATCCGAGGTTCGGTCAGTTGCATGTCATGGGTGGCGATTTCGTGCCCTTCGAAATCCAGGATCAGGACGGAAATGTGATTGTGGGCAATTTTGACGCCCGCCACACGATAGGCCGCGCCGCGCACCCGCAGGGCGACACGTGGGCGACCGCGACGGGCTTCTGGCGGCTGGCTGCTGAGGTCGGGTGTGATCTCTTCAATCAAACCACCTTCCAAAAGCTGAGAGGTTAGCACCGTGACTGTCGCCGGGCTCAGTTGTGTTTCGCGGGCGATGTCAATTCGGGCGATGCATCCGGCGGCTCGGATCAGATCAAACACCTGAAGTCGCCCCACCTCACGTGGGTCCGATGACGGGCTGCTGCGCGTGCTGAGTGTCATGATATGTCCTTACTCCTCCTGCCTTCACCGTATTTAATTTTTGAAATGAAAAAAAGTTATTTTTTTGCTCGAAAAAAATGTGTAGGCTCTGATTCCAAGGTCACCTGCTGTCGGAGGTTGGGTGCGCCGAATGTTTAAGGGAGGAATGAAATGACCTATTTGAAAGGTGTGTCCGCACTTGCCATCGCTATGTCACTGGCGTCGGGGGCAATGGCCGCGGATCTGACCATTGGTGTCAGCTGGTCGAACTTTCAGGAAGAGCGCTGGAAAACGGACGAAGCGGCCATCAAAGGCGCGCTGGATGCGGGCGGCGCGACCTATGTGTCGGCAGACGCACAGTCGTCTTCAGCCAAACAGCTGGCAGATGTTGAAAGCCTGATCGCTCAGGGCGTGGATGCGCTGATCATTCTGGCGCAGGACGCGCAGGCGATTGGTCCGGCGGTTCAGGCCGCTGCGGACGAAGGTATTCCTGTGGTTGCCTATGACCGTCTGATCGAAGACCCACGTGCCTTCTATCTGACGTTTGACAATGTTGAAGTTGGCCGCATGCAGGCCCGCGCCGTGCTGGAAACCCAGCCCAGCGGCAACTATGTCATGATCAAAGGCTCGCCCACCGATCCAAACGCAGACTTCCTGCGCGGCGGTCAGCAGGAGATCCTGCAGGCGGCGATTGACAGCGGTGCGGTCAAGATTGTTGGCGAAGCCTATACCGATGGCTGGCTGCCCGCGAATGCTCAGCGCAACATGGAACAGATCCTGACCGCGCAGGACAACAAGGTTGATGCGATTGTTGCCTCAAATGACGGCACCGCAGGTGGTGTTGTGGCCGCGCTGACCGCACAGGGCCTTGATGGCCTGCCCGTGTCGGGTCAGGACGGCGACCACGCCGCGCTGAACCGGGTTGCCAAAGGCACGCAGACCGTTTCGGTCTGGAAAGACGCTCGAGATCTGGGCCGCGCAGCGGGTGAGATTGCCGTGGCTCTGGCCGGTGGTGCAGAGATGAGTGCCGTGGACGGCGCAGGTTCGTGGACCTCGCCCGGTGGCACCGCCATGACATCGATGTTCCTGGCGCCGGTTCCGGTGACCAAAGACAATCTGACCTTGGTTGTGGATGCGGGCTGGATCACCCAAGAGGCGCTCTGCCAGGGCGTGTCGAACGGTCCAGCACCCTGTAACTGATTTCATCAATTGGCCGCGCCCCCTGTTGTGGGGGCGTGTGCCACCTATTTTGACGCTGAAGAATGGAGTGCGCCATGAGCGACACCACCTCTCAGCCGGTTTCCCAACAGACGTCGCGCACTATGTTCCAGCAGCTTGAGCTGGATATGCGGCTATTGGGCATGATCGGCGCCTTTGTCATCCTGTGCATTGGGTTCAACATCTTTACGGATGGACGCTTTTTAACCCCGCGCAATCTGTTCAATCTGACGATTCAGACCGTTTCCGTGGCGATCATGGCCACCGGCATGGTGTTTATCATCGTCACACGCCACATCGACCTGTCGGTGGGCGGGTTGCTCGCGGTGAGTTCGGCCGTGATGGCGATCACCCAGACCGATATCCTGCCGACCGCTTTGGGGCTTGGATTCGATCATCCGATGATCTGGGTGGTGACCATTCTTGCGGGACTTGCCGTCGGGACCGTAATTGGTGCCTTGCAGGGCTGGCTTGTAGGCTATCACGCCATACCGGCCTTTATTGTGACCCTTGGCGGGTTCCTGCTTTGGCGCAACGTGGGGTGGTTTATGACCGATGGTCAAACCATCGCACCGCTGGATGCGACCTTTCTGAAACTTGGCGGCATCAACGGCACGCTGGGTGAATTCTGGAGCTGGGTGATTGGTGCTGTTGCGGCGGTGCTCTCCGTTTGGGGCCTGTGGATGGGCCGCAAATCGCGGGCAGGTCATGGCTTCCACGTCAAACCGATGTGGGCCGAACTGACGGTGATGGGCATTGTTGCCGGGGCCATTCTGGGATTTGTCGCAGTTCTCAACGCCTATCATATCCCGTCGCGCAAGCTGAAACGCATGTTCGAAGCGCGTGGGGAAGTGATGCCTGAGGGATTGGAAGTGGGTTACGGCCTGCCGATCTCGGTGCTTATCCTGATCGCCGTGGCCGTTGTGATGACGGTGATTGCAAAACGCACACGCTTTGGCCGCTATATCTTTGCTACAGGGGGCAATCCCGATGCGGCGGAGCTTTCGGGGATCAACACCCGGTTGCTGACCGTCAAGATCTTTGCGCTCATGGGCTTCCTTTGTGCCCTGTCCGCCGTTGTCGCCTCGGCCCGTCTGTCGAGCCACACCAATGACATTGGCACTCTGGACGAACTGCGCGTGATTGCGGCGGCGGTGATCGGCGGCACAGCGCTCTCTGGCGGGCTTGGCACGATCTATGGCGCGATCCTAGGGGCGCTGGTGATGCAAAGCCTGCAATCGGGCATGGCGATGGTTGGTGTGGATGCACCACTGCAAAACATCGTCGTGGGTGCGGTTCTGGTCTTTGCGGTCTGGATCGACATTCAATATCGCAAGCGTTTGGGGACAAAGTGATGGCGCGTAATCCACATAGAAACGCAGGCGAAACGCCTCTGGTCGAAATGAAGGATATCTCGATTTCCTTCGGTGGGGTCAAAGCGGTGGATCATGTATCAGTCGATTTGCATCCGGGCGAAGTTGTGGGCCTTTTGGGGCACAACGGCGCGGGCAAATCGACCCTGATCAAGATCCTCTCAGGCGCCTACGCCATGGACAGCGGCGAAATCCGCGTCAATGGCAACAAGGTCGAGATCCACACACCACGCGATGCGCGGGCGCAAAACATCGAGACGATCTATCAGACGCTTGCTTTGGCGGACAATCTGGATGCGGCGGCAAACCTGTTCCTTGGGCGTGAGTTGGTCACGCCGTTGGGATTGGTGGATGATGCCGCCATGGAATCGGAATGCCGCAAGATCATGGGGCGCCTGAACCCGAACTTCCGCAAGTTTTCGGAACCGGTCAGCGCCCTGTCAGGGGGGCAGCGTCAGTCGGTCGCGATTGCCCGCGCGGTGTATTTCAACGCCAAGATCTTGATCATGGACGAACCCACGGCAGCACTTGGTCCGCATGAAACTCAGATGGTGGCCGAGCTGATCCAACAGCTCAAGGCCGAGGGCATCGGGATCTTCCTGATTGATCACGATGTGCATGCGGTGATGGAGCTCTGTGACCGTGCCAGCGTGATGAAAAACGGTCAGCTGGTGGGCACGGTTGAGATCGACGATGTGACCGATGATGATCTGCTCTCGATGATCATTCTGGGCAAAAAGCCCGGCGAAGCCGCCGCCTAAAAGACCTCCGGCCCCGGTAGAGATTGGGGTCGGCTTACGACATGGAGACACGCCGATGACAACCGGTTTTTTCGACGGCCTGAGCAAGGTCGCCTATGAAGGTGTGGACAGCACCAACCCCCTGGCGTTCCGCCATTACAACCCGGATGAGATCGTGCTGGGCAAGCGGATGGAAGACCATCTGCGCTTTGCCGTCGCCTGGTGGCACAGCTTTGCCTGGGAAGGCGGCGATCCCTTTGGTGGCCAGACCTTTATCCGTCCCTGGCATCCGCAGGATGATATGGGACGCGCCAAAATGAAGGCGGACGTGGCCTTTGAGATGTTTGATCTGCTGGGCGCGCCGTATTTCTGTTGGCATGACGCGGATATTCGCCCCGAGCAGGGCAATTTCGCCGACAATCTGGCGACGCTGAATGAGATCACCGATTACATTGGCGAGAAAATGCAGGCTGGGGGCACCAAACTGCTGTGGGGCACTGCCAATATGTTCAGCCACCGCCGTTGGATGTCGGGGGCCTCGACCAACCCGGACCCGGATGTCTTTGCCTTTGCTGCGGCGACGGTGAAATCCTGCATGGATGCGACCCACAAACTGGGCGGTGAAAACTATGTGCTTTGGGGCGGCCGCGAAGGCTATGAAACCCTGCTGAACACCGACATGGGGCAAGAGCTTGACCATATGGGGCGGTTCCTCAACATGGTGGTCGAGTATAAGCACAAGATTGGGTTCAAAGGCGCCATTCTGGTCGAGCCCAAACCGCAGGAACCGTCGAAACATCAGTATGATTTTGACGCCGCGACCTGCATCGGCTTCCTGCGCAAATATGGTCTTGAGGATGAGGTCAAACTCAATCTCGAACAGGGCCATGCCATTCTGGCAGGACATTCGTTTGAGCATGAGATTGCCGTGGCCACCTCGGAAAGCATGCTTGGGTCGATCGACATGAACCGCAATGATTATCAAAGCGGCTGGGACACCGATCAGTTCCCCAACAACACCCCGGAAGTGGCGCTGGCCTATTATCACATCCTGAAATCGGGTGGGTTTGACACCGGTGGCACAAATTTCGACGCCAAGCTGCGCCGTCAGTCACTGGATGCAGAAGACCTGATTGCCGCCCATGTGGGGGGCATGGATATCTGTGCACGTGGCCTCAAGGCGGCGGCAGCGATGATCGAAGATGGTGGTTTGGACCAGTCCCTGGACACGCGGTATGCCGGATGGCAGTCGCCAGCGGCGCAGGAGATGTTAGCGAGCGATCTCGACAGCATCACAGCGCGGGTGCTGTCCGAGGGTATCAACCCCGAGCCCCGGTCTGGGCGGCAGGAGATCCTGGAAAACTACGTAAATCGCTTTGTATGAGCGGAAATTGGGGCTGACGATCTTGTCAGCCCCTCTTCGATTGAACACCCGCGTGTTTTGCACCATGATAGCGCCAAGGCAGATTTCCGGACAGACGGGCAAACCCGCGCCGGTACAGGCAAAATAGGTGTGATGTGATGAAAACAACGGCAGTTGTGGTTTTGGCTGCGTTTGCTCTGACCGCATGTGGCGGTGGCGGACAAACTCGGGTTGAACGCTATTACGGCAGTCCCAGCGTCAGCATGGCCAGCGGACCTGTGTCTCAGGCCTGTCTTAGCGCCAATCGCAAATCGGCCAACCGTCGTCTGTGTGGCTGTATTCAGGGGGTCGCCAATTCGTCGTTGTCCAGCTCGGACCAACGCCTTGCGGCGAGTTTCTTTTCCAACCCGCACAAAGCGCAGGAAACCCGCCAGTCGGATGTGTCGAGCAACGAGCGCTTCTGGAAGAAATACAAAGCCTTTGCCGCTCATTCGGAGCGTGTCTGCAAAGGTCTCTGAACACGGGTTCTGTGAGGAGGGGGCGAGGCCCCCAGCCTCTTCGTACTTTATCCGACCAGTTTGACCGGCGGTGGGGTGTGCATCCGCACCTCGGCAGTCATGGCATGACCTACCATGCCTTCAGCGCGTGAAATCAGCGAGGTGGCCTGTGCCAGATCTGGCAGGGCCTCATCGTCAACCTGTTGCCATGTCACGGTTTTCAGGAACTTATGCACCGATAGACCACCTGTGTACCGCGCAGCCCCGGATGTAGGTAAAACATGGTTTGGACCGGCGGCTTTGTCACCAAAGGCCACGGTGGTATTGGCGCCTAGGAATAGGGATCCATAGGCTGCGAGATTATCCCGCCACCATGGCAGATCGGCACATTGCACGTGCAGATGTTCCGGCGCAAAGCGGTTGGCTTCGGCCAGCATCTCATCGCGGGTGTCACATAGAATAATCTCGCCCATCGCGTCCCAGGCCGCACGTGCGGCGGCGGCATTCTCAGGCGGCAGGCTGGCGATAGTTGCGGGCATCATGGCCTGCACCGACCGCGCCAAGCCTTCATCATCCGTGACCAGCCAGCAGGGCGATGTCACCCCGTGTTCGGCCTGACCGGCGAGATCCAGAGCAACCGTGGCCGGATCGGCGGTTTTATCGGCGAGGATCAAGACATCGGTTGGCCCCGCAAACATGTCGATACCAACCGGGCCAAACAGCTGGCGTTTGGCTTCGGCGACAAAGGCGTTGCCGGGGCCTGCGAGAACATCAGCTTTGGGCGCGCCAAACAGGCCATAGGCCATGGCGGCAATTCCTTGCACCCCACCCAGCGAGAGGATGGTGTCTGCGCCCGCCAGATGCATGGCATAGAGGGTCGGTGCGTCAATGGTCTCTCCACGTGGTGGGGCCACGGTGGTGACATGGGGCACACCTGCGGCGCGGGCCGTGGTGATGGTCATCAGGGCGGATGCAATATGGGCATAGCGTCCACCGGGGACGTAACATCCCGCTGCCGATACCGGGATCACCTTCTGCCCTGTTTTCAGGCCGGGTCGAATTTCGGTTTCAAAATCCTGCACCGAGGCCCGCTGGGCTTCGGCAAAGCGACGAATGTTATCATGGGCATAGCCAAGAGCTTGCTTCAGCTCGGGAGAGACCTGCGCGCTGGCCGCTTCGATCTGCTTTGGGGTAACAACCGGATTGCCGTGCCAATTGTCCAACCGTTTGGCGTAATCAAGGGCCATCTCTTCGCCCCCCTCACGCAGACGGGTCAACATGATCTGGACCGTGTCAGAGACATCAGCCTGAACTTCGGCGCTCAGACCGGGGGCTGATTTTATGGAACGGATGGGCATGATGCGGAAATCCTTGACGAGAGCGGTGGAGTTTTGGAAAAACGAAATTTAGGACCGGAAGGTCGGTGAGGCGCAGAGAGGAAGTTTTCATGTTGATGAAAGGGGTCACCCTGCGCGGGCTTGAGGTGTTTGAGGCACTTGCGGCAACGGGTTCCGTGGCCAAGGCCGCCGAGCGCACGGGGCTGAGCCAGCCAGCGGTCAGTCAACAGATGCGTAATCTTGAAACGGCGCTGGGCACCGATCTGGTGGATCACGGGCGACGCCCGATGCAGCTTACTCCGGCGGGACGGTCGTTTTTGCAGCGCACGCGGGCGGTGTTGACCCAGCTCAGACTGGCGCAAAATGAGCTGACGGTGATGGATCTGACCCATCTCAGCACCCTCAATCTCGGAGTGATCGACGATTTCGACAACGACCTGACGCCGCGCCTTGTGACCATTCTGGCCGAGAGTATGACCCGATGCCGGTTCAAACTGACCACAGCCCCCAGTCACGAGATCTCGAATGAGATGAAGGCCAAGCGGCTGCATCTGGCCATTTCGGCCTCGAGCGGTGAGGTGTTGGACGGTATCGTTGAATATCCGATGGTCCGCGACCCGTTTATTTTTGTCTGCAGGCGTGGCGCTGTGGCCGATCTGGGCAGTGTTGAAGCGGTCATGCAGAACCAGCCTTTGCTGCGCTATGACCGGGAGCAGTTGATCGGGCGTCAGATTGAGGCGCATCTGGCGCGGCAAAAGCTGAACTTTGTCGAGCGCTTTGAGATCGGTGCCCATCTGTCGCTGATGACACTGGTGTCGCGCGGCATGGGCTGGGGCATCACCACACCCTTGGGGTATATGCGCGCGGGCCGTTTCCACGATGAGATGGAGGCCCACCCCGTTCCGTTCAAACCGTTCTCGCGCACCATTTCGCTGTTCGCGGGCAGCGACTGGGCGGATCGCGTGCCGCGCGATGTGGCGCGGACGACGCGCATGTTGGTGAACGAAATGGTGATTTCCCCAGCCCTGCACCAGCTGCCTTGGCTGGAAGGCGAACTTCGCGTTTTGGAGGGGTGATCTAGCGCTTCTCATACTGCGAAATTGCGTATGGAATTCAATCGCGCAAGTGCGCGCTAGATGGTTTCGGAAAACCGGCTCTGCCTATTCGAAAAACCTAAAACTATCGCGCAAAAATAGACCAGATTTCGTGAAAGTGCCTGACCAGATTTATCTTCGTGGGATTTGGCCGGATGGCCAAGAGGGGCATCCCCCTCCCGGCGTTAGGCTTTGGCACGCTCCAAAAAGGCCCGCACTGAGGCCTCAAATTCACGCGGTTTTTCGGCGTGCAACCAATGGCCTGCTCCGGGGATTTTGGCAAATCGCGCCTTTGGGAAAAGGCCACGGGTCAGATCGCGATACTCCGGTTTGACGTAGTCGGATTCCGCGCCTGACAAAAACAGGGTTGGGCCAGAGAACGACCCAGAGACATCCGCCGGAAATCCAATAACATTGGCCATCTGATCTTCCAGAGCATCCAAGTTCAACCGCCAACGTTTGTTGGGCAGATCCAGTGACTGGGTGAAAAAGGTCTGCAGCGTGGTGTCCGGCACATTCACGGCCAGCTGGTCAATGGCGTCACTGCGCTTTTCAACTTTTGAAAGATCCACGGCGCGCATGGCTTGAATGAACTGGGTCTGGTCGTGGGTGTAGGGCACCGGGGCGATATCTGCGACGATCAGGCGCGCAACCAGCTCGGGGCGGGTGAGTGCGAGCATCATCGAGGCTTTGCCGCCCATGGAATGCCCGACGACATCCGCCTCGCCTCCGAGGGATTCGATCAGTTTTGCCAGATCTTCCGCAAGGGCAGGGTAGTCATGCCGGTCGTCCCAGAAACTATGGGCATGGTTGCGCATGTCGGGTGTCACCACCTGACGGTCATCGAACAGACGGCGGGCGATCACCCCCCAGTTGCGTCCAGAACCATAAAGACCGTGGACAATCACAAGGGGGCGTTCGGCAGTTGCGTCGCCGTGGGTTGTATAATGCAGCATATCAGTCCGTCAGTGGGCGGCCGTGGAGACGCAGGAACAGGCTTTCCTCGTCGTCATTGCGAAAGAAGGGCACCGAGTTAGGGGGCGTGTCATCATGGGCGCGGGCCGCGACCTCGGCCAGCACCACCTCTGTGATAAACGGCAGGTCAAAATTGCGGATCTCATCCAGCGGGATCCATTGTAGGTGGGACAGCTCGTCTTCTGCGCCGGAGAAATCATCCGGGTCTGAGGCGAGGGCCTCGGCATCGAGCAGGAAAAACCGCGCATCAAATCGGCGGGGGCGTCCGGGGGGTGTGATGGCGCGAAAGACAAACTGCAACCCGTCTGCCACAGGGCGGTGGCCCGTGCCCGCAAATCCCAGCCATTCCTCTGGAACCGCACCGGGCCAGGGGGCCTGTGTGCCCAATATCTGACCGGTTTCTTCCCAGAGCTCGCGGATAGCGGCGGCGGCCAATGTCCGGGCCATACCGGGTTCCGCACCTTCTGACAGGCGTGCGGCACAGAGTGGCGGCAACGGGCGCGCAAGCGCCACCTTGCTGTCATCGGGGTCAACGGCCCCACCGGGAAAGACAACCTTATTGGGCATGAAGGCGGCTTTGGAGCCGCGCTGTCCCATCAGGACACGTGGATTGGTGCTGCGATCGCGCAGAACAATGATGGTGGCGGCGTTGCGGATGGCTGTTTTGTCGATTGTGTCGCTGCTCATTCTGGCCCTCGGTTTACGAACGGGCAAACCCGTGCAGTTCGCGTGCCCATTGATAGGCGACAATAACGCCTTTGAATTTTGGGAGAAGATAAAGCGACAAGCCGACACAGCCAACCGCAAAGATTGTGAAGAGGATCAAAGGGTCGGGGCGATAGCTGGCGAAGATCACGTTCAACAGTGGCGCCATGATGATTGCGACAAGGATCAGGGTCAAATAGGCCGGCGTATCACCTGCCTTCTGATGATAGAGCTCTTCACGGCAAACCGGGCAGTGGTCCCGAACTTTGAGATACCCCGCCAACATTGGACCAGACCCGCACCGGGGGCAGCGCAGGCGCCAGCCACGATGTAACGACGGCCCGAGCGGCCGTGTGTCGTTTTTTGGGGTTGTGGGGGCCATGCGATCCTCAGGGTGTTAGCGCCTTGAGGATGGCCCGCGTCGCGAATGTGCGGAAGGGTGCAATCTGTCCTTGCGGCGGCGTATCACAGCAGATTTCCGATAAAAACCGAGGGGCTGCGAAAAAAGTTTCATTTCTTGCGACGGGAGTTTCGGGCCGGGCCGTAACAGTATGCAGAGACGCTCAGAGAGGGGCGGATCATACAGGTTACGAATTGGAATGGAGACCTCCGACATGAAAAAGACTGCACTGATGATCACCGGCGCGTTGGTTCTGGCTCTGGGGACCGCAGGCGTTGCCTCGGCCATGGGTCCAAAAGACGGACGCGGCCCAAACTTTGAACAGATGTTTCAGGAGCTGGACGCCAATGCGGATGGCAAACTGACAAAAGAGGAAATTGAGGCAGGGGCCGCAAAACGCTTTGCCGATGCGGATACCAACGGCGATGGCCTGCTGAGCAAAGAAGAGCTTACCGCAGCATCTGAGAAACGTGCTGAAAGCCGTCGTGGCAACCGTATCGATCGGATGTTCGAGCACAAGGATGCCAACAACGATGGGCTGCTGAGCCAGGAAGAAATGGCTTCGGGCAAGAAACGCGGCATGAGTGCGGACCGCATGATCGAGCGTCTGGATACCGATGGGGATGGCGCCATCACGTTGGCCGAAGCGGAAGCCGCCAAAGGCAAATGGCGCGGTAAGCGTCACGGTCACAGCGACAACTGATCTGGCTGTGTCTTCCGGGGTCTTTCGAGACCCCGGTGATCAGGGCTGCCATCTTGTCCCGGCAGCCCTGATCTCAACGGGCCCAAGTGGAATGGTTTGGGTCAACGTGTAGGTGCAAGGTGTGGACTGCATGGCATTTGACGCCCATAAGGAATGTATGAGCACTCTCGGAGATGATGCGCTTTTGGTGGCTTTCGCCGGTGGCGATTCTGGTGCCGCACGTGAACTGACCCAACGGTTGGCCCCACGTGTGTTTTCGCATGCTGTGCGGATGTTGGGAGGCGACAGGGCCGAAGCGGAAGACGTTGCACAGGAGGCGCTGTTGCGGCTGTGGCGCGCGGCTCCGGGGTGGCGTGAAGGTGAGGCCAAGGTCACAACCTGGCTGTATCGTGTTACCGCGAACCTCTGCATTGACCGGATGCGCAAACGTCGCGGCGGCCCGGATCTCGATTCGGTGCCAGAACCGGTGGATGAGGCACCCTCGGCGGCAGAAGAAATGCAGAACGCTGCTCGGGCTGAGGCCTTGCAGGGCGCTTTGAATCAGCTGCCCGACCGTCAGAGACAGGCGGTGATCCTGCGTCATATCGAAGGGATGTCCAATCCTGAGATTGCGCAGATCATGGACATTGGCCCACGGGCCGTGGAAAGTTTGACCGCGCGTGGTAAACGCGCTCTGGAGGCATTGCTTTCGGGGCGTCGCGCGGAACTGGGGTATGAAGACGATGACTGAACGCAAAGACGATATCGACCTAGATCTGTTTTTTGCCGCGGCGCGAGAGGACGACCCCGCACCGTCAACAGATTTCATGGCCCGCATGGAGGCCCAGGCACTTGCGGCTCTGCCGGACCCGGCGCCGCGCCGCAGCCTGTGGTCTCACTTGATGTCCGCGGTTGGAGGCTGGCCGGGAGTTGCGGGGCTGGCCGCGGCCTGTGCGGCGGGGGTTTGGATTGGTGTTGTTTCTCCCGATGGGATCAACACCCTGTTTTTGCTGCAAGACAACGCGCTTGGCACCATAGGTGTTGATCCCCTGAGCGGTTTTGATCTTGCGATGATGGAGGGTTGAGATGACCATCTCTCAGAAACCCAAACAGAAACTCGGCATGAAACGCTGGCAGAAGGGGCTGTTGTTTGGCTCTTTGGCGATGAACCTTGCGGTTGTCGGATTGGTTGCCGGTGTGGCCTTCGGTGGGGGCAAATTCGGCCCTCCGCGCATGCATGGCCCTGACAAAGATGCGGTGGCTCCCTTCACCCGCGCCTTTACCGCGGACCAGCGTGACGCTCTGAAGAAATCATTGCGCCGGAGTTTTTTCGAGAACCGCGGGGAACGCGTAGGGATTGTGCAGGATTACCGCGAAGCTTTGAGTGTTCTGCGCACCGAGCCTTATGACCGGGATCGAATGGACACCCTGTTGGATCAGCAAAGCGCACGCGGGCAAAGCCGGCGTCAGAAGGGGCAGGTCGTTTTGTCCGAGTTTCTTGCAGGGTTGACTGCGGAAGAGCGCGCAACCTACGCGGATCGGTTGGAAGAAGAGATCGAGAATTTTGCGCAGCGGCGCAAACCTAAGCGCCACAACTGACGGTAGGTCAAGTCCACAAAAAAACCGGCATCCGAAGATGCCGGTGTTCCAGTTTTAGGGGAAGAGAGAAACTGGAGAGTTAGGTTCCGTTGACCTGGCGTTTGACCGTGTCAAAGAGAGAGAGCTGGCGCACCGGTTCGATGGTCTTTTTGCGACGGCGCGGCACCATGGGGCGTACAGTATCTGCCAGAACAACCGTGTTGCGGCCTTGGCTTTTGGCGGCATAGAGGGCCTGATCTGCCTTTTCGATCAGAGTGTCTGGCGTTTCCTCGCCTTCGATTGTCAGGCTGGAAACACCAATCGACAGTGTCACAGTCAGGCGGCGACCTCCGGGCAGGGTGACCGGTTGTTGGGCCATGATCTGGCAGAGGCGCTGGGCGATGGTGACCGCTGAATTGCGGTCGGTGTCGGGCATTGCAACAAGGAACTCTTCGCCGCCCCAGCGGGCGATCAGATCAGAGGGGCGCAGGTTGTCTTTCAACCGGCGCGCCAGCGTCACCAGAACCGCATCGCCTGCGGCGTGCCCGTATTTGTCATTGACCTTTTTGAAGAAGTCGAGGTCCAGAACAAGCAGAGAGAAAGGGCGACGGCGCTGCGTGGCGCGGTCGGTCAGGCGTGCCAGATGTGGCTGGGTATAGCGGCGGTTGTACAGCCCAGTGAGCGAGTCGGTTACTGCCGCGCGCAGCCCGTCACGCATATCTTCGCGCAGCCGATCGTTGGTGCGTTTGCGGGCGATCTGCTTGCGCAGGCGAATGGCGAGTTCCTGAACATCGGGTCCGTTCACCAAGAGGTCATTGGCCCCCATATCAAGGGCGCTTGCGGCTTCGCGTTGTTGGTGGGGGTAGGCCACATAGATAAGGGCCGCATGACGCGTGTGACTGTTGGCGCGCATCTGTGCCAGAAGCGTGAGCCCCCGACCGTTTGCACCGCGACCTTCCGCAATAACAATGACATCCGGCGCAGGGCGGCGTTCACGCAGCGCGTGATCGGGTTTGATCAGTTCGATCTGCGCGCCCAGAGCATCGCCTAGTTCATGGGTCAGAGATTTACCTGTTGGCATATCGCCCACAGGCACAAAGGCAACCAGCGCCGGGTGATCGAAACCGGGATTGTCTTCTTGCAGGCCAAGTGCGCGGCGCGTGTCTTCGCGCAGCTGCAGCTCGGCTTCCGCATCCCGTGCGCGTAGCAGGGAGCGCAGGCGAGCAAGCATCACCTGGTCATCTAGGGGACGTGACAGCACATCGTCTGCACCGGCGATAAGCGATGAGAGGCGTTCTTCGGGAAGGTTGTCGCTGTGAATGATGACGACAGGAAGATGCCTGTCTTGAGCGGCATCGCGTAGCGCGGCGCAGAGGTCTCGACCTGCCATATCGGGAAGATCCGAAGAGATGATCACCAGATCAGGCAGAGACTTTTTGATCATGTCAAGCGCAGAGGCGGCGGTTCCAGCCTGGGCCACTTCGTAGAAGGCAGCCGCAAGTTTGACCCGCAAGATGATGCGGTTCGTCGGCACTGCATCGACCACCAAAATCCGTCCTGTCATCTGCTCTTCCTCGGTTGGGGGGGTAACGTCCCTTACTTGCACTCTTTCGCAGTTTAAGATTTGTCTACATTGGTTAAGAAATCCTTTCGGGAATGGATCTAAATGTCTTTTTCTCTCGACCAAGCTGAAATAATTGGGCTTCAGGCTGTTGCTTGGCTGGCAGCTAACGACGAGTTGCTGCCGGTTTTCATGGGGGCCAGCGGTGTGTCCGAGGCCGATCTGCGCGAAAATCTGACAGATCCGGCGTTTCAGGGCTCGGTTCTGGACTTTTTGTTAATGGACGATGTTTGGATTATTGCCTTTTGCGATGCGCAGGGATTGGCGTATGACGTGCCCATGCAGGCGCGGGCGGTTTTGCCCGGCGGCGGGGAGATGCATTGGACATGAAGTTAAAAGCGGATGCGGTTCTGTTCGACAAAGACGGAACCTTGTTTGATTTTGGGGCCACCTGGAATGTGTGGACCGCCAAAGTGATCGAAGATCTGTCGGAAGGGGATGTGTTCAAAGCCCAGGCTATGGCAGATGCGGCACGCTATGATCTGACTGAAATGGTCTATCTGCCGGACAGCCCGATCATCGCCGGGACCAACCGTGAGGCGGCGGAATGTCTGTCTGTCGCTTTGCCCGACTGGTCGGTGGACGATCTGGAAGTGTACCTGATGAAAAGTTCCGCCCAAGCGCCTCTGGTCGAGGCGGCGCCTCTGGTGCCGCTTTTGGCGCGTCTGTCTGCGATGGATCTCTCGCTGGGTGTGATGACCAATGACACGGAATATGGGGCGCGTTCGCATCTGCGTTTTGCCGGTGTTGAGGGGATGTTTGATTTTATCGCGGGGTTCGACAGCGGCTATGGTGCCAAACCTTCGCCGGCGCCGTTGTTGGCCTTTGCTCAAGGTATGGGACACCCGCCTGAGCGTGTCGTAATGGTTGGTGACAGCACCCATGATCTTGAAGCGGGCCGCGCGGCGGGCATGTTGACAGTGGGCGTTTTGACCGGACCGGCAGGCACCGAGGATCTGGCCTCGCTGGCGGATGTTGTATTGCCCGATATCGGCCACCTGCCGGAGTGGCTCCAGGCCTGACGCCGACACAACATGTCGCAAATTTGAAACCTCCTTTCAGTTCGAAAGGGGGTTTTCTTTTTGCCTGCGTTGCACGGTCGCGATCTAAAAACGACGATTTACGTCGCGAACCGACAGGCTGTCCGTTATTTCGCGGTGTGTGATCAGGGGGAATTGGATCGGAGTACATCATGAGCGAAGCAGAAACCGCAAAGGGCGGGCGTCGTCGGCGCGGCGGAGGCCGGGCTGGAAACACACGTGGCAAGGCAGGTCTGGCGACGGAACAACCGGCATGGACATTGCCTAAAAACATTGACCGCCCCACCGAGCCACTGACCCCTGAGGGGGTTGAACGCCTGCATGATGCGACGATGCGGATTATCGAGACCATCGGCATCGAGTTTCTCAATCATGAGGCGCTTGAGATTTTGCGGGCATCAGGTGGCTGCATCATCAACGGTGAAAACGTCCGGATGGAGCGGGATTTTGTGATGGAAATGGTGGGCAAGGCGCCCTCCAGTTTCACCATGACGCCGCGCAACCTAGACCGGAAAATCACCATCGGTGGTAACAATATTCTGTTTGGCAATGTGTCTTCGCCGCCAAACTACTGGGATCTTGAGCTGGGCAAAAAGGTGTCGGGGACGCGCGAACAATGCGCAAATCTTCTGAAACTGTCTCAGCACTTTAACTGTATTCACTTTGTGGGGGGCTATCCGGTTGAACCCGTCGACGTGCACGCAAGCGTGCGCCATCTGGACGTGCTCTTTGACAAGCTGACCCTGACCGACAAAGTGGCGCATGCCTATTCGTTGGGCGAGGAACGTGTTGAAGACGTTATGGAAATGGTGCGGATCGCTGGTGGTCTGACCCATGAGGAATTCAATGCCAGCCCGCGGATGTACACCAACATCAATTCGACGTCGCCGCTGAAGCACGACATCCCCATGCTGGATGGCTGGATGCGTCTGGCGCGACGGGGGCAGGGGCTTGTGGTGACGCCCTTCACATTGGCCGGGGCTATGGCTCCGGTGACCATGGCAGGCGCTGTGGCTCAGTCGCTTGCCGAAGGTCTGACGGCGATTGTTCTGGCGCAGATTATCAATCCGGGCGCACCCTGTGCGATTGGCACGTTTACGTCGAATGTGGATATGAAAAGCGGCGCACCCGCCTTTGGCACACCGGAATACATGCGTGCGACGCAGATGACCGGCCAGATGGCGCGGTTCTATGATCTGCCGATGCGCTCGTCAGGTGTATGCGCGGCAAACGTGCCCGATGGTCAGGCCATGTGGGAGACTGAACATAGCCTCTGGGCCGCAATTCAGTCGGGCACCAATATGGTTTATCACGCGGCAGGGTGGCTTGAAGGAGGACTGATCGCCAGCCCCGAGAAGTTCATTATGGACTGCGAAGTGATCAATCAGTTGATCCGCTATCTGGATCCGTCGATCTGTGATGTCTCGGAAGATGCGCTGGCCGTGGATGCAATTGCTGAGGTCGGACCAGAAGGGCACTTCTTTGGCATCCAGCACACGCAGGACCGCTATGAGACTGCATTTTATCAGCCATCGCTCTCTGACTGGAAAAACTATGAGGCCTGGGAGGCCGGGGGCGCCATCTGGACCCCTGAACGCGCCCATGCTCAGTTTAAGCAGATCATTCACGAATTTGAGGCCCCGGAGATGGATGTGGCGATCCGTGATGAGCTTGCAGATTTTGTGGCTCGGAGGAAATCTGAAGGCGGGGCTCCAACCGATTTCTGATCTCGGGGGGCTTCCTCTCCAGACCCAAAACAGAGAAAGCGCTCCTCAGGAGCGCTTTTTTGCTATTCTGCTGAAACGAGGTCGGGTATTCCGCCGCTACGGTTGATACCCAAGTAAAAGTTAAGACAGTCCGATTAAGGAGAGCCAAAATGCAGAGTGACACGCAACCGGGTTACCTCTTGTATTTGGTGTTGGCTGCGATCGGAGCCTGGGCGGGATTGACGGGCTGGTGGCTGACCGAAGGGTGGCAGAATGGCCTTTTGCCTGAGCGTGAAATGCTCGGTGTGTCCTTTGTCCTGTTTGCGTTTTTTACCATGATGTTGTCGCTGATTGGTCCGGTGACGGTGCACCGTACAATTTTTCCGGCCGCGGGGGCCGCGGTGCTCTTGGGGGGGGCTGTGTGGTGGGCGTCGGGACGGCATGAGGATGTCGGTGATTTTATGGATCTGGGTTATCCGGTCCTGTGCTTTGCCCTGGCGTTGCTTGTGGTGACCCCATTTGTGGCGGCGACACTGAGCGCACCCGCAGGGTGGCAGGATTACCCGATGCTGTACCGTCTGAGCTGGCGGATTGCGGTGCGTCATGTGGCGGCCTTTGTGTTCACCGCGATGTTCTGGGGGATCTTTGCGCTCTCGGATGCGGTGCTGAGCATTGTCGGTCTGGATCTCTGGGATCTGGTGTTACGCCATGATGCGACGGTCTGGGCGCTCAGTGGTGCGGTGTTTGGGCTGGCCCTCACCGTCGTCCACGAGCTGCGAGAATTCATTTCCCCCTATCTTGTCTTGCGGCTGCTGCGCTTGTTTGTGCCTGTTGTGCTTGTCGTGGCGGTGATCTTTGTGGTGGCCTTACCCCTGCGCGGGTGGGGGGGATTGCTCAATGGCTGGTCCCCGGCCGCGGCGCTTTTAGCATTTTCTTTGGCGGCAGTTGTTCTGGTCACGGTCTCTGTGGATTGTGAAAGTGCAGATGCGGCGCAGAACCCGGTATTTCGCCTGTTGGTGGCGGGGTTGGCAGTGTTGGTGCCGGTCCTGGCTGGGCTTGCCTTGTGGGCGGTCTGGCTTCGCGTGGGTCAATATGGCTGGACCCCCGAGCGACTGACCGCATTGACCATAGGACTTGTTCTTGTGGCCTATGGCGCGGCCTATGCCTTGGCTGTGGCAATGAGGCGGAACTGGATGGAGCGCATTCGGCAGGCCAATATCTGGCTTGCATTGATGGTGGTGGTGACCTGTCTGTTTTGGCTTAGCCCCTTGTTTTCGCCCGAAGCGGTGTCTTCGCGGTCGCAATTGGCACGCCTTGTTCACGATGACAAAGTCGATGAAGGTGTGTTGTCACAGCTGGCATTTGACTGGGGGCACGCCGGGCAAACGGCACTTGAAGGTCTGGCGGTTGCACGACCGGAATTGATCGCGACAATTGACGCGGTGCGTGAGGGTGGGCGTTACTTTGTGTCGGCACATGAAGAGGTTGTACGCCCTCTTTCGGCGCAGATCCCCGTTTATCCGGAAGGGGTGACCCTGCCTGATGGAGCGTTTTCGGAATTGAATGCAGGGTTCGCACGGCGGGTCTCTGCGGCCTGCGATCTGGCGCTGCCCTCTGGTCCGGGATGTGGATTATTTGTAATTCCCAGCGAAACGACCGAGACATCTATGGTACTGTTTCTGCGCGAAGCTGAAAATGTGGTACGGGTAGAGCCTATGCGTCTCTCCGACGGTGTGCTGGAGCGCGAAGGGCATGTCAGCCGTCTGGGGGCCAACAATAGCCCGCTGGGTGACCGCGCGCTTACTGATCTGCATGCTGGAAAAGCACAGGTTGGACTGATTGAGGTGGAGGTGATCAAATTGAGCGGGAGATCTCTATTTACGCACAATTGAATATGTTACCTCAAATTTAACGTCCCTTGCGACATGTTAGAAGGGGATGACAATGGTGGAGCTCTCATGCACGGGCTGATCTTAAAAACTCTGCAGGTGTTTGTGCAGGATACATATGGCCCCGATAGCTGGGCTGACATCGCGGATCAGGCGGCATTGGATGTCCCTGAATTCGAAGCGATGTTGAACTATCCGAAAGAGATTTTTTCAGATGTCCTGCAAGCGGGCGAAAAGGTGCTGAATAAACCCTGGGAGGCCATTCTCGAGGATGTCGGCACCTATCTTGTCTCTCACCCCAACAGCGAAGGGCTCAGGCGGCTTTTGCGGTTTGGTGGCGTGGATTTCACCGAGTTTCTGCATTCGCTGGACGATCTGCCCGACCGGGCGCGTTTGGCGGTGGCGGATCTGAAACTTCCCGATCTTGAACTTCGTGATCTCACCTCTGTGCAATTCAGTTTGAAAGTTGAGGGCGATCTGCCGGGGTTTTGCTTTGTTATTATGGGTGTTCTGCGCGCCATGGCGGATGATTACGGGGCATTGGTCCTGCTCGATCATGCCGGGGGCCCGTCAGAGCGTTTGCAATTGGTGGATGTGACTGTGGTTGAAACAGCCTATGCCGAAGGGCGTGAATTTGAATTGGGGGCGGTGCATGTACCCTCAGAGGGGGCGGCATGAGCCACGTGCCCATCGAAGTGCTCCACCGGATCAATCCGTTACATGCGGTATTGGACAGAACCGGGCATATCATTCAGGCGGGGCCAACCCTGCGCAAAGTTGCCGGCGCGGATATTGAGGGGCGTCGTTTCCTTGAAATCTTTGAAATTTACCGCCCGCGTGCGATCACGGGCATGTCTCCGCTGTTGCAGGCCGAGGGACGTAAATTGCACCTGCGTTTGCGTGGAGGTGTGCGGACTCCGCTCAAAGGTGTGCTTGCAGCCGATGACAATGGTGGTGGGGTGATCAGCCTGTCTTTTGGTATCTCAGTGGTGGATGCGGTGCGCGACTATGCGCTGACCAGCACAGATTTTGCGCCCACGGATCTTGCCATCGAAATGCTGTATCTGGTCGAGGCGAAATCTGCGGCGATGGACGCCTCGCGCAATCTCAATACGCGATTGCAGGGCGCGATGGTTGCGGCGGAAGAACGGGCCTTTACCGATACCCTGACCGGGTTGCGCAACCGCCGGGCCGCGGATCAGCTTCTGGAAAAACTGTGCCGTAGCGGGCGCCCCTTTTCGCTTGTGCATATCGATCTGGATTTCTTCAAGCAGGTCAATGACACCATGGGACACGCCGCCGGGGACCATGTGCTCAAAGCGGCGGCTCGCATCATGGGTGATATGGCCCGCAAAGAAGATGTCGCTGCCCGCGTTGGGGGAGATGAGTTTGTAATGATTTTCGCCGATCTAATCAGCCGTCGTCGTCTGTCAGACATCTCGACGCAATTGATTAGGCGGATCGAAGAACCCGTGCCGTTTGAAGGGCAGGAGTGCAAGATTTCGGCAAGCATTGGCATCAGTATCAGTGACGGCACTGTGCTTGAACCCTCGCAGATGCTCGAGATGGCGGATATCGCACTTTATGCCTCAAAACGGGCCGGTCGCGCACAGTTTCGGTTCCACGAAGATGAGGTTCTTGCAGGAGAAATTCTGCCCCAGAATGTTGCCGCGGAAAATTGATTTTTCGGGCAAAAAAGGGGTTGCAGTGCTGAGACTTCGGGCTTAAATACGCCTCCACGGTTGGGATGTAGCCAAGTGGTAAGGCAACTGTTTTTGGTACAGTGTACCGTAGGTTCGAATCCTACCATCCCAGCCAGTTTCATAATCATCACCTACACAAAATGCCTTGATGTTTGAGTAGGCGTTGTGCCGCTAGGTTGCGGCCTGCGGCAATGGCACATCCTTGACTAGACAGATTAGGTTCACCTTAGGCAGCAGTTCGTTTCCGGGAGGACCTCCTCCATCCGGAACGATAGTCAGCGAGCAGCTTCCCAGATCGCACTGCAATCTGACAAGGAATGGAATCGTGGCCATGAATACCCGTGGCACTCATAGTCAAAACTCTGAATTTTTTGGAACAAATTATGAAACGTCTTTCAGCCTGTGCAGTTTTGGCATCTTGAACCGGGCCTTTTGATCTCGGAGTGCAAAGCGTCCGAGATGAGAATGTCTGGATCGAGTGTCCGTCATCAAGGAATTTGGGACAAATGGCGCTCTGATCTAAGAGTGAGTGTTGGTCAACTGGTTGAATTGGTTTTGCGAAAAGTTTGCGGTGAAGCAATCGCCGGGTTCGTTGGTCTTCTGTCTGATCTTTTCTCGTGTTTTAGAATGGTCTGCCCTCGTCCGGAATAAGCGTCAGCGGGCGTGAGTTTTGTAAGCTCATCCTGTCAAAAGCAGATTTAGACACCTGCACTATGGCGTATTGCGACGCCGGTTGAAGCAGGAGCCATCCACCCCATCAGCTTTCGAGAAGATGGGTCAGAGGCTTTGCTCTCGCAGCATAGCTGAAGTCGCACCTAGTTTGAGTGTCGCGAAACGGCTGGCTGCTATTCCTTTGAAGAGCGTGGTTAGCCCTTTAGCCGACCAAGACGTTCCCCCAATCCCTGATTGTATTGGCGGTGGTGGCAAGGTGATCCTCAAGGGTTAAGCCTGTTTCCCGTTTCCTGGGTTTCAGGTCGTGATCTCCGTCTGGCAGCCAGTGGACTCGGATTGCAGAGGAAAGGTTGTAGCTCTGGACCTCTTCCTTTGTGCCAAGCGGATCGCGTGTGCCTTGGCAGATCAGGGTGGGCGCGGTGAGGGTTCTCAGATGGTCTGTGCGCAGGTTTTCCGGCTTGCCGCGTGGATGGAATGGATATCCTAGGCACAAAAGGCCTGCGATTTTGCCAGACTGATACAGATCCTCGGCAATCATGCTGGCCACACGTCCCCCCATAGATTTCCCTGCGAGGATTAACGGGCCATCGGGGGTAAGCGCGTCAATAGCGCTTTGGTATTCCTCCAGCAGCAGATCAATCTTTGGCGGTGGTCGTTTGGGACCGCCTGTTCGGCGTGCCGCCATATAGGCGAACTCGAACCGTGCAACGCGCATGTCCCTGGAAGCGAGCCGTTCGGCCATTGAAGTCATCCAAGGCGTGTCCATTGCGGCACCCGCACCGTGGGCCAACAGTATAGTTGGGTGCTCTGGCCTGTCGCCATTCATCAGGAAATCAATGGGCATGGCGTACGGATTCCGTGAAATGCAGAAAAGGCGCCCTAAGGGCGCCCTGAATGGTGACTTTCCCACATCTCGCAGGATCTTTGCCCCGATTCCGCGGCAACTTTAGCCCGATTTACAAGTTCAATGGGTCCAAGGTGTGCGGCGATCAACGGCGAAGTTTTCGGCGTAGCCACGGGCGCGGATGTTGGGTTTGCGTTTGTTGGGTTCAAGAATCGTCGCCTGAATACCGTTGTCCTTGGCATAGGCTTCTGCCGCTTCCTTGCTATCAAAGCGCATGCGCACCTGGCTCTGGGTGTCACCCGACGAGGTCCAGCCCATCAGCGGATCAACTTCACGGCGTTCCGCCGGTGAAAATTCAAGAATCCAAGTTTTGGTTTTACCCTGACCCGAGGACATGGCGGTTTTGGCTGGCTGAAAAATACGTGCGAGCATATCGGATCTCCTTGAACCGTTGTGGTTATCGGAGATTCCCGACCTAATCTCAAGCCCTAGGACATCGCAGATTTGTCGCGGCTTCTAACAAAGATCTCAACACGCGGCCAAACAGACATCGTCAGAACTCTGCTGGCAGAGGTTTGGCCAAACGTCGGCGCACGGGGAGCGAGGGGTAGTTGACTGCGTGCCGAGTTGGCCAAACCGACTGCGCCCTTAAAAGGTACATTCAAACGTAAAATTCACAAAATGGTTACACTTAAATTTGGCGTGAATCTGCCAGTGGCCAGCGCATCCACAGAAATCTGAGGGAAAACTGCCCAAAAAACAGGCAGCGGCTGAAGCGGAAGGGGCGCCTGACACAGAATTGTGCCAGCTGCTGTTGGTCAATCGACACCGCTTCGCGCGGGTCCCAGAAGAAATTTACAGCTCTCTGGTCATCTGCCTCTTGTCTGTGTCTAAGAAAAGAACAAATGTGGGACATCCTGCGGCAAGAGACCTCCATCATGCACAATAACTCGCCAGAACAGATGCAGATCCTGCACGCCCCAGCTCCGGATGTGAAGCATCGCGAAAAGCTGGAGGGGGGTAAGCAATTTGTCTTGCAAACCGAGTTTGAACCTGCGGGCGATCAGCCAACGGCCATTGCCGAGCTGTCGTCGGGTGTGAACGAAGGCGAGCGGGATCAGGTCCTGTTGGGGGCCACGGGCACCGGTAAAACCTTTACCATGGCCAAGATCATTGCCGAGACACAGCGGCCTGCGATCATTCTTGCGCCGAACAAAACGCTGGCGGCGCAGCTATATGGCGAGTTCAAAGGCTTTTTCCCTGACAATGCGGTCGAGTATTTTGTCTCATACTACGACTATTACCAACCCGAAGCCTATGTCGCTCGGTCTGATACCTTCATTGAGAAGGAATCTCAGATCAACGAACAGATCGACCGCATGCGCCATGCGGCCACACGGTCGCTGTTAGAGCGCGATGATGTGATTATCGTTGCCTCGGTGTCCTGCATCTACGGCATTGGCTCGGTCGAGACCTATGGGGCCATGACGCAGGATCTGTTTCTGGGGCAGGAGTATGATCAGCGCAAAGTCATCGCAGATCTGGTGGCCCAGCAATACCGGCGCAATGATCAGGGGTTTCAGCGCGGATCGTTCCGGGTGCGGGGAGACAGCCTGGAAGTCTGGCCCGCGCACCTCGAAGACCGGGCGTGGAAGCTGTCCTTTTTTGGTGAAGAGCTGGAAGGGATCAGCGAGTTTGATCCTCTGACCGGACAACGCACCGATGATTTTGAGCGCATCCGCATCTACGCAAACTCACACTATGTGACCCCACGGCCCACCATGCAGCAGGCGGTCATTGGCATCAAAAAGGAACTGCGTCAGCGGTTGGATCAACTGGTCGGCGAAGGCAAGCTGCTTGAGGCGCAGCGCCTGGAGCAACGCTGTAACTTTGATCTTGAGATGTTGGAGGCGACGGGGGTCTGCAACGGCATTGAGAACTATTCGCGTTACCTGACTGGGCGTGCTCCGGGTGAACCACCGCCCACCTTGTTTGAGTTTATCCCAGACACCGCCATTGTCTTTGCCGATGAAAGTCACGTTTCGGTGCCCCAGATCGGCGGCATGTACCGGGGAGACTATCGGCGCAAATTTACCTTGGCGGAACATGGTTTTCGCCTGCCGTCCTGTATGGACAACCGTCCGCTTAAGTTTGAAGAGTGGGATGCGATGCGCCCGCAGTCGATCTTTGTCTCGGCGACGCCGGCCTCTTGGGAGATGGAGCAGACGGGGGGCGTGTTCACAGAACAGGTTATCCGCCCGACCGGCCTTCTTGATCCTGTCATTGAGATCCGACCGGTTGAAACCCAAGTGGATGATTTGCTGGATGAAATCCGCAAAGTCACGGCGGATGGCTACCGGGTTCTCTGCACCACGCTGACCAAGCGCATGGCCGAAGATCTGACGGAATATCTGCATGAGCAGGGGATCAAAGTCCGCTATATGCACTCAGACATCGACACCATCGAGCGGATCGAGATTTTGCGCGATTTGCGTCTCGGAGCGTTTGATGTGTTGATCGGGATCAACCTCTTGCGAGAAGGGTTGGACATTCCAGAATGTGGTCTGGTCGCTATTCTGGATGCGGACAAAGAAGGGTTTTTGCGGTCGGAAACCTCTTTGGTGCAGACCATCGGTCGGGCGGCGCGAAATGCTGAAGGCCGGGTGATCATGTATGCCGACAAGGTGACAGGCAGCATGGAACGTGCGATTGGGGAAACCAACCGGCGCCGCGCCAAACAGATGGCCTATAACGAAGAGCACGGGATCACACCGGCCACGGTGAAGAAAAACGTCGATGATATTCTGGCGGGTCTCTATCAGGGTGACACCGATCAATCGCGGGTTACGGCAACCATTGATCCGGCGGCGGCGGGTGGTAATCTGCAATCGGTGCTGGAAGGCCTGCGCAACGATATGCGCAAGGCGGCTGAAAACCTTGAGTTTGAAGAGGCTGCGCGCCTGCGTGATGAGGTCAAACGGCTTGAAGCCGTTGATCTGGCGGTGTCGGACGATCCTCTCGCACGTCAGTCGGCGGTGGATGCGGCGGCGGAGGCGGCGGTCAAATCCAAGGGGCGCTCTACCGCTGGGAGACCGGGCCAACGGGGTGGGGTGAAACGTCGGAAAAGATGATTTTGGCGCTTGGCCTAATCAAACCCCCATGTCAGACATCGGTGCATGACAAAATCTGATCTTTTCCAACCTGTTGATGCCGAGGTTCGCGCACAGGGGCAGGCGATGATCCGCGCGGCGAGCGCGGCCTCCCTGTCTTTTCTGCAGCCGGGCACGCTTTTGCCATCGGTGACGCGTGTGGCTTTGGCCACAGACCGGGCCGGACACCCCGTGGCATTGATCTCAACTCTGGCCAGCCATACCGCCGCGCTTGAGAGCAACCCCAATTGTGCGCTGCTGATTGGCGACCCGGGCCCAAAAGGGGATCCGCTGACGCATCCGCGTTTGACGCTGCATTGTACCGCCGAATTTGTTCTGCGCGACAACGACGGCTATGCGAATTTGCGCGCGTTTTTCCTCGAACAGCGCCCGAAATCAAAGCTTTATATCGATTTCCCGGATTTCCGATTTGTTCGCTTTATCGCCCACGAGGGGCTGATGAATGGCGGATTTGCCAAAGCTTATCGGTTTACGCCCCAAGATTTGGTGCCGATTTAGGGGTAAGGACAAAGGCCTTGTTGCCGGCCTTTGTCTAGATTTAGGAGCGATGTCAGGCCTTGAGCAGCCGTAGCGCATTGGCCACAACGGCCAGTGATACCCCAACATCTGCAAGAATGGCCCCCCACATTGAGGCCATACCCAAGGCCGTCAGCGCGACAAACAGCGCCTTTGTCGCCAGCGCAAACGCGATGTTTTGCCGAATAATCGACATGGTGTGACGTGAATGAGAGACCAGCCAAGGCAGTTTGCCAATGTCGTCGCTCATCAGGGCGATGTCTGCGGTCTCGATTGCGGCGTCTGAGCCCACGGCCCCCATGGCGATGGCAAAATCTGCGCGCGCCATAGCGGGGGCGTCATTTACACCATCGCCGATCATGGCCACAGTTTTGTGTGTCTGGGTCAGCGCCTCGATGGAATCAACCTTATCCTGCGGCAACAGATCTGAGTGGACCTCATCAATCCCCACCGCATCGGCGACGGCCTGCGCTGTGTGCCGGTTGTCGCCGGTCAGCATAACGATGGTCTCAACACCTTGCGCGTGCAGTTTGGCGATAACCTCTTTGGCATCCGGACGAATACGGTCGCGCAGCTCTAGCAGGCCAAGCAGGGACGTGCCTTCCCCAACCGCCACCAAGGTGCTCCCGGCTTTTTCAATCTCGGACCGCAGGTTATCCGGGATATGCGCGCCATTTTCGGCGGCAAAACGGGCCGAGCCCAGCCAGATCTGACGTCCGACCACCGTTCCGACAATACCGCGCCCGGGCACAGTTCGCGTGTCTTCAGCGCGGGTGTCCGGAGTTTTGCGGGCCAGAATGGCGCGGGCCAATGGGTGTGAGGATCGCGCCTCGAGTGCTGAGGCAAGCGTGAGCAGGCTGTTTTCGTCGTCCTTCAAAGCATGCACAGCGGCGACTTCGGGTTCTCCTTCGGTGAGTGTCCCGGTCTTGTCCATGGCCAGAGCTGTGACACGTCCCGGTGTCTCGACATAGGCGCCGCCTTTGATCAGCACCCCGTTTCGGGCAGACGCGGCCAAAGCGGCGACGATGGAAACCGGCGTTGAGATAACCAGGGCGCAGGGGCAGGCGATCACAAGTAAAACCAAGGCATTGTAGATCCAGACGCTCCACACCCCGCCAAACACCAAAGGCGGGACAACAGCAATCGCAGCGGCCAGCGCCATGATGATTGGGGTGTAGATGCGGGCAAACTTTGTCACCCACTGTTCGACCTCGGCGCGGCGCGCATGGGCGTCGCCCACCATTCGGGTGATTTTGGCGAGAACGGTATCGGTGGCGGCTTTGGTGGCGCGAATGGTGAGCGTGCCATCGCCGTTGATCGTGCCTGCAAATACCTCGTCTCCGGGGGCTTTCGCGACCAATGCGCTTTCCCCAGTGATGGGGGCCTGGTCGACAGCACCCAGACCAGCGGTCACGGTGCCATCGAGCGGGATGCGATCGCCGCCGCGCACAATAAACTCTGTGCCAACCTGAACCTCAGACGCGGGCCTGTCTGTTTCCTGGCCGTCGGGAGACAGCACACGCGCCGTAGCCGGGGCAAGATCCAAAAGGGCGGCAACGGCTGACCGGGCCCGTCCGACGCTCCAGCTTTCGAGGGTCAGGGATAGAGCAAAAAAGAAGGAGACGGTGGCGGCCTCGAAAAACTCCCCCAAAGCCAGTGCCCCTGCGACGGCGATCACCATCAACAGGTTCATATCCGGGGAGACACGTCGTGCCGCCGACAGGGCTTTGGGCGCGACAAGCCAGACACCAAAGAGCACGGCCAAAAGAAACGCGCCAATCTCAAAGATGGGCATGGCCGTGCCCCCATGGCCGGAAAAGATCTGAACCGCGCCGGACAGTCCAGTTTCCACCACATGGTATCCAAGACCTACGGCCCAGAACCCGGCAGAGAGGCCCGTAAACAGTTTTTGACGGGTCAGATGGGCCGCTGCATCGGCCTCGGCGCTCCCTGCATCCCAAATTTTTGCAGACATCCCCGTGCTTGCGACCCGGTCGATGACCTCCTGGGCGGACATAGGGTTCGCGGTTTTCAGGATGGTCATCCGTGCATTGATGACATCAAAGGCAAGATGCTCTTCACCCCCGAGATCGTTGGCAAGCACCTTGTTGAGGATGGCCACTTCCTCCGCGCAATCCAACCCGTTCACGCGAAAGCTCTGGCCGTCTTCGGCAGAGGCGGTTGGGTTGGGGATCGTGGCAGATGATCCGCAGCACCCTCCACCATGGTCATGAGACGTGGAAATGGCATGTGGTAGGTCTGGGTTTGTTTGGCCGCAGGGATTGGTTGCGTCGTCGCGCACGAGATCACCTCTTAAATCTATCTGCCATCCTAGATGCGACCTCTAGTGGCTGTAGGGTCAAGAGAAGAAATTGAGAATTTTGCACGGGGTTGCGTAACCGGTTTGCCGGATCTACATCTAAAAAGCTATATTCACTTGAGGTTTTTATGCTGACAATTGGAACGCTTGCCCGCAAAACCGGCACCAAGGTGCAAACCATTCGATATTACGAACAAATCGGTTTGCTCAATGAACCGGGCCGTACTGCCGGCGGCCAACGTCGCTATGCCCAAAGTGATCTGGATCGGCTAGCCTTTGTGCGTCATGGGCGACAGCTTGGATTTTCTCTCGATGCAATCCGCGATCTGCTCGGGCTGTCGGACAATCCAGACCAATCCTGTTCGCAGGCGGATTCGATTGCCCAACAACAGCTGGTACAGGTTCAGCAACGCATTCTGCGTTTGCAGGCGCTTGAAACCGAACTGCAGCGTATGATTACGGAATGCGATGGTGGGCAGACCGGGGATTGCCGTGTGCTTGAGGTGCTGCGCGACCATTCCGAATGCCTGACGGACCACGACAACATCGGCGAATGATCGCGCTCACGATGTTGTGAGTAAAACGTGTGTTGATCCTCTAGTGGGGGGAGGGTGTAGCAGGGAGGAGAACAATGACAACAGAGCAGACACATGGCCCGTTTTCTGACACGTCGGAACTTTATCGCAACCGCCGCAATCTCTTTCGCAACGCCTGCCTTGGCGCAAGCGGTGGTCGAAGATCCAATCTCCCGCCGCAACAGCTCAGGCTTTCGTTTGCCCGATTGGAGCGAGCATTTTGAGTCGCTCAAACATGGCGCGATCCTTTGTGATATCGACTCGCGCGCCGTGCAATATTGGTCAGAGGATGAGACAACCTACAAAGTCTATCCTTCCAGCGTTCCGATGAGCGAAGAACTGACCAAACGTGGCTATACCAAAGTCATTCGCAAGGTGGATGGTCCGAGCTGGCGTCCAACGCCATCGATGAAAAAACGCAATCCGGAATGGCCAGATTTTGTGGGGCCGGGGCCGGACAATCCGCTGGGCACCCATGCGCTCTATCTGTCGTGGCAGTACTACCGCGTTCACGGATCAAACGACACGCGCAAAATCGGCCGCCAGTCGTCGAATGGCTGCATTGGTCTCTACAACGAGCACATCTCTGAATTGTTTGCGTTGGCCGAGGTCGGAACGCAGGTTAAAATCTTCTGATCCAATGTCTTTGCCTTTGCTCTCTGTGCTGTAAGGTGCGGCCAATGACACGTGGCCGCAGCAGGGGAGAGAGCAATGGCATCCGCAACATTTCATGATCTTGAGGGCGCATCTGTTTTCATCACCGGAGGTGGTTCGGGGATTGGTGCGGCCCTGACCGAAGGGTTTCTGCGGCAAGGCGCAAAGGTGGCGTTTGTCCAGCGTTCTGACGCCCGTGATTTCTGTGATGAAATGGAGGGGCTCACCGGCACGCGGCCATTGTTCATTCCATGTGACATCACCGATGTGACGGCGCTGAAGGCCGCGATTGATCAGGCAGCCGAGGCCCATGGGCCTATTGGGGTCTTGGTGAACAATGCCGCAAATGATCAGCGCCATGTGCTTGAAGACACAGATGAGGCCTATTGGGACTGGGCGCAGGCCATCAATCTTAAGGCCTATTACTTTGCATGCCAAAGCGTGGTGCCGGGGATGAAGGCGATGGGCGGGGGCTCAATCGTCAACTTCAGCTCGATCACCTATATGCTTGGGGTGTCCGGACTGACGGCCTACACCACGGCAAATGCGGGAATCATGGGGATGACGCGGGCTTTGGCGCGTGAACTTGGCCCCGACAAGATCCGTGTCAATTCGCTTGCTCCGGGCTGGGTGATGACCGAACGCCAGGAGCGTCTTTGGGCCACACCGGATAAAGTGACGGCGCATGTAGAAACACAGTGTCTGAAAGAGGCGCTGGTGCCGGAAGACATCGTCGACAGCGTTCTGTTTCTTGCCTCAAACAGCAGCCGAATGATGACTGCTCAGACGCTTGTGGTCGATGGCGGCGCGGCGATGACCGGCTAAGTCAGGGCTATGACGGCGGTGCCACAGATGGCCAGGCCCGCGCCCACCGCGGCCAGGGATGTGGGGGGCTGACGGTCTTTGATCCACAGGATTGCGAGAACAAGAACCGGCGAGAGTGATCCGAGCACTGTGGCTATCCCTGCATCAAAGGAGGTAATCGCATAAAGCAGGAGCGTTGAGGACAGCACATAGCCGATCAGACCCGGCAAAACGGTTTGTCCCAACATGCGCTTAGACATTGGATTGACCGGACGGAACACCTCAGCAGGCCAAAGTGCGACAAGTGAGATTACCAGCGCCGCACCCAGAAGGCGCAGAGCGGTCGCGGCCAACGGCGCAGTGCCTTCTACCATAGCGGGTTTTAGCGCCAGAAAGCCTATTCCCTGAAACAGCGTCGCGCAGAAACCCAGTGCGATAACTTGCCAGATCGGCGCGCTGAGCTGGTCACTTTTTCCAGATTTGCCAGATGCGAAGAGAACCGCAAGCAGAATGCCGATGAGCACAAGCCCAGCCCCGGCAAGGTCCCAAGGACTGAGCGTTTCACCAAGCCACAGATAGGCCATGCCCGCGACAAGTGGGCCTTTGAAAGATAAAATGACCTCGGTCCGACGCGGTCCTCCGCGTCGCAGGCAGGCGATCATCGCGAGATTGCCGAGAAGGATCCCAAACAAGCTGCTTATCGCGAAGGCCGGCCAATGATGCCAGGTAACGGTTGGCCACAGTCCGAGCACGGCGCACAGCCCAGCGACAAAGGCCGAGCAGGCAATCAGCTGAATCCGGGTGAACTCAAAGGCGCCCAGTTTGCGGGCCGGAGATTGCGCAAGAACAATGCCAGTGGCCCATCCACCAGAGGCCCCCAAAGCAGCCAGAACAGGAAAAATCGCCATGACATCCTCACGCAGATTCGCTATCATTTATGTAGCAAATAATTCGCTACGCAAATGATAGCAAGGGGCAATATGGCACCGACATCTCCCAAACCCGGCACCCCGGTGCGCGGATCGAAGACAGGCAAACCCATAATGGCGCTGTTCGACCTTCTCGGGCGCAGTTGGGCGATGGGTGTGATTTGGCAGTTGTCAGAGGCCCCATTGACCTTCCGGCAGCTGCAAGAGGCCTGCGGTGGTGTTTCCCCAACGGTGCTGAACAAACGCCTCAAAGAGCTGCGCGAGGCAGCTTTGGTGACACATGGCGAGGGGGGATATCACCTGACCCCATTGGGGCAGGAGCTGTTTGATCTCATTCGACCTTTTGGCCAGTGGTCCCAGGATTGGGCGCAGGCGATCGAGGCGGATGGTTAAGCTTCGCCCACCAGTTTGAGAACCATAAGCCGCAGCGTCTCCAACATTTGCTCGAGTTTCTGTTCCGAGGTCGCCCCGTATTTCAACCCGTTGCACGTGGTCACAATGAACTCGGCCAGATCTTCGGCGGTTTGGCCGTTCCGGGCGAGGGCGGCCTGGTGTGGGGTGAAGAGGGGCTCAAGCATGGCCATCTTGTGCCGCATCATTTGATGTGAGGCCTTCTCAGACTCTTTGTCGCCGCCGGAAATCAGATCCTCGGCATCCGGCATTTGCTGGACCATCGTGTAAAAGCGAATCGTGGTATGGTCGAAAAAGCTCCAGAGCTTGTCCGACAGGGTGTTTTGGCTGCCCCAGTCGGCGCGGACCTGAGCCAACATCTGGGCCACGACGTATTCCATCGCCGCCAGCATAACCCCATCTTTGTTGGTGTATCGCCCATACAGGGTCTGGCGGGACACATCCGCTTCGCGTGCGATGTCATTCATCGTGGTGCGGCGGACGCCATACCGCATGATGACACGCACAACAGCGTCAAGGATGGGGTCTTGGTCTGGGATGGTTGCTTGGGTCATGGGGTCAGATGAACAAATAGACGCCATTTGTCAAATGATAGATTGACAAATGGCGTCTGAATGTAAATGTGTAAGGCGAAGCCGCCGCAGATCTCTGTGGCGACCCCAGAGTGATCCCCAAAATGGGGCAAGGAGTTCACGATGATCCGGCTCAAGGTGAATGGCGAAACGCGCGAAGTTGATGTCTCTCCCGAGATGCCCCTGCTGTGGGTGTTGCGGGATGAGCTTGGCATGACGGGCACGAAATATGGCTGCGGCGTTGCCCAATGTGGTGCTTGCACCGTGCATGTGGATGGAACGGCGGTTCGGTCCTGTCAGGAGCAGATCGGCGATCTGGAGGGGGCAGAGGTGACCACCATTGAAGGGTTGGGCACCCCGGATCTGATGCATGCGGTTCAGGCCGCCTGGGTAGACCATCAGGTGGCGCAATGTGGCTATTGTCAGTCAGGCCAGATCATGCAGGCCGCGTCACTTTTGGCGGAAACCCCCAATCCGACCGATGACGAGATCGATGAGGCCATGTCTGGCAACCTGTGCCGGTGTGGCACTTATCCCCGAATCCGCGCGGCGGTGAAAACCGCGGCTGCCGCTGTACAGGAGGGTTAAGACATGAGCCGCATTGGAAAAATCGCCCGACGTTCGTTTTTGGTAGGCGCTGCTGCTTTGGTCGGGGGCGTGGCCTTTGGCGTTTACGCGGTGCGCCGCGATCCTGGCAACCCGTTGCATGACGATCTGAAAACCGGCGATGCCGCGTTTAACCCCTGGGTGCTGATCGATCAGGACAAGATCACGCTCATTGCGCCCCATGGCGACAAAGGGCAGGGGATCTATTCGGCGCAGGCCGCGCTGATCGCGGAAGAGTTGGATCTGGAGTGGGGCGACTTTGAGGTGAGCTTTGGCAAACCGGCCAAGGCCTATTGGAACACCGCCATGGCGGACGAGGCCGTGCCCTTTATGTCCACAGACGAGAGCTTTGGTGCCGAAACCATGCGCAGTGTCATGGGCGGCGTCATGAAGGTCATGGGGATGCAGGGCACCGGGGGATCCTCTGCCATTCCAGACAGCTTTGTCAAACTGCGCGAGGCCGGAGCCATGGCGCGGGAGACCCTGAAGCTTGCCGCCAGCAACCGCAGCGGCGTCCCCGTGGCTAAGTTGAAAACCGAAAAGGGGGCCGTGATCCTGCCGAATGGGGATCGGATCGCTTATACGGACCTGGCTGCTGAGGCGGCAGGTCTGGAGCCCGTAACAGGTACAGCCCTGCGTGATCCAAGCCAATGGCGTCTGGTTGGGAAACCGATGCAGCGATTGGATATCGTTGGAAAATCAACGGGCACACAGACTTACGGCATCGATATCACCGTGCCGGATATGGTCTATGCCACGGTTAAGATGAACCCACGCCAGGGCGGTGGCCTGAATGGGTTTAACGCCTCGGAGGCCTTGGCACTTCCCGGTGTGAAACAGGTGGTTGAGATCACAGGTGGGGTCGCCGTGATTGCGACCAATACGTGGTATGCCATCCAAGGAGCCGAGGCGATTGAATTCGACTGGGCCGAGGCGCCTTATCCCGCAGAGCAAGACCAGCATTGGGAGGCGCTCAGCGCCGCGTTTAGCCCAGAAAAGCTAGACAAAGAATGGCGCAATGACGGGGATGTCGAGGCGGCCGATGGGGATGCGATTGAGCTTGAATATCGCTCACCCTATGTGGCGCATGCCCCGCTTGAACCCCTGAATGCAGTTGTGAAGGTGACCGATGCGGGCATCGAGATTTGGACCGGCCATCAGTTGCAGCGGATGCTGCAGCAGCAGCTCGCCCCAATCACCGGGCACGAGCCCGAGCAGGTCACCCTGCACAACCAATTCATGGGCGGGAGCTTTGGTCACCGACTGGAATTCGAACATCTGAAGCAGGCCACTGAGATTGCCAACCAGATGCGCGGCACGCCTGTGAAGATGACCTATTCACGGGAAGAAGACTTCGCCCACGACTTCCCGCGTCATATTGCGATGGGACGCGCGCGCATGGTGACACAGGCCGGTAAAGTCGAGGGCATGGACCTGTCGATTGTCTCGCCCTCGGTTGTGGTGTCGCAAATGGGGCGCGCTGGGCTCAATATCCCGGGCCCTGATGTCCAGATCGTGGCCGGTGCGTGGAACAATCCCTATGCGCTGCCGAACTATCGTGTGCGCGGTTATCGCGCCCCTGAATTGGCGCCGGTGTCATCATGGCGTGCGGTGGGGGCAAATGCGGCCGGGTTCTTTTTTGACTGCGCACTGGATGAAGCGATCCATGCCGCTGGGGCCGATCCTCTGGCCGAACGCCTGCGATTGATCGACCACGACCCAAGCCGTAAGGTTCTGGAAGCGGTTGGCGAGATGTCAAACTGGGGTGAGGCACTGGCTCCCAATCAGGGACGCGGGATTGCCTTTGTCGAAAGCTTTGGGGTGCCCACCGCTGAGGTAGTTCAGGTCACCAACACCGAAGAAGGCATCAAGATCGACAAGGTCTGGGTCGCCTGTGACGTGGGTACCATTGTCGATCCGGTCAATTTCGAGGGTCTGGTGCAGGGCGGCGTGATCTTTGGTCTGGCCCATGCAATCAACAGCGAAATCACTTATTCCGACGGCATGGCAGAGCAGTCAAACTACTATGATGCCGAAGGGCTGCGGATGCGTCAGGTGCCCGAGATCCTGGTGCGCGGTCTTGAGAACGGCGACAAGATCCGTGGGATTGGTGAACCACCCGTGCCGCCCGCAGCTCCGGCGCTGGCAAATGCGATCTTCGCGGCCACGGGGCAGCGTATTCGCGAGTTGCCGCTCTATCACCATATCGATTTTGTGTGACGAACCAGACAGACGAATAGGTAGAGGGGGTGCAAAAGCCCCCTTTTTTTCTTGTCAGTCCCGATCAAAGAGATCGTCATTCATATGAAAATCCCATTTGTTTGATGTGCTGAACCAGCGGTCTGGTAGGAACCAGAAGGCAAGCCCGGCTGCGAAAAACAGCACAGCGCCTCCCAGAAACATGGTCCAAAAAATTGCGTCGCCCACCATCAGATAGGCCTTTTCGGGGTTTGTTGGAGACACAAAGGCCGTGACCTGCTCCCCGAGGGGGAACTCCGCAAGGCGCGTTTCGATCTGCGCAGCGATCGAGCTGGACATAGTGTAGCTCGCCAGAGTGGTCGCGCTGTAACCGGTGCCATCCACAGTGTAAGAAAAGGCGACGTCAGGGCGATACATCACCACGGTCTGGCCATCGCTGATCGAGGTATAGCGTTCAACCTGCACCCGATCCATGACGGCGGTGACCTGAGGCCAGGATTTGACGGCGCGCTCGTGTAGATAAAACCCCACGCTCAGAGCCACAAAAATCATTCCAGCCAGGAAAAACACGTAGCTCGCCAGCTTTTTCAATCGAGACATGGAAGATGCCAACCTATCACCAAGACACAGGGGAAACCTAATACCAAATTGGTGGCAAAGCGGGCGGCTTGGCGCAACAGCTAACACCGAGACGTGCTAAAAATGAGAGCGTGAAAACAAACAAGGCGCCGTCGGTGGATCCGACGACGCCATGCTGCTCGATTGTTTTTTCTTACCTCGGTCCTGCCAAGACCGTCGCGATCCAAGGGATGTTGGACCGCAAAACTAGGGTGGAGCGCCGGAGTAGTTCAGAACCGATTCGGCCTCAACCCCCCAATTGAATCTCACTGCCTAATTTTCGCCATTTTCGTTAATATTTTATGATCCGGCGATGGAGACCAGCGGTGCACAGGTAAGGCTTTGGCTTAAGCCTGCGTGCTTAATTCTTGAACAATTTGGGCGCATTTACGGTGCAGACCCTTGCTTTGTTAGAGAAACATTGGCCTAGATTGGCTCTGAAAGGAGCCCCCATGACCCAATCCCAACTCACTGAGATAACCGCCCCTCATGCAGGTGTCGAAACCCTTCTGGCCCGGCATCATGCGGCGATGCGCGCGGGAAGCCCGGAAGAGAGCTGTCATGTGATGACGGGGGATGAATTGCGGGCCTCGGGCGCACGGATCTTTGCCCTCGAAAAAGAGGGGGAGGTTGCGGCCATTGGGGCGTTCAAGGTGCTCGATGATCCGACCGCGATTGAGCTAAAAAGCATGCATACCGCGCAGGAATTTCGCGGTCAGGGGCTGGGCGGCAATGTGTTGCAGGGATTGCTACAAGAGGCCATTCGCGCAGGGGCCCAAAGTGCCTGGCTCGAAACCGGATCAGATGACGGTTTTGCACCGGCGCGTGCGCTATATGAGCGGGCCGGTTTTGTGTATTGCGCGCCCTTTGGCAGCTACACAACAGACCCGCTAAGCGTCTTTATGACCTTGGAGTTTGGTCTTCAGCACACGTCAGGTCCGGTATAGCCAATTGCGTCGTGGGGCCATCTATTCAACGGGCCCCACCAATAGACGGCGCGGCTATTTCGGGGCGCAGAACATATCGTACAGCAGGCCGATCACCCGGCTCGTGTCCTCATTGGCAAGACTGTAGTAGATCGTTTTGCCGTCGCGCCGGGTGGAAACCAGACCTTCTTCGCGCAGGCGGGCCAGCATCTGGCTGACAGCCGCCTGTCGAATTTCCAGCAGGCCTTCCAGCTCACCGACAGATTTTTCGCCTGATCCGAGATGACAGAGGATCATGAGCCGGCCCTCATGGGCCAGCGTTTTGAGAAACGCTGCGGCATTGCGGGCGCTGCCTGCCATTTCCGAAGGGGGCGCGGTTGGTGCGTCGATGGTCATGTCGTCTCGTCGTCTTGTTCGCGATTTCGGAGGACCATATCAGCGCCAACACAAAAATGCGAGGTTAGCTTTCAGGTGCCGGTGCGCCACCCTGAAATGCATTGCCATTTGCATAATCACAGGGCGCATCCTGCATCTCGAGATGCAGCCCGGTGCCGGTATAGGGGTGCGCCCGCGCCAGATCCTCGTCCACCTCGATACCGAGGCCTGGCGCGGTTGGCGCGGTGACAAAGCCGTTGTCCACCCGGATCGAGCCCTTGATCAGCTGATCATGGAAGGGTGTTTCGATGGTTTCGGCAATCAGCAGGTTGGGAATGGACACCCCCAGGTGAATATTGGCGGCCCATTCAATAGGGCCTGCATAAAGATGCGGCGCCATCTCGGCATTGTAGACTTCGGCCAAAGCCGCCAGTTTGCGCATTTCCCAGATCCCGCCTGCACGTCCCAGCGCCGGTTGCAGAATTTTGGCCCCGCCATTTTTTAAGACGGCGGCAAATTCGGCCCGAGTGGTCATGCGCTCGCCCGTTGCGATGGGGATGCGTACTGCGCGGGCGACCTCGGTGAACTGGTCCAGATTGTCTGGTGGAATTGGTTCTTCGTACCAGAGCGGCGAGTAGGGTTCGAGCGCCTGACCCAGCCGGATGGCGCCGGCGGTGTTGAACTGGCCATGGGTGCCAAACAGAAGATCGGCCCGATCGCCGACCGCCTCGCGGATGGCTTTGCAGAAGGCTACCGATCTGGTGATATCGGACATGGCAGGCATGTGACCACCACGCATGGTGTAAGGTCCGGCGGGGTCAAATTTGACGGCGGTGAACCCTCGGGCGACATAATCCTGCGCCGCCTCAGCCGCCATCTCGGGCGACACCCAGAACTCAGATATATCATGCTTGGGAAGCGGATAGAGATAGGAATAGGTGCGGATGCGCTCATTCATCATCCCGCCCAAAAGCGCCCAGACCGGACGGCCGCGCGCCTTGCCCAGAATATCCCAGCAGGCCATCTCAAGCCCGGAAAAGGCCCCCATCACTGTCAGATCAGGACGTTGCGTAAAGCCTGAGCTGTAGGTGCGGCGGAACATACGTTCGATATTTTCGGGGTTTTCCCCTTCAAAATAACGCTGAAACACATCGGCAATCACAGCCTTCATGGCCTCGGGGCCTATGGACGAGGCGTAACATTCGCCCCAGCCGGTGATACCGTCGGAGGTGGTGAGTTTCACCAAAATCCAATAGCGCCCACCCCAACCAGGGGCTGGTGGGGCCGTGACGATGATGTCGAGATCTTGCAGTTTCACGGGAGAAGGCTCCGATATTTGCAGGGGTTAGGTGTCGAAAAGAATGACATTGCGGCGGGCACCGCCGGATTTTGTATCGGCGATAGCCTCGTTGATCTGATCCAGAGACCAGCGTCCTGAGATAAGCTCATCAAGCTTAAGGCGGCCTTGTTGATAGAGATCTGCCATCCACGGGATATCGCGAGAAATGACCACATCGCCCATTTTGGAGCCGATCATGCTTTGACCGGTGAAGGCGGGTACCACAGGTTCATATTCGGCTTTGTCACCCGATGCGGGCATGCCCACCATAACCATCCGACCGCCCCAGCCCAGATAGCGAGGAGCGCTGTTATAGGCCGGGATGGCCCCAACTGTGACGGCCACGAGATCGGCCCCTTTGCCCATGGCTTTGAAGGCGGTCTTCCAGGGTGATTTTTCGGAGGCCAGAACACCATCGGTGGCGCCGAACTCGCGCGCGATTGCGAGCTTTTCTTCGCTCATATCCACCGCGACGATGCGGCGGGCTCCGGCAATACGCGCGCCCTGGATGGCGTTCAGGCCAACGCCGCCCGCACCAATGACAACGACATCTTCGCCTGCGCGCAGCTTGCCAGCGTGAACCACGGCCCCGATGCCGGTGATCACCCCGCAAGCCAAAAGCGCGACCGCCTCAGACGGCAGTGAGGCCGGCAGCGCAACAACCTGACTTTGATCCACAACCACCTTTTCCGCAAAGGCACCGCAGTTCATGGATTGATCAACCTTGGTTCCATCTGGACGGGAGAGGATCGGCGGGGCCTGAGTGGGGGTGGCACAGATGGTTGGCTTGCCCGAGGCGCAATTCCCGCAGTGTCCACAGGCGCGGATCAGGGTCACGGCCACTGTGTCGCCAACGTGGAGCGTGGTGACCCCTGCGCCAACCGAGGTGACACGGCCTGCGGCCTCGTGACCATAGACCGCTGGCAGATCTCCGCCCCACAGGCCTTCGGCGTAGGAGATGTCAGAGTGGCATATTGCAACGGCGTCAAGTGTGACCTCCACCTCTCCGGACAAAGGCGCACGTAGCTCCAGCTCTTCGATCTGAAGGGGGGTGTTGAACGCAGTGCAGACGGCGGCGCGAATTCTGGTCATGGGTGTCCTCCTGCGCCCAGCCTGCGGTGTGTTAGGCGAAGCCGCAAGCCGGAAAACGACGATGTTTCGTCGCGTTACTGCTTTCTGCCCGGCATCACGACATAGGCCAGAGTGACCAGCACAAGAGACAGAAGGAAGGGGGCGCCGGGAAAATAGATCGCCGCATCTGGGGCGGTGAAGCCTGCGAAGACCTGTGTCATCAGCAAGGGAGAGATGATTGTGGCCATGGCCGCGGCCGAGCTGAGAACACCTTGGATTTCGCCTTGCCGGGCGGGGCCGATCTGGCGTGACAGCATACCTTGTAGCGCCGGGGCAAAAGCGGCCCCAAGGGCCGCGACCGGGGTCAGGATCAGCGCCAATGTGCCATTGGTGACGATGGCAATCAATCCATAGGCAATGGCGGAAAATCCGAGCCCAAATAGCGCTGTGCCCTGTTCCCCCAATCGTAAGATCAACACCCGGATTAGCCCGGCTTGGACCACGGCCATTGAGACGCCAAACAGCCCAAGCGAGATGCCGATTGTGCCCACATCCCAGTTGAAACGAGCATGACCGAAATAGGCCCAAACGGCGGGATAGACGGCATAGCTCACCTGATAGAGGAAATAGGCCGAAAGCCCTCTGGCGATGCCCGGAAGTTCGGATACAGCGGCAAAGGCGCCAAATGGGTTCATGCGGCTCCAGTCCAGCGGGCGGCGGATTTCATCGGTAACTGTTTCTTTTAACACCACATATCCGAGCCCGGCATTTGCGGCGGCCAGCACCGCAGCCGCCCAGAACGGTGCGCGCGTGCCCCATTCGCCAAGAACACCGCCAAGGAGAGGGCCAAGCACAAAGCCTATGCCAAAGGCCGCGCTGATCAGGCCAAAGCCCTGTGCCTTTTTGTCGTCCTCAGACAGATCGGCCATGGCGGCCGAGGCGGCGGCATGGGTTGCGGCAGTGACCCCGCCCACGAGACGCCCGGCCAGCAAAAGCCAGATCGAGCCTGCAACTGCCATCACGGCGTAATCGGCTGCCATGATTGCGAGTGAGACCAACAGGACGGGCCTGCGGCCAAAGCGATCTGACAGGCCGCCTAGCATAGGGGAAAACAGGAATTGCATCACTGCGAAGCCTGCGCTGAGGATGCCCCCCCAGATCGCCGCCTGTGCAAGCGAGCCGCCCATAACCTCTTGGATCAGATCCGGCATGACAGGCATAATCAGACCAATGCCCATGGCGTCGATCACGATGGTCAACAGAATAAAAACGATGGGAAGACTCATATTACCGGAAAGCCTGTGACGCCTTTGCGAAGTTACGGGCCTCGTTCGGAGCGGTGCCGAGCGCCGCCGAGATATCAAACACCTCTTGCGGAAGGTCCGGGTGCGCCTCTTGGGTCACGTCGGTCAAAGTGCGCCCGGTGTCACGCGCCAAAGTTGCCAGGCGTTTCACCTCGGCCTGTGCCTCCGGGCGGCGCAGGGTTTGGGTGAGCGCAAAGCTGATCCTCTCTGCCAGAATGAACCCTCCGGATGCGTTTAGGGTTTGGGTCATGGCCTCGGGCACCGGGGCCAGATCGTCAACAAGCATGCGGGCCTGTCCCAGACAGGCGGCGGTTGAGATCACCAGTTGCGGCAGGGTGAGCCATTCGGTGAACCAGGCCGCGCCATCGCGCTGCTGGCGGTGAATAAGGGCCCCCTGAAGTGTGCTGTGCAATCCCTGAACGTGATGGGCCAGAGCAACCATGGCGCTGGGGCCAACGGGGTTTTGTTTTTGTGGCATGGTTGATGAAGATCCGGTTGCCCCAAGTGTCATCTCCCCAATACCGGATTGCGCGGCGGTGATACTGTCTTCGCCCACTTTGCCTAGCGCCATGGTCACGCGGGCCATCCAGCCTGCGATGCCCAAGATTGGGCTGCGGTCGCTGTGCCAGCTGCGCCCCGGATCCTGCAGCGCCAATCGTTTGGCCAGATCCGCGCGCAGGGCGGCGGGATCGGGGCCGAGTTCCGACGCGGTGCCCGCCGCACCGGAGAGCGACACCCAAAGGCAATCGCGGCGCAGGGCAGGCAGGGCTTTTAGCGCGTCCAGCAAAGGCCAGCCCCATGCGGCCAACTGGGCGCCAAAGCTGGTTGGGGTGGCGTGCTGTCCCCATGTGCGGGCGGCCATTGGTAGGTCTGCATGGGTGTCTGCCAGAGCACCCAGCGTGCCTACGATATGGTCAAGTTCTTCGGCCATCAGGCGAAGCGATCGCCCCAAACGCAGCATAAGTGCCGTGTCCTGAATATCTTGCGAGGTGGCGCCCCAATGCAGATACTGTGCATGTTCCGGCGCCTGCATTTCTTTGTGAAATTCGGCCACCAAAGCGGGGACGGACACGCCGTTCGGGCCCGTTGCCGTGGCAAGGGCAGCGGGATCAATCTGGATTTCCAAACCTGCCCGATGAATGGCTTTGGCGCTCTCTTCGGGAATAAGACCTGCGGCGGCCTGAGCCTGAGCTAAGGTGCCCTCAACAAGCATCATGGCGCGCAGTTCGGCACTATCGCTGAAAAGGCGGCCGATCTCACCGGCGGGGAAGAGATGATGCAGATGCAGGCTGTCAAACGGCGTGGCAGGCATGGTTATCCCCGTGCAATCGTATCAAATAAATCGGACAAATCTTGCGGTCTAGAAAAGAACGGCGAATGCGACGTGTCCAGTTCAAAGACGGATCTATCGTCAAAATCTGCCGCCATGCGTCTTTGAAGCTCTGGCGGAATCGTCCTGTCCTGATTGCAGATGATATAGCTGCGCGGCACCGCGTGATAGGCGTCGGTCAGGGGAACCTGTTGATCTGAAGGCTGTGTCGCCTGCAGGCACAGCTGTGATTTGGCAAACGCCACCTGATCTTCGGTGCAGTCGTGATACATCACATCACCGACCATATCGGGATTGATGGCAAAGCTTTTGCGGTCCTCACTCATGATCAGGGCGGGCAGAAGGGGCTGGGTTTTGCCCTCTTTGCGCATCTGCGCCAAAGTCCGTCCCGGCCAGGGAAGATAGGCACAGAGATAGATCAGCCGGTCGATCAGCTCGGGCGCCTGTTCGGCGGCGTGTGAGATGACATAGCCGCCCATGCTGTGGCCCACCACAATGGTGGGTTCGGTCAGGTGGTCGATCACCCGTTGGGCATAGAGATCCAGCGTGGCCGAATTGGTGGGCAGCGGATCGTCACCATGTGACGGCAGATCAATGGCGATGGCCTCATGCCCCAGCGCGTTGAGCCGTGGCACCACCTCGCGCCAGCACCAGGCGCCATGGGCCGAGCCGTGGACGAGAAGAAAGCGCGCCATTACAGCAAGCCCTGTGAGGTGATGAACTCGGTCAGGATTTCGGCATAGCGTTCGGGATGATCGACACAGGGCAGATGGCCTGCGCCGCGGATCAGTTCGAACTTGGACCCGGGGATCAGACCGCCGGTTTCGCGCACCAGATCGGGCGGTGTCGAGCCATCTTCGCTGCCGGCGATGGCAAGTGCTGGTAGGCGCAGCGCGGCGGTGGTCGAGAAAAAGTCGGTGCCCGAGATGGCACTGGCACAGCCGGTCCAGCCGGCGACGGGGGTGCGCAGGAACAGGTCGCGCCAGGGGGGGGATGAATCGCTGTCACGGAATTTGCGCGAGAACCACCGCTGCATATTGGCGTCGACCACGGCCTCAAGCCCACCCTCCTGCGCGGCTTTGATCCGGTCGTCCCAGATGGCGCGGGTGCCGATTTTGGCACCGGTGTTGGACAGAACCACGGCGCGGATCAGATCAAGCCGTTTAGCCGCCAGCCCCTGCGCAATCATGCCGCCAATGGACAGACCAACAAAGATCGCCTCTTTGAAGCCGGTTTGGTCCATCAGCTGCTCGGTGTCACGCACTAGGGCGCCCATAGACCAGGGGCCGGGGGGACAATCAGAGTTGCCATGCCCGCGCTTGTCAAAGCGCAGAACGCGCAGCGATTTGGGAAGATGGGGGAGAATGGGGTCCCACAGGGTCAGATCGGTGCCAAGAGAATTGGCAAAAACCACCGGTACGCCGTCGTCAGGTCCGTCGATACGGTAGTGGAGGCGGTGCCCGCCAAGATCAGCCATGTGCATGATTTTCCCCCGGTTTTGCGGATGAACTTAGGTCATGCGGCCCAAGCTGGCAAGCGGAGGAGAGGGTGGGGCAAGACCCCACCCCATTGGATCAGGCGATTTCCACCAACTCCAGTTCAAAGTTGAGGTCTTTGCCAGCCAGCGGGTGGTTGGCATCCAGCATCACTTCGGTCTCGCTGACTTCAACAACGGCCACCTGAACAACCTGACCGGTGGGGGCCTGCATCTGGAGCATGGTGCCGATTTCGAGCGGAATATCCGCCGGGATCTGATCGCGCGGAACGGCCTGACGGGCGTCCGGATCGACCTCGCCATAGGCATTTTCGGCGGGGATGTTGATGGTCTTTTTCTCACCAACACTCATACCGGTCACACCAGTGTCAAATCCGGGGATGACCTGACCCGAGCCAAGGGTGAACTCAAGCGGGTCGCGCCCGGCCGAGCTGTCAAAGGTAGACCCGTCGTTCAGGGTGCCAGTGTAGTGAATGCGAACGGTATCGCCGGATTTCGCCTGCGTCATAGAGGGCCTCATAGATTAGGATGAATGATCGAGGCCGGGCGCGCCCGGGTGCTCGGAAACAGAAGTGGCAAGACCCTAGCGAGAGTGTGGCCAAAAGGCAAACAGATGCGACGGTTTGAACCTTTTCGTTTGCGGGTCTGCGTGCCAGTCTCGGGTTGATTTTGAGGGAGAGAGCGACATGGCCATTACCACCTGTGTGTTTGACGCCTATGGCACCTTGTTTGATGTGACCTCTGCGGCGCGGCGGGCCGCTGAAGAACCGGGTCGTGCGGCTTTGGCTGAGGTTTGGCCGCAGCTGGCCGAGGACTGGCGACGCAAGCAGTTGGAATATAGCTGGCTGCGCGCGGTGGCGGGCACCTATGTGCCGTTCTGGAAGGTGACCAAAGACGGGCTGGATTGGGCAATGGAGGCCGCGGGGCTGGACGATCCTGAGCTGCGCGAACGTCTGCTGGCCCTGTATTGGGAGCTGCAGGCCTATCGTGAGGTGCCCAAGATGCTGGCCCAGCTGAAAGCCAAAGGCCTGTCGACGGCGATTTTGTCAAACGGCAATCCCGATATGCTGGACGGCGCGGTGGACAGCGCGGTGATCGGCGATTGGCTGGATGCGGTTCTGTCGGTCGAAAGCGTCGGCATCTTCAAACCCGCCCAATCGGTGTATGATCTGGTGGGCGCGCGGTTTGGCTGTGCGCCGGATGAGGTGTTGTTTGTGTCCTCCAATGGCTGGGATGCGGCGCATGCGGCGGCCTATGGGTTTCAGACCGCCTGGGTGAACCGCGCCGGGGCGCCGATGGACCGCCTGCCGGGCAAACCCCATCATGTCCTGTCTGATCTCACCACCTTGCCGGAGCTTGTCTGATGCCCAAATTTACCACGTCGGATGGTGTGTCGCTGCAGTACACGGATGAGGGACAGGGGGTGCCGGTGCTCTGCCTGTCCGGTCTGACCCGCGATGGCCGGGATTTTGACTACGTCGCGCCGCATCTGCGGGATGTTCGGCTGATCCGGTTGGATTATCGCGGGCGGGGTCAGTCGGATTGGGCCCCGCATGAGACCTATTCGGTGCCGGTAGAAGGCAAAGATGCGCTTGAGCTGTTGGATCATCTCGGGCTTGAGAAAGCGGCGGTCTTGGGCACCTCGCGCGGCGGGTTGATTGCCATGCTGCTGGCCATGGTGGCGAAGGAGCGTCTGTTGGGTGTGGCCCTGAATGACATCGGTCCTGAGATCGCGGGGCCGGGATTGGCGGCGATCAAAGACTATCTGGGCCGTAATCCGGTCTGGAAATCGTTTGATGAGGCCACGCGCATGATGACGCAGCGGATGGCGGGGTTTGACAATATCCCCGAGGCACGCTGGCGGGAGGAAGCGGAAAAACATTACCGCGAAGAGGCGGGGCGGCTGGTGATCCGCTATGACCCAAAGCTGCGTGATGCGGTTCTGGCGGATTGGGATCAGCCCCTGCCGGATCTCTGGCCGATGTTTGATGCGCTGGTGGATCTGCCGCTGTGTCTGATCCGTGGGGCAAACTCGGATCTTTTGACGCCGGAGTGTTTTGCCGAAATGACGCGGCGGCGGCCGGATGCGGCCACGGCCACCGTGGCGGATCGCGGTCATATTCCGTTTCTGGATGAGCCGGAGGCTGTGCAGGCTTTGACCACTTGGGTCGCGCGACTGGGGTGACGATGGGGGCGCTTGTGCTTTGCACCTCGCCCCACCCACCGTCCCATAGGGGTCAGTCGGTTTGTGAGGGTTTAACAAAGACCCGGCTGGGGTGCAGCTCGCCGGATTTATAGACGCCGACGGCTATGGCTTCGCCCTCAAGTGAGGCCCAAGATTCGTCGCCGTACTCTGCGTCACCGGGGAAGACCATGCCGGGGTTGCCGTTGCGCAGCTTGGCGGCGCCTTCGGCGGTGGTGCGCAGCTCGGGCAGGTCATCCAGACCAATTTCCAGCGGTTGCAGATAGGCGTCGAGGGCCAGGGTTTTGGCCATCTCGTCGATCTGTTCAATCGACAGGCCCTGATCCGCCTGAAACGGACCCGACCAGATGCGCCGCAGCCAGAGCACATGGCCCTTGCAGCCCAGAGCCGCCCCAAGATCCCGGGCGATCGAGCGGACATAGCCGCCTTTGCCACAGGTCATTTCCAGTTCGACGTGATCGGCGTCCGGGCGCGAGATCATCACCAGTTCATCGACATACAAAGGACGTGCCGCAAGCTCCATCTCTTCGCCGTCGCGGGCGCGTTTATAGGCGCGTTCGCCATCAATCCGCACCGCCGAGAACTGGGGCGGCACCTGTTGGATGTCGCCGACAAAGCCGTGCAGGGCCTCTTTGATCTCGTCATCCGAGGGGCGCAGATCGCTTTGGGCGATCACTTCGCCTTCGGCGTCATCGGTGTTGGTGGCCTGTCCCAGACGCACCACAAAGCGATAGGCCTTGAGCGCATCGGTAATGTAAGGCACGGTTTTCGTCGCTTCGCCAAGCGCCACCGCCAGAACGCCGGTCGCCTCGGGATCAAGCGTGCCCGCGTGCCCGGCCTTTTTGGCCTCCATGGCCCAGCGCACCTTGTTGACCACCGAGGTGGAGGTGATGCCCGCAGGTTTATCAACAATGAGCCAGCCGGAAATGTCCCGGCCCTTACGCTTGCGTCCCATTCGGATCCTCGTTTTGATGAGGCGGCGGAGGTACCAAGGCAGGCTAGGTCTGTCAATCCGACGTGGCAACCGTCAGCAGAAAACAAATAATTCACGCATTGAGTTTTCTTTAATCAATGAAACGTCATGTAAGGTGATCAATCACAAAATGAACTAACGCGCATGAATATTGAACTTATTGAAAGCCTCGCCCGGTTTAAACTGGATGGGGGAAATGCAGTGCAGCTAAAGACTGTAGGGGAGCTGATTTCACCACACCTAGACGCGGTGCTAGAGCGGTTCTACGCCGGGGTCCAACAGGATGATTCTGCTGTATCATTCTTCACCGGAGGCGCCCCACAGATGTCGCGGGCGCGGGCCGCCCAGAAGGCCCATTGGATGCGACTTCTCAACGCGGATTTTGGTGCGGAGTACCAAGAGTCCGTGCGGCGTATCGGGGCCACGCACGCCCGTATTGAATTGCCGCTTGAACTTTACATGTCGGCCTATTCCTGTGCGGGCTCTGACCTCTTGGCCTGTTTGATGGCCTCCAAAACACGCCGGCTTCGAAGGGCCCAGGATCTGGGCGCGCTTTCAGGGGCGCTGATGCGTGCGTTTGCGATGGATATGGCGCTGGTTGGGGACGAGATCACCCGCATTCAATCTGAAGAGCAGACGCGCGCCTTTGGGTATTTGAATGCGGCCATCGATGATCTGGCGCAGGGGGACTTGACCCATGTGATCCCAGACCCGGAGGCAAGTGATTTCCCAGTGAAATATGATCCTGTGCGTGTTAAACTGAACTCGGCCACTGAGGGATTAAAGCAGACCATCACCCGGATTGGTGTGACCGTCGCGGATCTCTTGGGCGCTGTGGATGAAGTGGCCACCGGAAGTGATGAGCTGTCGCGCAGAACCGAAAATCAGGCGGCCTCGTTGGAACAGACCGCCGCTGCGATGCAAGAACTGTCGCAGAATGTCGCAAGTTCGGCGACAGACACTGAGACGGCCAATTCCGTTGCGCAGTCTGCCACCAGCGAAATGACCGACGGTGTCAAGATTGTCTCGAAAACCTCAGATGCCATGGGGCGTATTCAGGATGCCTCGGACCGAATTTCCCAGATCATTGGTCTGATCGATGATGTGGCGTTTCAGACCAATTTGCTCGCTTTGAACGCCGGTGTCGAAGCCGCACGTGCTGGCGAAGCGGGGCGCGGATTTTCGGTCGTGGCGAGCGAAGTGCGGTCGCTGGCCGGGAGCACCTCGGAGGCGGCGAAAGAGATCAAACAACTTATTCAGGCCAGCGCCATGGAAGTGGAAACCGGCGTTCGGCTTACGGAAGAGGCCGGGGCCACTTTTGACAAGATTGTAGCCAGCTTTGCGGAGGTGTCCAAACTGTCGTCAAATGTCGCGGGCGCCATGCGAGAGCAATCGGAAGCTGTCCAGGAAGTGAATTCCGCGGTCACACATATCGATGGAATCACACAGGAAAATGCCTCGATGGTGCAAAACACCACAATGGCAGCCGAAGTCATGCGCCGTTGCGGTCAAGATGTGCAGAGCCTGCTGAAAAACCTTCGGCTTGAGCGCGCGCAGGATGTGTTCGAATATGACATGGCCGGGTAAGGTCTCTACGAAAGCCGCCGGTTTCTGACCGGTGGTTTGACTCAAACATTTGTCACAAGTGACTTGATCCAACACCCACAGTCGGTGTCTGCTTTGGCCAAAGCATTGACAGGGAAAGACTATGAAACAATTTGGATGTGCAGCCCTAATTGCCGGGGTCGCGACCTGCGCCGCAGCCGAGACCTATTACGCGCCCTCTCCCGGTACGCATTTTGTATACGGGACCTATGAAGGGGGAGATGTGCCGTATATTTCGGAAACCATCACCGTTGTCGCAACAGATGACCGTGGATTTGTGGCGCAGATCGAGGTTTTGGGCGAAGATGCCTACACAAGCCTCAACCGATACCTCTATGGGTTCACGTCGTTTTCCTGCGAGTATGAGGGCATGCATCCCTTTGGGGACGGGGTCGACGCCCTATGGCCTTTTGCGCCGGGCAAAGGGGACGAGTATGGGGCGTTCTTTGTGATTGGCAAAGACATTGATGCCTGGGTGAACAACACACAGTATGATGCCTGGGCCGTGCGTGAGGTGACCGAACATGGCAGCACTTGGGTCACACGCTCAGCGCCCGCTTTGGGCGGCATGAAGGTGGATGATCTGGTCGGGATCGAGCGCCGCCCGGTGCCCAATGTGGATATGGCCGCGGTTGAGGCCTGCCTGAAGAACTAAGCGATCTTCGTAACAGCATCAGCCACGGTGGCTGATGCCTGCGGGCCGGTCTTGTCCGGCAACCGATGTAAATAGCACGCACAAAAAAGCCGCCCAAACATGATGGGCGGCTTTTGTATGTTTGAGCGCACCCGGTTAGTCGCGGGTGCCGGCAAAGAGTTCCTGCCAGTCTTCGCGCTCGGCATCGGTGATCTTGCGGAAGGTCACATCCGGCACGGTGAAGGCGTGGCCCTCGGGCATGGCTTTGAGTGCGGCCGCGATATCTGTGGGCCATTCGGCGTCATCCGCCTTCATGCAGGACAGCAGATCGGCACAGGCATCGGGGATGAAGGGCGACGAGATCACCGCGTAGAGACGGATCATGTTCAGCGCCAGACGGATCTGCATGGCGGCCTGCTCGGGGTCTTCCTTGATGGTCGACCACGGCGCAACCTCTTGCAGGTATTCGTTGCCCAGAACCCAGGCGCCGCGCAGCGAAGCAGAGGCCTTGCGGATTTCGATAGCTTCCATATGGGTCTGATATTCTGCAATCTTGGCGGTCAGATCGGCCACCAGCTGCTCTTCGCGCGCGCCGGGGGTGCCACCTTCTGGTACGGCTTCGGAAAATTTTGAGCGGCAAAATTTGGTGACGCGGCTGGCGAAGTTGCCCAGAACGTCGGCGAGATCTTTGTTCACGCCCTGCTGGAAGCTGTCCCAGGTGAACTCACTGTCCGAGCTTTCGGGCACATTCGACAGAAGCCACCAGCGCCAGTAGTCGGCAGGCAGGATTTCCAGCGCCTGATCCATAAAGACGCCACGCCCGCGCGAGGTCGAGAACTGGCCGCCGTCATAGTTCAGGTAGTTGAAGGATTTGATGTAATCGACCAATTTCCACGGTTCGTTCGATCCGAGAATGGTGGTCGGGAAGGACAGGGTGTGGAAGGGTACGTTGTCTTTACCCATAAACTGGGTGTAACGCACATCGTCCGCGCCTTTGTCGGTGCGCCACCAGCGCGCCCAATCGTCACCTTTGCCAGCTTCGACCCATTCCTGCGAACAGGCAATGTACTCGATTGGAGCGTCAAACCAGACGTAGAACACCTTGCCTTCCATACCGGGCCAGGGTTCGTCGCCTTTTTGCACCGGCACACCCCAGTCGAGATCGCGGGTGATGCCGCGGTCCTGCAACCCGTCGCCATCGTGCAGCCATTTCTTGGCGATCGAGGTGGTCAGCACAGGCCAGTCGGTTTTGCTGTCGATCCAGGCGTCAAGCTTGTCCTTCATTTCCGACTGACGCAGGTAGAGGTGCTTGGTGTCACGCATCTCAAGATCGGTCGAGCCGGAAATGGTCGAACGTGGGTTGATCAAGTCAACTGGGTCGAGCTGTTTGGTGCAATTGTCACACTGGTCGCCGCGGGCATCCTCAAACCCACAGTTGGGGCAGGTGCCTTCGATGTAGCGGTCGGGCAGATAGCGGCCATCGGCGTGGCTGTACATCTGGGTTTCGCTGACCTCGCGGATCAGGCCTTCGTCATCGAGAACCTTGGCGAAATGCTGGGTGAGCTTTTTGTTCTGCTCGCTGGACGAGCGGCCAAAGTGGTCAAAAGACAGGCGAAAGCCTTCGGCGATCTTGGCCTGAACGCCCCACATTTCGGCACAGTATTCGTCAACCGGTTTGCCTGCTTTCGCGGCGGCCAGTTCGGCGGGGGTGCCGTGTTCGTCGGTGGCACAGAGGAACATGACCTCATGGCCCCGCGCGCGAAGATAGCGGGCATATAGGTCGGCCGGAAGCTGCGAACCGACGAGATTGCCCAGGTGTTTGATCCCATTGATGTAAGGGATCGCCGAGGTTATGAGGTGGCGTGCCATGTGTCTGTCCCTTGAGGTTTGGCAAGCGGTTTAGCTCATGGCAGAGGCAAGGGCCAGCGCGGTTTTACCGATCTCGAGACCGAGACAGCAACCGGCCAATCTGGAACGAGGTGCGGGGAGCGTAAACATAGGGTGTCTTGTGCTCGGCTCCGGGGCGCGCGCGCATCCGGACTACGCCGAATATCACCAGCACACCATGCCCAACAGCGATCATCGCAAAGAGCGCTGACGGGCCATAAGTTTCAATCAGAGACGAAGCGACCCATGGTGCCGCGATTGCACCGGTCGCGAACCAGAACATAAGCGCAGCCGATAATTCGACGCGTTCCGAACTGTTCGCAAAGTCGTGGGCGTGGGCCGCTGCAACCGAATAGATTGGGAATGTTGTAAACCCAAAGAAGGCCGCAGTGAGCATGATGCCGGACGTGGGTAATCCTGTCACCGTCGCGGTGAAGACACAGCTAAAAATGGCCGCAACTGACAGCCATATTAAAACCCACCTTCGGTCATAGCGATCGGCCAGCCATCCCAATGGGTATTGCGAGAGGGCGCCACCTGCCACAAAAGCCGCTAGAAACAGGGCGATTTGTGAGGTCGCAAGGCCGACACCGGTGCCATAAATGGGGCCAACCATTCTGAAAGATGCGCTTGAGAGAGCCGCGACCAATACACCTGCGACCGAAAGCGGGGATCTCGTCCAAGCCAGTTTAGGGTTAAGGCGTGGTGCCGAAGGTGTTTCTGGTTGTTTCAAGCGGGTCAGTGTGAGCGGAAGAAGCGCTGCACAGCAAATGATCGCCAGTAGGGTGTAGGAAATGTAATAGGCGGGTTCGAGCACCGAAATGATCAGCTGCGCAGCGAGTGAGGCGGACATATCGGTGACCCGGTAGGCTCCCATGGCCCGACCCCGGTTTGCGTTGGTCACTTTAGCCTGTAGCCAAGCTTCAATGACGGTGTAGCACCCCGCAACACAAATACCCTGTGCGATCCTCAGGCTGGCCCATGCGTAGGGGTTTTCGGTCAGCACATGGCCCAGAATACCGATGGTGCCCAAAGCTGTGAAAGCCGCAAAGGCCCGAGAATGACCGATGGACCCCATCAAACGAGGGGACCACCAACATCCAATGAAAAAGCCAAGGAAGTGCGCTGAACCCAACAAGCCGATCTGAGTTGTGGTGAAATTGAGCGCCAGTCCTGAAAGAGCATCCAGTGGGCCGACACCCCCCGTCGAGAGCTGAAGCAGAATGATCGACAAAAAGAGGGCAGCAAAGGAAAGCATCAGACGCATGAGCCCAATGCATCAGCTTTGGAATTCGCAAGATGGGCCGTAGGCGACGCGAGTATGTCGTTTTCCGCCCCAGAGGTACACGTTTTAAGGCAAATGTTTCACCTCCGCGTTTACTTGTGATTAACTATGTCGGTTCAACCTATGGGAATGTCACAGAGTTTGAGTAATTTTGCCTCTTCAGGCGCATTCTTTTTTACTGTTTGCCTTGCACGTCGCGGCAGCGATCTTTTGGTGTCCGAGATCGACACCCTGCGCTGGGCCGTGGCAGAGACCCGCGCCGCCTCTCCCTTCGAAGTTCTGGCCTGGGTTGTCTTACCTGACCATATGCATGCGATTTGGCGGTTGCCCGACGGGGATACCGCCTACGCCCGGCGTTGGACCGCGATCAAGGGGCGGTTTTCCCAGGCAGTGTACGCGGGAGGACAAGTGCCGGAATTGCGTGCCAGGCTTGCTCGGGGGGAAATGGGGATCTGGCAAAATCGACAGTGGACCCATGAAATCACCAGCATGGTCGATATGCAGAGGTTTTTGAAACTGTGTCGCTGGGCTCCGGTAAACGCGAAATTGGTGCGCATGCCAGAGGATTGGGAGTTCAGCAGCTTCCATCGCCAGAAAACCTGCCCTGCAAGCCGGTATGGATCGGGTATGGCGCCCGAGCGTGTAGTGACAGCAGGTCAGCGCGCTTAGGCGTGAAATGCCCTGATCTCTCTTGGCAAGGCTGTTGGGATGACTAAGTTACCGCCAACAGAGGAGCTTTCCCATGAAAATGAATCCGCTTGGCCAATCCGGTCTGATGGTGTCTGAGCTGTGCCTGGGCACAATGACCTTTGGCAGCCAGACCAATACCGAAATCTCACATGCCCAGATCGACCGCGCTCTGGATGCAGGCATCAATTTTATGGATGCGGCTGAGATGTATCCGGTCAATCCTGTGCGCAAGGAAACCATCGGTAAGACTGAAGAGATCATTGGGGATTGGTTTGCCAAAACGGGCAAGCGCTCTGATTGGATTCTGGCCACCAAACATTCTGGCGAGGGGCTGGGTTTTGTGCGCGACGGGGCGCCGATCAGCTCGAAAACAATCTCCGAGACCATCGAAGGCTCGCTGAAACGGTTGAAAACCGACCATATCGATCTCTATCAATTCCATTGGCCCAACCGCGGAAGCTTTATGTTTCGCAAGAACTGGTCCTACGATCCCGCAGGGTCCGGATGGACTCGCCAGCAAGTGGTGGACAACATCGAGGACTGTCTCGGTGCGCTGCAGCGTGAGGTTGAACGCGGCACCATTCGGTCTTTTGGGCTGTCCAATGACAGTGCCTGGGGCACCTCGCTTTGGCTTGAGGCTGCGAAGCGTGTGGGGGGGCCACGTGTGGCCTCGGTTCAAAATGAGTACTCTTTGATGTGCCGCCTGGCCGACACCGACATGGCCGAGATGCTGACCTATGAAGAGGTGGGGCTGTTGCCGTTTTCGCCTTTGGCGGCGGGCTACCTCAGCGGCAAATATCAAAACGGTGCCGTGCCAGAAGGGTCGCGCATGTCGCTGAACCCGGAAATGGGGGGACGTAAGTCCGAGCGCGTGGATCTGGCGGTCGATGCCTATCTGCAGGTTGCGCGTGATTTTGAGATTGATCCGGTGCACATGGCGCTGGCCTGGTCGGCGCAGCGCTGCTTTGTGGCTTCATCTATCTTTGGCGCCACCACGCTGGATCAGCTTGAGCATGCGCTGGGCGCGGCGGAGGTGACGCTCAGCCCCGAGCTTCTGGCGAAACTGGATGAAGTGCACAAAGCCAATCCGATGCCTTACTGATCCCAAGAGCCTGGGGGCAATGCCCCCAGGTTTCTATCAGATCTGCTCGCGCAGCTGGCGCAGGTGATCGGGCAGGGCGCGGGCTGAGATTTCGGATTGTCGGACCAGATGATCGAAATGGGCGGTGATCCCGGTGATCCGATTGCTGTCTCGGAAGGCAAGATAGTTGCGTCCAAGGTAGAGTACAGCAAGCAGCGGGCCAAACACGGTGACTGGGGCCGAATACATGCGCCGGGCACAGAAGAGATACATGCGCAATCGCGGGTAAAGCGTTTCGGTGAGATCGATCATGTGATCGATCTGCCGCAGACGGTCTTCGCGAGAGAGGTCGGAGTAATATCCGGCCGCTGTGGCGAGATTTTCCACTTCATGCCGGGGCAAGCAGATCTCATAGTCCGAACTGGACACGCGCATCCAATCAAGTCGCTCTGACGAGGCATTGATGGCCTGTTCGGTCGTGCGCCCGAGGTGGGGTTCATATTCCCATTCCAGAACGGCACGGGTTTTGAGCATGTCGGGCAACATGGCCGGGACATGGCGGATTTTGTACCCCTCTGCCTCCTTGTGCCACGAAAAAATCTGCTCATCGACAAGGGCGCGCGGGGCTTCGGTCATCGTCAGTGAGGTCGCCAGAAGATCCGCCGCACTTTCCGGGCGTTCGGACAGGCCCAGCAACCAATCGGATGACACGCCAAGCGCCTCGGCACAGGCCCCCACCAGATGGGCGTTGGGCAGCCGCGCGCCATCTTCTTTCAAAAGCTGTGAGATAGTGGAGCGGTCGGTGCCTGTTTCCCGAGCCAAGCGGGTCTGATTGCTGCCCATCTGGTTCATGGCCTCGGTCAGGCGTTGGCGAAACAGGATTGCGCGGTCGCGTTTGTCGATAATCTGTAGCATGTGTTGATTATTATCACATATGGAGAGATTTGTTAATCAGAGACCTAATTTCGCACAGCTCACGACCCCGTTACCTTCTAAGCGAACATAAGTTGTTGGAGGATCAATGGAAACGCGGATGCGCACCTTGGTAAAGTCGGTGCTTTGGATCTTGTTAGGTTTGGTATCTATGGCCGTGGTTGGCTTTTTCTGGACCGGATCTTTGGTCGCTGGCGGTGGGATGGCGATCGTCAATTCATTGATCGGATTTGTCTTCTATCTGGCCTATGAGCGGCTTTGGTCGCGCATCAGTTGGGGCCGCCATGTCTGAGCGCCGCTTTGAATGGCCGACACTGGCACTGCTTTTCGGCTGTTATGGTCTGTGGATCACCGGCACCTTGATCTGGTGGCCGGTTGGTCTTGTCCTGATCACCCTTGCTGCGGCGCTGCATTCATCGCTGACTCATGAAGTTCTCCACGGCCATCCCTTTCGGTCGTGTTTCTGGAATGCCGCTTTGGTGTTTCCTCCACTGACATTGGTTGTGCCCTACCTCCGTTTTAAAGACACCCATCTGGCACATCACCGCGAACCTTTGCTTACGGATCCCTATGATGATCCCGAAACCAATTTTCTAGACCCGGAGGTTTGGGGGCAGCAGGCGCGGTGGAAGCAGGCCTTGCTGCAAATCAACAACACGCTGGCCGGGCGGATGCTTTTGGGGCCTGCCATTGGCACCTGGGCCTTCTGGAAAGGCGACTGGGCTTTGATCCGAGGCGGAGATCGCCGCGTGATCTTGGGCTGGGTGTTGCATCTGGCGGGACTGCCCTTTGTTCTTGCTTGGGTGGCCTATGCGGGAATGCCGATCTGGGCTTTTTTGCTTGGGACCTATGCATCGCTGTCCATCCTCAAGATCCGTACCTTTCTTGAACATCGCGCCCACGAGGCGGCGCCGGGGCGGTCGGTGATTATCGAAGACCGTGGGCCCTTGGCGTTGATCTTTCTCAACAATAACCTGCATGCAGTTCACCACCTTCATGGCAGCGTCGCATGGTATGATCTGCCCCGGCTCTACCGTGAAAACAAAGCGCGGTATGTCGAACGCAATGCCGGCTATGTGTATCGGTCCTATGGTGAGATCTTCCGGCGGTATTTCTTGCGCGCGAAAGACCCTGTGCCACATCCGCTCTGGTCAAAAGACTAAAGGGCAGGCACAAGACGCCACATGGATTTGTGGATTATTGCGACTTTCTCAGCCGCGTTTTTTCAGACGCTGCGGTTCATGCTGCAAAAAGTGCTCGCCAGCGGGGCTTTGTCTCCCACGGGGAGTACCTTTGCGCGGTTCGCCTATGCGATGCCCGCCGGGTGGCTGGTTCTGGCGGTCTACCTGTGGAGCACGGGTGCTGAAATCCCGGCTATCGGGTCTGATCTTTGGATCTGGGGCGCGATTGGAGGATTGGGACAGATCCTCGCAACTGTGTTTGTTGTGATGATTTTCAAGAGCCGCAGCTTTGCGGTGGGGATCACGCTCAAGAAAACCGAAGTGTTGCAGACCGCTTTGATCGGATCGATGTTTTTTGCCGAAGCGATTTCTCCGAGTGGCTGGCTTGCGATCGGTATCGGCATGGTTGGCGTACTGTTGCTGACCGAGGGCAGCGGTCTGGGGGTGATCAAACAGCTGGGCAGCCGCGCGGTTCTGCTTGGGCTCGCGTCGGGGTTTTTCTTTGCCATTGCAGGTGTTGGGTACCGCACCGCGACGCTAGCTGTTGAAACCGGTGATCCGCTGTTGCGTGCCGGAATTGGTATGGCGGTTGTGTCGCTGATGCAGACGGCGGCTTTGGCTGTCTGGCTGCGGTTGCGGGAGCCCGGGCAATTGAGTGCGGTGTGGCAGGCGCGTCGCGTGGCGGTCTGGCTTGGGCTGACCTCAATGGCGGGCACGCTCAGCTGGTTCACGGCGTTTACCTTGCAGGTGGCTGCCTATGTCTATGCGGTGGGCCAGGTCGAGCTGATCTTTTCGCTTATGGCCTCGGTGCTGTTTTTCCGCGAAACGGTGTCGCGGCGCGAGGTGTTGGGCATCGCCGTGCTGACCCTGTCTATTCTGGTTTTGGTTCTGGCTGGCGCGACGAGCTAACTCTGTTTCGGGGGTGGCAGGGATTGGCATAAAGCGCATCCCGCACCACCACAGTGACCGTAACAAAGCTGACGTAGAGCAGCAGATACCACGATCCCATCTTGGAAAAGCTGACCATGTCAAAGCTGGTTTGCCCCGCATACAGCCAGGTTCCGGTGTTGGTGCCGACGTTTTCGGCGATCCAGAGCGCGATTGAAGTCAGAAACGCTGCGAAAGGTAGCGGCATCCAATAGTCATGATCGCGGGTGCGAAACCAGACCCGTGTCCGGATGAACAGCACTAAGGTAGCCACAATCAGCACATAGCGGAGATCGGGCAAAAAGTGATGACTGAAGAAGTTCACATAGATGGCTATAGCCAGTGTGGCGGTCATCCAAAATGGCGGATAGGGCGCAAAGCGCATTTCAAAAATACGGATGACCCGCGCCATATAGCTGCCGACAGCGGCATACATGAAGCCCGAAAACAAAGGCACACCGTAAAATTTGAGAACTGCCGCCTCGTGGTAACCCCAGCTGCCCGCGTTGACTTTGAACAGCTCCATAGCCGTGCCGGTGAGGTGGAACAGTAAGATCACCTTGGCCTCTTGCAGCGTTTCCAGCCGCAACAGCAAAAACCCGACCTGAAGCGACACGGCCCAGAGAAAGAGCGCGTCGTAGCGGGCCAGGGGCCAGCTGTCTTGCCAGATCTGGTCCGTCACCAGCAGCCCAGCCAGCATCAGTGCGCCAAACAAGCAGGCCCAGCCCTGTTTGAGGGTGAACATTACAAGTTCAACGATGCTGTGGGGCAGGGTGGCGCGCATGGCGTCGCCAAAGGCGCGTTCTATGTGTCTGGTATCCATGGGCAATGTCTGAGGCTGAGAGGGAGGAAAGTCGAGTGGGGAATTCCGGCCCCTTGGAATTGCGCTGGCGTGGGAGCCTGATATACCTGAACGGCGTTCATAGATTGCAGCCAGAGCAGGAAACAACATGGGTAAAGTGGATGAGCGCCGCGCAGCGCTGCGGCTTAAACTGATTGATTTGGCGGAGGCTCAGATTGCAGAGGGTGGTCTGGTGTCTTTACGGGCGCGGGATCTTGCGAAGGGGGCGGGTTGCGCGGTTGGCGCGATCTACAATCACTTTGATGATCTCAATGCGCTGATCCTAGAGGTCAACGGACGCACCTTTTCGCGATTGGGTGAAGCCGTTGGAGGCGCTGTGGCGCAGGCCGAGGCATTGGATCCGAAACAGCGATTGATTGTTATGAGCCATGCCTATCTTGATTTCGCGGCTGAGCAGCAAACCCTGTGGCGGGCTTTGTTTGATGTGCAGATGTCGCTCGATGGGCCGGTGCCTGATTGGTATCTGCAAGCGCTGGGCGGGTTGTTCGCCTATATCGCGGCGCCTCTGCGCGAGATGTTCCCGGATATGCCAGAGGCCGAGCTTGATCTGATGACGCGCGCGCTGTTTTCGTCCGTGCATGGTATTGTGCTGCTTGGACTTGAGCGCCGCATCTCGGGCGTCCCGATCGATCAGATCCGTGAGATGATCGCGCAGGTTCTGCTGCGAATGGGTTGACGTTACGTTATCTGAACATTGTTCAGAAATACATTGAACGACGTTCATTCTCTTGCTACATCCAATTCGTGAACGATGTTCAAGAAGGGAAAAGCAAGATGTTCGGAACGTTAAAGACCCTGTTTGTTGGTGCGAATGCCCGGGCGGAAGAGCAACTCCGCGATCATTTTAGCATCGAGTTGATCGACCAGAAAATCCGCGAAGCGGAGGCTGGATTGAAAGCCGCGAAATACGCGCTGGCAAATCTGATCCAGCGGGAACGCAGTGAACAACGCCAGGTCGACACTCTGGTGGCCAAGATCAATGATGTGATGGCGCGTGCTTCAGAGGCGTTGCAGCAAGAGCGCAGGGATCTGGCCGAGGAAGCAGCTCAGGCCGTGGCCGCGATGGAAAACGAATTGACCCTGCGCAAAGCCACAGTGGACCGGCTCGAAACCCGCATCCTGCAGCTCAAACAATCTGTGGAAACCGCCCACCGTCGGCTGATTGATCTCAAGCAGGGGGCCATCGCGGCCCGAGCGGCGCAGAAAGAACAGCAGATCCAGAAGCGTCTTGGGCGTCATGTGGCTCAGGACACAGCCTTTGAAGAAGCGGAGGCGTTGATAGCAAATGTGCTGAACCGCGATGATCCGTTTGAGCAAAGCCAAATCTTGAAGGACATCGATGCGGGGCTGGATCAGTCGAATGTGGCTGACAAACTGGCCATGGCCGGATTTGGCCCCGCAACGAAATCAACCGCTGAAGATGTTCTGGCCCGCCTGAACGCCAAAGCCTGATCCCCCCAATCAATAGACGATAGATATTTAGGAGACCCCCATGTTGACCAACCGTAATGAAAACAGCCTGATCCTTTTTGTTAACTTCGCCGGTGTTGCTCTGGCCTATGGCCTGCTGGGCGTGTCGCTTTGGCTCTCGGTTGATGTGCCGCTTGCGACCAAAGGATTTTGGGGGATGGGCATTGTGCTGCTGACCATCAGCCTGATCAATGTTGTGAAGTACAAATTTGACATGCGTATCTCGGAAGACCGCATCAGCCGGATTGAAGAGGCCCGTAACGAAAAGATGCTGGAAGAGGCACTGAACACCGATCTGTAATTCAACAGATCTTGTCGCCATAGGCCGGGGTAATCCCCGACCTATGGGTGTTTGGGGCGGATGCTATCTGATCCGGGTGATCTTGGTGCCGTACAAACACCGCGGGAAATAGGGGTAGGCGTCCGTCGCAAAGTAGACATATTGCCCATCGACCATGCCCCCGTTGCATTGATCCAGATTTCCGGATCCACGCACATATTCGAAATCTTCGTTATAGGTGCCGTCGTACCGCCCACCGGGCGCTGAGGGGCGGGTGCCGGATTTGAGCTGCCAGGAGGGGCGGGCATTGTCCCCGGCATAATGGATCTCAAACCCGTCTGCGGCCCAGCCAATGCGTGTTTTTCCATCCACATGGTCAAGTGCGGGGGGCATGCCGTGATAGTGATAGAGGCCACGTTTGTCGACATGAGCGTTCTGTGCGTCGAGGCCAAGCATCTGGCGTGCGCCCATTCCGTCAAGGTTCCAACCTGAGGCGCGGTTGCGGGAATGGCCGCGCGGGCTTCTGGCGTCGTAATAATCTGCGGTGCCGGGACGAATAATCACGCCATTTTCTGCGATCCCCACGGTCTGAACCTCTCGGGCGCGATTGCCTTTGGTCGGATTGCTGGGAACACATACCTTGATGGACTGTGCCCGCATCGTATGCGGATTACCCCGATTGGGAAAACGGCCCGTGGTGTGGTCGGGAAGTCCGTCGGATGTGATGCAGCGCGTCGCCCCGCTTTCGGTCACTTGTGCTGAGGTATCCGCGGCCTGCGCCAACACTCCCAATCCAATGACAAAGGCAGTGCCAAGTAGGCCGACTTGAATTGGGCTTCTCATGGGGGTACCTCCTGTTGGCGTGTACAGGGTTTTACGTGGTTGGCTCAGAACTCCGTCGCAGAATTGTAAAATAATCTCGTTAGAGCGGGACAGTCTTCTTGGATCGGAGGAGCCTTGCCTATCAAGGGTAGGGCGCCTGTGGCAAAGTGGACAACAGATTTAGAATCGTTTACGCGGGCCACGCCGAGTGGCACTGCTCGGACCCAAGGAAGACACCCGTGCCCAGCGTTTCCATTGTTATCCCCATGCACAACGAAGCCGACAACGTCGCGCTTTTGGTTGAAGGTATTGCCAAGGCTTGCCGCGTTGCTGACAGCTTTGAGATCATCTGCGTCGACGATGGGTCGACCGATGAGACAGCCTCACGCATTCGCGCCCTTCAGGCGGACCACCCAACGCTGCGCATGTTGCAGCACCCCACGGCCGGTGGGCAAAGTTCGGCGGTGCACAGTGGGGTTTTGGCGGCCAAGGCTCCAATTATCTGCACCCTTGATGGGGACGGTCAGAACCCTCCGTCCGAATTGCCTAAGTTGTTCACATTGCTGATGAATGACAAAACGGGCACGCTTGGTCTTGTTGCGGGTCAGCGGGTTGGTCGGAAAGACACCCTGTCCAAACGTTGGGCGTCAAAATTTGCCAACGGACTGCGCGGCTGGATGCTCAAAGATGGCACCCGCGATACCGGTTGTGGGCTCAAAGGCTTCCGTCGCGATGCTTTCCTGGCCTTGCCCTATTTCGATCACATGCATCGCTATCTTCCGGCCTTGATGGCGCGCGATGGATGGGAGATCGCCCATGTCGACGTAAGCCACGCCGCACGCCATTCGGGCAGCTCGAAATACAGCAACCTTCAGCGCGCCCTTGTGGGCATTTATGACCTGTTTGGCGTTGCGTGGTTGATCCGTCGCCGCAAAAAAGCGCGGCCGCTGGCGGAGGAACGATCATGAGCGAAACCATATTTGCATGGCTGAACGTCGACAGCTGGGTCGAATTCTGGTGGGTCCTGTTTGGTCTCTTTGGTCAGCTGTTGTTTATGGGCCGGTTTCTGGTCCAATGGATTGCCTCGGAAAAAGAGCGCCGCTCGGTTGTGCCTTTGGCGTTCTGGTACTTCTCAATCGGTGGTGCCGTGGTTCTGTTTGCCTATGCCTGCTATCGCGGTGATCCGGTCTTCATTCTTGGCCAATCGCTTGGCCTGTTCATCTATCTGCGGAACCTCTGGTTGATCCGCAACGAGCGTCGCAATGCCGATGCTTGATCGCGGATGGCTGGTGCCGGCGCTGTTTGGTGTGGCGCTGATCACATTGGCGCGGATTATTCTGCAGGCGTTTAATCAGGCCGATCTGTTTGTGGACGAGGCACAATACTGGCTCTGGGGGCAGGAGCTTGCCTTTGGGTATTATTCCAAGCCCCCGATGATTGGCTGGGTGATCCGGTTCTTCACCGAAATAGGCTCTGATGCGCCCTTTTGGGTGCGTTTTCCCGCGCCTCTGTTTCACGGCATAACCGCGATGCTTTTGGGCGCCGTTGCCGCGCGGCTCTCAGGACCACGCGCGGGGCTTGTCACTGCTTTGGGGTACGTGACCCTGCCGATCATTGCGGTTGGCAGTTTCATGATCTCAACCGATACGGTCATGTTCCCATTCCTTGCTGCGGCGCTGTTAGGATATGTGACGCTGCTTGACCGCCCAACAGCGCGCGTGGCCCTGTTGACCGGCTTTGCGCTCGGGCTGGGGTTCATGTCGAAATATGCCGCGATCTATTATCTGATCTGCGGTCTGTTTGCTGCGCTGGCGGTCCCGCGCGCGCGCCTGCCTTTGAAAACCGTGGGGCAGATTCTTCTGGCGTTTCTCATAGCCATTTCGCCAAACCTGATCTGGAATGTGCTCAACGAGCTGTCGACGGTTCAGCACACAATGGATAACGCCGATTGGGTGCGTGACCCCGCCAAACGTGTGGCACTGAACTGGGCCGGGCTGGGCGAGTTCTTTGGCGCACAGTTCATCGTCTTTGGTCCGGTGTTCATGGTGACTCTGTTGATCGCCACAGCGACCTGGTTGCGCCGAGATGCGACCACGCGGATTGCAATTGTCTTTTCGGTGCCGATCATTCTGTTTGTCTGTGTGCAGGCCTTGCTGAGCCGCGCCTATGCAAACTGGGCCGCTGCGGCTTATTTGATGGCGCTGATGGCCGTGGTGCCGATCTTGCTGTCGCGTCCGCGCTGGTTGGCGCTGAGTTTCGTTTTGAACGGCGCGTTCTGTCTTTTCCTGCCAGTGGCGCTTACCCAGGCGGAGACCCTGAAACTCGGGCGCGCGCATCTGTTGGGGGAGCGCTACATCGGGCGGGAAGCGATGAGCCTGCAGATCGCCGAAATTGCGCAGTCTCAGGGCGTTTCAACCATCGTTGCGACCAACCGTGATATTCTGGCTGATATGTTCTACAGCCTGCGCGACAGGGAGTTCGAGCTTTACTCGGAGGCTCCGCGCGGTCGGGCACATCACCACTACGCGCTGAAGTTCCCCTATCTTGGGCAAGCTGACGATATTTTGGTTGTGGTCGGCACCCCGGATGCCAGCCATGTGCCCTGTCCGGATGCCAAACTTGTGGCTGAGATCCGACCACAGGAGGGCGCCTATCGGAAGGCGCCGCAAATGGCATATCTTGCTCCGGGACACTGTCTCGCGCCCTAAGGTTTGGCGCGGGCCCCGGTCCTTTGGAAGAGCCGTCCATCCGTGACCGCAAACCCAAATGCAATCACCGCAAACCCACCCCAGGCTTCTCGTCCGATGGTTTCGCCTAGAAACAGGGCCCCCAAGGCAATGGCAAAAGGTGGGATCAGCAGCGTGACCAGCAACAGATTGGCTGCGCCCGCGCGTTTCAGAATGGCAAAGTAAAGCGCATAGGCAAACACGGTGGACAGCAAAGCCAGCCCCAACAGCGCGCCCCACGTGGTGGCCGACAAGGCAAAAGAAGGCACCCCTTCGGTCAGCAGTACCAAAGGCAGCAACAGAACCGAGCTGCCAATGACCATACCGCAGGCGTTCATCAGAGGGGGCTGGCCTGACAGCATTGTTTTGCCCCAGACACCTGCGAAGGCATAAGAGAGCGTCGCGCCAAGCACCGCAAGCTGGGCCAGATTGCTGGGGTCAAAGCTTGTGATGGCGTCCACACCCATGATCAGCGCGACCCCAACCAGCCCAATCCCGGCGCCCAGAAGTTTGTTGCGTGTCAGCGGCTCATCTTTCAACAGCAGACCTGCAACAACCGCGGCAAACATGGCTGTGGTTGCATTGAGGATTGAAGCAAGCCCACTTTCGATCTGCGTCTGCCCCCAGAATATGAGGGAAAACGGGATCGCATTGTTCAACAGCCCCATCCCGAGATAGGCGCCCCAGATGCCTGGGCTGCGCGGAATCGCGATCCCTTTAAGACGCACAATCAAAATCAGAACCGGCAGGGACCATAAGACGCGGTGTAGCGCAATGGTGAGAGGCGAGACCTCAAGCAAGGCAACTTCGGCAAAGAAAAACGACCCGCCCCAGACCGCGGCCAACACAAGAAGCAGGGCAAAAGAGGTGAGGTCCATGGAGGTGGGGTTATGTGACATTGGGGATCCTGAGGTTCTGTTTCCCCAACCTAGTTTGCGCCTAGTTCCGTCGCGATCCGTTTCTTGCGCACAATCGCGAGACGCCAAAAAGAAAGGCGGGGAAATCCCCGCCTTTACCGGATCAGAGAGACTCTGATCTATATGATTTCCCACTTAGAGGGTTGGGTAGAGGGGGAAGCGGGCGCAAAGTTCGGCCACTTCGCCGCGCACCTTGG
>JAGDYZ010000020.1:0-89607 GCA_049116335.1 Pelagimonas sp. | reverse complement strand
GACGCGCCCCTCCATAAATGGGGGGGTTACCGCGCCTTGCAAAGAGAATTGATGTACGACAATGCAATAAATGATACGTGGATCAAAAGGATGCGGTTGGCTTGTCTTCCCATCTTGTGGGTATTGGTATTCTGCCCTCATGTATCGAGAGCTGACGCGGAGATTGATCCAGCATTGTTGGGCCGAGCATTGGGTTTTGATTTGTCTTATCAAAGAGAGTGCGTAGAACCCGTCCCGCCTATGCGAGGGCAAATGGTCTTTCTCACAGAGTACTCGGCATCTTTACTTCAGTTCTCTAAGCGCTTCTCAGGCGACGACTTCTTATATGAGTTCATTCATAGCTCTGTGCGAACGCAATTTGACTGTAAGGAAGCACTGACGGAGCGGGACAGATATTGGGATGCTCTCTTGACCATAGGCTTGACCAAAGACTGTCTGGTCAGAGCAATATCAGATAACAACCATTTGGCCTCATGCTTGCAACGAGACGAGTGAGCGGACGTTATCACGCTCGCAGCGAACAGCAGTTTTGTCCGCACGGTTGACGCCCAATGTAGACAGCGCCTGCAGAAATCTGCGGGAGCATGTTTTGGCCGGTGCATTGTTCTAGAAGTGCGCGCGACCCAGTACTGCATCATTATTGCAAAGGGTTGCGCATTCTGGCGGCTGTTTTGTAGGGCTATTTATCCAAGCACGAGCTGAGGCGCAAAACGCGGGCGCGTAAAGCTATAGGTGTGGATGTCAAATTCGCTCAGCCCCACCTCGAAGATCGGTGCATAGCTGTCCCAGGTTTCGACAAGGATCAACTGATCTCCGGGCAACCCAACGGGCAGGCGGGTGCGATAGTCGGACATATCACCCTGCGCCATCTGGCTTGCGGCACCGCGAGCTTCTGACCATTCAAGCTCCCAGCCAGCGTCGCTGTCATAGGACACAACGGTAACCCGCAGGGCGGTGTCGTCGGCGTTGTTCAGCAGTTCAAGCAGGCTGTGGCTGTTGTCGAGGTAATCGTCTGTAATCGGCTGGGTTTCACGTGAGAGCATATCGCCAATGGCATAATTCGCTTTCTGGTGCGCGCTATATTGCTGGAACACGTCGAAATAGATCCAGGCCGCTGCAAAGATCCAAAGCAGGACCGGCAGGACAATCAGGATTTCAAGCGTGATATAGCCGTCGGTGTCTTTGCGGAACCGCTGGAGGCGAGTGAAAGGGGTAAACATCTGCGGTCTCCTTACGATTGCGGTTCGTTGACGAAGGCGGAAGTTGCGACCAGCGCGGTGTAGCCGTTTTCATCTTTCGCAAGGCTGGAGCTCAGGGTGCCTGCGGGGGTGATCGGGCGGTATTTGTAACACGCCCGCACCAGCATCATCTCGTTGGACCCGCCATGGGTGAAGTTGCGGTTTGCTGTCACCTGCTCAGTCGTATCCACACAATCTGCGGTGCGCGACGGGGCGGTATAGGCCCACATATCTAGCGGCAAAAGTTCGAGATGGAGCCGTTCCATGCAATCGGGCAGTGCGCCCGCCTGATCACAGATCGTCTGTTTCAGCCCGGCATGATCAGAGGTGTTACCAAGCCGCACATCCCGGACAGCCACATCCAATGATCGCTCCAACACGGTATGACGCACTGTGACGGTGCCCAGTTCTACGGTGCTCAGGATCAGGCCGATCAGGACTGGGCTCCAGAGCGCGAAAGGCACTACGGCGGATCCGGTTTCATCCTTGGAAAACCCGGTCAGGCGGGAAAGAGAAGCGCGGATCATTGGGTCAACCTCAACTGTTGCAACGAACGCGCAATTGCGTTGAAGGTCTCTTCAAGTTCGCTGCCTGTTACATCAAAATAATGGGCCGGGGAGGAGGCACAGTCATGCATGGCATCCAGTCCACGCTGGGGCGCCTCAACCCCGATGGCATAGACAACAATGCTGTTGTCGCGCGCGGCCTGACACACATTGGACAGCTGGCTGTCCGCCAGATTGCCATCCACTGTGGCCTGATAGCCGTAATAATAATCGCGGTAGGTGTTATAAGACACACGCCCGTCACGATAGGGTTCGTAATAGAATTTCGAGGCGACGGCGCGGGTTCCAAACCGGGCATAGACCTCAGCATAGGTCATCTGGCGCGCGCGGTTGCCACCATCGGGAGAGGACCGGTACCGGTCGCGGCGCAGCTGGTAATAGCTGTTGGAGCTGACGCGCACGGAAAAGCGATCATCACTGGCGTTTGAGTTGTCGAGCTCATCGATCCAGATATCGGACAGTCCGGCCTTCTTTGAGCTTTTCAGATCGTATTGCGTGGTGTTCTGACCGTCGGTCATAACAACAACAAACTTCAAGGTCTCGCCGTCGCTATAGGCCGCGGGGCGAATACCAAGGCTGCCATCGACGTGCCCATCGGCGGCCAAAGCGTTGACAACGGGTTGAGCAGAGGGGTCAAGCAGGGCCGCGCCCCATTTCATGCCGAGGTCGATTGCCGTGTTTCCGCCAGCCGTAAGGCTCGCGATATGGGCCTTGAGGGCATCCGCGTCCGAGCTATGCGCCATGATCGCCGCCGTTTGTCCGGTCTGACACCAGGGGCGCGAGATCGATGTGCTGCTTGTGCTGGTGGAGTAGGGGTCAAAATGCGCGATCTTGGCAAGCTCTTCGTCGGGATCAACGGCCGTGCTGTTGTAATCGGCGGGGGCAAAAGTCGCGCAGTTGGAATAGCCCTGGTAGTCTTCGAGCGTGTATTGAGCCGCGAGAATGTCACCCATATTCACGGTCGCATTATAGGGTACAACCGAAACGGTGGTCAGACCACCGGCATCAGGACCCAGCATCAGATCGACAAAGGTGTTTGCGGCGTCTTTCATCTGAGTGAGCTTCGCGCCGCTCATCGAGCCCGAAATATCCAGAACCAGCGACACCTCAATTTTATTGAGCCCGTGTTCGGCGGTGGCCGCACCTAGCGCCTGTAGCGTGTCGACGCCCAAAAGGCCCAGGAAGTTGGCCTGCATCTGAAGTGACCCTTCCGCGGTCACACTTTTGTAGTTCAGGCGGTCTTCGACGGTCACGTCATCCAATGCGTCAGACATGCCCATGGCGCGGAAGTATTCCTCGACCATCGATTGCGGATCGGTCTCATGATCGAGATTGGCCGCCGCCAGCACGGCGCGATCCAATGTATTTTGCACTTTGTTACGTTGCAACTCGGCGTGGATGAGGTCGATGCCGATCCCACCGAAAACCATCATGATCAGTGAACCCGCAACGGCGACATAAGACATGCTGCCGGTCTGATCCGCAGAGAATCGGTGCATCCAGCTTGCGTGCGCAGGGGCGTTTTTGTGGGTGCTGCCAAAATTGGCTGCCCGCAGATTTTTAAATACATTCAACATTCGGCCACCTTCCATCGAGGGGATTGCCCCTCTCGTACGCTCCCAACACCTAATTCTTGCGTAAAAATATGCAGGATCATGATGGCTGAATTTGGGCGGTTTGATCCGTAATTGCCTTTAATTTTAAGGGAATTTCGCGCAAATCGCGCGTGAATTGGGGAACTGTTTCCCTCGTGGCGACAGTGGCCGCGTTGAGTTTGTGAGCGGCTGTCACATCTCGACTCATCATTTGACTATTTTTTGTGCAGAAAGTGGTGGGGCTTAAAGTTGTATCGCGTTAACCTATTTCTCACAGAGGAGTGCCTAGCGTGGCCGGGCCCTCTGATTTTGAAAGGGCCACAACCAAAGAGGTACGCATGTCTGCTGCGCTTGCCAACGAGCCGACTTTTCGTGAATCCGTTGATTTGATGTACAATCGCGCTGTGGCGCTGATGGATCTTCCGCCTGGGCTTGAGGAGAAGATCCGCGTTTGTAACGCGACATACACCGTTCGGTTCGGTGTTCGCCTGCGTGGTCAGATCCAGACCTTTGTAGGATATCGTTCGGTACACTCTGAACATATGGAGCCGGTCAAAGGCGGGATCCGCTTTGCGTCGGCCGTGAACCAGGATGAGGTTGAGGCGCTTGCGGCGCTGATGACTTACAAATGTGCCCTTGTTGAAGCCCCATTTGGGGGATCAAAAGGCGGACTCTGTATTGATCCACGTCAGTATGACGAGCATGAAATGGAAATGATCACCCGTCGATTTGCCTATGAGCTGTCGAAACGTGACCTGATCCATCCGGCCCAGAACGTGCCTGCCCCTGATATGGGTACCGGTGAACGGGAAATGGCGTGGATTGCGGACCAATATGCCCGCATGAACACCACAGATATCAACGCGCGCGCCTGTGTCACCGGCAAGCCTTTGAACGCGGGTGGTATCGCTGGCCGTGTTGAAGCCACGGGTCGCGGTGTCCAATATGCGCTGCGTGAATTCTTCCGCCATGAGGAAGACAAAGCCGCGGCGGGTCTGACCGGGACGCTTGATGGCAAACGTGTCATTGTGCAAGGGCTCGGCAACGTGGGCTATCACGCGGCCAAATTCCTGCAGAATGAAGATGGCTCGATTGTGACGGGGATTATCGAACATGATGGCGCCTTGTTCAGCCCGGACGGGTTGGATGTCGAAGCGGTGCGGGAATGGATCGTCAAACATGGCGGTGTTTCCGGATATCCGGCGGCCAACCATGTCTCTGACGGGGCAACCGTGATGGAAGAGGATTGTGACATCCTTATCCCTGCGGCTCTGGAAGGGGTCATTAACCTTTCGAACGCTGACCGTATCAAAGCCAACCTGATTATTGAGGCCGCCAACGGCCCTGTGACAGCCGGTGCAGATGATATCCTGCGTGAAAAGGGTGTTGTGATCATTCCTGACATGTATGCCAACGCTGGCGGTGTGACGGTGTCCTACTTCGAATGGGTCAAAAACTTGTCGCATATCCGCTTTGGCCGCATGCAGCGTCGTCAGGAAGAGGCACGTCACGAGCTTGTGCTGACCGAGCTGGAGCGCCTTGACGAGGCGATGGGCGACAAGTGGAATCTCGACGCGCGCTTTAAAGATCGCTACCTGCGCGGCGCGGATGAGCTTGAATTGGTGCGGTCCGGTTTGGACGACACCATGCGCATTGCTTACCAATCGATGCGTGAAGTGTGGCACAACCGTGACGACGTAACGGACCTCCGGACCGCTGCTTACATCGTTGCAATCGATAAAGTGGCCAAAAGCTACCGGGCCAAAGGCCTGTAAAAACAGGCGTTTGATGCCTATTGAGAGACTTAGTCGACAATTGTCGGCTAAGTCCTTTTTCTTGCCACATTTCGGACTCAGTTGTTAACCGATCTGGTAAGTATTGTCGTTCCTCAGTGGTGTGCTCTGTGCCGCCATGGTGAATGAGGAATGAAAATATGTGGGTGTCTGGCCGAGGTGTGCCGGGCTTCTTTGACAAAGAAGGCGGTAAAATAGCGACGCGCGACATGCGGCACAAAGAGGCCGGTTCGCAAGGATTCGCAGTCTCCCTTCCTTCCTCTCTTTCTTCTCTCCATTTCAACATTGAACCTCTGGCACGTTTGGTGGCCGGTCGTGTTTTAGCCCGAAAACCAAAGGGCTGGCACACAATGAAACCCGACATTAACCAATTTCGCGCCGCATTCTCGGCCAACTTCGATCCTAACACTTTGGTTAACCCGCGGAAGAACTGCGCGGTTTTGAAAGGAGAGAACGCCATGATCGACATACGTGCGAACATCACACGTTTCTCAGACGATGACTCTGGCAACGTCACCATCTTCTCTGTGTTTATGGTGGTGTTGATCTTGACCATCACGGGGGCCTCCGTGGATATCATGCGCTTTGAGGCGGTTCGCGCCAAAATGCAGAGCACGATGGACCGGGCTGTGCTGGCCGCGGCGGATCTGGATCAAGAGCAAGACCCACAGGCGGTGGTTATCGACTATATGACCAAAGCGGGGATTGAAGATGTCCTTGGGTCCGTCACCGTCGATCAAGGCTTGAACTATCGGACTGTGACCGCGCAGGGGACAACGGATCTCAACACCATCTTCCTGCACATGTCCGGGATGGACACGTTGACCGCTCCGGCGTTGTCATCGGCGGAAGAGAAGATTTCGAACGTTGAAATCTCGGTGGTATTGGATGTGTCCGGCTCGATGGGCGGAAGCCGGATCGAAAACATGCGCGCGGCTGCGGCCGAGTTCATCGATACGGTTATTCAGGACACGGGCGAAGGCAGTGGCCTGACCACGGTTTCCTTGGTGCCCTATAATGCGACAGTGAATCTTGGGGATACGGTCTCAGAATACTTCACCCTTACCAGCCTGTTTGGCTCTGACCCAAATGGAAATCAGAACAATGGCTGGGGCAATGGTGACCAAGACGCACCAGGCGGCTCTCTGTGTCATAACAATGCAGAAAACTATGATGAAGGGCAGGCCAGCGCATCGTGCACGAGCGATACAGCAACACCCCCTCCTGCGGCGTACTCAAGCTGTGTTTCTTTCGAAGCAAGTGACTTTAAATCGGTGTCCATCTCACCTGATCAAATGTTGACGCGTCTGGGTCACTTCGATCGTTACTCGACGAATACCTCCTCAACCTCCATCGGAAGCCCTTGGTGTAAGACTGGCAATACGAGTGCGATTATGGTGCATAGCGCGGACCGCACGGCATTGAAGGCGCATATCAATTCGCTGAACGCTGGCGGCAACACTGCGATTGATCTCGGCATGAAGTGGGGCGTGGCTTTGCTCGACTCCGCGACGCGACCTGCTGTGGCGCAAATGGCAACAGATGGCCATGTTCCGACCGAGGCATCTTCGCGTCCAGCGGCGTATGACGATCCAGAAGCGATCAAGTTCGTTGTGGTGATGACTGATGGTGAGAACACAACGCAGTATGATTTGAAATCCAAGTATAAGTACGGATGGTCCAGCATCTGGGTTGATGACCGGGGTACTTCGAGCAAGAGCGATGACCGCTACTCTGTTCGCGTCGTTGACAACAAAGGCGACACCAATGACCTGTACTATTGGGTGCGCTATGATGGGTACAGCCATTCTTACAAGTACCGCAGTCAGCCAGACGGTGGATCGAATGCGGTTCCAATGTACAATGCCGAACTGTTTTCCCGTTTCGGGACCCGAGCGGCAGCGCAGAAGTTCTTCGTCACACCTTACTATGATGGCTACGTATCATACGACGAGTATTATGATTTGTACTATGCCTCGCAGGCTACGGTCGACGGAAACATGGCCGATGATCGCCTAGACGATATCTGCTCGGCTGCCAAAGAAGAGGGGATTGTGGTCTTCACAATCGGGTTTGAGGCACCAACGCGGGGACAGCAAGCGATGAAAAGCTGCGCGTCGTCGGAAGCCCACTACTTCGATGTTGATGGTGTCGAGATCACCGAGACCTTCCATGCCATCGCCCGCCAAATCAATAGCCTGAGGTTGATCCAATGATGTCTCGTTTCACGCGTATTGCCTCCCGCTTTCGCAAGAGCGATGACGGGAACGCCACAGTTGAATTTGCAGTCTTCTTTACGGTCTTCTTCATCATTCTCGCGACTGGGGTTGAGATCGCCTATATGAACATGCGCCATACCATGCTGGAACGTGGTGTTGATCTGGTGACCCGCGAAATCCGTCTGGCGACGGGCCATATCCCCGGTTATGCCGAAGTGCGCACCAAGATCTGCGACGCCGCTGCGGTTGTGAATGACTGTGAGGACAACCTGCGGCTTGAAATGGTGCAGGTGGATCCGATGAACTTTGTTGCGCCGCCTTCCTCTGCCGATTGTCAGAACGCTGTGGAAGATCCGCGTCCAGTGCGGAGCTTTGTCCATGGCCAGGCCAACCAGATGATGCTGATCCGGGCCTGTTTGAAGTTCAAGCCGATGATGCCGACCACCGCCCTTGGCAAAGAGCTTTTGAAAGATGAAGAGGGCTACGCGCAGCTTATTGTGACGTCAGCCTTTGTTCAGGAACCGAGGTAACAGCGATGATGAAGAACCTTATCACCCGCCTCCGCCAGTTTGGTCGTGATGAAACCGGCAATGTCGCGATTGAATCCGTGATTTTCATGCCGCTGATCTTGTCCATCATGGCCGCGACCTTTTCGTTTCACGATGCGTTTCGGCACAAAAGCCTGAACATCAAGGCCGCCTATACAATTTCGGATGCGATTTCACGTCAGACGGACCCGATCAACAACGCCTATCTGGATGGGATGGTTGAGTTGATGGAGTTTCTCACTCGGTCGGCTGGGCCCTATTCCCTACGGGTCAGCCTTGTGCGCTGGAACAACAAGAAATCGAAGTACATTGTTGAGTGGTCAAAAACGCGGGGGGATTTCAATCGCTACAAGACCCGAGATCTCAAGGCGATTGAAAGCCAGCTGCCGACGTTGCTGCACAATGAGCGCGTGATTGTGGTCGAGACATCCACCGACTATGTGCCGCCGATGACAGTGCCGGGGTTGCCGGCGCAAGAGTTCTACAACTTTGGCTTCACGCGGCCGCGCTTTGCCCCGAAAATCGTTTGGAGCGACAGCTAAAGCGGGCTTGGGCAAAGTCGCCAAACGTCACAAAGTGTCGCTAGCGGACATGCCTTTGTCGAAAACTCCCATGTTTGTCGTGCCAAGGCATTGATACTCCACAGCAGGGCCGGTTTACTGGCCCTGTTTTCAGATGGAGTGGCAGAATGCGGTTTTCGGGCCTCAAGGTTCTCGCGCAGGGTTTGACCGGCAACAAAGGCTGGAAACCCCATTGGCGCGATCCGGCGCCTAAGGCGGAATATGATATCATCATCATTGGCGGTGGTGGTCACGGGTTGTCGACCGCCTATTATCTGGCCAAGGAACACGGTCTGACCAACATTGCGGTGTTGGAAAAGGGCTATATCGGTGGCGGCAACGTGGGCCGTAACACCACAATTGTCCGGGCAAATTACGCGCTGCCCGGCAATTCGGAATTCTACAGTCATTCGTTGAAGCTTTGGGAAGGTCTGGAAGAAGATCTGAACTTCAACGTGATGCATTCACAGCGCGGTATTATCAATCTGTTCCACTCGGATGGCCAGCGCGATGCCTTTGTGCGGCGCGGCAATGCGATGGTGAACCAGGGCGATGACGCGATCCTTTTGGACCGTGACGGGGTGCGCAAAATGCTGCCCTATATCAGCTTTGATAACCCACGCTTCCCGGTCTATGGCGGCTTGTATCACCCACGCGGCGGTACGGCGCGGCACGACGCGGTGGCCTGGGGCTATGCCCGTGGGGCGGACCAACGCGGTGTGGATCTGATCCAGAACTGCGAAGTTACCGGCATTGATATAGAAAATGGTCAGGTCACCGGGGTTCAGACCTCACGCGGCGCGATCCGGGCCAAGAAAGTGGGCATTGTTGTCGCCGGTCGGTCGAGCCAGGTGGCGGCCATGGCAGGTATGCGCCTGCCGATCGAAAGCCATGTGCTTCAGGCCTTTGTGACCGAGGGGCTGAAACCCTGTATCGATCATGTCGTGTCTTTTGGCATGGGGCATTTCTATATCAGCCAGTCGGACAAAGGCGGTCTGGTCTTTGGCGGCGATCTTGATTTCTACGCGTCTTATGCGGCGCGGGGCAATCTGCCGATGAAAGAACACGTGATGGAAGCGGGCATGGCGCTGATGCCGATGATCGGCAAAGCCAAGGTGCTGCGCAGCTGGGGTGGCATTATGGACATGTCGCCGGATGGGTCTCCGATCATCGATAAAACCCATATCGACGGCCTCTATCTGAACTGCGGCTGGTGCTACGGTGGCTTCAAAGCCGTGCCGGGGTCGGGACATACCTTTGCCCACCTGATGGCAACCGGCAACATGCAGGAAAACGCATTGGGTTTCCGACTGGATCGCTTTGCGACCGGACGTGGGTTGATGGACGAAGAAGGAACGGGGTCACAACACAACTTACACTAGGAGTTTGAGAGATGATGGGACGTGTCAATGCCGCAATCGCCGCTGTTTTACTGGGCCAGCTTGGGCCGCAGATGGCGCAGGCCGGAGAAATCTGGCCGGGCTGTTACGAACGGGTTTATTCCGACGCCCATCTCGCAAAGCATCCCAAACAGGTGGTCAAAGTGATCCGCCTTCAGGTGGGGGAATGGCTGAGCGATACGGACCGCGCCGGTAAGATGCAGGTGATCCCGGCCAATCAGGGCCATGTGCGGGGCACCGGTCTGGCGGGGCAGTCTCTTTCTCAATTTCTCTTGTGTAGCCAACGTGGCGACACCCCGGTGTGTCAGGTCGAGTGTGACGGTGGATCGCTTGAACTGACCAAACAAGACAACACCAGTCTGACCTTTAGAACGCGATATCTGATGGTCGGCGACAACGAAGAATGCGGCGGTGTAATGGATCTGGCTGAGGTCCAAAACCAGTGGGTGAAATACCGCCTGAACCGTGTGCAGGCTTCGGCCTGTGACGGGATGTGAGGAGCAAGGCATGAGACTACCCTGTCCGATCTGCGGTGAGCGGGACCGGCGCGAGTTCTACTACCAGGGTGCGGCAACACTTGCGCACCGCCCAAGTCCCGATGCCGGGGGTGAGGCGTGGAACGATTATGTGCATCTGCGCGACAATCCTGCGGGCGAAACGCGCGATCTGTGGTTTCACGAAGCCGGATGTGGCGCCTGGTTGGTGGTGACACGCGATACCGTGACCCACGAAATCAAAGGCGCTGAACTGCTGGAGCGTGCCCATGCGGATTGACGGGAAGGGCCGGATCGACCGGTCAAAAGAGATCAGCTTCAAATTTGATGGGCTGACGTATCAGGGTTTTGGCGGCGACACCGTGGCCTCGGCCTTGATGGGGGCAGGCGTGCGCCTGATGGGGCGCAGCTTTAAGTACCACCGCCCACGGGGAGTGCTGACCGCTGGGTCGGAAGAGCCCAATGCGCTGATCACCATGCACAGCGGAGACAAAACCGATCCCAACGTGCGGGCGACGACGCAGGAGCTGTACGAAGGGTTGCAGGCGCGCAGCCAGAACCGCTGGCCTTCGCTGGGGTTGGATCTGCTGTCGATGAACAATCTGGCGGCGCCATTTTTTGGGGCGGGGTTCTACTATAAAACCTTCATGTGGCCCAAACCCTTTTGGGAAAAGGTCTATGAGCCACTGATCCGCCGCGCGGCGGGCTTGGGTGCCTTGTCTGGAGAACGTCCCTCGGATCGCTATGAAAAGGCCTTTGCCTTCTGCGATGTTCTGGTGATTGGCGGAGGGGCCTCTGGCCTGATGGCGGCTTTGTCGGCGGCGAAAACCGGGGCCGATGTGATCCTGTGTCAGGAAGAGGCCGAGTTTGGCGGGCGCCTGCTGTCCGAAACCGAAGAGGTGGATGGCCAAGAGGGCGCGGATTGGGCGGCCTCGGCGTTGGCCGAGCTCGAGGCGATGGAGAATGTCCGCCTCATGACGCGCACCAGTGTGACCGGAGCCTATGATCAGGGCACCTTTGGCGCTCTGGAGCGGGTTGCGCATCATCTGCCCTATTCGCTGGGCCGACCGACCGAGTGTTTCTGGCGCATCGTTGCCAAACGGTCGGTGCTTTGTGCGGGCGCGCTGGAACGCCATATCGCGTTTCAGAACAATGATATTCCCGGCATCATGATGGCCGGATCCATGCGGTCGTATCTCAATCGCTGGGGCGTCGCGCCGGGCGAACCTATTGCGGTCTTTGGCAACAACGACGACGCCCACCGCACCGCGCGGGATATGGCAGAGGCAGGGTTGCATGTGGTTGCACTGATCGACAGTCGCCATGATGCAGAGAACAAGGCCGGTGACGTGCCGTTTTACCCCGGTCATCAGGTGGCCAAAGGTCATGGATTCCGGGGGCTTGAGGCCATCACGCTGCGTGCGCCCAATGGCTCAGAAAGCAAACTGCATGTGCAGGGGCTGGGTGTGTCTGGCGGCTGGAACCCTTCGGTGCATCTGACCTGTCACATGAATGGCCGTCCCGTTTGGAACGAAGACATTCTGGCTTTTGTCCCCCGTGAGGGTGCCATCCCCGGCATGACTGTTGCTGGCGCGGCCAATGGGGCCTTTTCGACAGCTGGGTGTCTTGCGCAGGGGGCTGCGGCTGGTTTGGAGGCCGCGCGCGATCTTGGGTTCAAAGGCGAGCTTCCTGCGGTTCCTGAGGCGGAAGATACGCCTTATCGTCAGGGCCGTCTGTGGGCGGTTGAGGGTAAAGGCCGTGCTTGGCTGGATTTCCAGAACGATGTGACGGTGAAGGACATCAAGCAGGCTGCGGTTGAGAACTACCGCTCGGTCGAGCATATGAAGCGCTATACCACACAGGGCATGGCGACAGATCAGGGCAAAAGCTCAAACGTGTCGGCGCTGGCGGTTCTGGCGGATGTCACTGGGCGTGATATTCCTGAAACCGGCACCACCACCTTCCGCCCGCCTTATGTGCCTGTGTCCATTGCGGCCATGGGGGCCGGTGGTGCGGACAAAGGGTTTGCGCCTGAGCGGTTTACCACTTCGCACAAGGCCACCGTGGAACGCGGGGCGCCGATGATTGAGGCGGGGCTGTGGTATCGTCCCAGTTATTACCCGGCGCAGGGCGAAACCACCTGGCGGCAAAGCTGTGATCGCGAAGTGAATATGGTGCGCAGCACCGTGGGCATTTGCGATGTGTCGACGCTGGGCAAGATTGACCTGCAGGGCAAAGATGTCGGTACCTTCCTTGATTTCGTTTACACCAACAGCTTTTCCAAGCTGAAACCGGGGCGGGTGCGCTATGGGTTGATGCTGCGCGAGGATGGGCATGTGATGGATGATGGCACCACCGCCCGCCTGTCGGAAAATCAATGGGTGATGACCACCACCACCGCTGCGGCGGGATTGGTCATGCGTCATCTGGAATGGGTGCATCAGGCGCTCTGTCCGCAGATGGATGTGCGCTTTACTTCGGTGACCGAGCAATGGGCGCAGTTTGCTGTGGCGGGCCCCAAATCGCGTGAGCTGCTGAACAGCCTGCTGGACGCACCCATTGACGATGAAAGCTTTCCGTTCATGCAGAACGGCGAGGTTTCGGTGATGGGGGTAAAGGCCCGTCTGTTCCGCATTTCCTTCTCGGGGGAACATGCCTACGAGATCGCTGTGCCCGCGCGCTATGGCGATAGCCTGTACCGCGAGCTGGTGGCGCGGGCCGAAGCCATGGACGGCGGAGCCTACGGGATGGAAGCGCTGAATGTGTTGCGGATCGAAAAGGGACATATCACCCACGCCGAGATCCATGGCCGTGTGACCGCCTTTGACATTGGATTTGGCAAGATGGTGTCTGCCAAGAAGGATTGCGTTGGGAAAACCATGTCCGAGCGTCCGGGCTTGCTCGAAGACGATCGCGAGATGTTGGTTGGGTTGCGCCCAGTGGGGGCTATCAAGGAAATTCCCGCAGGGGCGCATGTGTTTGAGACAGATGCCGAGCCCACACGGGTGAACGATCTGGGCTATGTCACCTCAACCTGTTTCTCGCCTACGTTGGGCGAGGTGCGGGCGCTGGGCTTTGTGCGCAATGGTCGCGCGCGACATGGCGATAAATTGAAGCTGGTGGATCATTTGCGCGGCGTCGAGACCGTTGTGGAAGTGACGGACCCGGTGGCATTTGATGTAGACGGAGGGCGGCTGCGTGGCTGAATTACTGGCAAAAAGTCCCTGTGACGGGCTGCTGCCCCGCACGCATGGTAAAGTGACCCTGAGCGAAGTGGCGATCACCGACCTGTATTCAGTGGCCCCTATGCAGGGGCAGGGGGCGGCGGTGGATGCCGCATTGCTGACCGCGCATGGCATTGGATTTCCAGCCCCCAATCGGGTGACCGGTTCCGGTGATCTGCGTTGCATCTGGAGTGGTCGCGATCAGGCTTTGTTCTTTGGGGCAGAGCCTGGCCTGACGCCCGATTTGGCGGCGGTGACCGATCAGAGCGATGCTTGGGTCATGGTGCGTCTTGAGGGGGCTCGGGCGGAAGAGGTTCTGGCCCGCCTCGTCCCGATTGACCTACGTGCCTCAACTTTCGCCGAAGGCCATTGTGCCCGTACGTTGTTGCAGCACATGACGGTTTCCATATCCCGTGTGGGGCCGGACGCCTTTGAGATCTTGGCTTTCCGGTCGATGGCTGCCACTTTGGTGCATGATTTGGACACAGCCCTACAGATGGTAGCAGCACGATGAAAAGCTTGATGATAACCGGGATCCTTGTGGCTTTGGCGACAGGGGCGCAGGCCGAGAGCGATGCGCTCGACATTGATTGCGCCGCGCAGGCCGAGCTTGTGATGGAGGTTGTGACCGGTCGGACAGAGGGAGTGCGCAAACGCAAAGCCCGCCGCACCTTGCGTGAGGGATTGGGCAAAACTGCCGGTGATGCCTTGGCGGAATGGGTGTATAGCCTGCCAGAAGAACAGTTGACCGATGAGGTTGGCGCGGCCTGGAAAGCCCAGTGCGAGACATTGTGAGCCACTGTTAAATGGGGCGCCTATCGGCGCACCGGATATCTCAGGCCCAGCCCTAGGCTGGGCCTTCGTATTGGCGCACTCGGCCAGAGGAGTGGGCGAGCGAGAGGGCTGGACTTGCGGGGCGGAAGGCCAATATATGAAGATATGAGCCTGCCTCCCGGATTTTTAGACGAACTACGCAACCGCACCAGCCTGGCCCAAGTGGCCGGACGAAAATTGATGTGGGATGCGCGCAAATCAAACCAAGGCAAAGGTGACCTTTGGGCGCCTTGCCCCTTTCACCATGAAAAAACCGCGTCTTTTCATGTGGATGACAAAAAAGGCTATTATTATTGCTTTGGCTGTCAGGCCAAGGGCGACTCGATCAAATTTGTGCAAGAGACGGAAAACGTCGGCTTTATGGAGGCGATTGAGATTTTGGCAACCGAAGCCGGAATGGAGATTCCCAAAGCTGACCCTCGGGCTCAAGAAAAAGCGGATCGTCGCACACAGCTGACCGATGTAATGGAGCAGGCGGTGCAGTTCTTCCGCCTCCAGTTGAAGACGCAGGCCGGATCCGCCGCGCGCGCCTATCTGGCCAAGAGGGGCCTGAGCTTTGAGGCGCAGGAGCGGTTTGAAATTGGCTTTGCGCCGGCGGGGTGGGAAAACCTGCGCGAAGCCTTGGCGGCCAAGGGGATCAGCCCGGATCTGATGTTGGGCTGTGGGCTGGTCAAAGCCTCGGACAAGGGGCGAGCGCCGTATGATGTGTTCCGCAACCGCATTATGTTTCCGATCCGGGATGCGCGCGGCAAGGCAATTGCCTTTGGCGGCCGGGCCATGGATCCGGACGATCACGCCAAATATCTGAATTCGCCGGAAACCGAGCTGTTCGATAAATCCCGCAACCTCTACAATCTGCGCAATGCGCGCACCGCAGCCGGGCGGGGGCAGCAACTGATTGTGGCCGAAGGCTATATGGATGTGATCGCTTTGGCCGAGGCGGGGTTCGAGGCTGCGGTGGCGCCGCTTGGGACGGCGGTAACCGAGCCGCAGATGCAGATGATGTGGCGGGTTTCAGAAGAGCCACTGATTGCTCTGGATGGGGACAAGGCCGGTCTGCGTGCGGCGTATCGTGTGATTGATTTGGCCTTGCCTTTGCTTGAGGCGGGCAAGGGGCTGCGCTTTGCCATCATGCCCGAGGGCAAAGACCCGGATGATCTGGTGCGCTCGGGTGGGCCAGAGGCCGTGCAGGGCGTTTTGGATGCCGCGTTGCCGATGGTGCGCTTGATGTGGCGTCAGGAAACCGAAGGCAAGGTGTTCGACAGTCCGGAACGCAAAGCCGCGCTGGATAAATTGCTTCGGGCGCGGATTGCCAAAATCAAAGACCCAAGCCTGCGCCACCACTATGGCGATGATATCAAAGAGCTGCGGTTTCAATTGTTCCGCCAGGGGCGCAGCAGTGATGCGGGCGGCGGTGGTGGACCGGCTGTGTTTACCGGAGGCGGCAGAGGTAAGGGCAAACGCAATTGGAGCCCGCGCGGCCCGATTGGACGTTACGCTCAGCCAGTGGCGACAGAAGGCGCAAAAGCTTCGCTTTTGGCGGTGGCCGGGGATGAAGCCGAGGCGGCTTTGCGCGAAGCTGTTATTCTCGCGGCATTGCTGAAAACCCCGCAGGTGGCGGAAGAGTTCGAGACGCAGCTGGAAGAGATGCCCTGTCGGGACACGGACCATGCCATGCTGCGCGATGTCATTTTGAGTTGCATCGGGACAGGCCGCGATCTTTTTGAGGCCGCAGAGAGCGCAATTGGCCCCATGGCCCTTGAAACTTTGTGCAACGCACGCCATGTCGCCGTAGTGCCCTGCATTCGAAATCCTGGTGACGCCGATATGGCGCGCATGACGGTGGCTGAAGAGCTGGCCAAGCTTGAAGCGCATCGCGGGTGGCAGGCAGAGGTGGCCGAGGCACAAGAGGATCTGGAAGATCTGGCAGATGAGGCACTGACTTGGCGTGTGGCCGAGGCAACACGGGCGCGGGCTCAGGCGGGTCGGTTGAAAGATGAAAATGATGCTGATTTTGCGATAGGAGAGAATGGCGCCCATATCGACCGGGAAGAACGGGATGCCTTTGATTCGCTCTTATCTAAGATTGGTTTTGGGAAAACGGGACAGTGACGGAGTGTTTGCCGATTGTCGCGTAAAGAAATAGGGATAGACGGGTGTCCGAATCGCTTAACCGCGTTTTTGATTCGGTTTAGCGAATCGTTCGGCCCCCGGCCCCTTTCAGGAGAAGCTCATGGCAGCCAAGGATAATGAAGACGCGAAGTCGGAGCATCAGGACGAGGATGTCAGCCTCGACATGAGCCAGGCTGCGGTCAAAAAGATGATCGCAGAGGCCCGGGAACGCGGCTACATTACCTACGATCAGCTCAACCAGGTGCTTCCACCGGATCAGGTCAGCTCTGACCAGATCGAAGATGTGATGTCGATGCTCTCTGAAATGGGCATTCAGGTCACGGAAGACGAGGAAGAGGGCGAGGACGACGACAACAAGGGCTCAACCGATTTGGTTGAATCCAAGCGTGGCGGCGATGTTGCTCTTGGCGCAACTGGTCAGGAAAAGCTGGATCGCACCGACGACCCGGTGCGCATGTATCTGCGCGAAATGGGCAGTGTCGAACTACTGTCGCGCGAAGGTGAGATTGCGATTGCGAAACGCATCGAGGCGGGCCGCAACACCATGATCGCCGGGCTGTGTGAAAGCCCGCTGACTTTCCAGGCGATCACCATCTGGCGCGAAGAACTTCTGTCCGAAGACATTCTGTTGCGCGACGTTATCGATCTGGAGACCACTTTTGGGAACCAGATGGGCGAAGACGGCGAGATTGAAGAGCCCGTTGTGGGCGCGGCTCCCGCTGCCACGGATGGCGCACAGCCTGCGAAAACCGCCAATGAGCCCGAGCTCGACGCGGATGGCAATCCGATTGCCAAAGACGATGATGATGACGATGACGAACAGGCCAACATGTCGCTGGCCGCGATGGAAGCCGCGCTCAAACCGCGGGTTCTGGAAACGCTCGATCGCATCGCACAGGATTACGAAGAGCTGGCCGCGATGCAAGATCTGCGGATCTCGGCCACTCTGAACGAAGACGACACCTTCTCCGAGGGTGAAGAAGCGCGCTATCAGAAGCTGCGGTCGGAGATTGTGGAACTGGTGAACGAGCTTCACCTGCACAACAACCGGATCGAAGCGCTGATTGACCAGCTCTACGGCATCAACAAGCGCATCATGTCGATCGACAGCTCGATGGTGAAGCTGGCCGATCAGGCGCGGATCAACCGTCGTGAGTTTGTGGATGAATATCGCAACCACGAGCTTGACCCGACCTGGCTTGAGCGGATGGGTGAAAAATCCGGCCGTGGCTGGCAGATGTTCATCGAGCGCAGCTCGGACAAGGTAGAAGAGCTGCGGGCCGATATGGCTCAGGTTGGCCAATATGTTGGTCTCGACATCAGCGAATTCCGCCGCATCGTTCAGCAGGTTCAGAAGGGCGAAAAAGAAGCCCGTCAGGCCAAGAAGGAAATGGTCGAAGCCAACCTGCGTCTGGTTATCTCGATCGCCAAAAAATACACCAACCGTGGTCTGCAGTTCCTTGATCTGATCCAGGAAGGCAACATCGGTCTGATGAAGGCCGTCGATAAATTTGAATACCGTCGTGGTTACAAATTCTCGACCTATGCGACCTGGTGGATCCGTCAGGCGATCACCCGTTCGATTGCCGATCAGGCGCGCACCATCCGTATTCCGGTTCACATGATCGAAACGATCAACAAACTGGTGCGGACCGGCCGTCAGATGCTGCATGAGATCGGTCGCGAGCCGACGCCGGAAGAACTGGCAGAAAAGCTGCAGATGCCGTTGGAAAAGGTTCGCAAGGTGATGAAGATCGCCAAAGAACCGATTTCGCTGGAAACTCCGATTGGCGACGAAGAAGACAGCCAGCTGGGCGATTTCATCGAAGACAAAAACGCGGTACTGCCGCTGGACTCGGCCATTCAGGAAAACTTGAAAGAGACCACCACACGGGTTCTGTCATCGCTGACGCCGCGTGAAGAGCGGGTTCTGCGGATGCGCTTTGGCATCGGTATGAACACCGACCACACGCTGGAAGAAGTAGGCCAGCAGTTCAGCGTAACCCGCGAACGTATTCGTCAGATTGAGGCGAAAGCGCTGCGGAAGCTGAAACATCCAAGCCGCTCGCGCAAGCTGCGCAGCTTCTTGGACCAGTAATTCAAAAACGCCCCCGCAAGGGGGCGTTTTTCGTTTTGGGTATCTGACGTGTGACATTGCTTTGACAGAGGTCAGCGCGCTCGTTGAAGCGGTGACACGTTTGGCCAGCCTCTCAATCACTTGCCTTTCTGTGTCTCGCAGGCCAACAAAGGGTGACGTAACAAAAGGATCTGATCTGTGGGTTGGCTTTCGAAACTCTTTGGTGGTGCTGATGGGGCTGAGCCCAAGGCCGCTGAGACGGAAACTCTTGAATACAACGGGTATCAGATCATCCCAGATCCCATGCCTGCGGATGGGCAATACCGTCTGTCGGCGCGGATCGAAAAAGAGATCGATGGCGAGACCAAGACCCATCTTCTGATCCGTGCGGATATGATCCGCGACCGCGATCAGGCCGTGGAGGCAGCCATTCACAAAGCCAAACAGGTGATCGATCAACAGGGCGATACGATTTTCTAGAGGTCTGGTCGAAGGCCTGCTCAAAAGAAAGACTGCTTTTCAGGTCCCGGTTGCCGAAGTTTCGCCCTATTGGTGTGCTGATCTCCGCCTCATGTATTTTGAGGATTCTTTTGTGTTGATTAAGCATATTTTCGCATCATTTTTGGTTTTAGCCTCTGCGGGGCAGGCGGTGTCGCTGGATTTTGACCAAACACCTTACGTTTCGGGGCGGGCAAAAGCCGCGATACAGCGACACTATGATTCAGGGGGCTGTAAAGACAGCTACACCTTGGCAGTGTCTCAAACCGGGTTCTGGTCCGTACAATGCTATGCGACATGGGACCCAGAAGGGCTGCGGCGTGGGGCGTTGCAGAAATGTGAGCACAACTCAGGTACACCTTGTCAAACCGTGGTTGAAGCGGGCGTTTGGGTCCAAAACCCTCAGGTGGAACCACGGATGGATTATGAGGCAATCCGCCAATTTGGCGATGTCCCTTTTATTCGTGAGGCGGCGGCCCACAGAATTATCGACCTGTTTACCTTAGCTGAGGGGCACAAGGCCGTGGCATTGGCGCGGAACGGCGCGTGGGCCTATGCTGCGGGCAAGGAGAGCGCAGAAGATGCCATCAAAGCCGCGCTGGGCCGCTGCGAGAGAAACGATGGGTATCGTGCGCGCTGTCTGGTATTTGCAGTGGATGAGGTTGTCTTGTTCGATCAAGAGACCGATATCTATCCCGAGCGCTAACGCCCGTTAGGACCATGATCATGACGCCCCCCGACGCATCGCACCCAATCTTTGTCTTTGATGGCGACTGTGTGCTGTGTTCGGCGTTTTTCCAGTTCATCCTGCGCCATGACACACAGGCCCGGTTCCGGTTTGTCATTGCGCAGTCCAAAGCTGGGGCCGCGCTTTATCGCTCGATGGGGTTGTCGACGACCGAGTTTGAGACCAATTTGGTGATTGTGGACGGGCAGGTGTTCACTGAGGCCAATGCCTTTGCCGCCGTGATGCGGCAGTTGGGTGGGCGGTGGTCGGTGCTGGCCTTGATCCGCTTTGTGCCAGGGCTGCTCAAAAATCCGGTGTACCGGGTGATTGCCCGCAATCGTTATCGGCTATTTGGTCGTCATGACACCTGTATGGTCCCCGATGACGATCTGCGGACTCGATTCCTCCCGGATGGTTACACGACAACTTGAACGCACAGCCGGTATGCGTTTGTGAAGATTGTTTGTCGGGACAAGAATGACGATGTGCTTCTGTGAAAGGAGCACTTCTATGACACGTTACTTGATCATCGCTGTTCTCGCTCTGACACCTGCTTTCGCCATGGCCCACACCGGGCCTGACCTGACGACCGAGCAGCTGCAGGGCCAGAGCCTTGTCGATATGGCGCTGGATGCGCCGCGCCTGCTTGTTGAGGCGGAGACCGCCAAAATTCAGGCAGGGCCGACCAAAAACTAAGACAGGGTCTGAAACCGTGATAGAGCTCTGCCATCCAAAGGGAGGCAGAGATGCGGCAGTCACGGTTTCAGATTTCTACCCGAGGCGCGGGGCTTTACGAGTTTACGCAAGAGGCTGCCCAGTGGGTTGAGGGCGACGGGCTGCTGACCCTCTTTGTGCGCCACACCTCGTGTTCTCTGCTCATTCAGGAAAATGCCGATCCCGAGGTCAAAACCGATCTGCGGGCCTTTTTTGACCGGCTGGTGCCCCGATCCGATCACCCGGCCATGGCCTATCTGCGCCATACCTATGAGGGGCCGGATGATATGCCCGCGCATATCAAAGCGGCCATGATGCCAGTATCGCTGAGCATTCCCGTCACGCAGGGCAAGCTTGCTCTTGGCACCTGGCAGGGAATTTACCTTTTTGAACATCGCGATGCGCCCCACACCCGTGAGGTGGTTGCGCATCTGGCCTGATTTCGTCACATATTTACAGCGCAGGTCGGGGATTCCGCACTAGGGCCTTGGGGGTCAAAAGTGTTAAACTGACGGCGCAACCCGAGTAACCATTTGATCCAGAGAGTTCCTATGACTGGCTTTGTGGCGCGTCATTCTCCGAAGTTCTTTTTAGCCGCCGCTCTACTGGGGGGTGGTGCGGCTGTGTTTGCCGTGCCTGAGTATCTGGCACGCTCAACCGAAGATGTAACGCACAGCTGTCTTGAGGTTGAGACCCGAGACACGCGGTGCTTCTTTGTAGGCGGTCCATTAGAAATGGATGGCAACGCCGTCTACATGGAAAACTTTGAACAAGCGTTCTTTCCGACCAAGCAAAAGATCGATTTTGTAGATGCCGCGGGACAGACCTGGACGGCGCCGCCCCAGACATTGACCGACGGTGCCTCGATCCCGCTTTTCCTGGCGCCCTTTGTCGGCGATCGGCAGAGCCGGGAATATGTGATCGCGGCCGCGCTTCACGATGCCTATTGCGGTGTTGGCAATACACATCTGACCACGTGGCAAACCCGTCCATGGGAAGATGTGCATCGGATGTTTTACGAAGCGCTTTTGGTCAACGGGACCTCGCCTCAGAAAGCGAAAATTATGTTCGCGGCGGTGTACCTTGGTGGCCCCCGTTGGGAAGAAACCGAACGAAATCTTGAGGATGTGCCACAAGAAAGACTTGTGAAAGAGCTGGAATGGTGTCTGGAATGGATCAAGAGAGAAGACCCGTCGCTTGATCGCATCGTGACCTGGATGACCGAGCGTGAGGCGGCGCTGACATCGGGAGATCACGTTGCACCAGACTACATCCAAAACCTCGTCAGCCAAGACGGTATGTGACGGGGCGGTCGAGACCGCAGATGCGTTGATCGCTGCGCGGGCCTCAGACATCTCCGACTGGACGGCACAGATTTTTGACTTTGCGGAGCCGGCATGGCGCGAGTACCGCTCGGCGGCGTGGTACGTCGAACGGCTGCGCGCCGAAGGCTTTGAGGTGGAAGAGGGCAGCGCAGGCATGCCCACGGCCTTTTGCGCCCGATGGTCGAACGGGGATGGGCCGGTCATTGGGATGTATTCCGAATATGATGCGGTGCCGGGCAATTGTCAGGCAGCAAAGCCCGAACGAGCGCCGCGCGATGGTCTGGGCTATGTGGTGGCGGGCCACACCGATCCGCATTCCGCCCTCGGTATGGGGTCCTTGACCGGCCTTCTTGCGACCAAGGCGGCGATGGAAAAGCACAACATCCCCGGTGGGTTGCAACTGACCGGTGAGCCCGCGGAAAAGGTGCGCGGATCCAAACCTCTGCATGCGGCGGCGGGGTATTATGACGGCTTAGCGGCTATGTTGTCGTTCCACCCGTTTTATATGCTTCCGCTTTGCAATACCGTGCGTTGGGACACGCATTGCGGCGCGGCCTATTCCTTTGTTTACCGATTTATCTGCGACACGCCCGAGACATGGGGTGCCAAAGATGGTGCCCCGATCCCGCAGTCGCACAGTGATATCCGCGCGCCGGGAGCCAATGACGCCTTGATGCTGATGTATCAAAATGCCCGGGCCTTGCGGGATTCCATGTTGCCCCATCGCGGCGGCTGGTCACTGTCAGAAAGCATTCTGGCCACCGGGCAGGCCACGGCGGATAACCTGCCCGCATTGCGCGCGGACATTCAATATATGATGCGGGTGCCGGATCTGGCGATGGCCGAACAGCTGACCGCGCAATTGGATCGCGTGGCTGAGGCGGCGGCGCAACTGGCGGGCTGTCGTGTCGAAAAGCATTGGGTGTGCAAATCACGGCCGGGTCTGGCCAATCACGCCCTGGCACAGGTGACCTATGATGCCTTGCAAGAGGTTGGGGCACCCGAATGGACGGAAGAGGCGCTGGAGCTTGCGCGTGAGGTCCAGCGGGCCTGTGGTCAGGACCCCGATGCCCAACCGCTGATCCCGGAATGTGATCAGTTGATTGCACCGCAAGAGGCGGAAGAGATCCTGCGCCGGGATCTGCCGCCCTCGCAACGCAATAGCACCTCGGATGACTATACCGACATGAGCTGGCACGCGCCCTGTTCGCGACTGTACATTGCACGGCCTGCGCTGCGTGGTGGGCCTTACCCGTCCTGGGCCATGAATGCATTGGGGGGCATGCCACCTCTGATTGATCCAACCGTTTTGGCTGCTGGTCGGGTTCTGAGCCGCACCGCCTTGCGTTTGCTGACAGATCCTGAGGCGCGTGACACTGCATGGGCCGAGTTTGAGGCGCGAAAAGCAGAGGAAAACATTCCGCCTTTGGCCGATTACCCCGCCCCGATTGACCTGCCATGGCCAGAATATGTTGAGACTGTCCGTGGTCGGCACTGGCATATTCCGGGGTGAAATCGAGGCGCCGTGACCCATGATGTTGCGGCGTCATTTCCCCTCTACCCAAATTATGGAGGCTCCCCTATAGTGGCTGTGGATAAGTGGGGCGTGGCCCCATTTCAGGGCTGACATAGAGACAAAGAATGAGGGGGAGGGCCCATGCGCTGCCCGTTTTGTGGGAATATTGATACCCAAGTTAAAGATTCGCGTCCGGCAGAAGATCACGTTTCGATCCGTCGACGTCGGTTCTGTCCGTCCTGTGGCGGTCGCTTTACCACTTATGAGCGTGTTCAGCTTCGGGATCTTGTTGTGATCAAGACCAATGGGCGCCGCGAGGATTTTGATCGAGACAAGCTTGAACGCTCGATCCGTATCGCCATGCAGAAACGCCCGATCGAACCGGATCGTGTGGATCAGATGATTTCAGGCATTGTGCGTCGTCTCGAGAGCATGGGTGAGACGGATATTCCGTCGAAGATGATCGGTGAGATCGTCATGGAAACCTTGGCGCGGATCGATACCGTGGCCTATGTGCGCTTTGCCAGCGTCTATAAGAATTTCCAGGCGGCTGATGATTTCGATAAGTTCGTCAGCGAGTTGCGACCTGAGGGGCCGCAAGAAACGTGACCGTAGACGATACACGTCACATGACCCATGCCTTGGGCCTGGGTCGTCGTGGGATGGGCAATTGCTGGCCCAACCCTGCGGTGGGCTGCGTTCTTGTCAAAGATGGTGTTGTAGTTGGCCGGGGCTGGACCCAACCAGGCGGACGGCCGCATGCCGAGGTTGTGGCCCTGACGCAGGCCGGTGATGCGGCGCGTGGTGCGACGGCCTATGTGACGCTTGAACCCTGTTCGCACTATGGAAAGACCCCGCCCTGTGCCGAGGCACTGGTCAAAGCCGGTGTCGCGCGTGTTGTGGCCGCAGTGTCGGACAGCGATCCGCGCGTGTCAGGACAGGGCTTTGATATTCTGCGCGATGCGGGCATCGAGGTGACCACCGGCGTCATAGCCGAAGAGGCGCTGCGCGATCATGCGGGCTTTTTCCTTAAGGTTGAGCAGGGGCGACCCTGGGTGACGTTAAAATTGGCGCTGAGTCTAGATGGGCGCATTGCTACGGCCACTGGTGAAAGTAAGTGGATCACCGGCCCCGGTGCGCGTCGTAAGGTGCATGGATTGCGGGCCACACATGATGCGGTGATGGTCGGGGCCGGGACGGCGCGGGCAGATGATCCTGCGCTTACGGTGCGTGGGTTTGGAGAGGTACCTCAGCCTGTGCGGGTTGTGGTGTCGCGCATGTTGGATGTGCCTTTGTTAAGCCAGTTGGCGCAGACCGCAAAAGACGTGCCGGTGTGGATCTGTCACGGCAGCTCAGCAAGACCGGAATTGATCGATGCCTGGCAAAGTATCGGCGCGCGGCTGTTTTCATGTCAGTTGACCAATGGTCGCCTTGATCCGACATCTGTCATGCAGGCTCTGGGGAAAGCGGGATTGACCCGTGTGTTTTGTGAAGGGGGCGGTCAGCTGGCGTCCTCCTTGCTCGCAGCGGACCTTGTTGACGAGCTGCATGTGTTCCACGCAGGCGTGGCACTGGGGGCCGAAGGTCATCCGGGGCTTGGGGCTTTGGGGGTGGAACGGCTCAGCGAAGCGCCACGATTTACGCTTGTGGATGTCACGGTGGAAGATGGGGATATTCACCATATTTGGCGTCGCAGCGCCGAGGCCTGAAAAGGCGTTTTCCTGAAACAGGTTAGAATTCAATCTCGGGGTTTCCCTTAGGGAAATTTGTGCCTGTGGATAACTTGAAAAAGTTAACGCTCACGGCGAGATATCCGCGAGAGTGTAAACAAAAGATTAACGTCGCCAGAGATGTGCGTAACTTGCCAACAAACCCTGCAGTTTTGACAGGCTGCGATTGAAGGGGCCGGGCTGGGGAATGGCGTCGTTGATCAGCCTGTCCACGATCACTTCAACCGGGCAGGCCAGCCCGGTCACCGGATCAAAATAGCGCGGATAGTCGATCAATGTGGCATGGGCCAGTCCTGCTAGGGTCGGGCGTTGCCCACCAAGACGGCGCGCGGGCACCTGTCCCAAATCGCGGGTAAGGCCCCAACCGGCGTAAAATGGGGCGCCCAACGTGGTCACGCGGCACCCGCGCAGCAAGGCTTCGAACCCTGTCAAAGACGTCAGGGTCCAGATTTCATCTACATTGTTTAGAATAGATCCGATGTTCCCCGAGGTTAGCGTCATGTCCGCCCAGCGGTCTGGAGTGTCGACATGCCCGTTACGAAGGCCCGCAATCACATCCGGGTGGGGTTTCCAAATCACCACCGATGTGGGGTTTGCTTCTCGGGCCAGACGCAACAGGTCGGCATTGGTGCGCACCTCGCCGCAGCCTTTCAAGATCGAAGCGTCATCTTCAACCTGACCGGGAACAAGAATGCGGTGACCGGATGGGAGTGTGGGTAACTCTCCGGATAGGTTGTATTTCGACAAGCTGTTCTGGTTTAGCCTCGAGATCAACTTCTCCGCACGTTCGATTTGTCCGTCTGACAATGCGGTTGAATTGTGGATAAGCTGTTCAAGGCGCGATGGCGCGGTTGGGTCGTAGTAGATACCAACCTCATCAAGCGCCAGCGACAGGGGCGGGATCAGCTCGGCGCCCAACCCGCGCGAACGCAGAAATCCGTCTTCGACACGAGCCACATTTGCCTCGGTTGCTTTGCTGGACCAGACCATCCGGCGCGCCTTGGTCCGGTCTGCGATCTGTTGGGCTTTTTCAGAGTCATCCTCATAGACCACCGATCGCACAGAGCCGAAGACTTGCTGCAATGGGCGCCGCTTCCACAGGCGCATGCCAGAGGCGACCCAACCCTGGTGGTCCTCACGCCAGGCCCGGCTTTGGGCCTCAAGGGCCGCAAGGTGGTCTTCTAACGTGCAAAGACGATCATGATACGGGTCATACCAATGCGGAAACAGCATCATGGCGGCGCAAAACAGCTGGGCGCGGGTCAATTTGCGGTTGCGATGGGGAAAGACGTCTTCGTCTTCGGTCAGTCCCCAGCCTGCGTAGAACGGACCCCCAAAGACGCGGGGCTTATGCCCCGCCAGAATGGCTTCGAACCCCATTTGCGACGAGACCGTATACACCGCCGTCGCCCCTTCCAGAAGCTGCCAGGGCGAAACAGGCGCATCACAGATTTCAATGTTCTCTGCGGTGTCCTCGTCCCGGAAGTGCCCACCGCGAAACCCGGCGCTGGTTTCCGGATGGGTTTTGATGACAAAGCGGGCACCGGGATGTTCTTCTCGGGCGACAAACAGCATTTCAAGGAACCGGCTGCGGTCGGCGCGGCTGGCTTTGACCGAGGCATCACCTTCGGTTTGGTCGATGATCAGGACGTAGCCGGGCTTAGGCAGCGCAAGATCCAGCCGTGTGGCGCTGTATTTGCTTAGATGGTTGGCCTGCATCCGTGTGATCGCAGAGCGGGCCTGCGCGAGCAAGGCTCCGTCGTCCAAAGGGTTGGTGCGCAGCAGGGTTTCCAGATCAGACCGGGTGCTGGGGTCGAAATGAATGCCACCATGGTCGATCATCAACCCAAGGGGGGGATCACCGCTGCGGCCGGGATGGAGCGAGCGCAGAAACGCATCTTCGACCCGCACCATTTTGGCATTGGTGTGTGTCGCCACTTTCTCACCGCGGTGAGAGGTGGGGGATTGCCCCCAGATGCCAACAAAATCGCCGTCTTTGGGTTTGCCCAGTGCGATTTGATAACCCGACAGGTCAAGAATACGACGGATGCGTGGATTGGTGAGAAAGCCGCCATTGTACACATAAAGACGCCGAGGAGAGATCCCCTCGGCGTTCACAATGGTATCTGGTGCGCGTGGCACCGGCATCAGCCGCCGAATGTGGTCGTGGCCGAGCTGACTGCGGTCAACGATCCGGTCAGGGCCGAAATGGTTTTGTTCCACTGCGTGAACGGCGCTTCGGTCACATAGAGCGTGTCCTGATCGCGGATCACAAAGTCCCGCGCCATGAACAACCCATTGGGTTGGGTCAGATCCAGCACATAGATCAGACGCTGAGCGCCGATCAGGTCGGTGCGGCCCAGAACTTGGTTCGCGATTTCGGCCGGTTCGTTGCGGAAAACAAAAACGCCGGTCGGGTCGGCGCTTGTCGAGACAAGACCGCCAACGGTGGCGATGGCTTCAACCGCGCTGATGCTCTGGCTCTCGAACGGCACGCGGGCCTGCGTGCCGGTTGCGCCAAGCGAGGTGAAGGCACGGGTGTCTTCCTCAACCAAAATACGGTCACCGCCGCGCAGGGCGATGTCGAACTCGGGGTTCCGATATAGATCCTGGAACCAGATCTTACCCGACTTGTCACCACGCAATACGGTCACCTGAGCAATCTCGGGCTCGATGGTCACCCCACCGGCACGCGCCAGCATAGATGACAGGGTGCGAGTTGGGCGTTCGATGGCATAGACGCCTTGCCCCCCTACGGAGCCAACGAGGCTTACAGTCGAGCCATCCCCGGCGACGCGGCGCACCTGAACCTGCGGGTCTGGTGTCTGGTCGTCCAGTTTGTCTGTGATGATTTTCCGGACGCGTTCTGGCGTGTTACCGGCTGCGCGAATGCGGCCTGCGTAGGGAATGAAGATAAATCCGTTGCCGTCGACCTGAACCTCTTCAAGGATCGCCGGTCCTGCAGCATCGGCGCCGCCCAACAGTGGGTCGTCGACGTTTTCCCAGACCGAAATGCCCAAGGTGTCACCGGGGCGGATGGTATCCGATCCAACGACGCCCGCATTGATAAAGGCTTCGCTGAACCCAAGGGCGGGCACAACGGCGGTGGCGCGTGTGACACGGTTGTTGACGGAAACGATGAACGCGTCGCCCTGTTGCTGGACGGATCCCGCAAAGATTTCGCGTTTATTCGGGCCAACCCGGGGCAGGCCACAGGATGCCAAAACGGACACCATGGCCAAAAGCGCGATCGAACGCGCCCATCGAGATGGGGTGTTTTTCACTGCTCGGTCTCCTCGACCTGATTATTATTTGCCTCAGTTTTTTGGATAACGTACCGGCTTTTCGCGAAAAACGCCAGTACTAGGGGTTGTGTGGACTAGCGCACAACCCGCAACTGTTGCCTCGGAGCCGCGGTGCCGCGCACCAGCGCGTCATAGGGGTCATCGGGCGAAAGCATCAAATCAACCACCTGTCGCAACAGTTGGCGGCGGCCACGGGAGGAGTAAAATCCGCCCGCCACCTGCGAGGTTTCAAGCAGATAACGGCGGTATTCTTTATAGGCGCGATTGTCCGGGCGCGACGGGGTGGCAAAAAACTGGCTCAGCGGCTGGGTCGAGACAAATTCCGGCTTGGCATAGACCGCATCGCCGAACACCTTGAGCGGGATACCCCGCCACAGCACCTGTTGCGCCGCCGTCGAATTGACGGTGACAGCGGTGCGCGCATCATTGAGAAGCTGAGCCAGCTTGCCGCCGCGCACATAGTGCACACGGTCTGCCACTTTGTATTTCTTGGCCAAATCTTTCACGGCGGCGCACATGTTTACACGGCCATCTTCAAGCGGGTGCGCTTTGAACACGAGGTGATGATGCCCCGGCGCCCCATCTGCGAACCCCTGAATGACCAATTCGAGAAACTCGGGCATGGTCGAGAAAGGCGAATGTTTCTGGAAGCTTGAATCATGTTCCAACTGCAACAGAGCCAAGTGATAGGGGAAACCACCGCGCCGGATGCGCAGGGTGGAAATCACCCGGTCGGCCCAGGTCACGGGCATCAAGAGCAAGCGTTTGAGATACAGAAGAAACTCTTGCACAACAGTCAGCGAACGATGCGGGCGGAAGTTTTTGTAGCCGCCATTACGGAACATCACAAACCAATGGTACAGCGCGCCATAAAAGATGTGCTGACGCATGTCGCCCCAGGCCGCTGGCGGCATGGGGGTTTCCATGTCTGACTGTTCCAGCGCTTTTTGCATCTGGCTCACGCTCATTTTCATCAGGCGCGAATGACCGTTGCTGCCGCCGCGTTCATAGGTCACCCAATAAGGACGCATGTAGCCCTCTTCAAAGACGTGCACCTGCAACCCGCGTGCCTTGGCGATCTCAATCGCTCTGGCGTGGATCGGGCGCACATCCCCATAGAGCACGATGTCGGTGACCTGCTTTTCGTCGACGAGGTCGCAAAAGGTATCGGGCCAGTCGCTGCCTGAGCCCTGAAACGGAATGTAGGATGCAGGATGAAACCAAAAGGCCCGGTCTCCGGCATTGAATCCAACGCGCCATACCTCGGCCCCCGCCTTGCGCAGCATGCTGCCCAGACGATGGAAGAAAGGTCCATGTGGTCCCTGAAGGAACAGGAAGACCCGTTTCTGACCGGTTGCGTTGCTCATGATGCCGTCATATGTCCTTGCCTTAAAGATGAGATTAACCGTCGATACCGGCGAAATTAAGGCTTTATGACGCCGCATTTGCGGGGAAAGGACGCGAGATGTTTACCGGGATTGTGACTGATTTGGGGGAAATCCGCGAATTGGATCAGCGTGGCGATCTGCGCGCACGCATTGGAACCTCCTATGACACGGCGGGTATCGACATTGGGGCGTCGATCGCCTGCAATGGCTGCTGCCTGACTGTGATTGCCTTGGGCGACGACTGGTTCGACGTGGAAATCAGCGCCGAGAGTGTGTCGAAAACCAACATTGGCGCCGACAGCGGCAATTCAGGTTGGGTTGTTGGCCGCCGGGTCAATCTCGAACGCGCGCTCAAGGTCGGCGACGAGTTGGGCGGGCATATTGTGTCGGGTCATGTGGATGGAGTTGCGAAGATCATCGAGATCCGCGACGAGGGCGACAGCACCCGCATTACCTTTCAGGCCCCGGCTGAGTTTGCCCGCTTTATCGCGCCCAAAGGGTCGGTTGCGCTGAACGGCACCTCACTGACTGTGAACGAGGTCGAGGGCGACACCTTTGGTATCAACCTGATCCCGCACACCAAACAGGTGACAACTTGGGGGCAGGTGGCCGAAGGCGATTTGATCAACCTCGAGATTGATACTCTGGCGCGCTATGTGGCGCGACTGAACGAATTCCCGGCGTCCTAAGTCGAGTAAACACATGTGATGTGACCCGCGTCTTGTCCCAAGGCGCGGGTTTTATTCTGCTGGTTGGAAGCCTTCGATCAGCTGGCGCAACCCAATCGCGGCCCCCGCAAAGATAGCGAGAAACGTCACTGGGGCAGAAAGCGCCAGAACCGAGAGCGCCGAAAGTCCCTGACCCACCGAGCATCCGAGGGCCAGTACCGCGCCACCGCCCATCAGGGCGGCGCCAAAGATCTGCCGACGTAGCTCGCGCGGGTCTTCGCAGGCTTCCCAGCGGAAATGCCCTTTGAGCATCGAGCCGACAAAGGCCCCGATCCAGACCCCTGTGATTGATCCGACGGCGAAAGAAATCGGGCGGGCGGATCCGGTCATGAACCAGAGCAGTGTTTCCCCCAGGGGCGCGGCAAAGCTATGTGAAACCACTGGTAAAGCTTCGAACCCTTGTTCGTTGACCCAAGAGGTGCCGCCCCAGCCAAGGATGATGGCAAAGCCAACCGCGAAGGCCCAGCCGATGTGTTTGGGTTTGCGCCATAGCTCTCGATGCCAGAGGGAGAGGGCGAGGATCACTGCACCAATGCTCAACCCGATTGTGGGCATCGCGATCCCGGTCAGATTGCTCAGGTGATGCGCAATGCCCGGAGGGATCTCTGTGGTGACATCAATCTGAGGAAACAGGGCGTTTCTGATCGGGCCAAGCGGCCCCCAGAGCACAACAAAGGTTGAGACACCCATGACCAACACGATGACAAAGCTGCGCAGATCGCCACCGCCAAGCCGGGCCACGGCGCCGTAGCCACAGCCCCCAGCCAGCGCCATGCCATAGCCAAACACCAACCCGCCAAGAATGGAGGCAAGGGGCATCCAGCGGATTGAGAGATAATAGGTTTCTGCGCCATCGAGTATGCCAGCGGCCATGAGACCAAAGCTGCCAAGGATGGCGGTGCCAATGGCCACGCCCCACATGCGCAACCTCAGCGTTGAGCCACCATACAGAACGTCTTCGATTGCACCGAGTGTACAGAACCGACCCAGACGCGCCGCAAGCCCGAGAAGGATGCCGCCCAATAAGCCGATCAGCGCAACGAGAAGAAATTCATTAGACATCATGGGGGTGCACGAACCCTCCTTGTTCAGGTGGCGTGTGTGTCAACCCAATATGCGAAGGCTTGAGACGGGCCGCAAGGCATAGATCGTCGCGCTCTGACAGAGGCGCTGTCACTCGTTGTCTTTGCAGAAAAGCTCGTAGACGCATTCCAGCATCTTCCGTGGCTTGTCATCTGCGAGGCGATAATAGATCGCCTTGCCGTCGCGACGCGGGATCACCAGGCCCTCAAGACGCAGGCGTGACAGCTGTTGGCTGACGGCGGCCTGACGGGCAGACAAAAGCTCTTCCAACTCGGTGACAGATTTCTCGCCCGACACCAAATGGCATAGGATCATCAATCGGCCTTCATGGCTGATCGCTTTGAGAAAGGCCGACGCGGTGGTCGCCTTGTCAACGATGCTGTCAAGCTCGTCATCAGAAAGATCGTCGTGCAGTACCGGAAGTGCCATTGTACCTTGATATCCCGTCAATGTGTCGGCGGTTGAAACTCTGTATGGTCCTGAAGCAGGTTCGACAAGATGGGCCAGAAAAAGTTTTCGCCAGGATAGCCCTCGATCCGGGCCATTTCCTGCCCATCCTCGGTGAGAATGAAGGTAGGCGTGAAGTTCACCCGCCGCGCATAATCCGTGCCCTCTGGGGGGCCGATATGAAGGTCGGCCAAAATCAGTGGCGCAAATTTCCCTTCCGCCGTATGTGGATAGGCCGGGCCAATCTCATCTTTCCAGGCGGCGCAATAGGCGCATCCGGGTTGTTCGACCATCACAAGCTGCACCTCACCGGCCAGGGCCGACAGGGGTAGGACCCCCAAAACTGTTGCAGCTATAAATTTTTTCAGAGACATGCAGCACCAATTGACCGTAGATGAATGCAACACATAATATGAATATGTGATTTTTTCAAGGAGCCCTCATGTTCGACGTCACCTATTTCGGCGCGTTGATCGCCGGGTTCGGCGCTTTTTTCACGCCGTGCATTCTGCCGATGGTGCCCTTCTATCTATGTTACATGGCCGGACTTTCAATGGCAGAATTGCGCGATGACGCAGGCATTGCCCCCGGCACACGGGCGCGTCTTGCCGGGCAGGCGGCTTTGTTTGCCTTGGGGGTGACGACCATCTTTATGCTATTGGGGCTTGGCGCGACAGCACTGGGCCAAGCCTTTGCCGATTGGAAACAGCCGCTTAGCTATGTCGCGGCGGCGCTTATTTTCCTGTTTGGCCTACATTTTCTGGGCATCTTCAAAATCGGGTTTCTGTACCGAGAGGCGCGTATGGAAAGCAAATCCGACCCTAAAACCCTGTTTGGGGCCTATGCGATGGGGCTGGCTTTCGGGTTTGGCTGGACCGCCTGTGTAGGGCCGATTCTCACCACGATCCTGATGATTGCCTCGGGCATGGGGGAGCTGTGGCATGGGGCGACGCTTTTGGGGGCGTTTGGCATAGGAATGACCGCGCCATTTGTTGTCGCAGCCCTGTTCGCGCAACCCTTTCTGGCCTGGATGCAGCGTAACCGGCGTCACTTGGGGAAGGTCGAAAAAGCGCTTGGAGTGATGATGATTGTCTTCGCGATTCTGGTCGCCACGGATACCGTTGGCTGGATTGCAGAGGTGATGCTGCGTGTGTTCCCCAACTGGGTCTAAAGGGAGGTTTGACATGAAACACTGGATTTTTGGTGCCGCAATGGCGCTTATGGCGCTGCCAGCTGTGGCCGAGATCGGCGATGATGGGCTGCACAAACAGCCGTGGATGCGTGAGACCTTCAAAGATCTGGCGGAAGATCTTGACGAGGCCAATGCCGAAGGCAAGCGTCTGGTTCTCTTCTTCGAACAGCGTGGCTGTATCTATTGCCGCAAAATGCATGAAGAAGTGTTCTCGGACCCCGGCATTTCCGACTATATCGGTGAGAACTTTTTTGTCGTCCAGATGAACATCTATGGCGATGTCGAGGTAGTGGATTTTGACGGAGAATCGCTCCCCGAAAAAGAGATGGCGCGCAAGTGGCGGGTGATGTTCACACCCAACATTGTTTTTCTCCCCGAGGAGATCCCCGAGGGCCAGACGGCTGTTGAGGCCGCGGTTGCGGTGATGCCGGGCGCCTTTGGAAAAGGGACCACTTTGGACATGTTTACATGGGTTGCGGAAAGTCGATACCTCCTTGATAACGGAGAGGATTTTCAAAGATACCACGCCCGCATGATCCAAGAACGCAACAACGGTAGTTTTGACTAAAACCAACAGAAATTCATTTCTGTGAATTTGTTGTTGCGTCTTCTGTGTTGGGTAGCCTACGGTATACATCAGCGAACGGGGCCCTTCGGGGTTCAAGAAGCCAATGGGAGGAATTATGAGGCTTTTTGTAATCACAGCGACAGCGGCGCTGGCGGCAGGCGTGGCATTTGCCGCCGACACCGTGGCGCCCGGCGATGTAGCATATGGCGAATATGGTGAAGTGGCGGCCTCGTTGTCCGGCGCTGCCGGAAACGCCGAAAGTGGCGCCATCATTATGGCGACCAAATCCAAAGGGAATTGCATTTCGTGTCACGCGGTCACCGCGCTGAACGATTCGCCGTTTCATGGCGAAGTTGGCCCGTCATTGGATGGTGTCGGTGAATATCGCACGGCAGACGAGCTGCGCGGGATTGTGGCCAATGCCAAGATGACATTTGAAGGGTCGGTGATGCCTGCGTTTTATAAATCCACCGGATTTATTCGCCCTGGCAATGGTTACACCGGCAAAGCCGCAGAGGGCGATTTGCCTCCGGTCCTGACGGCTCAGGAAATCGAAGATGTGGTCGCGTTCTTGATGACCCTCAAGGACAGCTGACTTTAACCCAAGGAGACTGACGATGGAGTTTACCCGTCGCGAAACGCTGGCTCTTGGAGCCGGTGCAGCGCTGATGACTGTCCTGCCGTTCCGTGCGAATGCGGCTGTGGATGATCTGATCAACGAATTTACTGGTGGCGCCGCTGTTGCGGACGGGGGCCTCGAGCTGACCGCACCTGAAATCGCGGAAAACGGCAACACCGTTCCGATCGCGGTTGCTGCAGAGGGTGCCACGGCGATCATGGTCCTGGCGGCCGGTAACCCGACCCCACCTGTCGCGACCTTCAAGTTCGGCAAGCTTGCGGCGGCTCAGGAAGCCTCGACTCGTATTCGCCTTGCTGGCACTCAGGACGTGGTTGCGATTGCTCAGCTTGCCGATGGCAGCTTTGCCCGCGCGTCGAAGACCGTAAAGGTCACCATTGGCGGCTGCGGCGGCTAAGTTAGAGGAGATTTGAACAATGGCATCCGGTGTTAAACCCCGCGTCAAAGTCCCGAAAAAAGCCGCTGTTGGTGAAGCAATCACCATCAAAACCCTGATTTCGCACAAAATGGAATCGGGTCAGCGGAAAGACAAATCGGGCAACATCATCCCGCGTTCGATCATCAACCGTTTCACCTGTGACTTTAACGGTGAAAACGTGATCGACGTGACTTTGGAACCTGCGATTTCGACAAACCCGTATCTCGAATTCCAAGCAACTGTACCCTCCGAGGGTGAGTTCAAGTTCACTTGGTATGACGATGACGGTTCCGTCTACGACACCGCCAAGAAGATCGCCATCGGCTAACCGACGGCTTGACCCTGCCCCAGCGCGAGGGGCAGGGCGCCAATAGGGAGGGAACAGAATGAATTTTAAGGCACTGACGGCGATTGCCTCGGCACTGACATTGAGCGCATCTTTCGCGGCCGCAGGCGGCGCAGATGACGACACATTGGTGGTGAATGAAGAGATCGCAATCGTCACCAAAACTGCGGCTCCAGCTCATATGGCTGATGCCGTAGATGAAGTTATTTCGGGCTGGCACTTCCGCACAGACGAAACACAGTCGCTGCAGGTGGATGACTTCGACAACCCAGGCATGCTTTTTGTTGAGCAGGGACTGGATGTCTGGAACACCGCAGACGGCTCTGAGGGCAAATCCTGTGCGGATTGTCATAGCGACCCTGAGGAGTCCATGGTGGGTATCCGTACAGTGTACCCCAAATGGAACGAGGCCGCCGGTGAAGTTCGCACTCTGCAGATGCAGATGAATGACTGCCGCGAAAACCGCATGGGGGCTGAGGCGTGGAAATACGACAAAGCCGATGCGATCAATGTCGAAGCTATGATTGCTTCGGTGTCGCGCGGTCTGCCGATGAATGTGGCTATTGATGGTCCGGCGTCGGCAACCTGGGAACAGGGCAAAGAGCTGTATTACACCCGGACCGGTCAGCTTGAACTGTCCTGTGCCAACTGCCACGAGCAGAATTTTGGCAACTACATCCGGGCGGACCATCTCAGCCAGGGTCAGATCAACGGGTTCCCGACCTATCGTCTGAAAAACGCCAAGTTGAATGGTGTGCATTCGCGCTTTAAAGGCTGCGTACGTGACACCCGCGCCGAAACCTACAAACCGGGTTCGGCCGAGTTTGTGGCGCTTGAGCTTTATGTCGCTTCACGCGGCAACGGTCTGTCGGTCGAAGGTCCGTCGGTTCGTAACTAAAATTTATGCCCCGTGCCCGATATGTCGTGGTGCGGGGCATTTTCCATGAAAACGAATTCACACATGCGCATGTGTGTCGCGAGAGAGAAAGAAAGATCCTCCTATGATCTCAAGACGCGATTTTCTTCAGGTGTCCATGGCCGCAACGGCGCTTTATGGGTCGTCGGGCTTTGGCAACTGGGCCCGCTTGGCCGCGCAGCAGAGCCTGACCCAGGACCAGCTGTTGCAGTTTGATACCTTTGGCAATGTCTCGCTGATTCATATCACGGATATCCATGCGCAGCTGATGCCGATCTATTTCCGTGAGCCGTCGGTCAACATCGGCGTGGGTGGCAACAAAGGCGCGGTGCCGCATGTCACCGGTGCGGATTTCCGCAAGCTGTATGGCGTGAACGACGGGTCGCCCTCGCATTACGCGCTCAGCTCGGGTGATTTTGAAGCGCTGGCGCGGGGCTATGGCAAAGTGGGTGGTCTGGACCGTGTTGCCACCGTAGTGAACTCGATCCGTGCCGATCGCCCGGATGCGATCCTGCTAGACGGCGGGGACACCTGGCACGGCTCTTACACCTGTCACCACACTGAAGGTCAGGACATGGTCAACGTCATGAACGGCCTCAAGCCGGATGCGATGACCTTCCACTGGGAATTCACGCTGGGTTCGGACCGGGTGCAGGAGATTGTCGAGGGTCTGCCGTTCGCCGCTCTGGGACAAAACATCTTTGATGCAGAATGGGATGAACCTGCGCTGGATCTGTTCCCGCCTTATAAGTTCTTTGAACGTGGTGGCGTGAAAGTGGCCGTGATTGGTCAGGCCTTCCCCTATATGCCGATCGCCAATCCGCGCTGGATGTTCCCGGAATACTCCTTTGGTATTCGCGATGAGAACATGCAGGCCATGGTCGACGAAGTCCGCTCAAAAGGCGCTGAATGTGTTGTGGTCCTGAGCCACAATGGATTTGACGTCGATAAGAAGATGGCGGGCCGTGTGAAAGGCATCGATGTGATCCTGTCAGGGCACACCCATGATGCGCTGCCCGAGCCGGTTGTGGTCGAAGACACCATCATCGTGGCGTCTGGGTCAAACGGCAAATTTGTCAGCCGCGTGGATCTCGACATTCGTGATGGCCGCATGATGGGCTACCGTCACAAGCTGATCCCGATCTTCTCGGATGTGATCACGCCAGATGCGGATATGACCGCTCTGATCAATGAACAGCGCGCCCCGTATCTGGACCAGCTGACCGAAGTCATCGGCCACACCGATAGCACTCTGTACCGTCGTGGCAACTTCAACGGCTCGTGGGATGATCTGATCTGTGATGCGCTGATTTCCGAGCGCGAAGCCGATATCGCCATGTCGCCCGGTGTGCGCTGGGGACCGTCGCTGCTGCCCGGCGATGCCATCACCCGCGAAGACATCTGGAATGTGACCTCGATGTCCTATGGCGAGGCCTATCGTTCGGAAATGACTGGTGAGTTTATCAAGGTGATCCTTGAGGACGTGGCCGACAACATCTTTAACCCGGATCCCTATTACCAGCAGGGTGGCGATATGGTGCGTGTGGGTGGCCTCGGCTATCGCATCGACATCAACAAGCCGCAGGGCGAACGGGTCACGGATATGACGTTGCTGAAAACCGGTGAAGCCATTGATCCGGCGAAAAACTATGTCGTTGCTGGCTGGGCCAGTGTGAATGAGGGCACCGAAGGACCACAGATTTGGGACGTGGTGGAAAGCCACATTCGCAAACAGGGCACCGTGACGGTCGATCCAAACAACTCAGTACAGGTGGTGGGCGCATAAGCGCCCCCACGCTTCACCCGCATATATTTTTTACGCAATCCATTCACATAGATGAATGAGATGATCCGAAAGGAGGCACAAGATGGCAGATGACAAGAAGCAAGGCGCCTCGCGCCGTCAGTTCTTGACCGGCGCCGCCGCGATGGGCGCGGGCACTGTGGCCGCAGGAATGGCCAAGGCGGCTGGTCCCGACCCATTGATCACCGAGGTTCAGGATTGGGCCAGCGGCCTAGGCGATGGCGTCGATGCCTCCCCCTATGGGCTGCCGATCAAATACGAAGACGACGTGGTGCGCCGTAATGTTGAATGGCTGACCGCGGATACCATTTCGTCGATCAACTTTACCCCCATTCATGCGCTGGACGGCACCATCACGCCACAGGGCTGCGCCTTTGAACGCCACCATTCGGGTGCGATTGAACTGCGCAAGGAAGATTACCGTCTGATGATCAACGGCTTGGTTGATACACCGCTGGTGTTCTCCTACGCTGATCTTGAGCGCTTCCCACGTCAGCAGCATGTCTATTTCTGCGAATGTGCGGCCAACACCGGCATGGAATGGGCGGGTGCCCAGCTGAACGGCGCACAGTTCACGCACGGTATGATCCACAATATGGAATACACCGGTGTCTCGCTGCGCACGCTTCTGGAAGAGGCAGGTCTGGCTGCGGCGGGTGATCTGAAAGACAAATGGGTCTATGTCGAGGGGGCGGATGCCTCGTCGAATGGTCGGTCGATCCCCATGGAGAAGGCGCTGGATGATGTGCTGGTGGCCTTCAAGGCCAATGGCGAAGCGCTGCGCAAGGAACATGGCTATCCCGTACGTCTGGTTGTTCCCGGTTGGGAAGGCAATATGTGGGTCAAATGGCTGCGCCGGATCGAGGTCATGGATGGCCCGGTTGAAAGCCGCGAAGAGACCTCGAAATACACCGATACGCTTGAAGATGGCACCAGCCGCAAGTGGACCTGGGTTATGGACGCCAAATCGGTTGTCACCTCTCCTAGCCCGCAATCACCCATCAAACATGGGCACGGCCCGCTGGTGATCACGGGTCTGGCCTGGACCGGGCATGGGCGCATCACGCGTGTGGATGTGTCAAAAGACGGTGGCAAGACCTGGGAAACCGCCCGTCTGGCCAAAGAAGGCGAAGACAAGGCTCTGACCCGATTCTATCTCGACTCCGAGTGGAACGGCGAAGAGATGCTGTTGCAATCGCGCGCGATGGACGAAACCGGCTATGTTCAGCCCTCTAAGGCTCAACTGCGCGAGGTGCGTGGGTTGAACTCGATCTATCACAACAACTGCATTCAGACCTGGCATGTCAAAGCCAGCGGGGAGGCCGAGAATGTCGAAGTTTCTTAATCTGACAGTGGCAGCAACGCTGCTGATGACGGCTGCGCCGGCGATGGCGGAAAAAATGGGCCTGGGCCGTCCGGCTCTGGCCGAAGAAATCGTCGCCTGGGATCTCGATGTACAGCCGGATGGCACCGGTCTTCCGGTGGGTTCGGGCAATGCGCTGGACGGGGAAGAGATCTTTGCCGATGCCTGCGCAAGCTGTCATGGTGATTTTGCCGAAGGTGTTGATAACTGGCCGAAACTGGCCGGTGGCGATGACACGCTTGCCGATGAGGATCCACTGAAAACCGTGGGCAGCTATTGGCCTTATCTCTCGACCACATGGGATTACGTCAACCGATCGATGCCCTTCGGCAATGCGCAATCGCTGAGCAACGATGAGGTCTATGCGATTGTCGCCTATATCCTCTATTCCAATGATCTGATCGACGAAGAGTTCGAGCTGTCGAACGAAACCTTCCTCGATGTCAAGATGCCCAACGCGGGCGGTTTTGTCATCGACGATCGTGCGGCCACCGAATACGCGATCTGGCGGGCGGAGCCCTGTATGGAGAACTGCAAGGACAGCGTCGAGATTACCTTGCGCGCCACGGTTCTGGATGTGACCCCGGATGAAGAAGCCGCCGAAGCCCCTGCAGCGCCCGCCGCTCAGGCTGAGGTGGTGAAAGTAGCCGCAGTGGTTGAGCCCGAAGCTGCACCAGAACCTGAACCCGAAGTGCCTGCCTTTGATGAGGCTCTGGCCTCCAAAGGTGAAAAGGTCTTCAAAAAGTGCAAGTCCTGTCACCAGATCGGAGAGGGCGCCAAACATAAATCTGGCCCTATGCTGAATGCGATCTACAACGCGGGTGTCGGGGTTCAGGATGGCTTTCGCTATTCCAAGGTTATGGGCGGGCACGGCGGTGTCTGGGATGATGCCACATTGGCCGAATTCCTAGCCAAACCGCGCAAGGCCATGAAAGGCACCAAAATGTCGTTTGCTGGATTGAGGAAAGATGCCGAGATCGCGGCGGTGATCGAGTACCTCAAACGCTACAGCCAGTAAGCCGATGAAACGGTTTGTGTGTGTGATGATCTGTGCGTTGGCCCCCCTTGGGGCCGCGCTGGCCGAGCAGGAGGCTCTGGCGATCGGTGATGCAGAGCGGGGCGCCAAAGTGTTTCGCAAATGCACCGGCTGTCATCAGGTGGGACCAGAGGCGCAAGATCGCGCTGGGCCTCAGCTCAACGGGATTTTTGGCCGTCGGGCCGGATCTGTTGAGGGCTTTGACTATTCCAAGGGGCTGGAGCGGGCCTTTGCCGATGGCATGGTCTGGGATCTTGAGCACCTTGATGCCTATCTAGAAAACCCGCGTGCCTTGGTCTCTGGCACCCGCATGTCCTTTCGCGGGCTGAAGAAAAAGGCCGACCGCGATGACGTGTTGGCCTATCTGCGGCAGTTCACCGAGAACCCGCAAGATATCCCTGAATCGGCACCCACAGCGTTGGCGCGTGAGGTGGAGCTATCACCCGAAATCCTCGCGATAGTCGGGGATCTGGCCTATGGAGAATATCTCGCTTCAGAATGTCTGACGTGCCACAGAAGCGACGGGGCAGATGCCGGGATCCCATCTATCACCCGGTGGCATCCAGAGGATTTTGTGATTGCGATGCATGCCTACAAACGCAAGCTTCGCCCACATCCGGTGATGCAGATGATGGCCGGACGATTGGCCGATGATGAAATAGCAGCTCTGGCCGCCTATTTTGCCGAGCTGAAAGACTAGGAGGTGAGGGGCGTGCAATCGAAGTTCCCCCAAATCTCAGAGGCCTTCTCTCCCGAAGGCACGACCGCATCGACCGGGACACCGGCGGTGCGGTTTTTTTATGGGAGACCGTGAGTTCAACGAGGAGGAGAAACGTATGACCTTGAATAGACGCGCGTTTATCGCGACATCCGCAGCGGCGGCCAGTTTGACGGCGCCCATGCTGAGGGCCGAAGGCAAACCTCGAGTGGTTGTGATCGGCGGCGGGGCCGGGGGCGCTACGGCCGCGCGGTACATCGCCAAAGACAGTAAGGGCGCGATTGATGTTACGTTGATCGAACCCACGCGCACCTACTACACCTGTTTCTTCTCCAATCTCTATCTGGGTGGCTTTCGCACGTTAGACAGCATTGGCCACACCTATGGCACGCTGGCGGCGGACTATGGCATCAACGTTGTCCATGATTGGGCCACGGGGATTGATCGCGACGCCAAGACCGTGGCCTTGGCCGGAGGGGGCGCGGTACCCTATGACCGTCTGGTGATTTCACCGGGCATTGATTTTGTCGACGGGGCGGTGCCGGGCTGGGATCTGGCCGCGCAGGGGGCCATGCCGCATGCCTATAAAGCGGGCACCCAGTCTGAGTTGCTGAAACGCCAGATCGAATCAATGCCACAGGGCGGCACCTATGTGATGGTCGCGCCGCCCAACCCCTATCGCTGCCCTCCGGGACCCTACGAGCGGATTTCCATGGTGGCCCATTATCTTAAGGCCAATAACCCCACCGCCAAAATCCTGATCGCCGATCCCAAGCCTAAGTTCTCGAAACAGGCGCTGTTCGAAGAGGGGTGGGACAAACACTACGGCGGTATGATTGAACGTTTGGGGCCGGATTTCGGCGGCGACACGGTTTCGGTCAATCCGGCGGATATGACGGTGAATATTGATGGCGAGGTGGTCAAAGCCGATGTGGTGAATGTGATTCCAGCACAAAAAGCAGGCTTGATCTGCGCGGCGGCGGCTCTGACCGAGGGCAATTGGGCGCCAGTGAACGGCCACACGATGCAAAGCCGTCTGGATGACAATATTCACATCTTGGGGGATGCGTCGCAGCAGGGGGATATGCCAAAATCAGGTTTTTCGGCAAATTCTCAGGCCAAAGTTGCGGCGATGGCCGTGCGCGGTGCCTTGACCGGCAGTCGCGTCTTCCCGGCGAAGTTTTCGAACACCTGTTGGTCGCTGATTGATGCCAATGACGGCATCAAAGTGGGTGCCTCCTATCAGGCGACAGATGAAAAAATCGCCAAAACAGATGGGTTTATCAGCCAGACGGGTGAAGATGCTGAGCTTCGAAAACGCACATTTGAAGAAAGCGTTGGCTGGTATGACGGTATAACCAGCGACATGTTTGGTTAAGTCGGACCTATCCCTGATTGACGGCCCTGCGGGGCCGTTAATTTTTGAGAATAATTCAAATACAACTCATCCGAATGTCATAAGTTGATTGTCCCCCTCTTGCGGGGGGTCTTGGCCGATAATAAGACTCTATCAATCTCTACCGTTTAGGCAGTGTCTTGATAGAAAGCAGGCAGGTTCCGATGAAAGATCCCTTTGACGTCTACATGAACACCCTCGTTCCCATGGTTGTTGAGCAAACAAGCCGCGGTGAACGGGCGTATGACATCTTTTCGCGCCTGCTGAAGGAACGCATTATTTTCCTCAACGGCCCGGTGCATGACGGCATGTCGTCGCTGGTCGTGGCGCAGCTGTTGCATCTTGAGGCGGAAAACCCGTCGAAAGAAATCAGCATGTACATCAACTCTCCCGGTGGTGTTGTGACCTCGGGCCTGTCGATCTATGACACCATGCAGTACATCAAACCCAAGGTCTCGACCCTGGTGATTGGTCAGGCGGCCTCGATGGGTTCGCTGCTGCTGACCGCCGGTGAAAAAGGCATGCGTTTCTCGCTGCCCAATAGCCGCGTCATGGTACACCAGCCCTCGGGTGGCTATCAGGGCCAGGCAACGGATATCATGATCCACGCAGAGGAAACGCTAAAACTGAAGCGTCGTTTGAACGAGATCTATGTGCACCACACCGGCCGCACTTATGAAGAGGTCGAGCAGGGCCTTGAGCGCGATAACTTCATGTCTCCGGAAGAGGCGAAGGACTGGGGTTTGATCGATGAGATCGTGACCAGCCGCGCCACCGGTGACGACGACAAGTGATGACACGGCCCCACATGCAGGTCGCATGTGGGGCCAATTTTCCGATTGTCGGCGCCTTGGGGCTGGCCTAAGCTAGTCAAACTTGGCGATCGGCGCGGATGGGGTGAAGGACTTACCCCGGACAAGATCAAGACCGGCTGGACCGGGAAAGGTACAATATGGCGACGAATTCTGGCGGTGACAGCAAAAACACGCTCTACTGTAGCTTCTGTGGCAAGAGCCAACACGAAGTTCGCAAGTTGATTGCTGGCCCGACCGTGTTCATCTGTGATGAGTGCGTTGAACTATGTATGGACATCATTCGTGAAGAGACCAAAGGCGCTGGCCTGAAGTCCTCCGAAGGGGTTCCGACACCACGTGAGATTTGTGAAGTTCTGGACGATTATGTCATCGGTCAGGCCAAAGCCAAACGTGTGTTGTCCGTCGCTGTTCACAACCATTACAAACGCCTGAACCACGCCCAGAAAAGCGCTGATATCGAACTTGCCAAGTCGAACATCATGCTGATCGGTCCTACCGGGTGTGGTAAAACGCTTTTGGCTCAGACGCTTGCGCGCATTCTTGATGTGCCGTTCACCATGGCCGATGCCACCACTCTGACCGAAGCCGGGTATGTGGGCGAAGACGTTGAGAACATCATTCTCAAGTTGCTTCAGGCGAGCGAATACAATGTCGAACGTGCGCAGCGCGGCATCGTGTACATCGATGAAGTCGACAAGATCACCCGCAAATCCGAGAACCCATCGATCACACGTGACGTCTCGGGTGAGGGTGTTCAGCAGGCGCTGCTGAAGCTGATGGAAGGCACCGTTGCGAGCGTTCCGCCGCAGGGGGGCCGTAAGCACCCGCAGCAGGAATTCCTTCAGGTTGATACCACCAATATCCTGTTCATCTGTGGCGGCGCCTTTGCAGGCTTAGATCGGATCATTGCTCAGCGCGGCAAAGGCTCGGCGATGGGCTTTGGTGCGGATGTGCGTGACAACGATGATCGTGGTGTTGGCGAAATCTTCCAGGAGCTTGAGCCTGAAGATCTGCTGAAATTCGGCCTGATTCCCGAATTTGTTGGCCGTCTGCCGGTCGTCGCAACTCTGGAAGATCTTGATGCCGATGCATTGATCACCATTCTGACCCAGCCGAAGAACGCTCTGGTCAAACAGTACCAACGCCTGTTTGAGATGGAAGACACACAGCTGACCTTCACCGATGAGGCGCTGTCGGCCATCGCCAAAAAGGCAATTGAGCGTAAAACCGGCGCGCGTGGTCTGCGGTCCATCCTCGAAAGCATCTTGCTGGACACAATGTTCGAATTGCCGGGCATGGAAGATGTCACCGAAGTTGTCGTCAACGATGAGGCGGTCAATGCCGAGACCAAACCGTTGATGGTGCATGGCGAAAACAAAAAAGAAGAAGCGTCTGCCAGCTAAGCAGGCCAGAGATAGATTAGATCAGGCGGGGTTTCCCCCGCCTTTTTCTTGGGAGAAAGAGATGATCAAACGCATTTCGTCAGGTGGCGAATTTGAGAAAAAGGTTGGCTATTGCCGGGCGGTGGTCGCGGGTGGCTTTGTCCATGTTGCTGGCACGGTGGGGCAGGGCGAGACCGTGCTTGAGCAATGCCAATCTGCACTGGGTGTTATCGAAAAAGCGCTTGCAGAGGCGGGTGCCAGCTTTGCTGATGTGGTTCGGGTGAACTATTTCCTGCCGGACCGGCATGAATTTGAACCCTGTTTTGAACTTCTGGCAGAGACATTTGGAGAGAATCCTCCTGCGGCAACGATGATCGAATGCAACCTGATCGATCCTAAGTTCCGAATCGAGATTGAAGTCACAGCTCTGGCCCCATCAGAGGGCTGAAGTTTCGGCGAATTCCCGTCGAATCGCCCGCTCAAGCACGGTAATGCGACCGAGCGGGCACTAGACCTTGCCACGGGTTTTCGCCATAACGCTTTTAAGTGAGACAGGAGTCGTCCATGGGCATTCTTAAAACCATTCTGAGCGCTGTGACCTGGTGGAATGGCAGCACCATCAACACCGCAATTTACACCCGTCGCAAAGGTGTGAAGGTGGGTGAGGATGAACAGGGCAACGTCTATTATGAAAGCCGCGATGGAAAACGACGTTGGGTGATGTTCAACGGCGAAGTCGAGGCCTCGCGGATTAGCCCGGATTGGCACGGCTGGCTGCATCATACTTTTGATGCCCGCCCAGGTGACAAGCCACTGGCCCATAAGGTCTGGGAAAAGCCGCATCAGGAAAACCTGACAGGCACCACACTGGCCTATGCACCCGCCGGGTCATTGCGTCAGGCCGCGCCTGCGGACCGTCGTGACTATGAGGCGTGGAGCCCAGAATGAGCCATTCGGCAACAGAGGTGGTTGTTGGCGGCGGCGTATTGGCCGCCGCTTTGGCATTTGGTCTATATGCCCTGCAAAGCACCGGCATGAGCTTTGGCGGTGACGGATATCCGTTGCGCGCGTCGTTCCGGTCGATCGAGGGTGTCAGCGTTGGCTCAGATGTGCGTCTCGCAGGGGTCAAGGTGGGGACTGTGACGCAGATCGCATTGAACCCCGAAACCTTCCGCGCCGATACCGTCGTCACCATCAATGACTCTGTGCAGGTCCCAGACGACAGTGCGATTGTCATCGCCTCTGAGGGGCTGTTGGGTGGCAATTTTGTTGAAATTTCCCCCGGTGGATCGCCGTTCAATTTTGTAGAAGGGGACGAGATCCTTGATACTCAGGGATCTGTCAGCCTGATGACGCTGTTGCTGAAATTTGTGAGTGGTGGCGGGAGCGACGAATGAAACGCCTGATGTGTGTTCTGGCTATGATAGCGGCCCCTGTGATGGCGCAAGAGGCCGTGTCGCCTGGCAATGGCGCCGTATTGCGAGTGTTGGATAAACTCAACGCCAAGGTCAGTGATGTCACTATCGTCAATGGTACAAGCGCGCTGGAAGATGGCATGGAAATCAACCTCGCCGCGTGCCGTTTTCCAAATGACAATCCCACGGGGGAAGCTTTTGCTTTTGTCACTGTGCGGGAAGCTGGCGTGCCGCAACCGGTTTTCAGCGGTTGGATGGTGGCAAGCTCACCGGCGTTGAACCCGATGAATCACCCGCGTTACGACGTCTGGGTGTTGCGCTGTACCACATCCTGACCACAGTGGGCCAAGGGCGCTGAGAGGATGTCTGCGGGCAACTCAAGCGCCTCTTCTAGCCGCTGATGATAGTCATCCCGAGGAATTTCAACCGCCCCGAGGCTCGCCAGATGGGGGGTTAGAAACTGTGTGTCAAACAACGTGAACCCTGTGCGTGCCAAGAGATCACAGATCCAGGCCAGAGCGATTTTCGAGCCACCGGTTTGACGCGAAAACATGGATTCCCCACAAAACGCGGCCCCAACGGTCACGCCATACACGCCTCCGGCAAGCGCGCCATTCATCCAGACTTCGAGTGAATGGGCGCGACCTTTCGCATGGAGCTCAAGATAAAGGCGGCGAATTTCTGCATTGATCCAAGTCTCATCCCTGTCTGCGCAGGCGTCAATCACGCCCGCAAATTCCCGGTTTAACGTCACCTGATATTCATTCCGGCGGAGTTGCCGCGCGAGTGAGCGTGAGATGTGGAACTTTGTGATGGGAAGAATGCCGCGGTGTTTGGGATCCACCCAGAAAATCTCGGGATCATCCTGCGCTTCGGCCATCGGAAAAATGCCGATCTCATACGCATGTAGCAGCAGATCGGTTGTCAGTGTCACCGGGGGTCGATCCTTCGAAGTGGAAGGGCCCCTTTCCATCTGGAAAGAGGCCCCACTGTCTTACTTTTCCAGGCCACCGGCATCGAGCCATTTCTCCAACCAGTGGATATTGTACTCGCCGGTGTGGATGTCTTTTTCCTGCAGCAGGGCATGAAACAGCGGGGTCGTGGTCTCAACACCGTCGATGATCAGCTCGCCCAGAGCGCGGTTCAACCGAGCCAATGCCTCGGGCCGGTCACGTCCGTGTACAATCAGCTTACCAATCAAGCTGTCGTAATAAGGCGGGATCTTATAGCCGTTGTACAGCGCAGAATCGACGCGCACGCCAAGACCGCCAGGTGCGTGATACGCTGTGATCTGACCGGGGCAGGGTGCGAAGTTTGGCAGACGCTCGGCGTTCAGGCGCACTTCGATCGAGTGACCGTTGATTTGCAGCTCATCTTGCGTGATCGACAGCGGCAAACCAGCCGCAACGCGGATCTGTTCGCGCACAAGGTCGACACCAAAGATGTTCTCGGTCACCGGATGTTCCACCTGCAGGCGGGTGTTCATCTCGATGAAGAAGAACTCACCCTTTTCATAGAGGAACTCAATTGTTCCGGCACCGGCATAGCCCATCTGAGCCACCGCATCGGCACAGGTTTTGCCGATTGCTGCGCGCTCTTCTGGTGTGATGCAGGGGCCGGGGGCCTCTTCAAACACCTTTTGGTGGCGGCGCTGAAGCGAGCAATCCCGCTCACCCAAATGGACCGCGTTGCCTTTGCCATCCCCAAAGACCTGGATTTCGATGTGGCGCGGGGTGGTCAAATACTTCTCGATGTAGACTTCGTCATTGCCAAAGGCAGCTTTGGATTCAGTCCGCGCGGTTTGAAAGGCGACGGTCATCTCTTCGGCGCTATTGGCAACTTTCATGCCACGCCCACCGCCACCTGCGGTGGCTTTCACGATGACGGGATAGCCAAAGTCCTCACCGATTTTCAGCGCAGATTCGACATCAGGCACACCACCGTCAGACCCGGGAACGCAGGGCACGCCCAGGTCCTTCATGGTGTCTTTTGCTGTGATCTTGTCGCCCATCATGGTGATGTGCTTCGAGGTCGGGCCAATGAACTTCAGGCCGTGATCTTCGACAATCTCAACAAACCGAGCGTTCTCTGACAAAAAGCCATAGCCCGGGTGGATTGCCTGCGCGCCGGTGACTTCACAGGCGGCAATGATCGACGGGATTGACAGATAGCTGTCGGTGCCCGGCGCCGGGCCAATGCAGATGGCTTCGTCGGCCATGCGCACATGCATGGCATCCGCATCTGCTGTTGAGTGAACTGCAACCGACTGGATGCCCATCTCGCGACAGGCGCGGATGACGCGCAGCGCGATCTCTCCACGGTTGGCAATCAGGATTTTATCAAACATGCCTGTTTTCCTTATTCGAGGATAACAAGCGGGGCGCCGTATTCCACTGCTGCGCCATCTTCGACCAGAATACGCTTCACGGTGCCAGATTTGGGCGCGGGAATGTGGTTCATGGTCTTCATGGCTTCAACGATCAGAAGGGTGTCACCTTCTTTGACCTGCGTGCCAACCGAAATGAACGACGGCGCGCCGGGTTCGGCCTGAAGATAAACGGTGCCAACCATCGGCGATGTCACTGCACCGGGATGGGCTGCAGGATCTTCTGGCATATCCGCAGCCGCAGGCGCAGCTGCGACAGGTGCTGCAGCGGCAACAGGGGCGGCGGCAACAGGAGCCGCAACAGGGGCGGCCATGGTGATGTTTTGGGCACGGCTGACACGAACGTTGAGGCTGTTGTCTTCGCCATATTCGCGCATGACCTCCAGCTCGGTCAGATCGTTTTCCTGAAGCAGCTCTGCCAGAGCCTTGATAAAGGCTACATCCGAGTCGTGGTTATTCTTGCTCATGCGGTCCTCGCCATTGCGTCATGTGCTCAGAGGCCCCTGCCTCCGATGCGGTTGCCTGCTTATAAGCTAAGCAGTCGCTGGTGAAAAGCGTTCCTGTGACCTTACGTCCCAGCGATTGCAGCCGCGTTCACATCAGGATTTAAGTGCGATGAGGCGAGAATGGGAGGGGAAAAATGAACATTGCACTTTGGTTGGCGCGACGGGCTCAACAATCACCGGATCGCCCGGCGCTGTTTCTGGGCCAAACGTTGGTCAAATCCTATGGGGCCTTCCACTCGGACGTCATGGCTTTGGCCGGAGCGCTGGTAGCTCGGGGAGTTACTTCGGGCGATCGCGTTGCATTGTTTATGAAAAATGTGCCGGATTACCTGATCGCGGAATATGCCATCTGGTACGCTGGCGCGGCGGTTGTCCCGATCAATGCCAAACTTCATGCCCGTGAGGCGACTTGGATCATCGAAAATTCAGGTGCTAAACTGGCCTTTGCCACCGGGGATTTGGCCCCAGGTCTGAGTGCCGCCAGCGACGTCACTGTGATTGAGACGGGTTCTCCGGTTTGGTCTGAGATGACGGCTCATGCTCCTCTGACAGACATCACGGCGCGGGCGCCTACCGATCTCGCCTGGTTGTTTTACACCTCGGGCACCACGGGCCGCCCCAAAGGTGTGATGATGACCCACCGCATGCTGATCAACATGAGCCTGTGTTATCAGGTGGATTGTGACCTGGTGACCGAAAACGACACGGTGATCTATAGCGCGCCGGCCAGCCACGGGGCCGGGATCTATAGCATGATGCATGTTCGTGCCGGTGCCGCGCATGTCTTTCCCCCATCCGGTGGGTTTGATGAGGTTGAAGTGCTGGATCTGGCCGCGCATTTTGACCGGGTTCATATGTTCATGGCACCCACCATGGTCCAGCGCCTGACCCGCACCGCCAAAGATCTGTACCGCCGTGGGGCCGGTCTCAACACCATCGTCTATGCCGGTGGGCCAATGTATATCGCGGATATCATCGAGGCGGTGGATTGGTTCGGGCCAGTGTTTGCGCAGATCTATGGACAGGGGGAATGCCCGATGGGGATCACGGCCCTGTCCCGGCATGATGTGACCGATCGCAGCCATCCGCGCTGGCGGGAACGTTTGGGATCTGTGGGCAAAGCGCAATCAGCTGTTGAAGTGGCCATTGCGGATGAAGATGGCAGGTTACTGCCCGCAGGTGAGGTGGGTGAAATTCTTGTGCGGGGCGACATTGTCATGTCCGGCTATTGGCAAAACCCCGAGGCGACCGAGAAAACCCTCAAGGGCGGTTGGCTCTGGACCGGTGACATGGGCGCGATGGATGAAGATGGCTACGTGACGATGAAAGATCGCTCACGTGATATGATCATTTCCGGCGGCACCAACATTTACCCACGTGAGGTAGAAGAGGTGTTGCAGGATCATCCTTCGGTGTCTGAAGTGGCCGTGGTTGGCAAACCCCACCCAGAATGGGGTGAAGAGGTTGTGGCCTTTGTTGTCCCCAATAGCGAGATCGATACACAGGTGCTCGACACCTATTGTCTGGATCATATCGCGCGGTTCAAACGTCCCAAACACTACATCACTGTCGACGCGCTGCCGAAGAACAATTACGGCAAGGTTTTGAAAACAGACTTGCGAGACAGGCTGGCGGTTTCTTCATAGGCAGCCAGCTTTGGAGGCGTCGAGGCGGGCAAAGGCGCTTGCTCCGGCGCCTCGGCCTGCTCGTCCAGCAAGTGACAAATTTCCTGCTGCATCAGGCTGGGGCCTTCCGAAAATTCAGAGTGATCCTCGTCTGATGGCTGGTCGAATGGTTGTGGAGCGGCAGAGTGCTCTTCCTGCTCAGCATAGTCATGTTGAGAGGTGGCATCACTGGCGCGGCCCTTTTTAACCGGCTGGACTTTCTTGGCTGGATTGTCGGTGCGTCGGGCTTCGGGCAACCCATGTGGATGTCCGGTGGCCAAGGGGGCGGTCCATAATGCGGGCCCTGTCATGGGCATAACGTTGCTCCTTTACCAATACCCCACGTCCAACAAGTTACCACATGTTAACGCTGTTTGCAGCACGCCCTTAAAATTGTGGTCAATTTTTGCGCTGACCCTAAGCCATGGACAGAAAAAGGCGGCCCGTGGGCCGCCTGTCTCATGAGATATGACGCGGATCAGCGATTCATCCGGTTCTCGATCAAATCCTCAACGACGGAAGGGTCTGCGAGGGTTGAGGTGTCGCCGAGGGCGCCGTAGTCGTTTTCGGCGATTTTGCGCAGGATGCGGCGCATGATTTTGCCGGAGCGGGTTTTGGGCAGGCCGGGGGCCCATTGGATCAGATCCGGGCTGGCGATGGGGCCAATCTCGGTCCGCACCCAGGTGCGCAGCTCTTTGCGCAGCTCCTCGCTGGGTTCTTCGCCGTTCATCAGGGTGACATAGCAATAGATGCCCTGACCTTTGATCTCATGCGGATAGCCCACAACGGCGGCTTCGGCGACCTTCTCATGGGCCACAAGCGCGCTTTCCACCTCGGCGGTGCCCATGCGGTGGCCCGAGACATTGATCACATCATCGACGCGGCCGGTGATCCAGTAATCGCCATCCTCGTCGCGGCGACAGCCATCGCCGGTGAAGTAATAGCCTTTGTAATCCGAGAAATAGGTCTTCTCGAACCGCTCATGATCGCCCCAGACGGTGCGCATCTGACCGGGCCAACTGTCTTTGATACACAGCACACCCTCGGTTGGTGTTTCGTGGATCTCCGCGCCCGAGGCCGGGTCCAGCACCACCGGCTGCACGCCAAAGAAGGGCTTCATCGCCGCACCGGGTTTGGTGGCATGGGCGCCGGGCAGCGGGGTCATCAGATGCCCGCCGGTTTCGGTCTGCCACCAGGTGTCAACAATCGGGCAGCGCCCGCCGCCGACCACATCATTGTACCAGTTCCAGGCCTCCGGGTTGATGGGCTCGCCCACCGTGCCGAGGATGCGCAGGCTGGAGAGGTCGCATTTCTCCACAAACTCATTGCCCTGACCCATCAGCGCCCGGATGGCGGTGGGGGCGGTGTAGAACTGGGTGACTTTGTGCTTTTCACAGACCTGCCAGAAGCGCGAGGCATCGGGGAAGGTGGGTACACCTTCGAACATCAGCGTGGTGGCCCCATTGGCCAGCGGGCCATAGACGATATAGCTGTGGCCGGTGACCCAGCCCACATCGGCGGTGCACCAGTAGACGTCGCCGTCATGGTAATCAAAGGTCACCTCATGGGTCAGCGCCGCATAGGTGAGATAGCCGCCCGAGCTGTGCACCACGCCTTTGGGTTGTCCGGTGGAGCCGGAGGTGTAGAGAATGAACAGCGGATCTTCGGCGTTCATCTCGGCGGGTTGATTAAACTCGCTGACCTCAAGCGCCATTTCGTTGTAGTCGAAATCACGACCATCCACCCAGGTGGTCTGACCGCCGGTGCGCTTGACCACCAGACATTTGACCGTGTCTTTGCAATGCAAGAGTGCCTTGTCGGCATTGGTCTTGAGCGGGGTCTTGCGGCCGCCGCGCGGGGCCTCATCCGCGGTGATGAGCACCTTGGCGTCACAGCCGTTCACCCGCGCCGCCAGCGCATCGGGCGAGAAGCCGGCAAAGACAATCGAATGGATCGCACCAATGCGCGCACAGGCCAGCATGGCATAGGCGGCCTCAGGCACCATGGGCAGATAGATCACCACCCGGTCGCCCTTGCCCACGCCGAGGCTTTCGAGCACATTGGCCATGCGGCAGGTGTTTTTGTGCAGCTCTTTATAGGTGATGTGCTGGGCGGGCTCGTCGGGGCTGTCGGGTTCCCAGATGATCGCCGTCTGATCGCCGCGGGTCGCAAGATGGCGGTCGATACAGTTGGCGGCCACATTCAGCGTGCCATCGGCGTACCAGTTGATCTTGACCTGACCAAAGGTGTAATCGACGTCCTTGATCTGGGTGGGGGCTTTGATCCAGTCTAGGCGCTGCGCCTGATCCGCCCAGAACCCCTCGGGATCAGAAATCGACCGCGCATACATCTCATCATACCGTCCCGCATCTACATGCGCACGTGCCACCAGATCGGCGGCGGGAGCATAGGTCTTGCTCATGGTGTCCTCCTCAAATTTTGACGGCAGGGAAGCCAGTCTGCGCGACAATTGCAAGGAGACTTTCGCCTTGACCTTTGTCGCGCAGCGGCAAGAGCCGTCAGATCGCCAGATATTCGGCGCGGAGCTGTTCGTTCTCCAGCACTTCTGCGGCAGATCCGTCAAACACAATCGAGCCGGTGTCGAGGATCACCGCGCGATCCGCAAGTTGCAGGGCGCGCACCGCATTCTGTTCAACGATGATGGTGGTCATGCCCTGTTCTTTGATGTGGCGGAGCGTCTTTTCGATCTCATCCACAATCACCGGGGCCAGACCTTCATAAGGCTCATCCAGCAACAGCACCTTGATATCCCGAGCCAGAGCCCGGGCAATTGCCAGCATCTGCTGTTCACCTCCGGACAGGGTGATGCCTTCTTGGTTGCGGCGTTCGCCGAGGCGGGGGAACAGATCGTAGAGGCGCTCGATAGACCAGCCAATGGGCGGCGCGATCTGTGCCAGCTTCAGGTTCTCTTCGACCGTCAGGCCGGGAATGATGCGGCGATCTTCTGGCACCAACCCAAGACCCACCGTTGCGGCCTGATGCGAGGCCATCTTGTGCAGGGGTTGGTGATCCAGCCAGATTTCACCGCGCTGGACCTGCGGGTCGTCCAGTCGGGCGATTGACCGCAGCGTAGTGGTTTTACCGGCACCATTTCGGCCCAGCAGAGCAAGGATCTCGCCCTCATGGACGTTAAAGGAAATGCCCTGCACGATGTAGCTTTCGCCATAATAGGAGTGCATGTCCCAGATCGAGAGGAAGGCGGGGGCTGTTTCAGCCTGATTGGCGTTTTTCGAAAAATCCGGACGAACGTTCATGGATGTCTCCTCAGGGTGAGGGGCGGGTCAGGCCCGCGAAATTGGGAAAGCGGCGGGATGCACCCGCCGCCAGATATCAGTGCGCTTCGCCCAGATAGGCCTCTTTGACCTTCGGGTGGCCTTTGATGTTCTCGGGCAGATCTTCAACCAAGGGGGTGCCCTGCGCCAGAACGGTGATCCGATCCGCCAGACTGAACACCACATGCATGTCGTGCTCGATGATCGCGATGGTGATATCGCGCTTTTCCTTGATTTCGATCAGCAGATCGATGGTGTTGTTGGTGTCGGCCCGTGCCATCCCGGCGGTTGGCTCGTCCAGCAGCAGAAGCTTTGGGTCCTGTACAAGACACATGGCCATCTCAAGTCGGCGTTTGTCGCCACGTGACATGGCCGCCGCATGCATCCCCCGTTTGTCGAGCATGTTGACGTCACCCAGCATGCGTTCGGCTTCTTCGATCAGGGTGCGTTCGTTGCTGACTTTCTCAACCGCATGCAGGCGATAGGCCCCATCACGTTTGGCAAACAGCGGGATCATCATGTTTTCCATCACCGAGAGATCCGCAAAGATCTCAGGGGTCTGGAACACACGCGAGATGCCCATCTGGTTGATCTCATGTGGGCTGCGGCCCAGCACCGACTGGCCGTCAAACATGACGCTGCCGGTGTCGGGGATCAATTTGCCGACCAGACAGTTGAGCAGGGTGGATTTCCCGGCACCGTTGGGGCCGATAATGGCGTGGCAGGTGTTTTCGGCGACCGACAGATTGACATCTGACAAAGCTTTGAGGCCACCGAAGTTTTTGCCCACGTCTTTGACTTCTAGAATACCCATTACTGTCTCTCCTTATTCCGCAGGCTCAGTCGAAGGCGACTTGGGTTCGTTTTCTTTTTTCTTGCGGAAAGCGCGGGCAATACGTTGTCCCCCTTCGACCAGGCCGCCGGGCAGGAAGGTCACAACCAACATGAAGATCAGGCCAAGGGTCAGGTGCCAGCCTTTGCCGACAAAGGGATGGATAACCAATACGATGAAATCTTCGATGCCATCGGGCAGAAAGCTGAACCAGCTGTGCAGTACGTTGTCGTTGATCTTTGAAAAGATGTTTTCAAAGTACTTGATCATACCTGCGCCGAGAACGGGGCCGATCAAAGTGCCAACGCCGCCGAGGATGGTCATCAGAACAACTTCACCTGATGCGGTCCACTGCATGCGCTCAGCACCCGCAAGAGGGTCCATCGCTGCCATCAGGCCACCGGCCAGGCCAGCATACATGCCCGAAATCACAAATGCTGCAAGCGTGTAGGGTTTGGGGTTGAGGCCGGTGTAGTTCAGGCGCTGCTGGTTCGATTTGATCGCGCGGAGCATCAACCCGAAGGGCGACCGGAAAATGCGGATCGCAAGATAGAAGGCCAGAAGCATCACAATCGCACAGACATAGTAGCCAGCGGAGAATGTGAAAGTCCAAGGTCCTACAACGAGGTCATAGGCGGCGCGCATTTCCAGACCAAACAGATTGGTCACGGGGATCGAACCGTCGGCTGTGGCAGACACGCCCAGAACGCGTGGGTCGTCCAATGTCACCTGAAGGCCGGTTTCGCCGTTGGTGATGGGGGTGAGTACCGAATAGGCCAAGGCGAACGACATCTGCGCGAAGGCCAGGGTCAGGATCGAAAAGTAGATCCCGGTTCTGCGCAGTGACACAAACCCAATCACCAGTGCGAAGACACCTGAAATGGCCACAGACAGGATGATGGCAGGCAGAATGTTCATGCTGAGCAGTTTGAACATCCAGACCGCAGAGTAAGAGCCCACTCCCAGAAACGCGGCGTGCCCAAACGAGAGATAGCCGGTGAGGCCAAAGAGGATGTTAAAGCCGATGGCAAAGATGCCGAAGATCACAAAACGCTGCATCAAGTCGGGATAGCCCGCGTTGAACTGTGCCATGCCGCTTCCGGTGGGGAAGGGGTTGAGGATGAAAGGGGCCAGCATGGTCAATGCGATGACGACCCACAGAAGAGAAGTGTCTTTTTTATCTAGTCCAAACATGGGTCTATTACTCCATCACGCCTTTGCGACCCATCAGACCGCGTGGGCGGACCAGAAGGATGATAATGGCAACCAAGTAGATGATGATCTGGTTGATGCCGGGGATCAGCTCGATGACTTGGGTCATAGAGGCAAAGCTTTCGAGAATGCCGAGCAAGAAGCCAGCGAGGACCGCTCCGGGCAGCGAGCCCATGCCGCCGACAACCACAACAACGAAGGACAGAACAAGGAAATCCATGCCCATGTGATAGTTCGGCGCATTGATCGGGCCGTACATGACACCGGCGAGGCCAGCGACCGCGGCGGCCAGTCCGAACATAAAGGTAAAGCGTTTGTCGATGTCGATGCCCAATAGGCCTACGGTTTCACGGTCTGCCATGCCTGCGCGCACGACCATGCCGAAGGTGGTGAACTGGAGGAAGGCAAACACGCCACCGATCACAGCCACTGAGAAGCAGAAATACACAATCCGCCAGACAGGATAGACAATGCCCTCAGCAAGGGTGGCCACACCCGAAAGCGCTTCGGGGGCCGGGGTCTGGATCGGGTTCGCGCCGTAGAAGGCTTTGATGATCTCCTGCAGCACAATCGCAAGGCCAAAGGTCACAAGGATCTGATCCGCATGGGGGCGCTTGTAGAAATGTTTGATCAACCCACGTTCCATGATGAAGCCGATGCTGATCATGACGGGGATCGCAAAGAGGATGGCCAGAGGCACGGACCATTCGATGATTGACCCACCCATTTCCGGGCCAAACCAGCTTTCGACGTAGGGGGTTTTCACCTTGAGCGGGTTGCCTAGAAAGTCGGTTTTGGTTGCGTCGATGGTCTCGTAGCTGAGGTTCAGCAGACGCTGAAGAAAGACCGAACAGAAGGCCCCGATCATGAACAGCGCCCCGTGGGCAAAGTTCACGACACCAAGCGTGCCGAAGATGAGTGTAAGACCCAGCGCAATCAGCGCATAGGCCGAGCCCTTGTCGAGCCCGTTCAGAATTTGCGTAATAAGGACGTCCATGGACCCCACCATTGGGTTATAGGTCAGACAGCCCCTCCAGCGCGGTGCCGGAGAGACCGTATGATTTCACGGGTTTCGTGATGAAATGGCCCGGTCTCCGGCAGAGAACCGGGCCTGTCGGCTTATGCGCCTGGGTTACAGGACCCCAGCTGGCCGCCCGCAAACATCGGGTGATCCGGCGCATAGGTGACCTGCGACGCCGGTGTGACTTCGACCACTTCGAGAAGGTCGAACTCGGAGGTTGGGTTCTCTTTGCCCTTCACAACCAGAACATCTTTGAAGCACTGGTGGTCTTCGGCGCGATACAGGGTCTTGCCGTTGCCCATGCCGTCAAACTCAAAGCCTTCCAGAGCTTCGGCTACGCCACAAGGGTTGAAGGTGCCGGCACGTTCACAGGCATCTGCATAGAGCAGGGTCTGAACATAGCAGGTGTGCGCCGCCTGGCTTGGCGGGAAGCCGTATTTGGTGCCGAACGAGCGAACAAAGGCCTGTGAGCCTTCATCCTGCAGCGACCAGTGCCAGTTGGTCGAGCCAACGATGTTTTTGATGTTGGCGCCCGCACCGCGTGCCATCAGACGGGAGAACAGCGGAACAACAATTTCGAAGTCTTTGTTGTTGACGATTTTCTCGCGCAGACCAAACTGAACCGCATTTGTCAGCGAGTTCACCATGTTGCCGCCGTAGTGGTTCAGAACTAGAACGTCCGCACCCGAGTTCAGAACCGGAGCGATATAGGACGAGAAGTCTGTCGCTGCCAGCGGGGTCAGAACGTTGTTGACGGTTTCCCAACCCAGAGCCTCGGTCGCGGCCGCGATCGATTCCTGCTGTGTCCAGCCCCATGTGTAGTCGGCGGTCAGGTGATAGGCCTTACGGTCATCGCCATAGAGGCCTTTGAGAACCGGAGCCAAAGCCGCACCAGACATGTAGCCGTTAAAGAAGTGACGGAAACCGTTGGCTTTTTTGTCTTTACCGGTGGTGTCGTTCGAGTGGGTTAGACCCGCCATGAAGATAACACCAGCCTCTTGGCAGAGGCCTTGAACCGCGATGGCCACACCCGAGGACGACCCGCCGGTGATCATCACGGCGCCGTCTTTTTCGATCATCGACTTGGCCGATGCGCGGGCTGCATCCGATTTGGTCTGGGTGTCGCCGGTCACATATTCGACCTTCTTGCCCAGAATACCGTTACCTTTCAGCGCCTTTGAGCTGAAGGTGTTCATCATGCCGCCGTCGCCGCCGCCATTGAGGTGCTCAACAGCAAGCTCGTAGGCGCGCAGTTCGTCAGCGCCCTCGTCGGCATAGGGGCCGGTCTGGGGAACGTTAAAACCGAGGGTTACGGAACCGCCTGTGGGTTCATTGGTATAAGCTGCTGCGGACTGAGCCGTAAAAATAGTCGGCAGTGCGACGCCTGCGCCGGCAACTGCGCCAGACTTGAGCACGCCACGACGTGTCAGGTTGGTCTTGGACATGAAATCCTCCCATTTCGTGAAATGCGTCGTTGGGCTCCTCTTCCCCCCGACGCGGGCACAAATGTGCAAACTCAGTATCGCGGGAGAAAAGAAAATTGCGCAACAAAGCGTTTTGACGTAACGGTTTTTTTGTCAATTGTTGAAAAGTAGACTGCGGTATTCTGTAAATCTGTTTATGTGGCAGTGCAGAAAGGCGTTGTAATTGCAAGGAAAGCGACATGGCCAAAGGCACGCTCACAGGCAGTCGGATCCGGGAACGGCGGGTGGCTCAGGCTATGCGGCAGGCCGATCTTGCGAAAAAGGCGGGAATTTCGGCCTCCTATCTCAACCTGATCGAACACAACCGGCGCAGAATCGGCGGAAAACTCTTGCTGGATATCGCTCAAGTGCTGGGTGTGGAACCGGCATTGCTGACCGAAGGGGCCGGGGCGGCGTTGATGGCGTCCCTGCGCGAGGCCGCCTCGGCGGTCCCTGCGGCGCAGGCTGAACTGGACCGTGTGGATGAGTTCGCAGGGCGGTTCCCCGGTTGGGCTGAGGTACTCTCCAGCAGTCAGAAACGGATTTCTGCGCTGGAGCGGAGCGTTGAAACGCTGACGGATCGGATGACACATGACCCTCACCTTGCTGCCTCGCTACACGAAATGTTGTCGACGGTGACGGCGATCCGGTCAGCGGCCTCAATTCTTGCGGAACCGGGCGACATTGACCCGGAGTGGCAGGCGCGGTTTCACCGCAACATATATGAAGACAGTGCGCGGTTGACTGAAACCAGCCGTGGGTTGGTGACCTATCTGGAAGCAGATGACGCCGAGGCCACTGAGACGGGCGCGCCTCAGGAAGAGCTTGATGCGGTTCTGGCGGCGGCAGGGCATTATGTCCAAGATCTGGAAGAAGGCGGAACTGTTCATTCCGCGCAAAAGCGTCTGGGTACGGATCTGTCTGCCCCGGCACGAGAGTTGTTGGGGCAATGGTTGCAACGGTATCAGAAAGATGCGCAGGCCGTGCCACAGTCTGACCTGGCCCGAGCCATCCAAAAACATGGCGCGGATCCTGCGGCCTTGGCCGAGCATCTTGATGCGGACCCCGCCTGTGTGATGCGCCGCCTGGCGGCGATGCCCGAAGTTGTCTTGCCCGAGGGTGTTGGTCTGGCCATTTCAGATGCATCTGGGGTGCTGACGTATCGCAAACCCCTGCCTGAATTTCCGATGCCGCGCTTTGGCTCGGCTTGCCCGCTCTGGCCGCTGTATCGCGCGCTGAACCGACCGATGGTGATCCTGTCTCATCCCGTTGTGCAAACAGGGCGTCCCGGCAGTGATCTTTGGGTGGATGCGCTTGCGGTGCCCGTTGGGCGCGTGGCAGTTAATCGTGATCCTCTGTTCGAAGCCGTCATGTTGGTGCGTCCAATGCCGACCAACACCCCCCCTCATGAAGAGCCACTTGAATTGGGGAGTTCTTGTCGTGTCTGTGCTCGTGCGGTTTGCCCCGGCCGACGCGAACCGTCTATCCTTGTCGCAGGGGCGTAACGGTGTTTTGACACTGCGTAAGGAATGGGCTTAGTGTTGTTCGACCTGAGCAAAGACCCGGAGAACAGGGCGTGTGACAGGTAAGGGGAGGACGTATGGCCGGCCATGTGCTGTTAATTGAGGACGAGCCAAACATCATCGAAGCGATCCGGTTTATCCTGTCGCGAGAAGGTTGGCGCGTAGATACCCACTCAAATGGAGTGGATGCGGCGGATGTGGTGCGTGCCAAATCCCCCGATGTTTTGATTTTGGATGTCATGCTTCCCGGTCGGTCAGGCTATGATATTTTGCGCGATCTGCGTGGTGCCCCCGACACGGAAGAGCTTCCGGTTTTGATGCTGACCGCACGTGGGCAGAACAAAGACCGCGAAATGGCCGAACGCGCCGGGGCGAGCCGCTTTATGACCAAACCGTTCTCAAATGCAGAGGTTCTTGATGCGGTGCGGTCGCTGACTGTAACCTCATGAGCGGGGCACCGCAGGGGTCGCCGCTGTTTGTCGAGCGGCAGACCTATCGGCGGCGGCGTCTGGTCGATGCCGCCCGAGCCCTGCCGGTGTTAGGCCTGTTGCTTTGGTTGCTGCCATTGCTGTGGGCCGTGCCGGAAGAGGGTCCCAGCGCCTCAACAACGATGATCTATATCTTCTCAATCTGGCTCGGTTTGCCGATTGTGTCTGGCGCACTGGTTTTTGCCATGCGGCGTCTGCGTGAACCAGCGGTCGGAGACGATACGTGACGATGCTCAACGCGCTGGCTGCGATTTCGATTCTCTACGTGTTCTTTCTTTTTGCAGTGGCCTTTTTTGCGGAACGCGCCGCACGCAGGGGGCGGGGAAACTGGCTGCACACGCCGATTATCTACACGCTGTCTTTGTCAATCTACTGCACGGCCTGGACGTTTTATGGCGCGGTTGGCTCTGCGGCGCGGAATGGGTTCGAGTATCTGACGATCTATCTGGGTCCCAGTCTTGTGCTGATCGGCTGGTGGTGGGTGCTGCGTAAACTGGTGCGGATCGGGCGCAGCCAGCGGATCACCTCTGTCGCGGACCTCATTTCGTCGCGTTATGGTAAATCCAACCTGCTTGGGGTGGGGGTGACCCTGCTCGCTGTCGTGGGCACCACACCTTATATTGCGCTGCAGTTGCAATCGGTTGTTCTGAGCGTCGAAGTGTTTAGTGGCGCCCCGGATGGTATGGCCAACAACCAACCCACCGCCCTTTGGGTGGCTGTTGGACTGGCCATTTTTACTGTGATCTTTGGCACCCGAAATCTGGACGCCAACGAACGCCACCACGGGGTGGTCATGGCTATTGCGGTCGAAGCGATCGTCAAACTGGCTGCTTTGCTGGCAGTGGGCATATTCGTGGTTTGGGGGATTTCGGGAGGCGTCGGCCCAGTACTGGACCGGATTGATGCCTCGGCGCTGGGGCGCTGGGAAGTGCAGGGCGGGCGCTGGGCAGGATTGCTCTTTCTCTCTGCCGCAGCATTCCTGTGCCTGCCACGGATGTTTCAGGTCATGGTTGTAGAAAACGACAATGATGCGCAGCTCCGAATGGCGGCCTGGGCCTTCCCCCTCTATCTCATGCTGATGAGCCTGTTCATTCTGCCCATAGCGGTGGTGGGCCTTGATGTGCTGCCCGAAGGGTCAAACCCCGATTTGTTTGTTCTCACAGTGCCCTTGGCCTTTGGTCAGGATGGGTTGGCGATGTTGTCATTTTTGGGGGGCTTCAGCTCGGCCACCTCGATGGTGATTGTCGCGGCCATCGCGCTCTCGACAATGGTGTCAAACCATATCGTGATGCCACTCTGGTTGCGGTTCAATGAAACCCGGGTGAGCGTATCGGGCGACGTCCGCAATGTTGTGTTGGTATCCCGTCGTGTGTCCATCGCCGGCGTTCTGGCGCTGGGCTATCTGTATTACGCGCAATCCGGCGGCGGAGCGGCCTTGGCCACAATTGGCTTGGTCGCATTTACAGGTGTGGCACAGGTTCTGCCCGCGCTTTTGGGCGGGATCTTCTGGCGCGGAGCCACCCGCGCAGGGGCTTTTGCTGGGCTGACTGTGGGGTTCTTGGTTTGGTTGTACACTCTGTATTTGCCGAGCTTCGGGTCAGGAGCCTTTGTTCCAGAGAGTTGGCTGGAGACTGGGCCTTTTGGCGTGATGTGGCTTAACCCGCGGGCTTTGTTTGGGATAGCGGGGATTGATCCGCTGTTGCACGCCGTGCTGTGGAGCTTCTTTCTCAACACCATCGCCTTTTTCGGGGTCTCCCTTGCGAGCTTCCCGTCTCCGTTAGAGCGGCTACAGGGGGCACAGTTTGTCAATGTTCAGCAGGCCACGGGGCCACGGAGCTGGTCGCAAAGTGGGGCGCAGGCCGAAGATCTGATGGTGATGGCCCAGCGGATCCTGGGGGCGGCGGATGCGCAGGGATTGTTCTTGCGAGAAGCGCGCCGTCAGGGTCTGGATGGGCACCTGCCCATGACCTCGCCTGAGTTTCTCGAAGTGCTTGAGCGGGAGCTGGCGGGGTCGGTGGGCGCGGCGACGGCCCATGCCATGATTGGCCAGATCGTAGGCGGCATGAGCGTCTCTGTTGCCGATCTTATGGCGGTCGCGGATGAAACCGCGCAAATGATGGAAACCTCCGCACGGCTTGAGGCGCAGTCACGCGAATTGACCCGAACGGCGGCGCAGCTGCGTGCGGCCAATGACAAGCTGACACGCCTGTCTGTCCAAAAAGATGCCTTTCTGAGTCAGATCAGCCACGAGTTGCGCACCCCGATGACCTCGATTCGGGCGTTTTCCGAAATTTTGCGAGACACAGACGGTATTACGCGTGAGGAACAGAACCGCTATGCTTCGATCATTCACGACGAGGCGATCCGCCTAACTCGCCTTTTGGATGATCTGCTTGATCTGAGCGTTTTGGAAAATGGTCAGGTGAGTTTGAACATAGGGCAGGGCGTGTTGTCGGATGTGCTGGATCGGGCTGTGGCTGCGGCGCTGGCCCATGGAGATGAACAGGTTCTGATGATCCATCGTCACCGGTCGCGCGAAGAGGTGATCCTGAACACCGATACCGAACGTTTGAGCCAGGTTTTCATCAATCTGATTGCAAACGCACGGAAATATTGTGACGCGGGACGCCCGGAACTGTCGATTCACGTGGAGCAAATAGCCGGGTCGGTGAATGTGGATTTTGTGGATAACGGCAGCGGGGTCGCGCCCGAAGCACAGGACGTGATTTTCGAGAAATTTGCCCGTGTCAGTGACCAAAAAGCAGGTGGTGCTGGGCTCGGGCTTGCGATTTGTCGTCAGATTGTCAGTCGTTTGGGCGGCGAAATTAGTTATTTGCCTGGACGGGGTGGGGCCGCATTTCGTGTTTCACTGCCGCTGAATCAGGCTCTGGCAGCGCAGTAATTCTTAAAGTTTTTCGGGGTCATATAAAGGGCTTGGTAACCAAATCCCGGCATAACTCCCTCGGAGGATCTAAAAAGGACGGGTGAATCTTCGAATGGCTGACGGTGGACGACAGGATGTTCTAGGTCAAAAGGCGCAGGCGGCTCAGCGTGCGTTTGAGGCAAAAGGAATGTCGCCAGCCAAAGCGCTGCGGCGCGCATTATCGCGCACGGCTGATTCTCAGTGGGGGCTCGCGCTTGTCACGCAGGCCGTCACCGTCGAAATGCACGATCAGGATGGCGTAATTGACGGGCTCGGTTCCAAAGATCTTTTGGTTCTGCTGGATGGTCCGGATGGGGCCCTGGGGCTTGCTGCGATCGACCGCGAAGTGATGACCGGCCTTGTCGAAGTTCAGACCATTTTGCAGGTGACACAGATGCCGGTCGATGAGGACCGCCTGCTGACACCGACGGACGCTGCGATGATGGCGCCGCTTTTGGATGGCGCGCTTGAGCTTCTGGCGATGAACCTGGATCACCATCCGATGCATCCCCAGCTGGAAGGCTACAAATTCGGCGCCATGGTCGAAGATGCCCGCGCGGTTGGGCTCTTGTTGGATGCATCTTCGTATCGTTGTTTCCGCGCAGATGTTGATTTGGCTTTGGGGCGACGCAAAGGCGCGCTGACCCTGATGCTTCCCGAACGGGAAATCAAAAAGACGGCCGAGCTTGACGAAAACGGGCAAGCGGCCAAAGGCACCCATGAAGACCAGATGAGCCGCGTACCTGCGCGGCTTGATACCGTTTTGGCGCGTGTCACCATGCCTTTGTCGCAGGCGAATGCGCTAAAAGCCGGTGATCTTTTGATGCTGGGCACCGATGCCAAAGACGGGCTCGAGGTGTTGGCAGGTGGGTCTCAGATTGTTGCCAAAGGTGGTCTGGGCCAAATGAACGGTATGCGGGCCGTGCGCCTGACATGGCCACCGCGCCCGGAGCCAGTTGCACCGCCAGTTGCGGATCTGCCTGCGCTTGCGGAGCCTGCTGCGGGATTGGCAATTGGGGTTGAAACCGCGCCTGCTGCCTTGCCCGATTTAGGTGGTATGGATATGGGGTTCGGCGGTGATGCGGCAGAGCCTGCTGCCATGGATCTGGACATGGACTTTGGTGCCGATGCGGCATCTGAAGAACCGGCCTTTGATCCCTCGACGCCCGAAGAACTGCCCGATTTGCCTTCGATGGATTTCGAAGCCGAAAGCGGGGCGCTGGATCTTGATCTGGATTTCCTCGATACCCCGGCTGAGGGCGGAGATGACGGGACGGGAGACTTTGATTTCTCACCCGCGACAATGGACTAATCCAAAGCGTAACTCTCTAAATGCAAAAGCCCCGGCGCAAACCGGGGCTTTCACGTGAATCATCTGAAAAATCAGCTGCGGGTGATCTTGCTTTCGAGCATGGGGCGCAGATTGCCCAGATCGTAGCCCGCTGCGGCTGTCTGGGACAGAATGTCATCCGCTGAATGCTGTCCGGCCTGACCCAAGGCCCAGATTACGCTACAGCGCGTGCCCGACGCACAATAGGCCAACACCGGACCGCTGGCCTGGGACATCTCGGTCTGACGCGCGACATTGTCCGGGGTCATGGTCTGATGGGTCAGAGGCAGCACCTCAAACTCGATCCCGGCGGCCTGCGCCGCGGCTTCTATGGCACTGGCGCGATGTGACGGGGGCACTTCGGCATCCGGGCGGTTGCAAATGATGCGGACAAAGCCCGCCTCTTTGATTGCGGCCACATCCTCGGCGGAAATCTGCGGCGAGACGTGGTAGTCGGGGGTGATTTCTCGAATATCCATATCTTTCGATTACTCGGCGGGCAGCTGTCTGTCCAGTCGCAGGCGCAGGTGAGGCGCGACCAACATGCCAGAGAGCATGGCTATCAGGAAGATCCAGAGACTGCTCCCACCGTAGGAGAGCGAGGCAATCACCGGGCCGGGGCACAGACCGGCCAGGCCCCAGCCCAGGCCAAACATGACCGACCCCAAGGCGAGATTGCGATCGATGGTCGTCGACGGTTTGGGGGGCAGCGGCGTGCCCAGAACCGAGCTTTTGCGTCTCTCTGCTATGATCCAAGCGATGGCCATAGGCAACATGGCGCCACCCATCACAAAGGCTAGGGTCGGATCCCAGTTCCCAAAAACGTCCAGCCATCCCTGCACCTTGGTGGTGTCTGTCATACCCGATGTGAACAACCCGGCCCCAAACAGACCACCGGCGATAAAGGCAAAAAGAAGTTGCATCAGATCACTCCGAGAATATGGCGGAACAGGACAACTCCCAGACCACCAGCCAGAATATAGAATATGGTGGCTGCAAATCCGCGCAATGACAGGCGCGACATGCCACAAACCCCATGACCCGACGTACAGCCGTTGGCGATCCGGGTGCCGATGCCCACCAAAAGACCGGCTGTAATCAGAACTCCGATGTTGTCGGTGACATGGGTGTCGATCTTGCCAAAGAGCGCGGTGAGCATCACGGGAATGCCCGCAACGCCGGCGAGAAAGATCAGGCGTTCCCATTTGGTGGCACGGCCTGAGCCATCCACCAGCCCGCCGATGATCCCGCTGGCGCCCATGATCCGCCCGTTCATCAGCAGATACACTGCACCGCCCGAGCCAATCAGCAATCCGCCGATCAGTCCCCAGATCCAATCCATTGGCATTTGCGTTTCCTTACGTCCTATGCGCCGCCTGAGCAGCGGTTCTTGCGTCATGAAACCCCGGTTCGCGCGCCGGGGATGAAGTCAGAGTTTGTTGACCGGCACCTTGAGAAAGACATCGCCTTTCTCGTCTGCGGGGGGCATCTGACCTGCCCGCATATTCACCTGAAGTGAGGGGATGATCAGTTTCGGCATGGAAAGCGTGGCGTCCCGGGTGTCGCGCATATCGACAAAGTCGGCCTTGGATTTTCCTTCCCCAACATGGACATTGCGGGATTTTTGTTCACCCACGGTGGTTTCCCAGGCAAACTCGTCGCGACCGGGTGCTTTGTAATCGTGGCCGACAAAGATCCGGGTCTCATCGGGCAGGGCGAGAATTTTCTGTACCGAGTCAAACAGGACTTCGGAAGATCCACCGGGGAAATCGCAACGGGCTGTGCCAAAGTCTGGCATGAACAGGGTGTCGCCAACAAAGGCGGCATCGCCGATGACATAGGTCAGGCAGGCTGGGGTGTGGCCGGGCGTATGCAGAACATCGCCGCGCATCTGGCCAATCATCACGCTGTCGCCTTCAACAAACAGTTGGTCAAACTGCGAGCCGTCGCGCTGAAATTCGGTGCCTTCGTTGAACACTTTGCCAAAAGTGTCTTGTATCACGGTGATCCGATCCCCGATGCCGATTCTACCCCCCAACTGCTCTTGGATGTAAGGCGCAGCGCTGAGGTGGTCGGCGTGCACATGGCTTTCCAGAAGCCACTCAACATAAAGATTGTTGCCTTTGACAAAGGCAATCACCTCATCCGCCGATTTGGTGTCGGTGCGGCCAGAGGAGTAATCAAAATCCAATACGCTGTCGATGATGGCGCAGGAGCTGCTGTTGGGGTCGCGGACAACGTAGGAAATCGTGTTGGTGGCGGGGTCAAAAAAACCGGTAACTTCGGGGGACATCATGGGCTCCTCTTGCTTGCGTCAAACATATATTCAAACATGAATGTGTTTCAAGTCTTTTTATGTTGACCTGAGTCAACGCCTTTACCCGTTTGGTGTGACAGATTTCTGGCCGAGCTTAGGAGGACCAAACATGTCACACCATAAGAACAAGTTAGCGCTTCTAAACCGGCTTCGTGAACTGGGCGTACGTCTGGATGGGATAGAAGCGGCTCTGGAAGCACCGCACTCGAAAGACTGGGAAGAGATGGCTGTTGAGCGCGAAGATGACGAAGTCCTTGAGCGACTCGGACAAAGCGGGCAGGCTGAAATCGTACGAATTCGAGGGGCTTTGCAGCGGATCGCTTTAGGCGAGTACGGTGACTGCGTGCGCTGCGGCAATGAGATTTCGGCACAGCGCCTTGAGGTGCTGCCTGACACGCCTGTTTGTGTGAAATGTGCTGGGACCAGCTGATCAATCGCTGACCCGCAAGTGTAAGTGGAGGGGACTATGGCCGAAAAACTGGCATCACGCCTGATTGAATTACACGATGAATTGAAATTGGCCTCAGATGATCAGCAAGACGAGCTTTTGGATCATATTGAGCAAGCGGTTCTTGGCCTGGAGAGCAAGGGGCTCAAGGTGCCAAGCTGGGCCCGCAATGCTCTGGCCGCGCGCATTGACGATGCGGCAGAAGATATGTTCGACAACATGCCAATTTGATCCTGTGATTGGGGCACTAAACTTAAAGGTTTTCCCGGAATTCTCGGGGAAACCTTGCGTTGTCTCGTCCTTTCGATTCTAATTCCGTCAGAAAACCGCAAAAATAACGAATACCGTGGAGGCCGGTTCGGGCGCCACGTGTGAAATCGTGACGGGAAGAGCAGATCGATGACAGAGCAGGTGACAGTCAACATCACGCAGGGCATTGCTTTTGTGCGTTTGGGTCGATTGCTGACACGGGCGATGATGGGCGCGCTTCGTGATACCCTGTTGGAGGCCGAGAACGACCCTGCGGTCGGGCAAATTGTTCTGATCGGTGCCGATGGACATTTCCCGGTTGGGGAAGAGGTCAGCGCCATGTCGTCATGCAATGCCGATCTTGCCGATCTGTGTGACGTGATCGAAACCTGCGACACACCCGTGGTTGCGGCGTTGCAGGGGCGCATCAACGGCGGTGGTATGGCCTTGGCTTTGGCGGCACATGCGCGAATTGCAGCGCGCGAGACACAAGTTGGACTTCCTGAAATTCGTCTGGACCTGTTGCCTTCTGCGGGCCAATCTCAACGGTTGCCGCGTCTTCTTGGGGCCAAACACAGCCTGTCGCTTTTGCTGACCGGTGATCATGTTGGTGTGGATGACCCAAAAGTCAGGGATCTTTGGGATGCCCTGTGTGATGGAGATATTGCACAGGGCGCTGAGCAGTTTTGCCTGCACGTTCAAAGCTCAGATGTGTCTCTGCCGCGCACGCGGGATCGTCGGGATGGGTTCTCGGATCCTCGTGGGTTTCAAGCGGCTCTGGCAGAGTGGCGCAAGACGGATCTGACCGAGATCCAACAGCGATATCTGGAGCTGGTGGAGGCCTCGGCCCTGCTTCCCTTTGGGGCAGGGGGGGCGATGGAGCGCGATGCCTATGAGGAAAGCGCTGATGCTGGGAGATCACAGGCTCTGCGCTACGCCCATCAGATTACCGACGCAGCCCGCGATCTCGGCAAAGAGGCCCGGTCCCGTTCGTCCGCACCCCAGACCCTTGCCGTGCTTGGTGCGGTGCCCCTTGCGATCCAGATCGCGGCTTCGGCCATTGCCAGCGGGCTGACGGTTCAATGGGGGGCGCGGGATCAGGAAAAACTCGAGGATGGGTTTGAACAGCTGCGGGCCTTTATTCTGTCTCGGATCACTGCCGCAGGTTGGAGCCCCGCAGAGGCGCATGCCAAGCTTGCCCGTCTTAAAACTGGCGAGAGCGCGGAAATGGTGGGCGGGGCGGATTTTGTGATTTTCGCGGCCAGGGGCCAGTGGGACATCCGGTTGCCCCCTGAGGCGGTGCGGGCGCAGGCTATTCCGGGTAAGCTTGAAGGGTTAGGTTTGCGATTTCCACCCCCGGTGTTTGCCACGCGGCTGGTTGAGGTGCTGACCGGGCCAAAAGCGACGGAGCAAGATCGGGACGCCGCATTGGCCCTTGCGGGGCAACTGGGCAAGATCCCGGTGTTGGTAAAATCGCAAAAGGACAGCGTTGCGGGCAATCTTGCGCAGGTTCTGCAGCGCGCTGCAGATGCCTTGGTGGATCTGGGCGCAAGCCCCTTTGAGGTAGATGAGGCCGTTACCCAGTGGGGATGGTCGCGTCCGCCATTTCAGACCCGTGATTTGTCAGGCTTGAACGCCGCGGCGAGCGCGTTTCAGACAGGCGGTTCCGCCGAAACCAGCGGAAAAAACTGGTCACAGCTCCTGAGTGAACAAGGCCGAAAGGGCTGGGTAGCAGGGCGCGGGTTTTATGACTGGGGAGATGATGGTGGCAGCCCGAGCGCTGAGGTAACTGCCCTTCTCGATGCGGCGCGTCCTCCGGTAGAGTGGCGGCCTTCTGATATTCGGAATCTGTTGATCGGCGCCGTTGCCAATGCCGGGCTCAAGATGATCAATGCTGGCATGGTGTCACGTGCCGCCGACATCGATCTTGCGTCTCTGCTGGCTTTGGATTTTCCGGCGGCCCACGGCGGTGTGATGAAATCCGTGAGCCAGAGCGGGCTATTCAAGGTGATGAAAGCGATGCAGGCCCTGGACCATCCTGATCAAGCGATCTGGTCGCCAGATCCGGCCTGGATGGATCTGGTTAAAAACGGCAAAGATTTTGATGCGATTTAAGACTGTGGCCTGATGTTAGCCCAGTGAAATGCCGACCATCACCGCCATAAGACCCAGAACCGAAAACATCAGCGCGGCCATGTTCAGCGGTACGGTGCGTTTGACAAGATCCCGCAAATCTTCATCTGACATGCCGGCACTTTTTGCCCGCCAGACGCGGAAAATGCACCAGAACAGGCCCAGCAGGCCAATGAGCGAAACGGCGGCTCCGATCCAAACCATCATGTCCATGGGTGTCTCCCTTGTTTGCGAATGCTTGCCGAGCTGGCGGTAAAGCAGCATTGGGTTGCGCGCAACCCCTTGATGAAGACGCTTGGGGCAGGTAGCAAAGGGCAGTTCGGCACATTCCCGGGCATCGGGGTCGCGGGCCGGACGGGATGTGACACATAATCCCGGGCCAATTGGCAGGAGACAGGTATGCAAGACGGTAGTTCCGACGCCTATGGTGTGGCCGCAGGTGAACTTCAGCAGTTCATCGAGCGTTACGAGCGCCTTGAGGCGGAAAAGCAAGAAGTTGCGGATCAGCAGAAAGAGGTGATGGCCGAAGCCAAAGGGCGCGGTTATGACACCAAAGTTCTGCGTAAGATTGTGGCACTGCGCAAGCGCGAGCCCGATGATATCGCAGAAGAAGAAGCGATTCTGGATATGTACAAAGCCGCGCTTGGCATGTCGTAAGGCATCGCACTAGACGCTAGGTTTTTGGGCGTACCTTCGGGTGCGCCTTTTCTTTTGCGCGCTTACGGGTGTTTGACCACATCCAGCATGACCGCTGCTCAGGGTCAGGGAGAAATCAGGGTGACGCCCGGGATGCTCGCGATCATGTCGACATCTTCGTCGTATTGCGTGGTCATCAGATCGACAAACGGGCCGTCCCAATCGGTGTATTGCAGCTCTTCTTCAATCTGATCTTCTAGTGCAAACTTGTCGAGAAACGCGGACATCACTCGGCGTTTCTGTATCTCGTTGATGCCGGGGTTTTCCTTAAGAAAGCCGCGGAACCGCTTCATACCTTCCGAGCTGATGATCTGGCTGAACATGTCAAAGGCGCCAAGGATTTTGCGGTTTAGCTCAATCCCCGCCATCTCGCGTACAATCTGGCCCCAGATCAGTGGGGTGTCCTCATTGGCCCAAACTGTGATGGGCAGATTTGGGTTTTGTTCTTTGATCCGCAGAATCAGATCTGACCACCGCAGGTGCAGTGGATTGACGTCACCCATAAAGTTCTGAAATTGCACCGCCGGAGAGCTCGCAAAGACTTCCGGCAGAAAGGTGGCCGGGTTTCGCAGGCCGATAAACAGCTCAACCTCGTCGCGTTCGAAAATGCGACAGAAGGTGTTCAGACGGCTTTCCGCCCGGAAGTAGAATCGCCCGTGGTGAAGTGCGAGCTTGGGCACTGAAAAGAAATGCTCGTGGCTGAGAACCAGACGCTCAACCCCTTCAGGCGCGTCCTCCAAAATGGCGTCGAGCACAATTTCACGGGTGTCTGGCGGTAAAGGCGCATTGCCCAGCTGATTGACCGTATCCGTCAGGAAGGTACCAAACTTCTGTCGCTCGGGCGTGTAAATGCCCTCTTTCCAAAACGCATCCCCATTGCGCCGCAAACAGCGGAGCAAACGGCTTTCGTCAGTTTTATGAACACCTGTATGAAGGATGACCTGCATTTGTCGGGTCTTTTGGTTGCCTCTGAGCTGCTTTATAACCCTGTTCAGCGCATAGTTAACACCCCGGAAAGGCGTTTGATGTCGATAAGCGAGCCCACTCTCTCCCGCAGGGCCCTGCGAATGCCAAACCGGTGGTCCGTTGGAGCCGTTTTGATTGCGGCAATTGTTCTGGCGCCAATTGTTGCTGTGCTGTGGATTGCTCTGTTTCCAACGGAAAACATCTGGCCGCATCTGATCAACACCACTCTGCCGCGATATCTGCGCAACACGTTGATTTTGTTGATTGGTGTAGGTGGATTGGCGATGTTTGTGGGCACCGGGGCCGCCTGGTTGATTGCCCGGTATGATTTTGTCGGGCGGAGATGGCTCGAGTGGGCGCTGTTGTTGCCGCTCGGCATTCCGGCCTATGTTGGGGCCTATGCGCTTGTGGATCTGCTGGAATACGCAGGCCCGGTGCAAACGGCGATGCGGGCACTTTTTGGATGGCAATCGGCGCGGGATTATTGGTTCCCCGAGATCCGCTCGATGGGAGCGGCTGTTTTGGTGCTCGCGGCGGCGCTCTACCCTTATGTGTATCTGCTGACCCGAAATGCGTTTCGAGAGCAGTCAAGCGCAAGCGATGAGGTCGCGCAGTCCCTTGGTTCCGGCGCACTGTCGCGGTTCTGGCGTGTTGGCCTGCCTTTGGCCCGCCCTGCGATTGCCGCAGGGGTGGCCATTGTCATGATGGAAAGCGTCAATGACTTTGGCACGGTCGATTACTTTGCGGTTCAAACCCTCACTACCGGCATTTTCAGCACCTGGCTTGAAACCAACAACGCAGGCGGGGCGGCGCAGATTGCCTCGGTTGTCTTGATGTTGGTGATCTTTCTGGTGCTACTCGAAAAAGCGTCGCGACGCAGATTGCGGTTCTTTAACCTATCGACCCGCCACCGGCCCATTGAGCGTCGCACATTGCGCGGTGGTCTCGGGGCGCTGGCCTGCGCTGCATGTCTTATTCCCTTTCTGATGGGGTTTGTTTTGCCAGCGGGGGTGATCCTGCGGCACGCGCTCGACAATGCAGACAATTGGCAAGACGCGGCCCTGTGGCAGGCCGGGATCAACACCTTGACTGTTGGTGGAATCGCCGCCGTGGTGACGGTGCTTGGTGGCATCTTTCTGGTGTATGGTGTCCGACTGTCTGGTCAGGCGTTGCCCCGGCTGCTTTTGCCGGTCACAACCATTGGCTACGCCGCGCCCGGCGCCGTTCTGGGCGTGGGGATTTTGATTCCCTTGGCCGTCGTGGACAACACATTGGCTGATACGGTTGAGGCCGTCACAGGCTATGACATCGGGTTGATCCTGACGGGATCCTCCTTTGCCCTAGTTCTGGCCTATTGCGTTCGGTTTTTCGCGATCGCTCAGGGCGCAGCGGACGCGGCTATGGGGCGGATTTCACCCAATCTGGCGCTGGCGGCCCGGTCCTTGGGGCGGACACAGGGGCAGGTGCTGCGTTCGGTCTATTTTCCACTGATGCGTGCCTCGGTGGCCTCGGCTTTGCTTCTGGTGTTTGTGGACTGTGTGAAAGAGCTACCCGCAACCTTGCTTTTGCGCCCATTCAACTATGAAACCTTGGCAACGCGCGTACATGAACAGGCCTCGCTTGAAGCTTTGGGTGATGCTGCGCCTGCGGCCGTATTGGTGATCGCCACGGGATTGATTGCGGTTGGGTTTTTGGCGCGCGCCAACAGATAAGGGCAGGGCTTCTCCCTAGGGGGTGCGTGTTAGCCGGTTTGCAGAACGCGGACCCTGCGATTTAGCGGGTGGCGGACCTTGTCTGAAGCGTGATGACTCACAGGGGGTGGTGTGCGGTGCCAAATCCCACCAATCCAGATCATGATCGGAATGGTGGCCAAAGTCATTGTCGAGAACCCGAACAGCCCACAGCTGAGCGAGAGAATGATTTGCAGTGTCAAAAACGGACGCTCGCTTTTCATGATGAAGACCAGCAGGGCCACAGGAATGATCAGCAACAGCGCTAAGATAAGTCCGTTCTCAAGCAGGGGGTAAATGAAGACACCCGCACCGTGTTTGAGCATTTCAATGAACGCAGCGGGCCCGCCGCCGTAGAAGGTCAGGTTTTTTATCAGGCCGATAAAGACAAAAACACCAAAGCTATAGGCGGCGGCTGCGATTGCGACAACAGCCAGTGTTTTTGAACGAGACATTCTAAGGCGGATGATCTCGTAAAGAGAGAACTTGAAGAAGGCGAGGAGCGAAATCAGAAAGGCTGCGGCCATGGTCCCACTGCTTACGCCGCAGAACAGTAACCCAATGAAGATCTGTAGGGCGCTGCCACGGCGATGGCGTTGCGCCTTGTCGATGTAATTGATGTTGTAGATCACCAGAGAAAACCCAAAAAACGCTAGGGTCATGCGTCCATTCATCTGGAGAAAGAGAAACGCAAACAGGAGCGCGTTGAACAAGGCAAAGCCAACCTGAATATGTGTGCGGCCCACGACAACAGCGGTACTTTTGCGGACATTGCGGATGACGATCAGCAGGTTTGGGAGCGCCAGAGTCGTAAAAAGAATGTCGTGGTGGATGCCTGTCGTCTCCGCGAACCGCAGCAGGGGGTACAAAAGCGCGTATCGCAGGCCATGAGCGCCAAGTTCGGTCGGTGAAGTCAGAAACGGGTTGGGTCGCCCCCCCCAGATATAGAGAACCTGATTCCAGACGGCAAAGTCCTTCACTCCCGCAAGGACCAGAACGGTGAACAGGAGGACAATGACGACCTCAATTGCGCCAGCTTTACTTGTCTTCATGCAGGACAGGCCTTGGTACTGATTACAGAAAAGAACCGCGAAAAACGTCTTCAGCGGTGGCGCGAAGCGCAAAGTCCCCCCATGTTTGCACGACTTCGTTTTGATCTCCAGCCGCATGATCCGCGTCATCCGTTGTTTTCAAGCGCACATCCTTGCGTTGTAATCCGCGTATCTTTGAGCAGAAGTCATATCGTGGCCTGGAACAAGCCTCGACCAACCAGCGGCCAGGTGGCGGAGTTTTCTAAGGCTGTCAGGCGTTTCGCAGAACTCCTCTGTGATCGAAGCCTGACGAAGTCAATGGTCACTCGTTAAAAGTAAGTGAAAGAATGAGGTTAGGGGCGTCTTCGGGGGATGCCCCGTGCAAAAAGCAGTTCCGCAAAAAAGTTGCATCGGGCCCCATTTTTGCTCTTGCGAAGGGAGGAAAAGATACCGTATTAGACCCCCCAGTGCCCCTATAGCTCAGCTGGTNNTTTGTAATCAGTAGGTCCGCGGTTCGAGTCCGTGTGGGGGCACCAGATATAGACAAAATCCACTACAAAACCGCTATATATAGACAAAAACACGCTCCCCGCCTTTCTGAAGAGGAGCGCGTGTGTAGTTTGTGTGAACTTGGGTGCTTTACGCAGCATCACCGCCCGCGTGATTCTTAACCGGTGCATTGGCATCGTTGCACGCGGTTGCACTGGCAAGAGCATTCACACCACGCGCCACTGACGCATTGTTGTGGTGGGTGTAGCGCAGCAGCATCTGCGTTGATTTGTGACCACTGATGATCTGAGCGTCCGCAACAGACACGCCTGAACGCATGGTGATTGATATGGCGGTGTGGCGCATACAGTGAGGGGTGAACCCCTGACCAGACAGTCCTGCGGCGTTCAACACACGCTCAAACTGCTTCTTCATGTAAGTTCGATGCCCTGTCGCGCTATCTGCTTCAAACAAGTAACCCGCTTCGACACCACGCCGCCTTTGCTCGTCTCGGATAACTTGGGCAAGACTTTCATGTATCGGCGCAACTCTGCTTCCTGCTTTTGCTTCAGGTATGTGCAGCGTCAAGTTTTCGAAGTCAAAATCTTCGAACCTTATTCTCAAGATTTCTTTGTGACGCATTGCTGTCTGGAAACCAATCAAGACAAAAAAATATGTGTATCTATCGTGATCGTTTTCAGCACAACGTAACATTTTGGCGATCTGTTCAGTGGAAAAAGTCTTAACACGTTGCTTCTCGCCACTCTTGTTCTTGACCTTGATGTGCTTTGTCTCAGCAACGCCCCATTCTGAAAGTGAATTCAACATGTGACGCAGAGTTGCAAATTCACGGTTCACAGTTGCAACCGCAGCACCTGCCTGTAAGCGTTGGTGTCCATACTTCTCTACCGACAAGGTCGAAATATTTTTGATCTTCAGTTTTCCAAAAAATGGAATCAGATGCATGGTTAGTTGCTGTTGCTTTTGTTGAATATTCTTGCCGCCACTTTCCTGCGATGTAGAAATGTAAAGTTTTGCCGCGTCTGAGAATGTAATGTTCGGTTGCGCAACTGTCAGATCAATATTCTCAGGAATTGAAAGCGCCAGTTCTTTTAATTTTACTCTCGCCTTTGTCAGGTTCATACCATGCTGTTCGGTGCCAATTTTATCGCGCAACCTTTTTCCATGGACTTGGGTGGAAGCATAAAACATCAATCCTTTTGATGTCTTCCTTACCTCCAAACCTTCTCCCGTAATGCTTTTTCCTACCTCCAATTTTTGCAAATTTTGTTTCGATATTTTTTTAACCATTCTGTCTCCCTTTTGTATATAAATGCATAAAGACAAGCAATAATTTCTTGCCTCAATTTCTATAATGTGATATGATATATGTCATTTGAGGCAATGTGGTTTTTGTTATTGCTTCAAGTGACTTAATCATAAATCAATTATACCGAAAAGTCAATAGTTCTATACTGTTGCAAGGAGGTTATTAGAGGAGAATGTAACGATGGAAAATATTAGAGTCTTGCCGTGTGGTTTGATTTCAAGAAACGATGCAGCGAAGTATTTAGGTTTTAAACCAAACACGTTGGCGACATGGAACTCATCTGGAAAACATGAGGAGTATTTTGAGAAAAAGTTTATTGGCGGACGTGTGTTTTATGATTTTGAGAAAGTGAAGTCTTTCGTGCATAGGTGAATGGGCAGGTGTAAATCACCTGCTTTTTTACTCCCACCGCTTATCCTCTTCGATTGCATGGCGCACACAGTTTAAATAGTCGCGGTGCTCGTCGTCCAGCACGCGCCAATACTTTGATGCTTTTGCGACAAGCGGCAGAACCTCTTTGAATAAACCATTTTGAATATCCAAATGTTTTTGCTCTTTCATGACTGCTTCTAGTTGGTCGAAGGTATCTTTGATTTTTTGACGAACTGGATTCATTCGCTTCCTTTCATTTTGAGTGAGATTGATTGGCAAACGTCAACCGCACGGGCGAAATCGCTTTACACGTGAAGCGTTATCCATTGCCAACCTTTGGGGATCCACGTGCTTTACCACAAATCCGGGTGAAAGATAAGCTAATGATCACAGGGAGCGCATACCTCGTTGGCGGGACTGCTACCGTGTGCTAACGTTCTGATGAAAATGCAGTAAGTAACTGCTAAGACTAAGAAAAGAGGCGCACATGAGTAAGAAGTTGACGTTGAAGGAACTGGAATCCTTCCTTTGGCAAACAGCGGATATCCTTCGTGGCAACATGGATGCTTCTGAATTCAAGGATTACATCTTCGGGATGTTGTTCCTGAAGCGCCTGTCTGATGCCTTCGAAGAGGCACAGGAACAGGTTGTTGCGGACTATGTGGCAAAGGGCAGACCTCTTGAAGAAGCGCAGCAACTGGCAGCGGATGAAGATGAATACGACCGCACGTTCTTTGTGCCTGAACGCAGTCGTTGGGCGGCAATCAAAGACCTCAAGCATGACATTGGGTCAGAACTGAACAAGGCAACAGAAGCAATTGAAGAGCATAACCCCTCATTGGAAGGGGTGCTTGTCACGATTGACTTCAACATCAAGAACAAACTGACCGACAAGAAGTTGCAGGATTTGCTGTCGCATTTCTCGAAGCACCGCCTGCGGAATGTGGACTTTGAATCCTCTGATCTTCTTGGAACAGCGTATGAATATCTGATCAAGCAGTTCGCAGACTCTGCTGGTAAGAAGGGCGGCGAATTCTACACGCCGAGCGAAGTTGTGTGGTTGCTGGTGTCCCTGCTCAAACCAGAAGCAGGAATGCGGGTATACGACCCCACAGCGGGTTCTGGGGGCATGTTGATCCAGACCCGCAACTACCTAATTGAACACGGCGACAACCCTCAGAACCTCTCTCTGTATGGTCAGGAGATGAACCTTAACACCTGGGCGATCTGCAAGATGAACATGTTCCTGCACGGGGTGTTCAATGCGGACATTCGCAAGGGCGATACTTTGGGTGATCCGCAGCACATCTCTGGTGGCGAACTGATGATGTTTGACCGCGTGATTGCGAACCCGCCTTTCTCGCTCAAGAAGTGGGGCAAGGAAGCAGCGGATGCTGATCCTTATGGTCGGTATCCCTATGGCACCCCACCCAAGGATGCAGGTGATCTTGCCTTCATCCAGCACATGATTGCGTCGCTGAACGCAGAAGGAAAGATGGGGGTTGTTGTCCCCCATGGCGTCTTGTTCCGTGGGTCCAGTGAGAAGGAAATCCGCAAGGGCATTCTGGAAGACGACCTGTTGGAGGCGGTGATTGGTCTGCCTTCTGGTCTGTTCTACGGGACAGGCATTCCTGCTGCGTTGCTGATCATCAACAAGAGGAAACCACAGGACCGCAAGAACAAGGTTTTGTTCATCAACGGTGAACTGGAATACCAAGAAGGTAAGAATCAGAACAAACTGCGTAACATGGATATCCAGCATATTCTGGGTGTGTTTGATGCCTTTGCGGATGAACGGCGCTATTCCAAAGTGGTGGAGATGGATGAAATCCGTGCCAATGACTACAATCTGAACATTCGCCGCTATGCGGATACGTCACCGCCACCTGAACCTTTTGATGTTCGGGCGATCCTGAACGGTGGTGTGCCTGTGTCCGAAGTGGAAGACGAATATGTTCAGGAAACCCTGCAAGGGATGGATGTGACGGCGGTGTTCGTGCGGCGGGATGCTGAATATTATGATTTCAAAGCAGAGATTGAGACCAAGGAGCAGATACGGGATCATCTTGGCGATGCAGATCAATCTGTGATCCAACAGTTTGAACGCTGGTGGGACAAATATCGGGTTTCGCTGCATGAAGTTGACGCACAGGTGAAGCAATCCGAAGCGGTGATGTGGGGTTATTTGAAGGAACTTGGGTATGAGTAAGTTCGCTGGTTTCCAAGATGTTCCTGTTATCACATTAGATGAACTGACACAGATAGGCGATATTGAGCTTGGGCGTGGAAATATAATTTCAAAAATTGATATTAGAGAAAATTCAGGTTCATATCCGATTTATTCATCCTCATCGAAAAACAACGGGATGATGGGAAGATATGGAAAATTTATGTTTGATGAGGAGATGGTAACGTGGTCAGTGGATGGCGGCGGCAAGTTTTTCTATCGCCCACGACACAAGTTTTCCGTGACTAACGTTTCGGGATACATGAGGGCAAACCAAGAAAAATTCGCATACAAGTTTTTGCATGATGTTTTAGATTTTCAGCATTCCTTTCTCAATTTTGATTATCAGAGTAAGGCGCATCCTAGTGTTATTCGTGAACTGTATGAAGTTCCAATCCCACCCCTTCCCGAACAAAAGAAAATCGCTTCGATACTGACGTCTGTTGATGATGTGATTGAAAGCACTCAGAAACAGATCGACAAACTGCAAGACCTTAAAAAAGCAACCATGAATGAGTTGCTGACCAAAGGGATTGGTCACACGGAGTTCAAGGATAGTGAACTTGGAAGGATTCCCAAGAGTTGGGAGGTTCTGGAAATTGGGAATCTACTAGACCGAACGAAAAAATATCCGATGCGCAGTGGACCGTTTGGCAGTGCGCTTCTTAAAGACGAATTGGTGGCAAGAGGCGTTCCTTTTCTTGGGATTGACAACGTTCAAGTTGAACATTTTGTCGGCGCATTCAAGCGATATATCACAGAACAGAAATTCAGTGAACTTTCGAAGTATCAAGTTTTCGCTGATGATTTGATTGTAACGATCATGGGCACAGTTGGTCGATGCTGCATAATTCCCAAAAATATTACCACGGCGATTTCTTCAAAACACACTTGGGTGATTACATTTGATGCAAAGAAGATCATCTCCCACTTGGTCTGTTGGCAGGTAAACCACGCTGAATGGGTGCTCCGCCACTTTGCAGACAACTCTCAGGGTGGAGTGATGTCTTCAATTAGTTCTGAAACACTTAGAACAACGATAGTTCCAGTGCCCCCAATGGAAGAACAGTTGAAAATTTTTAATGTTTACATGGAATTCCAGAAGTTGATTAGCGAGGCATCTAAGAAACTCATTCACCTTCAATCCCTCAAGAAATCCCTGATGCAAGACCTTCTTACAGGCAAAGTGCGGGTGAAGGTGGATTGAAATGGCGAATGATGAGTTTGACAAGGTAGAACTGCCCGCACTGGAACATCTGCAATCCCTTGGATGGACCTTTGTTCAAGGCGCAAGTCTATCCCCCGACACATCCAATGAACGATCTTCATTCAAAGAGGTGGTTCTGGAAAAACGCCTGTCAGACAACATCAAACGCATCAATCCATGGATAAGTGACCAGAACCTGCACAAGGTTGTCAGTGACCTGATCAAGACCCCTTATGCCAATCTAATCGAAGCAAACCAGTCGATCTGGTCGCTGATCAATCAATGCGTTTCCGTAATGCAGGATTTGGGCAAAGGCAACAAAGGTCAGACCGTCCACATCATTGATTTCGAAAACCCAGCAAACAATGAATTCTTGTGCACGAACCAGTTCAAGGTTTCCGGCGTTCACCAGAACATCATTCCAGATATCGTTTGCTTCGTGAATGGACTGCCGCTGGCGGTGATTGAATGTAAGTCGCCATACATCACCAACCCAATGGAAGCGGGCATTGACCAGTTGTTGCGCTATGCCAATCGTCGGTCCCCCGAACATGACGAAGGCGCAGAAAAACTGTTCCACTACAACCTGATGATGGTGTCCACGCACAGGGACAAAGCAAGGGTTGGGACCATCACGTCACGGATGGAGCATTTCCTTGAATGGAAAGACCCCTATCCGCGATCTGTGAAAGACTTTGATTGCGTTCCTGGGGCACAGGAAATCCTGCTGGAAGGTCTGTTCTCCAAGGCGAACTTCTTGGACATCTTTCAGAACTTCACGGTCTTCGAACCTGTTGATGCCCGCGTTGTGAAGAAGATACCGCGCTATCAACAGTTCCGTGCCGTTCACAAGACCATAGAGCGCCTTAGAGAGGGCAAGTCACGCCGTGATAAGGGTGGGGTCATATGGCACACACAAGGGTCTGGGAAGTCCCTTACAATGGTTTTCCTGACCATGAAGATGCGGCGTGATCCGGTGCTGCGGGAATACAAACTGGTGTTCCTGACGGATCGAACCCAACTTGACGAACAACTGACAAATACCTTCCGAAATGCCCAAGGGGAAACGGTGCGCCATGCACGTTCGGTGAAGGAGTTGAAAGACCTGCTGGCAACAGATGCATCTGACATCATCACTGCGATGGTTCAGAAGTTCCAAGAAGGCGCAGATGATCTGGAATTTCCTGTTCTGAACACGTCTGACAAGATCATCGTCTTAGCAGATGAAGCGCACAGAACGCAGTATGGCACCCTTGGTGCTGCGATCAACACTGCCTTGCCCAATGCACCACGCATCGCCTTTACAGGCACCCCCCTGATCAAGACCCAGAAAACCACAAATTCCTTTGGGTCATACATTGACACATACACCATTGAACAAGCGGTTCAGGACGGCGCAACAGTTCAAATTCTGTATGAAGGTCGTGAAGCAGCGGTGCGCGTGACCGGAGATTCACTGGACAGTCTGTTTGATGAATACTTCGGGGACAGATCAGAAGAAGAACAGGCAGCAATCAAGAAGAAGTTTGGCACCACACAAGCGATCCTTGAAGCACCACAGCGCATTCGCAGGGTCTGCATAGATATCCTGAAACACTACCGTGAACACATCCAACCCAATGGGTTCAAGGCGATGATCGTCACGTCTTCACGGAACGCTGCGATCATCTACAAAGAGCAACTGGACGCTCTGAGCGCCCCAGAAAGCGCGGTGATCATTTCCGGTGATCATAATGATGCAAAACGCTTCTGGGCATACACAGACAGTGCCACCCACAAGAAGCAGATCGACGATTTCAAGAAACCACTGGGAACGGGTGAGAAGCAGTCCAATTTGTCGTTCCTTATCGTGAAAGACATGCTCTTGACGGGTTTTGACGCGCCTGTGGCGCAGGTCATGTATCTTGATCGAAAACTGTCAGATCACACGCTGCTTCAAGCAATTGCCCGTGTGAACCGAACCGCACAGAACAAGTTCAGGGGGTATATCGTCGATTACTACGGTCTAAGCGACTACCTCACAGAAGCATTGGAGATGTTTTCCACTGAAGATGTTGCAGGTGCGCTGAAAGACCTCAAAGACGAAATTCCAAAACTGAAAAATGCTCATACGAGAGTATTGGAGCACTTTTCTGGTTTGAACCTAGATGATCTAGATGACTGCATCATGGCGCTTGAAGACGAGGTGAAGCGGCAGGTTTTCCAAACTGATTTTCAGACTTTTTCCAAGCAGTTGGACATTATTCTACCTGATCCAGCGGCAACACCATTTATCAAAGACCTGAAGCGCCTTGGAAAGATTTCGATTGGTGCAAGGAACCTGTTTCGAGATGAACAACTGGACGTATCAGGTGCCGGTGAAAAAGTGCGTCAACTGATTGAAGAACATGTTTACTCTACAGGTGTTGATCCTAAGATTTCGCCAGTGGACCTGCTGGCACATGACTTCAAAGACAAATTGCAATCCCATACGACTGCAAAGTCACGCGCATCTGAGATCGAACATGCGATCAAGCATCACATCAAGATCAAGCTTGATGATGATCCTGAGTATTACAAATCACTATCAGAACGGTTAGAAGGCATAATTCAGAAACATGCCCATAAATGGGATGAACTGGTTCAACTTTTGCTGGATTTGCGTGACAACATAGAGACTGACCGCGAGCAGGGTGCTGCTGATCTAGGACTAACTGAGACAGAATTTGCTTTTCATAATATCTTGATTGCCGAAATCACCAAACTAAACGGGGATGATAGTCTGGATGCCAACACCTATGACACGGTGAAACAACTGGTTCAGTCATTGGTCAGCATGATGGATGAAGCATCAGAAATTGTTGATTTTTTCAAGAAATGGGATGAGCAAAAACGGGTCAAGCGGCAGATCAAACATGCTATCATTAAGCATTTTGACTTAGCATTGGTGAAACCAGTAACAGATCGCTTTATGGAACTTGCCAAGGTGAAGTTCAAATGATCATGGATTTCCCATTTTCGGTGGATATCGTTCGAACTGCACGTAGAAAATCTGCCGAGATTGAAATCAATGGTGAAACAGTGCGTGTGCTGGTGCCAAACACATTATCCGACCAGCGTATCCATGACCTGATCAACAAACGATCTGTTTGGATCAAGCAGAAACTTGCTGTTCATGCATCAACACCAGAATCGAAACCACGTGAGTATGTCAACGGTGAAACCTTTCCCTATCTCGGTCGCAACTACCGCCTGAAACTTGTGACCAGTAAGGAATATTCGGTAAAACTGAAAAATGGATATCTGACTGTCGCCTATCCAAAAACAGATAATGCTCAAAAGAACCACGCAATAATCAAAAGATTGCTAACTACGTGGTATCAATCACATGCATATGATCGCCTGCATGACAAAACTAAAAGATATTCCAAGATCATTGGTGTGAACCCGAAAGGGATCAAGATTGATGATTTTAAAGCAAGATGGGGATCATGCCTTGATACAGGTGAGGTTGCCTATAACTGGCGGATCATTCTGGCATCACATCAAATCGTTGATTATATAGTCATTCACGAACTATGCCATTTGATTGAACACAATCATTCATCCAGATACTGGAAACTTGTAGGAACCTATTGCGAAGATTATCATAACTGCCGCAAGTGGTTGAAGGATAATGGTGCAAACCTAAAAATATGATCAATGGGTTTTCAAGTTCCCAAGATAAATTTACCAATTATCAAAATTAGGACAAATCCAAAAATTGATATCTAGGAAGAAGGGTTCGTTGTAACCGAAGGTGTGGAACTAAAATTCCACACTAAGGTTCATTTGCGCAGCAAATGTATTTTTGATTTATAGATACGACAATTTCAGTAAATTTTGCCTCAAATATTCAACAGCAATCTCATTCAGCATCCTGCTTCATGAGAAGTCCGCTTACGCGTCCTGTTAAGGTTTTATTAGAATTTATAGATCAATAATTTATCAATCACTATTTTATTAAACTTGATCAGTTATAAATCTTCTGATATTATAGCGTCACTGTTTTCACTGCTGTATTCTCTATAACTAATACAAAAACTCCGATTGGCGAGTTTTCATTCAGTGACAGTATTGCATAAAAATATGCGTAGATTCCACTGATCTACAGTGTTGATGCTGGGAGGGAGTATTTTGCTCCTGACTGCTGTGTATTTCATGGGTCTCTACGTTCAACACATTTTTTCAGAGGAGAAATTTATGTTAGATCAGGGATCACTACATCGAGCGGAATGGGACCGCTCAATCAACAAATCACATGCCATCATATATGAAAAAAGTTCAATGCCAGTTCGGAATGCTCACTTCGAGCGACTGCTAGATGTCTTGTTCGAACAAACTTGTATAGAAAATATGGTTTCCTCAACAATTTTGGCAAAGAAGGAAACTGAAACCAAGACCCTTAAGAAGTGCTTGAAATCAATTTTATGGCACCTGTATAGGGCGTTCTCTATAGACCAAGATTGCTATGTTCAGATTAGTCTTTCATCGAATTCATACAAAGTAAAAGATGAACTTAACCCCCATCGCATTCCGCGCCGTATTGTCGATGTTGTGCACCGCCTGCATGAAGCAGGGATCATCGATATGAAAATTGGATTCCTTGATCGTGGTATCTTATATGGTCGTCGAACAAGGATAAGAGCATCTGTCAAATTTCTAAGCGAACTGGGTTCATTACCCCGACCCATTAACGCGGACCCTGTTCCGCCTCCAGCAATCCTCTTTCGGGATAAGGAAACCAAAAAACCAATTTCATCAAATTTTTTCATGAAATCTACAAACGTCACCAAAATTACAGAACTAGTGAGTTCATATAATGACATGATGCTTGGTCGAAAAATAACACTTGATGGGATTTCAGGAGATTTGGCAGCATGGGAGAACAAAAAAGGAGAATTTACGACAATTGATCTATCCAAAAAATTCATATCAGCAGTAGTTCACTGTTCCAACGATGGACTAGGGTACTTTCGAATGCATGGCGCATTTTGGCAACTTATGCCCAGCGGTTATCGGCACCTTGTGCGCGTGGATGGTGAAAAAACAGCGTGCTTAGATTATTCTTCGCAAGTTCTCAACATCGCCGCAAGTCTGAACGGATTCCAACTTCCCGAAGATGCTTATAATATTGATCTTGGGAACTTTTTCATAAATTCGATTGACACTAAAAACTTGATCAAGTCGGCAGTTGTGATTTTTTTGAACACTTCTGATAAAAAGTCGGGTTACGGTGCGCTAAGAAGTGCATTGCGGACGACCTACACCAATGGCAGTTTCCCTGTGCGACTTACCAACGAATTCTTCGATCAGGTTGTAACGCATCTCGTCTATAACTACCCGTTTCTGGAACAGTATCTTCTCAAAAATCACGGGCATGACTTCTTTGCAGAAGATGCAGAAATTGCTCGCAGTATCATTCAAAAGTTTTTGGATCACGACAAAGTTGTTCTTCCAATTCATGATGGGTTCATGGTTGCTGTAAGTGACAGGGATTTTCTTCATGAAACCATGCACAAGGTATGGCGAGACAGGTTTGGCACTGTCATCCAAATCAAAGAGGAATGAAATTTTAGATATTTTCAACTGTTGTTTCAAAAAGTCTACTGTAACTGAACGTATGTGGTGATCGTGCAGGGCGTTGCAAAAGGGTTGTCGGAACCTGAATGCAGCGCCTCCTATTTTTCATCTAAACCCTATTGGTTCAATCGGTGTTGCATAAGATCAAAACCAAATGCTTACTTTAGGATTGCCAGAAAGTCTGTTGCATATAGCTGGATTTCGTTCTTGTGCAATGATATAAATGCAACGAATCCTTATGCAACAAATTGGAGCGTTCCCATAGCAACTATCCTATATGCCCGCGTTTCGACATCTGATCAGACCGTTTCACACCAAAAGACCCAAGCGGAACAAGCAGGGTTCAAATTTGACTGGGTGATAGATGATGAAGGGGTGTCGGGTGTATCCGTGCCGTTGAAAGATCGTCCGGGTGGAAAACGGTTGTTCGACAAGTTGAGGGCTGGCGACACCTTGGTTGTCCGCTGGGTAGACCGTCTTGGTCGCAACTATGAAGACGTCACCGCCAATATTCGAGAATTTATGAATATGGGCGTAACGATCAAGACTGTGATCAACAACATGACCTTTGACGGTGCAACAGATGATCCCATGCAGAAGGCAATACGTGACGCCATGATTGCGTTCATGGCAGCGAATGCACAAGCACAGGCGGAAGCACAGAAGTTAGCAGCGAAGGCAGGTCATGAGCACCGGAAGGCAATGGGTGATGATGCTTATAAAGGACGGAAACCTTCGTTCACCACTCCACAGATTGACCAGATCGTTGCCAAGGTTGGTGAAGGCGTTGGAGTGAACGAGATTGCTCGTCAGGTTGGTCTAAGCAAGTTCGCTGTTTCACGTATAAAGTCGGACACATCAGCAGCATATGCCAAGGCGCAGAGGTGGGGGATATGACAAATTACATTAATGTTCATAAGTGTTACAGTCACAACCCTTTGCCTTGGATTTCTTTAATAGGCGATCGCTTGCTGCGAAAGTTCAATAGTGAAGCTATGCAAATACTTGCGACAACGACTATTGATGAAAATGCGTGAAACGCTCCTTGGGGGTTGAGGAGAGCAGAGAGAGCGGCAACAAAATAACAGACTACGAAAATGTAATGTCGGGGGAAGAGTCTATCCTTCCATCGCTTAGTGCACTTCTTAACAATTAAAATTCCATAAATCACTGCCGCAACGGACAAAAATACCAACACATCAGTTTCCAAGTTGGTTTCATTGGATGGGTCAGCTAAATAGAGCGCAGGCATGCAAATCCACGTCATTCCAATAAATTTGGCGACTCCTTTCCCAAATCCTCGTGGGATTAATCTCCGCTTTTTCGAGCAGTCTTCACACAGCCAAACTGTTTGTCTTCTTTTGTACGAACGGGCGTTCGGAGCAAACAACCAAGACGTAACGCTGTTTTTTGCTTTCTTATTGCCTGCGAAAAAACCTAACACCTCACGATTTGAGAGTTCACGTTTGCCCCGCGCGACGTCTACTTCAACCTGCTGCTGAACCATGTTTGGTTGTGGTTTCCGTATACCGCATTTATAGCAGGTACGCACGGCATATGTCATTAATCCAAAACCTTTCACTAAATTATCTCGTTAAGTCATTTCAAAAATCTTGAATTGTCCAGATATCTTATGGATATCAAAGAGGTCTTTTGATAAAAATTTCGAGAAAATATTGGCCAGATCGGTGAAGGTGTTGGAGTGAACGAGATTGCCCGTCAGGTTGGTCTAAGCGAGTTCGCTGTGTCACGTGTAAAGTCGGATACATCAGCAGCATACGCCAAGGCACGGAGGTGGGGGATTTGATGCGAGACACCAGCGGTCTCCACGCAAACAAGCGAAAGGATCAATGATGACCAGAGACCAAGAAGACCGGAAACCCATGACCGAAGAAGAAATCAAGAAGATGCGTGAAGTTGCAGAAACGGCGACTTCCTACAGTGATGCGAAAGCGTTCAAACGACTGGTCGCAAAGATGGATGCAGAGAAAAACAGCAAATAGTGGGCGGATCAATCCTCCTTCGCCATTGAGCGATGATACTCTTTTGCACCTTCCCAACCCAAGTCTGGAAAAGGGTTGTAAGAATCCAAAACTTTCATAAACGCTTGCGTTGCTGCACTGCCAAGGAGCGCCAGTTTTGGTTCACTTGGGACGCGCACAAATACGTTCCCACCACCTCCCGATGCATCATACTTTCCGCACGGCGATGCCGTTGTGACAGCATCATACAGATCAAATGCATCCTGTTTGGTTTCTGGTCCATATGCGGACAACCAGTCTTGGAAGTTGGTGGTGTCGTTTTTTGACATATGTTCGGCACTCCAAAATTCTGATTTTCAAATACTTTACGCGACAACTTTGCAGGTTCAAAAGATTATTTAAGTCAAATAAAACAGCACCTTAGTGAGGATTTCATCTTGCAGTCTGTGTGAAGTTTTGTGTGAAGTGGGGCGTCGAAAACGATCGATAGTCATCGAAACAGGCATGACTTGAAAAGAAAATTTACCATCGAATATCACGCTAAAATACTGTTTTTGCTGGTTAAAAATTGGTTGTCGATAGTTGTGGAAGGTTTGATGTGTGCGTTTGTAATCAGTAGGTCCGCGGTTCGAGTCCGTGTGGGGGCACCATTTTACATTCAGACGTAAAAAATCCCAAAAATTCAAATATTACAGACACTTGCGGAGTTCGAAATCCCTCTTTGCGGTCATAGGCCAGTGGTGCTCTAAATGCCGTTTTGAGGATGGTTTTCTTCACAGCCAAATCCCCTTTGTCGTATATATTCCAAGGGTTTGACAGGAACCCTCGAACAAGTTCGAAAATCTGACCCATGCTGGCCCTCGGTTTTGTATTTTGAGCGATTTTGTCGCTTAAACGCAGCTTGTCCTCGTCCATTTTTGCGATCTTGGATTCGAGTGCTGTGATGACCTTCGGGTTCGATGTTTCGATCAATCTTTCCACCACCGAATCTTGCTGTTTATCCAGCTCAGTGAGTTGGCGTTTCAAAGCAGCCTTTGCCTGTTTGTCTTGCTCATCGCGCTGACCTGAAGCGTCGCCTACCATAGACATTGCAACCGAAAGAACGTCTTCGGTTGGTGTCATGGCGCTCAACACTTGTTCAAACCCAGCATCAATTTTCTCAGCTCGGATATTCTTGCGGTACTCAGAGCAGCCTTTCGTCTGACACCAGAAGTAGGGGTATCGCTTACCAGTCCCACTTCTTGACCAGCATGATGTCATAGGTGTTTCACAGGATGCACAGACCACAGCACCACGCAGAGGGAAGTCCTCACGAATGTCTGTACGCTTTGGAGCCAGAGCTTTCTGGTTTTTGCGATCTTGGATCTTGTGATAGGTCTCTAGCGAGATAATCCCTTTGTGATGACCTTTACGACGTGTGATGCCCCAAGGTTCATGCTCGATATACCCCGCATAGACTACGCGCTTGAGCATATCGCTGACCTTTTGTTGGCGTATTTGGCCGTTTGGGAGTTCCTTAGGGAACGCTGGTTGATCTTCAAAGAAGCGCTTCAAATCGGCTTGTGTGGCGAAACGACCAGAGGCGTAACCTTCCAAGCCTTCTTTGATAATCGAAGCAATAGGCTCGTGGGCGGTAAGTAGCTTTCCGTGTCCCTTTGCCTTTTCGTATCTGTAACCAATCGGCGCGGTGAAAACGGAGTACCCGTTCATCATTCGCCCCCTCATGCGGTTGGAGGTTTGTTCTGCATTTTTCTCACGCTGATGCTGTGCGACAGAGGCTAACATATGTTCGACAAGGCGAGAGTCGCTGTCTTCTCCAAACTCAATCGACGGGCTTTCCAAAACGCCGCCTGCACCACTTAAGGTTTCACGTAGAGCAATATGTGCCTGAACGTTTCGGGCAAAACGGCTGATGTCATCGATAATGACAACAACACTGCCTTTGGGATGTAAGCGCAAGAATGCGAGCATCCGATCCATGGCAGGTCGGCGTTCAAACTTGCCCGACATGTCATCCTTTGATCCTCCCCCACTGAAGTG
>JAGDYZ010000019.1:0-134752 GCA_049116335.1 Pelagimonas sp. | reverse complement strand
ACCAGCTTACGGGACGTGACACCTAGAGAAAAACACCGGGGCGTTTATTGCCCCGGCGTTGTCTATTTGTCTTTATTGCAGATCGGCAAAGGCCTTTTGCAGGCGTTCGCCCGCTTCGATCACGCGGGCACGGGGGGTGGCGAAGTTGAAGCGCAGGAAGTTCTCACCGCCCGAGCCAAAGCTCGGCCCGTGGTTGGCGGCAATCTTGGCGTCCTGCTGAACCCGCTTTGTAAACTCGTCCGCCGGCATGCCGGTGCCCGAGAAATCCACCCAGGCCAGATAGGTCGCGGCCATCTCCATCGACTGCAGACCCGGAATGGCGTTGATCGCCTCGTCCAGAATTTTGCGGTTGCCATCAAGGTAGAGCACCAGCTCATCCACCCAGGCCGCACCTTCGGGGGAATAGGCGGCTTCGGCCATGAACAGGCCAAAGGAGTTGGGTGAAATACCCAGACCGGACATGCGTGCGGAAAACTTGGCGCGTAGGGCCTCGTCTGGGATGATCACATTGCCCAGATGGCTGCCTGCGATGTTGAAGGTCTTGGTGGTGGCGGTCATCATCACCAAGCGGTCTTCGATGCCTTCGAACTGGGTCATCGGGATATGAGTATGGCCCGGCATCACCAGATCGTGGTGAATCTCATCCGAGACCAGCACAAGATCATGACGTTTGGCGAAATCGGCCACGCCCTGCAGCTCGTCACGGGTCCAGACCCGCCCACCGGGATTGTGCGGCGAACAGAGAATGACCATGGTCTCATTGCCGGTCATCTGCGCGTCATAGGCGTCAAAATCGAACTCGTAGCGGCCATTGGTGTTGACCAGATCACATTCCACAACCTCACGACCGGCGGCACGAATGGTGCGCGCAAAGGCGTGATACACCGGTGTGAAGAGCACAACGCCTTCACCGGGCTTGGTGAACGCGTCAACGCACAGACCGGTGCCATTGACCAGACCGTGGGTCGAGAAAACCGATTTCGGGTCAATCTTCCAGTTGTGGCGGGTTTCCATCCACCAGGAGATGGCCTCAAGGTAGGATTCTTCCTGACCGTAATAGCCATAGATGCCATGGTCGAGCATGCCCTGCAGCGCCTTTTGCACGCTTTCCGGCGGGCGGAAATCCATATCGGCCACCCACATTGCCAAGCCATCTTTGGCAGGCACGCCATAGATGCCCGCCATGCTGTCCCATTTCACGGAATGGGTGCCAAAACGGTTGATGTCTTCGTCAAAGCGGCTGGTCATGCTGTCCTCATAAATCTGATGCGGGCGACGCTAGCGGTTCAGACGCTGGGCGCAAGAGGGAATGGCGCCTGCGGCCTTGCGGGTCTTGCCACAGCGCCGGGTTTTCCGTACATCCAGCGCCATGAAACGCTCGATCCTGATCCATCCCGACCCCCGTCTGAAAAAGATCTGCACCGAGGTGCCGGATCTCTCGGATGAGCTGCGCACTCTGGCTGATGACATGCTGGAAACCATGTATGCCGCCCCGGGCATCGGGTTGGCTGCCCCCCAGATTGGCATTCTGGACCGGTTGATTGTGCTCGATTGCGTCAAGGAAGAAGACGGTCCGGCGCGGCCTCTGGCGATGTTCAATCCCAAGATCATTGCTTCGTCAGACGAAGAAAACGTCTATGAAGAGGGCTGTCTTTCGATCCCGGACCAATATGCCGAGGTGACCCGCCCAAAGATGGTGCAGGTGGAATGGGTTGATTGCGATGGCAAGATCCAGACCGAAGAGTTTGACGGGCTTTGGGCGACCTGCGTTCAGCATGAGATCGACCATCTCGACGGCAAGCTCTTTATTGATTATCTCAAGCCGCTCAAGCGTCAGATGATCACCCGCAAGATGCAAAAGCTCAAGCGTGAGCGGGCGCGCGGGTGAGCGTGCTGCCCATCCTGCAGTGGCCTGATCCGCGATTGAACACGCGCTGTGACCCGGTATGGAGTGACGATATATCCGCGCTGATCGCCGAAATGTTTGAGACCATGTATGCGGCGCCGGGCCGGGGCCTTGCCGGTCCGCAGGTGGGCGCCATGCTGCGCGTGTTTGTGATGGATGTGGGATGGAAAGACGGGGAGAAGACCCCGATGGCCTGCATTGATCCTGAAATCACCTGGCGCTCTGATGAGACGGCGACTGGACCCGAGGGCTGTTTGTCGATGCCGGGTGTTCTGGCTCAGGTGACGCGGCCTGCCGAGATCCGTCTGGCGTATACTGACCAAAATGGAGCGTTGCGCGAGGATCACCTGACCGGCTTTGCTGCTATCTGCGCCCAACATGAATTTGACCATTTGAACGGCACCATGCATTTCGCGCATCTGCCTGAGACAGAGCGGGATCGCCTGCTTGCCGACTACGGAGCCCTGTCATGACTGTTCGCCCCTTTGTGCCTTATCCTGACAAACGCCTGCGCACCGCGGCCGAGCCGGTGGCGGAGATCACCGACGAGATCCGCGCAATCTGGACCGATATGATCGATACCATGGATGCCATGCCCGGTGTTGGGCTGGCGGCGGTGCAGATCGGTGTGATGCAGCGTTTGGCGGTTGTGGATTGTTCGGAAGAACGCGGGCAGGCGGTGCGTATGGCCAACCCCGAGATCCTGCACGCCTCGGTGCAGCCGCGCAGCCACGAAGAAGCCTCGCCCAACCTGCCGGGGGTCCATGCCAAAATCGAACGCCCGCGCGCCGTAACCGTGACTTATCTCGACGAAACCGGTGCGCAGGTGGAAAAGGATTTTGTTGGTCTATGGGCCACCTCGGTTCAGCATCAGATCGATCACCTGAACGGCAAAATGTATATCGACCATCTGAGCAAGGTGAAGCGCGATATGTTGGTCAAGAAGTCAAAGAAATTCCAAGGCTAAGCTAAGGCCCTATCAAAGGCCCGCTTTCCCCGAGCATAGGCGTGCGACTGCGGGTCGGTGTAAAAGGCATGGCCTACATCTGGGATCAGGTCATAGCTTTGAGGGACATGGTCTAGCCAGTCTTGACCGGGTCGGCCCGGATCGTCTTGGCCAAAGATCACATGATGTGGCGTGTCGATAGATCCTTCGTCGCGCAACCGGGTCGAAGACACGCAGATCAGTCTTGCCAGTTGCATCCCCTGCTGCACCGCCTGCCAGAGCGCCGTGCCGCCTGCGCTATAGCCGATTGCGAGTGTATCCTTGTTGGAAAGCGGGATGAGCGCGGCGGTGACCTGCGCCAGACCCTTGCCCAAAAACAGATGCTTGTGGAGCGCCTCACCGCTGAGATCGGGGCGGTTGCAAAGATCCGCCAGATGCAGATGTCTCACCGGGCGTGTCTTGCCCATTTCGGCAGAAAAGCAGATCCCGGGGGAGGGGGCGCCATGAATATCGGTCGCAACAAGAAGGGTCATGGGGCGTTCCTAGCCGGTGCGAGGGCAGAAAACCATGGCTGCGGGTTTCAACCGCAAGATCAGACATATACATACAGCGCAAAGGCCGGGGCCGCGCCCAGCCAATGGCGATAGGAGACTGCGATGCGTTTGATCTTTATGGGCACCCCGGATTTCTCGGTTCCTGTGTTGGAGGCTTTGGTCGCAGCGGGGCATGAGATCGCCGCCGTCTATTGTCAGCCCCCTCGTCCGGCGGGGCGCGGCAAGAAAGATCGCCCTACACCGGTTCATGCCAAGGCCGAGGCGCTGGGCCTGACCGTGCGTCACCCTGTGTCGCTGAAATCCACTGAGGCGCAACAGGAGTTTGCCGACCTCAAAGCTGATGCGGCGGTGGTTGTGGCCTATGGGCTGATCCTGCCACAGGCGGTTCTGGATGCGCCAAAGCTGGGATGTCTAAACATTCACGCCTCGCTGTTGCCGCGCTGGCGCGGGGCCGCGCCGATTCACCGCGCGATCATGTCGGGAGATGCGGAAACCGGCATTTGCATCATGCAGATGGAGGCGGGGCTGGACACCGGGCCGGTGTTGTTGCGCGAAGTGACGGAGATAGGCGCAGAGGAAACCACTGGCGGTTTGCATGACCGTCTGTCCGAGATGGGCGCACGTATGATCTGTGCGGCGTTGGACCAGCTGCCCGATCTGGCCGCCGAGGTTCAGCCCGAAGAGGGCGTGACCTACGCTAGCAAAATCGACAAAGCAGAGGCGGCGATTGACTGGTCCAAATCAGCGGATGAGATTTCGCGCCAGATCCGTGGCCTTGCGCCATTCCCCGGCGCCTGGACCCTGCATGGAGAGGACCGGATCAAGCTTTTGGGAGCGCGTGTGGTCGATGGCTCTGGCACGGCAGGTCATACCCTGGGTGACGGCTTTGCCATGGCTTGTGGTGCTGGTGCGGTTCAGATCACCCGGGCGCAACGTGCGGGCAAAGGCGCGCAGGACACTGAGGTCTTTCTACGCGGTCACCCCCTGCCCAAAGGCACAGAACTTGGCTAAGCTCAGCGCGACACACTAAGAGGATCGATATGTTTCCCATTCTGATCGGCACCGTGGTGATTGCGGGGATCATTGGCTATGCCTCTGAAAAGATGGATTTCACCCGGAATGGCTATCTGCCCAGCATCATCATCTGCGTCGGCGCGGCCTTTCTGGCGTATTTTGTGAAGATCATGTTTGGCTTTGGCTTTCGTATGCCGGGCCTGAACGCGGCCGCGGCCTCGGTTGCGGCGCTATTTCTGATTCCCGTGAAACGGAGAAAATGATGCCTTTTGTTTTTCTGATCTTAGTTGGGGCCGCCGCCGGATTTCTGGCGACACGGTTCATGAAGCTTCAGACCGGAGTGATTGAAACCATCGGCATCGGTATCGCCGGGGCGCTGATTGGCGGGCTGGTGATCCGGTTCTTGCTGTTTGTCTCGGGATTGCTGGCCGGGTTGGTGGGCGCGGTTCTGGGGGCGATGTTGCTGATCTGGGTTTATAAATCCTTCACCGGCAAGTAACCCCACCGCGATGTGATGTGCGTTCAAGCGCGAATGATGCGCGCGCATGTGCATTTATGTGTCCTGCCTCTCCTCATAGGTTCCCGTCAACGCAAGCGATGCAGGAGACGGCGCAATGGGCCTTTTGGTTGACGGAGAATGGCACGACACTTGGTATGACACCAAAGCCAGCAAAGGGCGCTTTGTGCGTCAGAACGCGGCCTGGCGGAATTGGATCACCGCAGATGGCAGCGCCGGCCCGTCGGGTGTTGGGGGCTTCAAGGCCGAAGCCGGGCGCTATCACCTCTATGTCAGCTATGCCTGTCCCTGGGCCCACCGGACGCTGATCTTTCGCAAGTTGAAAGGCCTTGAGGATCTGATCACCGTCAGTGCGGTGCATCCCGATATGCTGAACGATGGCTGGACCTTTGAGACTGACGACGCAGGTGCCACAGGCGATACACTCTATGGCCTGCCCTTTGCCCGGGATATTTATCTCAAGGCAGATCCAACCACCTCAGGCCGGGTGACGGTGCCAATTCTGTGGGACAAACAGCAAGAGACCATCGTCTCGAATGAATCCTCTGAGATCATTCGCATGTTCAACTCAGCCTTTGATGGCATCACCGGCAACACGCTTGATTTCTGGCCCGAAGAACAGCGGGAGGCCATCGAAGAGGTCAACACGCGCGTCTATGACACCTTCAACAACGGCGTCTACCGGGCGGGCTTTGCCACCACGCAGGCGGCCTATGACGAAGCGATCGGCCCCCTATTTGACACGTTGGACTGGATGGAGGCCCGTTTGGGTGAACACCGCTATCTGGCGGGGGACCAGATTACCGAAGCGGACTGGCGTGCCTTCACGACCCTGATCCGGTTTGATGCGGTGTATCACACCCATTTCAAATGCAATCGGGCGCGGATCGTCGATTACCCCAATCTCTGGGCCTACACCCGCGAATTGTATCAAGTGGCAGGCGTCGCGGAGACCGTGAATTTTGATCACATCACGCGCCACTATTTCTACAGCCACGACAGCATCAACCCACACCGCGTGGTGCCAACCGGCCCGGTTCTGGATTTAATGGCGCCCCACGGCCGTGGCTAAAATTTAGCCTGCAACAAAGCAACGACCCCTGCCACTGGGACAGGGGTCGTTGCTTATACCGATGTAAACTCGTTTTAATGTACAGCTGCCTGAGCGTAGTGTTCGACCATGGTGGCGAGGTCCGCAGGTGGCGTTGAGCTTGGTAGAAAGGCGCAGGCGTTTGCGCTTACCTGAAAGATGGATCCGTCAGAAAAGAAACTCGTATTTGTTACAAAGATGACGCGCGCCTCTGGGTGACGGTAGGAGGCAAAGTCGGAGACGGCCAAAGCGCTGCCGTTGTCCAGAACGAGATCCAGGATAATTGCCCCGAAGTCGTCCTGCTGTGCGAGCAGATCAATTGCCATTTCCTGACCCGTCGCAACCTGGACCTCTCCTCCAAGTCGCTCAAGGTGACGCTGCCAAACCTGCGCCAGAGCCGCGCGACTCTCGACTATCAGAACCTTCAAGGAGGCCTCCTAAGTGTTGGTCGTTCGCGTAGCTTTACGTTTGGTTTGGAATTCTAAACAAAGTGTTAAAGTAATTTTGAAAACTGTGGATAAACTCGGCGTAAACACGCTTTTGACGATTTGCCGTGCTTGTCCTGCAACGTGACGCTGTTAATCTACACGTCAAGACACTTTTCGGGGGCGGGAATGCGACTGATTTCACTTCTGGCGGCTATGCTGATCGGCACGGCGGCCACGGCACAAGATGTGCCCTGCGGCGGCAGTTTTTCGAGTTTTGTTAACGGTCTCAAGGCTGAGGCCAGCGAGCTGGGCCATGACGCAGGGGCGATCAACCGCTTCTTTGCAGGGGTGCAGAAAAGCGACAGCGTGCTGAAGGCGGACCGCCGACAGGGGATCTTTCAGGACCCGTTCATCACCTTTTCACGCAAGTTGATCAGCCAGTCGCGGTTGGACAAAGGGCGTCGCCTGTCGAAAGACTATGATGCGATCTTTGATCGGATTGAGCGCGACTACGGTGTTTCGCGCGGTGTGCTTCTGGCGTTTTGGGCGTTTGAAACAGACTACGGCAGCTTTCAGGGCAATCTGAACACGGCCAATGCGCTTGTTACTCTGGCGCATGACTGTCGCCGCCCGGAAATTTTCCGCCCTCAGGTCTTTGCAGCTTTGTCGCTTTATGAGCAGGGCGACTTCGATCCGGCCACCACCACCGGTGCTTGGGCGGGTGAAATTGGCATGGTGCAGATGCTGCCAAAAGACATTCTGGAAAACGGCGTGGATGGTGACGGCGATGGGCGCGTCACGCTCAAAACCTCCGCCCCAGATGCTTTGATTTCGGGGGCAAAAATGCTGTCGCATCTCGGATGGCGTCCGGGTGAACCATGGTTGCAGGAAATTGCACTGCCGTCGGACTTCGATTGGTCTCAGGCGGGATTGCAAACCGAGCTGAGCGTCGCAGACTGGGAGCGACTTGGTGTGCGAGCCCGGACAGGACATCTTGATGACGGCCGCCTGGCGGCCTCGGTGATCCTGCCACAGGGCCGCAAAGGGCCGGCCTTTTTGGCCTATCCCAACTTCCGTGTTTATTTCGAGTGGAACCAGAGTTTCACCTATGTGCTGACGGCGGCCTACTTCGGTACGCGCCTGCGTGGCGCGCCGGTATATGAGGCGGGCAACCCGGAACAGGGGTTGAACGGCGATCAGATGAAACGCCTGCAGGCCAACCTCGCTGAACGCGGCTATGATGTGGGCAAAATCGACGGCATTCTGGGGGCGGGTACCCGCGCCGCTGTACGGGACATGCAGCAGAAACTTGGCCTGCCTGCGGATGCCTGGCCCACTGCGGATCTGCTGAACCAATTGTAATCTCCGGCGCCCCACACTCTGCCAGAGCAGCGCAGTGAGTATTTGGAAAAAGAAGAAGCAGGGCGCGCGTTTCGGTTTCTTCTTTTCAAAAATACTCACCTGCGCATGGCCATGTTTCAGGCGCAGGTGTTTGGGTCAGCCGATAATCTCAAACTTGGTGACATCGACCATGCCTCGGTCGGTGATCTTCAGCGCCGGAATGACAGGCAGGGCGAGGAAGGCCAGCTGGAGGAAGGGCTCTTCCAGTGCGACGCCAAGCTCCTGTGCTGCGGCACGCAGCGGGATGAGTTGATCGCGCACGGTTTCATAGGGTTCTAGGCTCATCAGACCGGCAACGGGCAAAGCAAGTTCGGCCAGGACTTTGCCCTCTTTGACCACAACAAAGCCGCCTTCGATTTCACCCAGGCGATTGGCCGCCACCGCCATGTCCGCGTAATCCATGCCGACGCAGGCAATGTTGTGGTGATCGTGGCAAACCGTTGAGGCGATGGCGCCGGCTTGCAAACCAAATCCACGTACAAAGCCGCTGGCGATATTGCCGTTTTTGCCGTGGCGCTCGATCACCGTGATGCGTGACAGATCACGAGTGATATCGGGGCGTTTATCGCCGTTGTCTGGCGTAATCTCTTCCGTCAGATGATCGGTCAGGATCTGACCCTCTCGGATGCCGATTACTGGCGTTTCAGCCCGGTTGCCGCCGTAGCGGAAATCGGAGGCGCTGACTTTGGGGGCCGTGACCGAGTTCCGGCCGACAGGCGCACATGTTTCGCGGGCTGCGAAAGCTGCGTCAGACACCATGGTACCACCGACAAGCACCAGCTGCGCGTTGCAACCCTCAAGACTGTCGAGGGCGACAATGTCTGCGCGCTTGCCGGGCGCAATTTGCCCGCGATCCTTCAGACCAAAGGCCTCGGCGGCAGAGAGAGAAGCGGCGCGGTAAACCGCCATAGGGGAGGACCCCAGCGCGATCAGGGTGCGGATCATATAGTCGAGATGACCGTGTTCGGCGATGTCCAGCGGGTTCCGGTCATCGGTACACAGGCACATATAGGGTGAGGTGATGTCAGTCAGCAGCGGTTGCAGCGCATGCAGGTCTTTGGAGACCGAGCCCTCGCGGATTAGCACCCGCATGCCTTTTTGCAGTTTTTCCCGTGCTTCTGCGGCGCTTGTCGCCTCGTGTTCGGTGCGGATGCCCGCCGCGATATAGGCGTTGAGGTCTTTGCCGGAGAGCAATGGGCAGTGGCCATCGATATGGCCGCCGTCAAACAGGGCCAGTTTCTCTAGACAGTCGGGGTCGCGGTGAATCACGCCGGGATAGTTCATAAACTCGGCCAGCCCCAATCCCGAGGCGTGTCCGCGCAGGGGGGCGAGATCCGCAGCAGACAGCGCGGCGCCTGCGGTTTCCATATGGGTGGAGGGCACACAGGAGCTGAGCTGAACCTTGATGTCCATCAGAGTGTGTTCGGAGGCGCGTTGGAAATACCGTATGCCCGCCGCGCCAATCACATTGGCAATTTCATGTGGGTCGCAGATGGCAGTTGTTACGCCGCGCGGCGTCACACAGCGATCAAATTCAAAGGGTGTCACAAGCGATGATTCGATGTGCAGATGCGTATCAATGAAGCCCGGCACCAAAATTTGGTCCGTGACGTCAATTTCTTCACGGCCCTCATAGGTGTCGCCAATGCCGACAATCGTGTCGCCACAGATCGCAACGTCTCCGGTCAGAAAGTCGCCGGTCATCAGGTCGAAAATGCGACCTCCTTTCAGAACTTTATCGCAAATTTCGTCGCCGCGGCCCTGCGCGATCCTGTTATCCAAATTGTGCATGATCTATGCTCCACATGTGCTTGGCCCCAGCCTAACGCGCCTTTTCGGGTGATGTCAGGGCCAATCGTGTAACAATCTAGGTGTTGCTTTTTGAAGGAAAACTGCGTTGATTGACTGACCAATCAATAAAAGCCCGTCAGAGGCACCTAACATTCTCAGGGAGAGACCGAATGAAAACCACCGCAACAGCTATGGCCCTGTGCCTGTCGGCCGGTATGGCCAGCGCCGCATGTGACAGCGTGACCTTCTCGGATGTTGGCTGGACCGACATCACTGCAACCACTGCGGCAGCCACTGTTGTTCTGGATGCGCTTGGCTATGACACCGACATCAAAGTCCTGTCGGTTCCGGTGACCTACATCTCGCTGGCCGAAGGCGATGTTGACGTATTCCTTGGCAACTGGATGCCCACCATGGAAGCCGACATCGCGCCCTACCGCGAAGCGGGTACCGTTGAGGTGGTGCGTACCAACCTTGAGGGCGCGAAATACACTCTGGCCGTGAACAAAGTGGCCGCAGATATGGGCATTGCCGATTTTGCTGATATTGCCAAGCATGCGGATGCGCTTGATGGTGAGATCTACGGCATCGAGCCTGGCAACGACGGCAACCGTCTGATCCAAGACATGATCGATGGCGACAATTTTGGCCTGAAGGGCTTTGATGTGGTTGAAAGCTCGGAGCAGGGCATGCTGGCGCAGGTTGCGCGCAACAGCTCGTCGGACAAACCGATTGTGTTCTTGGGCTGGGAACCCCATCCGATGAACGCCAACTTCGACATGACCTATCTGTCGGGGGGTGACGATTTCTTTGGCCCGAACTTTGGCGGTGCTGTGGTTGACACCAACACCCGCAAAGGCTTCTCCACCGAGTGTCCGAATGTTGGCACCTTCCTGCAGAATCTCGAGTTCTCGCTGGCGATGGAAAACGAAATCATGGCCGCCATTCTGGACGATGGCGAAGATGCCGATGACGCGGCCAAAGTCTGGCTGAAAGCCAATCCATCGGCCTATGCCGGTTGGTTGAACGGCGTGACCACCAAAGACGGTGGCGATTCCGCTGCTGCCGTTGCCGCTGCGCTGAACTAAGACCAACGATATATCAAACAAACGCCCCGGCCACTGTCGGGGCGTTTGCGTGTGACACACGCAAAACATAAGGAGATCAGCCATGCTGGATTGGCTCACCGAGGAGAAGATCCCGGTCGGCAAGACGTTCAAACATGGGTTTGAATGGTTGCGTGACAATGCCCGTTGGTTCTTTGACGGGGTCGAAGCCATCCTGAATTGGGTGATCGACATGACCCTTGTGGTGCTGCAGTTCCCGCACCCGCTTGTCATGATTGGTATTTTTGTTGCCATCACCTGGGGCATCCAGCGCAACTGGAAAACCTGTGTTCTGGTGGCCTTGGGGCTCTTGTTTGTGGTCAATCAGGGCTATTGGGAAGAGACCACCGAAAGCCTGACGCTGATCCTCTATGCTTGTGTGGTCTGTATGGCCATCGGTGTGCCGGTGGGGATTATGGCGGCGCATCGGCCCAAGTTTTATCGTGCAATCAGCCCGGTGTTGGACCTGATGCAGACCCTGCCAACCTTTGTTTATCTGATCCCGATGATCGTCTTCTTTGGCATCGGCATGGTGCCGGGTCTTGTGGCGACGGTGATCTTTGTGGTGCCCGCGCCGATCCGTCTGACCCATCTTGGGGTCTCGTCGACGCCCAAAGCGCTGTTGGAAGCGGCAGAGGCCTTTGGGGCAACCCCGCAACAGACGCTGTGGAAAGTGGAACTACCTTATGCCTTGCCGCAGATCATGACCGGGTTGAACCAAACGATCATGCTCTCGCTGTCGATGGTGGTGATTGCGGGCCTTGTGGGCGCGGATGGTCTCGGCGTGCCGGTTGTGCGTGCGCTGCAGCAGGTGAATGCGGCCAAAGGTTTTGAAAGCGGATTGGTCATCGTTGTGGTGGCAATTGTCCTGGATCGTATGTTGCGGGTGGAGCGCTGATCATGAGTACAATCACCAATCCTTCGGATACCGCAGGTATCGCGGTTCGCTTTGACAATGTGTCGATCGTCTTTGGGGATGAGCCGGAAAAGGCGCTTCCTCTGATGGATGCTGGCCAGGATCGGGCCGAGATCCAAAAGGCCACTGGTCAGGTGCTGGGCGTGCACAATTGTTCGCTGGATGTGCAAGAGGGTGAAATCCTCGTGTTGATGGGCCTGTCGGGCTCGGGCAAATCCACTCTGCTGCGGGCGGTCAATGGCTTGAACCCGGTTGTGCGTGGGGCAACCCATGTCTGTGACGGCAATGCACTGGTGGATGTGACCAATGCGGGCAAGCAAACCCTGCGCCGCATTCGCTCGAACCGCGTGGCCATGGTGTTTCAGCAGTTTGGCCTGCTGCCCTGGCGCACCGTGCGGGAAAACGTCTGGCTGGGACTGGAACTGGCTGGCATGCCCAAAGCGGAACGCAAAGAGCGCGTCGATGCTCAGCTTGAGCTGGTGCATCTGTCGGACTGGGCGGATCGCAAAGTGGGTGAGCTGTCTGGCGGGATGCAGCAACGTGTGGGTCTGGCCCGTGCCTTTGCCACCGAAGCGCCGATCCTGTTGATGGATGAACCGTTTTCAGCGCTTGATCCTCTGATCCGCAATAAGCTGCAGGATGAGCTTCTGGAGCTGCAATCCACGCTCAAACGCACCATCATCTTTGTGAGCCACGATCTGGACGAAGCTTTCAAGATCGGCAATCGCATTGCCATCATGGAAGGCGGCCGGATTGTTCAGTGCGGAACGCCGCGCGACATATTCTCGAACCCTGCGAATGAATATGTGGCGGATTTTGTGGCCAATATGAACCCGCTTGGGGTTTTGACTGCACGCGACGCGATTGAACCGGGTGAAGGGGACGGCGCAACCGAGGCGGAAACGCCGATCCGCGACCTGATGGCCAAACTGGCCCAAGGGCCGCTGACGGTTACAGAGAATGGCGCAGCGATTGGCCGGATCTCGGCTCAGAGTGTTGCTGCGCGCCTTTCTGCTTAAATCTGAGGGCGGGGAGTGCCCCCGCCTTCACACTTGAGATCAAGCCCGTTGGTTCATCCGATCAGGCGTTTGATTGCCGTGGCATGAGCGCGGTCAGCGCCAAGCGTGTCAGCGGCCAGCTCTTTTGCCACCTCCAACACATCCCCATCAACCACACGGTTTACCAGACCCCAGGTCAGGGCCTCGTCCACCGTGATTTTCTGACCGGCCATCAGAATCATTTTGGTCCGCGAGGGTCCAACCAAAGCCGCCAGACGTGCGGGATCTGAGGGCTGTGGCAGAAAGCCAAGTTTCATGACCGGGTAAAATACCTTTGCGCTGGGCACCGAGATGCGCAGATCGCAGGCCAGAAACATGCCCATGGCTCCGCCCGCCACAGTGCCGTTGAGCGCACAAATGGTCAGTGCATCCAACCGGGCAATGGCCCCTGAGAGGCGTTCCCAAAGCGGAGACACCGCCAGACCGGCTTTGGCCGCATCCAGATCGGCCCCTGCGGAAAACACCTTGCCCACCCCGGTCAGGATCAGCACACGAGCCTCCCGCGCCGCTTCGGCAATCACGCAAAGTTCGAGAAGCATATCTGCCGTCAGTGAATTGGCTTTCTCCGGACGATCAATTGTGACCGTCCAGATGCCGTCATCAGATTTCTCGCAATGGATCACGCGGAGACGCCCAGTTTGGCACGAATGCCTTCGTCACGGAGTGAAATCTCCTCCCCCAGATAGCCATCGGCGTCATCCGAACACATCCAGACCAGGGCTTTGGCCACCCATTCGGGCGGGATATGATCGGACCAGTCCAGCTGGCTCACCGGGTTGATGCCGCTGGCTTTGATGTCGCGCTGCATTTGCGTCGCCACTGTGCCCGGCGACAGGGAAATCGCGCGGATGCCTTTGTCACCATATTCCTTATGCGCCATTTTGGTGAGCATCAACGCGCCCGCCTTGGAGGAACAATAGGCGGACCAGGCCTCAACCGGGCCATGGGCCGCGCCCGATCCGATGGTCAGGATGCTGCCGCCTCCGGCTTCGAGCATCACGGGCAGAGCCGCGCGCATGCCGTGGAACACGCCTTTGAGGTTGATGTCGATCACTTCACCCCAGGCGGCAGGATCAGCGTCGGCCAAATGGGTGATCGGCTCAATTGCACCGGCGTTGTTGACCACAATGTCCAGACTTCCGTGGGCGTTGACGCAGGCCTGAATGGCCTGTTCCATTTCCCAGTAACGGGCGATGTCGCAGGGAATGGCAATTGCAGATTCGCCAATCTCACCCGCCAGCTCGGCAATCGCTTCGGCACTACGGGCAACAAGCGCCACTTTTGCGCCTGCTTCGGCGAATTCTCGCGCAGCAGCGGCCCCAATTCCGCGACTAGCCCCTGTAATCAATACGGTTTTTCCGGAAAGACCCATGGTTGTTCCCCATTCTGTCACTTAGATAAATGTCAGGCTCCAAAGTAAGGAATCCTGTCCCTTGACCGTTCTAGGGCACAGGCGGACACTAGGGCTATCTTTTATTATCATCATGAGGTGTATCATGAAGACATTTACTGGCGTTTCCGTGCTGGCGCTTTGCGCAGCCACAACACCCGCGTTTGCCGAGCTTTCTCCACAGCAGGTTTGGGATGAAATCAACGCCTATGCCGAGATTCAGGGCTATGCGATTACCGCAGTCACTGAGCAAAGCGGCGACACTCTGCGTCTGAGCGATGTCACCTATGTGATCCAGATTCCCGAAGAAGAGATGGATATCTCGGTCATGATGGGTGATCTGGATCTGATCGGGAATGGCGACGGGTCTGTCACCATGGATTTCCCGGATCAATCGCAGATGATCGTCGAGATTTCTGAAGGCGGCGAAGCCGGTCAGATCCTGATCGACATGGGGATCATGAACGATGTGATCGCAATTTCGGGTTCGCCTGAAAACATGATCTTCGACTATACAATCGAGAAAATGACGCTCGCTCTGAGCGACGTTATCGAACCTGGTGGTGATAGTCTTCCCGAAGGTATGCTGAGCGCGAATATTGCTCTGGGCCCGATTGCGGTCAAAGGCGGCATGCAGCGTATGGCGGACATGCTGAGCGCAACTCAAAATGCGACCTATGGCGATCTGTCCTACAACGTTGCCTTTAATGACCCGGATTCGGAAGATGCCGGCAGCTTTACCGGTGGCTTCAAAGGGCTTTTTGCCAACAGCGAAACCGCCATGCCCGAAGGCATGAGCTTTGCTGATCCGCTCGCCCTGTTCCAGCAAGGCTTTGGTTTGATTGCCAAGATGGGCCATGCCGGGGGCAGCCACGAGTTTGCCGTCACCGAACGCCGTGGGGCCACCACGGGTGCGGTGAGCTCAACCTCGGGTGAGTTTGCATTGGATCTCTCTGATGCGGGCCTGACCTATTCGGTCAGCGGCTCGGGCACCAAGCTTGATCTGCAGAGCCATGAAATTCCGCTGCCGATCAGCGCGGAAATGGCTGAAAGCGGCTTTAGCCTGACAGTTCCATTGAAATCCGCGGAAACCCCGCAGGACGCCAAGATCGAAGTTCTGTTGGGTGGTTTCAAAATGGCCGATCTGCTCTGGGGTCTGTTTGACCCGGCGGGCAACCTGCCACGCGATCCGGCCACCATCTCGGTTGCTCTGGACGCCAAGGTGACCCCGTTTATTGATCTGATCGACATCGAAGCGATGGAAGAGCTCGAACGCAGCGGCGAGATGCCGGGTGAGCTGAACTCGGTAACCCTGCGCACGCTTCTGGTCGAAGCTGTGGGTGGCAAAATCTCGGGTGAGGGTGCCTTTACCTTCGACAACAGCGATCTGGAGAGCTTTGACGGCCTGCCGCGTCCCGAAGGTGCGCTTGATCTGCAGGTTGTTGGCGCCAACGGTCTGATCGACAAGATGATCGCCATGGGCTTTGTCGAAGAAGGTGACGCCATGGGCGCGCGCATGATGATGGGGATGTTTGCCGTTCCGGGTGAAGGCGAAGATACTCTGACCTCGAAGATCGAAGTCAACGCTGAAGGCCATGTTCTGGCCAACGGTCAGCGTCTCAAGTAACACTTCTTTGATTCGGTAACGGAAGGGCGGGATTTTCCCGCCCTTTTGCGTTTCTTGGGGTCAGTTGCGCAACGCAGGTAGGCCGACACCGGTTGAATCAAAGCCGCCGTCCGCCGCCAGAACCTGACCGGTGACATAAGACGCGCGGTCAGAGGCGAGGAAACAGATGGCCTCGGCAATCTCGCGTTCGCTGCCATAGCGGTTTAGCGGGATCGCATCATGATAGGCATCGATGATCTCCTGGCTGTGCACCGCCATGGCCAGTTTGGTGCGCACGGGGCCGGGGGCCACACAGTTCACGCGTATGCCGTACTCGCCCAACTCTGCCGCATATTGTTTGCTCAGCTGAATGACCGCCGCCTTTGACGTGCCATAGGCCACCCGTAGGGTTGAGGCCCGCAGACCGCTGATCGAGGCGATGTTCACCACCGCACCTTTGCTGTCGCGCAATGCCGGCGTCGCGGCTTGGGTGCAGAGGAACACACCGTCGAGATTGGTGTCCATCACCCGGCGCCATGTGGTGAAATCGGTTTCTTCCACCGGGCCGAACTCAGCCACACCGGCATTGTTGATCAGGGCATCCACCCGACCGCCCCAAACCAACGTCTGGGCGACCAGCGCCTCGGCTCCGTCTGGTGTCGAGACATCCTGCGCCACGGCCAGAACACCTTCGCGCTGAGAGGCTTCTTCCTGCAAGACATCGGCGTCGCGGTCGACCATGGCGACGCGCCATCCCATTTCGCGAAACAGATCTGTGGTGGCAAGCCCGATGCCGCGCGCGGCACCAGTTACAATCGCTACTTTTTCAGACATTTTGGTCCTCCCAAATTCGGTATTCACGGCGTCTTTGGGCCAAAATATCCCGGGGGCGCCTCAGGCGGGGGCGGTGCCCCCATCCATCACCCCGTTACAAAATCACTTCATCAGATCGGGCAGATCCCCGGTCAATCCCGCCGCCTCGCGAATGAAATTGCGACGCAGCGCTGGGGCCTTGCCAATCAGGGCCATGCCCAGATCGCGCCCGGCGCGCAGCAGCGGGTTGTCGTTTGAGAACAACCGGTTGAACAGATCCGTCGCCGCCGCAAGTGACGCGGTGTCAAAGCGTCTCCAGCTTTGATACCGCTCCAACGTGATGGGCGAGGCGATGTCTTCGCCGCGACGCACCGCGTGGCTGAGAACATGGGCCAAGGCGGCCACATCGCGCAGACCTGCGTTCAGACCCTGACCCGCAATTGGGTGCATGCCGTGGGCGGCATCCCCCACCAGCGCCATACGATCCGAGATAAATGAATTAGCGAGCGTTAGGTTGAGCGGATAGGTGAATCGATCCCCCGCAACGGAAATCTCGCCCAGAAAATCGCCAAAGCGCGGGCGCAGAACCTCAAGATATTGCTCTTCTGGCAGGGCGTTCAACGCACGGGCCTGCGCATCGGTCTCACTCCAGACAATCGAGCTGCGGTTGCCGGTCAGTGGCAGGATGGCCAGAGGACCGGGCGGCAGAAACAGCTGATGCGCCACGCCACCATGGGGTTTGTCATGGGCGATGGCACAAACCAGAGCGGTCTGACCATAGCTCCATCCAGTGCGGCGGATCTTGGCGCGGGCGCAAGTGCCGCTTTGGCGCCCATCTGCGCCAATCAGCAATCGCCCACTTACAGTGCCGCCACTGGCAAGGCTGACCTCGACCCGGCGCGCATCCACATCCTGCGCAATCACCGTTTCCCCGGACATATGGGTGATGCGCGGTTCCGCATCGAGGGCGTCCATCAGGGCGCGGCGCAGAAACCGGTCTTCGAGCATATAGCCCATCGGGCCTTCTTCAATTTCGGCGCTGTCAAAATGTAGCCCCAGAAAGACTTGAGCGTCATTCACCCGCCCGTCCGAGACCTTGATCTCGTTCATGGGTTGGGCGTGTTCGGCCAACCCATCCCAGAGCCCCAGCGCCGCCAGCATCCGTTTGGATGCCAGCGCCAGCGCATAAGAACGCCCGTCGAATTTGGTGTCTTTCCGCACGTCGCGCGCAAGCGCGTCGATCACGGTGCTTGTCAGCCCGGCCTGTGCTGCGGCCAGGGCAAGGGCGGGCCCGTTAAGGCCGCCGCCAACTATAATCAGATCGCTGTCCATATCCGGCAATATGCCGTGCCGCGCGGGATTGTCCATGCGTTTCACTGCCGCTAGGCTTTGGCAAAAATATGTGGGAGAGAGGCATGAATTTCAGCACCATGAGCGCGGCTGATCTGGGGCGTGGTATTGGCCGGGGTGACATCGATCCGGTGGCGCTGACCCAGCATTTTCTGGATGCCATCGCGGCCCATCCAATGGCCGATCGGATTTATGCGCGTGTGACACCCGAGCGCGCGCTGTCTGAAGCGCGCGCCGCGGCTGATCGCGCAAAAATCGGGCGGCGCCTGTCCCCGCTGGATGGTGTGCCGGTCAGTTGGAAAGATCTCTTTGATACCGCAGGTGTCGCCACCGAGGCGGGTTCGGCGCTTTTGAAAGACCGCGTGCCTGAGGTGGATAGCCCGGTTTTGCGTGTGGCCACGCAAATGGGTCTGGTCTGTCTCGGCAAGACCCATATGTCAGAACTGGCCTTTTCTGGCTTTGGGTTGAACCCGGTTACCGCGACATCGCCCTGTATCAATGATCCCGAGGCGGTGTCAGGTGGGTCATCTTCCGGTGCGGCGGCTTCAGTGGCGTTCGGACTTGCGGCGGCGGCCGTGGGATCGGACACCGGAGGATCGGTGCGTATTCCGTCGGCGTGGAATGACCTTGTCGGGCTGAAAACCACCTCGGGACGGATCGGCCTTGACGGTGTTGTTCCCTTGGCCAAGCGGTTTGATACGGTTGGCCCACTGTGTCGCACAGTGGAAGACGCGGCGCTGATGCTGGCGGCGCTGGAAGGGCGCGCGGCCCCCGATCTGGCAGGCGCGTCTCTCAAAGGGTGCCGGTTTGCGGCGCTGCAGACCATTGTGATGGAGGCTCTGCGCGACGCGCCCCGGCAAGCCTATGAACAGGCACTGGACCGTCTGCGCGCAGCGGGGGCCGAGATTGTGCCGCTTGAAGTGCCCGAAATTCACGGTCCGATGAACGATGCGGGCGTGCTCTACACTACCGAGGCCTGGGCGCTTTGGGGCGACGAGATCGAAAAACAGCCCGATGTGATGTTTGGCCCGATCCGCGAGCGTTTTGAAAGCGGCAAGGTTTATTCGGGTGCGGCGTACATTCGCGCCTGGGAACAGATGGAACAGGTGCGCGAGATCTGGGCCCGGGCCACCGCAGGCTTTGATGCGGTGCTCAGCGCGACCGCGCCAAACCTGCCCCCCAATGCCGAGTGCCTGATGGAAGGGGGCGAGTATTATCTGACCGAAAACCTGCTTGCGCTGCGCAACACCCGCGTGGGCAATCTGATGGGGCTTTCGGCGGTGACCCTGCCAACTGGTGTTCCAAGCTGCGGTCTGCAGCTTATGGGCGCGCCGATGGGGGAAGATGCGCTGTTGCGGATTGCGGCTGCGGCGGAGGCCGCGCTGGCAAATCCTGCGGCCTGATCCAACTGCGCGGATGTCTCAATATGCGACATTCGCGCCACATACCGAACCCAAGAGGGCCGGATTCCTCGACAGAGTGGCCCTCTTTTCCGTATCCTGCGCCCAAGCGGGGCGCGAATGATCCCGTAAAATGAGGCAAAATATGTTCCCCGAGCGGTTTTCGAACCTACCGGCCTATGCATTCCCGCGTCTGCGCGCCCTTTTGGACGTGCACGAAGCCGGAGGGTCGGTTGTCCATATGACCATTGGCGAGCCGAAACATGCGTTTCCGGCTTGGGTCACTGATGTGATCGCTGAAAACGCGGCTGAATTTGGCCGGTACCCGGTCAACGAAGGCACGCCCGAGTTGCGGGGGGCGATCTCGGATTGGATCAAACGCCGCTATGACGTCGCCGTTGATCCCGAAACCGAAATACTGGCGCTGAATGGGACCCGTGAAGGGCTCTATAACGCTGGGATGGCGCTCTGCCCCGAACGCATAGACGGCAAACAGCCTACGGTGCTGATGCCGAACCCGTTTTACCAAGTCTATATGATCTCGGCGATTTCGGTCGCAGCCGAACCGGTCTTTGTCCCTGCAAATGAAAGCACCGGGCATCTGCCCGATTTCAGCGCACTGTCTGAGGACGAGCTTGACCGAGCCGCGCTGTGTTACGTCTGTTCCCCAGCGAACCCTCAGGGCGTGATGGCGACCGAGGATTATTGGGAACAGTTGATTACGCTGGCCGAAAAACACGATTTCCGCATTCTGGCGGATGAATGTTATTCCGAGATCTACCGTGACGACGCTCCTGCAGGGGCATTGCAGGTGGCGCGGCGCATGGGGGCCGATCCCGAGCGTGTGCTGATTTTCCATTCGCTGTCGAAACGGTCGAACCTGCCGGGTTTGCGGTCTGGGTTTGTGGCGGGTGGACCCGAGTGCATCAAACGCATGAAGCAGTTGCGCAACTATGCGGGCGCGCCCCTGCCGATGCCGCTGCAACGCGCGGCGGAAAAGCTTTGGGCCGATGAGGCGCATGTGGAAGAAAACCGCGCGCTTTATCGCACCAAATACGACATGGCGGATCGCATCCTAGGCAATATCCCCGGATATATGTCGCCGCGCGCGGGCATGTTCCTGTGGCTGCCGGTGGAAGACGGCGAGGCCGCGGCACTGAAATTGTGGAAAGAAACCGGAGTGCGGGCATTGCCCGGCGCCTATCTGTCACGCGACACCGAGGCAGGCAATCCGGGCAAGGGCTATCTGCGGGTGGCTCTGGTGGCACCAGAAAAAGAAACCGAAGATGGGCTGATCCGCATCCGGGATTGCCTGTTTAAGGACGAATAAAAAGAAGAAACGAGGCAAGGCATGGCATCATATCAGGCACGGGGCCGCGACCCCCTGTTCGACAGCAACACGGCATTGGCCCTTGAGAAACGCAGCAAAGAGCTTGCGGGTCTGGGGCTGATCCTTGTTGGTCTTTTGCTGGGTCTTGCCTTTGGCACCTTCAATCATAGCGACCCGTCGTTCTTTGCCGCCACGGATGCGCCGGTGCAGAACTGGCTGGGTGGACTGGGTGCAACCATATCTGCCTTTGGTTTGGTAGTGCTGGGTTTGGGTGTCTGGGCTTTGGTGGCTGGGTTTGTCACTTGGGGGATGCGTCTTGTCCTGCACCGCGCCGATATGGGGATCTTTCTTAGCCTGATCCTTGCTCCGGTTTGGGTCTTGTTGTGCTCGGCCTATGCCGCCGGATTGGACCAAACGCCAAGCTGGAGCGAAACCGCTGGTATGGGCGGTTTGATCGGTGATGTGATCCTTGGCCTGATGGTCAAACTGATGCCGTTTTCGCTGGGTGTTGGGTTGAAGCTGTCGCAGCTTATCCTTGCGCTGGCGATATTTGCGCTTGGCTGCTTTGTGCTTGGATTTAACAGGTCCGAGCTGCGCAGTGTGGGGCGGTTTATGCTGGTGGGTGTGGTCATGGTCTATGCCACATTGGTGTCTTTGGTGGGCCGTGGCGCCTCAGGCGCTGTTGGCGCTGCGCAACGGGCAAAGGCCGCAAAAGCCGAGCGCATTGCGGAGCGGACTGCGGCACAAGACGATGTCGTGGCCTATGGCGATGCGCCTGCGGTTCCTGCCGCGCCGCTTGTCCAGCGCGCGAGCTATGAGGCCGAGGCGCCGGATCTCGTGGATGATGAGGATTTCGAGGATGAGCCTGCGCCAGCGAAACAGGGGTTCCTGTCGCGCATGCCCTCGCTGATCCGCCGCCCCGAACCGATGCCAGAACCTGAACTGGTTGATCACTTTGTGGATCATGATGTGGATGCGCCTGAGGATGATCGTATCCGGGCCAAGATCGCCGATGCGGTGAAAACCCGTCGGCGTGCCAGCCCCGTTGCAGCGCGCCCGATGGAAGATCCCAATAAACCTCTGACCAAAGGTCGTGGCCATGGTCCGGCGCCGCTGATTTTCAAACCGAAATCGGATCTGCCGGCTGAGCCTCCGCTGACCTCGGGTCTCTCAGATCTGCCGCCTGCGCCAAGCCTGACGGCGTTCAAACCGACACTGGCGGATTTGCCACCGGCGCCTGATTTCGCGGGTGACGACAGCGGTGACGCCTATACCGAGCTGCGCGACTTCGACGATTATGGCGTGGATCACTTTGCACCCATGTCTGAGCTTGACGCAGAATCGACCTCGGAGACCGAACCGGAACACCGGTCTGATTTCGCCCCGGAATACGTCTCAGATTTTGATCCAGTCCCTGAGCAGGATGCGCCCCACGAGCTGGCGTCTTTGCCGGAGATTGACGATCCGATCCCGCCGTTGGATGACGCGGATGACGAGGTGCAGAGCTTTGCGCCTGCTCCGGTTGCAGCACCTGTGGTGCCCATTCATCGCGGAGGTGTTGTTCCGGCTCCTGAGCCTAAAAAAGTGGTGCAGCAACCCCAGCGCAAACCGATCTTGCCGTCGCGTCGTGCCAAGGAAGAGGCCCAGCCGAAGCTGCAGTTTGACGAGGCGTCGAACGAATTTGAGCTGCCGCCGCTTGGGCTGTTGATGTCGCCCGACAGCATCGAGCGCCATGTCCTGTCTGACGAGGCACTGGAAGAAAACGCGCGGATGCTGGAAACCGTGCTGGATGACTATGGCGTCAAAGGCGAGATTGTCAGCGTCCGCCCCGGACCCGTTGTCACCATGTACGAACTTGAGCCCGCGCCGGGTTTGAAGGCCAGCCGTGTGATTGGTCTGGCCGATGACATCGCGCGCAGCATGTCTGCTCTGTCGGCCCGTGTATCCACTGTGCCCGGTCGCAGTGTGATTGGCATCGAACTGCCCAATGAAAAGCGTGAAATGGTGTCGTTCCGCGAGATCATGTCGGGCCGCGACTATGGCGACGGCAATCACAAACTGCCGCTGGCCCTGGGCAAAGACATTGGTGGCGATCCGGTTGTGGCCAACCTTGCCAAGATGCCCCACCTGCTGATCGCGGGGACCACCGGTTCGGGTAAATCGGTTGCGATCAACACCATGATCCTGTCGCTACTCTATAAGCTGACGCCGGATGAATGCCGGTTGATCATGATTGACCCCAAAATGTTGGAACTGTCGGTCTATGACGGCATTCCGCATCTGCTCTCCCCCGTTGTGACCGACCCGAAAAAGGCGGTTGTGGCCCTGAAATGGACCGTGGGCGAGATGGAAGATCGCTATCGCAAGATGTCCAAAATGGGTGTGCGCAACATCGACGGCTACAACAGCCGGGTGAAAGACGCGCTGGACAAGGGCGAGATGTTCTCGCGCACGGTGCAGACTGGTTTCGATGATGAGACGGGCGAACCGGTGTTCGAGACCGAAGAGTTCGAACCCAAGAAGATGCCTTATATCGTTGTGATCGTCGACGAGATGGCTGACCTTATGATGGTGGCGGGCAAAGAGATCGAGGCTTGTATCCAGCGTCTGGCGCAGATGGCGCGTGCCTCGGGGATTCACCTGATCATGGCGACCCAGCGTCCGTCGGTCGACGTGATCACGGGTACGATTAAGGCCAACTTCCCGACGCGGATTTCCTTCCAGGTGACCTCGAAAATCGACAGCCGCACCATTCTTGGGGAAATGGGGGCCGAACAGCTACTTGGCATGGGGGACATGCTTTATATGGCGGGCGGTGCAAAGATCACCCGCTGCCATGGTCCGTTTGTCTCGGACGAAGAGGTCGAAGAAATCGTCAACCACCTCAAGGCCTTTGGTCCGCCAGAGTATGTCTCGGGTGTTGTGGCCGGTCCGGATGACGAGAAGGCGAGCAACATTGATGCGGTGCTCGGGCTGAACACAGGGGGCAACACCAATGGTGAGGATGCGCTTTATGATCAGGCCGTGGCGATTGTGATCAAAGATCGCAAATGCTCGACCTCGTACATCCAGCGCAAACTGGGCATCGGCTACAACAAAGCCGCGCGTTTGGTAGAGCAAATGGAAGACGAGCATGTGGTCAGCAGCGCCAACCATGTCGGAAAACGCGAAATTCTGGTGCCCGAGCAGTAAGCGGCTCTGGTGCGACCAATCCCGGCGCGTTACACCATGTGATAAGGCGCCCCACCGGTCAAAGGGTGGGGCGTTTGTCTTGATAGGGATATCCAATGACCGACAATCCGAAACGTGGTGTGATCTACGCCGCCACTGGTGAAGCATATCTGGATACGGCCCGCCGTTCGGCGCGTTCGTTGCGAAAGTACAACCCCGACCTGCACATCACGCTTTTCTCGGACATTGACGACACGTCTGGGTGTTTTGACCGGGTGATCCGGATCGATGGCGCGCATACGCGTTCAAAGGTCGATGCGATTGTCGAGACACCCTATGAGCAAACCCTGTATCTGGATACTGACACGATCATTCGGGACGATCTGACAGATATGTTCGGGCTTTTGGATCGTTTTGATATCTGCATTTCAGGTGTGGTCCTGTGGGATCGGCCCGGGCACAAAAATGTCTGGAAAACAAAGACCCCCGAAAGCTTTGTTGAGCCGAACACCGGGGTGATCCTGTATCGCCGTACGGAAAAGATGAACGGTTTTCTCGAGCAGTTCCGCAAAGACTTTTATGAATACGGAAGTTCAAACGATCAGATCACCATGCGTGAATTGATCTGGAACACAGATGTCCAGTATTTCGTGTTGCCGGAGCAGTACAACAAGCGCGTGATTGAAGCCTCTGAGTTGATCTATACAGACCGGCCCCGAGCCAAGCTGTTCCATCTCAAGTTGCTACAGCCGCAGAAAAATCCGATCAAAAACTGGATTTCCAATTTGGTCCGCTGATCGCAGGTTCAGACAAAAAACGAAAGCGGGCAACATGGCCCGCTTTTCTTGTTTCCGCAATGCACGTATCGGCTACGCGGTTTTGGGGCCGTTTAGCCCGAACAGACCCAATGAATCTGCGGCCCATTCTTGCACATCGCGCCACTGGGGCGAGAGGGTCAGGACATCTACCATCTGGATGTCATAGGCGGTGACGTCACAGGCCTGTCCCACACGGCGCCAGAAGATATCTAGCGCTTCCAACTGGTCTTCGGTCAGGGGAATGTCACGGGACAACGGCAGATATTCTTCGACCATCCGGATGATGCCCATCGCGCCATATTGGGCGATGGCTTCAAAGGAAGAAGCCAATGAAAACATGTCCAAGAGCCGCTGGCGGATCTGCATTTGGGTCAGGTGTGTCGGTGTATATTGCATGCTGACTGAGTTAAGCGATTGTTAAATCCCGAGAAAGTGGAGTGGTTGAGATACATATTTTGTCCACATGCTGATCCCCAAGAATCTGGAAAAGCGCCGGATTTTGGGAGGTTGCGTGTAAGAATGACGAGGCTTTGCGGGGCTGTGGACGAATCTGTTAGGGAATCCGGGACAGAATTCTCGAGGCTCAGATACAATAAAACCGGGTGTTAAAGACCCGGTTTTAAGAAAATGGATGCAGGGTAGAGCCACCCCTATCGCAAGCGCGAGACCTCGTCGAAACGCAGTACCCGAAGATTTCTGAGGGACAGCTTTTGTCAACAAAATGGGATGGTCAGAATTGAGTGTTATTGCCGTCTCGGATTGCTTCGGCGATGAACTCCTCTGGATCTATTGTGAATGATTGATAGAGCTTGAAGTGTTGCGTGTCTCGGTAGTCGACTTCGTTGATCCCATGTCGAGTGACCTCCAAAACTCTTGCGTGTGGCAGAGCCATTAAAATCGGCGAATGTGTCGCCATGATAACTTGCGAATTGGCCGCTTCCTGGATGCGGTTCAAAATTCGCAGGAGTTCAAGCTGCCGCTTCGGGGAAAGCGCGCTCTCTGGCTCATCCATGAAATAGATGCCCTGTCGCGACATGCGCTCTTCAAAAAAACGAACGAACCCTTCGCCGTGGCTCCAGGACAAAAAGTCAGGTGGCACATCCCCACCTTCTAGCGCAGCGTCATCAAGGTAGCGCGCGACGGAAAAGAACGATTCCGCTTTAAAAAACCAACCGTTCGTGACCTTGGGCAGCCATCCAGCCCTTAGCGCATCGGCGAGTTCGGCCCCGCTTTTGTCGACGGCATTCGAATGATCAACTGGACGATACCCTTTGCCACCACCAGCCTCATCATAACCACTCAGCGCAGCGATTGCTTCAATGAGAGTAGACTTCCCAGTTCCGTTTTCACCAACAATTATGGTTACGGGCGTCGTAAATCGAAGTTCAAATTCCTGATCTTTGAGCCATGGCAAGTCGAAGGGGTAACCAGATTTTTCGGCCAGCTTGTCTTCCAAAAGTACCAATCTTTGCAAGAACGGCGATGGTAGGTTTGTTCCGCTTTTGCGACGAGACATTTTCTCAGGTTCCCAATTGGTTGCTCTCGGCAGAATACATGCGTTCTTGTCAACGCAGCGACTTTCTTTGGTCGTGTCAGAGAGATTATGAATACACTCTTGCTTTTGTAGAACAGACCTTCATGCGCTGCGATGCATAATGCAATTTGGGCTCAAAGCAGCCATTGTGCTTTGAGCCCTTAATGTTCTTACAAACACCATTTTGGGTCGGGGCTTGATTTGGAGAGCGCTATTACGGCCGTATTGGACGCGAATAGCTTATTCAGCGGCGAAGGTTTTGGCGAATTTTCCGCACCAGTCATCCGATTTTACCACAGGCCAAATGGCTTGGGTTTTGCTCTCATGCTGGCTAGCCGGTGGGTTGGCGCGGCACAGGCCGGACGTGTTGGCGGTGTTTTCGAAGAAGGCACAGGAATTACAGGCGGTCGCGGACATCTATCTCTCCGGGATATTAGGGATGAGTTAGCTTGCTGGCGGTGTCGCTGGCTGGCTGCCTGAGATCTGTATAGCCGCCGGTTTTACGGTGTGCAATAAAAAACCCAATAAAAACAAATACTTGAGTTAAGTTGTCGGGAGTTGAAAGGCGATGATTTTGCTCGGAATTCGATAGTGAAACACTCGGGAATTGCTAAAATTTTGAAATGCTTGATGTTTTCAAAAATTGCGAAATTAGACAGTTTTGCTAGGGAATTGCGCGGAAATTCACCGGAAGGGGCTCTTGATCTGCGATGACCCGCCACTGATATGTGAAAAAGCCGGGCTGCTATCGCATAACATGCCCGCCCATGCGACAACATCTGCGAATCGAGCAGAAGGAAACCCGATGGTTCGTACCCTTTTTCTGGCCCTGTTGGCCGTCACAACATTTTCGTTGCCAGCTCAGGCGCAAAAACTGAGCCTCAATCAAATTTCGGCTTATCTGAACACGCTGAAATCGGTGGAGGGGACGTTTACCCAGATCAATGGGGATGGGACCATTTCCACCGGACAGATCATGATCAAGCGTCCGGGAAAGGTGCGGTTTGACTACAACCCTCCCGAGCGGGCCTTGGTGCTGGCAACCGCCGGGTCGGTGTATATTCTGGATCGCAAACTAGGGGCCGAGCCTGAGGCCTATCCTTTGAGCCGTACACCTTTGTCCATTATTCTGGCGCGCAATGTAAACCTGTCTCAGGCGGGGATGGTCACCGGACACAGCTATGATGGGACCGCCACCATTGTTACCGCCCAAGACCCAAAGCGGCCAGAATACGGTCAGATCAAGCTGAAGTTTACCGGCGCGCCGGCGCAGTTGCGGCAGTGGGTGATTGTCGATGGCGATGGTGGGGAAACCACCGTTATTCTTGGCGAGTTGGACAACAAACAATTTCCCAACAGCCTGTTCCGGATTGAGCCTGAGATTGCCAAACTCAATCGCCATCGCAAGCAGGACGACTAAAGCCGCGGCCTCTTGGGACCGACATGACCGGTATTTGTTGAGCAGGGCCATGTGTGGCCCTGTCTTTGTTTCAGTCAGAGCGTGAAAGTTCATGATCTCAGAGCAAAAGGCCAAGCGCCTTCAGACTATGATGTCGGCCTATCAAGGGGCGCGACATACGGTTGTTGGTCTTGGGGTGCAGGGGGACGCCCACGCGGTTTTTGGCGCCGGTGAGCCGGTCCCTGGAGCGCCTTTCGAAGAGATGATCTTTGAAATCGGCTCGATCACCAAAGTCTTCACCTCTATTTTGCTGTGTCTGTTGGTAGAAGAGGGGAAGGTCGATCCAACTGCCCCCCTTCGCGACTTGTCAGATGAGCTTGCGGATGTGCCGGAGTGGATCACCCCTGAGAGCCTTGCCTCACACACAAGTGGTCTTCCGCGCATTCATGTGCCGATTTGGAAAGCCCTTCTCAAACCTTTGCCTAAAGACCCCTATTCCGAGTTTTCAAGAAAAGACCTGCTTGCCTGGTTCCAGAATTGGGAGTGGAAATCACCCGGATCGAAACGCCGACACGCCTATTCCAACCTCGGCACTGGGCTTCTCGGGGAAGCGATGGCACTGCGAGAGGGGAAACCCTTTGAGGACCTGCTATCGGAGAAGGTTCTAGTGCCGCTTGGTTTGAGCGACACAACGGCTCGCCTTAATCAGGATCAGCTGGGGCGCTTTGCTCACCCTCGGAATGTGAAGGGTGTCAATGTTCTGCCTTGGACATTTCAGGCCATGGCCGGGGCCGGGTGCCTGAGGTCTTCGGCGCGGGATCTGGCGCGTTTTGCCAGTCGGGTGATACAGGCCGTGCAGGCACCTGAGACCACACTGGATCGCGCCATTTGCCGTTCGACCAACCCCATTTTCGGCATGGGACCGCGCGGAGGCCTGGAGCCTGCGGCACAATGCGCGGGCTGGATTTCCATGAAGCTGGATAAGACAGAGCCTCGGTTTCTCTATCATGATGGCGCGACGGCTGGGTCTACATGCGCACTCTACATTTGCCCAGATCGGGCCGAGGCCTGTGCGATTCTGTCGAACAATGGGATCGAGGCCAACCTGTGGCGCAGTGCCAAGCTCAGCTGGTCAAATCAGCTTCTAAAAGCGCAGGACTACTTTGAAGCGGAGTGATCGCCACGGTGCGAACGTAGTATATTGATGTTGCTGGTAAAGCCATCAAATTGGGCTGGGGCGTGAACCCCAGCGCCTTTTTATCGTGCCGCGCGACAGTTGCGCAGCTGAATGTCATAGGTCACAGCGCGTTGACCCACCTCTGACGATACGCGCAGCAGCCAGGCCTTGTTATTATAGGTGCCGCGGCGATACCCGGTGCGGCCCTCGTGATAGGCAAGGTACTGGTTGCGAGCATCATGTAGCGAGATGCCAAGTTGTTTGTTGGTCAGCGACATGTACCAACCCATGAAATCGGTGGCGTCGCGGATGTTGTCGCGCCGGGCATTCCGCTTGCCTGTGGCGGCGAGATATTCTTTCCATGTCCCGTCCAGCGCCTGACTATAGCCAAAGGCCGAACTCTGCCGTCCCATCGGGATCACCCCAAGAGAATAGCGCAGCGGTGTGCGGGCGTCGGATTTGAATTTGCTTTCCTGATAAATCGTCGCCATCTGGACGTGAACGGGGACCCCCCATTTGCGTTCAGCGGCGCGGAAAGCGCGGTAATAGGTTGGACGCTGTTCCAGGATGGAACAGGCGTTGTCTAGGTTGCGCGGTGCTTTCCCAGAGCCTCCGCCACCTCCACAGGAGGCCGCGAGAAGAAGGATCACCATTGCGCGAAGCCACTTGCTCATATGCCTCTCGCGTTTTTGTTGTTTTATTGCGGGTCATTTTATCGTGAAACGTGACAATCGGAAATGACAATTGTGCCATTGCACTTGATTGCCGCCGTGGGTTAACTGCGTTCTGGCCGGTTTCCGCCCATGTCACTGTTGGCCCCTGCTTCACAGAGTGTTTCCACTCTATTAAGGGGCAAATAATGGACAAATGCCATGGATTCACGGTAAAACGGTTCAAAGAGGGTCGCTATGCAACACAAACGCGCTAAATATCACCTTGGCCAGGTTGTCCGCCATCGCAAGCACCCCTTCCGTGGTGTGGTGTTTGATGTCGATCCTGAGTTTTCGAACACCGAAGAGTGGTATGACGCCATTCCCGAGGACAGCCGTCCAACCAAGAAACAGCCGTTCTACCACTTGTTGGCTGAGAACGATCAGAGCTTTTATGTGGCTTATGTTTCAGAACAGAATCTGGTTGCGGATTACTCAGGTGAGCCTGTGGATCACCCGGATATTCCCGATCTGTTTGGGGCGTTCAACGATGGCAGCTATGAGCTGCACTTTCAGATGAACTGATCGAACTTCAGATCTGTGATGTAAGAGGCGAGCCAGTGGTTCGCCTTTTGTGTTTAGGGATCAGGTCGGTTCTTCGATGATGTGGTATTCCCAGTCATCGTCGCTGATTTCAAATTCGGGCACGGTGCGACCCTGCATGCTCACACCAGCTTTGTGGACACTGTCGGATTGGCCTGACACCAGCGGGTGCCAGTCATACAGCGGTTCGCCCTTCCACAAGAGTTTATAGGCGCAGGTTTCGGGCATCCAGTAGAGGTTCTGCTCGATATTTGAGGGGCGCAGGACAATGCATTCCGGTACAAACTGGTGGCGAATTTTGTACTGTGAACACAGACAGGTCGCATCATCCAGCAGGCGGCAGGCCACATTGGTCAGGGCGACTTCACCGGTTTCTTCGTCTTCCAGCTTGTTGAGGCAACATTTGCCACAGCCGTCACACAATGCTTCCCATTCGCGGTCGTTCATCTGGGTGACTTTCTTTGTCTCCCAGAATCTCTGTGTCAGGCCTGCTCGGTCAATGTCGCTCATGCGGAGGCCAAAATGTCACGGGCGGTGTCACAATCGGCATCCATCTGCGTGATCAGCGCATCCAACCCGTCAAATTTCAACTCGGGGCGGAGGAATTCGACCAACCCCACCGAGAGTGTCGCGCCATAGAGATCACCTGTGAAATCAAACAGGAAGGTTTCGATATTGGGGTGATCGCCGTCGAACATCGGGCGCACCCCAATCGAGGCCGCGCCGTGATAACTTCCCTGATGAGGTCCATCGAGGACATCGACCAGAACGGCATAGACGCCAAACTTGGGTTGATGCAGGCCATCGATTGACATGTTGGCGGTGGGGAAACCCAGTTCACGGCCCCGTTGTTCGCCGCCGATCACCTCACCCTCAATGCGGTGCCAATGGCCCAGCAAAGTGGCCGCGTCGCGCGGACGGCCTTCGCTAAGTGCCTGACGAATAGCGGTTGATGACACTTGAACCCCTCCGGTTTCCAAAAGCTCGGCCACGGTGACACCAAAGCCCATTTCCGCTCCGAATGACTTGAGATCTTCTACCGTGCCAGCCCGGCCTTTGCCGAAACAAAAGTCCGCCCCAACAACGACATGAGACAATCCCAGACCATCACTGATGACATTTTGGGCGAACTCGCGTGGTGAGAGACCCGCGAGTGCCATGTTGAAGTTCAGTTGGTACAGGCGCTCGACGCCGATTTTCTCAAGCCGTGAGGCACGGGCCTCGGCATTTGTGAGACGAAATGGGGGTGCGTCGGGCGCGAAATGCTCGCGCGGGTGGGGTTCAAAAGTCAAAATCCCAAGCGGTGCATCTGGTGCAGCGCGGCGTGCCTGTTCAATCACCGCCTGATGGCCGCGATGGACGCCATCAAAGTTTCCAATCGCAACGCTGGCGCCGCGATCTTCTGGGGTGACAAATTGGTAATCTCGTATGATCCGCATACGGGTGGGTTAGCGGGCCTGCGTCGCTTGTGCAAGCGCCGCTGCAACACGGGCGACCCCTTCATCGATGCGAGACGCATGGATCGAGCTATATCCGAGGCGATAATAATTGCGCGGCCGGTCGTGCCGGGCAAAAAATGGTGCACCGGGTTCGATCAAAACACTGTCTTGGCGCAGCCGATAGGCCAGATCCTGAGTATCCACCCCTTCGGGTGCCTTCATCCAAAGGCCTGACCCACCATGCGCCCCGCGCCCTGCAACGGTGAGGCCATGTTCTTTGACCGCCTCGTCCACCAGACGCCGGCGCTCGGTCAGAGCAACACCAATGCGGCGCACAAGTGCATCATAATGACCAAGGCTCAGGAAATAGGCGGTTGTGCGCTGTATGTGACCGGGGGGATGGCGCAGAATTGAGGCCCGCAAGGCCCGGGCTTCCCGAATAAATTCCGCAGATCCAACAAGATAGCCGAGGCGGAGGCCGGGAAAGAGCGACTTCGAAAAGCTGCCCACATAGATCACCCGGCCATCCTCATCGAGGCTTTTCAATGAAGGGCTTGGGGGTTCAAGAAAGGACATCTCAAACTCGTAGTCGTCTTCCACGATCAGCGCCCCGATTTCCGCCGCCCGTTTCAACAGCGCATCGCGGCGCGATCGGGGCAGGGTGGAGGAGGTCGGGCATTGGTGGCTTGGGGTGGTGAAGATCACCCGTGTGCCCTCGGGAATCTCCTCGGGCTGGATCCCGTTGTCATCCACCTGCACATGGGCGATGTCGCTGCCGCTTTGCCGCAGCAGCGCGCGCAGTGCCGGATAACACGGATTTTCAACAGCCACCTTATGGCCGGGTCCGGCCAACAGCTGGGTTGTCAGCCAGAGTGCGTTTTGGGCGCCCAAGGTGATGAGAATTTCTTCTGGCCGGGCTACGATGCCGCGCCGCGGTAGGGTGTGACGCGCAATAAAGGTGACAAGCTCAGGGTCGTCAGTATCAAACTGATCCTGAGTGAGAGAGACAAAGTCCTTTGCCCCCAAAGCCTGCATGGCGCAGAGGCGCCAGTTGGCGTGATCAAACAGTTTTGGATCCGCTTGGCCATAGATGAAGGGAAACCGATAGCTGGCCCAGTCCGCAGGGCGATCCATATTGATTGGACCTTCGCCAGAAAAACGCCGGGCCAGGGCTTTGTCCCAATCCACCTTATCCTCCCGTTCGGCCAGGGGACCGAAATCAGGAGGTTCCGGAGCATTTTCAGAGACAAAATACCCCGAACGCCCGCGCGAAGTCAGATAGTCATTGGCTAGAAGTTCAGTATAGGCGAGCGTCACGGTGATCCGGCTGACACCCAGATGTGTGGCCAGTTTACGGGTGGAGGGGAGTTTTTCCCCACGTCGAAACCGCCCAGACAGAATGCCTTCGGCCACCATCTGTTGGATCCGGGCCTGAAGCGTGCCCTGATTGGAAGGATTGAGAAAGAAGGTTTCGACAGGAATAGACATAGGCGCACCCTATGAGGGATGCGCCATTTTCGCAATCTGGACATAAGGCAAGTGAGCCTCTGGTCCGTAACTGTGATGAAATCTGGACTTATTCCTGCGGTTTGACCCGATCGCCAAAGATCGCCGAGCCCACACGAATGTGCGTTGCTCCAAAGGCAATGGCCTGTTCGAAATCGGCGCTCATTCCCATCGACAATCCGGCCAGCCCATTGCGCTCGGCAATCTTGCGCAGTAGCGCAAAATGCAGGGATGGGGTTTCCTCGACAGGGGGGATACACATCACCCCTTTGATCGGAAGATCCAATGCGCGGCATTCGTTGATGAAGCCATCTGCATCTGCAGGCAGAATACCCGCCTTTTGCGGCTCCGCCCCGGTGTTGACCTGGATGAACAGATCGGGGCACTGGCCGATTTCCTGTGCCACGCGGGCCAGCGTTGTGGCCAGTTTCGGGCGATCCACAGAGTGAATAGCGTCGACCAATTCCATGGCCTGACGGGCCTTGTTGGTTTGCAGTGGTCCAATCAGATGTACGGCAACACCCTCAAACCGCTGTTTGAAATCCGGCCATTTTCCGGCCGCTTCCTGAACGCGGTTTTCGCCAAAGACCCGGTGGCCCTCTTCCAAAACAGCTTCAACCCGGTCGTTAGGTTGGACCTTGCTCACGGCAATCAGTTGTACATCCGCAGGATTGCGGTCTGCGTCAGCGCAGGCTTTGTTGATCCGGGCTTGAATGTCGGTCAGTCCCAAGGTGTGTCTCCCCATGCCTCAATAAAGGGCTGCATTTCGGTCTCATACTTTTTCCAAGCGGCGCGCCGACCGGCATGAATGGGTTGGCGCACCTGAGCAAGGCTCAAGGTTTTTACCTCGGCTTTGGAGTTGTGGAAATCAAGGCATTGGTCTTCCCAGTCAAGCCCTGCAGCCTCAATCAATGCCCGGGCCTGTGGTTCCGGATCTGTCACAAGATCCTCATAGCGCACTTCGTGGATCACGCCGGGCATGGCGTCTTTCCAGAAGGCCACCGCTGCTCGAAAGAGCTTGATCGCTTCGGCGATGTCTTCCAGAGCATTGGCATACCGATGGGTGCCCAGCTTGAATTGATTTTTGAAGATCGACAAGGCGATATCGCGGGGATCTCGATTTACGACAATAGTCCGGGCATTTGGGATGGCGCGATGGACCATGCCAAAGATCATCTGAGTAAGGATAGATTTGTCGGTTACCACGCCGGAAGTTGCCTGAGTGTCTCGCAAAACAAGCTGAATGTAACGATCGCGCCACGCAATCAGATCGGTTTCAGGAATTTCGTCAAGCGGGGTCATTCGGTTGTTCGAGACAAATTTGCCCCAAGCGGTTTTCACAATGTGTGCCAGCTCACCACCGGCTGTTGCTGAACTATGGCTGGCGATGATCTGCTCAACCAGGGTTGTGCCCGAACGGGGCATACCTGTGACGAACACCGGCCGTATCTTGGGTTCGGAAGTGACGGGATCAAATTTGGCGCCCATCTGCGCGCTCTTTGCGATCTGCCAATTCACTGATGGGCTGATTTCGCTATCCGAATGCGCAAGCCGTTGCTGCGCATCGTTGGCTTTTTTAAGCAGAGCAAAAACCTTTTCAGGCTCACCAAGGTCTTCTTTCGCTTTGGCCAAGGCAAAGCCAAGTTGCATTTTCCCGTGATCGTTTAGGCGCGGATCGTTCCACAGCTTCGCCATTTGGCGCAGCATGGGGTCACCTGATTTGACTTTTTTCGTGCCAAGATAGATGCGGTAGAGTTCGGTTTCTTCCGGGTGCTTTTTGATAAGCTTTCGAAACGCATCGTCGGCTTCTTTGAAGCGTCCAAGTGCCTGGAGATACTGGGCCCGTTCTGCTTTTGGTTTGACCTCTTTTGGTGCAATTTTTGCGGCGGTGTCAAAAGCGGCTAGCGCCTTTTCCGTCATCCCAAAATGGCGATACCGCTCGGCGATTGCGAGGCGAAGTGGCAGGGCCTGCGGAGCACTTTGGATGGCGTTTTCCAGATGGGCCAAGCAGGCGTCTTGATCGCAATCTTCATAGGCAATTCGAGAAAGATGCATATGCGACTCGGCGTGGCCGGGAACTATGCGGAGCACAGATTCAAAGTCACGCTTCGCCGCGTGGAGATTCCCTTTGGACAGATTGACTTTAGCGCGCTGCAAAAGTGCCGCTGGTGACAGTTGTTCCGGTGACAGCATAAACAAACTCCTTGCCACCGTGCTACCTGCCACATGCGCAAAAGAAAAGAGCAGGCCGAAGCCTGCTCTTCCCTTAACTAGGCTGTTAGGCCGTCGTTATTAGAACGACATTGCCAGACCCAGCGAGTAGGAGTTGCCCTGGTCGCCGGAAGTGGTGTTGTCGCCGTAACCGAACTGAGCAACCATGCCGCCACCCAGATCGTAGGTCGCTGCCAGGCCCCAACCCGATTCTTTCGCGCCGGCTACGCCCCCTGCACCATCTGTCTGACCCCAGTTCAGGCCCAGACCGATGTTGTTCATGGTGTAACCCACACCGATCGCGGTGTGCTTGGCGTCTGCCGCCCATGCGTCACGCGACTGAACCGAGTAGTTTACGCCTGCCTGCAGACCGTTGGTCATTGCAGCGCTTGCGCTTACACCCCAGATGGTGCGGCCGGTGTTTGCTGCGCCGGTTGCGGAGTTGGTCGACTGGTAGCCAGCACCAACGTTTACAGTCGCGCCACCCAGATCGGTGCCGTAACGAACACCCAGACCGAATACTGCGTCGCCTGCGCCGGAGTCGTCCAGCTCAACCGATGCGTGGCCGGTGAAGCCAGCGGTGGTGTACGAGAAGCGAGCGATCTGACCGTCGAAGGTGCCGTCCAGGCCAGCGTTGCCGTTGAAGCCAGCGTGTGCTGTTTCAGCGTCGTTGATCGAACCGCCAACCAGGTTAACTTCGATCATGGCCGCGTCAAACGCGCCATCGGTGTCGCCCATGTCCAGACGTGCGTTGCCGAAGGCTACGAAGTATGTCTCGCCGCCTTGGTTGTCAGCGTCGAATGCATTCGACGAACCTACTGCGGCTGCGCCGTCAGTTTCGTCGAGATCGATCGATGCACCGAACGACAGGCCGTTGTCGGTTTCACCGCTCATCGAGAAGTTTACGTCGATGTCGGTGTGGAACTGCATTTCGGTGGTCGCGCCAGCAGCAGTTTTGCCGCCGAAGATACCGATTTCAGCCGAGCCGGAGATTGCTACGTCTGCAGCAGCTGCGCCGCCGAGAGCAACCAGTGCGGTGGATGCGAACAGGATGTTTTTCATTGTTTCCCTCATGTGTTCAAAGGCACTATCCAGTCGATCGTCCGACTGTGATGCCCTGTCTATGCGCTTTCCACCCCGGGGTTTGCAAGCCGTGCGAAAACCAGATGGCCAACAAGCGGATGAGTGATGCGCAATTGCCACAAGCCTTCGGGCGGGCTCGGCGGGGAATGGCCAGTGCTATAGGAATAATAAGGTAATCCTTGCTTGCCGGTTCGAAAACACGCCTGTATTCAAACCTGAAACAGATCTTAGTGTGGGAGACTGCCAGTGGCACAATCACGAATCTTATTGGGCGTTGCTCTGGTGTCTGCTCTGGGTTTGCAGGCAGGGTGTGGTGTGCTTGGAAACCGAAAGGACCGTGAACCGGTGAATACGCCGTCCGCTGAGGAGATCACGAAAGAGATCCAAGCATCGCGCTATAACAGTCGGTCTGACAGCACGATCTGGGATATTTTCAAGTCGCGCGACGACCAGGGCCAGATCGGCGCGGTCAACAAATACATCTGGAATGCCGCGCTTGAGACATTGGAATTCTTGCCAGTGCAGTCTGTGGACCCCTTTACCGGTGTGATCACCACGGGCTTTGGCACCCCTCCGGGGGGAGGGCGAGCCTATCGCGCGACGATTCTTGTCACCGACCCGGCGCTCGACGCCCGATCTTTGAACGTTTCACTGCAAACGCGGTCCGGCACGGCAGACGCAGCAACCACACGCGCCATCGAAGATGCCATTCTGACACGTGCGCGCCAGCTGCGCGCGCGCGACAGCCGCATCTAAGCGTATTGCTAATTATAAGGTCTGCCAAAAGCCCCGCTTGTGTGGGGCTTTTTAGTTTGAGCGAAGCTAGGCCGCTTGAACTGTTTTGCTCGGGACAGTGTTTGGGTCTTCTGACAGCAGATCCATCGCTTCACCACAAAGAGAGATGTTCTTCTGAGAACCTAGAACGGCGGCTTCGGTGTTTTGCTTGATGCACTGAATCTCTTGTACGATTCCCGCGTAAGACGGCAATTTCTGCCGGGTTTCGTCACTGTTTCCTGTAATGCGTTCTACCAAGGTTGTGATGTCCCCCTGAATGACATGGGTCATCTTGCGGCAGGATTCGCCACGTTTCAGGCTTTGCTCTGCGGCATGTGAAACCCGAGAGACGGTTTCCGACAGTTCTGATTGTGCGTCCCTCATGCCCTGAATGCGGGACAAAATACGGGTTATGTCGGCGTCAGCCATATTCGCAAGTTCGCGAACTTCCCCGGCGATGACAGCAAACCCCCGACCCGCTGCCCCCACCCGTGCAGCTTCGACACCTGAATTGAGCGCGAGAAGGCGAATGCGCTCTGCGAGGTCGCGGATTGCTTCCGAGGCATTGCCAACCTCAAGCAGTGTTTCCTCAATCTTTTCGACGGGCGCCGCAATGTCGGCGATTTTGCGTGATGTGTGGCCGGTCAGGTCGAGAAACGCATCAATTTCTTCGGTGACGCCACAAACAGATTGGCCAACTTGAGAGGCTGTTGTGGCGGATTGGCTGGCCTCTTCACACAGGTGTTCAAACCCATGACCCAAATCTTCGGCCTGCGAGATGAGATTGGAGATGAATGTCACGCGCTCGCGGGACGACTGATTCACTTTGGTGGCATTGGTGCGGATCGTTTCAATACAATCCAACGCATCCGCCAACCCCGGGGGCGGCAAGATCCGCTCTCGATATACTTCCTGGATAACAGCTGGGATATCTTCTTGGCTCGGGTCAGCTGGCGAGACCTCTTGAGGTATGGGGGCCGCGCCTCTTGCCAGATAGCTCGATACACCGCTGACGCAGAAGGGAATGACGCCCGTGAAAATTGCCGCCATCCAGTTCAAGGGCGCGCCATTTTGAATGGCGGACCACTGGTTGATCAGGGTCAGAACGGGTCCGACAATACAGGCGGCTATCAAGCCACGAGTGAGTGCAAAGGCGAGACGTGAAGAAGCTGGATTGATCGAGCGCATTGTCAGATTACCTTGTTTCTATAGGAAATCTGTACTCATTTGCCCCAAATATTAGGTTAACCCATTCGCGTGTGTCAGTCCTGAACCGGTCTGGCCTGCAGGGATTCGAGCGTTTGAACCCACTCGACATGCTTTGGCAAGCAGATGGTTTTGAGGTCATAGGTTTCACGCACATAGGCTCGGGCGGTGGCACCAAGGTTTGCCCGCGCCTCTGGGTCATCCAGTAGGGCGCAGAGCCTGTCGACCAGCGCGTCTTTGTCAAAAAAGTCGGCCAACCATCCTGTTTCACCATCAACCATCACTTCTTTTACAGGTGAGGTGTCGCTGGCGAGAATGGCGCATCCCGCGCTCATCGATTCAAGCAAAGACCATGATAAAACAAAGGGATAGGTCAGATATACATGGGCGCGGCCCACCTGAATCATCGACAGGTATACATTATAAGGAACCCGGCCCATGAAATGGACCCGGGCCCAGTCTGCCTCAGAGATCTGATCTTTGACCTCATCAATAAAGATCTGTTTCCAACTTTGCCCGGCTGGGGCTTTGGCGCCATAGGACACCTCATCGCCGCCCAGCAGCACAATATGTGCCTCGGGACGGCGTTTCAGGATCTCAGGCAGGGCGCGCATAAAAATATGGTAGCCGCGATAGGGTTCGAGGTTGCGGTTGATAAAGGTGATGACCTCATCATCCTGAGTCAGAGTAAGACCATCATTGACCTTCAAGGTGGCCAGGGGATTCGGTTTCACCAAATCGGTGTCGATTCCATCATGTGTGACGGTGATGCGATCCCGCCAGCGGGCCGGAAAGGTGTCGGCCTGAAACTGCGTCGGGCTGATGCCCGCGTCCATGACCTCTTCGTGTATCCGATTGTTCATATTCTTCATGCGAATCCGCAAAACATCGGCTTCGGGATTTTTACTCGGGAACTCGGGATCAAAATTGAGCATCTCAGGACCGGTCAGGTGATAAAGCTCGCAATAGAGCCCAAGCCGGGCATTCGGCCAAATGTCTTTGAGAAACATGCTTTCGCCCCAGCCATGGTGGGCGCAGATCACATCCGGTTCAAAGCCCTGCTCCTTCAAGCCCTTTGCGCCGCGGTAACACGATGTTGCGCGGATCAGCTTGGTTTCGAAATCCGCAAGCCACGGATGGATTTTTGGGGTGCTGCTGCCTTGGACCGCGTAGGGGACAACCTGAACGCCATTCCAATTGGTGGGCTCTTTGACCTTGCAGGTGAGCGCGACAACCTGATGTCCGGCACGCACCAAAGCCGGGGCGAGGTGTTTGTACTGTCCGGGGAAATTCTGATGGATAAATAGGATTTTCATCTACGCAGGCCTCAAAAACTCTTGTCGACCTTGTGCCACGATGGCGCATTCAGGCCAAGGCCTGTGCGAAATTCACGCCCCAGACTGGACGCCGCGCGTGCTTGGGCCTATCACCGCATAAAATCCTGACCCGTCAGAGGAAACACCATGTCGCGCTATGACCCCGCTTCGATCGAGCCTAAATGGCAACAGGCCTGGGAAGAGGCCGGAACCTTTCATGCCACGCGCGAAGGGGATAAGCCGAAATACTACGTGCTTGAGATGTTCCCCTATCCGTCGGGACGTATCCATATTGGCCATGTGCGCAACTACACCATGGGTGATGTGATCGCGCGCTATAAGCTGTCGACAGGTCACAACGTGCTGCACCCCATGGGCTTTGATGCCTTTGGCATGCCGGCCGAAAACGCGGCCATGGCCTCGGGCGGTCATCCGAAAACATGGACTTATGACAACATCGACACCATGGTCGGCCAGATGAAGCCGCTTGGCTTTGGTCTCGACTGGACACGGATGTTTGCCACCTGCGACCCGGAATACTATGGCCAGCAGCAGGCACTGTTCATCGACTTCCTTGAAAAGGGTCTCGTCTACCGCAAAAACGCCGTTGTGAACTGGGACCCGGTCGACATGACCGTTCTGGCCAACGAACAGGTGATTGACGGCAAAGGCTGGCGGTCAGGCGCCGAGGTTGAGCGCCGTGAGCTGACCCAGTGGTTCTTTAAGATCTCCGAGTACTCGGATGAGCTTTTGTCGGCCATTGATAGTTTGGATGATTGGCCGGCCAAAGTGAAGCTGATGCAGGCGAACTGGATCGGCAAATCGCGCGGTCTGGAGTTCGGCTTTGAACGCACCGACGGTGAGGAGCCGATCACCGTATATACCACCCGTCCTGACACCCTGATGGGGGCGTCCTTTGTGGGTATCTCGCCGGATCACCCGATTTCGAAAGAGCTGGAAGGGGAATTCCCCGAACTGGCCGAGAAGATCGCCGAGATGCGCAAAGGCGGCACCACCGCTGAAGCGTTGGAAAAGGCCGAGAAACTTGGCGTCGACACAGGCATTCGCGTCAAACATCCGTTGGACCCGAATTGGGAACTGCCGGTCTGGATCGCCAACTTTATCCTGATGGATTACGGCACCGGCGCGATCTTTGCCTGCCCGGCCCATGACCAGCGCGACTATGAGTTTGCGACCAAATACGAACTGCCGATCATTCCGGTCTTTGGTGAGGAAGACATCACCGAGGCCTTTGTCCCGGCGAAAACCGAAAAAGTCACCTACCTGCGTGGGTTTGCGGGTGAGACCGAGCAGACCGGCGACGTGGCTGTCGATGCGGCGGTGGATCAGGCCGAAAAAGACGGTTGGGGCACAGGTGTCACCAAGTTCCGTCTGCGGGACTGGGGCCTGAGCCGCCAGCGTTATTGGGGTTGCCCGATCCCAGTTGTTCACTGCGACGACTGCGGTGTGGTGCCTGAGAAGAAAGAGAACCTGCCGGTTGCTCTGCCGGACGATGTGTCGTTCGATATTCCGGGCAACCCGCTGGACCGTCACCCGACATGGCGTGACTGCGCCTGCCCGAACTGTGGCAAGCCAGCCCAGCGTGAAACCGACACCATGGACACCTTCGTGGACAGCTCGTGGTATTTCGCGCGCTTCACGGCGCCTCGTGCGGAGACCCCGACGGATCTGGCAGAAGCCGAATACTGGATGAATGTTGACCAGTATATTGGTGGTATCGAACACGCGATTTTGCACCTGCTTTATTCGCGCTTCTTTGCGCGGGCGATGAACATCACCGGACATCTGCCCGATAGCGCGCGCGAACCGTTCAATGCCTTGTTCACCCAGGGCATGGTGACCCACGCGATCTTCCAGACTGAGGGTAAAGACGGTCGTCCGGTGTATCACTATCCGGAAGACGTTGAACTGCGCGACGGCAAAGGCTTTTTGGCGGATGGCACCGAGGTGAAAACCATCCCCTCGGCCAAGATGTCGAAGTCGAAGAACAACGTTGTCGATCCGATGAATATCATCAAACAATACGGTGCGGACACCGCGCGTTGGTTTGTTCTGTCCGATTCGCCTCCCGAGCGGGACGTAGAATGGACCGCTTCGGGTGCCGAAGCCGCGCATAAGCACCTTGGCCGTGTCTTCCGTGTCTGCGCCGAGATCGCCGCCGGTGATGTGCCGCCGACCAAAGAAGATGATGCCCTGCTGCGGGAAACTCATAAGGCCATCCGCGACGTGACACTGGGCGTCGACAGCTTTGGCTTTAATGCGTCGATCGCCAAGCTTTATGCCTTCACCAACGCCGTTGCAAAATCCAAGGCGGGCAGTGCGGTCAAAAAACAGGCGGCCCGCACGCTGGTGCAGTTGATGTCCCCTATGACGCCGCACCTTGCCGAAGAGCTGTGGAGCCTGTTGGGGGGCGAAGGTCTGGTGGCGAATGCCGTCTGGCCGGTGGCCGATGAAAAGATGCTGGTGGAAGACAGCGTGACCCTGCCGATCCAGATCAACGGTAAGCGTCGTGGCGAAATTGTGCTCGCGGCGGATCTTCCGAAGGAAGAGGTTGAAAAAGCTGCGCTGGCCCATGAAGCTGTGGTCAAGGCCTTGGATGGAGGCCAGCCGAAGAAGCTTATCGTGGTGCCGGGACGTATCATCAATGTGGTTGTCTAACCGAAGAACCTTTTTGCTAGCAGGCCTCGCTACCGGGGCCTGCGGCTTTACCCCAGTCTATGGGCCAGGTGGGGCCGGGGCGCGATTGCAATCCTCGATAGCTCTGCCCGCGCCCAGCACTGACCGGGCATTTGAATTTAACCGCCGCTTTGAAGCCCGAATGGGGCGGGGCAGGCGGTTTGACATGGAGTTGTCTCTTTCCTCTAAGAAAGCTGGTTTCGGGTCAACATCCACCGGATCCACCACACGGTATCGTCTGGACGGAGAAGCGGCCTATATTCTGCGCGACGCGGTGACCAAAGTGGTCCTGGCAGAGGGCAAAACCACGGCCTTCACCGGCTATTCCACCACCGGGTCGACTGTGGCGACGCTCAGTGCCGAACGCGACGCCAAAGAGCGCCTGATGGTCATTCTAGCAGATCAGGTGATTGATGATCTGCTTCTGACGGCCTCAGACCTTCCCGCATGAAGCTAAACGCCCGCGACGCCAACAATTTCTTTCGCAACCCAGATCCGAAAGTGTCAGGGTTGTTGATCTTTGGCGAAGACACCATGCGCGTGGCGATGAAACGCCAAGAGGTGATCGGCAACATTGTCGGGCCGGAAGGCGAGGCCGAAATGCGCCTGACCCGTATTCAGGGGGCTGAGTTGCGCAAAGAACCGGCGCTTTTGCTGGATGCGGTCAAGGCACAGGGGTTCTTTCCCGGCGCGCGTGCAGTTCTGGTCGAAGAGGCGACGGACGGGTTGTCCAAAATCTTTACCACAGCTCTGGGTGAATGGCGCGAAGGCGATGCACAGATCATCGTGACCGGTGGCCAGCTGACCGCGAAATCGGCACTGCGGAAGGTGTTTGAAGGCAGCAAAGTTGCCTTATCCGCGGCGCTGTATAATGACCCAATGGGGCGGGCCGAGATTGAATCCGAGCTGGCGCGCGCGGGTCTGCAATCGGTAAGCCCGGATGCGATGGCCGCGCTCGAAAATCTGGCGCGCGGCCTCACGCCCGGTGACTTCCGGCAGGTGTTGGAAAAAACAGCGCTCTATAAAATGGAAGACGCCACACCGCTGACGGCGGATGAGGTCACTTTGAATGCCCCCGCCTCGATCGAAGCGGAAATGGATGAGATTTTCAACGTGCTGGCCGAGGCCCGGATGAAAGAGATCGCACCAGTGATGCAACGGCTTGCGGCGCAAGGTGTGGCGCCTGTGACCCTGTTGATCATGGGGATGCGCCATTTTCGGACGCTTTATGCGCTGGCGTCGGCGCCAGGTGGACCGGCTCAAGGGGTGCAACGCATGCGCCCTCCGATTTTTGGCCCGCGTCGTGATCGTATGGTTCGGCAGGCGCAGGGCTGGTCTATTGATCGGCTGGAAAATGCGCTTGGGGTTCTGATGGACACAGATCTGACGCTACGCTCAGCCGGGCAAAAAGCCCCAGCTTTGGCCCTGGTTGAACGCGCATTTGTGAGGCTGGCCTATCTTGCGCGCCGCTGATCCTGCTTTACCCTGCGCGGGAACAGGAGGATTTTGATGACCTATACAGTTTATGGTGCGGTCCGAACCCGCACCTTTCGGGTGCTTTGGCTGCTGGAAGAGCTTGGCGTTCCCTATACTCACCACGCTGAATTCCCGCATTCTCCCGAGGTTTTGGCGCTCAATCCGCGTGGGAAAGTCCCGGTGTTGAAAGTCGTTGATCGCGTGCTGACTGATTCCTCTGCGATGCTCAACTATCTGGCGGATGCACATGGAGCCTTTACTGCACCGTCTGGCAGTTTCGAACGCGCCGAACAGGATGCCATGATGTTTCGGCTGCTGGATGAGGTGGACGCGTTGTTGTGGACCGCGGCGCGCCACAGCTTCATCCTGCCGGAAGACGAGCGGGTGGGCGCGGTCAAACCGACCTGTAAACTTGAGTATCAGCGCAACATAGATCGTCTGATGGACGAGATGTCCGGGGATTTCCTCATGGGGGACACGATGACCATCACGGATATTGTGCTGTGCCATTGTGCGAACTGGGCCGGGAACGCAGGGTTTCCCGAGCCGGACCAGACCTTTGCCACATATCTGGAGCGTCTGCGCGCCCGTCCGGCATTTCAGGCCGTGATGGCAAGACTTCCCAAAACTTGAGCCGCAGTTTGTAGGGGAAATCCGAGCGCTTCTGCCCATTGCAGTAAATGGTATGTGAAACCCTGTTGGGCTCGAAGTTCAATGACCGCGTCGAGCCCGTCTTGCTGAATGTTAAGGGACGGGCTCGGGTAGATATTTCACTGATTATGTGGTCGGACCAAGGGTGAAACGTGACACAGAAAGAAAAGCGAGATGCGGCTAGAAGTGAGTTGCTCCGGCTTCTGAAAGGACTGGATTTTTACCGAGATTGGAGAATTTTGAGCATCAAAAAGCTCAAGGGAAACGTTTCTCAAGAGGACCTCAATGAAATTGTGGCGCCGAGCACCGCGTTCCTTGAGAACTTCGACAACGCGGGTTACCAATACAGACAAGTTCTTAAAATCGTGCGTGAGTGGTACTCCCACACATACTCCCATCTTTGCTATTTGGCCTATTCTGACTGCGAGGAGGTCGCTTCCGAAAGTCGCCAATTCCTAAGGGATTTCCGAAAAGAAATGGGTTTTGAGTTCCAGTCAGAAGCAGAGCTAGTTGCCAAGATCTTAGGTCAGGCACTCAAGAGGGGAAAGATTATTAAAAGTGGTGAATACTACATCCTAAAAGAGCTTGAAAACGACGTAGGCCAAACCTTTATAAGTGATGAAGACTTTGACATTGTTTCTGAAATGCTGCGCCGCTTCGAGAACCGCTGAAAGCGTAGGAGGTGAGGCGTCGGTTTGGCAAGAACCCCGGGTGATAATGTTTTGCAACGCAGATAATTTTTTAGGCAAGACGCAGACAGTGATGCAAAGCAACCAACTCTTTGAAGAAGAATTTGAAACATACGGGCGGGTTTGGTTCAGGAACGCTATTTCGCCATCTGACCTTACGCTATTTGACGAGGTAACGGCAGACACAGCCAAAGCGGGACAACGACTAGGCGCGTCGAGGGCGCTGGATGCGGCGCTTTCGCGTGACGGCTCACTTGGGAATGCAATTCGACAGCTTGACCATAAGGCGGAGCCTGTTCGTGTGGTCGCTTTTAACAAGTCAGAAAAGGTCAATTGGGGTGTTCCCTGGCATCAAGACCGTGTCATTGCCGTCAACGAAAAGACAGATACCGCCGGGTTCAGCAATTGGACAAAAAAGTCGGGCACCTGGCATTGCGAACCACCGCAATCAGTTCTGGAACACATGCTCTTTGTTCGGGTTCATTTGGACGACACAGATCGGTCCAACGGAGCCATGGAGATTGCGGTCGGAAGCCACAAAGGTGGGATTGTCTCATCGGCTGAGGATGAAATGGCGGCAAATTCTTACCCGATCGAGGTTTGCGAAGCTCAAAGAGGAGATGTTCTGATCCTCAAGATGCTCACGCTGCATTCATCGAAACCCGCGAAAGTGCAGTCTGGACGTCGGGTAATGCGGGTTGACTATACCTCGTTGCAACTGCCGCCGCCATTGTCCTGGGCCACATAATCTGGACATAGGAGCAGGCTTCGCTAACGTCGGTTCGAGAATTTCGAAAGGATTGTTTTTGACGGGTGTTTGGCGGCCAGAGCGTCGAAATAGGCGAATTGGAACCAAGGCGTCAGGCTTTTCGAAGTCCAACGACATGCGTATTCCGGTGACCTGGTTGGACAAACACGGGAACTGCTCACTCTACTTTGAGCGGCTTGAGAAGCTTGGTTTTGAAAGCGTCAAGGTTGGCGACAGCCACGTGAAGGTTCTATTTGAGGCCCCCCGCGCGGGTTTCTCATATGGGTGCTCGCCCGCCGACATTGTCAAACTGTTGACTGAAGTTTCAAATCTTGTCCCTGATCTGCCGGACACCGTTGCGTTTCGGCAGCCCAATAGAACACAAAACCAGCAGAACCCAACCTGGGGCCGTTTTTTGTATTTCGCGGAGTTTGCCAAGCATCATGGAGCTGCAATTGTCGTAGAGGCTCAGGAGCTGGGAGCGCCGTTACAAAGGTCAAAGCGAATGACCTTGGAAGATCGAGCCAAATACGCGCGTCTTCTACGAGATGGGCACGTCTTTGTCGAAACCAAGCGAGATCGTGTGGCGGTGCTCACCGAAGAGGCTGTGCGGAACACGATACTCTACCGGAGTTTTCTGCACGAGCTTGGGCATCTGGCTGATTATCATCAAAAAGTTCTGGACGATAAAACTGCGCTAGACGCCGATCTGGAGGTCGCCGAAAACCTCTACTTTTCCAGACCAGCTTCGGAACGCGAAGCATTTGCGCATAGGTTTGCGGAAGGACTTAGGGATAGGCTGCTCGCAAGTGGCGCGATCCCATTTGCACCTCTACCTTTCGCAGAAGCAGACCTTTCATATTGAGTCCGACTCTTGTCTGTAGCAGCGGTGCCGTACCCGCAGTGAAGGTCGGGTTTGAACCCCGAGTCACCGATGCCGCAGGATGGACGCTTTAGCGAAGTCATTTTCTCATGATTTCAGAAGCTCGCGAGAGCTAATCCATAAACGATCAAGAAAAGCGCGCCCACGGTTCCCTGCGTACAAAAAGCTCGTTCAAGTTTTTGCGGATAAGAGAGTTGATCACAATCGGACAACTTAAGTGCCCAAACGATCAGGCGCCAAGAAAACTTATTTCTTTCTTCATGAAGTTCCATAATTGACGTCTTGGTAACTCTTTTGAAGAACCTGTCCATAAACAACAAAAGGCTCGACATCCACATGACGCGCGGTGGTTGCCACCTTGGGTGTGTAAAAGAATAACCTGACGCCCAAAGCGAGAAAACGAACCAAAAACTTCCCCAAGACACCACCATCCAAGCTTCATTATCCATGTAGACAGATCAGCCTCCCTAGCTGCATTGAATTCTACACAAAAATCAAGTGATCCAAAGCAGACAACAACATGGCAGACGGAAACGGCAACTTTGTCCGCACAGTCGATATCCGATTCAGTCATCGCCCAAAGAAATCTTCGGGCGATGCTTTTCTGTTCGGCACAGCGTTACTGTTTGTCTGTCACATTCTCTTTGAAGGCGACTTCGAATTCGGCTTGTTTGGCGGGGCTCGCCTCGGTTTGATAGTTGGCTTTCCACTCATCCATGGTCATGCCGTAGTAGAGTTCGCGCGCTTCGGTTTTGCCCATCTCGATGCCACATTCATTGGCAGCTTCCTGATACCAGCGGCTCAGGCAGTTGCGGCAGAACCCGGCAAGGTTCATCATATCGATGTTCTGCACATCGGTGCGGTCTTCCATCAGGTGTTGGCGCAGCCGGCGAAAGGCGGCGGCTTCCAGTTCGATACGGGTTTGATCATCCATGGGTCTCTCCTCAGCTCTCTGCCTGTGTCAGAGCCGCCTCCAGCATGGGGGCAAGCCGGTGACCCCATGCGTTTTGCTGCTCTGTGGTGGCAATCAAATCATTGCGCAGTTCAATAAGTGTATTTTGTCGGCCGTGCTTCAAGGCATGACGATCCACGGAATCGCCGGGCAGGTGGCCATCATAGGGCTGGTTGCGGCCCACGGTCAGATCATCCTGTGCCTCAAGATCGGCAATCAGCGGGTCGGACAGCCGGGCATCCCAGGCATGTAAGATGCCAATGTGCCACGGACGGGGTGCGCGGCCGCGCAGTTGGGGCGTGAAGGAATGCACCGCAACAATCACAACATCCTCTCGGCCATCGATGATCTGTTCCACCGCGCGGTGGTAGGGCCGGTGATAGGCATCAAGTCTGCGTAATTTTTCAGCACTGTCAGCGGCGCGGTTTCCTGGAATGATGGACCCGTCATAGAGCTTCATCAGAAGGGTGGGGTCATCCTCGCCACGATTGGGATCAATCACAAGGCGAGAAAAGTTTGTGGCCGCAACGGGTGCGTTCAAGGCCTCACCAAGGGCAAGGCAAACCCCCAAAGCGCCGGGATCAAAGGCGATATGGCGGTTCATGTCTTCGGTGGGAAGCCCAAGGCAACCGCCAAGTTCAGGGGGCACCGTGTTGCGCGCATGGTCGCAGGTGATCAACCAGCGGCTTTTCCGGCTGGCCCCTTCAATGTGATATGGCTCATATGTCATTGTAACGTCATCTCTTGCACGCATGTCATAGGTCAGTTGCGCGGCAAAGGGAAATAGGCAATAAGCAACGCGAAACGTTAGCGGTAACAATGGCGGAAAACGGGATAAATCCAATCCGCCAGTTGGCCGACCCCATCCGCTGCGCCGTATATAAGGAGGCAGGGCACTATGAAACGCTCGAGAAAAGTTAAGATCGTGGCCACGCTTGGCCCGGCATCCACCTCATATGATATGATCCGTGCTCTGCATGAAGCCGGGGCCGATGTGTTCCGTCTGAACATGAGCCACGGCAGCCATGACGAGATTGCCGAGCGTCACAAGATCATTCGTCAGATCGAAAAGGATCTGGACAGCCCGATTGCGATTTTGGCGGACCTTCAAGGCCCAAAGCTGCGGGTTGGTGTTTTTGCTAATGACGCTGGCGAAGATCTTGTTGCTGGTGAAGCCTTCCGTTTGGATCTGGATGAGGCCCCGGGTGACATTTCTCGCGTGAACCTGCCTCATCCCGAAATTTTTGCCGCTCTGCGCCCAGGGGCGACTTTGCTGGTCAATGACGGCAAAATTCGCCTGAAAGTCGAAGACTGTGGTGAAGATTTCGCAAATTGTGTGGTTGTGACCGGCGGTGTCATTTCGAACCGCAAAGGCGTAAACGTGCCAGACGTGGTTTTGCCGCTGGCCGCCCTGTCGGAAAAAGACCGCGCGGATCTGGAATTTGTTTGTGAACTTGGCGTCGACTGGTTGGCTCTGAGCTTTGTTCAGCGTCCTCAGGATGTCTGGGACGCCCGCGATCTGGCTGATGGGCGCGCTGCGATCCTGTCGAAGATCGAAAAGCCTGCGGGCGTCGAAAGCTTCGACGAAATCCTTGCGGCCTCTGATGGTATCATGGTGGCCCGTGGGGATCTGGGCGTCGAGCTTCCGGTTCAAAACGTGCCACCAATTCAGAAACGTCTGGTGCGCAAATGCCGGGCTGCGGCCAAGCCAGTGATTGTTGCCACGCAGATGCTCGAATCGATGATCGAATCGCCAATGCCGACGCGGGCCGAAGTGTCGGACGTGTCGAACGCGATCTACGAAGGTTCGGATGCAATTATGCTGTCGGCAGAATCGGCTGCGGGCCAATATCCGATCGAAGCGGTTAGCACCATGGATGCGGTCGCAATCGAGGTTGAGAATGACCCGACCTATACCGAGATCATCGAGGCCAGCCGCATCGCCAAGCGTCACACCGTAGCGGATGGCATTGTGGCCGCAGCACGCGAGATTGCCGAGACCACCGACATTAAGGCGATCTGCTGCTTTACCTCCTCGGGGACCACAGCGGCACTGGTTGCACGGGAACGTCCCCGGGTGCCGATTATTGCCATGACAAGTTCGCGCCGTGCCGCACGTCGCCTGTCGCTGAGCTGGGGTACTCTTTGTGTGCTGACCGGTGAGCTCGAGCGCTTTAAACAGGCGGTGGTCAATGCCGCGCGGGCTGCGCGCCGGTCGGGAATTGCTGAGGAAAACGAGCAGATTGTTGTAACTGCAGGTGTGCCGTTCAACATTCCGGGCACTACAAACATTCTGCGCGTGGCCCCATGTGACGAACGTTTGATTTATAGCACCGACCCAGAGTAAGCTTGTCCCGGTGTAATAACCGGGAGGCTGATCTGATGAACCCAGATACGGCGCTGGTTGTTGGGATGGTCTTGAGTGTTTTGGCGATCCCGGCAATTGTTTCTGCCATGTCAGATGGCCGCTCCCCTCGGGTAGCGGCCGTTGTTGCAGTTATAGGTGCGGGATGCGTGATCTTTGCGCTGCAGGCTAAACCTTCAGGCTATCATTGGTCTGATATTCCAAACGTCGTTTATAGCGAGCTTGGACGCCTGCTGAATTAGCGTTGAGCGGCGAAATTGGTGGAAATCCGTGAAATGAGGTAGACTGCTCTCAGCATATAGTGAGGGCCGGTTATGACCAAAACTGCTCGTTTACTGTTTCATCTGGTGAAAATGACCGGAACCGAAGCCGCGTTGAACGCGTTTGTTCAAGAGTTTGCACCACATATTCAAAGCTATATTGTCGGCAAACGTCTGCTTGATCTGATCCGCCAGATCAGCGTGGCACATCGCAGTGCTCTACAATCTCGCATAGATAAACTGACAAGTGCTGCACCATCTGTGCCGCCAGTTGGGCAGGGGTGGCGCTTTGAATGTGATGAGGGGCAACCGGTCACCTCAGGTCTGACCCAGCTTTTGGGTTTGCTCAATCAACAAGTGGCCTCTTATGCGGTTTTACGGGCAACAGCGTTACGCGCCCATGACAGTATTTTAGACGGGCGTGAAAATACTGCGGATCTCGCGTTGGCGCATATGCGGGCCTATGTTGAACAGATCCATACCGTTTTCCAAATCCTGCACGAGGCCTTGTTGTGGGAGATGGAGCGCGCGGGTGAGTGCTGCACCTGCAGCTGTCCGGCCTGCAGTCATGGCATTTGCCTGTGTGGTCAGGGCGCACGACGCAGTCTCAGTGATGCATGGCAGGAGTTTGGGCCCATTTCTCAGGACGATTCGGTTTACCTTCATCCTCCACGCGGCGGCAGCGCGGCCGGAGCCGTGGGTCTTGGGCCCGGTGACCGAATTCTCTCAGCGGCGGGTCATCCGCTCAAGACGCATTTTGTGTTGCAGCAGATCCTTCAGGCGCATGAAAAAGGGGATCACATTCCCTTAAGTGTGCGCCGTCCAGATGGTGAAATGGAAGATGTTGTCTTGCATAAACAATAGTTTGGCTTCTGGGGTCATAGTCAAGGCGCGTGGAGTGCGAGATTTCTGTTTGTAAACCACGGCCTTTCAGATAGATCAGCTCCTGCAACGGTCAAAGCGATGGGGCGAGGTTTTTGCGCTTCATGTCTATATCGAGCCTTGCCTATTGCACACTTCCCCACTAATTAAGCGGCTTCAACCGCGCGTCCGGCCCATGTGGCATGCCGAGTCGCGCCCAAGTACCGGAGAATGAAATGCCCAAGATGAAGACCAAGTCGAGCGCCAAAAAGCGCTTCAAGGTGACTGCGACCGGTAAGGTCATGGCAGGTCAGGCCGGCAAACGCCACGGCATGATCAAGCGTAGCACCAAATTCATCCGCGACGCACGCGGCACCACCACTTTGTCTGCTCCTGACGCGAAGACCGTCAAGGGCTACATGCCGTACGACCGCTAAGAGGAGATACCACTATGTCCCGAGTAAAAGGCGGAACCGTCACCCACGCGCGTCACAAGAAAATCGTCAAGCAGGCCAAAGGTTACTATGGCCGCCGCAAGAATACCTTCAAGGTAGCGGCACAGGCGGTTGATAAAGCGAACCAGTATGCAACCCGCGACCGTCATAACCGCAAGCGCAACTTCCGCGCTCTGTGGATCCAGCGTATCAACGCCGCTGTGCGTGCGCATGACGAAGCACTGACATATTCGAAGTTCATCAATGGTCTGAACCTGGCCGGCATCGAAGTCGACCGTAAAGTTCTGGCTGATCTTGCTGTTCACGAGCCCGAAGCATTTGCTGCGATCGTGGATCAGGCAAAGGGCGCTCTGGCGGCCTAAGATCTCTTGATCTTCTGAAAATTTGGGCCGCTCCAGTATTTGGGGCGGCCTTTTTGTTGCTGACTGTGTGATGAAGGGCGTTGCCCCTCTGCGCCTGCGGCGCATTCACCCCAGAGTATTTTCGAAAAGAAGAAGCCTGTACCGGCTTAGGCGGCGGTGGGACGGGGCTGAAACATGCCTTTGCCAAAGCGCAGCACAAAGAGGGTGAAGCCAACAATCCAGAGTGTGGCCGAGAGATGCAGCAATGGCTCAGACCAGACGTCAAGCGCGGAAAGGATTCGGGTGCCCGCGGCGAGGCCGATCAGAGATAGGAACGTGGTGTCGAGGTGTGAGGCTTTGAGGGGGCGGCCCGAGTGACCGAGGCTGGCGCGGGTCATGACAATCAACGTCATGCCGCCCAATGCGCCAGCGGTCCAGGCGTGTTGGCCTGCCATGGGGGTCATGAGGTCAAAGGCGGCCAGCGCCGTCAGAAGAAAGCCAAGTGGAACAAAGAGATAGGCGACATGGAGCGCGAGGATAAGTGGCTCAGACCCAGTGCGGTGCCCCTGCCAGCGGCATAGCCTCCAAAGATGTGCAAGGCCGACAATCCCAAGTGCAGAGCCGGTGGTCTGACTGTTGGGGGTGAGGGTCCAGAGGATCAGTGTCAGTGCCGATGCGGCGAGGACAGCGCCGTCATTCCGGTTGAATTGCACGGGCAGTTTTGTTGCGTTGCGTTGTTTCAGCCAGTTGGTGGTGAAAATCGGGATGATCCGGCCGCCAATGAGGCTGATCAGTATGATCAGCAGAGCGATGCCCATGCGTGTGCCATTGCCGGAAGACGCGGGTGACTCAGTGAAAATGTCGAGATGAAACAACGTGTTGGCAACGGCAAACAGGGCAACCATTGCAATCACGGGAAGATTGCGACGATTGCCTGCCGCCAGAATGTCGCGCGCGGCTAGCAGGCAAACAAGCAGCAGGAACCCGACATCTAGCCCGAGTGTGAGAGCCCAAGGCAAAGCCGAAGCGGTGGCCACGCGGCCGGTGACCCAGAGCAGCCAGAGGGCGGCCAGGGGTGGGCCAGCGACCGGTGGTCGGTTGGTCCAGTTGGGGATGGCGGTGAACAGAAATCCACAGAGCACGGCGCTGCCGTAGCCGAACAAGAGCCCATGGACATGCCAGTCGAGCGCAGGCCAACTTGGTTCCCAGTTGGTCGAGCCGGTCCAATACAGGATCCAAAGAGACATGGAGAGCGCGGCCCACAGGGCGGCGCTCAGGAACATCGGGCGAAATCCTGATGAGAAAAATGCAGCAAGGGCTTGTGCCATGAGGATCTCCTTTGTGGCAAAGCTAGGGATACCTCGGCGGATCGCCTTGAGATAAATCAAACAGGAATACTCAAGTATTCCGGTGTGAGACAAAAAAAAGCAGAAAATTTTTCGCCAATGTCGATTTCGCCAAATCCCAGACGTCTGGTATGCAGAAGGGTATAAGCCTTTCGTTTCAGACATGAGGATTTGACCATGCAATACATGCTTTTGATTTATGGCGTCGAGGGCGCCGACCCCCAGCCCGGTACAGAAGAGTTTGGCGCCTATATGCAGGACTATATGACCTTCACCAAGCGGATGCGTGACGAGGGCAAATTTGTGGCCGGTGATGCGTTGCAGCCGATTTCGACGGCGACCACCGTGTCGGTGAGCAGTGGTAAGGTTGAGACCGTGGATGGGCCTTTTGCGGAAACCAAGGAACAGCTTGGCGGGTATTATCTGTTGGAATGCGCCGATCTGGATGAGGCGCTGAAATGTGCAGCGGACATCCCCACGGCCAAATATGGTCGCGTCGAAGTGCGCCCGATCATGGTGTTTGATTAAGCCTTCATGCTCCCCCAATCCGATATCTCGGGTCAGATCACCCGGCTGATCCGCGAGGATTGGGGGAGGCTTTTGGCTGTGCTGGTGTCCTTTGGCGGGGATTTTTCGCTCGCCGAGGATTCCCTGCAGGATGCCATGGTTGCAGCTTTGGAACATTGGCCAGAACGGGGCGTGCCGCGCGATCCGGATGCCTGGTTGATCACCACGGCCCGACGCAAGGCCGTGGATCGGTTGCGCCGGGCACGCACAGCCGAGGACAAAGCGGATGAGTTGACGCTTTGGCATTGGCAGCACGCGCCGCAGGAGGGGGATGGTCGCACGCTGCCAGACCATCGGCTCGAGCTGATTTTCACCTGTTGTCATCCGGCGCTTGAGGAAAAGTCGCGGGTGGCGCTGACCCTGCGGGCGCTGGGGGGGCTGACAACACAAGAAATTGCCTCGGCGTTCCTTGATAAGCCCGAGGCCATGGCGGCGCGGCTGACGCGGGCCAAAAAAAAGATGCAGGTGGCGGGTATCCGGTTTCGTCTGCCCGATCCCGAAGACCTGCCTGAACGTATCGAAGGGGTGTTGCAGGTCATCTATCTGATCTTCAATGAAGGGTACCGCAGCAGTTCCGGGGCGCTGTCGCGCGGTGATCTGGCAGGGGAGGCCATTCGTCTGGGCCGAATTTTGAGGTCCTGTCTGCCAGAGCATGCCGAGATCACGGGATTGCTGGCGCTGATGCTTTTGGGCGAGAGCAGAAGGCTGGCGCGCAGTGACGGGGCCGGGGGCTATGTGCCGCTTGAGATCCAGAACCGCGCGCGCTGGGACCGTGGAATGATCCGCGAGGGGTTGGACTTGGTCGAGGTCGCGCTGCGTCAGGGGCGGGCTCATCCCTATACCATTCAGGCCGCGATCAGTGCGCTTCATGCGCAAGCGGAAGAGTTTGCGCACACGGATTGGACCCAGATTGTCGCGCTTTATTCGGTGCTGATCCGCCGCCAGCCCAATCCCGTGCTTTGGGTCAATCATGCAGTTGCGCAGTCTTATGCAACATCGCCAGACCAGGCCTTGCGAGAGCTGGAAGCCAGCGGCGCGGCGCAGCATCTGGCGGCATATCAACCCTATCATAGCTGCAGGGCCGATCTTTTGGCGCGGATCGGGCAGGGCGACGCAGCGCTCGCAGCTTATGATCAGGCGATTGCGCTGGCACAGGCACCAGAAGAGCGCAGCTTTCTGATCTCTCGCCGCAACCGGCTTGCCACGCGCGCGCCATCAGGGTAACGCTCGGGCGGAACTTCAGGAGGCCCCCGATGGACGATCTGCGCGATAAGTACCTTACGCTCATCAATGACGCTGGCGACGAAGCCGCGCTCGAGGAACTGCGCGTACAGGCCGTGGGTAAAAAAGGCGAAATTAGCCTGAAAATGCGTGAACTGGGCAAAATGACCCCAGACGAACGTCAGGTGGCTGGTCCAAAGCTGAATGCGCTGAAAGACGAGATCAACGCGGCATTGGCCGCAAAGAAAGCCGCGCTGGCCGATGCCGCGCTTGAGGCGCGTCTGTCGGAAGAATGGCTGGACGTGACCTTGCCCGCCCGCCCGCAGCGTCAGGGCAGCATCCACCCAATTTCGCAGGTGACCGAAGAGATCACCGCGATTTTTGCCGATATGGGCTTTGCCGTGGCCGAAGGCCCGCAGATCGACACCGATTGGTATGTGTTCGACGCGCTGAACATCCCAAGCCATCACCCGGCTCGCGCCGAGATGGACACCTTCTATATGCACCGCGACGAGGCGGATGAGCGCGCGCCGCATATCCTGCGCACACATACCTCGCCGGTACAGATCCGTTCGATGGAAAAGCAGGGCGCGCCGATCCGAGTGATTGCGCCGGGCCGCGTGTATCGTGCGGATTATGACCAGACTCACACGCCGATGTTTCATCAGGTTGAAGGTCTGTGCATCGACAAAGACATCTCGATGGCCAACCTGAAATGGGTGTTGGAAGAGTTTGTGAAAGCCTTCTTTGAGGTGGATGATGTTGAGCTGCGCTTCCGCGCCTCGCACTTCCCCTTCACCGAGCCTTCGGCCGAAGTTGACATTCAGTGCAGCTGGGAAGGTGGCGTGCTGAAGGTTGGCGAAGGCGATGACTGGCTTGAGGTTCTGGGCTCGGGCATGGTGCATCCGGATGTGCTGCGCAATGCAGGCGTTGACCCGGATGAGTATCAGGGCTTTGCCTTTGGCATTGGCATCGACCGTCTGGCGATGCTGAAATACGGCATCCCCGATCTGCGCGCCTTCTTTGATGCAGACCTGCGTTGGCTGAAACACTACGGCTTTGCCCCGCTGGAAGCCCCGGCGCTGCATAGCGGGTTGAGCAAGTAATGTACCTTCTGGGCCTCTATATGGCGGCCTATTGGGACTGGTGTTTGAAAGTTACCGCCAAGCGGCCAAGGATTTGGCAGCTTGGCGTTTTTGTTAGTGCGGTACTTTTTATCGCTTTCGGTGCCACATGGCAGCCTTTGATCTGGCTGGTGCTTCCACTTGGCGCGATTGGCAGTACACTTTCTGCGGCTGCTGACAAACATGCTCGGATCAAGCGAGATGCAAGTGAGCGGCAGAGGGCCATTCTGAGGGACACTCAGCGCAAGTTATAGGCTCTGAAATCGACCCGAGACCGGCCGAATTTGCCAATAACACCAGCCTATCCCCGAATCTCTGTCCGTGGCAGGCTGCTCCTATTCTAGTTTAGGAGTTGACCATGTCCGTCTTTCGCACTGCCGCCATCCTTGCCCTCATCGCGCAACCTCTTGTGGCCGATGAGGTCTGGGACACTGATATGGGGCCGATTGTCTATCAGGCGGAAGAAGCGGGCACGGCGATCTTCACCTTTACTAATGTGGACGCCTATCCTGCGACGCTGATCATTCCGGGGCTGGCGGGCAATTATGACAACCGCAGCACACATGAGGCGATGTGGATCGGGCAGGGCTCGGGAGAATGTGAGACCTTCATGTCGCGTTCGGGCGTCGGGGAAAGCAGCCAGTGGGGGCGGGCGCGACTGGTGTTTGACAAACCGGCCTATCCGACATCGATGACGGTTGTGTTAGGGTTCTGCATGGATGAGCCGCACATCGTCTTGCGGGGTGAGATCCGCTAAGCTCGTCGCGCGCTGACCCGCTGCGGTCGGAAACGTCTTTTATACGGTTCTGATTCCAGCATAGGCTTTGACCAAAGGAGCGCGCGCCATGACCACACTTCTGATCCTAGAGGGTAATAGCCCACATCTCAACGAGGCCGGTAACATCGCCGCGCGGGCGTTTGAGAGCCTGTTTAAGTGGATCGATCCCACGCTCGATCTGGTCACGCTGTTTCCCTATCGGGTGGCGCCAACCGAGGTGGATATGGCGGCAGCGGACGGCATTGTCTTTACTGGATCGGGTGTGGCTTGGTCGGTGGATGGTGAAGAGGGGCTGGCACAGGTGCGCGCGATGGAGCTGGCGCTGCGCAGCGGTAAACCCATCTGGGGCAGTTGTAACGGCATGCAGCTTGCGGCGCATGTGCTGGGCGGCACGGTGGGGATATCAGCCAATGACCACGAGGTGCCGCTCGCGAAAGAGATGCAGGTCACCGAGGCGGGGGCGACCCATCCCATGATGGCGGGGCGTCAAAGCGGATTTTCGGTGCCCTGTATTCACCGCGACATTGTTGTGAAACTGCCCCCACAGGCCAAACATCTGGCGGGCAATGCTCATACCCCAATTCAGGCCTTTGCTTATGAGACGGACGGCATTGATCTTTGGGCCACCCAGTATCATCCGGAATTGTCACTGGCAGAGATTGCCGGATTTGTGCGGGCCCGTGGAATTTTTGCCGATCATGCGGTCCTGGCCGAGGATCTGGATATCGCCGAAGAGAACGCCGAGGCCGCCGCGCGTCTGGGGGCCAGCCCCGAAGATCTGACTACAGAGGCCCGAACTACCGAGCTGCGCAATTGGGTGGCACATGTGAAAGCGCAGCAGCGCTGAAAAATATCACCACCTGAGACGGAATCTCAGCAAAGCCCACCAGCCCCTTTTCACCTCTGCGCTGATCCGGTAAGGACGTCTCGATTATCGCAGACAACCGAGGCGCCGGCACATGAAATTCACCCTCTCCTGGCTGAAAGACCATCTGGACACCACGGCCTCGGTCGATGAGATCGAAGAGGCTCTGACCGATCTTGGCCTTGAGGTCGAAGGCGTCGAGAACCCCGCCAAATCTTTGGCCACCTTCACCATCGCCAAGGTGAAACACGCAGAACAGCATCCGGACGCCGATCGTCTGCGGGTCTGTACCGTGGACACCGACGAAGGTGAAAAACAGATCGTCTGTGGCGCACCTAACGCACGGGCCGGGATCACTGTGGTTCTGGCCAAGCCGGGCGACTATGTGCCGGGTCTGGATGTCACTCTGAGCGTTGGCAAAATCCGCGGCGTGGAAAGCCACGGCATGATGGCCTCGATGCGCGAGCTTGAGCTGGGCGAAGACCATGACGGCATCATCGAGCTGCCCTCGGGTGAGGTGGGACAGAAATTCACTGACTGGTTGGCGGAAAATGATCCGGCCAAAGTGGACCCGGTGATCGAAATTGCCATCACCCCCAACCGTCAGGATGCGCTGGGCGTGCACGGGGTGGCCCGTGATCTGGCTGCGCGTGGTCTTGGTGCGCTCAAGGCGTTGCCAGCCGCACATGTCGAAAGCAGCTTTGCCTGCCCGATCACTGTGAGCATCGACGAAGACACCCGTGAAAATGGCTGTCACGTCTTTGCCGGTCGCATGATCCGTGGCGTGAAAAATGGCCCAAGCCCGGAATGGCTGCAGGATCGCCTGCGCGCGATTGGCCTGCGCCCAATCTCGGCGCTGGTGGACATCACCAACTTCTTCACCTTTGACCGCAACCGTCCTCTGCATGTGTTTGATGCGGATAAGGTGCAGGGCAACCTGCGGGTGCATCGCGCCAAAGCCGGTGAGACCCTCGTGGGTCTGGACGAGAAAACCTATACATTCTCGGATGGTCAGGTTGTGATCTCGGACGACAAAGGCATCGAGAGCATCGGTGGCATCATGGGTGGCCTTGAAACCGGCTGTACCGAAGAGACCGTGAATGTCTTCGTTGAGGCGGCGGTTTGGGACCATGTTCAGATCGCGCACACGGGTCGCGCACTGAAAATCAATTCTGACGCCCGTTATCGCAATGAACGCGGCATTGATCCGGCCTACAACATGCAGGCCATGGAAGATGCGGCGCAGATGATCCTGGATCTGTGCGGCGGCGAAGCCTCGGATGTGATCATTGCCGGTGAGGTGCCCAACACCTCGCGCTCCTACAAGCTGGACGCAAAGCGGGTGATTTCGCTGGTGGGCATGGATATCCCAGAAGCGACCCAGCGCCAGACGCTGACCGCGCTGGGCTTCCGCATGGAAGGCGATCAGGCGCATGTGCCAAGCTGGCGCGCGGACGTCAAAGGCGAAGCGGATCTGGTCGAAGAAGTCGCGCGGATTGCATCACTTACCAAATTGGTGGGTAAGCCATTGCCGCGCCTGCAGTCTGGAATTCCGAAGCCTATCCTGTCGCCGATGCAGAAACGCGAGCGCAGCGCGCGCCGCACCACGGCGGGTCTGGGCTACAATGAATGTGTGACCTACAGCTTTATCGACAAGGCGGCGGCTGAGCTGTTTGGCGGTGGATCTGATGCCACCATGCTGGCCAACCCGATCAGCTCGGAAATGAGCCACATGCGTCCGTCGCTGCTGCCCGGTCTGTTGCAGGCTGCGGCGCGCAATCAGGCCCGCGGCTTTAATGATCTGGCGCTCTTCGAAGTTGGCCATTCTTTTGTTGGCGGTGAGCCGGGTGAACAGAAGCTGCATGTGGCGGGTATTCTGGTGGGCCGTACTGGTCCGAAGGACGTGCATGGTGCCATGCGCCCCGTTGATGTCTATGACGCCAAGGCGGACGCCGAGGCGGTTCTGGCCGCTATGGGGGCGCCTGCTAAGGTACAGATTCTGCGCGGCGGCGAAGGCTGGTGGCATCCGGGCCGTCACGGTCGAGTCTGTCTGGGGCCGAAGAAAACCCTCGGTGTCTTTGGCGAGCTGCACCCCAAGGTGTTGACCGCGCTGGACATCAAAGGTCCGGCTGTGGGCTTTGTGCTTTATCCCGAAGAGCTGCCACTGCCACGTAAATCCGGCACCACCCGCGCCGCGCTTGAGCTGAGCGACCTGCAGGCGGTGGAACGGGATTTTGCCTTTGTGGTGGACGCGCAGGTTGAAGCCTTGACGCTTGTGAATGCAGCGGCTGGTGCGGACAAGGCGTTGATCTCGGACGTACGTGTCTTTGATGAATTCATTGGTGGCGCTCTGGAAGAGGGTAAAAAATCGCTGGCGATCACCGTTCGCCTGCAACCCAAAGACAAGACGCTGAAGGAAAAGGATATCGAGGCTGTTGCCGCGAAGATCGTCCAGAAGGTGTCGAAAGCCACTGGTGGCGAGCTCCGCGGATAATCCCGACGTTCATTGGAACGAGAACGCCCGGTCCTTTGGCCGGGCGTTTTTTTGATGCGTGACGAATTTTCAAGAAAATCGAAGACAGGTTTAGCTCGCAATCATCTCGTCATAGATTTCGAGCGCCTTGCCCGCGTACATCATGCCAGGGCCACCGGCCATTTGAATGCAGGTTGCAAGAACCTCGCCCACCTCGTCACGGGTGGCCCCAAGGCGCACCAGGGCCTCGACATGAAACATGATACAGGGCTCGCAGCGCGTGGCCACGGCGATGCCGAGCGCGACATATTCCTTTTCTTTGAAAGACAAGCTCGCGTCTTTTTTGACGGTTTTGCCAAGCTCACCAAAGGCTTTGGTGGTTTCAGGAATGGCTTTGTTCAGGCTGCGCAGTTGGGTCTTGGTGCCGTTGAGTTTGTCGGTCCAGCTCATGGTGTTCTCACGTTTGATTTTATTGAGGCTGAGAAACCACAAGGGCGCGTGGTCATCTTTGATCAAGATCATAAAACTTGAATATGTTCGATGGGCACAAAAAAGGCCCGCCACAGGGGCGGGCCAGGACTGACCAGGTCAGTTGGGGAAACGTTTTAGCTGAGAAGGCGGCGGGCGATAACCTGCGCCTGGATCTCACCAGCGCCCTCAAAGATATTCAGGATGCGGGCGTCGCAGAGGATACGGCTGACAGTGTATTCCAGCGCAAAGCCGTTGCCGCCGTGGATCTGCAGAGCATTATCTGCCGCGGCCCAGGCCACACGGGCGCCCAGAAGCTTGGCCATACCTGCCTCAAGATCGCAGCGGCGACCTTCGTCCTTTTCGCGGGCAGAGAAGTAGCTGAGCTGGCGGGTAATCATAATCTCAACGGCCATCATAGCCAGCTTGCCGGACACACGCGGGAAAGCGATCAGGGATTTGCCGAATTGCTTGCGATCCTGAGCATATTTCAACCCTACATCCAACGCCGACTGCGCCACCCCAATGGCGCGGGCTGCGGTCTGGATACGGGCGCTTTCAAAGGTTTCCATCAACTGTTTAAAGCCTTTGCCCTCTTCGCCGCCCAGAAGGTTTTCACCTTTGACGTGGAACCCATCGAACCCAAGCTCATATTCTTTCATACCGCGATAGCCGAGTACCTCAATCTCTCCTCCGGTCATGCCGGGAGTAGGGAAGGGGGCCTCGTCGGTGCCGGGGATCTTTTCCGCCAGAAACATCGACAGACCTTTGTAATCGCTTGTGTTAGGGTCTGTGCGCGCCAAAAGGGTCATGACATGGGTGCGGGCGGCGTGGGTGATCCAGGTTTTGTTGCCGGTCACCTGATAGTCGCCGTTTTCGTCTTTAACCGCACGGGTGCGCAACGATCCTAGATCCGATCCGGTGTTGGGTTCGGTAAACACGGCGGTGGGCAGTTTTTCACCCGAGGCCAGCGCCGGGAGCCATTTTTGTTTTTGCTCTTCTGTGCCACCCGCAATGATCAGCTCGGCGGCAATCTCAGAACGGGTGCCCAGCGAGCCGACGCCGATATAGGCGCGAGACAGCTCTTCTGAGACCACGCACATCGAGGCTTTGGACAGGCCCAACCCGCCATATTCTTCGGGAATGGTCAGGCCGAAGACACCCATCTCGGCCAGCTCGTCGATCACCTCCATGGGGATCAACTCATCCTTCAGGTGCCATTCATGCGCAAAGGGTTCGACCTTATCCACCGCATAGCGCCGCATCTGTTCGCGGAACATTTCAAGCTCTTCGTCCAGACCGGTGACACCGACCCCTAGATCGCCGGAGCGTTCTTCAATCAGGGCAACAAGCCGGGTGCGTGCGGCCTGAGAATTGGCCGTGGAGATCAGGGTCTCGATTTCAGCGGTGTTCAGCACAGCGGCTTCTGTCTGGGACACGCCGAGATCATGCAGGCGCACAATCTCACCCTGGTTCATCAAGATGCCGCCGCGGATCTGGCTGAGATATTCACCAAAGGCGATCTGGTGCAGGATTTGCTCGACTTCGCCAAACTGACCAGCCGCAACAAGGCGTTCGGCCCAGCCCTGCATCTGGACAAGACTTTCGCGATAGGTGGCCAGCCAGGCCAGACCGTGTGCAGCCGTTTGATTGGCTTCGATTAGCCCGCCGGACACGCGCCCATCTTTGCTGACGAGGGTGCGCACGGCGCCGCGGGCCGCCTCAAACAGGGTCTCAACAGGGGCAAGAGCCGCGCCTGTCAATTTGAGAAGATCAGCGAGGATCACGCCTTCGGTGCCCAAATCCTGTCCGTCATGTGCCATGCTTGTCTCCTAGATCGTGTCACAGGTGGTCTACATATTTCGCACTTGCAGCGCAACAAAAATACCAATGCTGCGACGCTTTCGACTTAAAATTACCACATGAATTGTTGCGGCGCAGCGCGAACTCCCATGGTAGACCGCTGTTATGATAGAGCTGTTTTCACAATTTTCCATTTGGACTTGGGTCAGTTGTCTGGCGATTGCCTTCGGGGCGGGTGTGATCAAAGGCATGGTCGGATTTGCCATGCCGATGATCTTGGTTTCGGGCGTGGGCAGTGTTTTGGGGCCGGAATTGGCTCTGGCAGGCCTGATTCTGCCGACATTGGTGACCAACGGGCTTCAGGCCCTTCAGCAGGGACCCAAGGCGGCGCTGACCTCGGTGCGGAGGTTTCGGATTTTTCTGAGCGTTGGGCTGGTGATGTTGCTTGCCTCCTCGCAGCTTGTGACTCTGCTGCCGGAACGCTGGTTTCTGGCTGGGATTGGTGCCCCAATTGTTCTCTTTGCTGTGGTGCAATTGTTGGGCTGGCAGCCTCGGCTGTCAGCGGGGCATCGGGGCACTGAAATCGGGATTGGCGCCTTTGCGGGATTTATTGGCGGCATGTCCGGTGTCTGGGGGCCGCCGACAGTGGCCTATCTCACCGCGCTTGGCACCGAAAAGTCTGAGCAGATGCGCGTGCAGGGTGTCATCTATGGGCTGGGTGCCGTGGCTTTGACGGCGGCACATATCGTGTCGGGGCTGTTTAACAGTGTGACTTTCTGGATTTCTGTGGCGCTGTTGCCGCCGGCTTTGCTTGGCATGGCTCTTGGATCAAAGTTGCGCGGGCGCATTGATCAGGCGGGCTTTCGGCGGGCAACTCTGGCGGTGTTGTTGATCGCGGGACTGAACCTGCTGCGCCGGGCGGTGATGGGCTAACTGTCCAGAACCCGACGCAATACCCGTGAAAGCTCGCCTCTTTCGAAGGGCTTTTTCACAAACTCATAGTCGCGTCCCAGGACACTGCGTTGTTCAGGTGTGAGATTGGGGTACCCCGACATCAGGATGATTTTGATGCCTGGACGCTTATCCCTGAGCTCGTTGGCGAAATCGACGCCGCTGCGACCACCGGGTAAGATGATATCCGCCAGTACCAGGTCTGGGGCTGGCCCATGTGCCACGGCCTTGAGTGCGGTTTCGACATCCCCGGACAGGCTGATGCGATACCCAAGCGCCTCAAGGGTTTTGCGGACAGTGGTCTGAACCTGTGGGTTGTCCTCGAGAAGATGGATGTGTTCGCCACGTCCAGAGACTTGGGCCAAAGGCGGCGGCGATCCATGGGGCTGTGCCGCACCTTCTGCCCGAGGCAAGTAAAGCGTGACGCGGGTGCCTTCGCCGGGTTGAGACCAGATTGTGGTGTCTCCGCCGGATTGCCTGGAAAACCCCTGAACCATCGACAGGCCCAGCCCGCTGCCTTCGCCAACCTCTTTGGTTGTGAAGAAGGGTTCAAAGGCGAGACTGGCGGTGGTCTGCGACATGCCGGGTCCGGTGTCCGAAACTGTAAGCGCGACATAATCTCCGGGGGACAGGGTGCTGTCTGGGATCTTCTCAACATCATTGAGCGAGACGTTACGGCAGCTCAGGGTGATGTAACCAGTGCCGTTCATGGCGTCGCGTGCGTTCAAACAAAGATTGAGAAGCGCGGCTTCCAATTGCGAAAGGTCGGCCTGCGCGGTCCAGAGGGCTTTGGGCAAAATGGTATCAAGCGCCACCTCTTCGCCCAGCGTACGCAGAACAGTGTCGCTCATGCGCGAAATGACCGAGCCGAGATCAATCTGACAAGGGCGGAGGGTCTGTTGGCGCGAAAAGGCAAGCAGGTGCCGGATCAATCCTGCGCCCCGTTGCACCGCATCCGTGATGGCGGCCACCAACTCTGTGTCCAGTTCGTGCAATTCGTCCAACAGCTGTACGTTGCCCTGAATGACGGTGAGGAGGTTGTTGAAGTCATGGGCAATGCCGCCGGTCAGCTGGCCCACCGCCTCCATACGCTGAGACGCCATGAGCGATTGCTCTAGCTCCTTCAGGCTGGAGATATCCGTCAGAAGGCCGACAGATCGGCTTGGTTGCCCGGCGTCGTCGAGAATAAACATTCCGCGCATCTGGTACCAAAAGATCTGACCGGTTTTGTCCAGAAACCGGGCTTCGCGAATAAAGGGCGTCTCGGGCTGGGCCCAGCACCTGTCGAGTTCCACAAGATACTCTGCGCGATCGTCCGGATGGAGGAGGGGGGCAAGATTTTGCAGGCTGTCGGTGAGGGCCGCAAACTCCTGTGGTGTGTAGCCCAGTGTCTCCAGGAAATTCGGTGACACAAAAAGAGCATTGTTTGCGGCGGTCCAATCCCAGATGGCCGCGGCCTGCACAGCCAGAGCATAACGCTCTTCACTTTCGTCAAGACGACGAGAACTTTGCTCAACCAGCGCTTCCAACGCTCCGTTGAGGGCCTGTAGTTGCGCCTGCAGCTTTTTCTGTTCGGTTATGTCATCCGCGCTGAGCACGATAACAGGATCGCCATTTACCGGATCTCGCGAACGGCGGCCGGATAGGCGGTGCCATTTACGCCCTTGTTGCGTGAACATCTCTGCGTCGCAGTCTACGTTGGTATTGTCCAAAACTTGCGTGGCAATGTCACGGGCCAGCGCTGGATCGACAAACCGCCGTTCAAGATCTGATCCAGTCCCTCCTAGTGCCGTGGTATCGCCAAAACACTCCAGAGCCGCCGGATTCTGAGCCAACAGTGTGCCGCTCTTGGTGAATGTGCTGACCTGAAGCGCGGTGGCGCGCGCGGCCTCAAGAATGCGACGAGGGCCATCTTGTGGGGCATCGACGATCTCGAGAATTTCAATCAAGAGGCCCTGACCCTCGTCCGCAATTCGGCAGGGCTTAAGCGAAATGATCACCGTTTTCGGTGTACCGTCGGGGTACAATGTCCAGGTGTCCTGAACCGACGGGTCGTCTTCTTCGCTCTCGACGATTTGACGTAACCGGGTGCGTACGGTTTGGCTGTCGGTGGAAAAGTCGCGCGCGCGCAGTGCCTCTAATGTATTTGCTCCCCAAAACCGCACGGCGGCATCGTTGCCCCACCAGATGCTGTGCTGGTCGACATCAAAGATCCAGACCGGTGTCGCAAGGGCTTGCAACAGTGTGAGGTCCGCGTGGGTATGGAACGTCAATCGGGACATGCAGATCCTGTTCGGATTTCGTCCACTGAGGTAGCGATTTCAAAGGCTTCGGTCCAGTAATCTGAGCATTTGCGCCTGAGTATGGGCCAATTGCGCCAAAATACGGCTCTATGCGCACGTTTTGCGTGTGGTGGGGCGAGGTGCTCACCGCAAGGGCCGGCAGATGGAGAAGGGATTCGGCGGTTTACGCAGCTGTGACGAATCGGTTGTTCCCGATCTGCGTTGGAAACGATCTGGCGGGTATCTGTTCGTCGATCCAACCGCAGTTGCGACCGGACAATATCACTGAGGCAAAGGGGCTCGTCGTGAATATGTTCTAATGTGTGAGTGATGGTGGAGCCTAGGGGGATCGAACCCCTGACCTCTTGCATGCCATGCAAGCGCTCTCCCAGCTGAGCTAAGGCCCCATCATGTTTGCTTCGTTTGCGTGTGCTCAGAAGCAGTGAGCGGGTATCTAAGGAATGCTGCGGGGAGGTTCAAGCGGAAAAGTTCCACCCCGCAGGATTTTTTTACGACTCGTCTTCTTCGGCTGCGACGTCTGTCAGATCGTCCAGCGAAACGTTGTCTTCTTCTTCATCTTCCAGAACGGTGTCGTCGTTGATGTCTACATCAACGTCATCATCGTCCAGCAGATCTACATCTTCCAAATCTTCCGATTTGTCTTTGTTCGAAGCTGCGTCCGCCGCATCCGCCGAAATCATCGAACGCTTGCTGTTATCGGTGCTTACGGCTTCGCCGGTGTATGGGCTTACAGCTGGGTTGCGGTTCAGGTCATAGAAACGCTTGCCAGTAGTGGGGCAAACGCGCTTGACGCCCCATTCTTCCTTGGGCATGGGTGGTCCCCTTCAACTCGTGGTCTGGTCGACAATCTGGGCCAACTGCCATACCAAGGCGCGCATGTCAAAGGCTTTGACTGAGCATTTAATGGGGCAATCAGCGGTAAAGAGGATATGGGACAGATTCGCCTGCCGGGCAACCCTCCTGTTGATGTCATGGTGCGACGCTCTGCGCGGGCGCGGCGCCTGTCGTTGCGCATGTCACAATTGGATGGGCGTGTGACTCTGACATTGCCCCGAGATGTGCCCGATTCTGTGGGGGCAGATTTCCTGCGTGAGAAAGAAGCCTGGCTGCGCGGGCACCTTGAAAACCGCGAAGGGCCTGTCCGGGTTGAGCTGGGGGCTGAGATCCCAATTGAGGGGGTTGGGCACCGCATCTCTGCGAGCGAGGGGCGGCGCATCGTCAAAGGTGGTGGGGTGCTTGAAGTGCCGGGATCCCCTGATCAGGTGGGCGTGAAAACAAAAGCTTGGCTGCGCAACCATGCGCGGGTGCGCCTGTCATCCGCATCTGACCGCTATGCTGCGGCTTTGGGGCTTCCTTATTCGCGGCTGACCCTGCGGGACACGCGGTCGCGTTGGGGATCGTGCACCCATGATGGCCGACTGATGTATTCGTGGCGGCTTATTCTCGCCCCGGCCTATGTGCTGGAATATGTTGCGGCGCATGAGGTGGCCCATCTCAAAGAGATGAATCATTCGCAGGCTTTCTGGGACGTTGTGGACCAGCTGTATGGCGAATGGAAGCCTGCGCGAAATTGGCTGCATACCCATGGGGCGGATCTTCATCGCTACCGCTTTGATGATTGACCTTGGCGAGGTTTGTGATCACATAACCGCATGCAAGCTCGCCCCCAAGATACCGCCACATCTGCCCATGACCGTGTTTACCGCGGGCTGCGCACCCGAATCATGCATGGGCAAATTGCCCCCGGTGAAGCGCTGACGCTGCGAGGGTTGGGGCGTGAATATGAGGTCTCTATGACACCGGCCCGTGAAGCGGTGCAGCGTCTGGTGGCCGAAGGCGCGCTGCAGATGTCATCATCAGGGCGGGTGTCGACGCCTGAGCTTTCAAATGACCGAATCGAAGAGCTTGCGGCGCTGCGGGCCCTGCTTGAGGTGGAATTGGCCTCTCGGGCCCTTCCGCGCGCGCATATCGCCCTGATTGAACGTCTTCAGAGTATCAACAGTTCGATAGCCGACGTGGTGAGCAACCGCGATGCCGTGGGTTACATTCGGACAAATCTTGAGTTTCATCGCACGCTGTACCTGCGGGCGCAGGCTCCTGCGATGCTGGCTATGGCGGAAACTGTTTGGCTGCAGTTGGGGCCAACCATGCGGGCACTCTATGGCCGTTTGCGTCGCACAGAAGCGCCGCAGTATCATCGCCTGATCATCGCGGCTCTCAAGGCCGGGGATGAACCCGGCCTGCGTTTGGCGGTACGCTCTGACGTGACCCAAGGACTTAAGATGATCGCCGGGTGATTAACCCGCCGCTGCCAGCGCCGTGTCCATCAGGGCCTTGATGGGCTTACGGCCGGTTTGCGCAATGATACGTCCAAGCTCTTTGTCGCCTTTGAGTACAACCAGAGTAGATCGACGAGGAACATTCAGGCTACGGACAAGATCCGAGCGGCCAAATTGATCCCAGTCGACATTGATAAAGGTGATCTTCTGACCATAGGCCGCATTGTCAGATTTTAAGGCACCAATCACCCGTTCTTGGGCGGCGCAGGTGCCACACCAGCTCGCTTTAAAATCAAGAAAAACGGTTTCGCCTTTGGCCAATCGCTCTTGGACTAGGCCGGGGCGATAGTCGAGCACCTCTGCATGCGCCAGAGCAGGGGCCAATGCCGCGGCGGCGGTCAGGGCAAGAAAATGACGACGGTCCATGAGAGTCTCCTTTAGATCGAAACGGAAAGATCAACCAACCACGCGGGCAAAACAGAGAGAAGCCAGCCTTCGATTGGGTGATGCAGGTCAAAAAACAATACGAGGCCGACCAGAATAAAGACCCCGCCAAGGATGGGACGCGCGCGCACGGCCAAAGCACGCAGCTGGGCATTGTAACGCCCAACAGCACCGCGGGTGCCATAGGCCAGACCCAAAATCAGGGTTGAGACCCCAAGTGCAAAGAACACCATGATGCCCGTCGCCTGCGCCAAGTTTTGACCCTGAGACGCGAGCGAAATCGCGCCGCCAAGCGTCGGTCCGATGCAAGGGCTCCAGACCGCGCCCAGAAGAAGCCCGCCCAGAAACTGCCCGCGCAGGGCTGTGCGGTCCAGGGTGTCCATCTTGCTGTCAGCCTGGGCAGACAGGCCTGCGGTTGCGGTCTCCAGATAGGCCCCGGCCTGAGGCAACAACAGCGCGGCGCCAAACAGCATCATCAAGAGGGCGGCGGCCTTGGCGATGAGATAGGTATCGAGGCCAATCAAATGGCCAAAGGCGGTGACGCCAACGCCCAAAGTGACAAAGGACAGGCTTAGACCGGCCGCCAGAACAAGCGGGCCTTTGCGATCGGCCTGCAGGGCCGTTGCGATCACAATCGGCAGAACCGGCACAACACAGGGGTTGATTAGTGTCAGCAATCCGGCGGCATATGCAAAGATAAATTCCATGGGATCTATGTGATCCGATCCCATGTTTCTGTCACTCAAACTTGTTGTGAACAGGGCACGCGATGAGCGCGCCCTGCCTCTGCGTTAGGCGTCAACCGGCGCCCAGCTGCGCAGATGCTCTGCGATAGGGGTGAGTGTCACGCCAAACAGGGCCTCAATCGCGTCGGTGTCGATGGTCAGCGCGTCAGGCGCCATGCTGGACAGGGTGGAGTAGAGATCAGTGAGTGCAAAGCCTGTTGCAGGGCTTTGCAGCACATCTGCCACCCGTTGGCCGAATTCGGCCGGTGAGATTGGCGCAAACCGCACGTTTTGTCCGGCGTAATCCTTGAGCAGGTCAGCCAATTGCGCTCCCGTCACCGCGCCAGGGGTGGCAATTTCAAAGGATTGTCCTGCCAGATCGGGACGGGTCAATGCAGCAACAGCAATGCGGGCCTGATCATGATGTGATGTCCACGACACCTTAAGTGTTTCTGGAACCGGCGGATAGTCCAGAACCCCTTGGGTTTTCAGATGTGGCAGAAACGGATCAATGTGGAGGTTTTCCAGATAGATGGAGGGCTGCAGCACAATGGCTGGGATGCCGCTGTTCAGCACCGCCTGCATGCCTTGGGTGCTGGCATCGATCAGGGGGGACGACGGGTACCGGTCGCCGGTCGAGGCGGAGGTGGTGTAGACTAAGAGGGGCAGGTTCACCTGATGCGCCGCATCAAAGAAGTTTTGCATCCAGCGGGCGGGATCCTCGGGGGTTTGGGGCATCGGCAGATGCACAAAGGCGGCATCCATGCCGTCTAGGGCTGCGACCAAGCTGTCTTTGTCATCAAAGCTGGCCGAAATCGCGGTTGCTGCCGGATGCAGAGCCCCAATTTTTGCGGCATCCCGTGCCACGGCTCGGACGGTCAGGCCTTTATTCAATGCTTCGCTGACAACAGGGGCGCCTTGCGCGCCGGTGGCTCCGAAAATCGCAACAGTCTGGTTCATTGTGGTTCCTCAGTGTAGGTAGGTTACTATTAGGAAGCACTAGGTAGGGCCAAACCCATGTCCGAAAAAGAAGGCACCAATTCATGCGATGGGCACACCGAGGTAACCCCCTTAGAGATCAATGGGTTAAATGCCGGTGCCGACGTCTGGGTCGAAAATGAATTCAGCGGCCCGTGTCCGGTGCGCGATGTGCTGGACCGGATTGGTGACAAATGGAGCGTCTTGGTGATTCTGCGGTTGGGGCGACAGCCCGAGCGATTTCGTCAGCTGCTGCGTGCGGTCGAGGGGATCTCGCAGCGCATGTTGACCGTGACACTGCGCGGGTTGGAGCGGGACGGTCTTGTTCACCGGGAGGTGCTGGGCACGCGCCCGCCCTCGGTGGAATATAGTCTGACCGAACTTGGCCGGTCGCTGCTGGTGCACATCACCGCTTTGACCCATTGGGCGCTCGAGCACGAACCACAAGTCAGTGCGGCCCGGGCGACATTTGAAGGGGATGCAACGTAAAACGGCGACCCAAAGGCCGCCGTCTTGAAACAAGTCAGGAGAGAGCGTTTAGCCCGCCAACCCTTTGGACCCCAGTGCCAGGAATTTTTCGCGGCGGTCTTGGATCAGAGCCTTGGGGGCTTTGTCTGACAGGTCCTTCAGCATCGCCGAGATGGTCGATTTCACCGAAGCGATCGTCGCTTCGGTATCGCGATGCGCGCCACCCATGGGTTCGGAAATAATTCGATCACAGACGCCGAGCTTATTCAGGTCCTGCGCCGTCAGACGCAGTGCTTCTGCCGCCTCGCGCATTTTCGTGGCGTCTTTCCACAGGATCGACGCACAGCCTTCGGGTGAGATCACCGAATAAACGGAATGTTCAAGCATCGCGACGCGGTTGGCGGTGGCAAAGGCAACAGCTCCGCCGGACCCACCTTCACCAATGATGATGGAAATCAGAGGCACGCCAATCTGTAGGCATTTTTCGGTTGAGCGGGCAATGGCTTCGGACTGGCCACGCTCTTCCGCCCCTTTGCCGGGGTAGGCGCCGGCAGTGTCGACCAGAGTGATCACCGGCAGGCCAAATTTGTCGGCCATCTCCAACAGACGCACCGCCTTACGGTAGCCTTCGGGACGGGCCATGCCAAAGTTGCGTTTCAGGCGGCTTTCTGTGTCATGGCCTTTTTCATGGCCAATCACGACCACGGGCTGATCATTGAAACGCGCCAAGCCACCCATCACCGCATGGTCGTCGGCAAAATTGCGATCCCCAGCGAGCGGCGTGTATTCGGTGAACAGCGCCTCGATGTAATCCTTGCAATGCGGGCGCTCGGGGTGGCGCGCGATCTGGCATTTCCGCCAGGGGGTCAGCTTGGAATACAGCTCTTCCAGAAGCGCGTCGGCTTTGCGGTCCAGCGCGGCGGCTTCTTCCTCGATATCCATATCGTCATTGCCACGTGCCATTGCACGCAACTCTTCCGCCTTGCCTTCAATTTCGGCCAGGGGTTTTTCGAAGTCGAGGTAGTTGGTCATTCGATGCTCCTGCGGTTCAACGCTATATGGCGCGACCGGGCGAAGGATGCAATATCGTCGCAGGCATCTGCCCCATGTAAGTCAGCAAGATTTGTCGCTGGGGGATAGGGCAGGGTGGTTCACGAGCAGAACAGAGGCAAAAGGAACCTGATATGGCGAGTTACGAAGATCGGCTGCGTCGAGTCTTTGATCATATTTACGATCATCCTGATGGGGATCTGTCACTGGATGCCCTGGCGGATGTGGCTGCCATGTCGCGGTTCCATTGGCATCGTGTGTTTCATGCGATGACCGGTGAGACCTGCGCGCAGGCTGTGCGACGCCTTCGGGCGCACCGCGCCGCTTGTTGGCTGGTGCAGACGGATTGGACGATTGATCAGATTGCCTCTCGCGCTGGCTACGACAATCCGCAAAGCTTTGCCCGGCTGTTTCGCTCACAATTCGGCATGACCCCAATGGCCTTTCGTCAGGCGGGTCAGGCTGGTCCCCCTGATGTTGTATTTGTAGAAGGACAACCCAACATGTTTGATGTTGAAATCAAAGAAAAGCCGGATCTGCGTCTGGCCGCCATGACACATATCGGCCCGTATCCCGAAATCGGACGTGCGTTTGAGCAGGTCTCGGCGATCTTCACCTCGCAAAACCTGTGGGCTCAGGCGCGTGGAATGGTTGGCGTCTATTGTGATGATCCCGCGTCCAAACCGGAAAGCGAGCTTTCGAGCGAAGCCGGAGTGGTCATCGAAGACGGTTTTGCTATGCCGAATGATCTGCATGAAAAACGCCTGATGGGCGGGCGCCATGCGGTGCTTGTGTTTAAGGGGCCCTATTCAGGATTGCGGGCCGCGTACGATCATATGTTTGGTCAGTGGTTGCCCCAGTCGGGCGAAGAGCCTGCCGATGCCCCCTGTTATGAGATTTACCTCAATAACCCACGCGAGGTGGCTCCGGCTGAGCTATTGACCGAGATCTGCGTGCCGCTCGAGCCCCGTGCCTGAACGGGATTTTGAACATGGTCTGACCGGTCACCCGGTCAGCACGACCGCCATCGAGGCCACCAAAAGCGCGGCCATGGTCCAGTTGAAGGCCCGCAGGCGTTCAGGCCGTGCCAACAATCGCCGTACCCCAGTGCCGAGCACGGTCCAGCTAAGCGCCGAGATTGTGCCCAACACCGCAAAGCTTCCCGCGACCCAGACAATTGACCCAAAATCGCGCCCGGGCGCATAAAGCGTGATTGCGCCCAAGGCCATTGACCAGGCTTTGGGGTTGACCCATTGAAATGCAGCTGCCTGCCAGAAATTCAGTGGCTTAGCCTCGGCGTTTGCTTCCTTAGGGGCTGACGAATGGGCAATTTTCCAAGCAAGCCATAGGATATACGCCACGGAGGCGGTTTTGAGCACGAGGTAGGCGGGCGGCCACATGTCAAACAGCTGCATCACCCCCAGACCCACCGGCAGGCACATAAAGGGAAACCCATAGGCCACCCCTGTGAGATGTGGCATGGTGCGGCGCAGCCCAAAGTTGGCACCTGACGCCATCAGCATCAGATTGTTGGGGCCGGGCGTGAAAAGGGTGGCCGCCGCAAAAAGCGCGAGGGCGAATAGCAAATCTGGGGTCATAGGTCTCTCATTTCATCAGAATTGAATATTGTGCCATTTCCGACGCATTGAAATTGCAATTTTCGGCGCTCTGGGGGTAGTCTTGCAATTTATGAGCACACTGGATGAGATCGACCACCGAATATTGCACGCTTTGCAAAAAGATGGGCGGCTGAGCAATCTCGCTTTGGCCGATCAGGTTGGATTGTCACCGTCTGCCTGTCTCAGGCGGGTGGCGGCATTGGAAAAACGCGGTGTCATTCTGGGGTATCGCGCAGTGGTGAACCCGGATGAGGTTGGCGTGGGCTTTGTTGCCTATATCGCCGTGGGTTTGAACGTGCACACGAAATCAGCGCAAGAGGCGTTTGAACGCGCGATCACCGCCGCGCCGCAGGTTCGGGAGTGTCACAATATCACTGGCACGGTTGAATATCTGCTCCGCGTCGAAGTGGCTGATCTGGCCGCCTACAAGCACTTTCACACCGAAATCCTGGGCACCCTGCCACAGGTGAATTCAATCACCTCTTATGTGGTGATGGGGTCGCCAAAAGATGAACGCGCATAGACTGTATGAATTTCAAAGGGTTGGGTGGCTGATATCGGATATCAGTGTCTTGATATTGCTTGATTGTGGCGTGTGAGCGTCGATGGGTTTGCGGCTTGAATGCACAGCGTCGGGCCGCTGCCTTTGACCACTCAGGTCTTCGGTATTTAGCCAAATGATTTTATCAGGACACGTCACAATGAACATCTTTTCAAAAGCCACTCTGGTTGCCTTTTCTTTCGCCACAGCTTTGACAGGGGCTTCTCCTGCTTCGGCGGACATCGAAGATTGGCTGCGTCGCAATTTCAGCACCAATGACTTTGTCGGTGACTGGCTGCGCGATGTGTTTACGCCCGTGAACGGCGAAGATGATGATTTCTTCAATGGCCCCAGCGTGCATTCCGAAGGATACAAGGATGCCGTGATGGTAATGAAAGGCTGGGAGCGCCCAAGCAAAGACGAGAAAATCAAAGTGGCGGCGCGTATTTGTAAAGGCGAGGAGCTGCTGCACGTGATCTTGGAAACAAAATCGCAGAAAGCTGTTGTCGAAAAGTGCTTTAAATAAGGGGCATGCCCCGCAGGAAGCCCGCAAATTGCGGGCTTCTCAAGTCTTTTAAGTTCGGTTTAGGACCCCGCGATTAGCTCGGCCTGAGCCACAATCACTTCGGCCTGTTTGATTGAGGCGATGTCGACAAGCCGGCCTTTGTAGACGGTCGCGCCTTCGCCATTGGCTTTGGCCTGTTCCATCGCCGCAAGAATTTCACGGGCCTCGGTCACAGCCTCTTCGGATGGCGTAAAGACTTCGTTGGCCAGCGCAATCTGTTTCGGGTGGATGGCCCATTTGCCCACCATGCCGAGGGTCGCCGAGCGCTTGGCCTGGGCAATGTAACCCTCATCGTCAGAGAAATCGCCAAATGGACCGTCGACCGGCAGAACACCATGGGTGCGGCAGGCGGCAACAATGGCGGCCTGTGCCCAGTGCCAGGGATCGGACCAGTGTTTAACCCCTTCGCGCATCATGTAATAGTTTTCCTGCGTGCCACCGATGCCGGTGGTCTGCATGCCCATCGAGGCTGCAAAATCCGCAGCGCCAAGGCTCATCGCGGCCATGCGCGGGCTGGAGGCGGCAATCTCTTCCACATGGGCAATGCCCGCGGCCGATTCGATGATCACTTCGAAGGTGATCTTCTTGCTGCGGCCCTTGGCGGTTTCAATGGCGGTGACCAGCGCGTCCACCGCGTAGACATCAGCGGCACAACCCACCTTGGGAATCATGATCTGGTCCAGACGCTCACCCGCCTGTTCCAGCAGATCCACCACATCGCGGTACCAATAGGGGGTGTCGAGCCCATTGATGCGGACGCTGAGGGTTTTGCTGCCCCAATCCACGGTGTTAATGGCCTCGATGGCATTGGCGCGGGCCATGTCTTTGTCGCTGGGGGCCACCGAATCTTCAAGATCGATGTTGATCACATCCGCTGCACTCGCCGCCATCTTGGCAAAGAGTTTGGTGTTGGACGCTGGGCCAAACAGTTGACAGCGGTTGGGGCGGGCCGGGGCGGCGGGTTGGATACGAAAGCTCATGTCGCGGATCCTGTCTGTAAGGAAATTACAAATTGTCTGCGTTATGGGTTATGAAATTACCGCATGCTGCGCAAGCGAAAAGCTGAGCGTTGAGAATTCTGCGTCGCGGCGTGATCGAAGATTGTCCCACCTTTTGACATTTCCGAGAAAGAATATTCGCGAGTGAGCGATCATATGGTGATTATTGCAACCGTTTCCCGGTTTCTGCACGCCACCATTCGCCGACAAATTCAAACCTTCGACAGACTGGGGACCGCCATGATCGAAACACCATATCTCCTCTTCCTCGGTGACGCGCCGGACCAGCTGGCCGCTAAAGTAGCCCAGGGTATCAAAGACTGGCGCCCGGAGAACTGTGTCGGCCAGCTGCGCCTCGAAGGCTGTAAAGCTGATCTGGGCCTGACCGATATGACCCTGGCCGAAGCCAAGGCCGCAGGCGCAAAAACTCTTGTGATTGGCGTGGCCAACCGCGGTGGTGTGATCAGTCAGGCCTGGAAAAAGGTCCTGGTTAACGCTCTGGAAGAAGGTTTTGATCTTGCTTCCGGCCTGCACAACCTTCTGCGCGACGAAGAAGATCTGGCGGCTGTGGCGAAAGCCACGGGTCAGGCGCTGCACGATGTGCGTGTGCCCGAAGTTGAGTATCCGATTGCCAACGGCAAAAAACGCACCGGCAAACGTATGCTGGCCGTGGGCACAGATTGTTCGGTGGGCAAGATGTACACCGCGCTTTGCGTAGAAAAGGAAATGCGCGAGCGTGGCATGAAGGCCAGCTTCCGCGCCACCGGTCAGACCGGCATTCTGATCACTGGTGATGGTGTGCCATTGGATGCGGTGATTGCCGACTTTATGGCGGGATCGGTCGAATATATCACTCCGAACAACGATGACGACCACTGGGACATCATCGAAGGGCAGGGCAGCCTGTTCCACGTGTCTTATTCGGGCGTGACCATGGCGTTGATCCACGGTGGCGCACCGGATGCACTGGTGGTCAGCCACGAACCGACCCGCGAGCACATGCGTGGCCTGCCGGATTACGATCTGCCGACACTGGAGCAGGTGCGCGACATGGCACTGTCGCTGGCGAAAGTAGCCAATCCGGCCTGTCAGGTTGTGGGCTATTCGATCAACACCCAGAACATGAGCGAAGACGAAGCCCGCGCCTATTGCGACAAGGTCGAAGCTGATCTGGGCCTTCCCGCCACCGATCCGTTCCGCTTTGGTGCTGGTAAGCTGGTTGACGCGCTGGCCGCTCTGTAAGAGCTACGGGACGGGGCGACGCTTGATCCGTGCCGGATCGTCGCCCCACCCGCCGTCCCTTGGGCGGCAGATATTGCAACAAACGCACAGATATTGGGGATTGGCATGCTGACGGTCACACGCGACGTTTTCAAATTGGCACAGGTGTTTACCATCAGCCGTGGATCGCGGACCGAAGCCAAGGTTCTCACCGCCTCGGTCGCCCGCGATGGCAAAATTGGCTATGGCGAGTGTGTGCCCTATGCCCGCTACAATGAGACGCTGGACAGCGTCGAGACCCAGATCATTTCGTTGCCTGCGGATGTGACCCGTGAGGCGCTCTATGATTTGCTGCCCGCAGGAGCTGCCCGCAATGCGGTGGACTGTGCGCTGTGGGATCTTGAGGCAAAGCTTGCCGGGAAACGGGTTTGGGAATTGGCCGGCCTGCCAGCGCCTAAGCCTGAGATCACTGCCTATACCCTCTCGTTGGACACACCAGAGAAGATGCAGGCGCAGGCGGCAGAAAATGCATTTCGCCCACTGTTGAAGATCAAACTGGGCACTCCGGATGACATGCCGCGCCTTGAGGCCGTGCGTCGCGGCGCGCCGGATGCCAAGATCATCGTGGATGCCAACGAGGGCTGGAGCGCAGAGGTCTATGCCGATCTCGCGCCGCACCTTGTAAGGTTGGGCGTGGCGCTGGTGGAACAGCCTTTGCCCGCAGGTGAAGATGACGCGCTTCTGGGCATGGAACGCCCGGTGCCGGTGTGCGCCGATGAAAGCTGTCATGACCGCACCAGCCTGCCGAAGCTGAAGGGCAAATATGATGTGGTGAACATCAAGCTCGACAAAACCGGTGGCCTGACCGAGGCGCTGAAACTGCGCGAGGCCGCTTTGGCCGAGGGGTATGACGTGATGGTCGGCTGTATGGTCGGGTCTTCGCTTGCCATGGCCCCTGCGACATTGGTGGCGCAGGGTGCACTGGTGACAGATCTTGACGGGCCGCTTCTTCTGGCCGAAGACCGAGATAACCCGCTTTGTTTTGACGCCGCCGGGGTTCACGCACCAGAGCGCGCGCTCTGGGGGTAACCCTGACGACCACTAGATTTGGAGACCTGACATGACCCGCACTGTATATGTGAACGGCGAGTATCTGCCTGAGACCGAAGCCAAGATCTCGATCTTTGACCGCGCCTTTCTGATGGGCGATGGCGTCTATGAGGTGACCTCGGTTCTGGGCGGTAAGCTGATTGATTTTGATGGCCACGCCGTGCGCCTTGAGCGCTCGCTCAATGAGCTCGACATGCCGCACCCAATGGCTATGGATGAGCTGCTGGAGATTCACCGCGAGCTGGTCAAGGTGAACGAAATCGATGAGGGGATGGTCTATCTACAGATCACCCGTGGCGCCCCGGGCGACCGCGATTTCGTCTACCCCGATCCCGAGACCTGCAAACCCACCGTGGTTCTGTTCACCCAGAACAAGCCGGGTCTGGCAGAGGCGGTCAAACCGATGAAGATCATCTCGATCGAAGATCAGCGTTGGGGTCGTCGTGACATCAAAACCACCCAGCTGCTCTACCCGTCGATGGGCAAGATGATGGCGAAAAAGGCCGGGGCCGATGATGCCTGGCTGGTGATGGATGGCTTTGTGACCGAGGGCACCTCGAACAACGCCTATTTCATCAAAGGCAACAAGATTGTCACCCGCGCGCTGTCCAACGACATTCTCCACGGCATCACCCGCGCTGCTGTTCTGCGATTTGCCAAAGAGGCACAGATGGAGGTGGAAGAGCGCAACTTCACCATTGATGAGGCAAAAGAAGCGGATGAGGCCTTTATCACCTCGGCGTCGACCTTTGTGATGCCAGTGGTCGAGATCGACGGTGTTGCCCTGGGCGAGGGAACGCCGGGTGCACGGACCCTGCGTCTGCGTGAGATCTATCTGGATGAGAGCCGCAAAGCCGCAATCTAAGCGGTATGCGTGATCTGTTTGCCATCCTCGCGATCATCCTTGCGGTGGTCGGACTGGGCGTGTTTCGGGTTCCCGATGAAAACGCGCTGGTGGCGGCTGGCTTACAGGTTGCGGCAGAGCGTGCCACCTATCAGGCGCGTCACCCTTTGCAAATTTCGGTCAAGGGGCGGGAGCTTTCCGTCTCTGGCCGTGTCGAAAGCGAGAGTGAGGGCCAGCGCTGGATTGCCACGCTGGCGGGACTTGAAGGGGTCGAAACCGTTGTGAACGATCTGACGGTGCTGCCTACGGTAGCACCGTTTGTTTTGCGCGGATGGCAGAACGACACCCGCCGATATGAGGGCCATGTGCCGCAAGTTGGTCTGGCGGAGGACCTTGCAGAGGATCTACCGGTTGCAGTTGGGGCACCTGATCAAAACTGGGACGAGGTCGCCCGATTGGCCGATCAGGCATTGGATCTGATGCTCGGTGGTGAGTTCACGCTTTTGGATCAGAGCCTTACTCTGACTGGGCAGGTTCATCGGCCTCATCAAGTCGCTCAGGTGAAGGCGTTCTTTGACGAACTGCCTGAGGGATACACTGCGCAGATTGCCGTTACGGCGGTGGATGATGGTCTGCCGTATTCCGTGCAGATCGCCCGCGACGCTCTTATGGGGCTGCGCATATCGGGCAAACTGCCCCCAGATTTTGACACAAGCGGTTTCGAAAATCTTGGTCCCGTTCAGGTGTTGGATCTGTCCCACGCACCGCGCCCGTTGGAACAATACGGGTTTGGAAAGGCGCTGGCAGAAGTCCTGCCTTTGGTTGCGGCTTTGGATCTGGGTGTTGTGACCGTTGCACCGGGCGTTGTTTCTATCTCTGGCGGGCCTGTGTCTGCTGAGGTCATGGCGCAAGCTGAAGCGTTACGAGGAAAGCTGCCCGAAGGATATGCGCTTACGCTTGCTTTGACCCCCGAAGATCTTGGTGGTCCTTTGGCCCTTTCGGCGAATTGGGATGGGCTGGCATTGGAATTGCGCGGTCGTGTGCCTGCTGGGTTCGAGGGTTCTGACCTGTCAGAGGTGCAATTGGGGGTGGTCGCACTAGAGAAGGGTCCCTATCCGGATCTGCAAGGTTGGGTGCCTCCAGCGCGTGACGCTCTGGCAGCGTTGGTTCTCTTGGACCGTGGTACTGTTGTTTATGAGGAGGGCGGTGTCACGCTCTCTGGGGTCGCGGCAAACCCAACCGTGAGACGCCGGGCACGCGCCTTGGCTGGGGCTATGGCCGCAACAAAGATCCTGCTTGCGGATGATGGTGTGCCACCAGCTTTCACCTTGCGCTACAATGCGACCTCCGGGGCCTCGGTCGAAGGCAAACTGCCACAAGGTCTCCCCGCGCATCTGATGGCTGAGGCGCTGGGGCTGCCTCAGGTCCGAGGGCGCCTGACTATGTCGCCCAGCGGCGACGGCACTAACGTGCTAAAGCGGCTGAGCGCGTTACGGGCCAATCTGGATCGTATCGAAGGGTTTGAACTTCAGTATTCCGAAGAGGGTGTCGTGCTCACAGTGCAGCCTGTGTATGGGCCGGATGCCTCGATTTTAAAGGAAAATCTGGCCGAGATTGCAGAAGTCACCAATCCCAAGCGCCCGCTGCCGGGCACACGCCGTCATCACGCGGTTCTTAAGCAGGCACAGGTGTTTTCCGATGGGTTCTGGTTTCCAGATCTGGGATTTGCGCCGAGCATAGCAACTTGCGCATCTCAGGCAGATCTAGCACTGCAGATTCCGTTTGCGGATGGGCAGTTCACTCCCGGCGATGCCGCCTTCTGGCCGCTGGCCCATCTTGCTGCGCTCACCCGAAGCTGCACCCAATTTGCCGGCCTGACCCTCTCACTCGAAACCCATGCCGGGGGTGCTGATCTGCCTGTCCTCAACCGTCAGTTGGCGCGCCGCCGGGCCGAAGCCGTCAAGCAGGCGCTGATCACGCGTGGGGTCTCACCGGAGCAAATTCGTATCTTACCTGCGCAGGCCACCGAGGGGCCGGATCAGATCAAGCTCACCTGGCAATAACGCCCGGGATTTGTCCCGGCCAAGTTCCTTTTAGCTTCTTCTTTTTCCAAATACTCCGGGGGTGAATTGGCCCCGAGCATGGCGAGGGCCAAGAGGGGGCTGGCCCCCTGCTGTGTTCCCAGTTGCGGTGTTAGCCGTTCAGAAAACGTGCCGCATTTTGACCGGCCCAAAGACCCGTGGCAAGGCAGGCGGTCAACAGATATCCCCCCGTGGGCGCCTCCCAATCTAGCATTTCACCGGCACAAAACACCCCCGGACGGGCGTTGAGCATCAGACCCGCAGTCATCTGGGCAAAGGGCACGCCGCCTGCGGTTGAGATCGCCTCATCCATTGGGCGCAGCCCGTCGTATGGCAGGGGCAGAGCCTTGAGACACAGGGCCAGTTCGTTCGGATCATTGGGCAGTGGCCGAGCCACCTCCATGATCAAGGCCATGACCTGCGGCGACACTCGCAACACTTTGCGCAGGTGGTTGGATAGGCTCTGTTTGCCACGTGGTTTGGCAAGGCGTGCGGTCAACGCCGCGTGGGTCAGGTCGGGAAAGAGATCGATTTGCAACGCATGCCCGTTGCGCAGCGCGGGGGTCAGTGGGTAAAGTCCCCCGCCTTCTAGCCCGCGCGCGGAAATCACCACTTCACCGCGCTGGCTCAGTCCCCCGGCTCTGAGGCGAATGTTTTTCAGCGGTGTGCCAAAATGCTTTGCCATATGGTCTGACCACTGGATGACCAACCCAGCGTTGGAGGGTGCAAAGGGGGCAAGTGGCAGATCCGCGCCCAGCCAGCTGGCCCAGGCACCGTCTGAGCCAAGCCGCGCCCAGCTTGCCCCACCCAAAGCCAAAACGGTGACCTCAGGGGTGCGAAGCTCGATGCCGCCCGGCGTGTCAAACCGCAAAGCCTCATCCTGCCAGCCGGTCCAGCGCCAGCGGGTGTGGTGGATCAGGCCCTTGTCTGCCAGTCGCGCCATCCAGGCCCGCAACAGCGGCGAGGCCTTCATGACCTCGGGGTAGAGGCGCCCGGACGAGCCTATGAAACAGCGTTGACCCAAATCCTCGGCCCAAACGCGCACGTCATCTGGTCCAAAGGCCGTCAGCATCGGCTCAAGATCCGCGCGACAGGGGCCGTAGGCCGAAAAAAAGGTCTCACGATCCTGCATCTTGGACAGGTTCAGTCCGGATTTCCCGGCCATCAGCAGTTTGCGCCCCATCGAGGGTTTGGCCTCTGCCAATTCAACCGACACTCCCGTATCCAAAAGCACTTCAGCGGCCATCAATCCGGCAGGCCCGCCACCGATCACCAGCGCCGTCATGCCTCATCCGATCCGCGCATTTCGATCACACGCTGCGGCAGTGGGATGTGAATATTGTTTTCTTTCAGGGCGTTCCAAATCAGAAACCCAACATCCGAGGTGTATTTTTTGCGACCATCGTCGATGCCATTGACCCAGAACTCGACAGCAAACTCCACACCTGAGTCACCAAAATTACGCAGCTCGCAATCGGGTGGAAAGGGCGTGTCCAGAACTTCGGGATGTTTGGCCACCGCCGCCTCGATGATGTCTGGGATTTTGTTGATGTCGGTGTCATAGCTGACCCGGAACGGCACCTCATAGCGGTTCGAACTGCCCTGATCCGAGTAGTTGATCACGCGGGTGGTGATGAAATCTTCGTTCGGCACCACAATCCAGCGCCCATCGAAGGTCTCCATGATCATCGCGCGGGCTGTGGTCTGCACGATGGTGCCGGCCATCCCGTTGTCGAGCTCAACATAATCGCCAACGGTTGCCTGCCCCTCCAGGAGTAGGATTACGCCCGAGATATAGTTCGACGCAATCTTTTGCAGGCCAAACCCCAGACCCACACCAATGGCACCGGATAGGACCGCCAGCGAAGTCAGTGGAATGCCCACGATGTTCATCAACAGCAAAAATGCCACGCCAAAGATGCCAATCTCCGCGGCTTTACTGGCCAGCTGACGCGCAGCAGGACGCATGTCGTCTTGTTTTTGGATATAGCTGCCGGTCTGATCGTTAGACCACCGCCCCAACCAGAACAGGATTGATCCGGCAATCACTCCACGGATCACCGCCATTAGGGTGAACTCGATATTGCCAAGGCTGACCGTCATTTCATTCAGGCGCGCGGTCGCCAGATCCAACATGCCAAGCGCATAAAGCGCCATGATGGGCAGCAGGATGAATTTGCCCAACACGCGCAGGAAGCCATCGGTGATGATTTCTTGAACCAGAATGCGCGCGGCCAAGAGCAAAAAGACCCGTTTGCCAAAGGCGATCACTGCGCCAGAGCCAAACAGGGCGCGGGTCATTTGTTCGCCGATCCCGGTGAAAGCCCAGGCCAGAAGCGGCAAGAGCAGCGGAACAAAAACCAGAAAGAAGCGCCGCACCGTGGCAAGGATCGACTCGCGACCTTCTTCAGGTGTCAGCACATGTTCGAGGATGGGGCGCAGGCGTTTGTTAAGCAGCCAAGAGGCCAGAAAAGCCGCTACAAGTAAGCCGAACTGCGACCACGCTGCGGGGGAGAGCAACCAGGTGGCGGCAATATCCCAGGCCTGGATCAAATAGCCCACCACGGTCTGAATAAACTGTGGCTGTGAGGCGAGGTCGAAATTCATGTCTTGATCCCGTGTGATGCTGTGCAACATTTGCCCCGAGCCGCATCGCGGCACAAGAGGGGCCTCTGATGTCTGATCCGATCTGTCCGCTGTGTGATCGTCCCATTCCACCCGAGGCGAAACAAAGCCTGCACCATCTCATCCCCCGTCTAAAAGGGGGAAAGTCTGGCCCGATGGTGCTGTTACATCAGATTTGCCATTCCGAGATCCATGCCACGCTGACCGAAGCCGAGCTGGCGCGGGATTATCATACGATTGAGGCTCTGCGGGGGCACCCGCGGCTGGCCAAGTTTCTGGCGTGGGTGGCAAAACGACCGCCCAGCTATCACAGCCGAAGCGCCGGAGGGCGGCGCAAACGCTAGACCTTGCCCGCTGTCCGCCCTAGGGTGCGCAAAAAAGACAGGAGACAGGCATGCACACTTTTCCCGTGAACGTATATTATGAAGACACCGATATGGCGGGCATCGTGTATCATGCCAATTACCTGAAATTCATCGAACGCGCGCGCTCAGACTGGGTCAAACAGCAGGGCCTGGACCAGCAATCCATGCGGGAAGATGAAGGGATTGTCTTTGTGGTGCGGCGGATCGAGGCCGATTATCTGGCCTCGGCCGTGTTCGATGACCAGCTTGAGATCCAGACAACGGTCAAAGCCATGACCGGTGTGCGCCTCGTGATGTTACAAGAGGTGCTGCGCGAGGGCGAGCCGGTGTTCCGCGCTGAGGTGACCGCCGTCTGCATGACAACAAGTGGTCAACCTGCGCGCCTCCCGGCTCAGCTGCGCCGCCGGGTGCATTAGGCCCGGCCGGGGCGGCGTAGTTTGGTCATAAGCCCGTCAGAGAACATGATGACATTGCCCAACATGGTCAGAGCCAGCCCGACAAGGGCAGCAGGTTGCCAGACAAAGCCCTCAAAGAGGCTCGACAGCATCAGCGCGATAACAGGGAACAGCACCGTGGCATAGGCAGCGCGGTCTGACCCGATGCGCGCCACCAGGCTGAGGTAGGCAGTGAACCCGGCGATGGATCCGATGACCGATAGGTAGAACAGCGCGCCCAGATAGCTGGGTGTCAAAGGGAGCGTGATCTCTACCCCGCGCCAGAGGATCACAGCCAGCAAAACGCTCGCTCCAATGCCCATCCCCCAGGCATTGGCGGTGATGGGTGTCACCCCATGGGCCGTATTCTTGCGCGACATCATATTGCCAAGCGAAAACAACATCGTGCCGATGCTGGCCCAGCCAATGCCCTGAATAACACCCCAATCCGGTGAAATCGCAATATCCTCCCAGAACATAAGAACCAGCCCTCCGGCACCCACGACCCCGGCAAGCACTACACGCGCGCGGATCGCGTCGCCAAAAATCCAGCGGGCATTGAGCGCGTTGAGAATGGTGGCAAGCGAGAAGATGACTGAGACCAGCCCCGAAGGCATGAGGGTTGTGGCCTGATAAAAACAGAGGAAATTCAGGCTAAACAGGCAAAACGCTTGGGCGAGGACAAAGCGCCAAGTGGCGGGCCACCGCAGGCGGCCGAGTAGGGCAAGTCCGGCCAGAAACAACGCGCCAGCAAGGGCAAAGCGGTGAAAGACCGAGACAAAGATATCCACCGGACCGATCTGAAAGGTGATGGCGATCCATGTGGTGCCCCAGATCAGGACGGTGAGCGCAAAGAGGGGGAGAGTGGTCATACAGGTTCCTTTCACGCACGACCTACTGAGAAAACCGAGCGCGCTCTTGCACGATCTTGCGCAAATGACGGAGTGGGCGCGTGACAGCCGAAACCCACGGGAGTAGGGAGAAGGTAAGGAGCCTGCCCGTGACCAACCGCGTCTTTGATTATCTCTCAGCCTCAAAACATGCCCGCCATCTGGCCGGGCTGGATCTGGGGCATGGGCGCAAGGCGGCGATCTGGTACAATGACGATGATCAGATGCGCTATGATGCGCCCAAAGGGCATGCCTTTAGCTATTATCTTGCTGGTGGTGAAGGCAGCCTGCGGGTGGATGGCCCAACCCAGCGTGGCTGGCCCGGTGCACTCTGTGTTTTTCCAGAAGGGCATTCCTCGGAATGGAAGCTGACCGAACCGTTTCGCTTTGTGCATCTCTACGTGCCTGACGACCATCTGCGCGCGTCCTTTGCCCAGACCCATGACCGCGATGCGCGGCTGTTGGATGTGCCGGAACGGACCTTTGATGCCCCGCAGACGTTAAGCCGACCCTTGCAGGCCTTGGCCGAGGCGGCCGCAAAGGGGGATATTCTGGCGGCGGATGGCTGTTATGCCGAATTGGTCGCAGCCCTGCCAGAACGACCGATCCATCTGAAAGGCGGGCTGGCCCCCAAGGTGTTGCGCCGGGTCGACGACTGGATTGAGGCACATCTGGATCAAGACATCCGTCTGGAAGACTTGGCGGCGCTGGCGGATCTGTCCGAGTTCCATTTTCACCGCATGTTCCGGGCCTCACGTGGTGTGCCGCCGCATCGCTGGGTGATGTTGCTGAGGATTGCACGGGCCAAGGATCTCTTAAGTCACTCGCCAATCGCGGATGTGGCCGCGGCCTGTGGTTTTTCCCACCAAAGCCATCTGAACCGCGCCTTCAAGGCTGCAATGGGCCTGACGCCAGGTCAGTATAAAGCGGCCCTGCGAAACGCGGCGTGAGGCGCGCCAATTCGCCGACAAAACGGAATTGTGGCAGGTTTGTGCCATAGTATTGGCCTTTGACGTGCAAATCAGTTAGACCTGTGGATAACAAGAGCCTCGAAAAACTGAGGCCATCAAAAAACGAGCAGGTTCATGGAAGCAGAAACGCTTGCCCTGGCGCAGGAGATCGATTTCTCCATGTGGGGTCTATTCGCGCGCGCCACACTGACGGTCAAACTGGTGATGTTGATGCTATTGCTGGCGTCCATCTGGTCCTGGGCCATCATTTTCGACAAATTTGTCAGCTATCGGTCTGCGCGCCGAGAAGCCGCGCGCTTTGACCGTTCCTTTTGGTCTGGCGAGCCGCTGGATGCGCTGTTTGATCAGCTGGGCGTTGACCCAAAAGGGCGTTCTGAGAAAGTTTTTGCTGCTGGCATGGTCGAATGGCGTCGTAGTCATCGTGATGACGGTGGGTTGATTGCCAATGCCCAAAGCCGCATCGACCGCAGCATGGATGTTGCAATCCAGAAAGAGGCCGAAGGCCTACAAAAAGGCCTGCCGGTTCTGGCCACGATCGGGTCGACCGCCCCCTTTGTTGGCCTGTTTGGCACGGTGTTTGGGATCATGAATTCCTTCATTGAGATCGCTCAACAGCAGAACACATCCCTGGTTGTTGTGGCTCCAGGCATTGCCGAAGCGCTTTTGGCCACCGGTTTGGGCCTGTTAGCTGCGATCCCGGCGGTGATCTTCTACAATAAGTTTTCGGCCGACAGCGATCGCATCATCGGCGGCTACGAGAGCTTTGCGGATGAGTTTTCGACAATCCTCAGCCGTCAGTTGGATTCCTGAGCCATGGGCGCGGGTGTGATGAAACAGAATGGCGGCGGAGGCAGCCGCCGCAGGCGTGGCCGTCGCGGCCGTAGTCAACCTATGGCCGAAATCAACGTCACGCCTTTTGTGGATGTGATGTTGGTGTTGTTGATCATTTTCATGGTTGCGGCGCCTCTCCTGACCGTCGGCGTGCCCGTTGAACTGCCCAAAACCGCTGCTCAGGCGCTCCCGTCTGAAACAGAAGAGCCTTTGACCGTGTCTTTGGCGGCGGACGGCACCGTTATTCTGATGACCACCGAAATCAGCCGCGAGGATCTAATTCCGCGCCTGCGTGCTGTTGCGGCAGAGCGGTCTGATGACCGTGTCTATCTGCGCGCGGACGGTACCGTGCCATATGAAGAGGTGGCTCAGATCATGGGCGCGTTGAACGCCGGTGGGTTTTCGTCGATTGGTTTGGTGACGGATGTCGGTGGTCCGGCGCTGAACGGACCGGATCGCTAGGGCGGCGCGGTGCAACGGGGGCTTTATATATCGGGTGGGGCGCATGCCCTTTTCTTCGCGTGGCTTATGGTCGGCGGATTGTTTGAGCCGTCGACACCCGAGGTGAGCGTGGCGGATGTGACCGTCTTGTCGGAGGCCGAGTTCGCCGCTCTTTCGGGCACTTCTGAACCTGAGCCTGTTCCCGAGCCGGACCCAATAGCGCCCGCGCCGGAGCTGCCGATCGAACCTGCGCAGCCCCCCGCACCAGATCCCGTGCCGGAGCCCACACCCGCGCCAACGCCGCCACCCCCTGAGCCTGCTCCGACGCCTGCTCCACAGCCTTTGCCGGACCCTGTTCCAGCGCCCGCACCCATTCCAGTACCAGAACCGCCTGCGCCTTTGCCCGTTGTGCCAGAGCCGGAACCGGCACCAGAACCTGTCCCCGAGCCCGCGCCGATAAACCGTGCTCCGGAGACATCGCTGCGCCCAAAACCGCGTCCGGCCCCACGGGTGGCCCCTGAGGCGACCCCGGAACCGTCGCCGGATGCGGTGACCGATCCGGAAACCCGCCGCGCCGCTTCGCCTGATGCCGAGAGCCCGGATGTGGCTGAGACACAGCAGGAAGAAACCGCGCCGCCCGAGACGGCAACCGAGATTGTGACCGAGGCGGAAGAACCCTCTGCGCCGTCGCGGTCTTTGCGGCCCAAGGCACGGCCTCAGCGGGTTGCGGCAGCCGAGCCTACACCACCCGTCGCAGCCGAGCCTGAACCAGAACCCGAAGATGAAACCGCAGATGCCATTGCCGCGGCATTGGCGGCTGAACTTGCGGGGGGAGGAGCCGGAGATCCGGCACCCAGCGGACCACCTTTGACCGGCGGTGAGCGTGACGCGCTGCGTCTGGCCGTGCAGGATTGTTGGCAGGTGGATGTCGGCAGTGAGGCCGCCAATGTGACTGTTGTGGTGGGCATGGATATGGAACCGGATGGGCGGGTTGTGACCTCAAGCCTGCGTTTGATCGAATCCAGTGGGGGTTCGGGCAGCGCGGTTGAGGCCGCTTACAGCGCGGCGCGGCGCGCGGTGTTGATCTGCGGCAGCAATGGCTATGATCTGCCAGCGGATAAATACGACCATTGGCGCGAGATTGAGATGGTCTTTAATCCGGCAGAAATGCGAACACGATGAGAGCCTTGTCGCCGAAATCTGCAACTAACTGTGCTGCAAACGTGACTCACATGGGCGAAACCCCGCCAATTTCCCCCTGCTCGGGTGTTTTGCCACAGGGAATTGATGGCTATTGTAGCGATGAACAGGCGCAGACCTGTGGTTTCGTGATGCCGAGCAGTTTTGACAGGAGCTATCTCAAATGACCCACCGCCTTATGCAACTGGTGCTGGCCGCGATGATGGCGCTTGTCCATGTCTCAGCCACGGCGGCACCGCTTCGGATCGAAATCACCGAAGGTGTTGTTGAGCCGCTGCCCTTCGCTTTGCCGGTGTTTGTCCCCGAAAGCCCGCAGGCGGCTGAACTGGCGCAACAGGTCTCACGTGTGGTGGCGCAGGATTTGATTGGGACCGGGTTGTTCCGGGAAATCCCGTCGGATGCGCATATCAGCCGGGTCAGCAGCTTTGGCGCCCCGGTGGCTTTTGCCGATTGGAAAGCGATCAATGCGCAGGCCTTGATCACCGGTGCCGTTGGGACCGATGGTGCGGGGCGGTTGACGGTGAAATTCCGCGCCTGGGATGTTTTCGCGGGCACCGAACTGGTGCCGGGGCAACAGTTTGCCTCTTCTGAGGATGGCTGGCGGCGTCTGGCCCATAAAGTGGCGGATCAAGTCTATAGCAGTCTGACCGGCGAAACCCCCTATTTCGACAGCCGTGTGGTTTTCGTCTCGGAAACCGGTCCAAAGAACAAACGTGAGAAACGTCTGGCGATCATGGATTATGATGGGTCCAATGTTCAGTATCTGACCGACAGCAGCGCCATTGTTCTGGCCCCCCGCTTTTCCCCGTCAGGGGATCGCGTGCTGTATACCAGCTACGCCAGCGGTTTTCCTCGTGTACACGTGCTGACGGTCGGTGATGTGCGCAGCCGCGTATTGCAATCAAATGAAGGTGTGATGAGCTTCGCGCCGCGCTTTTCGCCGGATGGCCGCACCGTTGTCTATTCGCTTACCCAAGGCTCGAACACAGATATCTGGGCCATGGATGTGGCCAGTGGCGCAACCCGTCGGATGACCAATTCACCGGCCATTGAAACCGCGCCAAGCTATTCGCCGGACGGCAGCCAGATTGTCTTTGAAAGTGACCGTTCAGGATCGCAGCAGCTTTACATCATGTCCGCGGCGGGGGGCGACGCGCGCCGGATCAGCTTTGGTCAAAGCGGTCGCTATGGCACGCCGGTCTGGTCCCCTCGTGGTGATTTGATCGCCTTTACCAAGCAGAATGCCGGACGTTTTCATATTGGCGTGATGCGCACGGATGGCAGCGAAGAACGCCTGCTGACCGCATCTTTTCTGGACGAAGGTCCAAGCTGGGCACCCAATGGGCGCGTGCTGATGTTTGCCCGCGAAACCCAGGGCGCACAGGGCGCATCCGCGCTTTATTCGGTGGATGTCTCTGGGCGAAATCTGAAGCGGGTGCGCACCCCGGCTGGTGGATCAGACCCAAGTTGGGGGCCGCTGCAATAGGCGCAGAGGCGACACGAATTCCCCCGCATCTCTCGCTGTGGTAGAGTGCGGGCATACATTGAGCAGGACTTGAGAGCATGAAACAGATTACCAATGCGATGATGCTGGTTGCTGTGCTGGGCGTTGCCGCCTGCACCAACGCGAACCGGTTTGACAATGACTTCGACGCAGGGGCCGGGGCGGACACTGGTGTTGCCGTGCCGGGGAGCGCAGATGACCCCACGTCGGTGGCGCATTTCCAGCAACGTGTGGGCGACCGTGTGCTGTTTGCCGTGGATCAGTCGAATCTGTCTCCTGAGGGTCAAACTGTTCTGGCGGGACAGGCCGCGTGGCTTTTGCGGAATTCAGATTACCTTGCCATCATTGAAGGCCATGCCGATGAACAGGGCACGCGCCAGTACAACCTTGCGCTGGGCGCGCGTCGCGCCAATGCGGTGATGGAATATTTGGTGGCCCAGGGTGTGCCGCAAAGCCGTCTGAAATTTGTGAGCTACGGCAAGGAACGTCCGATCGAGATCTGTTCGCAAGAGGCCTGCTATGCGCAGAACCGTCGCGCTGTGACCATCATCTCTGCCGGTCTGACGGGGTAAGCCATGCGTTTGATCTGGGCCGTTGCATTTGGGCTGAGCGCGACGTTCGCGCAGGCTCAGAACGCAGAAACTTTGGCGGATATCCGGCAGGACATGGTTGTGCTGTCGGTTGAACTGCAGCGTTTGAAGCAAGAGCTGAACACAACCGGGTCTAGCGGTGTGGCTGTCGGAGGAACGCAACTTGAGCGTATCACGACAATCGAAGGTGAACTTCAGCGAGTGACCGCGAAGGTGGAAGAGCTGGAATTTCGCATTGAACGCGTTGTGAAAGATGGCACCAAGTCGCTCAGCAACCTTGAGTTTCGTGTTTGCGAGATGGAAGAGGGCTGCGACATTGGCAGCGTCGGGAAACGTCCATTGCTTGGCGGAGGTGATCTGCCGGATGCGCCAGCCACTGCTATCGCGCCGGCCACAGATGCCCTTCCTTTGGAAGGTGAGCTGGCCGTGAGCGAAGAGGCGGATTTCCGGGAGGCCATGCAGGCGCTCAGCAACGATGACTTTGCGGGTGCGGCTCAGATGTTCAGCACATTCCGCGAGATTTACCCAATGGGTCCGCTAGAAGCCGCGGCTTTGGTGGGCGAAGGCCGTGCGCTTGATGGACAGGGGGATGTCCGTGAGGCCGCCCGCCGCTATTTGAGTGCTTATTCAGGGTTTCCTGAGGCAAAGGTCGCCGCCGAAGCCCTGTGGCGCCTTGGGGTGTCTCTTGCCGGATTGGGGTCGACACCCGAGGCCTGTGTGACACTGGGTGAGGTGGAAGGCCGGTATCCGGGCTCAGAGTTCGTTGCTAAGGCCCAACAAAGCCGGATCGATCTCGGGTGCTAACAGCCTCAAATGGGACACTGGACCAGCGCTTTGCCGATGCGATGGGCGAAATGCTCGGTCCAGATTTTCCGACCGAAATTGCACTTGCGGTATCAGGTGGCGGGGACAGCATGGCAATGCTGTCCCTTGCGCATAATTGGACGCGTGTTTGGGGTGTGACCCTGAAAGTTGTGACCATCGATCATGCTCTACGCGCTGAAAGTGCCGCCGAGGCTGAAATGGTGGCACGCGAATGTGCGACCCTAGGCTGGTCTCATGACACACTGCGTTGGCATTGGGACGGGCAGGGCAATCTGATGGATGCGGCGCGCCGCGCGCGGCTTGACCTAATCGACGGATGGCGCGGCACGACCCGACATGTTCTCATGGCTCACACGCGTGATGATGTGGCGGAAACCTTTTTGCTGCGTCTGAAGCGCGGGTCCGGGGTCGATGGTTTGTCCGCCATGGCCAAAACCAGGGATTTGGGCGGCATGCGGGTAGTGCGCCCTTGCCTTGAGATGAGCCGCGCAGAGCTTCGCCACTATGCGCGGGTTCTGAAAACACCCTGGGTCGATGACCCGAGCAATGACAATCCCAGTTATGACCGTGTGAAAATGCGTCAACTTTTACACGGGCTTGAAGAGGTCGGGCTTGGCATTGACACTCTGTCTTCAACAGCGGAGCGACTGGGGCGAGCGCAAGTAGCCCTGCGCGCGCGCGCCCATCACGTCTGGTATGAACTCGGGAGCGAATGCGAGAGCGGAGACTTGTTGTTGGACACGGATGGCTTTGCCAAAATTGAACGCGACACGCAGTTGAGGATATTGGCCGAGGGTCTGGGATTTGTGTCCGGGGCCGAATATCGCCCGCGCGCAGATGCGCTTGAGGCGTTGCTTGATCGCGTATTGAGTGGCGGTGCAGGAACGCTTTCTGGCTGTGAAATCCGCGCAGAGCGTTCCAAAATCAGGGTCTACCGTGAATATCGGGCTGTTGAAGCTCTCACCGCTGACGCCGGAGACCTTTGGGACGGGCGCTGGAGGCTTGGACATGATACGCTGTCAGAGGTGACTGTCCGCGCGTTGGGCCAAGCCGGTTGGCAGCAGGTCAAAGACAAACCGGATACCGCACCGCCCTATCATGCCGCCCGCAGTTTGCCCGCTCTTTGGCGGGGCGATTGCCTTGTTGCCTGCGAGGCAATGGGCGTAGGCCCAAAGGCCTGCACCAAAAGGGTGCGGCTTGGTTTCGCGGAACGGCTTCTTTCGCATTGAACCGCCGGGATTGATGTCTATGTTACACCCCAGCGCCGTGACCATGGCGTTTTGAGGTATTCAAAGGAGTTCTCCTCTTGGGCAACGCTCGCAATATCGCCTTTTGGATCGTACTGTTTGTTCTGATCCTGGCCCTGTTCAGCCTGTTCTCAGGCAATGGAAATTCCCTTCAGAGCAACGAATCCAGCTATTCTGACTTTGTGCGTGCTGTTGAAAGCAAAGCGGTCAGTCAGGCTGTGATCGATGGCGAGCAGGTGCGCTATCGCACCAGCGACGGAAAAGAATTCGTCACCATCAAGCCGGAAGACGCCCAAGTCACCAATCTTCTGATCGACAACAATGTGCCGCTGAGCGCCGAACAGCAGGAACAATCGACCTTCCAGTCGTTCATTCTGTCGCTGTTGCCATTCCTGCTACTCATTGGGGTCTGGATCTACTTCATGAACCGGATGCAGGGTGGTGGCAAAGGTGGCGCGATGGGCTTTGGCAAATCCAAGGCCAAGCTGCTGACCGAGAAACAAGGGCGCGTGACCTTTGATGACGTCGCTGGCATCGATGAAGCCAAAGAAGAGCTGGAAGAAATTGTTGAGTTCCTGCGCAACCCGCAGAAATTCTCGAGCCTCGGCGGCAAAATCCCGACCGGTGCGCTGCTTGAGGGCCCTCCCGGTACCGGTAAAACCCTGTTGGCGCGCGCAATCGCGGGCGAGGCAGGCGTACCGTTTTTCACCATCTCGGGTTCTGACTTCGTTGAGATGTTTGTGGGTGTGGGCGCGAGCCGTGTCCGCGACATGTTCGAACAGGCGAAGAAAAACGCGCCGTGTATTGTGTTCATCGACGAAATCGACGCTGTGGGCCGCGCCCGTGGCCAAGGCTATGGCGGTGGTAACGATGAACGCGAGCAGACCCTGAACCAGCTTCTGGTTGAGATGGACGGGTTTGAGGCCAACGAAGGGGTCATCATCATCGCGGCGACCAACCGCCGTGACGTGCTTGACCCTGCCTTGCTGCGTCCGGGCCGTTTTGACCGTCAGGTCACCGTTCCGAACCCGGATATCAAAGGCCGCGAGAAAATTCTGGGTGTGCATGCCCGCAAATCGCCTCTGGGCCCTGACGTTGATCTGCGCATCATTGCGCGGGGGACACCGGGTTTCTCGGGCGCCGAGCTTGCCAACCTTGTGAACGAAGCCGCCCTGAATGCCGCACGCGTCGGCCGTCGCTTTGTCACGATGGAAGATTTCAACAACGCCCGTGACAAGATCATCATGGGGGCCGAGCGCCGATCAAAAGTGCGGACACAGGAGCTCATGGAGCGGGTGGCTTATCACGAAGCGGGCCACGCCATTGTTGGTCTGTCGCTGCCGAAATGTGACCCGGTTTATAAGGCCACCATTATTGCCCGTGGCTTTGCCGAAGGTATGGTTGTCTCGCTGCCCGAAAGCGACAAGGTGCTGACTGTGAAGGCCGAGCTGGAACAGAAGATTGCCATGACCATGGGCGGCAAAGCGGCTGAGCTGATCAAATACGGCGAAGACGAAGTGTCGAACGGCGCGGGTGGGGACATCCAGCAGGCCACCGCAAGCGCACGTGCGATGGTTCTGCGTTTCGGGATGTCTGACAAGGTTGGCAACATTGACTACGCCGAGGCGCATGAGGGTTATCAGGGCAACACCGCTGGTTTCTCGGTGTCGGCCCAGACCAAAGAGCTGATCGAATCCGAAGTGAAACGTCTGGTGGACGAAGGTCTCGAGACCGCGCTGCGTATCCTGACCGAACGCAAGGATGAGTGGGAACGTCTGGCCGAAGGTCTGTTGGAGTATGAAACTCTGACCGGGGCGGAAATCGACCGCGTGATTAAGGGTGAGCCACCGCATTCGGATGATGACGATGCGGATGGGGCAGAGGACAAACCCAGCCTGACCGCTATCCCAAAAACCAAGCCTAAGGCCAAACCGGCCACTGGCGAAGATGGCATGGAGCCCGAACCCAACGCATGAGTGATCGCGCAAAAGATTGGGATCCGGCGGCCTACCACCGGTTCCAAGGGTACCGACTTCGCCCGGCATTGGATCTTTTGCGCGCCTTGCCTGAAACACCCCAAGGGGATGTGATTGATCTTGGATGCGGGGCCGGCGATGTCGGCCCCGCTTTGCGTGCCACGGGCCTTGACGGTGCGTTGATCGGCGTTGACCTGTCGGAGGCCATGTTGGCCAAGGCGCTGGATCTGGACCTCTATGATCACCTGCTTCAAGCGGATGTGCGCGGCTGGTCCCCGGCGCGTCCTCCTGCGCTGATTTTCTCAAATGCGGCGTTGCATTGGGTCGACGATCATCGGGCCTTGTTTGCGCATTTGGTTGATCAACTGGCCCCCGGCGGCACGCTTGCGGTGCAGATGCCACATCAAAACAATGCACCATCTCATCATATGTGGCGCACTCTTGCGGAAGAGTTCTTTCCGGGGCGTTTGGCCAAGACAAAGCTACCCGGCATTCTAAAGCCTGCAGAATATCATCATCTTCTGGCACCGTTGGGGCAGGTTTCCCTGTGGGAAACCGAGTATTATCAGCAATTGCCAGCCAGTGATCTGGGCAACCCTGTGCGCCTGTTCACCGAAAGCACCTTTGCGCGTCCGATTTTGCAGATGTTGAACAGCGATGAGCAACGTCATCTGATCCGTGCCTATGAAGAGGTGATCCCAAGCGCTTATCCGGTTGCCAAAGATGGCTCGGTGTTGTTTCCCTTCCGGCGATTGTTTTTCACCGTAACGCGAGACTAGACCTGCCATGCCCGCTTTGATCCCCACTGACTATCGTGCAACCGTGACTTGGGTGGGGGCCGTTCCCGAGGGGGGGGGCTTGCGGGCAGAGGCGGGGGATGCCCTAACATTGGGTTGGGATGGACCTGTGGGCGAAAAACATAGTGGGCGCACACGAGCCTCTTGCGCGCGGGTGACCTCGCAATATGAGCGCGGCACCGAAATTGCCAACACCCGCCAGCTGAGCGTGGTCTGCGCCACCGAGCTTGCCGCGATCGCCGCCGAAATGGGGGTGGATGCGATCAAACCAGAATGGCTGGGAGCAACTTTGGTGATCGAGGGCATTCCGGATTTCAGCTATGTTCCGCCATCGGCGCGGCTGCAGGCCGAAGATGGCACCTGTCTGATAGTTGATATGAACAACCGCCCCTGCATTTTCCCGGCCAAGGAAATTGAGAAAGACCATCCGGGAATCGGACCCAAGTTCAAACCCGCGGCCAAAGGTCGGCGCGGTGTCACAGCCTGGGTGGAACGGCCCGGAACCTTGAAACTTGGCGACGTTTTGCGACTGCATATCCCGGATCAGCGGGGCTGGGCGCCCACATTGCCCCTGAAATCTTAGGGTTTTCCGGCAAAAACAGCCATTTTTTCGCTTCGCCGCAAGAACAACGTGAAATGTCGGAAACGCGGTCACTCTGCGTGTCGCAGATCGTTATCCCTAGATGCAATTCGAATTGTATACCAATGGGGACCGAAACCATGGCCTATAAGAGCGACATTGAAATTGCCCGCGAGGCAACCAAACAACCGATCCAGCAGATTGGTGACAAACTGGGTATTCCGACAGAGCACCTGCTGCCCTACGGCCACGACAAAGCCAAAGTTGGCCAGGAGTTCATCAACTCGGTTCAGGACCGCGAAGACGGCAAGCTGATCCTTGTGACCGCGATCAACCCGACCCCGGCGGGCGAAGGTAAAACCACCACAACCGTTGGTCTGGGTGACGGCCTGAACCGCATCGGCAAAAACGCCATGGTGTGTATCCGCGAAGCGTCGCTTGGCCCGAACTTCGGCATGAAGGGTGGCGCAGCCGGGGGCGGTTACGCTCAGGTTGTTCCGATGGAAGAAATGAACCTGCACTTCACAGGTGACTTCCACGCGATCACGTCGGCCCACTCGCTGCTGTCGGCGATGATCGACAACCACATCTACTGGGGCAACGAGCAGGAAATCGACATCCGTCGCGTTCAGTGGCGTCGCGTTGTTGACATGAATGACCGCGCTCTGCGTCAGGTGAACCTGAGCTTGGGCGGTGTTTCGAACGGTTTCCCACGTGAAGGTGGCTTTGACATCACCGTTGCTTCGGAAGTTATGGCGATCCTGTGCCTGGCCAACGACCTGAAAGACCTGGAAAAGCGTCTGGGTGATATGATCGTAGCCTACCGCCGTGACCGTTCGCCGGTCTTCTGCCGCGACATCAAAGCAGAAGGTGCCATGACCGTTCTGCTGAAAGACGCGATGCAGCCGAACCTGGTGCAGACCCTGGAAAACAACCCGGCCTTCGTACACGGTGGTCCGTTCGCGAACATCGCACACGGCTGTAACTCGGTTATCGCAACCAAAACCGCGCTGAAGCTGTCGGACTACGTTGTGACCGAAGCGGGCTTTGGTGCAGACCTTGGTGCCGAGAAATTCATGAACATCAAGTGCCGCAAAGCAGGCATCGCGCCGTCGGCCGTTGTTCTGGTTGCGACCGTTCGCGCCATGAAGATGAACGGTGGCGTTGCCAAAGCGGATCTGGGTGCGGAAAATGTTGACGCAGTTCAGAACGGCTGTGCCAACCTTGGTCGTCACATCGAGAACGTGAAATCCTTCGGTGTTCCGGTTGTGGTTGCCATCAACCACTTTGTCACTGACACCGATGCCGAAGTTGCGGCGGTTCAGGCCTATGTGGCTGAGCACGGCTGTGAAGCGGTTCTGTCGCGTCACTGGGAACTGGGTTCGGAAGGCTCGGCTCCGCTGGCAGAGAAAGTGGTTGAGCTGGTTGAAGGTGGCAGCGCCAACTTCGCACCGATCTACCCCGATGACATGTCGCTGTTCGAGAAGATCGAAACCGTTGCCAAGCGCATCTACCGTGCCGACGAAGTTCTGGCTGACAAGAAGATCCGCGATCAGCTGAAGCTCTGGGAAGAGCAGGGCTATGGCAACCTACCGGTCTGCATGGCGAAAACCCAGTACAGCTTCTCGACTGATCCGAGCCTGCGTGGCGCGCCCACCGGCCATTCGGTTCCTGTCCGTGAAGTCCGCCTGTCGGCGGGTGCCGGTTTTGTCGTGGTTGTCTGCGGCGAAATCATGACCATGCCGGGTCTGCCGCGCACCCCAGCAGCCGAGTCGATCTGCCTGAACGACGCTGGCGAAATCGAAGGTCTGTTCTGATCTGACGGATGGGAGGCGGGATACCGCTCGTGCCACAGGCACATCGCCCCGCCCCCCATCCCGCGAACCGCGTTTCACGTCAGTGATGCGCGGTTTTGCATATTGAAGTTTCGGGTCAGGCACGGCATGGCCCACTCTCGAAAGGAGTTGCCATGCTGGATCCGTCTGACTGCCCTGATATGCCTGTGCTGCGCACACAGATTGATGCTCTGGATCGCGAATTGGTGCACTTGCTGCGCCGTCGCGCGGGCTATATCGATCGGGCGATTGAGATCAAAAGCGAGGCCGGTCTTCCGGCCCGTATTCCGGACCGGGTGGAAGATGTTGTCACCAAGGTTCGTGCCACCGCCATTGAAGAAGATCTGGATCCTGATTTGATCGAAACATTGTGGCGGCAGCTGATTGACTGGTCGATTGCGCGCGAGGCGCGGCAGATTGACCTCGACTAAAGACCGCGGCCTTCGGGTTGCGACCCCGAGAGGAAAGGGAGCGAGATGACGGCAACAGTGATCGACGGCAAAGCCTTTGCAGGCACAGTCCGTGAAAAAGTAGCGGCCCATGTGGCACGCCTGAAAGAAGAAAACGGCATCACCCCCGGTCTGGCGGTGGTTCTGGTGGGCGAAGACCCCGCAAGCCAGGTTTATGTGCGCTCAAAAGGCAAGCAGACCACGGAAGTGGGCATGAACTCCTACGAGCACAAGCTGGATGTGGACACCTCGGAAGAAGATCTGCTGGCGCTGCTGGACAAACTGAACGCGGATGAGAGCGTGCACGGTATTCTGGTGCAGCTGCCGCTGCCCAAGCATCTGAACGAAGATCTGGTGATCAACCGCATCGATCCGGCAAAAGACGTGGACGGGTTCCACATTTCGAACGTGGGTCTGTTGGGCACCGGTCAGAAGTCGATGGTGCCCTGCACCCCGCTGGGCTGTCTGATGATGCTGCGTGACCACCATGGGTCGCTGTCGGGTCTGAACGCCGTGGTCGTGGGCCGCTCGAACATCGTGGGCAAGCCGATGGCGAACCTGCTGCTGAAAGACAGCTGCACCGTGACCATCGCGCATTCGCGCACCAAAAACATCGAAGAGGTCTGCAAGCAGGCGGATATCGTTGTGGCTGCAGTTGGCCGTCCCGAGATGGTGACTGGCGACTGGATCAAGCCCGGCGCCACCGTGATCGACGTGGGCATCAACCGTATCCCGCACCCGACCGTTGAAGGCAAAACCAAGCTGGTTGGCGATTGCGACTACGCAAGCTGCGCCGAAGTTGCCGGCGCGATCACTCCGGTTCCCGGTGGCGTGGGTCCGATGACCATTGCCTGCCTGCTGGCGAACACCCTGACCGCCTGCTGCCGTGCAAACTGCCTGGCAGAGCCGGAAGGTCTGACCGCCTAAGGCCCGTCTCCAAGGAAAAGCCTTGACGCACTGCATGACCCTGTCCGACCATCGGGCAGGGTTTTTTGCTTAGCCGGAGGTAGCCATGGCCAAGACCTATGCGGGACAAGACATCGAGATTGGATTTGAGATGAAACGCTGTGTGCATGCGCGCAGCTGTTTTTTGAAACTGCCTCAGGTCTTTGACCCTTCACGACGGCCCTGGGTCGATCCTGACGCGGCCCCCGCCGAAGAGATTGCGGCCATGATCCGCAGCTGTCCCTCGGGGGCGCTGACCTTCCGGCGATTGGACGGTGGTGTCGAGGAAACGCCGCCGCAGATCAACCGGGTTGCGGTGTTGGAAAACGGCCCTCTGGCGCTGGCCGGAGATGTGACGGTGGGAGAGGACAAGATGCCCCGCGCCACGCTGTGCCGCTGTGGGAAGTCAGCCAATAAACCCTATTGTGACTATGCGCATGTCAAAGCCGAGTTCACCGCAACCGGGGAACCCACAACCGAGGCCAAACAGGATGAGCTGGAGCGCGGTGCCGGGCTTGTCGCGACGGCTATTCCCGAGGGCCCGCTCAAACTGGATGGACCGATGGAGCTGACCACGGGCACCGGCAAAGGCATCGGCAAGATGCGCCGCGCCTTCCTGTGCCGCTGTGGCGCGTCGAAAAACAAACCCTTTTGCGATGGCTCTCACAAAGAGATCGGCTTTACGGGTTAATCCATTTTCACCGGAACCATAGTGCCTGACAGAGTGGCGATATGGGTCTCGACCCCATTGTCCACGGCGTAGACATCGGAGGTGACGATGATCAGACGCCGACCGGGTTTGATCACCTTGCCGCGCGCAATCAACGTGTCGCCACGTGCCGGGGCCAAAAGGTGAATGCCAATCTCTGAGGTGAGAACAGCGTGTTGGTCATCCAGCACCGTCATGGCGGCCCCCCCTGCGGCGGTGTCGCCCAAGGTAAAGGTGAGCCCGGCATGGCCAAAGCCGTTGTGCTGTTTGAAGCCCTCAGAGATGGGGGCTTCTAATTCAACCGTGCCTTTGCCCACTGCGCGCACCGAGGCGCCAATGGTTTGCAACATGGTTTGCGAGGCCAGAATGGCCTGAATACGTGGATCTTCAATCATGGGCTGACTGCACCATGGTCACGTCACTCGCACAAGTTTGACGTGGCGTATCAGCTGGCTTTGGCCCTCAGACCGCGCCGCGCGGCATAGGGATGGCCGCAGGGGTCGCGCCGGTCAGAATGGCTTTGGCGTCAGGCGCCATCAGATCACATAGCAGTGGATCGTCACTGCGCAGTCCACCGGTATAGGCTCCATACGCGGGCATCAGGAGCCGTTTGTGATCCACAAGAAAGCAGGGGCGGGACAGGCTACGTCCCCGCAGGCTCAACCGGGCTTTGGGATGATAATGCCCAGAGACCTCGCCCACCGCCTGTGGGGTTGCAATGTGGCGAAACTGAAGCCCGCCCAGGACAAGTTCTGCAAGGTGCTCCCCACCAAGCGCGACCGGACCGGGATCGTGGTTGCCCTCGATCCAAACCCAGCTGCACCCGGCTTGAAGTTTGGTGATCCAGAGGCGTTCGTCCTCATGCAAAAAGGCGTCGAGTCCCGGCGCGTCGAAACTGTCGCCGAGGCAGATCACCCGCCGAGCGCCGGTCGTGGACAGATCTGCCTCAAGCCGCTCGAGGGTGGCGCGGGTTTCATAGGGGGGGAGTTGCGCGCCGCCCACCGCCGCCAGCCGTGCCGATTTGCCAAAATGCAGATCTGACACCACCAAGGTGTCCTGCGCAGGCCAGAACAGGGCACCTGAGGGTAGGGCGCTGAGAGCAGCCCCCTGAAATTGAAAAGCATAAGCGGTCATGAATCCGTGATGTCGCGTTGCCGGATCAATGGCAAGGGTTATGCCGAATTGCCCAGATCTATTTGCGCCAAACCGCTGTCCTCCATCAGGCGGCTGATTTCTTCCGCCAAAAGCCGCTCTTCCGCTTCGCCCTTCACAGGCACCCGCCCATGTTCCAGAAACAGAGGCGCAGCCAGCGGAGAAACGCGATCTAGCTTGATGTGATCAATCCGGCCTGCAATGCGGTGGCACATCTCACGGATGCGGGCAAAGTCCACGAGACCCCGCATGGCCTCTTCTTGGGTGATGTCCAGCAACAGGTGATCGGGGTCATATCGCATGAGCGTGTCATAGAGAATGTCAGAGGACATGGTGGCCTGCCGTCCCGATTTGCGTTGTCCCTGATGATTGCGTTCGATCAATCCGGCGATGGTGGCCGCACTGCGGAAGGTGCGTTTCATCACGGCGTTGCCCGCGAGCCAGCCCTCAAGCCCAGCTTCAAGCGCGTCGAGATCAAACAGGGGGGCCGGGTCGGTGACCGCATCCAGCCCCCAGATCAGGGTGGCGTAGTCGGTTGAGACAAAACCCATTGGCGCCAAGCCCATCTCTTCCATGCGCTTGGTGAGCAAGAGGCCGAGTGTCTGTTGCGCATTGCGACCGGCAAAGCCATAGACCACCATCTGATGGCGTCCATCCTGAGGAAAGGTTTCGATCATCAGCCGCCCCGGTTGGGGCAGTTGAGACATCTGCGCCTGAAGGTCTAACCAATCCGCCGTGTGTGCGGGCAGGCCAGACCAATCCGCCGCCTTGAACATCCGCAGGATGCGTTGTGACAGCTGTGTCGAGGTTGAAAACTTGGTACCAGAGAAAACCGCGAGTTTTGGTTTGCGACCGGGATCGCGGCTGACCTCGACCACAAGTTCGCGCAGGCCTTCGTAGCGCACGATATGGCCGCCGATCAGAAAGGTATCCCCCCGGGTGAGCTGGGCTGCAAAGCTTTCTTCCACTTCACCCAGACTGGCACCGCGTCCGCGCCATTTCACCTTGAGCGTATCGCTGTCCTGAATGGTTCCAAGGTTCTGCCGGATACGCCCAGTGGCGCGGGGATCGCGCAATTGCCATTGCCCGTCCGGACGCTGTTGCAGGCGTTGCCACTGATCATAGGCGCGCAGCGCGTAGCCTCCGGTGGCGCAGAAGTCGAGGCAGGCGTCAAATTCCGTCCGAGTGAGCGCGGAATAGGCGCCAGCGCTGGTCATTTCCGTATACAGGTCATCGGCTGAAAACGGCCCGGCGCAGGCGGCGACAAGGATATGTTGGCACAGCACATCTCGGGGCCCCCGGCCACGCGGATCACCGTCCAGATCGTGGTCTTTCACCGCCTCCAGTGCGGCTAGACATTCCACAACCTCAAACCGATTGGCAGGCACAAGTAGGGCTTTGGAGGGCGCGTTATAGCGGTGGTTGGCGCGGCCGATCCGCTGTACCAGACGTTTGACGTTTTTGGGTGCGCCGACCTGAATGACCAGATCGACATCCCCCCAGTCAATGCCAAGATCCAGACTGCCCGTGCAGACAATTGCGCGTAACTGTCCGGCCACCATGGCGGCCTCCACCTTTTCCCGTTGCTGGCGATCCAGTGACCCATGGTGGATGCCAATGGGCAGAGCCTCTTCATTGGCCAACCAGAGATGGTGGAAGAAGATCTCGGCCTGCGCGCGGGTGTTGTGAAAGATCAGCGTGGTTTTATGGGCTTTGATCTGTTCCAGAATGGCCGGAATGGCATAGCGTCCGCCGCCCCCGGACCAAGGCGGGGGTTCGGGTGTGTCGAGCATCTGAATATCCGGGTCCGGGCCGGGGTCTGCCTGCAAGATCTCGCAAGGATCGGGATGGCGGGCCAGAAGATGCGCAATGGCCTGAGGGTCTTCCACCGTTGCAGACAGGCCCACACGACGGATCTCTGGACAGATCTGGTTCAACCGCGCCAATGCCAGCATCAGCTGATCTCCGCGTTTGCTTTCGGAGAGGGCATGGATCTCGTCAACCACCACCCGCTGCAGCCCGGCAAACATGCGCGGGGCGTCTTCATAGCTGGTCAGCAGCGCGAGACTTTCGGGGGTGGTCAGCAGGATATGCGGTGGGTCTGCCCTCTGGCGCCGTTTGCGATGTGCCGAGGTGTCGCCGGTGCGATCTTCGACCCGGATCGGCAAGCTGGCTTCCTCAATGGGCGTTTGCAAATTGCGTTTTATATCCGCCGCCAGCGCCTTCAGCGGGCTGACATACAGGGTATGTAATCCCTCATATCCCTCAGAGAGTTCTGACAGGGTTGGCAAAAACCCGGCCAGCGTTTTGCCGCCTCCGGTGGGGGCAATCAACAGCAACGCCGGATCGTGTGCGCGTTTCAGCATCTCTTGCTGATGCGGATGCACCTGCCATCCGCGCGTGTCAAACCAAGTCTGAAGTGAGGGGGGGAGCGTGTTCATGAGACAGTTCTAGCCCGCAAAATCCCCTTGGCGAAAGGCCCTGCGAAATTCTGCAGGGCTTTGACCCGCGAGGCGTTTGAAAATCTTCTGAAAGGCCGAGCTGTCGGTATAGCCCACGGCAAACCCGATCTGTTCGGTGCTGTCGCGGGTCTGCAACAGCAGGTCGCGGGCTCGATCAACGCGCAGCGCCTGTAGATATTCGGTGGGCTTCAACCCGGTCGCGCGGGTGAACCGGCGCAGAAAACTGCGCGGCGCCAGACCAGCGATGTCTGCGAGATCCGCGATTTTCAACGGTTCCTGCAGAGCGCTGTCGATGTAATGTTGCGCGCGTAAAATCTCGGCATCGCCATGGCGCAGCTCAGGAAGGAACCGCCGAAAGCGGCGTTGATCTCGCCGATTGGGGCTGACGATAAAATTGCGCGCCACGTCCAGCGCGGCGTCCTGACCGGCCAGCCGTTCAATGATCACCAGCGACAGGTCAATCCAGGCCATCATGCCGCCCGCAGTGATCAGATCGCTGTGTTCGATCAACAGGGGGGCCGTGTCGAGGTTGAGTTCGGGAAAGTGGTCGTGAAATCTCTGCTCCAGCCCCCAGTGCGTCGTGACACGTCGGCCCCGGTCTAGTCCCGCCCCGGCAACCCAGCTGAGACCAGCACAGGCCGAACAAACCAATGCGCCCTGCGCTGTTTGTTGCTGAAGCCAAGGAATGAGCCAGGGCGCCTCGTCAAATCCCACGGCTCGCTTTGAGGGGGGCAGGATGATGGCGGCGAAATCCACCTCGGCGTGATCAGACAGCCTGTGCAGGTCCCAGCGCTCCCCTTGCGGGCCAAAACTCAGCATATCTTCGATGCCATAAACGGCCGAAGGCAGGGCGCCGGGGTAATCGACGATGGCAATTTCTGGTTTTGTCATTTTTGACTACAAAGATGGCATTTACGCCAATGGTTGTAGGCGGTGTCTTTGGGCACATCAAGGGCAGAGCACAGGAGACCTGATATGACGCAAACCCATGACCTGACCCTTGGCAACATCACCGTAACAATCCGCAGCGATGGCACCTTTGAGCTGCCACGTGCCTATTTTCCCAACCTACCAGAGAGCGATCCGAGCCCAGAAACGATCCAGATCGGCGCCAACCTATGGGAGGTCAAAACTGGCGAGCGCCATGTTTTGGTCGACACCGGGGCGGGCCAGGCGCTCAAGCAGATGTTCCCTGAAACAGGCGCAGCGCTGGAAGGGATTGAGGCCGCAAGTGTGACAGACATCATTCTAACCCATATGCATGCGGATCACATCGGCGGCTTGCTGGGGGACGATCCGTTTCCAAATGCCAAAATCCATGTGAGCAAAGCTGAGTGGGGTTTTTGGTCCTCCCCCGCTTTGATTGAGACAGCACCAGAAGAGATGCACCCTATGATCCAGCTGGTGCAGTCGATCACCGGCCCCTTGTCCGAACGGCTGGTTTTGCACGAGGGAGAGGTGGATCTGGGGGATGGCATCACCCTGTTACCCCTGCCGGGGCATACACCGGGTCACATGGGTGTTCGTCTTGTGGATGGTGGGGACAGTCTGACTCTGATCGGGGATGCGGTCATTGCTCAGGACATTCAATTCGCCACACCGCAGGTGAGCTATCTTCTGGATGTCGCGCCTGAGGCGGCGGTTGCGACCCGTGTGGCCCTGCTTGAGCGGCTCGCAGAGAGCGGTGATCTGTTTGCCGCAACGCACCTGAGCTTTCCCGGTGTGGGACGTGTCCGTCGCGCGGCGAACGGTTTTGCATACGACCCCGCGTAACTTGTGTCTGGCCCTTCCTTTTCCCCAAGTTGCTGCGCATCGTGGCGGCAGGAGGAGGGGCCATGTTACACGGATTACGTATTTTAGAATTTGAAGCACTGGGGCCTGCGCCTTTTGCGGGCATGCTCTTGGCGGACCTTGGGGCCGAGGTGATTGTCATTCACCGAAAAGGCGGCGCTGATACGCCGGGCAAAGAAGAGCGGAACCTACTGGATCGCGGCAAGCGCTCGATCGCGCTCGATTTGAAAAATCCAGATGATATTGCAATTGCGAAGGCCCTGATCCAGAGCGCGGATGGGATGACCGAGGGGATGCGGCCCGGCGTCATGGAACGACTGGGGCTTGGGCCAGATGTTGCGCGGGCGCTGAACCCGCGACTGGTGTATGGACGCATGACCGGCTGGGGACAGACTGGTCCCCGGGCGCATCAAGCCGGGCATGATCTCAACTATGTTGGTGTGGCCGGGACGCTGTTCTATGGCGGGTTGCCCAGGGCTGAGCCCGGAGTGCCGCCAACCCTACTTGGGGATATTGGCGGGGGAGCCATGTATTTGGCGGTGGGGATGCTCGCGGGTCTGTTGCAGGCAAAAACCACCGGACAGGGCACAGTGGTTGATGCGGCGATTGTAGATGGCGCAAGCCATATGCTGGCGCTGCTGTTGTCCATGGGGGGGCAGTTTTCGACCACGACACGAGGAGCCTCTCTGTTGGATGGTCCTCATTGGTCTCGCAGCTACCGGTGTGCCTGTGGTGGTTATATGGCCGTGCAGTGTCTCGAGCCAAAGTTCTACGCGATTTTTCTTGAAAAAGCGCAGTTGCAGGACGACCCAGAATTGGCGCAGCAATTCGATCAAACCCTCTGGCCGCAACAAACCGCCCGGCTGGTTCGATTTTTCTCAGAAAAATCGCGGGCTCATTGGGAAGAGGTGTTCGCGGACACTGACGCCTGTGTGGCGCCGGTGTTGTCGCCGGATGAGGCGCAAGCCGATCCGCATATCGCCGCGCGGGAAATTTGGCAAAATGGCCAACCTGCCGCCGCGCCACGTTTTGATGGGAAGGCGCCTGTGCCCCCTGCGCCAAGCCCATTGCGCGGGCAGGACAGTGCTGACATTCTGCGCGCGTTGAAGGATAGAGGATTGTTATGACGCAGGCCGAAGTGTTGTCGTCCATTCTGGCATCGCGCCACTCCTGTCGGGGGTTTTTGGACAAGGCTGTGCCGCAAGAGGTGCTGTCCGAGGTGCTGGCTGATGCCCAGAATGTGCCATCATGGTGTAACTCTCAACCTTGGCAGGTGCTGGCCTTTGGGTTTCAGGAAACCCGAGCCCTCACAGAGGCGCTGTATGAGCATTCCGGTGTTGCCGGTCACGAAAGCGACATTCCTTTTCCGTTGAAATACGAAGGGGCCTATCAGACCCGGCGGCGGAAATGCGGATGGCAGTTGTACGAAGCTGTGGGTGTGCCCAAAGGTGACCGTGCCGCTTCGGCACAACAGATGCGCGAGAATTTCAGGCTGTTTGGGGCGTCCAATTTTCTTTTGATCACCACGCCCAAGGCGCTGGGCTCTTACGGGGCACTGGATTGTGGGGCTTTTGTAACAGCTGTGCTTTTGGGGCTGCAGGCGCGTGGTCTAGGTGGGATCGCCATGGCCTCGGTCGCCGGATACGCGCCGTTCTGGCGTGCCCGATATGACATCGCGGAGGACCGCGATATCCTATGTGGCATCGCACTTGGCTATCCCGATACTGATCACCCGGCCAATGGGTTTCGCACGGGCCGGGCGTCGGAAAACGAGGTTGTGACCTGGATCTAGGCTTCTTCCAGCCGATCTGTTGCAGGGGGAGGTGTGACCCCAAGGGATGAAACACGCGCGTAGAGCGCGTCATCCATGGTGTAGTTCATCCCGTCCAGTGAAGGCGCGAGCTGGGCAACAGACCGTGCCGACAGGATCGGCGTGGGCTGTGTCGCATGCCGCGCGGCCCAGGCCACAGCGAGTGTTGCGGGATGGGTGCCCAACTCCTGCGCCAATTCGGTCAAGGCCGCCGCCGTGTCATACATGCGCGGATCACCATAGCGCACACCGTAGCGGTGGTCTTCGGTTAACCGCCCCGTGCCACCTGCGCCATATTTCCCGGTGAGCAACCCGCCGCCCAATGGGGAATAGGGGATCGCTGCGATCTTTTCAGACTGGCACATCGGCAGGATTTCAACCTCGGCTTGTCGTTTGACAAGGCTGTACATCGGCTGAATGGCGTCAATTCTGGTTCCAAATCTGTGCGCCACGGCTTGGGCCTTCATGACCTGCCACGCGGCATAGTTTGACACGCCGATATATCGGATCTTACCGTCTGATTGCAGGTGGGACAGGGTCTCGAAGGTCTCGTCGAGCGGGGTGTCCGGATCAAACCTATGCATATAGAGCAGGTCAACCACATCCATATTTAGCCGTTGGCGGCATGTGTCGAATGTGGTCAGGATATTCTCTCGTCCCGCGCCCCCGATATACCCCACTTTTGTGGCGATAAAGAGCGCCTCACGGTCCTGAGCTGCAAATTGCCCCAAGAGTTGTTCCGAGCGGCCATCGGTATAGACATGCGCGGTGTCAAAATGGGTCAGGCCAGCGGCACGACAGGCCTCAAACATGCCTCGGCTGGCGGTTTCATCGGCGCGATCCCCAAATTGCATGGTGCCAAAGGCAAAACCACGTGGGATGTCTCCGGAAAGTGTCGTCAAATCAGTCATCCGCATATCCTGACAGGAACGCATGTCGTGACAATGACAAATCGTGCCTAGGTCAGAAAGAACGCGAGGGTCATGGCTCCACCGACACCGGTTACAAACAGACGCAACAGATCGGTGCGTTTGATTTTGCGGCTTTGTGCGGCGCCGACGTACCCGCCAAGAGTTGAGAACACCATCATGATCAGTGCGGGTTTCCAGACAATCAGACCGGCAATGATAAAGGTCACAGCTGAGATCAGCGAGAGGATGGCAGAGAGGACGTTTTTCAATCCGTTCATGCCATGAAGATTGGTCCAACCCAGAAGGCTAAAGGCGGCCAGAAGCATGATGCCAAGGCCTCCGTTGAAATAGCCACCGTAGATCGAAACGGTTCCAAGTGTCAGCAAAGAGACAAGCGGACCGGCGTCGCCAAATCCTCGTTTGCGGACAAAGGCAAGGATCCATTGAGAGGCGCCAAACAGCACGGTCGCCAGCATCAAAAGCCAGGGCACAACACCGGAAAAGATCTCATTCGGGGTGACGATCAACAGCAGCGCACCAACGACGGCGCCCAGGCAGGCAATGGCATAGATGGATTTCAGCCCAAGGCTGCCTTCCACCTGCATGTCATTGCGAAAGCCCCAGGCGCTGCTGATATAGCCGGGTAGGGCTACAAGCGTGGCGGTGGCATTGGCGGACACAACCGGCAATCCGGCCCAAACCAACGCAGGGAATGTCAGAAACGTGCCTCCTCCGGCGACGGCGTTCAAAAGCCCGGCGGCAAAGCCTGCAGTGCAGAGGACAATCAGTTCCAGCATTCCAGATCTCGTTTGTTGGACGGTCAAAAAAGAGCCGCCCCAATAAGGGACGGCTCGGGTCTTGGAATCCGGTGCCCGATCAGTTCGGGATGTCGCCGGTGATGCCTTCTACGTAGAAGCTCATGCCCGCCAGGGTGCCGTCATCGGCGGTTTCACCCTCTGCCAGCCAGTCGCTGCCGTCCTGCTTTTTCAGCGGGCCGGTGAAGGTGTGATAATCACCCGATGCGATCGAGTCTTTCAGAGCCAGAGCCGAGGCTTTGACCTCTGCAGGAACCGCGTCGGAAATCTCGCCGATGCCAACCATACCCGGTGCAATACCGTCCCAGGTCGAGGTCGAAGTCCAGGTGCCATCCATCACGTCCTGAACGCGCTTGACGTAGTAAGGACCCCAGTTGTCGATGATCGAGCTAACGCGCGGATAAGGTGCGTAATCCGCCATGTCCGAAGCCTGACCAAAGGTGATCACATTGCCTGCTTCTTTTGCGGCCGCCTGTGGCGCGGTCGAGTCGGTGTGCTGCAGGATCACGTCTGCACCGTTTTCGATCAGCGCGCGAGCTGCATCGGCTTCTTTCGCCGGGTCAAACCATGTGTAGGCCCAGACGATCGAGAACTCGACATCGGGGTTTACTTTTTTGGCGTGGATATAGGCGGCGTTGATGCCACGAATAACCTCAGGGATGGGGAAAGAGGCGATGTAACCAATTTTGTTGGTCTTGGTCATGTTGCCCGCAATGTGGCCCTGAACCGCGCGACCTTCGTAGAAACGAGCCGAGTACACCGACACGTTGTCCGCCTGCTTATAGCCGGTGGCGTGCTCAAACTTCACGTTCGGGAACTTCTGAGCCACGGCAATGGTCGGGTCCATGTAGCCAAACGAAGTGGTGAAGATCAGGTCAGCGCCCGACAGAGCCATCTGGGTGATCGCACGCTCGGCGTCTGCGCCTTCTGGAACGCTCTCTTGGTAGATGGTTTTGACCTTGTCACCAAAAGCTTCAACCACAGCTTTGCGGCCCTGCTCGTGCTCATAGGTCCAGCCGCCGTCGCCCACGGGGCCAACGTAGATGAAGCCAACAGTGGTGGGGTCGTCCGCAAATGCTGCGGTGCCCAGGCCAAATGCCAATGCGGCGGAGGCGAGAAGAGTACGTCTTTTCATGGAAGATCTCCCTATTGTGGTCGTTTTTTACAGTCTTCTTCGGTTTACACAGGTTTGTAGCGCTCTCAAACCCTTATGGATAATGTTGTGGGCCCGAACCACGGGTTCGCTGAAATTTTCGGCACAAAAAAGCACAGGCCAACCTCGTCGACCTGTGCCGTTTTGAAGACCTGCAAACGGGCCCGGTGATATGTGCCCGCCTGTGTCATGTTAATGCGACGCGTGGAACGGACGTCCCAGAGCTGCAGGTGCCCCGTGATTGCCCCGGGCTGAAATCACCACAAGCACGAGGATGGTGATGAGATAGGGCGACGCGGACAGTAGCGCGACGGGAACATTGGCGCCTGCGGCCTGCAAATTGAGCTGAAGCACGGTGACACCACCAAACAGATAAGCACCAATCAGCACGCGTCCAGCACGCCAGCTGGCGAAGACCACGATGGCCAGCGCGATCCAGCCTGCGCCCGCGGTCATGCCTTCGGTCCATTGCGGCACCCGCACAAGGCTCAAATAGGCTCCGCCAAGGCCGGAACAGGCCCCGCCAAACAGAATGGCGATCAGGCGCACGCGCACCACTTTGTAACCAAGCGCATGGGCGCTGTCGTGGCTTTCGCCCACGGCCCGCAGGATGAGGCCCGCCCGAGTGTATTTCAGAAAAGCCCAGACCGCCACCACCAGCGCGAGGCTGAAATACACCATGATGTCATGTGAAAAGACCATTTTCCCCACCACGGGCAGGTCACCCAACACTGGAATATCCAGCTTGGGCAAAGTGGGGGATTTCATGCCCTCGTAGGGTTTGCCAATTAACGCAGAGAGACCCAACCCCGCGAGGGTCAGACCCAGACCGGTTGCCACTTGATTGGACAAGAGAAACTGCGTGAGAAAGCCAAAGGCCAGGCTCAGCGCGGCACCCGCAATGGCGGCGGCCACAAATCCCAACATAGGTGAGGTTGTGTTCACCGCGACAGCAAAGCCCACCACCGCACCGGTGATCATCATGCCCTCTACACCGAGGTTCAGAACACCGGATTTCTCCACCACCATTTCGCCCATGGCCGCCAACAGAATGGGCGTGGCCGAGACCATGATCGAGGCCACAAGCAGAACAGGATTGATCGAAGACAGATCCATTATGCGGCCTCCTTCCGGCTAAGACGGATGCGGTAATTGGTGAAAACATCGGTGGCGAGCAGGAAGAACAGCAACATGCCCTGGAACAGCTGGATCGCCGCGCCGGGCAGAGACAACATCAGCTGCGCCAATTCCCCGCCAATATAGGTCAGCGCCATCAGCAGACCGGCCAGCAGAATGCCCACGGGGTTCAGACGGCCAAGGAAGGCAACGATGATCGCGGTGAACCCATAGCCTGCATTAAAGTCGATGCTGATCTGACCCGCAGGGCCGGTCGCTTCGAACATGCCCGCGGCACCTGCCAATGCGCCAGAGAGACCGAGGCAAAACAGCACCACGCGGGTCGGGTTCACCCCGGCAAAACGCGCGGCGCGTGGGGCTTCGCCGGTCAGGCGGACGTTAAAGCCCTGAATGTGACGGGACAGAAATACATAGGCGGCAATCACCGCGATCAGAGCCGCAACAACACCCCAATGCATGCCGGTATTGGCGATCAACTCTCCATTATGCGCCGCACCCCATTCCTTGAAGTTCCGCGAGCCGGGAAAGCCCATGCCTTCCGGGTTGCGCAGAAATCCCGAAGCGGCTGAGGCCAGAATAGTTTCTGCCACATAGACCAGCATCAGCGAGACGAGAATTTCATTGGTGCCCAGCCGGGTTTTCAACACGGCGGGGATCATTGCCCAGGCCCATCCCCCTGCCAACCCAGCAAGGATCATGAGGGGAAAGATCAAAGGGCTTTCCGAAGGGTAAAAGGCCAGACCGGCCCCCGCCCCACAGATCGCACCCATGATGTATTGCCCTTCTGCCCCGATATTCCAGATGCCAGCCTTGAAACCAATGGACAGGCCAATGGCGATCAGGATCAGCGGCCCGGCTTTGACCAGAAGCTGTGGTCGGCTATAGGCGGCGAAATTGGGATGGAACAGCGGATCCCAGAAAATGGTGCGGATCGCCTCAAAGGGGCTGGCGCCGAGCATGCCAAACAGCAGACCGCCAACCACCATCGTGAGCAACACGGCCAGAAGTGGTGAGAACGTTGTCCAAGCCTTCGAAGGTTGCGGCCGTTTTTCAAGACGGATCATACGCCTGCTCCGATCTGGGCGAGACCCCGAATTTTCTTGAAAATTCGGAAGGGTTCCTCATGCTTAGTGCTCAACATGTGCCACCTCCATGCCATGTGCGCCGCCCATCATCAGGCCGATCTGTTCCATATCCAGTTCGGTCACCGGACGTGGGGCGCTGAGACGACCCTCGTTCAAGGCGCCGAAACGGTCTGAGATTTCCATAAGCTCATCTAGATCCTGACTGATCACAACAATGGCCGCACCTTTGGCAGCAAGATCAAGCAGGGCCTGCCGGATCGAGGCGGCCGCGGCTGCATCCACACCCCATGTGGGTTGGTTGATCACGAGAACCTCAGGATCCTGCAGGATCTCACGGCCCACGACATACTTCTGCAGGTTGCCGCCTGACAGCGCGCGGGCCGCCACGTGGGGGCCGGGGGTGCGCACGTCGAAGGCTTTGATCACGGTTTCTGCAAAGTCCTGTGCCTTGCCCCAATTGATCAATCCGTTTGACGTGAGGTTTTGCCGATCCGCCGCCGTCAGAACGCCGTTTTCGGTCAGGCTCATATCCGGGGCGGCGGCATGCCCAAGACGTTCTTCGGGTGCCGAAAGCAAACCGGCGTTGCGCCGGGCCAAGGGGCCATGGCGGCTCACATCCGCCCCTTTCAGGGCAACAGATCCAGCCTCAGAGAGGTATTCACCGGACAGCGCCATGAGCAGTTCATCCTGCCCATTGCCTGCAACGCCACCGAGCCCAAGCACCTCACCGGCACGTAGCTGAAATGAGATATCGCGCAAGGGGGTACCAAAATCCCCCTGCTGGGGCAGTGACAGCCCTGTCACGTCCAGCAGCACATCGCCCAGATCGCGATCATGTGCAGCGGGCGTGGCGAAACTTGCCCCCACCATCATCTCCGCCATTTCGCGAGCGGTTGAATCTGCGGGAATACATGTGCCCACGTTCTTGCCGTGGCGCAGGATGGTCGCATGGTCACACAGAGCTCTGATCTCTTCGAGCTTGTGTGAGATATATAGGATCGAGGTGCCCTCGGCCTTCAGTTTGCGCAGGGTTTCGAACAGGATTTCAACCTCTTGCGGCGTCAACACGCTGGTGGGCTCGTCCATAATCAGCAGGCGCGGGTCTTGCAAAAGACAGCGGATGATCTCAACGCGCTGGCGCTCTCCGGCTGACAAGGTGCCAACCATCCGAGCAGGATCAAGCGGCAGACCATAGAGTTCCGATACCTCGCGAATGCGCTTTGCCAGATCGCGTGGCGCAGGTGGGTTTTCCATGCCTAGCGCCACGTTCTCGGCCACGTTCAACGCGTCAAACAGCGAGAAATGCTGAAACACCATGGCAACACCGGCCTGTCGCGCTTCTGAGGGCTTGCTGGGGGCATGAGCCGCCCCATCAAAGCTCATGTCGCCTTTGTCCGGGGCCACCAGACCATAGATCATCTTGACCAAGGTGGATTTACCGGCGCCATTCTCGCCCAACAGAGCGTGAATTTCACCTTTTTGAATATCGAAACTGACGTCGTCATTGGCAACGACACCAGGATAGGCCTTAGTCAGGCCTCTGATGCTGAGCAGAGTGTCGGACAAACGGTGGCTCCCTTGAAGTCATGGCTGAGTAGCTGCGCGGCTACACCGATGGCAATGGCATGCGGCTGTTTTCCCAGCTCTTTTTGCCCAATGGGGCAGGTTATGCCCTGAATTTCTTCGTGTGTGTGACCCAATTTGCGCAATCTGTTTTGGAAACGCGCCCATTTGGTGTCAGAGCCGATTAAACCGGCGAAGGTGAAACCGCGCTGCAATGCGCCGTGGCACAGTTGAAAATCAAGCTCGTGGCTGTAAGTCAGAATGAGATGCGCAGCTAGGGTTGGCGCATGGGCCATTAAGAGGGCCGGGTTCTGCGCGGGCAGGGCGGTTACATCTGAGGGGAGGGTATCGGGAAACCGTTCCGGCCCGGTGTCGACCCAGGTAATCGCAAAGCGTTTCAATGGCGCAAGCACGTCCACCAGGGCGCGCCCGACATGTCCTGCGCCCCAGATCCAAAGCTCATTCTCCGGTTTGAGAACAGGCTCGATCATCCAACCCTGGACCAGCCGTGGTTTTGGGGTGATCCCTTGGGCGCGCGCGCGATCTATAATGCGCTGCACCGCCAGAGGGCGTGATCCCGCGCCGCGGGCTATAACATCGTTCGTGAGGCTGGCGAGGCGTGCGGCGTCAAACTGCTCGGTGAGCAGCGTCACCGCTCCGCCACAGCACTGGCCCAGCTCAGGCCCGAGCGCGTGGCGGCTCAACCCCTCTTGCGTCAGGGCGCGTTCGGCGGCCTGAAATTCCAAGGTGCCTCCACCAATGGTGCCCGATTGCCCGCCCGGCCAGACCAACATCGTGGCCCCGACCTCACGCGGGGTGGACCCGGCGATATCGGCCACCACCACCCGCGCCACGCGACCATGCAGGGCCACGGCCTCAGTCAATGTCGCCAGATCAAAACTCATGAAAGCGCCTGCATGGTTGCGTGCAACCGCTCCGGCGTCGCCGGGGCATCCAGTGAGGGATAGTCAGACCCTGTCGAAGCCACCGCATCGGACAGCGCCATCAGCGCGGAAATGCCCAGCATAAAGGGCGGTTCCCCCACGGCCTTGGACCGATAAATCGACTCCTCGCGGTTCTCTCCCTCCCAAAGGGAAACATTGAACACCTCGGGCCGGTCCGAGCAGGCCGGGATTTTGTAGGTCGAGGGCGCATGGGTGCGCAAACGGCCCCTGTCATCCCAGACCAACTCTTCCATTGTCAGCCAGCCCGCCCCCTGCACATAGGCGCCTTCCACCTGACCAATGTCGAGCACAGGGTTCAGGGATTTGCCACAGTCATGGATGATGTCGGCCCGCAATATGCGGTTTTCCCCGGTCAGGGTATCCACCACCACCTCTGTACAGGCCGCGCCATAGGCAAAGTAGAAAAACGGCCGACCGCGCCCGGCCACGGGATCCCAATTCAATTTCGGGGTCGCGTAGAACCCGGTCGACGACAGACTGATCCGTGCCTCGTAACAGCGTTTGGCGGCTTCAGCGAAACTGAGCACCTCACCGGGAAGATGCACCTGCCCATCCACAAAGCGGGCGCCTCCGTCTGGAGCTAAATGCGCCGCCATGCGGTCGCGGATCGTGTCACAAGCCGCTTTGACGGCCATCCCGTTCAAGTCAGATCCGCTGGAGGCCGCCGTAGCGGAGGTGTTGGGCACTTTTCCGGTATCCGTCGCCGTGATCCGCACGACGTCCAGACCCACACCAAAGCCCTGCGCAGCCACTTGGGCCACTTTCTGGAACAGCCCCTGTCCCATCTCGGTGCCGCCATGGTTCAACTGGATCGAGCCATCCTGATAGACATGAACCAAGGCCCCGGCCTGATTCAGATGGGTGAGTGTGAAGGAAATACCAAATTTCACCGGGGTGAGCGCCATGCCACGCTTCAACACTGGGTTGGCGGCATTCCACTCTACTATCTTGCGCCGACGTGATTGGTAATCGGCATCGGACTCCAGACGCGCCACCAGTTCATGCAGCACAAAATCCTCCACCTCCTGCCCATAGGGTGTGGTGTTGCGCTTCTTCTTTTCGGAAATACTCCGGGGGGAAGGCGCCTCTGGCGACTGGGGGGCTGGCCCCCCGGCGGGGTAGAAATTCACCCGACGCACCGCAAGGGGATCTTTGCCCAAGGCATGCGCCACATGATCCATAACCCGTTCAATGCCCACCATACCCTGTGGCCCGCCAAAACCCCGGAACGCGGTGGCGCTTTGGGTATTGGTGCGCAGCCGGTGGCTTTCAATGCGCACATGAGGCAGGAAATAGGCATTATCCGCATGCAACATGGCCCGATCGGCCACCGGAAAACTCAGATCCTGCGCCCAGCCACAGCGCACATATTGCTGAAAGCTGATGCCTTCGATGCGGCCCTCGGTGTCAAAGCCGACCTCATACCCGATGCGGAAATCGTGACGTTTGCCGGTGATGGTCATGTCATCATCGCGGTCGTAGCGCAGTTTGGCCGGACGACCGGTCTCAGAGGCGGCCACGGCGCAGGCGATGGCCAGCGCATTGCCCTGACTTTCCTTGCCGCCAAAGCCACCGCCCATACGGCGGGTTTCCACCCGCACCGCATGCATTGGCACATGCAGGGCATGGGCCACCTTGTGCTGGATCTCGGTCGGGTGCTGGGTTGAGCTGTGCACCGCCATGTCGCCGTTTTCCTGCGGCACCACAAGCGCGGCCTGACTTTCCAGATAGAAGTGCTCTTGCCCGCCCATGGTGATCTCACCGGTCACCTTATGCGGGGCGGCTTCAATCGTTGCGTCGGCCTCACCGCGCTGCCACAGACGTTTGCCGTTCACGAGATAAGACTGTGCGGCCAGAGCGTCATCCACGGTCAGGATCGGGGTGTCTTCCTCATATGTGATCACCGCCTTGCGCGCTGCATGCCGCGCGGCAAGATGGCTGGTGGCGGCAACGAGAAACACCGGCTGACCCAGATAATGAATAGACCCGTCCGACAGCATGGGCTCATCCCCAACAGAGGGCGAGCAGTCACAGTCCGACGGCAGGTCTTCATAAGCCCAGACCGCAATCACGCCTGCGCTGGCGCGCACGGGATCGAGGTTCATCTCGGTAATTCGTCCACGCGCGATCTGCGATTGACCGAAGGCCAGATGCAGGCAGTTTGCGGGCACCGGAATGTCATCCACATAGCGGGCGCTGCCGGTCACATGCAGAGGTGCGGAATCATGGGGGAGAGATTTGCGTATGCTCATGCCCGGATCTCCCGCACGTCGGTTAGGGTGCCTTGCGATTCAAGGAGATACCGTTCCAGCAGGTTGGCGGCGGCACTCAGACGGTACTCGGCGCTGGCCCGCATATCGCTCATCGGGGTGTAATCCTGTGCAAACAGGGCTTTGGCGGCCTGTACCGTTTCGAGGGTCCAGGGTTTGCCGATCAGGCCTTGTTCCACATGCGTGGCCCTTTGAGGGATGCCTGCCATGCCCCCAAAGGCAATGCGCGCCTCAGAGATTGTTCCGTTTTCAATGCGAATATTGAAGGCTCCCAGGGCGGCGGAGATATCTTGGTCAAAGCGTTTCGAGATCTTGTAAACCTTCAGATTGTCGTTCTGACGCGGGATCGAAATGGCCTCGACAAACTCACCTTTGGCGCAGTCCTGTTGGCCGTAGTCGACAAAGAAATCTTCCAAAGCCACTGTGCGCTGGGCATCACCATGGCGCAGGTGCAGGTCAGCCCCCAAAGCGATTAGCGCAGGTGGGTTGTCCCCGATGGGCGAGCCATTGGCGATATTGCCGCCGATGGTGGCCGCGGCCCGCACCTGCGTCGAACCATAGCGGCGCAGCATTTCAGCATAAGAGGGGTGATGGTCTTTGAGCGTATCCAGAACCCGGTCCATGGTGACGCCTGCACCAAATCGGATGTCCTCGTCGCTCACGTCGATGGTTTGTAGATCGCTGCAGCGATTGAGGAAAATCACTGTACCCAGATCGCGGAACTGTTTGGTCACCCAAAGACCCACATCTGTTGCGCCCGCGACCAAGGTGGCCTCGGGGTTGGCGGCGTAAATCTCGGCCAATGCGTCCGATGTCGCGGGCGCGTGCACATCGCCCCCGGACGTTGCGGCGGTTACCCAGGCCTGATCGACTGACACCCAAGCGGGGGCAGGCGCATCTGCGGCGGCCTCGGCGGCACGGATGATCGGCGCGTAACCGGTACAGCGGCACAGGTTGCCCGCCAGTGCGTCGTCAAAATTGCGGTCGCCGCGCGCATGGGCTGCGGCCATGGAACAGGCAAAACCGGGTGTGCAGAAACCACATTGGCTGCCGTGGAAATCGATCATGGCCTGCTGCATCGGATGCATGCCACCTTCCGCCAACCCTTCCACAGTCCGCACAGCTTTGCCATGCAGCTGGGGCAGGAAAAGGATGCAGGCATTGAGCGCCTTGGCGCCCATCGCATCTGTCACCATCACGGTGCAGGCGCCACAGTCCCCTTCGTTACAGCCTTCTTTGGTGCCAATCATGCCGCGTGTTTCGCGCAGCCAATCCAGAAAAGTGGCAGTCGACGAAACGTCTGCCAGCTCCACGCTCTCTCCGTTCAGAAGAAAGGTGATGTCCATAGTGTGTAACCCGTCGCGTTACCCGGTTGTGCCCATGGATGCTCTTTCTCGATGCGACGTAGAAAAAGGAGCGGGCTAAATGCTTGCGAAACTATGTTAGAAAACAGGCCCCCACGTTAGCAAGAAAATCTCATTCCGCGATGCAGAATAAAACATGTCCCACAAGGGTGCCTTTTCGCGCGATTTTTGAATTCCTCATTTTTAACAGGAGCTTGGATCGATTTTTCATTTGAGTTAAGTTGAAGAACCTTCAAAATAAAGCAGATAATGCCCAGGGATCAACCGGCGTTTCCTTTGAAACAGGGAGGTGTTGTTGCCATTGCACCCGGCTTGCGGCGGTCTTACTCTGGCGCAATGAGCGAGCCAAAATTCATCCACCTCCGTACCCATACCGAATATTCCCTGCTGGAAGGCGCAGTGCGCCTGAAAAAGCTTCCGGGCCTTTGCGCGGATATGTGCATGCCCGCAATTGCGGTGACGGATACCAACAACCTGTTTGCGGCGCTGGAGTTTTCCGTTTCCGCCAGCGGGGCCGGGGTGCAGCCGATTATGGGCTGTCAGGTGGATCTACGTTTTGTCGATCCGGCACCTGGTGAACGGCCTAAGCCGCCTGCGCCTCTGGTTCTTTTGGCACAGACCGAGGCCGGTTATGAACACCTGATGAAGCTGAACTCCTGTCTCTATATGCGGCAGGGGAGCGAGCTTCCGTATGTGACTTTGGACGAGCTTGCCGCGCATTCTGCAGATATCATCTGTCTCAGTGGGGGACCGGATGGACCGGTGGGCCGTCTGCTGCGCATGGGCAGCGCCCCCGCTGCGCAATCTCTCATGACACGTCTGAAGTCGATTTTTGAAGATCGCCTTTATGTTGAGCTGCAGCGACATCGGGATGAAGATGGCCAGCCCCCAGAAGCGGAGCGCCTGACAGAACGTGGGCTTGTCGAGATGGCCTATGCCATGGACCTGCCGCTTGTGGCGACAAATGACGTTTATTTCCCCAAGTCGGAGATGTACGAGGCGCATGATGCGATGATCTGTATCGCGGAGGGCGCCTATGTTGACCAACAGGAAGAGCGCCGCCGCCTGACCTCGGAACATTATCTGAAAACGCCGCAGGAAATGGCGGTGCTGTTTGCGGACCTGCCCGAAGCGCTTGAGAACACGGTGGAGATTGCACAGCGCTGTGCCTTTATGGCCTATCGCCGTGAACCCATTCTGCCGAAATTTGCCGATGACGAAGTGGCCGAACTGCGCCGCATCGCCAATGAAGGTCTTCAGAACCGTCTCGCGGTTATCCCGCACGCGGTCAGCGTCGAAGAATATCAGGAACGTCTGGATTTCGAACTTGGCATCATCGAGGGCATGGGGTTCCCCGGCTACTTCCTGATCGTTGCCGATTTTATCCAATGGGCGAAAGACCACGACATCCCGGTGGGGCCGGGGCGAGGGTCGGGCGCGGGGTCTCTGGTGGCCTATGCGCTGACCATCACCGACCTTGATCCGCTGCGCTATTCGCTTCTGTTTGAACGTTTCCTCAATCCTGAACGTGTGTCGATGCCGGACTTCGACATCGACTTTTGCATGGATCGCCGTGAAGAGGTGATCCGCTATGTGCAGGAGAAATACGGACGCGACAAAGTTGGTCAGATCATCACCTTTGGTGCGCTTTTGTCCAAAGCGGCGGTGCGTGATATGGGCCGGGTTCTACAGATGCCCTATGGTCAGGTGGACCGCCTGTCCAAAATGATCCCGGTGGAAGGGGTCAAACCCGTGTCCATCGAGCAGGCACTGCAACAGGAAGAGCGTCTGCGCGACGAGGCGCGCAACGAAGAGGTGGTCGACCGGCTGCTGAAATACGGCATGCAGGTCGAAGGTCTGCTGCGGTCGGCGGGCACACACGCGGCGGGGGTTGTGATTGGCGACCGCCCGCTGGATGCGCTGGTGCCGCTGTACCGCGATCCGCGCTCGGATATGCCCGCGACCCAGTTCAACATGAAATGGGTCGAACAGGCCGGTCTGGTGAAGTTTGACTTTCTCGGCCTGAAAACTCTGACTGTGATCCAGAATGCCATGGATCAGATTTTTCAATCCGGTCGCCCGCTGCATGTGGGGGCAGATGGCTCTGAACTTTATGAGCCCGCCGCAGGAGCCGAAAACCAGATCAACGCCATTCCACTGGATGATAAGGTCACTTACGATCTGTATTCCAAAGCGAAAACCGTTGCGGTGTTCCAGGTGGAATCCACGGGCATGATGGATGCGCTCAAGCGCATGAAACCCAACTGTATCGAGGACATCGTTGCGCTTGTGGCGCTCTATCGTCCCGGCCCGATGGAGAACATTCCCACATACTGTGAGGTGAAAAACGGGCTGAAAGAGATCACATCAGTCCACCCGCTGATCGATCACATTTTGGAAGAGACACAGGGCATCATCGTTTATCAGGAACAGGTGATGCAGATCGCGCAGGTCATGGCGAATTATTCGCTGGGCGGCGCGGACCTGTTGCGCCGGGCGATGGGTAAAAAGATTAAAGAGGCGATGGATGCCGAACGCCCCAAATTTGAAAAGGGCGCGGCAGAAAACGGGGTTCCGGCCAAGAAGGCATCGGAGGTTTTTGACCTTCTGGAGAAATTCGCCAACTACGGATTTAATAAATCCCACGCGGCGGCCTATGCGGTGGTGTCTTACCAGACGGGTTGGCTGAAGGCGAACCACCCGGTCGAGTTCATGGCCGGTGTCATGAACTGCGATATCCATCTGACCGATAAGCTTGCGATCTATTTCGAAGAGGTGCGCAAGGGACTTAGCCTGCCTTGGGTGCCGCCCTGTGTGAACCGGTCACTGGCGACCTTCAATGTGGTCGAGGGGGAACTAGTTTACGGCCTAGGCGCGTTGAAAAACGTGGGGGTCGAGGCGATGAAACTTGTGGTCGATGGGCGCGCGGACAAACCTTTTGCCACGGTTTTTGATCTGGCGCGACGGGTGGATCTGAAAAAGGTCGGCAAACGCCCAATGGAGATGATGGCGCGGGCCGGTTGTTTTGATCAGCTGGATAAGAACCGCCGTCGGGTGTTTGATTCTCTGGATGCGCTGGTGGCCTATTCTTCGGCCATTCACGAACAGCGTGCGTCGGCTCAGGTGTCGCTGTTTGGTGAAGCAGGAGATGATCTGCCGGAACCGCGTATGTCACCGGTGCCGGATTGGCTGCCTGCTGAACGTCTGGCGGAAGAGTTTAAAGCCATTGGGTTTTACCTCTCGGGGCATCCGCTTGATGATTACATGCCAGCCTTGAAGCGTCAGGATGTCTTAACTCTGGACGAAGTGCTTGAGTCAGCTCAGCGGGGGCCTTGTGTGAAAAAATTGGCGGGCACCGTGGCTGGCCGACAGGAGCGAAAGTCGGCTAGGGGCAATCGATTTGCCTTTGCGCAGCTGTCAGATCCAACAGGGGCCTACGAAGTCACGCTGTTTTCAGAAGCACTCGAGAAATGCCGGGATTTTCTTGAGACAGGCGCCAAGGTTGTGGTCACCGTTGAAGCCACAATGGAATCTGACCAGCTGAAGCTGTTGGGGCGGAGCATCATGCCTGTGGAGCAGGTGGTGGCCGGTGCCGGGGCGTCGGGGTTGCGGATTTATGTTGAGGGGGCGGAGGTCCTTGGACAACTGGCTTCGGTTCTGACGCGGGCGGCTGAGCAGATGCCGAAAGCGGCACGTGGACCGATCCATCTGTGCTTTAGCCACGAAAAACTCCCCGGCGAAGTTGAAATGGATCTGCAGCAACAGTTCCCTGTGACACCTGAGATCAAAGGCGCTGTTAAATCCCTGGACGGGGTGCTTGCGGTCGAAGATTTCTAACCCTTTGAATAGGTTGTCGGCGGTCTTTCGCAGAAAAAGTTATCCACAAGTTTACGGATTATGTATGGTCCGCTAAGACCTCGGTAACTTTTGGGAGAGCGGAATGCGTCAGATCATGATCGGATGTGCGCTGGTGGCAACGCTGGCAGGGTGCTCTAACCCGTTGCAAGATATTCCGAAATTGAGCGATGTAGAGGTTCCACAACAGGTGGGGCAGGCCGATATTGCGGCCCAGCCCGAGGCCTCGGATGTGCCGATCTTAGATGCGGCGACCGCCTCGGATGTGCCGTTGGACGGGGCAGATTCGGGTGATCTCGAGCTGGTGGCTGTTCCGTCGGAACGCGCACTTGTGGCAGAACCGCGTCGCGGGTTGCTTGGGTTTTTCGGCCGCAAAGCCGACGGCGTCACCGAGCAAACCGCGCTTGCTGTTGAGCCGGTCAAAGCGCTTGATGTGACCGGAGACGAGAGCGTGGCTGAGGCTGATCTCGCGCAGTCGGTGGAAGCGGAGATCCAATTGGCGGCGATGATCCCACAGGAGCCGGTTGACGCAACACCGGCCGCAAAGCCGCGCGGTGTTTTCGGCCTATTGGGGGGCGGCGGTGCCAAGGCCAAAGCTCTGAACGGTCCTAAGCCCGGCGATCCGGATTATGACATGGTGGGGGCGGATCAACGCGTCCCTTATGGAGAGATCGCCCGCGCCTGCGACGTGTCCCGCAGCGACATGGGGCAAAAATCAGAAACCTATAAACAGCTGGGCAAGGCTTTTGCGCTGTATGACACTGCCCCTGAAACAACACAGCAGCGCAGTTTTTATATGACCGGGTTTGCGGATGGTTGTCCTCGCAAGTTTTCGGCGGCGCTTGTGATGTTCAGCTCGCCCGAGACCTATGAGGCTATTCACTACAGCTCTGCGGGGGCAACACAGCCGACGTCGGAAACCGATCGCGCCTATGAGAAAATCAAATCCAAGGTCTGCCGGGTGCGTAAGGGTAAGCCCTGTGGGTCAAAAATGAAGACCCTTGCCCGCAATACGGTGTTCATGAGCGTCTATGAACGCTTTGGCAACAGCCCGCGCTGGAAGACTTTCCTGCTGCATGACGGCGCCGTCGTTGCGGTGGATGTGAAGGGCTGATCAGCCCTCTCATTTCCTGCGGATCTGTAAATTTTATCACAAGCGCAGATCAGTAATGTGGCGGACGCTCGTCGCCAAGGACAACACCACCGGAACCGACGGATTCGCGTTCGGCCTCGCGCCGCATCAGTATCTCAACCCGGCGTGTAAGGATGGCGATTTCGGTATCCTGTCGTGCCACGGTGTCTGAGAGATCATCAACTGAGCGGATCAGATGCGCCAGACGCTCTTCAAGTTCGGTTTGATCAGACGACATTGGGCAGCTCCTTTTGTCACTGACATAGGGCCAAGTGGCACGGGCGGCAAGCGCGCGGTTGCCCCGAGGGGGCCAAAGCGCTAAGGGAAGCGCGATGGATTTCCAAGCCGGATGAGAACCATGGCCAAAGTGAAAAAAGCACCCCGCCCCAAGGCACAAACGCCCAAGGGGTTCCGCGACTATTTCGGAGCAGAGGTCACCGACCGCGCCGAGATGCTGCATCAGATTGCCGAGGTTTACCATCAATACGGTTTTGACGCGCTGGAAAGCTCGGCTGTAGAGACGGTTGAAGCGCTGGGCAAATTTTTGCCCGATGTTGATCGTCCCAATGAGGGCGTGTTTGCCTGGCAGGACGAAGACGAAAGCTGGATGGCACTGCGCTATGACCTGACGGCGCCTCTGGCGCGGGTTTATGCGCAACACCGCAATGATCTGCCGTTGCCCTATCGCCGCTATGCAATGGGACCGGTCTGGCGAAATGAAAAACCCGGACCCGGGCGCTATCGCCAGTTTTATCAGTGTGATGCGGATACGGTTGGTGCGGCAAGTGTGGCTGCGGATGCTGAGATCTGCGCGATGCTGTCAGATTGTCTAGAACGCGTGGGCATTCCCCGTGGTGACTATCTGGTGCGCGTCAACAACCGCAAGGTGTTGAACGGTGTGCTAGAGGCCATGGGCGTCAGCGATGACGCGCAGGCGGCAGATGTTCTGCGCACCATCGATAAATTCGATAAGGTGGGTGAACAGGGCGTACGCGAGCTTTTGGGCAAGGGGCGTCTGGATGCCTCTGGGGCCTTCATTGACGGGGTTGGGTTGAGCGAAGATCAGGCCGAACCGGTGCTGGCCTTCCTGACCTCGAAATCTGATGATGTGGCCAAAACCTTTGCCAACCTGCGGGGCGCTGTTGGTGGCTCTGCGGTTGGCGCAGAAGGTATCGCCGAGCTTGAACAGATCGGTGATCTGCTTGCAGCTGGCGGATATGGTGCGGATCGCATCGAGATTGACCCGTCGGTTGTGCGCGGCCTTGGCTATTACACCGGGCCTGTGTTTGAGGCCGAGCTGACCTTTGAAATCCTCGACGAAAAGGGCCGCAAACGTCAGTTTGGTTCGGTGTCGGGCGGCGGTCGTTACGATGACCTGGTCAAACGCTTCACCGGTCAGCCTGTTCCGGCGACCGGCGTGTCGATTGGTGTTGATCGTCTGTTGGCGGCGTTGCGTGAGAAAGGCCGGATTGGCTCGACCGTGCAGGGACCGGTGGTTGTGACCGTGATGGATCGGGATCGCATGGCGGATTATCAGGCTATGGTCACCGAGCTGCGTAATGCCGGTATCCGGGCCGAAGTTTATCTGGGCAACCCCAAGAACTTTGGTAACCAGCTGAAATATGCGGATAAACGGCAATCACCTGTGGCTGTGATCGAAGGTGGCGACGAAAAAGAGCGCGGTGTTATCCAGATCAAAGACCTGATCTTGGGTGCGAAAATTGCCGAGAACGCCAGCCTTGAAGAGTGGAAAGAACGCCCGAGCCAATATGAAGTGGCCCGCGGTGATCTGGTCGCCAAGGTGCGCGAAATTCTGGATCTGAACGCATGAGCCTGACCCAAACCAAAGCAAAGGCCGCCGAGGTGCGCGCGGTCTTTGAACAGGCCGGGGCGCAGGTGGTGGATTGCGCGGTGCTGCAATCGGCTGAGACGCTTCTGGATCTGTATGGCGAAGACATTCGCACCCGCGCCTATGTAACCCCCGATCCGATGCGCGGAGAAGTGATGCTGCGCCCGGACTTTACCGTTCCCGTGGTGCAGATGCATATGGAGCAGGGGGCCGAGCCCGCGCGCTATACCTATTCTGGGGAAGTGTTCCGCCGTCAGGAAGAACATCCCGAGCGGGCGTCGGAGTATCTGCAAGTTGGGTATGAGGTGTTTGACCGCACCGATCCCGAAGCCGCCGATGCCGAGGTGTTTGCGCTGTTTGCCAATTACCTTGCGCCCTATGGCACGCGTGCTGTGACCGGGGATATTGGGATTTTGACCGCGGCGGTGTCTGGATTGAAGGCCTCGGATCGTCGCCGTGCTGCTTTGATGCGGCACATCTGGCGCCCGCGCCGGTTCCGCGCATTGCTGGATCGGTTTTCGGGGCGTTTGGCGGTGCCGGCGACACGTAAAGCTCTGTTGGAGCTGGATGATCCCATGGCAGGGGCTGCGCCAATGATTGGGCTGCGCTCACATGCAGAAATTTCGACGCGAGTGGATGCGCTTCATGCGGACATGGAAGAAGGTCCACTTGCGGAAGAGCAGGTTCTGCTGATCGAGGCGCTGTTGAAAGTGTCCGAAACCTGTGAGTTTGCTTTAGAACAACTGCGTGATCTTGCAGTAGATATGCCCGCGATCTCCGAGGCTGTTGAACGCTTTGCCCGCCGCTGCGACGCGTTGCGCACACGCGGCGTGGATGTGACGACGCTTGAGTTCGAAGCCAGCTATGGCCGCAGCTCGATGGAATACTATGACGGCTTTGTCTTTGGGTTCCTGTCGGCGCGGGCCGATTGGCCTGCGGTGGCCACGGGCGGGCGCTACGATGCGCTGACCCTACAGCTTGGCAAGGGCTCGGAAATTCCGGCGGTCGGGGGCGTGGTTCGCCCCGGTCTTTTGATGCAGTTGGAGGGCGTGCAATGACCCTGAAACTGGGCGTGCCGTCCAAAGGGCGGCTGATGGAAAAGACCTTCGACTGGTTCGGAGAACGTGGTGTCAAACTGGCGCGGACTGGATCGGATCGGGAATATTCCGGGGCGGTTGACGGCATTGATGGTGTTGAGCTTGTTCTGCTGAGCGCGGGTGAAATCCCACGCGAGCTGGCTGCAGGGCGCATCCATCTGGGTGTGACCGGCACAGATCTGGTGCAGGAAAAGCTTGTGCTCTGGGAGCAGAAAGTTGCCCCCTTGGCCGAACTTGGCTTTGGCTTTGCGGATTTGATCATCGCTGTGCCGCAGGCCTGGGTGGATGTGGATACGTTGGACGATCTGGATGCAGCTGCGTCCGGGTTCCGCGCGGCACATGGGTTCCGCCTGCGGATCGCAACCAAGTATCACCGTCTGGTGCGGGCCTATCTGCACCGTGCAGGTGTGGCCGACTATCAACTGGTGGACAGTCAGGGCGCAACCGAAGGCACGGTGAAAAATCTCACCGCTGAGGCCGTGGCTGATATCACCTCTACGGGCGAGACTCTGCGCGCCAACCATCTCAAAATTCTGGCCGACGAACCGGTTTTGCGGTCGCAGGCGACCTTGTTCCGCAGCCGCACCGCCGACATGACAGATGCCGAGCGGGCAACGTTGGAACAGCTGGAAGAGATGCTGGGCACCTGACCCGCCTTTCCGAGTAATAGAAAAGCCGCCAACGGAAATCCGCTGGCGGCTTTTTCATGTCGGGGTGTGGCCCTGATGAGGGTCAGGACCATCCCGGCACGATTAGAAGACCTTCGACAGGGTGAACTTGATGTTCCGGCCCGGCGCGTCATAGGTGGCAAGATTTGCGCGATAGGTTGTGTCGAACAGGTTGTCGATGCCAACCCGCATCTCAAGGCCTTCCAACAGGCCTTCTTGCGGTTTGTAGGTCGCGCGCAGGTTATGGGTGGTCCAGGAGCCCGTGTCCACAACGGTGGTTCCGGTGAAGGTGCGGTTGTGCCGCTTGGCCGCTGCGTGGTGGGTCAGCTCCCAGCTCAGATCCAGCACGTCACCCCATTTTTTCCCAACAGTCAGATTGACGCTGTCAGACGGCAGGCTGGCCCAGACGCGCGATGCGCCGGTTGTCAGCGTTTCGGTCCCATCCACAATGTTGGCATTCACATCAAAGTAGGTGCCGTTTTCCAACCCATACGACGCCTCAAGCTCAAGACCGGTGCTGTCAATGGTGTCGACATCTCCGGTGACTTCCCAGACATGGGTTTTGTAGAAGTTGCCGCGGATCGACAGGTTGTCGCCAGCCGAGAAGACGTCGGTGCTGGCAAAGGAGGCGCCGAGTTCGTAAGTGCGCGATTTTTGTGGCGCATTCCACGCGGACCCGATGCCGGGCAGAGATACCGAATAGGCTGCCGAACCAAAGACGGACAGGCCGTTTTCAAATTCGTACTTGGCTGCAAGCCCGCCCATCCAGGCGTCATGTTCGTAGGTGTCTTCGATTGTATTGGGTACCGGGCGGGCAAAATCAGAGGTTCCCTCAGGATCGAGTTTGGATTTCTCAAACCGAAGTGCGGGCGTCAAACTAAAGGCGTCGGTGACGCTGATATCGTCCACGGCAAAGATGGCGATCCGGCGGTTGGTGCCGCCCACGGCCGAGCTTGCTGCATTGTGCGAACGTTCACGGTCGCTCACTTCGACACCAAAGGTGAGGTCATGTTTCAGCATGCCAGTGTTGAAAAGCGCGTTGTTCTTCAACAACAGTTTTGTCGTGACATATTCAAACTCGGCGCTGTAGAAGCCGCTCAGGTCCCCGCGGGCTGGGCTTGTGTAGTCGACCCCAGCAATCAGATTGTTGTCAACAAAGCGATCCGAGCGCGTAAGCTGTGCGGTGAAGTCGATCAGATCGTTGTCTACTGGGGAATAGGTGTAGGTCAGCGACGTGACTTTGTCTTCTTGCACACGGTCAACCCGTCGGAACGTGCCATCTGGGTCGATAAAGTCAAAGCTGACGTCCTTGTCGTCCGACGTCGACTGTTTGTAGCTGAGCGTCAGAGCGTGTTCGTTGTCCTGTCCGAACGTGAATTTCCCTTTGAGAAGGGCGGAGGGCATTTCAGAGGCTGTTTGCGTCTGAGTGGTGCCATCGCCATTCTGATAGTCATCGCTTTTGCGAAGCACATAGTTCCCAAGAATTTCTACGTTTTCACTGGGCTGCCACGCCAGGGTGGTCGAGCTTGTGAGGCCGTTGCCATTGCTGGAGTACTCAAGCGTCTGACCGATTTTGAAACCGGGTTCACCATCGGTAAAGTCCGAGGCATCTTTGGTTTCGGAGATGACCACACCGCCCATGATGCCCGAGCCGAATTCAAAGCTCCCAATTGTGCCGCGACGCACTTCAACTGATTTGTAAAGCAGCGGATCGGTGAAGGCCTGGGTCGAAATGCGGTAGAGAGGTTCTGCGCCGACGGTCGCCCCATCTTCCAGGAAGACAACGGATTGATCACCCCCGAACGTGGCGTCGGTGCCAAAGCCGCGGATGTTCACCCCGGCGGCCTGCGCGGAATAGCCATTGGCGAGCGTCACACCGGGGATGGTGACCAGAGCCTCGGCTAGGGTCGAGGCCTGACGGTCTTCAAGCTCATCCTCATCCAGAACCGTGGTGCTGACCGGAGAGTTGATCGACACGTCACGTTTGCCGAAGGTTAAAAACAAGGTGCCAAGAAACCCGGCGTCGGCCTCGGCCTCTTGCGAAAGCGCAGGTGTCGCCGCAACAAGCGTCGTCAACAGCACCGCGGTGGTGCTGCGCAAATGGGATTTGGACATAGATCCGCTCCGAATATGTGGGGGGTGCTGCGCTTGCGATCTGCTTGCTGGGCGTAGGGCGCCGAGGATCGAAGACTGGGGCTTGGATCAATGTCTGGGCGCGTTTCAAGGCCCACTTAAATTTTCCTACAATTATTGTCAAGAATATGGGCTGCCCGCCCGTGGTCTGATGAAATTCTGCAACACTCTGTGCTGGACAAGAAAAAACGGCCCCTAAAGGAGCCGCTCAGAATCTCTGATTTCGCTTTGTTATAGTGCTTTAGACGAGGCCGTCGAAATCTGCGGCGCTGTGACGGTTGGGCAATTTACCCTCGCCCGAAAGGTTGACCAGCTTGCCCCGTTTGACTGCGGGTCGCGCGTCGATTTCATCAGCCCAGCGGATGACGTTTTTGTATTCATGTACGCTCAGAAACTCACCCGCGTCATAGGACTGGCCTTTCGCTGTGCGGCCGTACCAAGGGAAAATTGCCATATCTGCAATGGTATAGTCCTCGCCCAGCATAAATTGGTTTTCAGCCAAATGGCGATCGAGCACATCCATCTGACGTTTCACTTCCATGGCAAAACGGTCGATCGGATATTCCATGGGGTAGGGCGCATAGGCATAGAAGTGACCAAAGCCGCCGCCTAGATAGGGCGCGCTGCCCATCTGCCACATGACCCAGGACAGTAACTCGGCACGCTTTTCCGGCGCGCCCTGAAATTCGCCAAATTTCTCGGCCAGATACATCAGGATTGCCGCAGATTCAAAAACCCGCACGGGCGCCTCACCTGAACGGTCACTCAGGGCTGGGATCTTTGAGTTTGGGTTGAGGTCAACAAAACCAGAGCCGAACTGGTCACCGTCACCAATGCTGATCAGCCAGGCGTCATACTCGGCTTCTGAAATACCCTTTTCCAACAGCTCCTCTAGAAGGATGGTCACCTTGACGCCATTTGGTGTGCCCATCGAATAGAGCTGAAGTGGATGGTCCCCGACGGGCAACTCTTTGTCATGTGTGGCCCCTGCGATGGGCCGGTTCAGCGAGGCCCAGGCACCGCCATTTTCTTTCTCCCAGGTCCAAACCTTAGGGGGGGTATAGCTTTCAGTCATACTGTGCTCCTGAATGTCATTGGGGCCAACGTAAGCTTTGTCTCGGGGAATGCCAGTGGACAACAGAGATGGCAGAGATCAACAAGATGTCACTGCGGTGGTGTTGCTGTACCGAGGTTTTTCTTCCGCCATTTCCAAAGCGAAATGGAACAACTGTCTGGTTACAGCGTAGATAACGTTTCAGGAGCGCCTTCGGTTTGGGCCGGACACGCCACCTTGGGTGGGCCTTTATACCCGCGCGGTCCTCATAAACGCAGTCCGCTGGCTTTTTGTCATGTAGGTCCAGGCAATAAAACGACTGGTTTTCTGTCCCTGAGCCATTTCAACGATCCTGCAATCTGCAACATTGGCCTTTTTCAAAATGCGATTGAGGGGAGAGAGGTTGTCTTTCTTCGACACCAATGACGTGAACCACAGACATTGCTTGCTGAAATCCAAACTTTGCTCAACCATGCGGGCGACAAACTTTATTTCGCCACCGGGGCACCAAAGTTCAGCATTTTGCCCTCCAAAGTTGAGCTTTGTTGACCGCCCTTTTCCAAGGTTCGCCCACTTGCGCTGAGTGCCCTTGTTTGCGCTTTCAAGAGACCCGTGGAAGGGGGGGTTGCACAGGGTTAGGTGAAACCTGTCGTTGGGCTGGATCACACCGCGAAAGATGTTCTTTGGGTTATTTTGTCGCCGAAGGGGGATCGACAATTTGTTCATTTCACATATGTGCCGTGCAGATTTGAGCGCACCTGCGTCGATGTCGCTGCCTGTAAAATGCCAACCGTATTCGCGTTGCCCAGTAAGCGGGTAGACCAGGCTCGCGCCCGTGCCGATGTCCAAAGCTCTGATCTGGTCTCCGCGCGGAATATTCTGGTCGTTGCCGTCAGAAAGCAAATCCGCGAGGTGGTGGATATAGTCCACGCGACCGGGAATAGGCGGGCACAGATAACCCGGGGGGATGTCCCAGTACTCAATATCATAGTGAGTTTTTAGCAGAGCTCGGTTGAGCATGCGAACGGCGCTTGGGTCTTGAAAATCAATCGTCGTCTGGCCCGCTGGATTGAGGATCGTGAAGGCCTCAAGCTCCGGTATTTGCGCCACCAAACGGGCGAAATCATAGCCTTGTGCGTGTTGGTTGCGGGAGTGAAGTTTCGCTTTGGTGGCCATAGTGACGCCTCCATTGTGGTTTTGTGGACGTCACGCGCCAGACGGTTTTCTGTATGTAGGCCCAAATGCAGCATTAGTAAAATGACTGGATCTCCATCAGCTCGCGGCAGGTTCATGGGGACCACTGGCAGCCGCCCCGCCGAAAAGGCACTTAGTTGGGGGCCATTAAACACAGGCAGCGACCGACAACGAGATCGCTTTGATGATCAAACAGGTCAACAACGGCTTCGGGTTTTCGCGAGAAAGCATGTCTCTCGACGAGATACGTGCAGCTGGTCCGGGCGGCATGTTTGACGCCAATCAGGCCATGGTCGATCGAATGTTGAGCGCAACCTTCATGCCCAGAATGGCTGATCGGAAGGTGAGGTAGCAATGGCAGAAAGAAAGTGCTTCGACCATTCACCAGAGAGCAATGAACCGGCGATTGACCTCTTAACAGCAGCCAACCCCGATCTTCAGAATCTGGCAATTGATCGCGCTGTGCAAGAGGGCATCAACGGGATGGTGCCGAGCGACGCCGTTCTGCCCGAGGGCTGGAAACGGTTCGATATCGGCGGCGGCACGCCCAAAGGTAGGAAGCGTGTGAACAAACGCAGGCGAAGGGCCCGCTCATGAGAAACGGTGGTATTGAGCCTGGGTCATGTTGACAAATGGCGTAGCCACAGGCGGATTGACGTGATGTCGACGAAGCCGAGGAAACTTTCGGCGGTCTTGTCGTACCGTGTCGCGACGCGGCGGGCATTCTTCAGCTTGTTGAAGCATCTCTCAACCAGGTTCCGCAGTCGATACAATGGGCGATCAACACCAACACGCTTTTTTCGCGACTTCGGCATGGGGGTGACCGGTTGGATGGGCTATGATGCGCAAATTGGATTTTGGATTCACTGCATGAATCCGGCATGATAGCCGGAAGGCATGAGCAGCTGGGCCCTACGAAGTACAAGACCAAGAACTGGTCGGCTTATAATGAAGCATTGAAGCGACGTGGTTCGCTGATGATCTGGTTTGATCCCGAGATGGAATGGCGACCACCTCCGACCGGCAGGAGTGGCCGCCGCCAAACTTCAGTGACGCGGCCATCCAGACCTGCCTGACGATGAAGGTTCTGTTTGGTATGCCGCTGAGACAGACGACCGGGTTTGTCCAGAGCCTGCTGCAGCGTGTCGGGCTGGACTGGGCTGTGCCGGATTTCAGCACATTGTGCCGTCCCACTGCCCGTCAGGCGATTTGCTTTGCAAATCTGCCGAGAGGGGCCAGCGCAGGCTGAACGTGGCCATCCCCTGCCGCGGTGGAAAGGGTCCGCTGAGCCTGCTGATCCCCTCTCTGGACATCACTTCGTGATGCCCTGCCGGGCAGCGGATAGCATGGGGATCAAGGCTGAGGGCGAAGGGGAGTGGAATGCCCGCAAGCACGGCGGCCCGAAGCGCCGGCCGCCATTGTCGCTCGGACCAATGGCGCGACCAGGCTACTCGAAGGCCTGCTAGCAGGGGCTGTGCCGATAACGAACACAAAGAATGGTTGGGAAAGCATCGCGAAATCCGCGCAACGCCTTAAAATTCGCCCTGGACAGATTATCGGCGCCATTCAGGATGGGGCGCTGAAGCGCGTTGGCAATCATTTTCAGCGCAAAGGTTACCAGTCCGTGCGTGTCCAGCATGAGGAAGTTGCGTTGGTTTTCCGTTAGACAGCTCCGGAAATGACTATAGAGGTTTTTGCGAACCTGATCGGGATGGCCCAGCCTTCAAATCTGAGGCGGCTCATCCACAAAGGCCACACGCCGTCTACCATAAAACGAAACCCGCGCACCAAGGCCCTACAGCATTACATTTCAGCAGCTGACGCGGCAGCTTATCCATGATAAATTTGTCACCTTCGAACCTTGGCCACGCGGCAAGGAGAAAGCTGGCAAAAGGTGTCGGCCAAACTGCGCTCGCAGGGCGTGCAGCCGTTCACACAACTCAGCGAAAGCTATGGGAGCATTTTTCTTCGAGCGCATTTGCAGGTGCTAGTTGATTGATAGGATGCCGAACAGGTTGACCTTTACGCGATCTCTTGCAAGCTCAGGAAGAAGGTCGAGATGCTGTTCGCTCATCTCAAACGCATTCTCGGTCTCGGGCGCCTCTGACTACGTGGCCCATGCGGCGCGAGGGACGAATTCCACTTCGCAGCCACCGCCCAGAACCTCAGAAAGTTCTCAAAGCTCCTCCCGCTAACACAAAACCCTCACCCTTCCTAAATGGAAAAGCGCAGGCAAAACCGCCGACCGACGGAAACAGGAAAAAATCAGGATTTTTCAACGGAATAGGCTCTAACCGTGTCCGAAATTCAGGGGGAGCTCATCCATACCGAAAATACTCTTGAAGGTTGATTGATAAATGTAGAGAGTGCGTTCACGATTAATCAAATGAGCTATTGTGACCAGCTCTGCCTCTGCCAATTCCGGCCCCGAGATCCCCCCCTGAAATTGATCCCAAAGAAGTAAAAAAGATTGCCATGCTGCGCGCCCAGGTGCGCGAAAGCTTTGGCAAAGTGGTGATGGCGATGATGGCCCTGCCGCGCTATCGTCATCAGACATTGGCTGATCTGCAGCACCTTGTGCTGGATCCGCAGATTCGCGACCGGCAGGCGATTGCTTACCCGGCGGACAAGGAACGCGGCGATTTGGCTGATATCACCGGGCTGGCGATCTGGGCCAGCGTGTCGGAAGAGGTCGATGCCAAGATTCGCGAGCAGATCCGCAACGGCGTCTAGCCCCTGCGCCTGAAAGCCGAGGATTGGACCAGCGGCGAGATCAGCTGGCTGATCGACGGGATTGCGCCCAACCGCAAAACCACCGCCAGTGTGCGGGGCAATTTCAAACAGGTGGTCAAAACAGTCGACCTGCGCCTGCACCCGATCATCGGCCGTCTGATAGACAAAGAGACGCTGGAGAAAATGGGGGCGTCGCAGAAGTGACTAGACGATTGAAGGCGTTGTTTTCGGTGGTTGGTATCTTAGCCTTGACACTAACGGGAGTTCTTTATTCCAAGAATTGGATTTACCCACGCTACCAAGTCACGGGCACAGTTCTGTCGGAAGAGGAACTGCTACAAAACTTTTGGATGACGTTCTCAAAGGTAATAGCCCTGCTCCGGAGTATTTGTCTTTGTTGGAGCAAGGTGGTGGCGGAAAGCTGGAGCCATTTGCTTCGGGAGAAGAATATCTAAGATTGGCAGAAAATTGCTGCCAGTTGGGGCGCAAAGAGTACAACTTATATGCAGCAACCATTCACATACAAAAACACGATCCGGCTTGGTATATGCGCGCAAGTGTTCGAGGCCTGATAACATGGGAGCCCGCTATGAAATCGATGGGCAAGAATGAACGGCTTTGTTGCACAAATCGGGTTATGAG
>JAGDYZ010000018.1:0-113723 GCA_049116335.1 Pelagimonas sp. | reverse complement strand
CGGCAGGCTAAAGTCGTCCGGGGTAGGGGGAGTCCGGCCTCAAGCCGATTTGTGCAACAAAGCCGTTTCGAGTCAAAAGTGACCGATGCTACAGCGGGAGAAAGCTATCAGTCGGCAACTGTTCTGGAGCAAACTGGTCAGAATATGGGTCCCAGTCTCGGAGCACTTCATAGAGATGACGAAATCCATCTCGGATCGCACCTCGTTGGGTTGGTGCAAGAGCACCGTAGGAATACCGATGCAACCTCCATCTGAAATCAGCGTTACCTTGGCTGTCATTGTCGGCAATCGCGTTGATTAGCGTTATTGCTGTACAGCCAGCAAACCCAAGCTTCTTGCTATCGTGGGAAACTAGTTCGACCACCTCAGCGGGAAACCAGGCCTCTCCGGTTGGATAGATACAGTTGTCGGTTTCCAACAACTCATTGAGTGCACTGAGATGCCTTTTGACATCCTCACCATAGTCAGCGTGAGCGATCCATTTGCGCTCTTCTTCTGTCAAAGACTTCGCTAACAGAAGGAGTGGATGGATAACTTCCAGAACAGGTTTTGTTGTGCAGTCCGAGAGGCTTGGCCTCACCACATCGGATATTAAGGAAACTTTCCGCCCTTGATCCAGGCCGTTCATAATTGCAGCCCGAGTTGGTGCGTCTGCACTTCGATATTGTGCCGCAAAGGTGTCCCATTCCCATTCAAAGTCACTACCACGTTCGGAATTCTCGAAGCGATCAAGCAAAAGTATGCAAGTCGCACCAAGAAACTGGTGGTTATTCTCTGCGGAAACTGCTCTGAGGTGAACTTCGCGATAGGTCTCTTTAGGCAGTTCAAGTTTCCAGCGCGGCACACGTTCTGAAATTGAGTTTTCCAAAGTTGTTAGCAGGCTGCGTTCAAGAGAAGCCGTGATTGAAGTTCGTTCAAGGTGCTTGATTGCCACTCTCCGCAAGTCCAAGATCGCCTGTAGCTTTCTAAAGGTCATTTGGTGCGGTCTCGAATTCAAAAATGTCTTTTGACGACGATCCTAGTGTAGATCATCCGACAACCTCAACGGCAGTTTTTTCCGCTTAGCCGACATCCTATGTAGACAGCACCCAAAGAACTTTTCGGGAGCACGTGTTCACCGTTGTTTTGGTGGGCCGGATGCCGCGTGATTTGTTGCAAAGGGCTGGCCCCTTCTAATTGGGGGGCAAGGACAACCCCCATTGCCCTGATCTGTCACGGTCTGCTCGAACTTTAGTTGCGGCGGGCAATCTGGTCGCCATTGTTGCGCAGGCGACGCCCCAAAGCGTTGACAGTCCAGAAAGTGGCTGTTTGAACTGCGGTAGCTTTTTCTTGCAAGATCCTTGGACCCGGTCGCCTATGCCCTCTGCTGAAATCCTTTTTGCCTTCTTTCTTGCCACAATGGTCTTTGCCTATATGCCGGGGCCAGCCATGCTTTATGCGGCGGCGCAAACCATGGCGCGCGGTAAAAAGGCCGGGTGGCTGGCGGCGATTGGAATCCATATTGGTGGCTACGCCCATGTCGCGGCGGCCTCGCTTGGGTTGGCGGTGTTGTTTGACGCCGTTCCGGTGCTGTTTCTGACGTTGAAATTCGCCGGGGCGCTCTATCTGGTCTGGTTGGGCATCAAGCTGTTTCGCACGCAGACACCGGTCGGAGAAACGAGCCTGACGGTTGAAAGCAAAAGCCCTAAACGCGCGTTTTGGGAAAGCGTGACGGTCGAAGTTCTCAATCCAAAAACTGCCATTTTTTACGTGGCCTTCCTGCCCCAGTTCACCGACCCGGCCGCCGGTTTTCCGCTGTCGGTACAGTTGTTCATTTTGGGCACCGTTGTGAACATCATGTTCTCAAGCGCTGATGTGGTCTGTGTGCTGCTGGCCGATAAGGTGACGTCTGCTCTGCGAAAGTCGCAGCGAGCGGGTCGCATGGCCCAGCGTCTTGGCGGCAGCATCTTGATTGCACTTGGGCTCAATGTGGCGCTGAACCGGCACTAGTGCACAAAGAAAAGGGCCCCAGTTGGGGCCCCTTCCAAGTGGGGGGAAAGGACGACCCCCGGTGCCCTGATGTGTCAGGGTCTGCTCGAACTTCAGTTGCGGCGGGCGACCTGGTAGCCGTTGTTGCGCAGGCAGCGCACGTTGTAGCCGCGGCGCTGGTTGCCGTTCACGCGGAACTTGGTGCGACATTGCTGCGGCAGGCTATGCACTGCACCGTAGTTGCGCTTGAGACAGCCTTTGCCCATCACGCGGCGCTCGTTGCGCCCTTCGGTCCAGCGGATGCAGTGGCGCGGCAGCGGCGGCTTGGCCCAACGGTCTGGCTGGGGTTGGGGACGATGGGTTTGTGGCCGCCGCCGGTCGTCATTGGCGTCTTCAATAATCTTGCCAATGATAAACAGAGTTGCCGCCGCCCCAAGGATGGTGCCGATTTCTTTACTGCGGTCACGGGCCTGAACCTGAGCCGTGGACAACATGGTGATGGTCGAGGCGATGATCAGAACGCCGGTGATAAAACGTGCAGACATTGGGGGTTCCTTTCTCAGGATTCGCAAAGTGTGGACGCTGGCAGTGCGCCTTGATCCAACCCTGGCCCCGAGACCCAAAATCGCTCAATATCAGCCATTGGTTATCGAATATCCGTCGTGAAACCCCTGTGTGTTATTGAATTTCCTGCCCGCGCACCGCAGTGTGAGGGCATGAGACATTCCCTTGCCCCCCTCCTGTTTGCCCTCGTTGTTGGTGTGGCGTTGCCCAGCACGGCGCTGGCTGATTGCTACGTCGAATACAAAGCCAAAAAGGACAATCCGCTGCGGTTGCACTATGGCATTGTCGCGCTGGATGGATCCTGTCCTGCCAGTGGGACTGCTGCTCAGCAGGCCGCACGCCGTGTCGCCGCCGGTGGCTGGACGCTGCTGAATGTGGTGGGATTGTCGGAAACAACGCCCTCGGGCAACAAGAGGGCAAATGCCGGTGACTACTACCTCCGTTTCTGAGAGCCTGCGTTCAGGATCCCGTCTCGTCACGATTGGCATCGGTGCCATCGTGGCGATTTTGGCTGTGGTGGGCACTTTGCTTGTGCTGACGCTGCCGGATGCCAATGCGTTTAATGCCCGTGTTGAGCGGATCTTTGTCGAGAATGACAATCTGACCGCACAGCCCGTGGTGAAATTGCTTGAGATCCTGGCCCAGTCCGGCACCGCCTTTGGCGACACGCTGACAAGCTACCGGATGGTCATCTTTGTCCTGTTGGTCTTTGCCGCCGCGATGCTTGTGGCCGCTTTGGTGTTTCTGGTGATGCTGGTGGGTTTGAACCGCCGCATGGCCCAGATCGAGCGTTCAGGTATCGAGGTCAGCTCGCTGGTGATCTCCCGCGAAGAGAACAAAGTCTATCTCAACACCATGGGTTTTAAGCTGACCGATGCCATGATGGAAACACTGGCGGTTCTGGCTGAGGCCCGAATGGACGATGACATCCTGACCGGGGTCGAAATTGAGGCTGTGATTTCAGGGAAATCCGAGGGGGATTGCGAAGAGGCCGCTGGCGCGACACGGATCAAACGCCTGCGAGACGGGTTGGGCAATCAGATGGTCAGCGAGTTGCTCGTGAAAAACATTGCGCGCCGCGGCTATGTGCTCGCCATCGACAAGAGCGTGATTGAAGTAGTTTAGGTGGCGCGTGCGGGCTTAGTTGGCGATCTGCCGCGTCATGCGAAATTGCTGAAGAAACTCTGGGGTGACTTTTGTCAGCGCGCAGGCCTCTTCTGTGTCGTCGGTGATCGTCATCTCGATTGGTGAGGTTGCCGACAGCGCCGACTCGAGCATCCGACCAACGCCAAAAGACGTGGAGTTGCCCACTAGGATCACACTAGACGCGCCTTTTTCAAACTGGCGGAGGAGCTTGGGCATACCCATCAGAGCTTTGATAATGTCAGCAAAGCTGGCATCTATCTTGGTCACGCCGGTTGCATCGGTGAACATGCGGTGCGTGGGGTCGAAATCAGGATGCGATGTGTAATCAAGGAAAAGCTGTCTGCCGTCGCGGACGGAAATGTTTCCGTCCATGCGAAACAGGGCGATGTTTTCGTCTGAAAAGATCTGAAAACTAGTTGGCATTCTTGACCTTTTCATCAATCACTTGAGTGGACAAACAGTTGGCGGCTTTTAGATTGGTCGCTTCGGCGATGCTGACTCTGACTTCTCGGTTGTTGTGACTTTAGTGGCTTTCACCGAATTCAGCCAGACTTCAGTGTTGTTTGTAGTCGCTGAGTTAATCCGTCACCGGCTCTGTACACTGTCGTGTTGAGTGATTATCTACCTCTCCCATGGCTCAGAAACCCAAGTCCGACCCGAACTACAAGATCATCGCTGAAAACCGGCGGGCGCGTTACGATTACGCGATCGAAGATGATATTGAATGCGGGATTATTCTGACCGGATCTGAGGTCAAATCTTTGCGGGAAAACTCGGCCAATATCGCGGAAAGCTATGCTGCGGTGGAAGAGGGCGAGCTTTGGTTGGTGAACTCGTATATCGCCCCGTATGAGCGCGCGATGTTCCGCCATGAAGAACGTCGTCGTCGTAAGCTCTTGGCTTCGAAAAAAGAGCTGTCGCGTATGTGGAATGACACCCAGCGCAAAGGCATGACACTCGTGCCGCTGGTGATGTATTTCAACCATAAAGGCATGGCTAAGCTGAAGATCGGTATCGCCAAGGGTAAAAAGAATCACGACAAGCGTGAGAGCGACGCCAAACGTGATTGGGGCCGCCAAAAGCAGCGCCTGCTCAAGCAGGGTTAACCCCTGTTTGCTGCGGGGAACCAGAGCGTAAGCTTCCCGTAAACCGATGTCTCTGATGCACCTATCTTGGTTGTGCCGATCACTGGGATCGGAGCTTAACGAGGGGTGGAACGATGGAACTGTTGATTGGTCTGATTTCGGGAGCAATTGGGGGCAATGTCGCTGGTGGTGTTCTCAAGAATATCAATCAGGGCACTTTGATCAATTCTATAGCTGGGATTGTGGGTGGCGGACTGGGAGGGTCGATTCTCTCGATGCTTGGCGCACCGGATCTCGCGGGGGCAGCGGGCGGTGCGGCCGGTCTCGATTTCGGGTCGATTCTCACTCAGATTGCTGGCGGCGGTGTGGGGGGCGGCGCTGTTTTGGCGATCGTCAGTGTCGTGCGCAACATGATTGCAAAATAATTGTGAAAATCGGGCAGGCAAAGGTGTCTGCCCGACTTGCATGAACTGCCGCCCGGGCCTATTCATCAAACGTCTATTTTCTGGGGGGAAGCGACATGGCCTTTGATGATCCCAAAACACTGGTGTCCACCGAGTGGTTGGCTCAGCATTTGAAGGATCCGGACCTGCGGTTGCTGGATGCAAGCTGGTACCTTCCGGCGATGAACCGCGACGCCAAGGCCGAGTATGACGCGGCCCATATTCCCGGCGCGCGTTATTTTGACATCGACGATGTGTCGGATCATCGCTCCGAATTGCCACATATGGCGCCGCCCATTGAAAAGTTCATGTCACGCCTCCGGGCCATGGGGGTCGGAGATGGCCATCAGGTTGTGGTTTACGACGGCATGGGGCTTTTCTCTGCGGCCCGCGTCTGGTGGATGTTCCGCCTGATGGGGCAGGACAATATCGCCGTTCTGGATGGTGGGTTTCCGAAGTGGCAGGCCGAGGGCCGTGAGATCGAAGATCTGCCACCGATGATCCGCGACCGCCATATGACGGTGCGCCGTCAGGCGCATCTGGTGAAGGACGTGACACAGGTGTCGGCTGCGGCGAAACTGCAGGATGCCGAAATCATTGATGCCCGCCCCCCGGAACGGTTCCGCGGTGAGGTGGAAGAGCCGCGCGCAGGACTGCGGGCCGGTCACATTCCGGGTTCGAAAAACGTCCCCTTTACCACGCTGCTCAAAGCCGACGGCACCATGAAAGATGAGGCCGCACTGCGCGCCACCTTCGAGGCGGCCGGTGTGGATTTGGCAAAGCCTGCCATCACCACCTGCGGTTCGGGCGTCACCGCCGCAGTGCTCAGCCTTGCGCTTGAGCTGATCGGCAAGCGTGACCATTCGCTATATGACGGGTCGTGGACCGAGTGGGGGCAATTCCCCACACTGCCCGTCGCCACCGGAGAAGAGTGATGTTCGAGACTCTCAAAGAACAACCCGCAGATAAGATCCTGCAGCTGATGCAGATGTACCGCGAAGACCCACGCGAGACGAAGATCGACCTGGGTGTTGGTGTCTATAAAGACGCCAGTGGCAACACCCCGGTGATGCGCGCGGTGAAAGCCGCAGAAAAGCAGCTGTGGGAAATTCAGGACAGCAAGGCCTATACCGGTCTGGCAGGCGACCCCGCCTTTGCCGATGCAATGATCGGACTGGTTCTGGGCGACGCAGTTGCGCGTGAGAACATCGCCGCGGCCGCCACACCCGGTGGCACAGGGGCGGTGCGTCAGGCCTTTGAATTGATCAAAATGGCCAACCCAAAGGCCCGCGTCTTTGTGAGTGATCCGACCTGGCCCAACCACCTGTCGATCCTGAACTATGTTGGCATCGAAACCGTCACCTACCGCTATTTTGATGGCGAAACCCGGGGCGTTGATTTCGATGGCATGATGGCGGATCTGGCCAATGTCACCTCGGACGACGTGGTGCTGGTACATGGTTGCTGTCACAACCCGACAGGTGCCAACCTGAACCTGACCCAGTGGCAAGCGGTCATTGACCTGCTGCTGGAAAAAGGCGCGACGCCGATGGTCGACATTGCCTATCAGGGCTTTGGCGATGGTCTGGAAGAAGATGCGCAGGCTGTGCGCCTGATTGCCTCGTCTGTGCCGGAATGCCTGATTGCGGCGTCCTGCTCGAAGAACTTCGGTGTGTACCGCGAGCGCACTGGCCTGTTGATGGCGATCAGCAGCGACAGCAGCCGCAAGGTGCTGAACCAGCAGTCGCTGAATTTTCTGAACCGTCAGAACTTTTCGTTCCCGCCGGATCACGGCGCACGGGTTGTGACCATGGTTCTGAACGATCCGGCTCTGCGTGCGGATTGGGCAGCTGAACTGGAGGAGGTACGCACCTCGATGCTGGGTCTGCGCGAACAGATGGCCGCAGAACTGCAGCGTGTGTCCGGTTCGGATCGCTTTGGCTTTATCGCCCAGCACCGTGGCATGTTCTCGCGTTTGGGCGCAGCCCCTGAGCTGGTGCAGAAGCTGCGCGAGGATCATGCCATCTACATGGTTGGCGATTCGCGTCTGAACATTGCCGGTTTGAACACGCAGACCGTGCCAATTCTGGCCAAAGCTATCGTCAAAGTTGGAATGTAATCCACAACTTGTGTTGCACTAGACATCTAAGGGGCGCTTTTTGCGCCCCTTTTTCTATACCTAGTAGTATTGGCTGGTACTCTGGGCGAGGGGTCTTCCTCCAAGTGAGAACAGGGAAGAATTCCAGTTAGCGTTTCGGCTTGCCAATGACAAATTTGATTGCAGACGCCTTTGAAAAAATCGCCGCAACGCAGGATCCGGATGCCAGGTGGGCGGCGGCGGTCAAGTTGAGTGAAGCCTTGGGGTTCACGAACGTCTTGGTCGCGAAAGCCAATGGGACGTTGAAGGACATTCATTGGATGAACACAAATATGCCCGCCGACTGGATCGAAGAATACATCGCGCAAAGCTATGTGGATGTTGATCCATTGGTGTCAAAATTAGCCCATGGATCGGCTTCGATGGCGTTGGCAAGTGGACAGCTATCGCGCGAGGATGCACCGTCGGAACGGGCTTATGACTACGATCATGGTCTGAAAGGTGCTGGTCTTAGGACCTTGATGTGTACACATTTCGGCCAGGCCAATGTGCCGGGCACCTATGTCACGCTTTGTTCGGATACCGATATCGTAGACATGCAGCGCCAAAGTCCAATCGATCTCAAGCTGTTTTCAGCTTTGTTGTCGATCGTCATCACCGAGCCGGTGAAAAGCGTGCCAAACAGCACGTTGCTTCAGGCTGAGGTGGCGCTCACGGTACGCCAGCGCGAGGTATTGTCGTTGCTGGCGGATGGATATCAAAATGTTGGGATCTCAGAAAAGCTCGGGATAACTGAAGTCGCCGTGCGCAAACACTTTGCCGCCGCGCGACAGGTTCTGGGGGCTGCAACGCGAGAGCAGGCAATGGCAATCGCGTTGCAAAAGGGATTGCTGTTCTTGTGACCTAGCGATGTGCCGCTTTGCTGTCTGTGGGAACCTCGTTTCGCTCCTCAAGCGTATAGTCCCGCAAAACCTGTGCCACACGTATACGGTAGGCTTCAAAAATCCCCCCGCGGCCTTTGCTTTGGGCGGCGCGGTGATCTGAGCGGGTGCGCCAGTTGGCTACCGCTGCCTCATCTTCGAAAAAGCTCAGCGACAGAAGTTTTTCCGGGTTTGCCAAGCTTTGAAACCGCTCAACCGAGATGAAGCCAGGCACCTGTGCCAGTTCGTCTTTCAGGCCGGCGGCGATATCGAGATAGCTGTCCATTTGCCCGTCTTTGGGGTGAACTTCGAAAATAACGGCGATCATGTGGCTGTCCCATGTGGTGAAGAGGCCAGCTTTAAGAACGTACGATCTTCACGCAAGATGAACTTCTCGCTCTGCGCAAATTCATAGTTTTCGCGCCCGAGTGGGTCCTGGGCCAAACGCGCACGGTATGCTTCGTAGTCCGCAAGGCTGGCAATGTTATAGATGCCGTAGGCCAGAGTGCTGGACCCCTCGTGTGGAGCGTAGTATCCGATTAAGTCGGCCCCATTGCGCGGAATGGCTTGCCCCCAGTTCTGGGCATAGCGCTCGAATTGAGCCCGTTTTGTCGGGTCGATCTGGTAGCGGATGACACAGGTCAGCATGGAATATCCTTTCGAAAGTGAGGTCTAGGTTGGGTGCTGGTATAGGTGCTTGCACAGCGCCAATGCTTCGGCCATGATCGAAGTATGAAAGCAGGTCCAAACATCGCGATGGTTGCGGCGCTGATCGGTGATCCGGCGCGCGCGAATATTTTGACGGCATTGATGTCGGGCAAGGCTCTGACAGCAACCGAGCTGGCCAGCGAGGCAGGCATAACTCCGCAAACCGCAAGCAGCCATCTGGCGCGGTTGGAAGACGGGGGGCTCGTGGTCACACGGCGACAGGGCCGCCACAAATATGTGTCTTTGGCCTCAAATCAGGTTGCCGCTGTTCTTGAAGGGTTGATGGGGCTCACCGCCGGAGCAGGGCACTTGCGCACGCGCACAGGCCCTAAAGAGATGGCGCTGCGCGAGGCGCGGGTGTGTTACAACCATCTGGCCGGGGATCGTGGCGTGCAGATGTATGATGCTTTGCTCGCCACAGCCTATCTTCGTCTGGAGCAAGATGAGCCTGTTTTGACCGAAGCCGGCGCCACATGGGCCACAGAGTTTGGAATTGATTTGGGTAGGCTGCGCAAATCCCGTGCGCCGCTTTGCAAATCTTGTCTTGATTGGAGCGAGCGTCGCAGTCACCTTGCCGGAAGTCTGGGGCGCGCTTTGTTTTCGCAGATGAGTGAACGAGGCTGGATGCATCGCGACGCCAACAGCCGAGTGGTGCGATTTACCCCCAACGGGCGGCAGTGCTTTGATCAGATGTTTCGAATTTCTTCCGAGACGGCATTGGATTGATATGCCAGCGCCGGTTGCACCGGGCCTAGTGTAAAACGGGATTTTGTCCTAAGGGGGCAAAGGCCTACCATGTGCAAGGATCTATGATGACGAAGCCATTTTCTTTCGTAACGGTCGTTCACTCCGGTGAAGTGCCCCTGCTGAAGTTGCAGGCACGCGGCCTTGCTAAGCATCTTGCGCCCGACCTTGTGGAGGACATTCTCGTCCTGATCAACGATCGAGAAGAAGATGCGGTGCGCCGCGAGATCGAGCCCTTGCGGGCCGCCTATGGAGAGCTTGGGGAGAAGCTTCGTATTTTGGGCCCAGAAGACATATTCGGCCAAAAGTCTCTGCGTCTGAACCTGTCTCAGCGGATCCGACTTTCGATGGCGCAGTCCAATCTGTTTGCTCCCTTCCGCGTTTGGACCGGTTGGAAAGGGAATTGGGGGTGGGCGGTACAGCAGGCGATGAAGCTGGCGGCGGGATATGTGGCCAACGGGCGCTATTGCGTCATTCTCGATTGTAAAAACATTCCTTTGCGCCCCCTGACGCTGGATGATTTTGTGGCACCCGATGGACGCCCCAAGGCAAATCTGCAGACGCCTGGCAAACTGCACAACCGCTGGCTCCCGGCGTCTCTGCGCGCGGTGGGGCTTTCGCCAAGGGCGCAGGCCTATACCCCTCTGACGCAATTTGTGACCCCCTGGGTTGTTGAGACCGAGTTTCTCAAAGACGCCTGTGCCCATGTCGAAGCGCGCCGTGGGCCAATCGAAGCGCTGTTCAGTGTCCGCAGCATGAACGCCGCCCTTTGGCCGGTGTTCAATTATACCGAGTTCATGATGCTCAACGCCTATGCCTTCCTCTCAAATCCCGGCGGGGTCGAAGCCGTGTTTGCGGACGACGTTTTGCTCAGCACCGGCGTGCATGCTTCGTCGTCAGAAACCGAAATCGACAACTGGCTGACCCAAGCGGCTCAGCCAAGTACAAAAATGATCGGGCTACACTCCGGTGTGGCCGGAGTGTTGGCTGAGAAAAACACCAAGCGCCTATCCGGTGTGTTGATCGATCAAGGTGTCATTGAGGAGCCGGGGGAGCTCACAGCGGTTCTCAACGAACTCCAGAACCGCAACAGCAAGCGGATCAAACAGGCAAACAAACGCCGGGCGGCATAAGCTGCCCTGCCGTCATGTCACAAAACCAGCGTAAGACTTGGCTTGCTATCCAAATGCGACGATAATAATTTGACCACTTGGACAAAATCTTTCCACCTCCTGCGGAACTGATGAAGGAGCGGAGCATGCAGAACCTAAAGGTTCACGACATATCCAATGCGTCGGGCGAAACGGCGCACGATCACGTTGCGCGAAATCCGGGCATTGCCCTGGACATGGATTGGGTGATGCGCGCCCGAGCCAACCGTTCGGCGATTGAGCGTCGTGCCGCCACATTGCCGGGCCGTCGCTCGGTCAAAAAAGACTATCAGGCGGCTTGGCTGGCGCGGGCCATTTCCTTGATGGATCTGACAACCCTGTCAGGCGATGACACCACCGGGCGCGTGCTGCGTCTGTGCGCCAAAGCACGCCAGCCGGTGCGCGCAGATCTGCTTGAGGCCATCGGTTTGCCCGACCTAACTGTCGGAGCTGTTTGTGTTTATCACGATATGATCGAAACTGCGGTGGACGCATTGAAAGGCACAGACCTGCCTGTTGCCGCTGTGTCGACCGGCTTTCCTGCGGGCCTCTCGCCGTTCCACCTGCGGGTGGCGGAGATCGAAGAAAGCGTCAAAGCAGGCGCTAAAGAGATCGATATCGTGATCTCGCGTCGGTTGGTTATGTCGGGCGATTGGCAGGGTCTCTATGACGAAATGAAGGCCTTCCGGGTTGCCTGTGGTGATGCTCATGTGAAGGCCATTCTGGCCACCGGTGAGCTTGGCACATTGCAGAATGTGGCCAAAGCCTCGCTGGTTTGCATGATGGCCGGGGCCGATTTCATCAAGACCTCGACCGGCAAGGAAAGCGTCAATGCCACGCTGCCTGTGTCGCTGGTGATGATGCGGGCGATTCGCGACTATTACGAAGCGACAGGTCATTACGTAGGGTACAAACCCGCCGGTGGCATTTCCAAGGCGAAAGACGCCGTGACCTATCTGGCGCTGGTCAAGGAAGAGCTGGGTGACCGTTGGCTGCGCCCTGATCTGTTCCGCTTTGGCGCGTCTTCGCTGCTAGGTGATATTGAACGGCAACTCGAGCATCACGTCACCGGCGCCTATTCCGCCAGCTGGCGCCATGCAATGGGCTAAGCCACGACACAAGACGACATTCTGGTATGGCCCCCTCGCGGGCTATCGAGTGACAAGGACCCACTCATGACCATCAAAGAGATCTTCGAGACCATGGATTACGGCCCCGCACCGGAAAGCGCCGGGGATGCGCTGGCTTGGATCACCGATCAGGGCGCGCGCTTTGGTCATTTCATCAACGGTACCTTCACCTATGCGGGCGACGGTTTTGACAGCCGCAACCCGGCCACCGGTGAGGTGCTGGCCACGCTAACTCAGGCCACTCAGGGTGATGTGGACGCAGCGGTCAAAGCGGCGCGCGCGGCCCAGCCGGGCTGGGCCAAGATCGGCGGCAAGGCGCGGGCGCGCTATATGTACGCTCTGGCGCGACTGCTGCAGAAACATGCCCGCCTGTTTGCGGTGCTGGAAACCCTCGACAACGGCAAGCCGATCCGCGAAAGCCGCGACATCGACATCCCGCTGGCACAGCGTCATTTCTATTATCACGCGGGCATGGCCCAGCTGATGGACAGCGAATTGCCAGGCCGTGAGGCGCTGGGGGTCTGTGGTCAGATCATCCCGTGGAACTTCCCGCTTTTGATGCTGGCGTGGAAGGTCGCGCCTGCTCTGGCCATGGGCAACACCGTGGTGTTGAAACCTGCGGAATGGACCTCGCTGACTGCGCTGGCCTTTGCCGACATCTGCCGTCAGGCGGGACTGCCCAAGGGTGTGGTCAACATCATCACCGGTGACGGCGCCGTGGGCGAGATGATTGTCAACGCTGAAGTTGACAAGATCGCCTTTACCGGTTCGACCGAAGTAGGTCGCAAAATCCGCCGCGCCACCGCAGGCCGGGGCATTCCGCTCACACTCGAGCTGGGGGGCAAATCGCCCTACATCGTGTTCGAAGACGCCGATATCGACAGCGCCGTCGAAGGTCTTGTGGATGCGATCTGGTTCAATCAGGGGCAGGTCTGTTGCGCGGGTTCGCGTCTGTTGGTGCAGGAGGGCATTGCCGAGGCATTTTATGCCAAGCTCAAAGCCCGCATGGACAAGCTGCGCATCGGCAATCCGCTGGACAAATGCATCGACGTAGGGGCGATTGTCGACCCGGAACAGCAGTCGCGCATCGCCGCGCTGGTCGCGGGTTCGGATGGCGACGTCTATCAGGCGGCCTGTGATCTGCCCGAGGGCTGTTTCTATAAACCGACGTTGATCTCCGGCCTCTCGCCCGCCTCGCATCTGATGCAGGAAGAGATCTTTGGCCCTGTACTGGTCTCGTCGACCTTCCGCACCCCGGCTGAGGTGGTCGAGCTGGCGAACAACACCCGCTATGGTCTTGCGGCCTCGATTTGGTCTGAGAACATCAATACCGCGCTCGACATCGCGCCCAAGCTGGTGGCAGGTGTGGTCTGGGTCAATGGCACCAATATGTTTGACGCCGCGGCCGGCTTTGGTGGCGTGCGGGAAAGCGGCTTTGGACGCGAAGGCGGTTGGGAAGGGCTTCAGGCCTACACCAAACCCAGCGGCAAGGCCAAAGCCCTGAAACCCGTTGTGGCCTTCACTGGTGACGCGGCTGAACCGCAGCCCGTGGATCGCACCGCCAAGCTTTATGTTGGTGGCAAGCAGGCGCGCCCGGATGGCGGCTATGCTCGCAATGTCTATGACAAACAGGGCAAGCTGATCGGTCAGGCGCCTATCGCCAACCGCAAAGATGTGCGCAACGCCGTTGAGGCGGCGCGCGGTGCCAAAGGCTGGACCGCCGCAACCGCGCATAACCGCGCGCAGGTGCTCTATTACATTGGTGAAAACCTGATGGCCCGCGCGGATGAGTTCGCAGCCACCATCGATCGCATGACCGGTGGCAAAACCGGCAAAGCAGAGGTTGAGGCCGCGGTGAGCCGTCTGTTCACCTATGCGGCCTGGGCGGATAAGTTTGATGGTCAGGTGAAGTCGGTGCCGCTGCGGGGCGTGGCCATGGGGCTGCGTGAGGCTTGCGGCGTGATCGGTGGCTTCTGCCCGGATGATCAGCCGCTTCTGGGCCTGATCTCGGTGATGGCCCCGGCGATTGCCATGGGCAACCGTGTGGTGCTTGTGGCCTCAGAAGCCTTCCCGCTGGCCGCGACGGATTTCTATCAGATCCTTGAAACCTCGGACGTTCCGGGCGGTGTGGTGAATATCCTCACCGGGTCACATGCAGAGCTTGCACCAACTGTGGCACAGCACATGGATGTGGATGCGGTCTGGTCCTTCTCTGGGGCGGATATCAGCGGTGTGATTGATGAGGGCGCGTCCGGGAACCTCAAACGCGCCTGGGTCAACAATGGCCTGGCGCGTGACTGGTTGGGAGATGCCGGTGAGGGGCGTGAATTCCTTGAAGCGGCGACCGAAGTGAAAACCGTCTGGGTGCCTTACGGCGCCTGACACACCCGAATTTTCAAGAAAATTCGGACAACCGCACCCCTGAGAGGGTGACATTGAGATTTCCCGGGGCCGATGCTATATTTGGTATGGCCCGGCACCGGGGCTTTGACGGTGTATGACGTATAGGAGGACTATGTCCTGTCTTCGATGGCACATGCGGCGGATGCCGCAGCACAGGGGGAACCGATGAGCGGTACACCTCAGGTGAACTCCACCAGCGACGATATTCTCGCTGTGGTTATGGAAATACTTAACGATAACAAGGCTGAGGAAATCGTGCAGTTCGATCTGCGCGGCAAAACCTCTGTCTGTGATCACATGGTGATCTGCTCGGGTCGGTCGTCACGTCAGGTGGCGGCGCTGGCTGAGATGGTGATGGATGCGCTGAAGACCCGCTGTGGTGTTCTCTCCAAAACCGAAGGCAAGCAGACCGGTGATTGGGTGCTGATCGATTCGGGTGATGTGGTGGTGCATGTGTTCCGCCCCGAAGTCCGCGAATTCTATCAGCTGGAAAAGATGTGGCAGCCCGGCGCGGCGCCAGCGACACGCGCCTAAATGCGGGTCCATCTCTGCGTGGTGGGCCGCCTTCGGGCGGGCCCCGAACGCGACCTTGTTGACGACTATCTCAAGCGATTTGATAAAACCGGACGGGCCCATAGCCTTGGTCCGGTCAAAGTGCATGAGGTCGAGGATAAAAAGGGCGGTGGCATGGCCGCCGAAGCTGTTTTGCTGCGCAAGGCGCTGCCTGCGGGGGCGGTGATCTGCGCCATGGATGAGCGCGGCGACGTGATGTCGTCACCTGACTTTGCCGGGCGGATGGAAAAAATCCGCGATAGCGGGGCACAGGATCTCGCCTTTATCATTGGCGGGGCGGATGGCATTGACCCCAGTCTCCGCGCAGACGCGCGGATGATGCTGTCCTTCGGAAAAATGGTCTGGCCGCATATGTTGGTGCGGGTGATGCTGGCAGAGCAATTGTATCGCGCCGCCAGCATTCTGGGTGGCAGCCCCTATCACCGCGTGTAAGTCACGCGAAATGCGCCTTTAGCTGTAGGCAATCCCAAGTAGGATCACACCCAGAATGACGCGGTAGATCACGTAGGGCGTGAAACTGACCGACTTCAGCAGGCGCATCATCAAGGTCAGCGCGGCCAGAGCTGCGATAAACGAAAAGACCGCTACAATCGCGCCATCCCGGGCCGCAGCGGCATTGGCTGTGCTGGCCACTTCCAGCCCAAGCAGGGTGCCGGATGCGATGATAGTGGGAATGGACATCAGCATCGACAGTTTCGCCGCGCTTTCCCGGTCATAGCCAAGGTGGCGGGCCCCTGTGATGGTGATGCCGGACCGCGAGGTGCCGGGGATCAGCGCAATCGCTTGCCAGACACCCATGATAAGCGCGTCTTTGACGCTCCAGCTCCGATCGGTTTTGATCTCGGCGCCGCGTTTGTCGGCCCAATAGAGGACGAGACCAAAACCCAGCATGGTCCAACCAATGACGGCGATCCCGCGCATGGCATCATCCAGACCTGTGAGTTTGAGAAACACGCCAAACAGGACGACCGGGATGGTGCCGAGGATCAGGCAGAGCGCCAGAAAGGCGCCGGGGGTGTCTGCTTTTCCGGTCATCAGGCGGGGCAGGCCGGCGGCTGCGCCTTTCACGTCTGACCAGAAATAGATCACCACGGCAAACAGTGTTCCGATATGTGCGGCCACATCTATGATCTGTCCCTGATCCGCCATCCCAGCCAGATTCGGCAGCAGAATCAGGTGACCCGACGACGAGATTGGCAAAAACTCGGTAATCCCTTGGATCAATGCAACAATCAAAAGGTGGGTAAAGGTCATGTGGCGGCCCCGGTACTGAAAACTGAGATTTGTATAACGCATTGAAATTTTGTCGAAAGCGGAAAGATAAATCCGATCCGGACCTAAAAAACACCCTTCTGCGACAAGAATGTAGATGCAGGGCGAAAGTAAATTGAATATAGGTCAGTATGAGTGACTTTTATTTCTGAACGCCGCCAGATACTCAGGCGGCAGCAACCTAACACGCAAAGAGGCAAGCCAATGGCCAAGCAGCCCATGCTCAAATTCGTGAACGTGAACCGCGAGATGCCCGAGAAGCGCGACGCCGGACAGCGACGTGAAGACTTCGACGAGATCTATGCCGAGTTCGCCGCCGCAAAGGCCGAAGAGCAAGCCAGCCGTTGCAGCCAGTGTGGTGTGCCGTATTGCCAGTCGCACTGCCCGCTGCACAACAATATCCCCGACTGGCTGCGCCTGACCGCGACGGGCCGTCTGGAAGAGGCCTATGAGGTTTCGCAGGCCACCAACACCTTCCCGGAAATCTGTGGCCGGATTTGCCCGCAGGACCGTCTGTGTGAAGGCAACTGTGTGATCGAACAGTCGGGTCACGGTACAGTGACCATTGGGTCGGTCGAAAAATACATCACCGATACCGCCTGGGACAAAGGCTGGGTCAAGCCTGTGGTGCCTTTGGCCGAGCGCAGTGAAAGTGTTGGCATCATTGGCGCCGGCCCCGGTGGTCTGGCCGCGGCCGATATGCTGCGCCGCGCCGGTGTGAAAGTCACCATCTATGACCGCTATGACCGTGCCGGTGGTCTGCTGACCTATGGCATTCCGGGTTTCAAGCTTGAGAAAGACGTTGTGATGCGTCGCAACCAGCTTTTGGCGGATGGCGGTGTTGAGTTTGTGATGAACTGCAACATTGGCGAAGACATCTCGTTTGAAGAGATCCGCGCGAAACATGACGCCGTGATCATTGCCACCGGTGTTTACAAAAGCCGCGATCTGCGTGGCCCCGGGGCCGGTGCCAAGGGGATCGTCAAAGCGCTTGATTATCTGACGGCCTCGAACCGCGTCGCAAACTTTGGTGACACCGTGGCCGAGTACGAAAGCGGCGAGCTGAATGCCGAAGGCAAAAACGTGGTTGTTATCGGCGGTGGCGACACCGCGATGGACTGTGTGCGCACCGCAATCCGTCAGGGCGCAGAAAGCGTGAAATGCCTGTACCGTCGGGACCGCGCCAATATGCCGGGCTCACAGCGAGAAACCCAGAACGCAGAGGAAGAAGGTGTTCAGTTTGAATGGCTGACCGCTCCCGTTGCCTTCAAGGGCGATGCGGTGAACGCGGTAGTGGTCCAGAAGATGCGCCTTGGTGCCCCGGATGCATCGGGCCGTCAAAGCCCCGAAGTGATCGAGGGGTCGGAGTATGACGAGCCTGCGGATCTGGTGATTAAGGCACTTGGGTTCGAGCCGGAAGAGGTTCAGACCCTGTGGAACCAGCCCGAGCTGGAAGTGACCCGCTGGGGCACGGTCAAAGCCGAGTTCACCACAGGCCGTACCTCGTTGCCTGGCGTCTATGCCGTCGGCGACATTGTGCGCGGGGCCAGCCTTGTGGTCTGGGCCATCCGTGACGGTCGCGATTGCGCGGATGCCATCCTTGCGGATCTGAACGCCAAAGCGGCTGTGGCCGCCGAATAAGCGCCGGTCGTTCCAAACGCAGATTGCACAGAATTTCGGTCCCGCCAGAACGGGACCAACATAAGACACAGGTCGCCCGGAGCGACCCCCATGGAGGGTAAATGCCATGACCAAATATGACGCAGACTGGGTCAAAGCCGAAGAAGCCAAGCGCGCATGGATGTCGCAGAACGGGCTGTATCACGAGAGCGAAGAGCATTCCTCCTGTGGTGTTGGCCTTGTGGTCAGCCTTGATGGCAAGAAAACACGGAGCGTGGTGGACGCAGGCATCAACGCGCTGAAAGCGATCTGGCACCGGGGTGCTGTGGATGCGGATGGGAAAACCGGCGACGGTGCTGGCATCCACGTCCAGATCCCAGTGAAATTCTTCTACGACCAGATTGAGCGCACAGGTCATACACCGCGCATGGATGAGCTGGTCGCGGTTGGTCAGGTGTTTTTGCCGCGTACTGACTTTGGCGCACAGGAAACCTGCCGGACCATCGTGGAAACCGAAGTTCTGCGCATGGGCTATTACATCTACGGCTGGCGCCACGTGCCTGTCGAAGTGGGCTGTCTGGGCGAAAAGGCCAACGCAACCCGTCCTGAGATCGAGCAGATCCTGATCTCGAACTCAAAAGGTGTCGACGAAGAAACCTTTGAGCGCGAGCTTTATGTGATCCGTCGCCGGATTGAAAAAGCAGCATCTGCTGCGGCAGTGCATGGCCTTTATATCGCGTCGCTGTCGTGCCGCTCGATCATCTACAAAGGCATGATGCTGGCGGAACAGGTTGCAGAGTTCTACCCCGACCTGATGGACGAGCGTTTTGAAAGTGCCTTTGCGATCTACCACCAGCGCTATTCGACCAACACCTTCCCGCAGTGGTGGCTGGCCCAGCCCTTCCGCATGTTGGCGCATAATGGTGAGATCAATACGCTGAAAGGCAACCTCAACTGGATGAAAAGCCACGAGATCCGCATGGCCTCGGGCAGCTTTGGTGACTACGCCGAAGACATCAAACCTATCGTTGCAGGTGGTGCCTCGGACTCGGCGGCTCTGGACGGTGTGTTTGAGGTTCTGGTGCGCGCAGGACGCAGCGCACCGATGGCAAAAACCATGCTGGTGCCGGAAAGCTGGTCCAAGCAGGCGGTTGAACTGCCGCAGGCCTGGCGTGACATGTATTCCTACTGCAACTCGGTGATGGAGCCCTGGGATGGTCCCGCCGCCCTTGCCATGACCGATGGTCGTTGGGTTTGTGGCGGTCTGGATCGCAACGGCCTGCGCCCTATGCGTTATGTTGTGACCGGTGACGGTCTGCTGATCGCGGGCTCTGAGGCGGGTATGGTGCCCACCGATGAAGCCACCGTTCGTGAAAAAGGCGCGCTTGGCCCGGGTCAGATGATTGCCGTCGATATGGCCGAAGGCAAACTGTATCGCGACACAGAAATCAAAGACAAACTCTCGGCGGCTCAGCCGTTTGGCGAATGGGTTGGCAAGATCTCGGAACTGGATGGAGCTCTGGCCGCGGTCACCGAAACCGCACTGTTTAGCGGCAGTGATCTGCGGCAGCGTCAGATCGCGGCGGGTTATACCGTTGAAGAGCTAGAGCAAATCCTCGCACCTATGGCTGAGGACGCAAAGGAAAGCCTGGCTTCGATGGGCGATGACACCCCATCGGCGGTTCTGTCCAAGAAATACCGCCCGCTGTCGCATTACTTCCGCCAGAACTTTTCGCAGGTGACCAACCCGCCGATCGACAGCCTCCGCGAATTCCGCGTGATGTCGCTCAAGACCCGGTTCGGCAACCTGAAGAACGTGCTGGATGAAAGCAGTGCGCAGACCGAAATTCTGGTTCTGGACAGCCCCTTTGTTGGCAACGCCCAGTTTGATGAGCTGCAAAAACAGTTCAACGCCACGTGCGCGACCATCGATTGTACATTTGAAAAAGGGCAGGGCTCGCTCAATGCCGCGCTTGAACGTGTGCGCTCGGAGGCCGAAGATGCGGTGCGCTCTGGCGCGGGCCACATTGTTCTGACCGATCAGGGCGTCAGCGGCGACAAAGTTGCCATGCCGATGATTCTTGCGACCTCGGCTGTGCACAGTCATCTGACCCGCAAAGGTCTGCGCACCTTCTGCTCGCTCAACGTGCGTTCCGCCGAATGTGTTGACCCGCATTACTTTGCAGTTCTGATTGGCTCGGGCGCGACCACCGTCAACGCCTATCTGGCCGAAGACAGCCTTGCCGATCGCATCGAGCGTGGGCTGTTGGAGATGAGCCTGACCGAAGCTGTAGCGCGCTACCGCGATGCCATCGATCAGGGCTTGCTGAAGATTATGGCCAAGATGGGCATCTCGGTGATCTCGTCCTATCGAGGTGGTCTGAACTTTGAGGCCGTGGGCCTGTCGCGCGCTGTGTGCGCCGAGTTCTTCCCGGGTATGATCTCGCGTATTTCCGGGATTGGCGTCAGCGGCATCCAGACCAAAGCGGAAGAAATTCACGCGCAGGCCTTTGGCGCCGCGACCAATGTGCTGCCGATGGGCGGGTTCTATAAAGCCCGTAAATCGGGTGAAACTCATGCCTGGGGTGCGCAGACCATGCACCTGATGCAATCGGCCTGTGACCGTGCGAGCTATGAGCTTTGGAAAACCTATTCCAAGGCGATGCAGGCGAACCCGCCGATCCATCTGCGCGACCTGCTGGCGATCAAACCTGTGGCCAAGCCTATTCCGCTGGAAGAGGTGGAAAGCATCACCTCGATCCGCAAACGGTTTGTCACTCCGGGTATGTCGCTGGGGGCGCTCAGCCCTGAGGCGCACAAAACTCTGAACGTGGCGATGAACCGGATTGGTGCCAAATCGGACAGTGGCGAAGGTGGTGAAGATCCGGCGCATTTCGTGCCAGAACCCAATGGCGACAACCCCTCGGCCAAGATCAAACAGGTGGCTTCGGGTCGTTTCGGTGTGACCGCCGAATACCTGAACCAGTGTGAAGAGCTTGAGATCAAAGTGGCTCAGGGTGCGAAACCCGGTGAGGGCGGTCAGCTGCCGGGCATGAAGGTCACCGACCTGATTGCGCGTCTGCGTCACTCGACCAAAGGTGTGACCCTGATCTCCCCCCCGCCGCACCACGACATCTATTCGATCGAAGATCTGGCCCAGCTGATCTACGACCTGAAGCAGATCAACCCGCGCTGTAAGGTGACCGTGAAACTTGTGGCATCCTCGGGTGTTGGCACAATCGCCGCAGGTGTGGCCAAGGCCGAAGCCGATGTGATTCTGATCTCGGGCCACAATGGCGGCACCGGTGCATCGCCTGCGACCTCGATCAAATACGCGGGTCTGCCGTGGGAAATGGGTCTGACCGAAGCGCATCAGGTTCTGGCGATGAACAACTTGCGCGAGCGAGTGACCCTGCGGACCGACGGTGGTTTGCGCACAGGCCGGGACATTGTCATGGCGGCCATGTTGGGTGCCGAAGAATACGGCATTGGCACTGCCGCTCTGATCGCGATGGGCTGTATCATGGTGCGCCAGTGTCAGTCGAACACCTGCCCGGTGGGCGTGTGTACGCAGGACGAAGAACTGCGTGGCAAATTCACCGGCAACGCCGACAAGGTTGTGAACCTGATCACTTTCTACGCTCAGGAAGTGCGGGAAATTCTTGCGTCGATTGGTGCACGTTCGCTGGAAGAGGTGATTGGCCGTGCCGACCTGCTATCGCAGGTATCGCGTGGATCTGAGCATCTCGATGATCTTGATCTCAACCCGCTGCTGATCCGTGTCGATGGTTCGGACGACATCACATATGACCGCGATCGTCCGCGCAATGCTGTGCCCGATACTCTGGATGCCGAGATTGTGCGTGATGCCGCTCGCTTCCTTGAAGATGGGGAAAAGATGCAACTGTCCTACGCGGTGATGAACACGCACCGCACCGTGGGCACCCGCACCTCGAGCCACATCGTGCAGAAATTCGGCATGCGCAACGCGCTGCAGCCCGATCACCTGCACGTCAAACTGACCGGCTCCGCAGGTCAGGCTCTGGGCGCCTTTGCGGCACCGGGTCTCAAGCTTGAGGTGTCGGGCGATGCCAATGACTATGTCGGCAAAGGTCTGTCGGGTGGCACAATTGTGGTACGTCCTCCTCTGGTCAGCCCGCTGGTGGCCTCGGAAAACACCATCATCGGCAACACCGTCCTCTATGGCGCCACAGATGGGTATCTGTTTGCGGCAGGTCGTGCCGGTGAGCGCTTTGCCGTGCGGAACTCGGGGGCCAAAGTGGTTATCGAAGGCTGCGGCAGCAACGGCTGTGAATACATGACCGGTGGTGTTGCGGTGATCCTTGGAACCATTGGGGCCAACTTTGGCGCAGGTATGACCGGCGGCATGGCCTATCTCTATGATCCCGATGGCAGCACACCGGCCCTGATGAACATGGAAGGTCTGGTGACCTGCGCCGTGACCCAAGAGCACTGGGAAGCCCAGCTCAAGGATCTTCTGGAACGCCATGTTGCCGAAACTGGAAGTCGCAAGGCCGCCGATATTCTGCAACACTGGGATCTGGAACGCGGGAACTTCTTGCAGGTTTGCCCAACAGAGATGCTTGATAAAATCTCGCACCCACTGGGATTGGACGCCGACGCCATTCCGGCGGAATAAATCAAACGAATGCTCCCAAGGGCGGGCTGAACCCGCCCTTCACGAACCTCACTGTGCCCCCGTCCTTCGTGGCGGGGGTTTTTTTGTGGTGCGGTCAGGTGACAGCGTTGAAGGGGATGAGAAACCGGAAATGCGTGACCCCCGAAAGGTCTATCGGTCGTTTCCGAATTCAATTTACCAAAATGCCAAAGCTGCGTATGGCTGGCGCAGAACCCTTTGAGAGAAAGTCCGCATATCCTATGGCAAAGCCGTGCTTGAAAATTGTCTTGGTCACACCTGAAATTCCATACAACACCGGTGCGATTGGGCGGACCTGCGTTGCGCTGAATCTGGAGCTGATTTTGATCAAGCCCTACGGGTTTTCCATTGATGAGAAAGCAGTTCGGCGGGCGGGCACAGACTATTGGCAATATGTCAATCTGACCGAATATGACAGCTGGCAGGAGTTTCTGGACGAACAGAAACCCACGCGCGACAATCTCTTTTTCTTCGAAGAACACGGGTCCCAAACGATCTATGACCCAGACTATCCTCAGGATGGGTATTTGGTGTTTGGCTGTGAATCAAAAGGCCTGCCCAAAGACCTCTTGGATGGGAACGAAGATCGGATCTTTAGCTTGCCTATGCTCGATTCCCGGGTTCGGTCGCTCAACTTGGCAAATGTCGCAACTGCGGTGATCTATCAGGCCATGCGTGGGCAGCTTGGCGGCTGAACTCCGAAGGAGGGGGGGGGAGGTTTTGTGCCGCGCAGGCATCGCAGTTCCCTAGTGTCCCACAAGAGGATCTTTTTTGCCTGCTTGGCGAAGGGGGCTTGGCTGCGATAGAACAGAGACATGGCAGGCAAGACCAAGAGCAAATCCAAAAAGAAACCCGCCAAGGCGGAAAAACGGGGCTGGCTGGGCTGGCGAACGTGGACACCGGTGCACTGGATGCGGCGGATGCTGCGCCGTGCCTTATGGGGAGGATTGGCTGTGATAGTTTTGGCCGTTGTGATGTTTTCTGTGCTCAATCCGCCGACCACGCACACCATGTGGTCTGAAGGGCTTCGGATTGGCGAACCCGTGGACCAGCTCTGGGTCGATGCCGAAGACATTGCCCCGGTGATGTTGCGGTCTGTTGTGGCTGCGGAAGACGCAAACTTCTGTGAACACTGGGGATTTGATATGACCGCCATTCGCGCGGCCATTGCCCAGGGGGCCAAGCGGGGGGGCAGCACGATTTCGCAGCAAGTGGCGAAAAACGTTTATCTCTGGCAGGGGCGCAGCTGGGTGCGAAAGGCGCTCGAGGGGGTGTTGACCCCCGGTGTCGAACTGTTCTGGTCAAAGCGCCGTATCCTTGAGGTCTATCTCAACGTGGCGGAATTCGACGAAGGTGTTTTTGGTGTCGAGGCAGCAGCTCGCCATTACTTTGGCGCAGGCCCAGATGAACTTTCGCCACGCCAGGCTGCGTTGTTGGCCGCGGTTCTTCCAAGCCCAAAAAAACGCAATGCCGCACGCCCCACGGACTTTCTCAACAAACGCGCCCGGTCCATTCAAGATGGGGCAGAAACCATCCGCCGCGACGGGCGCGCCGCCTGTTTTGAAGACACTTAGACGATCATCGTTCCGTTCGAGTATCCCCTGTTTTGGAGGTCACATGCGCGTACTCAGTTTGGCACTAGGTCTGGCCACGAGCCTTTGGTTGCCCCTAAATTCAGCCGTGGCACAGGGCGCATCCCTTGATTTGACCACCCGTCTGGCGCTGTTCCAATCGGCCTTTCCCGAGGCCATCCTTGGCCATGCCGCCAATGTTCTTGTGATGCGCGACGGCACAGAAATCACCATCGACGATGGACAAGTCAAAAGCCACGCCGAGGCGCTGAAGGATGCTGATATCGAAGACATGTTGTCTCAGATTTATCCTCTGGGCCGGTGCTATACCGGTGCGCCGCCTGCGCAGAACTTTGATCCGGGCCGCATCCGCAACGACGCCTTTTTCAAAAGCTTGTATGGCGCGGATGCCCGGGCCGTGTCCGCCGATATGGAGCCGGTGGGCTGGTTCAACACCTCTGTGGCCTTTTCCCGCCGCCATGGTGCGGCGGCGGCACTTGCTCGGGTTGCCCGAGATCTTTCGTCTCCAACTCAAGATGAGGCCAAGTTCCTCAACACCCTTGGCGGCACCTTCAACTGGCGGGTGATCTCGGGCACCAAACGACTGTCGGCCCATAGTTTCGGCGTGGCGATCGACGTCAATCCCAAACACAGCACCTATTGGCGCTGGAGCGGCGGCACGCCCGGCAATGTTCCCAGCTATCAAAACAAGGTGCCACTTTCGATTGTCGAAGCCTTTGAACGGCACGGATTTATCTGGGGCGGGAAATGGTATCATTATGACACAATGCATTTCGAATACCGCCCCGATCTGATTGCCATTGGCCGTCAGGCCGAGGCGCTAGGGTGCGTGGATTAACAGCCGTATTGACGCTCAAGACGTTTGATGCGGTTGACCTCGGCCATGCCCGCGCTTGACGGCGTGCCGCCCGTGCATCCGGCATTGTTGAAATAAGACTGGGCTTTGCTGGTTTTAAAACAATAGCCCGCCTGATCAAAAATCAGATTTCGCTGATACCAGAGGTCATGACAGGAGGGGCGGGCCGTTTGCGTCACCTGCGGTACGGGTGTCGGAGCGGGGACAGGAGTGGGGGCGGCCTTAAGCTCTTCGATCTGGCGGCGTAGCGCGTCCAGTTCCGCCGCCGCCTGCATCTCTTTCACCTGTTGCCGCAGCGCCGCCAGTTCCGCCTCATCCGCCGAGGTTTCCGGTTGCGCCGGTGCTGGTGCCGGTGCGGTCTGCATCGCCTGAATCTGTTCTCGCAAGGCCGTCAGTTCATCTGCCACAGCCTTGGGAACCGCGTGTTGTCCGGCTTGTTGTACGGGCTGTGGCGCCATCTGCCCGGCAGAGGCGGCTAAAATGGCACTGGCAGCTAGGATGTCGCTCATTGGCACAGCGTAATTGACGTTGCTGGCCCGTGACCCAGCGTGGTGCAGAGCCACAACCTGTTGCAAACCGGCGTCAATGACCGGAGATCCCGAATTGCCTGGCATGGTATCACAGGTGTGACGCAACCGATTGCCCGCCACAGCCGGGGCATCCGCCTGACATTGCTCGCGGCTGATCCGCTGAGCCTCGCCTAGGGGATGGCCGATCACCCAGAGCGGCGACCGATCTTCGATCTGCACATTGGCCAGAGGCAAGGCGCCAAATTCGGCATTGGCATCTCCAATCACCTGCAGGACCGAGTAATCCAGATCTTTATTGGTTTCGAGCGGCACAGGATTGACGAAGAATTGTTTGCTCCCCGCTTCAACCCCATCCACGGTGTAGCCGAGTGTCAGCTGAGCCCCCAGAATAGAAGTGGCTCCTTGCTCTTTCAAACCCGGATGCTCAAGCACGCCGGGGATGCAATGGTTGTTGGTCAGAACGCGGTTGTCGCTGATCAGAAAGGCGGTGCAGGGCACGCTGCGGATATTGGTCAGAACATCCAGCCGCCCAACCGCGCGTCCTGTGCGCACAAAGATCGAGTTTGGGCCATAGTTGGAGATGAATTCGTTTTTATAATCGCCGATCTGAACTTCGAGCTGAATATCCCCGCCCAGGGATTGTTTGGCTGTCGGCAACACGGTCTTGCCAAAGGCCGTCGGGTCAAATGTTAAAAGTTCCTGAGCCTGTACCGCTGTCGTCGCGACCAAGGCCAAAATTGTGAAGCCAAATCGAAGCATAAACCCTCCAAACCAATACTCTGGTTGGAGGGTATCATGCATTCTCCCACGACGGGAGATTTTCCCGGATCTGAGCGCCTGTCGGACCAGCCAATTGGCAAGCTCTCAGGCCACTTGCGCGCGCTCTTCATCACCATCCGAGACAGTGCCCGACACAGGATCTGTGGTGTCAAACCGGCTGATAAGACTGTTCAAAGAGGTGGCGTTTTCGCGCATGGTATGAGCGGACGAGGTTGCCTCACCCACCATTGCGGCATTTTGCTGGGTCACACGGTCCAGATTAGAGATGCCAACATTGATCTCTTTCAGCCCCGTGGCCTGCTCGCCCGCACTGGCGGCAATGGTCGAAACCATGCCAGAAACACCGGCCACCTTGTCCAGTACCTCATCCAAGGCGCCACCCGCCTCTTCCACCAGACGTACACCGGTGTTGATCTGCTCACCCGCGCCGGAAATCAGCGCTTTGATCCGCTGCGCCGCGTCGGCGCTGCGCTGCGCCAGCCCCCGCACCTCGGTGGCCACCACGGCAAACCCTTTGCCCGATTTCCCGGCCCGAGCCGCCTCGACACCAGCGTTCAGCGCCAGAAGATTGGTCTGGAACGCGATGTCATCAATCACATTGGTGATGTCGCTGATCTCTTCCGAGGATTTCTCAATAGCGCCCATGGCATCAATGGCCGACTTCATCACCGCACCATTGCGTTCGGCAATCTCACGGGTTTCGGCGACATAATCTTCGGCCTGCTTGGCCCCTTCGCTGGCTGAGTTGACGCTGTTCAGCAGTTCCTCAAGCGCGGCCGCCGATTCTTCCAACGTGGCTGCCTGCGTTTCGGTCCGGCTCGACAATTCGTCTGACGAGGCCGCAATGGAATTGGCGCTGTCCAAAAGGTTGTGCGTATTGCCCGCGACCTCGTTGATCAGGTCACGCAACTGGCGCACCGCCCGGTTGTAGTTGTCGCGCAGCGCCGCATAGTCCTCTTTGAACTCAACGTCGATTTCCTGATTAAGTACACCTTCCGCCAGAACGTTCAGACTGGCCCCCAGTTGGGTCACCACATCGGCCTGATATTCGGCCTCTTTGGCGCGCGCCTCTTCTGCGATACCAGCGGCGCGCAGGCTTTCGGTCATGGCAGCAAGATGCACACCAATCGCGCCGAACTCATCCCGACGGCCTAGCAAGATTTCGTCATCAGTAAGATTGCCGGCTGCAATCCGCTCCACCGATCCGGTGATCATCCGCAAAGGTCGTCCGATCACACGTTGGAACAGGAACACCGCCCCCACCATCATGGTCGCAAACACCACCGCAGCGGATACCAGAATTTTGATCTTCTGCACCTGCGCAGCGGCCAGTGCGGAATCTGCGTTCCAGGCCATCGCCATTGCCCCGACCACTGGTCCCTCGGCCTTGGCAAAGACTGGCGCGGCAACCCACAGCCCGCCTTCCGCCACCACATGCGCACCCGAGGCCATGGCCTCATTGGCCAACTCAACCAACGCGGGATGAAGTTCAACACCCGCCTCTGATTGCCCAATCTGTGCGCCCTCTGCGTCGACGACCACAAGCGCACTGCCGTATTCGCCTGCCGCCTCCATCGTGCCAGTGACCGTTTTGACCACCATGCGCTCGGCGTTGAACCGAAGGGGTTTGACCAAAGCCGCGGCGGTTTGATCCGCTTCCCGCGACGCTCGATCCACGACGCCCTGGGTGGCCAACCCATCAATCAGAGACATGGATTGGACCGTCAAAACGGTGGCCACCACAATTGTGATGATGGCCGCTATCCCGGCGCAGCGAACAAAGACGGATCGGTGGCCAATGCGATTGCGTTTGGAGCGGGTTTTACGCGCCATGGCGGGCTTCCTTATATGTCAGACGCCCGCTATGGGGCGCCAGATCGGATCAACAAATAACGCCATACCGGCGTCTCAAGACATCAGCCGCGCCTTCACCAGCCTGCGACTTAGGCGGCTCACGGTCGGTTAGGTGTCGCTGCACATTTCTGTTGGCTTGTAGGGTCGCGGCTAGGGGTTTCGCATTTCTTACGAAAGCGTCGCCAAATTTCGCAAAAATTCGCGATATACTCACATGACCTCGCGACCAAAGACGAACTTGGTCACAAGCTATTGAAATTTCAAAGAACTGTGTCTGATTCCAAATAGCGTTCCCCGTCACGCACCACGCAACGTCATACGGGAAAACTTGCGGAAGATTTGAAACACTCGAACGCCTGCCCCAAGCATTTCAACACTTTGGTTTAGGCGTCATATCCAAAAGGATAGGAGTTGTGCCATCCAAAACGAAACAGCGCATCAATGACCCAAGCGAATCGCGCATGAGATAGGGGTCATTTTCAAAGGTATATTGAAGGTGTGCCTTGCCGGATTTTCTCTTGATGCGCGCTAACAAGAGGCGTAGAGCGCCGCGATGAAACTTATTATTGATACCGATCCCGGCGTGGATGATGCGATTGCCATCGCGCTGGCCCATGCCCTGCCACAGATCGACTTGGTTGGGTTAACGACTGTCTTCGGCAACACCTTTGTGGCGCAGTCGAGCCGCAATGCCCGCTATCTGGCCGATCTCTTGGGGGCAGATGTGCCCGTAGCCCAAGGCGCGGCCCTGCCCTGGGGGGCTGAGAGCTATGTGCCTTCGGCCAATGTACACGGACCCGAAGGCTTTGGTGAGATTGATGTGGTGCCGGAGATCGGCCGCAATATCGATGAAACCGCAGCTGAGTTTCTTGTGCGCATGGCGCATGAGCACAAAGGCGAGCTTGTGGTTTGTGCGATTGGTCCGCTGACCAATATCGCGGATGCGCTCAAGCTTGATCCCGAATTTGCCCAGAACCTGGGCCAGCTGGTGATCATGGGCGGTGCCTTTGAAGCGCCAGGAAACATCACCCCGCATGCCGAGGCCAATATCTATCACGATGCCGCGGCTGCAGATTTTGTGTTTGCCTCCGGTCTTTCGCTGATCATGGTCGGGTTGAACGCCACGCTGCAGACGCTTTTGACGCCAGAAGAGTTCGCGGAACTTGGGCAGGCCTCGCAGAAAGTTGGCGGGTTCCTTGAGAAGATCTCGCATTTCTATCTCAGCTTCTACCGCTCTGTCGGCATTACAGAGGGCTGTCCGATGCATGATGCGCTGGCGGTCTTGGCTTGTGTGTTTCCGGAAAACTTCACGCTCATCGAGGCCGGCCTACGCGTCCCCGTGGATGGGGATGATCTGGGGGCGACCTTGAAAGATGACAGCCGTCCAAAGGTGCAGATTGCGATGGGTGTTGAGGCCGCATGGGCCACAGGCCTGATGAAGCAGTCTATCTCAGCCCTATAACGCGCGACAGTTTGCGTATTGCAACGGGCGGGTGTTGAACCCCGCCCATTTTCGCGGCAAACAGGTCGTGTTTCACCTTAGGATCATTGTCCCGCATGGCTCGCCTCTACCACGTCCCGCTCTCTCCGTTCTGCCGCAAAGTGCGCCTTAGCCTGGCTGAGAAGAAGATCGAGTGTGAGCTGGTTGAAGAGCGCTATTGGGAGAAAGACGCCGATTTTCTGCGACGCAACCCGGCGGCCAAGGTGCCGGTGCTAAAAATCGATGACAAAGTGATGGCGGAGTCTTCTGCGATCTGTGAATGGATCGAAGAAACCTATCCCGAGCCGTCGTTGATGCCCAAAAGTCTGGATGCCCGCTATGAGGTGCGCCGTCTGGTGAGCTGGTTTGATGACAAGTTCCACCACGAGGTCACCTCAAAGCTGCTCTATGAACGGGTGAACAAGAAAATCCAGAAAGCCGGCTTTCCCGACAGCGGAAATGTCAAAACCGGCGCACGGGCGATCAAGTATCATCTGGATTATATGACCTGGCTTTTGGATCACCGGCGCTGGCTGGCGGGGGATACCATGACGCTGGCCGATTTTGCCGCCGCCGCCCATCTGTCCTGTCTGGATTATATTTCGGATGTGGATTGGAACCGGTCGGAGGTGGTGAAAGACTGGTACGCCAAGATCAAATCCCGCCCGGCGTTTCGCAGCATTCTCGCGGATCAGGTGTCTGGCTTTCCGCCACCGGCCCATTACACCGATCTCGATTTCTGAGCTAAGCTGGTCATGGGGCGCTGCCCCCGACCGCCGGGACGGCGGTCTCCCCCGGAGTATTTTTGAAAAGAAGAAGGGGCGGATGTGACCGATCTGAAGGCACAGCTTGTTGCGATAGCTGAGGAGGTGGGGTTTTCCGCCTGCCGCATTTGCCGTCCCTCGGATGTGCCCGAGGTTATGGAGCGGCTGCAGCATTTTCTTGATCAGGGCTATCACGGGCAAATGGGTTGGATGGCGGAACGGGTGCATTGGCGCGGCGCGCCGGATGTGCTCTGGCCCGAGGCAAAATCCGTGATCATGTTGGCAGAGAATTACGGCCCCGACTTTGACCCGATGGAGGTGGTTGGGCAACCCGACCGTGGCGCCATCAGTGTCTATGCCCAGAACAAAGACTATCACGATGTGGCGAAGAAGCGGCTGAAGCGGCTGGGACGGTGGTTGATTGAGACGGCTGGCAAAGCTGGCGACGAGGCGCAGATCAAAGTCTTTGTCGACACTGCACCGGTGCCGGAAAAGGCGCTTGGCATGGCGGCGGGGCTGGGATGGCAGGGCAAACATAGCAATTTGGTCAGTCGCGAGCTGGGCAGTTGGTTTTTTCTTGGATCGATCTTCACAACGCTTGATCTCGAAGTGGACGCACCGGGACGCGACAGTTGTGGGTCTTGTCGGTCCTGTCTGGATGCCTGCCCAACTGACGCCTTCCCAGCACCCTATCAGGTGGATGCGCGGCGCTGCATTTCCTACCTGACGATTGAACACAAAGGCCCGGTGGATGCGGAGTTACGGCCGCTGCTGGGCAATCGGATTTACGGCTGTGATGACTGTCTGGCCGCCTGTCCGTGGAACAAATTTGCCCAAAGCGCGCATGAGATCAAATATCATGCGCGGCCCGAGCTTGTGGGGCCAAGGCTGGCAGAACTGGCGACCCTGGATGATCCGGCGTTTCGGGCGCTGTTCTCGGGCTCTCCGATCAAGCGCATTGGTCGGGATCGCTTTGTGCGCAATGTGCTTTATGCGATTGGCAACTCAAGTGATGAGGCCTTGCAACCTGTGGTGCAGGGGCTGTGTGACGATGCGGATGACACCGTGCGTGACGCCGCGCGCTGGGCTTTGGCGCAGCTCGGTTGATCATATCGGATCGGGAAGTTTGGGTTCGGTGATCTCGGAATGAGGTTGAAAAACAGCCCGCTGTTCTTTGGGTCCATTTTCATTGAAATGCCCAACGAAGAAAAGGCCCGGATAAAAGAGTGAGGCAGGGTAGGAGAGGTGTGTGTCTTGTGTTTTCTCAAGCCAAGCAAGATCTGGCGCGCTAAGACACGAGACTTCTGAAGGTGTAACCAAAGATGGCGGAGTTGTTTTGAATTCAGAACAGCTCCCTTGCCCTTCGTGCAGAACCAAGGTGCCTGACAGTGTGAGGTAGAGGTTGGATCCCCGCCACCAGCCAGTGTCTTCAGAGATGTCAAAGTCAACGGTTCGAGCGTTTTGCGTGATAGTTAAACTGCGCGACCAGTCGCTTTGAAGGGACAACAGTGGCCGCAGTGTGAGGGTTACTTCAAGACCTTGCTCTAGCTTTGCGGTGGCACGATATGCCGGGCGGTCACAGCCCGAAACGCATAGGGCAAGGCAAAGGCCTGCGACCATCAGATTTGTGAGTTTCATCGGCTGTATGCTCAAGTTAAGTGCGTGAGACGGCAAGGCCTTTGTACTCTAAAACAGGGTGACCGGAAGGCCACCCTGTTTGGGGAGAAGATTGGGAGAGAGCTTGGGCGCCGCGCTGCCATCGCGACGCCCCGAACAAAAGCACCACAAAAAACTGCGCTGTGTTCAAATTGTAGATGGGAGGAGAGAGCCGAGCCTGCAACACCTGCGCAAGCGGATGTGAACCATGTGTCATCGCGCTTTGTTTCCGGCGAAAAGGCCCCATTTAACCTCTGTTGCGCGATAGGTGATCCGTGAGCTGATCCGGTGAAATGAAATTTTCGGTTTCACACCAAATTGGGAGGTCATGTTTTTCGGATTGCGCTATTTAGGACAGAACACATCAGGAGGGTGCCCATGGCCAAATATGAAAAACGTGCAGAAGTTGTCGCGGCTCTGACCCCGGAACAATTCCATGTCACACAAGAGAGCGGCACCGAACGCCCCGGTACAGGCGAGTATCTGGACAACAAGGAAAGCGGCATCTACGTCGACATCGTGTCGGGTGAACCGCTGTTTGCCTCGGCCGCTAAATACGAAAGCGGCTGTGGCTGGCCCAGCTTTGTAAAGCCGATTGAGGACGACAATATTGTCGAACTGCGCGACGTCACACATGGTATGATCCGCACCGAGGTCCGCTCGCGCCATGGCGACAGTCATCTGGGTCATGTCTTTCCGGATGGGCCGCATGATCAGGGTGGTTTGCGCTATTGCATCAACTCGGCCTCCTTGCGCTTTATTCCAAAAGACGAGATGGAAGACGCAGGTTACGGCCAATATATCGATCAAGTGGAGGATCTGGCATGAGCGCACGCGCAGTACTGGCGGGGGGATGTTTCTGGGGCATGCAAGAGCTGATCCGCAAAATGCCCGGCATTGAAAAAACCCGTGTGGGCTATACCGGCGGGGATGTTCCCAACGCCACCTATAAAAACCACGGCAGCCATGCGGAAGGTATCGAGATCATTTATGATCCCGAGCAGACCAGCTATCGCAAACTGCTTGAGTTCTTTTTCCAGATCCATGACCCAACCACCGAGAACCGTCAGGGCAATGATCTGGGCATGAGCTATCGTTCCGCCATCTATTATGTGGACGATGCGCAGAAACAGGTTGCTCTGGACACCATCGCCGATGTCGATGCGTCGGGTCTATGGCCGGGCAAAGTGGTCACCGAAGTGGAACCGGTCAGCGACTTCTGGGAAGCGGAACCTGAGCATCAGGATTACCTCCAGACACGCCCCAATGGCTATACCTGCCATTTTGCGCGCCCTGATTGGGTCCTGCCAAAACGAGCATGATCCGCTGGGATCCATGCAAGACTGCATAGAATGTCTACAAGATCGGGCGGTTTATGACCGCCCGTTTTGCGTTATCTTTCGCCATGACTTTGGCAGGAGATGACAATGACCGCGCATGCACTTTTTTGGGATCGGATTGCCGAGAAATACGCAACAGATCCGATCCGGGATGAAACATCCTACGAAGAGGGGCTGGCCCGTGTGCGCCACTGGCTGCGGCCCGAGATGGACGTGCTTGAGATGGGCTGTGGCACCGGGTCGACCGCGTTGAAGCTGGCCGACAGTGTGATGCGGTACGAGGGCACGGATCTGTCCAAGGAAATGGTGCGGATTGCCAATAGCAAGGTGGATGGCGTTGATAAACTTAGCTTTCGCACTGCCGGTGCCGAAGAGGTGACAGGCCAATGGGACGCGGTGCTGTGCTTTAATTTGCTGCATCTTGTCAGCGATCCGGCGTTGGTGACACGCAAGGTCCGCGCGACCCTACCCAAAGGCGGGCTGTTCATTTCCAAGACCCCCTGTCTGGCAGGCAAACCCTGGTTCGGACCGTTGATCTGGGGCATGCAGGTGATTGGGAAAGCGCCCAAGCCGGTGCATATGCTCAGCCCCAAAAAGCTTGAGGCTATCCTGCGTGGTGCGGGTTTCGAAATTGTCGAAACAGGGGGCTATCCCAAGAAGCTCCCCAATCATCTGATCGTGGCCCGCGCGATCTAGGCTTTGTCGAAGCTGATCACCGTGGAGCCATCGGCGGCATCGCTCCACGTCATGACCCCATCCTGAACCACATAGCCATAGCTGGTGTCCGGCGCATAGGGTGGATCAAGTTTGACCTGCCCGGCATGGGTTGTGACCGTGGCGCGAAATTCCTGATAGGCCAGTTGATCTCCGACAAGCTGATAATGGCCAAAATACTCTTCGGTCGAGGACCAATGTACGGTCACGCTTCCGTCGGCCCGAAAATACCACTCATCCCCATCGCGGCGATTGCGCCAGATGCCGATCAATTGCCCCGGCGTGCCCATATGGTGATCATATTGAATGCCACCCCAGTCCAGGGTGAGACCATCGGCGGAGAAACCAACCGGCGATGGTGGCCCCCCAATCAGAAAGGCGTATTGGGCGGTGATTTCGAACGTGGACGTCGGAGGCACGGTGCCTTCGCGTTTCCAGACCCCAACCAGCGCGGGGTCAATGCCGAAGGGAACATGTTTCTGATTGGTGCCGGACGGTGCAAACATGGCGCTATACTCCACTGATATCCGCAGGGTGCCCGGACGTCATGCCTGTGTCAAATTGCTCTGACGTGACGTAGGCGGTGACAGCGTAAACAGCTTTGTGGTGTCTTGCAGACAAACGGAGGAGCGATATGAGCCACTACCCGAACCTGCTGCGCCCGCTTGATCTTGGGCATACCGTGCTGAAAAACCGTGTCCTGATGGGGTCGATGCACACCAATCTTGAAGAGCGCGGCGATTGGAACCGGGTGGCGGAGTTTTACGCAACACGCGCCCGAGGCGGTGTTGGGCTGATGGTCACCGGGGGCATCGCTCCCAATCCGGAAGGCGGCGTGTTCCCCGGGGCAGGCGGGCTATATACCGATAAAGACATGGCGCATCACCGCATGGTCACCGACCGCGTGCATGAGGCCGGGGGCAAGATTGCGATGCAGATCCTGCACGCCGGGCGCTATGCCTATGGACCCGATTGCGTCAGCGCCTCAGCAGTCAAATCGCCCATCTCCCCCTTCCCGCCGAAAGAGCTGGATGAAGAGGGTATTGAGAAGCAAATCTCTGACATCGCCGCCACCGCAGGCCGCGCCAAAGAGGCGGGCTATGACGGTGTCGAGATCATGGGGTCCGAGGGGTATTTCCTCAACCAGTTCCTTGTGACCCACACCAACAAACGCACGGATCGCTGGGGCGGGTCTTATGAAAATCGCATGCGCCTGCCGATCGAGGTGGTGCGCCGGGTGCGCGAAACGGTAGGAAAAGACTTTATCGTCATTTTCCGTCTGTCGATGATCGATCTTGTTCCCAATGGCTCGACCTTTGATGAGGTGCTGCAGTTGGCGCAAGAGGTTGAAAAGGCGGGGGCCTCGATCATCAACACCGGCATCGGCTGGCATGAGGCGAGGGTGCCCACAATCGCCACCAGCGTGCCGCGACGCGCCTTTGCCTGGGTGACCCAGAAACTCATGGGCAAAGTGTCGATCCCGGTCATCACCTCCAACCGCATCAACACACCTGAGGTGGCCGAACAGGTGCTGGCCGAGGGCTGTGCCGATATGGTCAGCATGGCGCGGCCCTTTCTGGCTGATCCCGATTTTGTGGCGAAGGCCGAGGCCGGGCGCGGCGATCTGATCGCGCCCTGTATTGCCTGCAATCAGGCCTGTCTCGATCACACGTTTCAGGGCAAAGTCTCAAGCTGTCTGGTCAATCCCAAGGCTGCATTTGAGACCGAGATTGTGGTGGAGAAAGCCCAGACCGTTAAAACCGTCGCCATTGTGGGGGCGGGGCCTGCGGGCCTGTCCACGGCCATCACTGCCGCGGAACGGGGCCATAAGGTCACCCTGTTTGACCGCGCCGATGAAATTGGCGGCCAGCTGAACATGGCCAAACAGGTGCCGGGTAAGGAAGAGTTCTGGGGGTTTGTCGACTGGTTCCGGGCCATGGTGGCCGAGCTGGAGATTGAAGTGCGACTCGACACGACGGCAACCGCCGAGATGCTCGAGGGGTTTGACGAGGTGGTGATTGCCACCGGTGTCACGCCGCGTGATCCGCAAATTCCCGGACAGGATCATGCCAAGGTGTTGAGCTATATCGATGTATTGCGCCACAAGGCCCCCGTGGGGGATCGGGTCGCGGTCATTGGTGCGGGTGGCATTGGCTTCGATGTGTCCGAGTTCCTTGTGACCGGGGACAGCCCCACCGAGAACCTGCCTGACTGGATGCGCGAATGGGGCGTGACCGACCCGGCCGAGACTCGCAGCGGTCTGGCCCCCGAAGGACCACAGCCTGATCCCGCCATCCGCGAGGTGACGCTCCTCCAGCGCAAGGCCGAGAAACCGGGCAAGCGTCTTGGCAAAACCACCGGCTGGATTCACCGCGCCAGTCTGCAGATGAAAAAGGTGCAGATTAAAGCGAGCGTGAACTACGAGCGCATCGACGATGAGGGGCTGCATATCTCCTTTGGAGAGACCCGCGAACGCCCCGAGGTGATCGTCTGTGACAATGTCATCCTCTGTGCCGGTCAGCTGAGCGAACGCAGCCTTGCGGATGCGCTTGAGGCCAAAGGTGTGGCCTGCCATGTCATCGGTGGCGCAGATGTCGCCGCCGAGCTCGATGCCAAACGCGCCATCGATCAGGGCGTGCGATTGGCTGCAGAACTGTGAATTTATAAAGAGACCTGCGCCAAGGTGTAGGTCTCTTTCCAAGGCTTCACATCTGACGGCGGTTTTTCCTAAGCCTGAACCTCATCAACCTCATCTTCGACATTCAGTTGCAGCGCGTCGTTGAATCGGTTGAAGGCGCCGCAGAGGGCGATGCGCCAGGTCAGTTCGACAATCTGTGCCTCGTCAAACCATTGCCGCAGGTCGCTTACTTCGGCGTCACGCATACGTCCGGCGCGATTGTTCACTGCCTCGGAATAGCGAACAACAGCCTTGTCACAGTCATCCAGCTCTGGGTGGTTCTCGACCTCCGGCAACCGGTCTACCCCTTCGGGGCTCATGCCCGTCACCTGAAGATGCGGTGCGTGATGCGACACGCAATAGGTGCAGGCATTCAGCTTGGACACTGTCACCATGGCCAGTTCCAGCGCCCGGCGCGGCAAAACATCGTCGTCGCGCAGTTCGGTCAGCATCCCTGCGACATGGTGCAGGATCGGGGCTCGACGTCCGGCAATGCGCGACCAGTTCGCAAACGATCCATAGGCCTCGAGCGTATCAAAGGCCTTTTGAGCAACCTCATCCATTTGGTCATAGGGCAGTGGCGGAATACGAGTCATCTGAGGGCTCCTGATCAGGTCGTGCCATAGTGAAATAGGTCCGGCCCAGTGTACATGCAGCCTATGATAACAAAGTGGCGATCATTTCCGTCGTTATGACGGCATCTCGCCAATTCGTGGACAGTCTGCGTGAGTTTTCTGGCGAAATTCCAAGATTTCATCTTGCTCCTTGCGCCAACACCTCCGATGTTCCGGCAAGTTTCACATATGAGCCCGAGGTCCCATGAACGGTCCCAAGACACATCTCTGGATCCGCGCCGAAAGCCGCCCGAACGAAGAGCGCGTCGGCATCACCCCTGCTGGGGTTGCCTCGCTGATCGAGCGCGGATTTCGCGTTACCATCGAAGACAGCGCGACGCGCGTGATGCCCGCTGCCGGTTTTGTTGAGGCCGGCGCCGAGCTTGCCCCCGAAGGCAGTTGGCTTGAGGCACCGCGCGATGCGATTATCTTTGGATTGAAAGAACTGCCCGAGGCGGAAACGCCGCTGGTACATCGCCACATCATGTTCGGCCATGCCTACAAAGGCCAGGAAGCCGGTCAGCGTCTGCTCAAGCGGTTCGCCCAAGGTGGCGGGGCGCTCTATGATCTCGAATATTTGGTGGAAGAAAACGGCCGCCGTGTCGCGGCCTTTGGCTATTGGGCGGGCTATGCCGGGGCGGCAGTGTCTCTCTTTGCCTGGGCGGACCAGAAAAAAGGCGGCACCTGTGCGCCTGTGTCGACTTGGAAAAACTCAGAGGCGCTTCAGGCGGCTCTCAAGGCCGCGCTGGACAGTGCGCAGGAGACCCGTCCCAATGCCATCGTAATCGGCGCATTGGGTCGTGTAGGTACCGGGGCCAGCGATCTGTGCGAACAGATGGGCGTCGACGTCACCAAATGGGATATGGCCGAAACTGCAAGCGGCGGTCCCTTCCCCGAGGTGCTGGACCACGACCTATTCTTCAACTGTATCTTGGCCGCGCCCGGCTGCCCGGTGTTTGTGCCTGCCGAGGCCAAAACCGCGCCACGCCGTCTGTCGGTGATTGGCGATGTGGCCTGTGACCCGCAGAGCGATTTCTCGCCGGTCAAAGTCTATGATCTGGAAACCTCGTGGGAGGCCCCGGTGGTGCGCGCCCATGACGATCCTGCGTTGGACGTGATGGCCATCGACAATCTGCCGTCGCTGCTGCCACTGGAATCGAGCGAAGATTTTGCCGCGCAATTGCTGCCGCATCTGCAGACACTCAACGCAATTGACGACGGGGTCTGGGGCCGCGCCTTTGCCACCTATTCAGAACACAAACCGGAGGTATCCGCATGACAATCCATTGGTGTGGCACTGGCCTGAGCGCCGTTCCCGGCCTGCGCCGCCTGATCGAGGCGGGCCAAGACGTTGTGGTCTGGAACCGGACCGTCGAAAAGGCCCAAGAGGCCGTTGGTGATCTGACCGACAAGATCCGTGCCTTTGACATCGACACGCTGAGTGCCGAGCTGGCGGCAGAGGATGTGGTTGTTTCGATGTTGCCCGGTGACTGGCATGTGCCGCTGGCCGAGGTGGCGATTGCGAAAAACGCGCATTTTGTCTCGTCGTCGTATATCGCGCCAGAAATGCGCGCGCTCGACGCCAAGGCAAAGGCCGCCGGGTCGCGTGTGGTCAACGAAGTGGGCCTTGATCCGGGCATCGACCACCTGATGGCGCATGATCTGGTTGCGGCTTACAAAGCCTCGGATGCCTATGACGCGGACAACGCGATCAGCTTTACCTCCTATTGCGGGGGCGTGCCGAAGATCGCCAATGCCTTCCGCTATAAATTCAGCTGGGCGCCGGTTGGCGTGCTCAAAGCGCTGCGCTCGCCGTCGCGGTCAATCCGTCAGTTCTCGGAACTCAACGTCTCCAAGCCCTGGGATGCGATCAGCCGCTATGACGCGCCGCTGGCCACACCAGAAAGCTTTGAGGTCTACCCGAACCGCGATTCACTGCCGTTTATGGAAGATTACAACTTTGGCGCAGACTGGAAGGTCAAAGACTTTGTGCGCGGCACCCTGCGCCTGAATGGCTGGGCTGAGGCCTGGGCCGATATCTTTGCCGAAGCGGGCACCGCAAGTGACGAACGCCTGCAGGAAATCGCAGATCAGTTGCTCAAGGAAAACGCCTACGACGAAGGTGAACCGGATCGCGTGGTGCTCTGTGTCGCGCTGCAGGCGGAAAAAGAAGGCACACCGGTGTGGCACCAGACCTGGGTTATGGATGCCTGGGGTGACGAGCGCAGCTCGGCCATGGCGCGCCTTGTGTCCTATCCTGTGTCGATGGCCATTGAATCGGTGATCAACCGCGAGATCGCACCGGGCGTTCACGCCGCCCCCTCAGATCCCAAATTGGTGAACCGCTGGATGGATGAGATTCAGACTTTGGCACAGCACCTGATGAAGGTCGATCATCTGGCCTGAACGGGCTGACGATCCTAGAATGCGAAAGGCGGGGCAGGGCTCCGCCTTTTTTTGTTGCTAGGCCAAAGCGGCCCTATATGTCCAGATGCCGGTCCGACCTGTCGTTCTGGCACAAAAAAGCCGGGATAGTGCCCGGCCTTTTCACGTCTTATGTTGCTTGGCTTATTCGCCCAGCTTTTCGTCCAGAGTGGCCGAGAAATCAGCGTAGTTCATGTTGCTGTATTTCTGGCCGTTGATCAGGAACGACGGGGTCGAGGTGATATCATCGGCCTGTGCATTCTGCTGATACCAGGTCACCAATGCGCGGAGCTTGTCGCCATCACTCAGACAGCTGTCGAGTTCGTCTTTGCCAATGCCAGCCAGAAGACCAATTTTGCGCAGCTCATCCGCAATCGCCGCCTCAGAACCGGCACGGGTCCACTCACGCTGGCCTTTGTAGATCAGGTCAGTGATGCCAAAGAATTTTTCGGGGCCACCACAGCGGGCAATCATCGATCCCCACATGCCGTATTTGTCGAAATACACTTCACGGTAAACAAACTTGATTTTGCCCGTGTCGATGTAGTCTTTCTTCAGGTCCTTGTAGACGCTGCTGTGAAAGTTGGCACAGTGCGGGCAGGTGTAAGAGGCATATTCGATCACCTCAACGGTGGCGTCGGGGTTGCCCTGCACCATTTCAACGATGCCCGAGATATCAACCTCGCCGCTTGACTGGGCCACCGCTGCACCGGGCAGGGCAAAGCCGGTCTGGGCCGGGCCGGTGCCTTGGGTGAAATACCAGGCGCCGCCGCCGATCAGTGTGACCGCTACTGCGGCTGCCGAGATAAACCGTTTCATGGAGTCTTGCCTCTGCTTAAAATTTTGTGGGCCGGGCTTTCGCACGGCTTTGTTTCGATATGACATTTGTTGCCAGCCGTTCAAGCGCCGCGCGCAATCCGTCGTCGCCAACATCCTGTGTGGCTGCGCGGGCGCGGGCTTCGGCGGCGGGATCTGGCTTGGGTTGCGCGGCTTTTGGCCGATGGACAAAGTCGACCTGCCCCTGGGCAAAGCCGGTGGGGGCGGTCTGCGTGACACGGATGCGGGCAATGGCGCGATAGCCATAGACCGAATTGATGCGTTCAAGGATTTCGCCCAGCTTCATCTGCACCAAAGGCGCGTTGGCTCCGGTGGTCAAAACCACAAGTGTCGCACCAAAACCGCCTTTCCCACCGTAACTTACCTCAACCGGGCGGGTCATGGCGGCGGTGTCAGGGCCGACGATTTCTTCCCAATGGGTCAAGACCCGCGACTGGGCGAACCCGCGCGATTCTGTGACCGAGCGCACCCGCGATTGCACCAGCTTTGAGGTGCGGGCAAAGCCATATGTTGTGCTTTTGCGCTTGGACATGTCTTGCATCCTTTCGTCAGGCGCTATCTTAGTGGCCAAAGTTCCGGGTGCCAGCCCCAATTGCCCGCTTTAGAGGAATCTCACACTTGCGTGAACAGGCCACCGCAGACGCCCTTTTAGAGTGGTATGACCACAATGCCCGTGTGTTGCCCTGGCGGATCAGCCCGTCAGACCGGGCACGCGGCATCTGGCCCGATCCCTATCGGGTCTGGATGTCCGAGATCATGCTGCAGCAGACGACCGTGGCGGCGGTCAAAAGCTATTTCGAGGTGTTCACCAGCCGCTGGCCCACAGTCAAAGATCTGGCGGCGGCGGAAGATGCCGATGTCATGGCCGCCTGGGCCGGTCTTGGCTATTACGCCCGCGCCCGCAATCTGTTGAAATGCGCCCGCGTCGTGGCGCAGGAGTTTCAAGGCCAGTTCCCGAGGGATCGTGAAACGCTTTTGACCCTGCCCGGGGTTGGCCCCTACACCGCGGCCGCCATTGCCTCGATCGCCTTTGATGCGTCAGAGACCGTGCTGGATGGCAATGTCGAACGGGTGATGGCGCGTCTGCATGATGATCACAGCCCATTGCCCGGTGCCAAAGCGACCTTCACTGAGTATGCAGCCGCGCTGACACCAAAAGAGCGCCCCGGCGATTATGCGCAGGCGGTGATGGATCTTGGGGCGACGATCTGTTCGCCCAAGAACCCGGCCTGTGGGTTGTGCCCGTGGCGGACATCCTGCGCTGCGTGGGAGGCCGGGACGGCCGCCGAACTGCCCAAGAAAACCCCGAAGAAAAAGAAACCGACCCGGTTGGGCATTGCCTATCTTGCCCGGCGTGTCGACGGTGCGTGGCTTTTGGAGACCCGACCAGAGAGCGGATTGCTGGGGGGCATGCTGGGCTGGCCCGGATCTGAGTGGGGCGAAGAGCCGCCCGCCGAGAACGCCCCCATTCGGGCCGAGTGGAAAACTCTGGACGGTGAGGCACGGCATACCTTCACCCATTTTCACCTGCGGTTGACGGTCAAAACGGCGCTAGTGCCGATGGAACGTGCACCTCATCGCGGGGCGTTTGTGGCAGAGGATGAATTTGACCGCGAAAACCTGCCCACGGTGATGCGCAAAGCCTTTGATCTGTTGAAAGCCTAGGCCCATGTCGTGGCGGTGGATGATACTTCTCTGCGCAGTGATCCTCGCCACCGTTCTGGCGGCGACGGCGTTCAAACCCTATGTGATCTCGGGCTATGGGCGTTTGACCAGAGTGCCAAGAGACATAGATGAGATCCGCGCGCGGGTGCGCCCTCAGCTGCAGCGCGAGATGCGGGCTAAGGGTCTGACCCTTGGGGCGCCCAGTTTTATCCGCATCTTTAAGGAAGAGAACCAGTTGGAAGTCTGGCTCGACGCCGGGGCCGAGTACCAGCGGTTCAAAACCTATGAGATCTGCAATTATTCGGGCGATCTGGGGCCGAAACTCAAAGAGGGGGATGGCCAATCTCCTGAAGGGTTTTACCGTGTGAGCGCCGCGGCGATGAACCCCAACAGCAGCTATCACCTGTCGTTTAATCTCGGCTTTCCCAATGCCTATGATCAGGCCCAAGGGCGTACGGGTAGTTTTCTGATGGTGCATGGCGATTGTCTGTCGATTGGCTGCTACGCCATGACCGACGCCGGTATCGAAGAGATCTATCTGATCGTCGAAGCCGCACAACAGGCCGGCCAGACCGAGGTGCCGGTACATACCTTTCCCTTCCACATGACGGCCAACCGTCTGGCACGCGAGGCCGCAAATCCCTGGCTGAGATATTGGCGCACCCTGCAAGAGGGCTACGCGCTGTTCGAAACCGACAAACGCCCCCCGCAGGTGACGGTGGTGAGGGCGGAGTACCGGTTCGACGTGGAGAAGTAGTGGCAAACCCAATGCCCGGACGCAGGCCGGGCAGCCCCCGACCGCCCCCATGGGCGGGGGCTTCACCCCCACCCGCAGTCTGGGGCTCCCCTAAGTGACGCTTCATGACCCTGTATCAAAGGGTGAGCCACACGATTGATTTGACCTTGCGCAAGGCGTAAAAGCTTTTCTTGGGAGATATCTGTTACCACGTTACACTGCGGCAAAAAATCGGAGCAGTTCCATGATCCCGGCCCAACAGGTTGCACGTTTCTCTTCGGCCTTGCCGTTTTTCCTGTCTGTTATTCTGATCCCTCTGGTCTGGACCGGTGCGATACTGGGCGGATGGTGGGTGATCGTCACACCTTTGGTGGCGTGGTATTTGTTTTCAGCAATTGATCTGGCAGTGGGGTTGAACACCGACGACGCAGATCTGGAGACCACCGAAGATCAGCTCTATTGGTACAAGCTTATCACCCAGCTTTGGGTGCCGTTGCAGTTTGTCACCCTCTTTGGTGTGATCGCCTATATCAGCCGCGCGGCCCATCTTGGCGGATGGGAAAGTTTTGGTATTATGTTCGGCATGGGCGTTATGACCGGCACGGTGGGCATCGTTTATGCGCATGAACTTCTGCATCAGAAGGGCAAGTTTGAACGCCGCCTCGGGGACCTGTTGCTCGCTATGGTGCTGTATTCGCATTTCCGGTCTGAGCATCTTCTGGTGCATCACCGCTATGTGGGCACACCGCGTGACCCGGTAACCGCGCGCTACAACGAAGGGTTTCATCGGTTTTATCCGCGCGTTCTAAAGCAATGCTGGCACTCGGCGTTCAAAGCGGAACGCGATATGCTCGCCCGGAAAAAACTACCCTGGCATCACAAGACCAATCCTTTCTGGCTCTATTGGGGTTTGCAGGCGGGCATGATGGGTTTTGCGCTAATCGTTGGGGGCTGGTTTGGGCTGATGCTCTTTGCGGTGCAGGCCAGCATCGCGATCTGGCAGCTTGAGGTGGTGAACTATGTCGAACACTATGGATTGACCCGCAAACATTTGGGCGACGGCAAATACGAACATGTTTTACCGCGCCACAGCTGGAACGCCGCGCATAAGGCGACCAACTGGCTGATGATCAACCTTCAGCGCCATTCGGATCATCACTACAAACCCGACCGCCGGTTCCCCCTGTTGCAGAACTATTCCGAGGCCGAGGCACCGCAACTGCCGCATGGCTATCCGCTGATGGCGATTGCCGCGATGATCCCGCCGCTGTGGAAGAAGATCATGAACCCGAAAGTGCGCCGCTGGCGGCAGATGTATTACCCCGAGATCACCGATTGGAAGGCCTACAATAAGGCCCAAAATCCTATGCCGCGCTGACTTATGTCGATGCCGAACCGGTGTTTATCGTGAATCTAGCGTTTTTTTCTAGGGAATGCGTTCATTCCAGAACACAGTTTACGGCTCAAGGTCGCAGAAGGCCTCTAACGGGGTGACAGACTTTGCCCCGGGCGCTATGAGGCGCGCAAAACCGGACATTCTGTACGAGGACTGAACATGACCACCTTGGTATTTGGCCACAAATCCCCCGACACCGATTCCACCGGCTCGCCGATCATCTGGGCGTGGTATCTCAACGAGATCAAAGGCGTCGACGCCAAGCCAGTGCTGCTGGGGGAACCCAACACCGAAGCGGCCTATATGCTGGAGCACTGGGGTTTTGAAAAACCCGAGATCATCGCCGATGTGGCGGATGATGCGCCGGTTGTGATTGTGGACACCAACAACCCGGCCGAGCTGCCCGCAAACATCAATGGCGCCGACATCCGCGCCATCATCGACCACCACAAGCTGGTGGGTGGTCTGGAAACCAAAGGCCCGATCGACATCCGCATCGAGCCCCTGGCCTGCACCGCCACCATTATGCACAAGATGATTGGCGACGATCTGGCCAAGGCACCTGAGTCCATCAAAGGTGCGATGCTGACCTGCATCCTCTCCGACACTCTGGAATTCCGTTCGCCCACCACCACCGACGAAGATCGTGCCGTGGCCGAAGCTCTGGCAAAAGATCTGGGCATTGATCTGGGTGAGTTCGCCGCGCAGATGTTTGCCGCGAAATCCGATGTTTCGGCCTTCTCCGATGCCGAGCTGATCCGCATGGACAGCAAGGAATACGAAGTGGACGGCACCAAATTCCGCGTGTCGGTTCTGGAAACCACCGCACCGGAAATCCCGCTGGGCCGCAAAGCGAGCCTGATGGAGACCTTTGCGACCGTTCAAAGCGAAGATGGTGTGGATCAGGTTCTACTGTTTGTGGTCGATATCCTGAAAGAACAGGCCACCCTGCTTGTGCCCAATGATCTTGTGAAGGGTGTCGCTGAGAAAAGCTTTGGTGCGACCGTTGAGGGCGACAATGTTGTTCTGCCCGGCATCATGAGCCGTAAAAAGCAGATCATCCCGAACCTGAAGGTCTGATTTTTTCAGTGCAAAGGTCGAAGCTTGGCCTCTGCCTGAGCTCTAATCAGCTGGGATGCGAAGATTTAGGGGCGCCGGAACGGTGCCCCTTTTTCGTTGATAACATTCCAGATTTTCGCGTGCCGTTTGACGTCATGCACCGGAGCGTATCAGCTCGCGTATTTTCACGGCTTTCTCAAAATGATCCAACTTGTGGGTTTTGATCCACCATTCCGCCATTTCCATAAGCGCGTCCGGGTCGTCGTTCTTGTTAGAGAAAAAGGCATAGAATGACAGGCCGACGGTCTCGCCTTTCTTGGCAATCTTCTCATCGCAGATAGAAATGGCCTTTGTTCTCATGTGTGCTCGCATGGTGCCTCTTGGTGTGCTGCGGTGAGAGCTGTTTTTGCTACTCGGGATCGTGGAAGGGCAGGGCGCGCCCCAGCGTGATTTCCTCAGGGGTGATATCACAACAGTAACAAAGAACTTCGACACCGGCGGACCGTGCTGAGGCGAATGCCGCCGCATAAGTCGGGTCAATGTCGGTTGCCAGTGTCACTCGACTGCAATCTGTGCGCTGGACCAGATAGAGCATCACCGCACGGTGGCCATCCTGTGCCATCTTCGCCAATTCACCTAGGTGTTTTGTGCCACGGGCCGTAACGCTATCGGGAAATTCGCCCAATCCCTCCTGGCGTGAGAGGGTCACGGATTTGACCTCGACATAACAATCGGGTTGCCCCGCCTTTGTCAGAAGGAAATCGATGCGGCTGTTTTCACCATATTTCACTTCAGGCCGGACGAGATCATAACCCGTCAAACCTGCGACCTCACCCGCCTTAAGCGCGGCTTTCAGAACCCTATTGGGCACGGCGGTGTCGACGCCGGTGAAATGGCCGCCCGGATGTTCCACCAGACGCCACGCATATTTCAGTTTGCGTTTGGGATCATCGTTCGGTTCGAGCCAGATTTTTTGCCCGTCGTCTTTCAGGCCAAGCATGCTGCCGGGGTTGGCGATATGGGCGGTTATTTCGCGCCCATCTTCAAGCCGACAGTCCGCGAGAAACCGTTTGTAGCGGCGCAGTAAGGTCGCGGGAATAAGCGGTGTGACAAAATGCATGCAACTCTCCGGCGCAGGGTCGAAAGAAAACTTGACGTAGGGGCAAACAGCCCCTCAACATGTCGGCGATCGGATCAAGGTGTCGCGTATCTTTGATCTTATCGCAAAGGAAAATTGTGACTTTTCAATACTGTTTCTGAACGACGGCGAAGATACGACAACTTATGATGGATATGACACCGGAAACCACCAGCATCTTGGATGCCGCCGAAGCGCAGATCCGCGATGGCGGATATGGGGCGATCAATTTTGAACAGATCGCAGAGATCACGGGTCTGACAGCAGATCAGATCCAGACCCATTTTAGAGACATCGAATATCTGGCCACGCGCGTCTCAGAACGCTATCGGCTCCGGTTTATCGGCGCTTTGGGGGCTGTAGAAGCAGAACCTGCTACGGACCAGCTGGCAAAACTTGTGGCTATGGTGCGCTATGCTTTGGTCGAAGAGGACAAGATGTGCCTGTGTGGCATGTTCGGAGCGCAGATTGCGATTCTACCACCAATGGTTGCCGAGGAAATTCGCCACTTCTTTCATCAGGTTTTGGATTGGGTGACGGATGTTTTTCGGCAAACAGATGTGGAAAATGCCCGCAAACGGGCCCGTGAAACCGTCGCCACACTTGAGGGCGCAATGATTATGGCGCGGACTTTGGCAGAGGTTCAGGCCTTTGACGATGCGGCAGAGGCCGTTTTGCGCAGCTGAACCGCTTGCGGGTGGCGTCAGGCGGGCTATTCTTGCGCCAAAGCACGGATGCAGGAGGGACGTATGACAAATCCATCAGCCGCGATGCTGGTCATCGGGGATGAAATCCTGTCAGGCCGCACACGCGACGCCAATATGCACTATCTGGCGCAGGAGTTTACCAAGCAGGGGATTGATCTGCACGAGGTCCGTGTGGTGAGCGACAATCGCCCGGCCATCGTCTCTGCGATCACTGCCCTGAAAGACAGCTATGACATCGTGGTGACGTCAGGGGGCATCGGTCCAACCCATGATGATATCACTGCCGATTGTGTGGCAGAGGCCTGTGGCGCGTCGATTGATGTCCGGGATGATGCGCGGGCCCTACTGCAGGCGCATTATGACCGGCAGGGGCAGGAGTTGAACGAGGCGCGGTTGCGCATGGCCCGCATTCCAGAGGGGGCAACTTTGATCGACAATCCCGTGTCGATTGCACCCGGGTTCAGTCTTGGCAATGTGCATGTTATGGCAGGCGTTCCCACGGTCTTTCAAGCCATGGTGGCCAGCCTTTTGCCCAACCTGACCGGCGGCACGCCCCTGCTGAGCCAGACGCTTCGGGTCCAGCGCGGAGAAGGAGATATCGCCGCGCCACTGGGGGCATTGGCAGATGAATTTGCAGATCTGCAATTCGGGTCTTATCCGTTCCAAAAAGATGGCGTCTATGGATCTAACCTTGTGGTGCGAGGCACAGATGGGGCGCGGATTGATGCGGCTATGTCGCGATTGGCGGCGCTGTTTCCCGCATGACCCAGATGACTGACAAGATTTTTGCCGTCCTCGAAGCAACTTGGCCTGCGGCTGCACAGGTTGAGGCTGGTCCCTGGACCCTGCGCGAGGGACGTGGTGGGGGCAAACGCGTATCTGCCGCAACACTGAATGGGGTCTGGGCCCCGGAAGATCTGGGCGCAGCAGAAAGTGCCATGCGTCTCATGGGCCAAGACCCTCTATTTCAGATCCGCCCCGGCGAAGAGGCGTTGGATGCAGCTCTTGCCGAGCGCGGCTATGAACTGGTGGACACAACCCATCTCTGGGTGGCGCCGATCGGCCAGTTTGTCGACAGAAAGCTGCCCCGCGTCACGGCCTTTACCATCTGGGAGCCCTTGGAAATCATGAAAGAGATCTGGGCCGAGGGGGGCATCACCGAAGCGCGCCTGAGGGTGATGGATCGTTGTAAGCTCCAGAAGACAAGCATGTTTGGTCGTGTTTCCGACCGCCCGGGCGGCGCCGGGTTCTGCGCACTCTATGAAGGGACCGCGATGGTGCATGCTTTGGAGGTGCGAGAAGAGCACCGAGGCAAAGGGATGGCTGGTTGGTTGATGCGGGCGGCGGGCCTCTGGGCCGAGCGTAAAGGCGCGCATCAAATGGCCGTGGCTTGCACCCAGGCCAATGTCGCGGCAAACGCGCTCTATGCTTCCTTAGGCATGGAGCTTGTGGGACAGTACCACTACCGTATTCTAAAAGATCCTGAAGGCGACCTATCGTGACACAGAAATCCATGCCCACCGCGCTTGACCTGCCGATGGTCGACCCCCTGCCCGAAGATACACAGAAATACTTTGATATCTGTCAGGACAAGCTGGGCATGATCCCAAATGTGCTTCAGGCCTATGCCTTTGATATTGCTAAGCTGAATAGCTTTACCATGCTCTACAATGAGCTGATGCTGGCCGACAGCGGTTTGTCCAAGCTGGAACGTGAGATGATCGCTGTGGCTGTCTCGGCTGTGAACCGCTGTTACTATTGTCTCACCGCACATGGTCAGGCGGTTCGGGCGCTGTCTGGGGATCCAATCCTGGGTGAACAGATGGTTATGAACTGGCGGGTGGCAGATCTTAGTCCGCGCCATCATGCGATGCTTGGCTTTGCTGAAAAGATGACCAAAGCCTCGTTTGAAATCACCGAAGAAGACCGTCAGGCGCTGCGCGATGCTGGGTTTTCGGATCGCGATATCTGGGACATCGCCAATGTGGCGGGCTTTTTCAATATGACCAACCGCGTGGCAAGCGCGACCGATATGCGGCCAAACCCTGAATATCACAGCCAGTCGCGCTAAACTCTGGGTATGACGACGCACCACATACTCATCGGGACAGGCTTGGCGGCTTTGATCGCGCTGCCGGGCTTTGCTCAGGATTTGGCACTGCCCCGTGGGGCAGAGGAAACGCTGAATGTGGTGCAGGATCAGGGGGCCTATGCGGTGCCCCTGGGCCCGTGGAGCTTTGACGACGGTGTGCCGACACAGCGCGTTGAAGGGCAGGTACGGGCCCAGTCCTGGCGTGTTCCGGGAGGTGGGGCGACCCCATTTCAGCTTTTGAAGCCTCTGCGCGATCAACTGACCGAGGCCGGGTTTGATATTCTGCTGGATTGTAGCGCAGATGTCTGTGGCGGCTTTGATTTCAGGTTTGCCACCCTTGTGCTGCCTGCGCCGGGTATGTTTGTCGATCTGGCCGGTTATCATTTTGTCTCGGCGCGGTCTCCTGCGGGTGACGTCGCCACGGTGCTGACAAGCCGCGATGACTGGGCTGGATATATCCAGATCATACGTGTGGGGGAAGATCTCGGGATCACCCAAACGGAGGGTCCCGCGGTTGATACGCAGGTCACTCCAAGTCCTTCAGTTGAAGCGGGTGTACCTGCGACCGACGCGGCACCGGTGCAGACCCCCGTTGAGGGGCTCATTGCGAAGCTTGAGCAACAAGGCCACGTGATCCTAACGGATATGATGTTCAAGTCCGGGTCGTCAACGCTGCGCGCCGGATCGATTGCGTCATTGGATCAGATTGCGGCCTATCTTGCGGCGCGACCTGAAAGACGGATCCTGTTTGTGGGGCACACAGATGCGGTGGGCAGCCTGTCGAGCAATCAGGCCCTGTCACGCAAGCGGGCACAGGCGGCGGTGACCTACCTGCGCCAAACTCACAAAACCCGCAAATCTCAGATCGGAGCGGATGGGGTCGGCTATCTTGCACCGATGACCACCAATCTGACGCCTCAGTGGCGTGACGCCAATCGTCGTGTCGAAGCGGTCCTCATCTCAACTGAATAAGATCGGGCAGTTATAGCCGGAACCTGCGCCTTAGAGCGACATCCTCAGTTCATATTGGCCGATCATCTCCTGCGCGCCCATGTGAGAAACCCACTGACGAAAAGCGCGATCGCTGTCGCAGATGTTGATAAAGCGCATGGCGCGGCCCGGCATCTGCGTCTGAAGGGCCGCAATAAGCGCGCTTGCGATCCCTGTGCGACGCGCGGATTTGTGTACGGCAATCTGTTGCACGGTGCCGGTTTGGCTTTGGAGGGCGGCAAAGGCAATCAGAGCCGATCCAACCAACAATGACAGGCAGGTGACCTGTTCGGGCAGTGCGCTGAGCGCGTGTCTGTCGTTTTGCCAAGATGGCTCCCACTCCAACAGGGCCTGGGTCTCGGGGGCGATTTCATCCCAGGTGGTTTGCTTGAACTGAAATTTGGGTGGTGCGACATGATCCGGCGCCGAGAGGCTGTAGCAATCCAGTTGTCGATGCCGGATCATGCCCAAGGACCGATACAAGGCCTCTGCCGTGTCATTGTTGCGTAGAACTTCGGTCTGAAAGGATCGCACTCCAACCTTTTTCAGATGTGCCAGATTTGACGTGGCCATGGCGCGGGCAAGGCCCTTGGACCGATGCGCCGGGCGGGTGCCGCTTGAAATCAGATAGGCGCGCTTGTCCCGGATGGCGGTCAGCCAGATAGCCGCAACCTGCCCCTCGACATGTGCAATGCGAGAGCTGGCCAGATCCAGGCCACGCTGGTGCATCATATCGGCAAACTGCGTGGTGCTGAGCTGCATGGGAACCGCATAATCCGAAAAGGCATCCAACATTGTCTCACAGAGAATCTCCATGGATGTCTCGGATGCGGGGAGGATCGTCGAAACAGACATTGCGGGCTCTCCTGCTCAATGTGCGAAGCTGTTGCTGAAATCGAAAGATGAATTGCAAGATTCAGTCTACCCAACCGGGCGAAGAGGAAAACAGAGAAAACGTTTCGCAATGAATCTGTATGATGCGTCATCCAGAGCGTTGCGGATTGAATCAAAACGCCCAGTCACCATTGAGGCGCTGGGCGTTGCATTAAGCTAGGTTCCTGGCCGGGCCTTACCAGACCAGCGGGCCTTTGTCGGCAAAGGCATGCGCAAGGAAATCGATAAATGCGCGCACTTTGGGCTGAGTAAAGCGGCCCGGTGGGTAAACGGCATAGACGCCCTGTGTTTCCACCGGCAGATCCGGGATGGCGTCTTCGACCAAACCGGCCTCCATGGCGTCATGGTACAGGTAAGACGGCAGGTAGGCGATACCGAGACCGGCGGTGCAGGCATTCAGCAGCGATTGGCCATCATTGACGGTCAACCAACCCGCCGTGCGCACCTGACGCTTTTCACCCGACGGTGCGGTCAGTTTCCAAACATTGCCCGAGGCTTGGTTCGAGTAATGCAGAAGCTTGTGTTCATTCAGATCGTCGATGCGTTGCGGACGGCCGTATTTTTCAAAATAGCTTGGCGCGGCGATCATACGTTTCGTTGTCTCGGTCAGCTTGCGGGCCCGCAGCGTGCTGTCTTCCAGCTCACCAATGCGGATCGCCATGTCAAAGCCTTCCGAGATTAGCTCAACATAACGGTTGTTGAGCACCATGTTCACGGTGATGTCTGGGAATTCGGCCAGGAAATCGCCCAAAACCGGCGACAGGTGGTTCACTCCGAAATCGGTGGCGACCGAAATCCGCAACAGGCCTGACGGCGCCGATTGCATCGAGGTGACAAGCGCATCTGCTTCCCCGGCATCGTTCAGCACACGGCGCGCGCGGTCGTAGTAGGCAAGGCCAATTTCTGTGGGGCTCACCCGGCGTGTGGTGCGGTTCAGCAGCCGGGCGCCGAGACGGGCCTCAAGCGATGACACATGTTTGGATACTGCGGATTTTGAGATCCCCATTTTCTTGGCGGCATCGGTAAAGCCACCTTGGTCCACCACAGTGGCAAATGCTTCCATTTCGGTCAGGCGGTCCATGCTCAGGTCCTCAATTCACGTTTGTCTTGCAGCTTGTATGGCGGCGAAAAAGGGCGCGATTGGGGCAGTGGGCAGACAATACCGGGGAATTTAGACGGTCTGTTTGAGATTGCGAAACAACGAATTGTTAAGACTGTGCACAAACCGCCGATAGGCTAAGGTATTGGAAACAAATCAGAGCGCTGCAGCAAACTGTTGGGCCGCATTCTGGACAAATTGGGCATCGGTGCCACCAATCAAAAGAAAGCGGTGGTTCTGGTCTGCCCAGCTGGCGGCCTGCATGCCTGCCAGTTGCTGTGCTTTGAGGTCTGTGGCGTCGCCTGATTTATTCAGGATACACAGAGCATAAGGGACGCCATCGGGACCGCGATACGCGATCTGGATCAACACACGCCCCTCAAACCCCAGAGCTTGGGCTCTGCGAAATTCAAGTTGCGACACATCGGGCAATCCGGTCAGGTCCCGTCCTAATGCCTCAGACAGGCGGGCCAGATCCGCAGCACCATCCGCAGGCACCGATGTCAGCGTCTGTGGAATATAGAGTGCCTGATAGGCGGCTACGTCCTGATGCCAGGGTTCGATCGCGTGGCTGCGCCAAAGCATAGGGGCAAAGGCCAAGAGAAGACCTGCGGCCAATCCTATCAATCCACCGGCGATCCATCCAGACGACGTTCTCTGCGTTTGAACCGGTAGCGTGGGCATTGGAGGGGCGAGCTGTAATGCTTCTGCAAACATGGTCTCGGCCAACGCGCGCCCATTGCGCAGCTCTGCCAGACGCGCTTGCAAAGCAGGACTATCCGCCGCTTTGATCCGCTGGGACAGGTCTCCGGAGGCTTCGCCATCCAACCAGGCCGTCAGATCTTCGTCAGAGAAGGCGTCCAGCGTCATGTACCCTTTTCCTTTTGTTCACCTGCCAGAGTGGTCAACCGTTTGCGAGCGGCGGCCAGACGGCTCATCACGGTCCCAATTGGAATCTCGAGCACCTCGGCGGCCTCGGCATATCGGAACCCTTCGACATAGACCAGCAACACCGTCACGCGCTGTGCCTCGGGCAGCTGCTCTATAAAGGAGAACACCTCTCGGGCCAGAATATTCACTTCTGTGGATGAGGACGTGTCAGGAAGATCGACGTCTTCAACGGGCACCAGGCCACCCCCCTGTCGCACACGCCGCGCGCGCAGCTCATTGAGCCAGAGGTTATGGGCCATGCGAAACAGCCAGCGGTCCAGATGGGTTTCGGGGTCGAAGAGATGCGCTTTTTCCAAAGCTCGGATCGAAGTCATCTGGGCAAGCTCATTGGCCCAATCGCGTTGACCGGTTTGTGCCAAACAATATCGCCACAGTCGGGGAAAGACCTCTTCCAGCCCATCCCGTACCTGTCGTTCTCCAGTTTTTTTGAAAAACCGCCGAATAATACCCGTCTCCCTCGTGTTTGTTTCTATAGGACGCGCAAGCCGTCCCGAGCAACAAAGGGAAACAGACCTATGAAAAATGTGATCGTAGCGGTAGCTGCAACATTTATGACCGCAACCATGGCCTTGGCCGGAGAAACACCATCGCCCGAGGGGGCGGAGGTTTATTTTATCAATCTCTCGGATGGGGACACGGTGCAGGGCAAGGTCTCTGTGGTGTTTGGTCTGAAGGGCATGGGCGTTGCCCCCGCTGGGACCGAGAAGGAAAACACTGGGCATCACCACCTCCTGATTGATCGCGCGCCCTTTGGCGAAGGTGCTGAGGATGCGGATATGACCGCCGATGGCCTCTATGCGGATGACAATCACAAACACTTTGGCGGTGGTCAGACGGAAACCATGCTTGATCTGGCGCCGGGGACACATACGCTTCAGATGGTGCTGGGTGACATGTTCCATGTGCCGCACAATCCGCCAGTGGTGTCCGACGTGATTACGATCACCGTGACCGAATAGGGTCAGAAGGTCAGTTCAATAAGCGTGATCCACAGCGGCAAGGTTGCTGCACTGAGCAAAGTGGATTGCGCAACAAGGGTCGCGGAGAGCTCGCGATCCGCACCAAAGCCCGCCGCCAGCACATGAGAGGCTGAGGCGGTGGGCAGGGCGCCGAACAAGACCAGAGTACGGGCCAGAACCGGATCGACCTTCAAGGTCAGGCACGCAGCAAAGGTCAGGGCGGGCAGAATGGCAAGTTTGGTGGCAACGAGAATGCCACTGAACCGATCCAGCCGCGCCAAGGCCCCCCAGTTCATCGTCGCCCCCACAGAAATCAGCGCCACGGGAATCGCGGCTGTGGCCAGCATTTCAAGCGGGGCCATCAGCGGGGCGGGTATCTGGAGGCCCGAAACTCCCACAATCACCCCAGAGACCGAGGCGATCAGGAATGGATTGCGCAGCACTTTGATCAGGGTTTGACCCAGACTGCCCTGACCGCGCGACAGGGCGGACACCGCAAAGACATTGGCCAGCGGAATCGCCATGCCCACTGCCACCGCCAGTTCGGCCAGAGGAGGCTCGCTCAGCGTTGCTGCTGCGACAAATGCCATGGCGGTGTTGAAACGCCAGGCGGTTTGCCAGGCCCCGGCGAAATCGACAAAGCGGTCTGGCCCAAATCGGCGTGCGGCATAGCCGATCACCAGTGCTGCGGTGAGCATAGCCCAGACTGCAGGGCCAATGCTGAGGATGTCGCGTGGCGCAATGGGACGGCCTGAGGCGGCCACAAAAATCAGGGCAGGAAAGAGGATTTCAAAGTTGAGCTTGTCCAACCCCTGCCAGGCGTTCACGGAAAGACGTTTGCGCACAACGCCACCCAGCGTCACCATCAGCATGCTGGGCATCAGTCCCAAAAGGATTGTCAGAAATACCATTTGCCCTATCCGTTCACGCCCACGCGCTGACGGGGCTTCGAAATCTGCGCCAGTTTTAGCGGCGCAGATCCGGGCGGCAAGGGGTTATGCCTCTCCGTCGGGTTTTGCAGGCTCTGGCCAGGGCAGTTTGGCTTGGGCCGCGGCCTCAGGTGCCTTATCTTTGGGCGGTTTGACCTTCTTGGGTTTTTCAGGCCCGTACCAATCCTCGTTGCGGGTGGCGATCATCGTGACGGCCAAAGCGAGGAAGGCCAGTGTCGATCCCGCCAGAAGTGCATAATCCGCGGACTTCAGGATGAGATAAAGCACTGTATAGACCACAATCAGTGCGGCGCTCAGAACCCAGACCCGCGTGCCCATTTTCAGGCCGATGACCCCAAACAGCGTGAGCAAGGCAATCGTGGCACCGGATGAAATCAGATAACTTAGCTCAAACCCCAGATGTTCGGCATAGGCCACCATCAACAGTACAAAGATCGTCTGGGCCAGCCCCACGAGGATATACTGCACCGGGTGGGTGGGCTTGGTGTTGGATTTCTCGGTCAACAGAATGGTGAGAAAGGTCAGTGCAATAAAGAGAATACCATAGCGCGCCGCACGAAAGGCCTTTTGGTAAAAGTCATTTGGTTCGATCAGGCGCACGCCAAAGGTGATCTCATGCGACCGCGCCCGGTGATAGCTGTCATCGCGGCTGACCTGCGGCAGGGTGCGGGCCAGATGCGGGATGCTCCAGTTGGCCGTAAACCCCTCGTCGGTGATGTCACGGGTGTTGGGTAAAAACCCACCTGAGAAAGACGGGTGCGGCCAGTCGCTAGTCAGGGTGATGTCGCTTGACCGACCCACGGGCGAGACAAAGATCTCCTGCGCTCCGTTGAACCCCATCTTGAGCTGATAAGATGTCGTCTCGCGCGGGTCCTGTGCTGCTGCCACAAATCCCGCACTCTCAGTGAGCGGTTCAGAGGACAAAACCCGCCCATCCGCTGTCATCTCGGCCACACCCCGCAGGGCCCGGTTGGCGCTGACATGGATGTGGATTTCCGCCAGATCCCAAAGCACGCTCTCATTGTCCTGCACCACCCGCGAGACAGTTGCGGTGTCGAAATCGAACTGCATTTCGGCCTGCGCTGTATAAACCGGCGCGCGGAAAATGCCGCGACTGCGGATCTCGGTTTCACTGTTGATGGTGGCCGTAAACTGATCGGGATAGAGATAGATCGGTTTAACGCGGGATACCCCTGTTTCCTCATAGCGCTCGACCAATTCTTTGCCGGTTGTGGCATCGATCATGGCCAATCCGGTGGCTGGATCGATTTTGGGTCGTGTTTTGACCTGCGTGTAGGGGCGTTCCACGGGAATCACCATCACGGGTCCAGACAGGCTTTGCCGACCGCCCCATTCCTGTCCCACCATGTCGATGGTGGATTGGGAATAGTGTTTGCGGGCGTTGATCACCTCGGCGGCGAAAAACAACGGAATAAACATGATCAGGGCCAGAACCCCAACTATGGCAAAGCGCATACCGGTGGATCGAAGCATGACGGACCTTTCGTTTTGTCGAGAACATAAGGCCTGAGCTCGGGCTAGTGGACCAGTCAGGAAAACCAGTCTCGGCAAGGGGTTGCCGATAACCTTGGCCTTGCAGCTCGCCTTAGGCCGTTAGGTTTCAATAGAAATCTCGTGTTTTGGGGCTATGGTTGTCTTAAGACCTGCTCACGGAGCCTGCATGGCCAAATCAGACGATGACACCGCCCTGTTTCAAAGTATTGCGGAGAGCATTCCGGGATATATCTTCCGCTACCGTCGCAATCCTGACGGAAGTGAGGGGCTGGACTATGTAAGCCCCGGTATCAAAACCATCTGGGAGCCTATCGAAGGCGAGGACATCGGCGATCCTGCAAAGCACTGGAACCGGATTGTGCCCGAGGATCTGCCGGTTCTGTCCAAATCCATTGAGACGGCCATTGCGCGTGGTGGCGACTGGGATGTACGCTACCGCATCCTGATGCGGGATAAGACGGTGAAGTGGTTGCATGGCCGGGGCAAAGTGGTGGCCCATGACGACGGCACGATTATCGGTGATGGCATGATCGTTGACGTCACCGAGCAGGTTGCCACCGAAACACAACTGCGCGCCACCATGATGCAATTGGGGCAAGCTCAGAAAATGGAAGCGATTGGGCGAATTGCCGGCGGCATCTCTCACGATTTCAATAATCTGTTGGCGATCATCAGTGGCAACGCTGATCTGATCGGCGAAATGGACGAAGGTGAGACGCCTGAAACCTATGCCGCTGAAATTGTTCAGGCCTGTCAACGCGGAGGGGAGCTGACCCGTCGCTTGCTGAGTTTTGCGCGTCAGGCCAAGCTCGAACCCGAAGTGACGGATGTGAATGCGGTCATCAGCCAGATCTGTACGATGTTTGCCCGGATCATCCCGGCACGTATCAAGGTGGACACCATTCTGACGGCCGGGGTCTGGCAGGTTGAGATTGATCCCAACTTTCTGGAATCCTCACTTCTCAACCTTTGTATCAATGCGCGTGACGCCATGCCCGATGGCGGGCGCCTGACCATCGAAACCAGCAATATCCGCATTTCGTCTGATTATGTGGAAGAGCGGGCTGAGGACATTGAACCGGGTCGCTATGTCATGGTTGCCGTCTCTGACAATGGGGTTGGTATCGCGCGCGATGAACTCTCCAAGGTGGTCGAGCCATTCTATTCGACCAAAGGTCCCAATGAAGGATCGGGACTTGGGCTTGCCATGGTGGATGGCTTTGTTCGCCAATCCAAGGGCGCTATGCGGATTTATTCCGAAGTGGGGGTGGGCACGACCTTCAAAATTTACCTCCCGGTTGCAAGTTGCGAAGCCATCGATCTCCATAGCACGCGGCAGCAGCCAGCCTTGCCCGTGGCTGGCGCCAGACAGGCACGCCTTTTGGTGGTTGAGGATGAGCCGGCGATCCTAAGCTTGCTGGAACGGATGCTTTCTGCGGCGGGGTATGATGTGCTGACAGCTGCGTCCGGTGATCTCGCCTTGGCGCAATATCAAGAAGCGATTGCCGATATTGATGTCCTGCTAACCGATGTTGTGGTGCCGGGCAGCGTTCAGGGGCCGGTGTTAGCACAGCGGCTGTCTGCGTTGAACCCGGAGCTCAAAGTTGTGTTTATGTCCGGCTATCCCAATGAGGCGGCGGTCAATGGCAATGGGCTGCGCCCCAATGATCGCTTTCTGATGAAACCGGTGCTGCGCAAGGATCTGCTGAATACAATTGCCGCTGCTGTTGCTGAGACAGAAAAGGGGTGAGACAGTGCCATAGGGCCATGGGTGAGGCCCCAGGCATCTGTCTCGGCAATCAAATATGGGTGCGGGCAAAGGCGCGTTCTGATGTGTCGAGGTGCGGCAGAGCGTTGAATTGGGTCAGGACCAGTCCAGTTGAAAGCGGCTGGATGCGGTGCAGAGATGTGTTTTCGATCGCCAGACAGGCATGGGCCCAGGCCGTCAGATCAAGACGCATGGTCAGACGCATCGCCATGCCGATCCAACCGCCAGAAGTGACCACCATCGCGCGGCCCTCTCCGGCGGCAATCTCGTGCAGTGCATCGCGGGTGCGGGCTTCAAACTCGGCACAAGTTTCCGAGACGCCTTCAAGCTCATTTTTCTGCCATTTGTCGAACATCAACGGCAGATGCGGGATAAATTCTTCGCGGTCTTGAGGAACTTTGGCGCCGTGTTGTTCTTCCATCAGTTTGGCGAGATCAAAATAAGGCATCTCGTTCAAACGGGCATCTCGCACCACCTCGATGGGGCACTTGGCGCCAATCTCTTCCTCGGTCTGAATGTGGCGTGTCATGGTGCCGGTGTAGATGCGAGCAAAGACCTCGCCAGTGCCCTGAAAATACTCGCCCAGCCATTGTGCCTGGTTGCGGCCCAAATCAGACAGCCTGTCATAGCTGGCTTCGTCCCGTGCGGCGGTGTTGGCCTGACCGTGGCGGACAAGGGTGACATGTGACATGGGCGGCTCTCCTATTCTCCGAGCAGTCTTAGGGGGCTTGTTGTCCGAGGGAAAGCGGCAGTTGTGCCCTCTGGCAAATCCGGGGCAGAGGCGCTAGATATGCAACAAACCCGAGTAGGAGCATACCTTGAACGATGATTTGAGCGGTCGCACCACGCGCGACGGTATCCGCATTTATGAACCCGGCCATTACGCTGGCATGGCCCGCGCGGGCGCATTGGCGGCGCAGATCCTCGACGAGGTGGCTGACTTGGTTGTGCCCGGTCAAACCACCGGAGTCATTGATGATTTCATCCGCAACCGTGTGGAAGAGGCTGGCGCGAAATCGGCCACCATCGGCTACAAGGGCTATCAGCACGCCAGCTGTATCAGTGTGAACCACGTGGTGTGTCACGGCATTCCCGGTGAGAAAAAGCTCAAGGACGGCGACATTCTCAACATTGATGTCACTGTGATCGTCGATGGGTGGTTTGGTGACACAAGCCGCATGTATGTGGCGGGCAAGCTGAGCCGCAAGACCGAACGTCTCATTCAGGTCACACATGATGCGCTGATGAAAGGGATTGAAGCGGTCAAACCCGGCAATACCTTTGGTGACATTGGACATGCCATCCAGAGCTATGTGGAAGCACAGCGCATGTCGGTGGTACGCGATTTCTGCGGTCACGGTCTGGGTCTGGTGTTCCACGCACCGCCAAACGTGCTGCACTATGGTCGCGCGGGCACCGGGCCGGTTCTGGAAGAAGGCATGTTCTTCACCATTGAACCCATGGTCAATCTGGGCCGCCCCGAGACCAAGGTTCTGGCCGATGACTGGACCGCCGTGACCCGTGACAAATCGCTTTCGGCACAGTTCGAACATTCGGTGGGTGTGACCTCAGACGGTGTTGAGATCTTCACGCTCTCCCCCGCAGGCAAGTTTCATCCGACTTATCCCGTCTGATTTTGCCCAGATGAGGGATGATACAGCCCAGCCTTTTGGCTGGGCTTTTTCGTGGTGCGGTATATTGGTCAAACTATTCTACCATATGTGGCGAAAAGCTATTCTTTTTTGTGACGATGTGGAGCGGTAATCCGGAGACAAGTTCAATCTTGTCAAAAGGATCCCTCTCATGTTCTCGACCCTCCTCAAAACCGCAACCACTGCCCTGTCGCTGACCGTTGCGGCGCAGTCGACCCTTGCCGCCGAGCCCACCGCCGGAACTGACTTGTCCGGCACATGGTTTGTCGAAGTCACTGGCGTGCTGCCCGATGGCGGCGCCTATCAGAATATCATGAACATCAGCGCCGATGGCACCGCCGATGTCGTGGGCGGATGGATGTTTGGCGCCGGCGGGCTGAAGTTCACCGACAGTCCAGCCAGCGTCACAAAGCGGGAGGGGGAGAGTTTTGAAATTCAGATGTTTGCCTTTTTGGCAGATGCCCAAACGGGCGTACCAAACGGTTTGAACGTGACCGTTTATCGCGGTGACCTGAATGCAAATGGCGCTGGCTTCTCCGCCGAAGCGGACCTTTACTATCTGCCCTGTTCCCCAGCCGCCTGCCCCGCACCGGATCTGGCCTCCCTTGGTGCCCCTGCAACAGTTGCACAGGTGACAGGCACCCGGCTGGCACGGCCTCAGAAATAAGGTTCTTGCCCTTGTGACGGAGGATGTGTTTACAGGCAGGCGCATCATTTTTGAGATTTTTTGCCATGTCTTCCGTCGCTTCCCATGCGCGACCCGCCATTCCTGTCACCGTCTGGATGCTTGGCATTGTCAGCCTCTTGATGGATGTCTCGTCTGAGATGATCAACGCACTCTTGCCGCTCTATCTGGCCGGAGGTCTGGGCGTTTCGGTTCTGGCGATCGGTGTGATTGAAGGGCTCTCGGTGGCCATCGCCACTTTGGTTAAGTTCTGCTCCGGGGTTCTGGCCGACCTCAGTCGGCGTGCCAAACCATTGGCGGTGCTGGGGTATGGATTGGGGGCGCTGTCGCGTCTGATTTTTCCCTGGGCTGTGACGCTGGATCAGGTGGTGCTGGCGAAATCCCTGGACCGGGTCGGCAAGGGCATCCGCAGCGCGCCGCGCGATGCGATCATTGCTGGCGCCAGCCCGCCGGAGATCCGGGGGGCGAGTTTTGGGCTGCGTAAATCTCTTGATACGGTGGGCGGCTTTATCGGCCCTCTGATTGCCGTGGCGGCGATGCTCTGGATGGCGGGAGACATTTTGTCGGTGTTCTGGCTGGCTGCGATTCCCAGTGCACTATGCCTGCTGGTGTTGATCCTGAGGGTGAAAGAACCTGCCGCTGCCGCGTCCAAGGAACCGCGTCGCTTTCATCTCAAAGAGGCTCTGACCCTCAACCCAGCGGTGTGGGGTGTGATTGCGCTGGCCGCGCTCATTATGCTGACACGCTTCAGCGAGGCCTTTTTACTGCTCAAGGCCCTTGAGGCTGGGATCATGCCAACCTGGGTGCCTTTAGCGTTGGTGTTGCTACATATGGCTTATGGTATCACGGCCTATCCGGTGGGGCGGTTGTCCGACCGCGTCGGCACCAAAGGGCTCTTGCAGATTAGCCTCGCCCTGCTCATAGGTGCACATCTGACGCTGGCTTTTGCAACAAATGTACCGCTCTTTGTGGCGGGCACGGTACTCTGGGGACTGCACATGGGATTTTCTCAGGGTTTGCTGGGAGCAATGATCGCCACAACCACCCCAGACCACCTCAAGGGCAGCGCATTTGGTACCTTCAATCTGATCACGGGCATTGTGGTGTTGTTAGGCAATACCCTCGCTGGATGGCTCTGGCACAGCCAGGGATCGGCAGCCCCGTTTCTGGTCGCGGCTGGGATCACAGGTTTTGCGCTTATGGGACTCGTCCTTCACAAACGTGCCTAGCAAGAGAATTGTATGACCTGGACAGAGCCCTAGGCTCGCTACAGCTGCGCTTCTTCTTTTGAAAAAATACTCCGGGGGTGCCGAAGGCGGGGGCAGGGCCCCCTTAGATCCTCACCATTTCCAGGTTGCGGGCACAAAGCGATAGGCCACGCCGTCGCGCATGACCTGCCCCACACCGGGGAAAGGGAAGTGGTAGCCTAGCATCACCATATTGTCGGTCACTGCCATATCCAGGATGCGGCGGCGTGTGGCCGCGGTCAGAGCGCCGTCCATGTCAAACCCGTTGACCCAGTCGGGGTGGGCAAAGTTCATGAAGGCGTGGTTCATGGCATCGCCAACGGCCATCAATTGCTGGTCTTGGCTCTCTACCACCACCGCCATGTGGCCCGGTGTGTGACCGGGGGTGTCGATCACACGGACGCCGGGTACAATCTCCTGTTCATGGCTCAGCAGCTGCCATTCGGCGCCATCCACATTTATCGAATTCTGTGCACCGACGACAAATTGTTGCATCTCGGCAGGCACCTGGCTGGCCAGACCCTCCTGCATCCAGAAGGCATGTTCCGCGCCACCAATGAAATACTCGGCATCAGGGAAAATGGCTTCGTCGAAATCATCACGAATCCCCCAGATATGATCGGGGTGCGCATGGGTGATGACGACGTGGGTGATCTCATCCGCCGCGATGCCCGCTGCGTCGAGGTTGTCCATCAAGCGACCTGCGGTGTCGAGAAACCGATCACCAGACCCAACATCAACCAGAATTTTGGCATCTCCAAGTTCGATGTACAGGTGGTTGGTGTGGTTGTAATTGGTGGTGGGTGACAGGAAGTGACGCGTGAGAAAGGCCTGTACTTCGGCAGGGTCGGCATTGACGCCCAACCCGCCTGCGGGCGTTTCAAGATGGCCGTCCGAGATCACGGTCAACTGAGCGTCACCAAGCGTAAAACGGAAGTGTGAAGGATTGCCGGAGAGAGGCGCGCCAAGATTTGCCAGGGCTTGACCGGGCAGGGCCAACGCCGGCATGGCGGCCCCCATTTTGAGCAGGTCACGACGGGTTGGGGCAAAATGGGACATGTGGCACTCCTCCAAATTCACGCATCTGAATGTACTGATATCAATTTGTGACGGGGAAACCAGCATGGAATTCCCGGTCTGCTTGGAACTCTGTTCTTTTTCACAGTGATACAGCGCTATCATCTTGGCTGAAAACTCAGGCAGCCTTGCACCATTCACCTTATTTTCATAGGTCTTTCGCGTCTGCCGCACCGCAGTGAAGGCCCGGCAAAATGCCCGGCCCAGAATGAGGAGACCGAAGATGTCTAACCCGTTCCGCACCTCTTTGATGGCCGCAACCCTAAGTCTGATTGCAGGATCAGCTTTGGCTCAAGAGGTGACTTTGCGCTTTCAGCATTTCGTTTCGCCAAACTCGGCAAACCCAAAGTACTTTATCGAGCCCTGGGCCGAGAAGGTCGAAGCCGAATCGAACGGGCGCATCAAGGTTGAGATCTATCCCTTTATGCAGCTTGGCGGAGCGGCCCCTGAGCAGTTTGACCTGATCTTGGATGGCGTGGTTGATGGCGGCTGGGTGATTCCTGGCTATCAGGCCGGTCGTTTTCCCGAAGCTGAGGCGCTTGAGCTGCCCTTCATGACCCCGAAATCCGGGGAAGAGGCCTCGCGCGCGGCTTGGGAGTTTACGCAGAAATACCTGTCGGATGATTTTGCCGATGTGCAGTTGATCGCCGCGCATATGCACGGACCGGGCATTGTGCATAAGAAAGGTGCAGCACTTCAGGGTGTTGAGGATCTCCAGGGATTGAAGCTGCGTGGCCCTTCGCGCCCGGCGACACTTTTGTTGGAAAAACTGGGTGCGAACCCGGTGGGGATGCCTGTGCCTCAGTTCCCAGAATCCCTGTCCAAAGGTGTGATCGACGGCGGTGTGATCACCTGGGAAATGTCACCCTCTCTGAAACTGGATGAGCTGACCGACAGCCACACCGATGTGGCGGGTGAGGATGCGCTGTATAACCTCTTTTTCATCTGGGCGATGAACAAAGACGTATATGAGAGCCTGCCGGATGATTTGCGCGCTGTGATTGATGCCAATTCGGGTCTGGAAACCTCGGCCTGGGCAGGTCGCGCCCATGATCTGGGGGATGCCGATGGGCGTAAGGCCATGGAAGCCTCGGGCAATGAGATCGCCACGCTGTCCGAGGATGCGACGGCCAAAATCAAAGCGCTGGGCGTCGAGGTGACACAGGACTGGGTTGCTGAGATGACCGAGCGTGGGCTGGATGGTGCTGCTCTGGTGCGCGACGCTCAAAATGCCGTTGCAGCTGCCCGCGGCACCGCAACCAAATAAAGTAATCCGGCGGTGAAAGCCGCCGGAGGTTCCGCCAGTGATTGATCCCATTGAAGTGGCGGGCTAGGGGTGGTTCTGGAAAACTGCAGGACCGCCTCCATGTCTGATCTCAAGACCTATGTTGTCGCTTTGGCCACGGAGAATCCGCGCCGGGCCGAAATCGCAGGCAAATTGGACAACCTAGGGATTGCTTTCGATTTTTATGATGCCGTCGATGGGCGAAAGGGCCTCTCCAGTGACTGGGAAAGCCAGATTGATCGACCCGCGGCGACACGCGCCATGCATCGGCCGATGTCAGACGCGGAATTTGCCTGCGCCCTGTCGCATCGGGAAATCTATCGGGCCTTTTTGGCCAGTGACGCCAAGTTTGCCCTGATCCTTGAAGATGATGCCCTGGTCGATAGCGCTCTTGCCGAGTTCCTCCAAAACGGGGGGTATCGCGCTGCACCGATTTTGCTCCTGCACCATCTGAATGCACGAGTGATGGGGCCAGAACGGGCTTTGGCTGGATCGCAAAGCAAAGCGGCACGTCTGGCAATGTCGGCGTTTCGTACGGCGGCTTACACGTTGGACCGGCACACGGCAGAACGCCTGTTGAACGCCCTGTCACCGGTGCAGCACACCGCAGATTGGCCGATCGATCTGTTTGATCTGGGCGCGTATGCGGCCACCCCGGAAATTGTTGGCCATCCGCCTCTCGTGTCCGGTAGCTCAGCAATTGAGGCCAGTCGCAGCAAAGCCAACCGCCCTGTGTCAGAGCTGCTGAGCTTCAGCTATCTGCGGCGCAAATGGCGCAAAGGCCGCTCCCGGAAGGTCAGCTGACCGAGCTTAATCCGCCTCTAGAAAAGTCACCCATGTGTCGCCGTAGCGTTTGTGGTCCAGCAAGCTAAACCCCTCGGGGGTATCTTGGGCGGCGCTTTCTTCCCAGACAATCAGGGCCTCTGGGGCAATCCATCCCCCCGAACGTGCGGCCTCCAGAGCTTTTTCTCCCAACGCTTTGCCATAAGGCGGATCAAGGAACACAAGACCGCATGGTGCGTCGGCGGCGGGGAGGCGGGTGGCATTGCTTGAGATCAGCTTGGCCCGGTCTCGACAGTCCAGGGTTTTGATGTTTTCGCGGATCAAGCGCCCGGCGACACGGCCATCGTCGACCAAAGTCACATGCGCGGCTCCGCGAGACAGGGCCTCAAGCCCCAAGGCTCCGGTGCCTGCAAACAGGTCCAGCACGCGGTGATCTTCTATGGGGTCCCCAAATCGGCCGCCGTTCAACGTGTTGAACAGGCTTTCGCGCACGCGGTCGGTGGTCGGGCGCAGATGCGCGCCCGGATCGCCTTTACCAACGGCCGCCAGCCGCCGTCCACGAAACTCACCGGCTACAATTCTCACGCTTTCAACAGAGCCTTGAGCTCGGTCTCGGGGTTCTCGACGGCCTCGGAGGCAGGCGATTTCCCAGCTTCGATCAAACGTTTGCCAACCATATACGCGCGGCCATCGTTCATGGCATCCAGCGCAAGCAGGGTCTCACCGGCATAGTACCAATGCGACCGGGCAGACCCGGTGTCGCGCACAACAACGCGGTCAAAACCGGTGTTCAGCCCAGCAATCTGCAGCTTTACATCGTATTGATCCGACCAGAACCAGGGTTTGACCACATAGCTGCGATCAACACCCATAATGTTGTCGGCCACAAGTTCGCCCATATCGATGGCATTGCCCACGCTTTCCAGACGCATCTGTCCGTCAGCTCCGGGGAAGGAGGCGCAGTCTCCGGCGGCCCAGATGGCCGGGTCCGACGTGCGACCCTGTGCATCGACCTTGATGCCGTTGTCGATGTCGAGACCTGCGGTCTCAGCGACCCCTGAGGCCGGGGCAATGCCCACGCCGACAATCACGAAATCTACATCCAGCGTGCTGCCATCGGTCAATTCGGCGCCGCTGACATGGCCCTCACCCGCCAATTTGACCAGGCCACACCCTTCGCGCAGATCGACCCCATGTGATTGATGCAGCGCGCGGAAATAGTCAGAGGTGGCAGGAGAGGCAACACGCTGCAAAATGCGCTCTGCGGCCTCGACCAAGGTGACGTTCAGGCCCAGCTTGGAGGCGACCGCCGCCGCTTCAAGCCCGATATAACCACCGCCAACGATCAGCACGCGTTTACCTTCTTGGCACAGCGGTTCCATTGCGTCGGCATCGGCCAGCGTGCGCACAACAAGGACACCGTCCAAATCACCGCCGATAGAGGCCGGGAGGCGGCGTGGGTCCGACCCGGTGCACAGCGCCAGGTGGTCGTAAGGCAGGGCCTCGTCACCCACGTGAACAACCTTGGCCGCCCGATCGATGGTTTCGACACGGGCCCCGAGCTTCAAAGTCACATTGTTTTCCGCGTACCAGGCCTCGGGGCGCAGAAACATGCGTTCAAGCGCCATATCTCCAAGAAGATATCCTTTGGACAGGGGAGGGCGCTGATAGGGTGGCACAGCTTCTTCACCGAACAGGGTGATACCGCCCTCAAACCCTTTGGACCGCAGTCGCGCCACCAGAGATGCCGCTGCCTGCCCGGCGCCAATCACAACCACGTTTGTCATGCGTCCCCCGCTTTCCTTTTGCTGCGGGCACACTATCGTTGCCGCGACAGGGAACGCAATCAAAGGAACGACATAGAATGACGATTTCAGTCGGAGACACACTGCCCGCTGCCAGCCTGCTTCAGATGGGTGCCGAAGGTCCCGCCGCCGTTGATCTGGCCGTGCGTGTCAAAGGCCGCAAAGTGGTGATTTTCGCTTTGCCCGGAGCTTATACCGGCACCTGCACCACGGCGCATGTGCCCAGCTTTATGCGCACCAAAGACCAGTTTGCCGCAAAAGGTGTGGATGAGATCATCTGCATCTCGGTCAATGATCCCTTTGTTATGCAGGCTTGGGGGGAATCGACAGGTGCCACCGAGGCAGGTCTGACATTCCTCGCTGATGCTGATGCCAGTTTTACCAAAGCCATGGGCCTGACCTTTAGCGCCCCACCTGCGGGGCTGATCGACCGGTCCAAACGGTATGCTCTGATGGCAGAGGATGGGGTGGTCAAAGTTTTGCAGGCGGAAGAAAACCCCGGTGTCTGCGAAACTTCGGGCGGTGAAGCCCTGCTTGAGGCGATCTAAGTGACACGATTGGGCCCGCTCTTTGCGGCGGGCCCAGCCTGTGAACGGGTCTTCCCTTATCGGTGCAAATTCCGGGGCCAATTGGGGAGCTTGCTTCCCCTATAGATCAGTTGCCGGATGTCCCCCTGCGGCGCAAAGCTTTCTCTTCCCTTCCCCAGCATGTTTGGTAATCTTTCCCGACCAATCACCACGGGGGCCTTATGCCGTTCACGCCGGTCAAACCTGAAAAACTGTCAACTGCTGTTGTCGATCAGATCGAACTTCTGATCCTGCGCGGGATCTTGCGCCCGGGCGAACGACTGCCCTCAGAGCGCGAGCTGTCTGAGCGGCTTGGGGTGTCCCGCCCCAGTCTGCGCGAAGCGGTGGCGGAACTGCAGGATCGCGGTCTTCTGGAAAGCCGCGCCGGTGCGGGGATCTTTGTCACAGAAATTCTGGGCTCTGCCTTCTCCGAGGCTCTAATCACCCTGTTCGCCAGCCACGATGAGGCGGTGTTTGATTATCTGTCATTTCGTCGGGATATGGAGGGGCTCGCCGCGGAGCGTGCGGCCACCTATGGCTCTGAAACCGATCTGAGGGTCATTCAGGAAATTTTCGACAAGATGTGCGCGGCCCATACCAAGCGCAACCCATCGGACGAAGCGCATCTGGATGCGGATTTCCATCTGGCGATCATCGAAGCCAGCCACAATGTCATCATGCTGCATATGATGCGCTCGATGTATCAGCTGCTGCGCGAAGGGGTGTTCTACAATCGGACAATCATGTTCCGCCAACGCACCACGCGGGATTCCCTGTTAGAGCAGCACCGCGCAATCAATGATGCGCTGCAGGCCCGTGATCCGGCGCGGGCGCGTGCCGCCGTTGAGGCGCATCTGACCTATGTGGAAACTGCCCTGTTTGACAATCGCAAGGCCGAACAGAACGAAGCCATCGCCAAACAGCGGCTTCAGCGTGAGATTGGCAAGACTTAAACGCTTTGAGAAACACACGCGCACAAAAAAGGCCCGAGGGGATCCCCGGGCCTGATTTAGTTTTAACGCGTGTAGCGGTTAGCCTTTCGAGAACTCGGGGTAGGCTTCCATGCCCAGCTCGGCCATGTCCAAACCGTTGATCTCATCCTCTTCTTCAACCCGGATACCGGTGGTGGCTTTGAGGATGTACCAGACGATGCCTGAGGCCACGAAGGTGAAGACACCGATGGCGAGAATGCCCATGGCCTGCACACCGAACTGCTGCATCACGGTGCGGGAAACACCTTCGCTGATCTCGGTCTGGGTGTTCACCGCGACAATCAAGGTGCCCCAGATGCCTGCCACGAGGTGAACCGGGATCGCACCCACCACATCGTCGATTTTCAGCTTGTCGAGCAGAGGTACAGTGAAGACCACAATCAGACCACCCACGGCACCGATCCAGACTGCGTCAAACACCGACGGGGCCAGAGGTTCAGCGGTGATCGATACCAGTCCGGCCAGCGCCCCGTTCAGGATCATGGTGAGGTCAGGTTTTTTGTACATGAACTGGGTCAGCAGCAGGGCAACAACAGCCCCGGCCGAGGCGGCCATGTTGGTGTTGACAAAGATGCGCGATACGTCGGTCACGTCGCCCACAGTGCCCATTGCGAGCTGCGAACCACCGTTGAAACCAAACCAGCCGAGCCACAGGATGAATGTCCCCAGAGTAGCCAGGGCAAGGTTCGAGCCGGGCATAGGCACAGTGCGGCCATCTTTGTATTTGCCGATGCGCGGGCCAAGGATCAGCGCGCCTGCCAGAGCCGCAAAGCCACCGGCTGCGTGTACAAGGGTCGAGCCTGCGAAGTCAGAGAAACCCGCCTCCGACAACCAGCCGCCGCCCCACTGCCACGAGGCTTCGATTGGATAGATAACGCCAGTCAGCACAACCACAAAGATCAGGAACGGCCAGAGTTTGACCCGTTCGGCCATGGTGCCCGACACAATCGATGCCGTGGCTGCGCAGAACATCAACTGGAAGAAAAAGTCCGAGCCCGCCGAGGCATAGTCCAGCGACGCCGCATCTGCACCAAGCCCCACGGGCTCTAGCGAAGCGACCGCAAAGAAGGGCCCCAGCCAGCCTTCGATCAGCCAATCGCCGGGATACATGATGCCATAGCCCACCAGCCAGTACATGATCGCGGCAATGGAAAAGAGCGCGATGTTTTTGGTCAGCTGCATGGTGACGTTTTTCGAACGCACCAGACCGGCTTCTAGCATGGCAAAGCCTGCCGCCATCCAGAACACCAGAAAGCCACCAATCAGGAACAGCAGAGTGGTGAAGATGTAAGGGTTGATGTCGGCGGCGGCGGCCGCCTCTTGGGCGAAGGCCGGAGTTGCAAGCGCCGCAAAGGCCCCCAGAGTTGCAAGTGTTTTGATCGGTGTCATCTGTTTCATTTCCCTCTCGATCCGGACGCGTTACAGCGCGTCGGCATCGGTTTCCCCGGTGCGCACCCGCACCGCCTGTTCCACGTCCAGCACAAAGACTTTGCCGTCGCCGATTTTGCCGGTTTTTGCGGTGGTCTTGATGGTCTCAACCACCTGCTCTGCCATCCCGGCCGAGACCACGAGCTCGAGCTTGATCTTGGGTACGAAATTCACCGCATATTCCGCGCCGCGATAGATTTCGGTGTGCCCGGATTGCGAGCCAAACCCTTTGATTTCTGTGACCATCATGCCGCGCACGCCGATCGAGGTCAGAGCTTCGCGCACCTCTTCAAGCTTGAACGGTTTGATCGTTGCAATGATCAGTTTCACCTTGTTCCCCTTTGTGAATTGCGCCGGCCGGGAGGAGCAGGCCAGTGCGCTTTGCACCTGCAGAAAAACCCGGCAGCTGCCGCGCAATGAAGCTTTTCGAGGGGGAAAGAGGCGCAGGAATCTGCGATCGCGCACAAAAAACGCGCAAATTAACTTGATTGCTCATTTGTTGAACGGAAGAAATACGCCGATAGCGATTTGAACAGGTCAACATTCCTGATGGAACCGGTTAAAATCGGCGCAAAAGCACACTCAGGCGGGCAGATTTATGAGTACTTCAGGACGCAAACCCGGGCGACTCGTTGCCGATAAGCGTTATAGCAAAGCCGCAAGCACCGGTGCGAAACCCAGCAAGAAAAAGCCAGCTCCGCGTAAACCAAAACGCAAACCCACACGGCGTCGCAACCCGATTGTGGCGTTCTTTCTGGGGATCTTCCGATTTTTCTGGCGCCTGATCTGGCGGGTGACGGTCTTTGCTACTTTGGTGGTTGCTCTGATCCTCGGCACCGCCGTCTATATGCAACGCGCTGCCTTGCCTGAGCTGTCGGCGTTGCTTGATGGCCGCGCACGCGGGTCGGTGACCATGCTGGACCGCGGCGGACGGGTCTTTGCCCTGCGCGGGGATCAGTTCGGCGGTGCGGTCAGCGCGACAAGTGTGTCTCCGCACCTGAAGAACGCCGTGGTCGCCACCGAGGACAAACGGTTTTATGGCCACTTCGGCATCAGCCCCCGTGGTGTCGCCAGCGCAGTGCGCATCAACCTGAGTGAAGGGCGCGGTCCCCTGTCAGGCCACGGCGGGTCAACCATCACCCAGCAGACCGCAAAGCTTTTGTGTCTGGGGGTCGAGTTTGACCCGACTCAGTGGGACAGCGAACAGGACTACGTGGCCGATTGCCGGCGTTCGTCGATGGGGCGCAAGATCAAAGAGGCGATCTTTGCTTTGGCGATGGAGACGAAATACAGCAAGGACGAGATCCTCTCAATCTATCTCAACCGTGCCTATATGGGCGGCGGGGCCTATGGGGCCGAGGCTGCCGCGCAGCGATACTTTGGCAAACCGGCCTCAGCGCTGAACCCCTCTGAAGCGGCGATGATTGCAGGTCTGTTGACCGCGCCGACACGACTTGCGCCCACGGCAAATCTGAAACGCAGCCATGATCGCGCCGCCACCGTGCTGCGTTTGATGAATGATCAGGGGCTTTTGGACGATAAGAACACCACTTTCTATCAGCAAAACCCGGCGCAGCTGTCGAAGGGATCGAAATCGCTGGGCGGCGGGTATTTCGCTGATTGGGTCATGCGGTCGGGACCAGAGTTCTTTACCCGCGATACTACCGAAGACGTCGAGATCCGCACCACTCTGGACCCGCGCATTCAGCAAGCTACCGCTGATGCGGTCAATCAGGTGTTTGAAACCAAAGTGCGCAAGGGCTCAAAGGCGCAGGTTGCCGTGGTGGTCATGTCCGCCGATGGCGCCGTGCGCGCCATGGTGGGTGGACGCGATACTGATGCCTCAGGTCTGTTCAACCGCGCCACACAGGCCGTGCGCCAGACCGGTTCGGCTTTCAAACCCTTTGTCTATGCCACCGCGCTTGAGCTGGGCTATGGCCCGCTCGATGCGGTGACAGACGAACCCTATTGTCTGGATATTCCCGGATCAGGGCGCTGGTGCCCGGAGAACTACACCCGGAACTATAAAGGCCGGGTGACTTTGGTCGATGCGTTGAAACAGTCGCTGAACATCCCGGCGGTGAAAGTGTCCGAGGCCGTGGGGCGGCCTCTGGTCATGCGGGTGGCGCGGGACTTTGGCATTCCCCGCGATCTGAAAGACACCCCATCGCTGGCGCTAGGCGCATCAGAAGCGACCTTGCTGGAAATGACCGGCGCCTATGCTGGTATTCTGAACGGTGGCTCATCGGTGACGCCCTATGGTCTTGTGGAACTGTCGCTGCGGGGCGATGACTCTCCGTTGATGGGGGCCGGTGGCGGTATCGGGGAACGGGTGATCCAGACCAAAGCCGCGCAGGAACTGGTCTGGATGATGGAAAAGGTGGTGTCTGAGGGCACCGGGCGACGCGCGCTTCTGGCGGATGGGCGTCCTGCGGCGGGTAAAACCGGCACCAGCCAGGAGGCGCGGGATGCCTGGTTTGTGGGCTTCACCGCCGATTATGTCACCGGAGTTTGGATGGGCTATGATGACAACACACCTCTGAGCGGTGTGACGGGCGGGGGACTGCCGACCGAGATCTGGAACGAGGTGATGACCCGGGTGCATGAGGGTATGCCGATCAAACCGCTGCCTGCGCGCGCGCCGCAGCCTGTGGCCCCTCCTGCTCCGGCCGCGCCGCAGCCGCGCAATCAACCCGAAGACGTGATCAAGGATGTCGCCGAAGATGTTCTGCAACAGGTGCTGCGCGACATCTTCAACGGCAACTAACCTGTGCTTGGGGGCCGCTGTGCCCCCAATTTTGCCCTAGACCTCGGACAGGGGACGCAGGAAAATCTGTTCGCGCAGCACCTGCCAGCGCCCGTCTTCAAAGCGCCATTCAATGTTGCACAGCAACAGCATCTCTTCGCCGTTCATGCCACTGTGTTTGCGGCTCAGCACACAGACGGCACTGTCGCCCAGCACATGGAAATCATGCCAGTCGGCCCATGTGTTTAGCGGCGGGCCGCCCTCTTCCGCCTGTTTGGCGAAATGCGCCGTAAACTCGGCCTTGTTATAGGTGACCACGGTGCTGTCGGGCATAACGAGTGTCGTGTGAAAATCATTGTGATAAATACTGTCCAGCGCCTGAACATCAAATTTAGTCGCGCGGTCAATAAGATGATCCATGGCGGCGCGGATGGCCTGTGGTGTATGGGCGTCGTGCGGCATGGGGTGTCCTTGAGTTTTGTATCGATCGATATAAATCATCAAGGCACACAAACAAGAGGGTTTTGTAGTGTCCGATAAGAAACGTGGTGGGCGACCCAAAAAATTTGACCGCACCGAGGCGCTGGTGGCGGCGCTGCATGTCTTCTGGTCAAAGGGATATGATGGCGCGTCGCTGAAAGATCTCACCACCGCGATGGGGATCAACGGACCAAGCCTATATGCCGAGTTTGGTGACAAACTGGCGCTGTATCGCTGCGCAATCCAACATTACGCAGAAGATCACGGATGCGCGCCGCTGACCGCCTTTGAGCGTGAAGCCGATATTCAAAAGGCGGTGCGGGCCTTTATGGTTGCGGCCATCGAACATGCCACCGCAGCCGAGAGCGGCGCGCGGGGGTGTTTTCTCAGTTCCTGTGTGGCGACAAGCGCCGGGGCTCTGGAGGGCGTGGATATCCTGCTGCAGGCGGCGATCACAGACACCGACAAACGCATTGCCCATCGTTTTGATGCAGAGCGTGCGGCGGGCAATCTGCCAGATGCCTTTCCATCGCTCGAGCGGGCCCGGCTGTTGTTGGACCTGCGCCAGGGACATATGTTCCGCGCCCGCGCAGGGTTTGAGCCACAAGAGCTGAGCGATGATCTAGAATATCGGGCACGGATGGTGCTGCACTGTGATGAGACCACCCGCAGCACCTGAGAGGTGGTGTTACCCCGCCTTTTTCAGATCGTTGATCATGGCGTTGATGTCACCACGACGTTTGTCCAACATAGCGCCAATTTCCGTCCGCTCGGTCAGCAGCAGGTTCACGCCTTCGATATACATGTTGAAGAACAGATCCTTGCCTGATCGATCCGAGACATGGAACGACACTTCAAACGGCGACTGTCCACGCAGTTTCGCAAGTGTGGTCACGGCAAAGTAGTTTTTGACCTTTTTGACTTTGGTCACTTCCAGTTGGCCGCCGATAAATTCGCGAAACCGTTTGCCGTATTTGCGGGAAATGTAGCTGGTGAACGCGGCGGTAAAGGCCTTTTTCTGCGCAGCTGTCGCCCGGCGACCATCAGAGCCCATCGCATAAGCCGCGACATATGACAGATCGGCATAGCGGCGGAAAATCTGCTCAAATTCGCGGATCATGCGCGCTTCTGATTTGCCGGAATCGATCACTTTGTTGATAGCGCCAACAAGCCCGTCTACCAAGCTGCGCGCCTGACCTTCGTTCAACGCCCAGGCCGTGGCGGGGGTCGTGGCCAGTGCCAGGGCACCAAAGCCAAAGCTTCTGCGTGTCATACCAAGACGCATCGTCAAAATCCTTCTGTGTCGAGCGCAAGCGGATCAATCTCTTCGCCCGGTGCTTCTTCTCCCAACTCATGTCGGCGGTTTTGCAGATAAATCAACCTTAGCTGGGCATAGGAATCTGCACTTTCGTACAAAATTGGATCGATCACATCGGCATATCGGCCCCGATCACCAATCTGATCGGCGACTTTGGCGACGGTTCCAATGTGGCTTGCGGGTTTTTCAAGGACTGAGCCCAAGGGGTTAAACGCCAGATCCACAACCGTGCCGACCGCATCACGTTCATTTGACGGCCCAAGCACCGGCAAAACCACATAGCCACCTTCTTTTGCACCCCAGCTTGCAAGAGTGTCGCCAAACCCGGTGGAATCCTCAGGCAGGCCAAAGTCGGTTGCGGGATCTAGAATACCCCCAAGCCCCAGCGTGGCGTTCAGGGCAAAGCGCACAAGGTTATAGGTCGCATCCCCCGGACGGCCCTGCAGCAGGTGGTTTACCGCCGATCCGGGAATCGACAGGGTCGCGGCCATATTGCTGACCCCGGCCTGAACCGGTTCGGGAACCGCACTGACATAGCCCTTACCCGCTGGGCGCAGCAGGGCTTTGTCCACGGTTGCATTAAAGGCATGAACTTTGCGGTTGCGGGCCTCATAGGGGTCAAAAACCCCATCCGGCGCGTCGCCGGGACCAGGCACGCTGCAACCTGCCATCACTGCTAAAGCGGCCACAGCAAAGATCATTTTGTACGCGCGCATCGCGAGATACCTTCCGTTATCCATCATTCTTCTATAAGCGACCTGCTGTAAGTATCAGGATATGGTACTGTACTTATAGCTGTAGAAGGTTACTTAATTGCATTTGTCCAGACACCCAATGGTGTCCCCGCTATTCCCGCATGCTGTGTCACAATCGTGACAGAGTGTGATCGACGATAACCATCATGATCCGGATCTTGGCACCTTTGTCGAGAGCCGTTTGTAGAAGACAAATATGAAAAACCTCCCCACAGGGCTGGAAGAGCTCCGTACCGCCCGGCGAAAAAGCCGCCTCTATTTCTGGTTTGTCGCGATCTTCAGCGCAGTCGTCAATCTGCTGATGCTGACAGGCCCCTTGTACATGATGCAGGTGTATGATCGGGTTTTGGGCTCTCGGTCCGAGGCAACGCTCGTGGCCTTGTCCGTTCTGGTGCTCTTTCTTTACGGTATGATGGGCATCTTGGACTATGTCCGTGGCCGGGTGATGGGACGTGTCGCAGCGCGGTTTCAGAAAGATCTGGATCTGCGGGTGTTTGATGCGGTGATGCGCCGTTCGGCGGTACAGAATGATGAGCTGGCCCAAACCGGGCTGCGCGATCTCGAATCGGTGCAGCGGTTTATGTCCTCTCCGGTTCTGTTGTCCCTGTTTGATATTCCCTGGACCCCTGTTTTCATTATCGGGATTATGATCTTCCACCCGTGGCTGGGCTACCTTGCCCTGGTCGGAGGTGCGATTCTGATCATGGTGACCGTGGTCAATCAGTTGGTGACCCGGGATCCGACGCTGAAATCGAACCAGATGGTGATGCAGGCGGAACGCACGTCGGACCAGATCCGCACCGAGGCGGAAATGGTGCAGGCGCTTGGCATGCGTGGCCATGCGTTCCAGCGCTGGATGGGCGCACGGGCTCAGGCTTTGGCGGGGCAAATCGGATCGGCTGACCTGACCGGGACCTTCTCGACGCTGACAAAAACCATTCGGATGCTGCTGCAATCTGCGATGTTGGGTCTCGGTGCCTATCTCGTGCTGCAGGGCGAGCTGAGCCCCGGTGCCATGATTGCGGGCTCGATCCTGATGGGACGGGCTTTGGCGCCAATCGAACTTGCGATTGGTCAATGGCCGATGGTGGAGCGGGCGCGCAAAGGCTGGAGCAATGTTGCTCAGCTCTTGACCGAAATTCCTGAGGAACCTCCTCGCACGCCTTTGCCCGTTCCCAAAGCCAAACTGGATGTGCAGCAATTGACCATTGTGGCCCCCGGCGAACAACAGGCTGCGCTGCGGCTGGTGTCCTTCAACGTGACACCGGGGCAGGCAGTGGGTGTGATTGGCCCGTCGGGCTCGGGCAAATCCACATTGGCCCGCGCCCTGACCGGCATTTGGCGCCCCGCAGGGGGGAAAATCCGCCTCGATGGCGCGGCTTTGGATCAATATGGTCCCGATGTCTTGGGACAGCATATCGGGTATTTGCCCCAGCGCGTGTCTTTGTTTGATGGCACAATTGCCGAGAACATCGCGCGACTGTCTCCGGAACCGGATGCGAAAATGGTTGTCGAGGCCGCCAAACAGGCCGATGCCCATGATATGATCCTGAAATTGCCCAACGGCTATGATACCCGTGTCACGGCTAACGGTGGCCGATTGTCCGGGGGACAGATCCAGCGAATTGGCCTGGCCCGTGCCATGTACGGCGATCCGGTGTTCCTTGTGTTGGATGAACCCAACTCGAACCTCGACAATGAAGGATCAAAAGCCGTGAACCGCGCGATCAAAACCTTCAAGGGATTGGGTAAATCCGTGCTGATTATGGCGCACCGACCGGCCGCTATTCAGGAATGCGACACCCTCTTGATGATTGAGAACGGCACCCGCACGGCCTTTGGACCTAAAGAAGAAGTGTTGAAGCAGGTTGTCTCAAATCACCAACAGATCAAGCAAAACTCCACCCCGGGAGGCGTAAAATGAGCAACCATAAAGAGTTTTCGCTGCGGTTCCCGATGACACTGGGGCTGTTGACCCTTGTGGTTTTGCTAGGCGGATTTGGCTATTGGGCCGCCACGACAAATATTTCCGGGGCGATCATCGCTTCGGGGTCTATCGAGGTGGATCAGAACAGACAGGTTGTGCAGCACCCTGATGGCGGAGTTGTGGCCGAGATTCTGGTGGATGAAGGCGACACCGTGACCGTTGGCGAGGTGCTACTGCGGTTGGATCCCACCCTGTTGCAATCTGAGCTGGCCATTGCGGATGGGCAATATTTTGAACTGGGTGCCCGCCGGGCGCGGCTGCAGGCGGAACGGGATGAGTTGACCACCATCAGCTTTGATGAGGGCGTGCTGGCGCGGGCTCTGGTTGATGCGGAAGTGGCGGACCTTGTAACCGGTCAGCGCAATCTGTTTATCGCGCGCCGGGAGTCGATGTCGCGGCAGAAAGATCAGCTGTACAAACGCAAGGAACAGATCGCGGATCAGGTAACAGGGGTGGAGGCGCAGCAGACCGCGCTGGAAATCCAGCTGGGCCTGATCGAAAAAGAACTGGCAGATCAACAGTCGCTTTTGGACCGCGGATTGGCACAGGCCAGCCGGGTGCTGTCGTTGCAGCGCGAACAGGCGCGTATTTCGGGGCAGGTGGGGGAACTGACCGCACAGCGGGCACAGGCCGAAGGGCGCATCACCGAGATCGACATTCAGATCCTGACACTCGACACCCAGCGCCGGGAAGAATCGATCACCACCCTGCGTGATTTGCAATTCCGCGAGCGTGAGCTGGCCGAACAGCGCCGCGCTTTGCAGGAACGGTTGAGCCGTATGGAGATCACCGCACCGGTGTCTGGCGTTATCTATGGCTTGACGGTCTTTACCCCACGCTCGGTGATCCGACCCGCAGATCCTGTGCTGTATCTGGTGCCGCAAGATCGACCGCTGGTGATTGCCGCACAGGTGGAGCCGATCCACATTGACCAGTTGTTTGTCGATCAGGAAGTGAGCCTGCGGTTCTCTTCACTGGATCAACGCGAGACACCTGAGTTGTCCGGCAGCGTTGTGCAAATCTCGGCGGATGCCTTTGAAGACCAGACCTCACGTGTGCGCTATTACCGGGCGGAGATTGTCATGAATGAAGGTGAGGCAGAGCGCCTGCCCGAAGGCGCGACCTTGATCCCGGGCATGCCGGTTGAGGCCTTTATTCGCACCAAAGATCGCACCCCGCTGGCCTATCTGGTGAAACCCTTCACCGATTACTTTGCCAAGGCCTTCCGCGAAGGGTGACGCTGTTACAATGGGCGCTGACGCGCACCGGATGAGGCGGCCCTGTGCGGGGCCGCCCGTGGGCGCGCGCGGCGCCGGTCACAACAAACTCAACAGATGGCGGAATGTGAACGCAATTGGCCGGGCTCAGGCTTTTCATCTGCGCCGTGTCACATTAGCGTCTCGGCAAATCAGTTTAAGCAGCTTTGGGCCCTGTGCCCAGTGGAGGACACGCTATGAGCAACGCAATTGAAACCCGCCTGACCGAACTTGGCCTGACCCTGCCGGATGCGCCAGCACCCGCAGCCAACTACGTGCCCTATGTTCAGACCGGCAACACGCTCTATGTGTCCGGCCAGATCAGCATGAACGCAGATGGGTTTATCACCGGTAAGGTGGGCGCGGACCTGAGCGTGGAAGAGGGCGCTGCAGCGGCCAAAACCTGTGCTCTGAGCCTTTTGGCGCAGGTGCGTGCGGCCTGTGGTGGAGATCTGACCCGGCTGAAGCGCGTGGTCAAGTTGGTGGGTTTTGTCAACTCGCACGGTGACTTCACCGATCAGCCCAAAGTCATCAATGGCGCCTCTGATGCCATGGTGGAAATTCTCGGAGACGCAGGCCGTCACGCGCGGTCTGCTGTTTCAGCGGGGGCCTTGCCCTTTAACGTTGCCGTCGAAATCGAAGGCATTTTTGAGATCGAATAAGAACTATGTCCAAGCTTCCTGCCGCGTTCTTCAACGCCCCGATCAGCCATCGTGCTCTGCATGACATCACCGATGGTCGTCCCGAAAACTCACGTGCAGCGATCCGTGCAGCGATTGCGGCGGGATATGGCATCGAGATCGATCTTCAGATCTCAAAAGACGGTCAGGCCATGGTGTTCCATGACTATGACATGAACCGCCTGACCGAGGCGACCGGTGAGGTCAGCGACTATACCGCCGCTGAGCTCGGGGAAATTGCGCTGCGGCATGGGGCAGAAGGCATTCCAACTTTTGCTGAGGTGCTTGAGCTTGTGGCGGGGCAGGTGGCCTTGCTGGTCGAGATCAAAGACCAGGACCGTGCCATGGGCCCCAACGTCGGGGCGCTACAGGCGGCTGTGGCCAAAGATCTGGCCGGATACGACGGCCCGCTGGCGCTGATGTCGTTCAACCCGCATGCTATTGCCGAAATGGCCGAACTTGCGCCGGATGTGCCGCGTGGTCTTGTCACCTATTCCTTTACCGGTGACGAAGCCAAGGATCTGCCGGAAGATTACCGCAAACACCTGGGTGAGATCGCAGATTTTGACCGCACTGGATCGTGTTTTGTGTCGCATTATCAAGCGGAACTGGACAGAGCACCGGTTGCGCGCCTCAAGGAAAAAGACGTGCCTGTGTTCTGCTGGACCATTCGGTCCTCCGAGGCCGAGGCCACAGCCCGAAAAATCGCGGATAACGTGACTTTCGAAGGCTATTTGGCTTGAAGACCCCACACCATGGCCCACATAGTTGAGGGCCATGGAAGCCGCTGTTTCAATATCCGTCCTGACCTCGCTTGCACAGGTTGCGCCTGAGGATTGGGACGCCTGTGCCTGCCCCGAAGCGAAAGACGGGCGAGCGCGTGATCCCTTTACCACCTATCGTTTCCTCAAAGCTCTGGAAGACAGCGGGTCGGTGGGGCCTGGCACCGGCTGGGATCCCCGGTATCTTGTGGCCGAACAGGAGGGGCAGGTCATTGCCGTTGCCCCCCTCTATGCCAAGGGGCACAGTCAGGGCGAATATATCTTTGACCACAACTGGGCCCATGCGCTGGAAGGCGCAGGAGGGCGCTATTACCCCAAGCTTCAGGTTGCCGTGCCCTTTACCCCTGCCACGGGCCGCCGATTGCTGACCCAGCCGGGGCATGAGGTGATGGGGCTCTCAGCCTTGATCCAAGGGGCGGTGCAGCTGGCCGCCGAAAATGATCTGTCCTCGATGCATATCACCTTCTGCACCGAGGCCGAGGCTCTGGCAGGGGAACAGATGGGCCTCATGCGCCGCCAGACTCAACAATTCCACTGGCTCAACGACAGCTACGATGATTTTGATGGATTTCTGGCCTCGCTCAGCTCGCGCAAACGCAAGAACATTCGCAAGGAACGCCAAAAGGCGCAGGCCTTTGGCGGTACAATCCGTACGCTGACCGGAGATGAGATCGAGCCCGCGCATTGGGATGCCTTCTGGCGGTTCTATCAAGACACAGGCGCGCGCAAGTGGGGCACGCCTTATCTGACGCGGGAGTTTTTCGAGATTGTGCATCGCGACATGCGCAACGACATCGCCCTTGTTCTGGCAGAGAGGGACGGGCACCCTATCGCCGGAGCGCTGAACTTCATTGGTCGCGACGTTCTGTTTGGCCGCTACTGGGGCTGTCTCGAAGATCACCCCTGTCTGCATTTTGAGATCTGCTATTATCGGGCCATCGATTTTGCCATCCGCAGCGGCTTGGCGCGGGTTGAGGCCGGGGCGCAGGGCGAACACAAGCTGGCGCGGGGGTATCTGCCTGCTCCAACCCATTCGCTGCATTGGGTGGCGGATCAGGGTTTTGCTGAGGCGATCAAACGCTATCTCGTGGCCGAACGTGCGGCCGTGGAAGAGGATATTGAGATCCTGACCGCCTATGGGCCCTTCCGACGCGACACCCAGATCGAACAGGATTAAGAGACAGGACCTCTAAAAAGAAGCGCGCAGATCACCAACGATCCAGCGCGGCCTCATCTTCGTCTTTGGCCGCGACCCAGTCGGCCCCTTTGCCCACATATTCTTTTTTCCAGAACGGCGCGCGGGATTTCAGATAATCCATTAGAAATTCAGCGGCTTCAAAGGCGTGAACCCGGTGACGTGAGGCGGTGGCCACCATCATGATCTTATCCCCGGGTACCATGCGACCATAGCGGTGGATCACCAGAACATCCCCAAGAGACCAACGCTCAGAGGCTTCGGCGGCGATCTTTTCAAGCGCCTTTTCGGTCATGCCGGGATAGTGTTCGATCATCATGTGATCCATGCCGCCCTCGACATCACGCACAATACCGGCAAAGCTGACCACTGCGCCCAGATCATCGCGCCCGTCGGCAAAGGCATTGCATTCGGCGCCATAGTCAAAGGGCTGTTCCTGCACCACAATCCGCATGGGTCAGCCCCCGGTCATCGGTGGGAAAAACGCCACTTCGCGTGCGCCTTCAATTGAGGCATCAAATTCGGTCAATTCCTGATCGACGGCCACACGCAGCGCTGAGAGATCAGCAAAGGCAGCGGCATAGCGGTCTTCACGCGCACGCAGCTCTTCTACAAGATCCGCCACGGTTTTGGCATTTGTCTCGACACTCTCCTTGGGAACTCCGATCCGTTCCCGCACCCAGGCGAAATACAGCACGTTCATCAGCGATCTTCCTTCAGATGTGGCAGGGCCTTGCGGAAATAATCCCAGCCCGTGATCAAAGTGAGCGCGGCGGCGATCCACAACAGAGCCAGCCCGATGTCACCGGTCCAGAGCATACCAGCGTGTTTCCAACGCAGCCCCAGAACATCCTCTTCGGCCCCGTTCATGATCGCCTCAAACATGGCGTGATCCATGCCAAAGGCGGACATGCCCAGATAGTGCTCAAACACCCCTTGGGCAAAGAGTGTGGCAATGGCCACCATCTGCGCCGTGGTTTTCCACTTGGCAAGCTTGGTCACTTTGAGCGTACCAGCGGTGTCGCCCAGAAACTCGCGCAGGCCAGAAACAAAGACCTCGCGGAACAGGATCACGGTAGAAGGGAGCACCAGCCAGGGGGACATCGACGAATAGCCGACAATCACCATCAGCGCGATCACAACCATGGCTTTGTCGGCAATGGGGTCCAGCATTGCGCCCAGCTTGGTTTCCTGTTTCCAGGCGCGGGCCAGATGGCCGTCAAACCAATCTGTGATTGCCGCGCTTACAAACAGCAGCAAAGCAGCCCAGTCAGCGAAGGGGCGGTGGAAATAAAGAAACATCACCGCCACGCCGGGAGCGGCGAGCAGGCGAAGCACGGTCAGCAGGTTGGGAAGCGTCAGTTTCATCACCCCCTTCCTAGGCGGTGCGGTTTGGGCATGTCCAGACATGGCAGGAATTTTCCGGTCTATTGTTCACGATTGTCGCAGGTTGTGCGGCTCAGATCTTTGCTTAAACGTTCCAGCGCCTGAAATTTGTCGCCCATTTGCATCTCGCCCCGCAGTCCCGTGCTCTGAAACCCTTCGCGTAGCCAAAACGCCCGCCCGCGTAGGTTTGCTTCTAAGACCGCGAGATAGAGCCAACTTGCGCCTGCCTTGGCCGCAAGCTCTTCGAGATGGGTTAGAAACACGCGTCCGTTTCCGGATCCGCGGGCCCAGTCGCCCAGCATCATGAACCCCAGATAGGCATCCTCTGGTTCGGGGAAGCCAAACGAAAGCTCTGCCAGTCCCGATAACCGGTCGTCCAGAAACAGGCCCAAGCGATGGGATCGAGACACATCACATCCGGGCGGCCCGTCGGTGAAAAATCTCTGGGCATACTCCAGCCCCGGCTGCCGCCCTTCGGCCATCTGCCAGTAATCCGGGGCGTCGCGGTAAAACCCGACAACACGGTCAAGATCGCTCACCGGATCCAAGGGGCGAATTCGCATGGGGAACCTCCTCAGGTGTGTCTTTAGGAAAGGTCTGAAACGACCCAAGTCAACCCGGCCCCTTGCTGAATCCGGGGAATATGCCCAGATGTGATGCAATCGCCAAAAGGAAGTCTCATGCGTCTCGCTCTGCTGCCTCTCGCCCTTCTGTCACTGACCGCCTGTCGCACGGACGAAAGCCTGCATGCCTACGGGGCGGGGGGACACATCTGGCATCTGGTGAGCATCGACGGTTCCGCCACCGAGATGCGGGCGACGCTGGAGTTTCCCAAGCCGGGACAGATTGCGGGGCAGGCGCCCTGTAACCGCTACAGTGCCCCACAAACGGCCCCTTATCCCTGGTTCGCCCTAGGTCCAATTGCGGTCACGCGCATGGCCTGTCCCGACCTGAACTCTGAAACCCTCTACTTTCAGACGCTCGAGGCGATGACTCTGTCGGAAGTACTGGACACCACGTTGGTCCTGTCAGACGAGACCGGGCGCGAGATGGTGTTTGCCACCCGACCTTAGCGCGCGCTGTTGTGGTCCGCCCTAAGGCGCAGTTGGTCGACAAACCCTGCGCGGGCGGCGGGGAGTGCGCCGTCTTTCAGGTCAAGCGCGATGCGGGTGGTCATGAAATGCCCGGTGGTGCGCAACCCCTCCAGCACCTGCGCATCGTCCTCGACCGCGAGACCTTTTAGAACCGGAGGAAGCGGCAACAGGCGGTCGGCAAATTCACCGGCCCCCTCTGCGGTCACTGCCCGCCCGGTTCGCGGTGAGACATAGATCAATCCCTGACGGCTGCCGGTCACCGCGCAGCTGTCGAGCTCAAGCCCAAAACCCATCTGCTCCAACAGGGCCAATTCCCAATGCAGATAGGCCACGGGCCAGACCTCGGGCTGGGCCAATAGATCCAGCAACGCCTCAGTCTGGGCATAAAACTCAGGATAGGGCGCGCGCTCAGGCAGGCATTGATGCAACAGCGCCACCACGGTGTTGAGACCGGCCAGAGCGACGCGGTCCTCCATCACAAAGGCCGCGCGGGATTTCAGGGGTTCAATGGAGAAACTGCCCAATTGATCTTCAAGTCGGGCTTTCCAGGTCAGATCAAGCTGGGCGCCGGGTTGAATATGCGGGCTGATCTTGCGCGAAATACCCCCGCGCAGCAACCCGCTGTGGCGCCCATGCTGCGGCGTGAATACCTCAAGCAAAACTGAGGTTTCGCCGTATTTTCGGGTTGCCAGAACCAGACCGGTGTCACGCCATTCCATGTGGGTAAATTGGCCTCTGCCTAGGGTTTACACAAGGGGGTTTCCCCTTTGGGGATCTTACCCAAGCCCCTCTTCGTCAAGCATATGACGGCCGGCGCGATCTTCGACCTCGATCACCCAAAGATCGGGATCGAAACTGCGCTGGCGAGAGATAGCTTCGTCCACATCGCGCTCCGCCCCCTGTGACAACTCCTGCCAGATGCGGTCGCCGCTCATCAGATCAAACCCGCGGGAAAAGGCGCAGGCCTGACCATCCAGAGTGTTCAGTTTGACCAACACGGCTCCGGCGGTGTCATCGCCATGGGCGACGACGAAGGCCGCGATATCAATCAACCGCAGCCGCGCAAGATAGGCGTCGACCCAGAACCGTGCCGTCAGGCGGGCCATCAGGCATTTCCGTCGCGGAAATCCAGACCCATTTCGGAATAGCGTTCTGCTTCTTCAAGCCAGTTGGTCCGCACCTTCACCTGCAAAAACAGGTGGATCTTGCGACCCAGGAATTCTTCCAGCTCGGCGCGGGCGGATTGGCTGATGGCTTTGATGGTTTCACCTTTTTTGCCCAGAATGATCCCCTTGTGGCCGTCGCGGGCGACATAGATCATCTGGTCAACACGGGCTGACCCATCTTTGCGCTCTTCCCATTGCTCGGTCTCAACGGTCAACTGATAAGGCAGTTCCTGATGCAGACGCAGGGTGAGCTTTTCGCGGGTGATCTCAGCGGCGATCATGCGCAACGGCAGATCGGCGATTTGATCTTCGGGGTAAAGCCACGGCCCTTCGGGGAGTTCGCCTGCCAGCCAGGTGCGCAGATCATCAACCCCATGGCCTTTTTCGGCGGAGATCATGAAGGTATTGGCAAAGCTATAGCTCTCGTTGAGCTCTTGGCTGAGCGCCAGAAGATCTTCGGCTTTGACACGGTCGATCTTGTTGATCGCCAAGGCCACACGCCGACCTTTGGGCAGCTCTTCTAGGCCTTCTAGAATGCTTTTGACCCCGGCTGTGATGCCGCGATGGGCTTCGATCAGCAGGACAATCAAATCCGCATCCGCAGCGCCACCCCAGGCGGCCGCAACCATCGCCCGATCCAATCGGCGGCGCGGCTGGAACAATCCGGGGGTGTCCACAAAGACCAGCTGGCTGTCGCCCTCGATCGCCACGCCACGAATGCGCGCGCGTGTGGTTTGCACCTTGTGGGTCACAATCGACACCTTGGCGCCAACCATGCGGTTGGTGAGGGTGGATTTGCCCGCGTTGGGCTCTCCGATCAAAGCGACGAATCCGGCGCGTGTGGTCATATGATTTGGTCCTGCTTGCAGATCAGCCCCACTAGCGCGTTTTCGCCGCAGGGGCCAGAGGTCAATTTCCGCCCTTTTTTGCTCCATATCATGGAAAGCACCAATATTGCATGTCAATGTGCGCATAGCCGGTCCAGCCTTTCTGCCCGACCGAAATTTCAGACAGAGGTGAGAGATGAAACGACGTGCGTTTCTGTGTGGATCTGGAGCCGCGATGGCCGCAGGCGCCGGAGGCTTGGGGGCGGGATTGACCTGGCCGCAGCTGGGGCAGGCGGCGGCACTGTCCCATGATCTGACGATCCAGCCCGCGCGCTATGCGCTGCGCGATGGGGTGATGACCGACGGGTTGGTGAGTCTGAGCGCCGATGCACCACCCCCTGTGATCCGGGGCAAAAAAGGTGTGCCGATGCGGTTGAACGTGACCAATGCCATGCCGGATTACACGGCCATGCACTGGCATGGGCTGCGTATCCCAAACGGCATGGACGGCGTGCCCTATCTGACCCAGTTTCCCATCGCCGAAGGGGAAACCTTTGCCTATGAGTTCACCCCGCCGGATGCAGGCACCTATTGGTATCATCCCCATTGCATGACCATGTCGCAGATGGCGCATGGTCTGACCGGGGTGATGGTGATCGACGAAGAAAGCGATCCCGGTTTTGACGGGGACGAGGTGGTGAGCCTGCGCGATTTCCGCCTGCAGGATGATGGCAGCTTCCTGCCCTATTTCACCCCACGTGGCGCGGCCCGGTCTGGGACATTCGGCAATGTTCAGACCGCTAATTGGCTACAAGAGCCGGTCTATGATCACCCCGCCGGGGGGCTCGTGCGTTTGCGGGTGGTCAACACCGATACAACGCGGATTTACAAACTGGTGTTGAGCGGCGCAGAGGCCAAGATCATCGCCTGGGATGGACATCCCACGCGGATCGATGTGCCGATGCCCACCGCCGAAGATCCCATGCTCTTGGGGCCCGGTCAGCGCGCGGATTTTGCGGTGCGCATGCCGTCGGGTGAGGGAAAGCAGGTGGATCTTCTGGCGCAGCTGCCGGGGTATGTCACGAAACCCATGGCACGCCTGCGTGCAATTGGCGCGGATTTGAACCGCTCGCTGAGCGATCTGGCACCACTTGAGGACAACCCGGTCAATCTGCCGAACCTCGATCAGGCCGAGCTGCATGAGTTTGTCTTTGGCTGGACCCCGGAGGGGGATGCGCCCAATGACGGGCTGTGTGGCACGTTGGGCTATAGCTTCTGGTCGATCAACCGTACGCCCTGGGCCGGAGATGCGGCGGAAAATGTGGGGCCTTTGGCGACCTTGGAACGTGGCAAAAGCTATGTGCTGCGGCTGCGCAATGAATCCCCCAATCTGCATCCGATCCATCTGCACGGGCTGGTCTTTGTGCCGCTTAAGTCAAACCAACGCGATCTGCCGCCGCTTCTGACCGACACCATGTTGTTGCTGAAGGATGAGGTGATCGACATTGCGCTGGTGGCCGACAATCCCGGTGACTGGGCGTTCCATTGCCATGTGATCGAGCACCAGAAAACCGGTCTGGCCGGGTACATCCGAGTGACATAAGCGATAAGGGAGGCGCCGAGCCGTGCGGCGGTTCGGCGTTCCCGATCTCAGGCCATATCCGGCCGTTTGGTCAGCAACAAAAGCCCACCAAAAACAATCATGCCAAACCCCGAAGCGCGCTGGAAATAATGCAGCCTGTGTGAGGCCGCGCGGGCCGCGAAATGGCCCACAGAGGCATAGACCGCAATCGCCCCCACTTCGAGCAGCAGGAATATCGCGCCCAGCGTCAGATAGCTTTGGGCATAAGCCTCAACATCTACAAACTGTGGAAAGAAGGCGGCAAAGATCAAGATCGCCTTGGGATTGCCCATGGCCACCAGTCCCTCACGCCGAAAGGCGTCTTTGAACTGGACGGGTTCTGACGACAGATCGGCGGCTTTGGCTGCGCCGGAACTGCGCAGCAGTTTGATCCCCAACCAGATCAGATAGGCGGCCCCTCCCAGTTTGATCGCCGTGAAGACAAGGGCGGAGGTCGACAGGATCACACCAAGCCCAAGGGCCGAAATCGCAATCATTGGCGCAAAGGCCATAATCCGCGAACTTGCCGCCAGCACGGCAAAGCCCACGCCCCGCTGAGCCCCATTTGTCAGAGCCATCAGGTTGTTTGGCCCAAACGCAAGGTTGAGCGCGAAACAGGCAGGAATAAACAGCAAGAGATCGGTCATGGCGCGCCTCGTCTTTGATCAGCGGGACAGTCGTAGCCTTGATTCTGCTCTGCAATCAATCACTGTTTCATGGTAGCGTGACAGAATTATTCGGGAGACAGAGTTTGAGTATTTCACGACGCAGCGCATTGAAACTGGCCCTGAGTGCCAGCCTGATCGGTATGGGACAAGCCTCGCAGGCGCTTGAAGGCAAGACCGTGGTTGTGGTCGGGGCTGGTTTGGCGGGCCTTGCGGCGGCGCAAGAGCTGCAAACCGCCGGGGCCCGCGTGATTGTGCTTGAGGCCGGGGATTATGTCGGAGGACGGGTGAAAACCGATCTGACACTGGGCGTACCCTTCGAATATGGGGCAGGCTGGATTCACGGCCCCAGCGCGGACAACCCGATTCAGCAACTGGCCCAACAGGTTGGCGCGCCGACGGTTGTGACCGATGACGACAGCATCGACCTTTTCACGTTTGACGGTGAGGACCTGACCGAAGCCGATTGGGCGCGGTTTGACGACATCTATGATCGTCTCGATACCCTTATGGCGCGCAGCTATCGCATGCGTGGGATGAGCCTGGCTGAGGCGGCGCTTGAGCTCGACCCCGAGCTTTTGGGCGATCCCATAGGGCGTTGGATGCTCTCGGCCTATGCTGAGTTCGATTTTGGCACGGCCATCGAAGATATCTCGGCTGATCTGGCCTTTGAGGATGAGGCCTTTGACGGGGCGGATGTGGTCTTTACCACCGGGTATGATCGGATCCTTGAACCTCTGGCCAAGGGGCTGGATATTCGCCTCAACACGCCAGTGGATCAGATCGCCTATTCAGACGATGGGGTGGTCGTGGCCAGGATTAAAGCCGATTATGCCGTCTGTACGGTGCCGCTGGGCGTGCTTAAGGCGAAAACCATCGGGTTCGACCCGGCGTTGCCCAAACCGCTGCAAACCGCGATTGATACTCTGGGCTTTGGCACGGTTACCAAGCTGGCTTTGAAATTTGACACGGCCTTCTGGGACACGGATACGCAGTATTTTGGCATGATGACCGAACCCAAGGGGCGGTGGAATTATTGGCTGAACTATCGCACCTTCAGCAGCGAGAACATCCTGCTGGGGCTCAGCTTTGGTCGCTATGCGCCTGTGGCGGATCGTATGACGCAGGATGAAATGGTTGCCGATGCCCTGCCCGTGCTGCGCTCGGTCTGGGGGGACGATGTGGGAACGCCCACTGCGGTACTCTCGACGCATTGGTCGCAGGATCCACTGTTTCGCGGGGCTTATAGCTATCCACAGGTGGGCGGCTCGGTCGAGGATTACGAGATCTTTCAGACCCCGGTGCAGGATCGCGTGTTTTTTGCCGGAGAGCACACAATCTTTGAATACCACAGCACCACCCATGGCGCGCTGATGAGCGGCCAGCGGGCAGCACGGGATATTCTGGATCTTTGAAGTAAGGGGATCAGCCGTTGAACTGATCCAGCAACGCCTTGGCGGCGGCCTGTTCGGCCTGACGCTTTGATCCGGCTGTGGCCTCGGCACTTGCGCCGTTGTCGAGCTGAGCTTCGATGGTGAAGACCGGAGCATGATCGGGGCCCGAGCGCGACTTCTGTTCGTAGTGTGGCGGCTTGAGCCCCCGCGCTTGTGCCCACTCCTGTAGAGAGGTCTTGGCGTCTTTGGCGTCATCTTCCACGCTGGACACCCGCGTGCCCCAGAGGCGCAGGATCAGTGCCTGAGCCGCGTCAAATCCACCGTCCAGATAAACGGCGGCAAGCACGGCTTCCATGGCATCGCCCAGCAAGGCAAGCTTGCGGCGGCCGCCAGACAGCTGTTCGGACCGGCCCAGTTTCAGCGCAGCGCCTAGGTCAATCTGACGGGCCACATCGGCGCAGGCTTCTTTGCGCACCAAGGCGTTGAAACGCGGGGCCAACACACCTTCGGTGGCGCTGGTGTCTTCTTCCAAAAGCGCCTGCGCCATGACAAGCCCCAGCACCCGGTCCCCCAAAAACTCCAACCGCTGGTTATCCGAGCGGCTGGGGGAGGACATGGATGAGTGGGTGATGGCCTGCCGCAGCAGATCGGGCTTGGAAAAGGTATACCCAAGCCGATCCTGCAGCGCGATCAGTTCAGCGGATTGCTTCATTCGACGGCCTTAACGAAACGATCTCCACGCCATGTCCAGAAGAACAGCATAGAACGACCAGCAGAAGAGAACATGATGCGATCGGCCCGGCCAATCAGGTTTTCATAGGGAACAAAGCCCACACCATTCACAATGTTCGGCACGCGGCTGTCCGAGGAATTGTCGCGGTTGTCGCCCATAAAGAAGTAGTGCCCTTCTGGAACAACATAGGCCGAAGTGTTGTCCGACGGCTGGTGGCCGATATTGAGGATCTGATGCGAGCTGCCACCGGGCAGGGTTTCGGTGAACCGCTGTTTGGTGCAGGTGCCACCTTCGCCAACGGGGCCTTCAGAACACCGGGGCGACAGACGCTGTGGACCCTGCGGGCCAGCAAGCTCGACAAAATCGCCTGCGGGCTCAAGTTTGACCGGGGTGTCGTTGATGTGCAGCACACCGTTTTTCATCTGGATGCGCTCACCGGGCAGACCGATCAGGCGTTTAATAAAATCGCGACCCGAAACCGGGTGGCGGAAGACCACAACGTCGCCACGCTCGGGCTCAGACCCGAACAAGCGTTTGTTGTCGCCATCGGCCCAGCCACAGAGATCTTTGGCATCGATGTTGAGGCCCACGCTTGGCACGATCACCGAGGGGCAGGAGGCATAGGAATAGCCATAGGCCATTTTGTTGACGAAGAGGAAATCGCCGATCAACAGCGTGTCCTTCATCGACCCGGAGGGAATCCAGAAGGGCTGGAAGAACAGGGTCCGGAACACACCCGCAATCAACAGGGCGTAGACCACCGTTTTGACGGTTTCCAGAAAACCGCCCTTCTTTTCTTCTTTCGCCATTGGTCTAGCCTTTTGCCTCAATGTTCCCAAGCTACATGCTCAGGCCGACGCAAAGTGTCAAGGCAGGAGACCCCGCGTTGACCCAAAGCGGGGCGGGTTGCTACGGTGATCAGGATTTTCAGCTTATGACAGGGCGCATATTATGCCATTTCGGATCGGTTTCTTTCTCTGGTTGGTGGTCTTGTTCCCTGCTTCTGCTCAGGCACTGACAGAATGTAAGTTCAAATTTGACATCGATGCCCAAAGCTCGGCCTTCCATGCCATGGTGGATGGCGCGCGTGAGCGGGGCGGGTTTTGGCGACCAATCCGTGAGGCACCGGATGATGTGCAGGCGATTGGCGCCTTTATTGGCCGGTTGGATATCTGTCTTGTCACGCCAGATGGGAAGCCACGCACTTTGACCGTTCAGGGACAATCGCGGGAGCTCCAAAGCCCACATGTCACCAGTTGCACCGCAGCGCTTTTGCCGGGCAACCGACTGCTGACCAATAGCCACTGTTTCTTTTCTCCAACCCTGAGCGACATCGGTTTCTCGATCGTACAAGAGGCGCGGGTGAATTTTGGGTATGTCGACAAAGATTTCACCGACAATGTGACCACGTTTCTGGTGTCGAACCGCGAACTGGCAGAGGCCAAAGATCAGGATGCGCTGGTGCTGCAGATTGTGGGGGCCGATGCCAATGACGTGCTCGGGGGACACCTGCCCATGGTGATGCAACCGGGTAGCGCCGCGCGGCGGGCTCTGACAATGATCCATCATCCGCGCGGAGAACCACAGCAGTTTTCGGCCGGGACCTGTCAAATCCATGAAGCGCAGGCAGATTTGCCAGGCACTGCCTCACAGCTCCGCCATAGCTGTGAAAGTGCAGGCGGATCGTCGGGGTCGCTCCTGTTGGACGCGCGCAGTCTGGCCGTGGTGGGATTGCACAATCAGGGGGGATTGGGGCCGCGCGGTGGTTTTAACGGGGGGCACAAAATCGAGGCCATCGAAGCCGCGCTGTCTCTTGGTTTTGTGACGGTTTCTGACGACACGCCTGAACCTAATCCTCCCGGCGACCCTGCCATTCTGGCGTTTGCAGCTTTGACGCAGGCGCTTCAGGCCAGTGATCTTGACGCGCGCCGACAAGCCCTTGAGACGGTGATCTCTGATTTCCCAAAGACGGACGCTGCCAAAAGCGCGGAATCCGTGTTGGCCTTAATGGCGCCCCCTGCGCAGCCAGACACGCCACCCATCACACCGACCTCAAAAACACTGAAGGTGGCCGCTGATGGATCAGGTGATTTTCAGACCATTTCGGCGGCCATAGCAGCCGCCGCACCGGGGGCTGTGATTGAAATCCATGCGGGGTTTTATGACGAGAGCATTCGCGTGTCCCACCCTCTCGAATTGGTGGGAATTGGCGACCGCGCGGATATCACCTGGATCGCCACAGAAAGTGACATCGTGTACTGGACGGCGTCATCTGGACGGATTGCCAACCTCAGCTTGGAACAGATCAACGGCGACGGATACGGGCTTGTCTTTGACGAGGGGGCACAGGCGGTTGTCGAAGGGAATGATCTGACATCGTTGGGTAAGGCGGTAGTGACCATCGCAAACGGGTCCTCTCCGATTGTGCGCAACAATGTGATCCGCGACGGGAGTTCTCATGGTGTCATGATCCGAGACGCAGGTCGGGGTGAGCTGACCAACAACCAAATCTTCGGTCACTCGGAATCCGGTTTAGTTGTGACGGGAGGATCAAATCCCTTAGTCCGCGACAACACCATCCGAAATAATCGGAAAAGTGGCATCTACGTTCTGGATGACGCCACGGGTCAATTTGACGGAAATGAGATTTCCGACAATACGGAATTTGGTGTCTCCATCAAGACGGGTGCCGATCCCGAGTTTCGCGACAATACCATTCAAGGCGGCGCAGGCGCGGGTCTGTATGTGCGTGAAAACGGGCGTGGCACATTTCAGGGCAACACCATTTTTGGCTCAGCTAAGTCGGGTGTGATGGTCCGGACCTCTGGAAACCCGCTGCTGCGCGAAAACATCATTCGAGACAGCAAAAGCTATGGGATTGTGGTGTTCGAAAACGGGCGTGGCACTTTTGAAGGCAACGAGATCTACGCCACGACCAAAGCGGGTGTGTTGGTGCAAACCGGAGGGGACCCTGTTTTGCGAGGTAATGTGTTTCGAAATGGAGAGGCGACGGGGGCCGTGATTCGTGATGGGGGGCGTGGCACTTTTGAAGGCAACGAGTTTTCGGGCTTTTCGCATCCCGGCGTAATGGTGAAAACCGGCGCAGACCCAGTGTTTCGCAGCAACGTGATCATGGATGGGGATCAAAGCGGCGTTTTTGTGTTAGGTGACGGGCGCGGCGTGTATGAGGAAAATGTCATCTCTGGGAACATGGGGTCCGGGGTCTCGGTGAAGACCGGAGGCGCGCCGGTGTTTCGCAACAATATCGTCAACGACAATGGCGAATATGGCGCTTGGATACGTGACGGCGGGGCAGGTAGGTTTGAGGGCAATGACCTTCGTTACAACAACCGAGGGGCTTTTGATATCGAAGCAGACGCAGGTTCAGTTGACCGTCGCAACAATCAGGAGTGAGCGAGAGGTCGGGCCTCGATCACAACAAAGGCCTGTGCCCAGGGATGATCATCGGTGAGCGTGACATGAATGATGGCCTCGTGACCATCCGGTGTCATCTCATCCAGCCGCTCTTTCGCCCATCCGGTGACATGCATCACCGGCTGGCCGCTTTTGAGATTGGTGACCGACATGTCTTTCCATGAAATCCCCATGGCCAACCCCGTGCCAAGCGCCTTGGAACAGGCCTCTTTTGCGGCCCAGCGTTTGGCATAGGTGCCAGCCACATCTTTACGCCGCGCCGCTTTGCGCTGTTCTTCGTTGGTAAAGACGCGGTTGCGAAAACGGTCGCCAAAGCGATTCAGTGTGCCTTGGATGCGTTCGATATTGGCTAGATCGGTGCCGATGCCTAAGATCATGAAATGCCCCCGTTTCCCCTTGGCCTAGCGGGGCCGCAGCGAAGGCGCAAGTCAGTTCGCCCGACCTGTGATCTCGCCTGTGGCCTGATTGAGCCGAAACCACAGGGTGCCGGGGCCATAGCTGTCGTTCTCTGAGTTCCACACCTGAATGGGCACCGTGAAATCAAGCCCGGTTGCGGGATCATAGCTTGCGCTCAGCTGATCAAAATTCATACCCGCAAAGCCCATGCCGTTGATCCCAAGTGTGCGACACTGTCGCGATCCCAATTCATCGTAGGGTGGCGAGAGGACCAACATGCGCACGGCCCCAGCCGCCGGTTCGATGGTGTCCAGCATCGCAAGCCGAGTTTTGCCATTGGAAAAGGTACGGGTGTAGTCCTCCCACGGCTCTCCCAAATTGCGCGCACTGGATTCCCAGTCGCAAAACGACACGTCGATCGGTTGGGACAGGGCTGGCAGTGCTGCAAGACACAGGGTTGCGGTAAGCAAAGCACGCATGAAAAACCTCCACTTCAAAATCTGAAACCAGCCTATCAGGGATCGGCGGATTTTCGATGGTGGAATTCCCGACGCCGGGATCTCGCTTGTTCCTCCCTCAACTTGCAGTAGCATAGGGGCAGACCGCTACGATGAGGGGCCGAGATGGTTGAAAGTAAAGAGTTTGAGTTTCAGCGTAGCCTAGCCGGGCGGTGCAATAATGCCGCCTGGGACTTGATTGAACGTGCGCGCAGCACCTCAGAAGATGTTGAAATGCTGACGTTGGCCCATACCGCCGCCTATCACTGGAACCAGATCGGCAGTGAAATACAAAAGCGCCGCGCCAAGATCCTTGTGGCGCTGGCGCATGGGGTGCTGGGCCATGGGGTTGAGGCGCGGGTGCTGGCAGGAGAGCTGGTTGAGGATCGCGATGGGCGCAACGACATCCCCGATTGGGAAGAGGCGCAGATCGAGATTGTTCTGGCCTTTGCCACCCATGCCATGAGCGATTTTGCCGGGTTTGTGCAGGCCCGCCACGCCGCAGAAAAACGGGTGGCGGCAATTCTGGACGACACCGAGCGCGACATCGTGGCCCGGCTGCTGCGACGTTTGCCTGCGGGTTAAAACCCAAGCCGCTGCAACCGACCAATCACCTTGCGGAACACCACCGGTGGCAGGATATCTTGCAACCGTTCAGTGCGGCGGGTCTGGCGATCAACCTGATCCACGGTGCCGGGGCGCGGTTTGAACAGCGTGGTATGCGCCTTGCGCGTGTGATCCCATGTGGCGGTGTAATAATACAGCGCCAGCGACATGCGTGGCTCACCCTCGGGGTGGTTCACGGTTTCGGGGTTGCCATGCCAGGTGTCGGACCCGGTGTTAAAGCAACACATGCGGTTGAATTCGGGAACAAAGCTCGCCACCTGTTCGGTCATATCGGTGTTCCAGATCTCAAACGACCCGCCGTATTCCTGTTTCCAGTCCTTGTTGAGATAGATCAGGATGTTCAACCGACGCTCAAGGTTGAGCTTGGCGTTGTGGTTGAAATCGGCGTGGATATCGAGATGCCCGCCATTGGCCACAACATGTACACCACCCCCCGCGAAATAGGGATCGGGGATCAGCCCGTTGATGCCTGTCATCTCTTCGAGAAAGCGGATAAAGGGGCGCGAGTTCAGCACGTAAAACAAGTTGCGGGTATAGGGCGGCAGGCGCTCGGGGCTATAGCTGGTCTTCAGCTTTTCCTGCGGACGGTTGAACATGTCTTCCGCCTCGGGCAGGTCGCGCAGTTCCTGCAACACGCGGTCCAGCACCGCCTCAGGCAGGAAATTGTCAAATCCGCCGTAGGGGTAGGGCGATTTCGACCGATAGCTTTCCGCCACCGCGGCCCCTGCCGCCGCTGCTTCACTGGAGGAAATTTCCAGTGTTTCGGGATCCATTTGAATAATCGACATGACCAGCACCTTTTCAAAACTTAACCCCAGCCTAACGCCGGATTCGGGCGAAGGCGTGGCCATTTCGGTGTCAGAGCGTGTCAAAAGGCCTGTTCAGCGGCGTTTCAGAGCCGCGCGGTGAGAATTTTGAAGCTGGCGACACCAAAGAACCCGGCAAATAGCAGGTCAAACCACCGCGACAATCCACGATACAGGCGCACCGCCTGCGGGGATGAGAAAGCCACCGCATAGCCGAGAAAGACGCAGATCGAGGCAGAGAACAGCAGCCCGAAGTAACCAAACAACGTAGCAACTGAGGCCTCGGCCGGGGCGGCAATGGCATAGATCGATCCCCACCCGATAATCGCCTTGGGGTTGGTCAGATGCACTAGGGCGCCTTTGGTGAACAACCGGGTGAAACTGCCCTGATAGGGGCGGCTCAGCGCACCTTGTTCCGATGGCTGGAGCACACGTTTCAACGCCTTGAGCGCCAACCACAACAGATAGCTGGCCCCGGCATAGCGGATGATCTCAAACACCCAGGCATTGGCGAGCATCAGCGCTGAGACCCCGAGCGCCGCCGCAATGCCCCAACTGGCCGATCCCGCAAGAATGCCAAGCGCAAAGCCCAATCCGGCCCGGCGCCCCCGCGCCATGGCTGTGCTGGCGATGCCCAAGGTTGCGGGCCCCGGTGAGGCGCCGGCCAGGGTCCAGGCCAGCCAGATGGCGAGAAACTCAGGACTGATCATGCGCTTGCCTTTGTGCCGAACGTGCCCCCCAGAACAGCCCAAGCCGCAGCACAAGCAGGATGAGGAAGAGCACAACACCGCCAAACACCATCAGGAAATCCGCAGGCACGGTTGCAAACATCTCCTGTACGACCGCGTGGTTGCGGAACAAAAACAACTCTCCAACGCCCACAGCGGTGTTGATGCCCAACATCACCAGCGCGGCATACCAGCCGCGTTTGCCGCTCAGAATGGTCCCGGTTTTGCGGTAGACTTGGGTTGATTCAATCATCGCCGCAAGAAAGGGGATCAGAACCATCGCTGTGCCAGTCGGCGGCGCAATCACAAAATTTGCGATCAGCAACATAACGGCTTTGAGCAGGATAAGCAGGCTGGTGAAACGCAGAAGATCAAATGGCATTGTGGCGGACCCTTTCAAACTTAATCGCCACCCTAGCGTGTCAGGTGTCGAAACCAATCAGATTTTGCCGGCCTGAGGGCGCAGAAACGTAGGCGCGAGAGAGGTGGTCAGCCAAACACAGTTTTCTGAGACCCAGAACGGTTGCCTATGCGGGTTGCTCCTTGGATCAGATCCTCGATCAAGACCCATCCGGCGGCATCCAAAGTGATGTCTGCCGCCGTTGGGTCATGGCGCAGGACAAGGCTGAGAAACCTGCTGAGGTGTTTCTCTTCGGCCGGGGTCACGCGCGCGCCTTGTCCATGATGTCGCGCATTTCTTTGATTGCGGGGTCCAGCCCACGGAACATGGCCTCGCCCATCAGGAAATGCCCGATGTTCAGCTCCATCACCTCGGGGAAGGCAGCAATTGGCGCAACGGTGTCATAGGTCAGACCATGTCCGGCATGCACCTCAAGGCCCAGATCATGGGCAAAGGTCGACATCTCGCGCAGACGGTCAAGCTCGGCATCGCGTTCGTCAAAGCGGCCTTCGGCGTGATAATCACAATAGGCCCCGGTGTGCAGTTCGATCACCTCGGCGCCAATGCGATGCGCGGCCTCGATCTGGGCACGGTCGGCGGCGATGAAGATCGACACACGGCAACCCGCCTCGCGCAGGGGCGCGATGAAATGCGCCAGTTTGTTTTCCTCACGCGCAACCTCAAGCCCGCCTTCGGTGGTTTTTTCCTCGCGCTTTTCCGGCACGATACAGACCGCGTGGGGTTTGTGGCGCAGGGCAATCGCCTGCATTTCATCCGTCGCGGCCATCTCAAAGTTAAGCGGCACCGTCAGCGCCTCCATCAGCCCGTCAATGTCGGCATCCAGAATGTGGCGGCGGTCTTCGCGCAGGTGGGCGGTGATGCCATCTGCCCCGGCGGCTTCGGCCAGTTTGGCGGCGCGCACAGGATCGGGATAAGCGCCACCGCGGGCATTACGTACAGTGGCAACGTGGTCGATGTTCACGCCCAGGCGCAGGCGTCCGGCAAACTCGGTCATGGCAGGTGGCCCCTTGGTCAAGTGTTGCGGGTGACGCTAGGGGTAGCCGTCAAAAATGAAAACCGCAATTCCGGCGGTGGGCCAAAAAATCGCGGTTCCAAAGGGTTTGTCCAGTCCAATTTTGACCAAAGACAGCAGGCCAATTTGGCAAGTCTCTTTTCAGAGGTCTTGTGCTTTTTTCTTCTTCAGCGAGGCGAGTTTGGCCTTCAGCACGCCTTTGCGACGGTTCTGATAGGCCGTGATGATCGGAAGAGTAACAAAATACCCGGCCAGACCAAAGGCTATGCCCGGAATGAGGCCACCAATCATGTAGGGATAGAACACTTCATCGTAAAAGATGCGCAGGTCGCTCCAGTCCGCCGCGTGGTCTGAGAAAATGGCAGTCATGTTCTGCCATAGATCTTCACCCGCTTTGACGAATTTATGCCCCAGCCCACCGTGTTCATAGTTGGCCTCTAGCCCAAGCAACCAATAGCCGGTTTTCATCGAGATGACACCGATGGGCACATAGGTGAGCGGATTGCCAAAGAAGGTGGCCAGAATGGCGGCAAGGATATTGCCGCGCATGACAAAGGCCAGCAGAGCCGCAATGACAAAATGTAGCCCGTAGAACGGGGTAAAGGTGGTAAAGACCCCGGCGCAGATGCCACGGGCAATGCGGTCGGGCGGATCAGGAAGGCGATTTACCCGGTGTTTGACGTACATAGCAGCACGCCCCCAGCCACCCTTGGGCCAGAAGAACTCAAGCATGACCTTCCAAATCGGTCGCCTGTCGCGTCGTTTAAAGACCACGAGCTGCCTTTCTCATCCATCGGTTGCATGCGGCGGCCCCGCAAGCGCAGGATCCCGACGACGTTCAACCGAGGCTACGTTGCTTTCTGCCTCGACTGCCGAAGACACCATGTGCAAGTGTTCGGCATCACGCAAATCAACATCAATCACCAATCGGTAAAAATCCGGTTTGCGGTCGATGAAATTCAAGTCCGAGATATTGGCCTTGCTCTCACCAATCAATGTGCAAATACGCCCCAGGACCCCTGCGTCATTGCCGATGGTCAGTTCCAGGCTCACGGTATAGACAGGTGGATGGTTGCCTTCGGCCCAGTGCAGATCGAGCCAACGGTCCAAATTGTCTTCAAAATCAGCCAAAGCGCCGCAATCAATGGCGTGAACCGCCACACCTTGGCCGCGATGGGCGATGCCGACGATGCGTTCGCCGGGCAGGGGCTGACAGCATTTTGCACGAGCGAAACCTTGCCCATGCTCCAGACCAACCACTGCGCGCTGGGCTTCGATCTGGCCGTCGTCACGGATGGCAAGATCCGGATAGACCGATTCGACAACTTCACGGGTCGAAAGCTCGGCACTGCCCAAGCGGGCCAATAGGGTCTCAGTGCTGTCGAGGCGCAGCGTGCCCGCAGCCATCTCAAGCACCTTGTCGGTGGCCTTTTTGCCGTGGTTCTCAAAGGCTGCGCGGGCCAATTCCAGACCCAGCTTAGCATAGCGATCCCGGTTGGCTTCGCGCAGGGACCGACGGATATGGGTGCGCGCCTTGCCAGTGGTGGCAATATCAAGCCAGGTCGGCTGGGGGGTTTGACCTTCGGCGGTGATGATTTCGACCGACTGGCCGTTTTTCAATCGGGTCCAGAGCGGCACGCGGAGCCCATCCACTTTGGCCCCCACACATTTAGAGCCAATCCGGGTGTGGATCTGATAGGCGTAATCCAACGGCGTGGCGCCCTTGGGCAGTTTCACAACATCCCCTTTGGGGGTGAAGCAGAACACCTTGTCGGAATACATCTCAAGCTTGACCGCTTCGAGGAAATCCTCGTGATCGTCTTCGCCATCGAATTGTTCGGTCAGCGAGGCGATCCATTTGACCGGATCGACCGCAAATGGGTTTTCAGCGCGCTGGCCATCTTTGTAAGACCAATGCGCCGCCACACCGGATTCGGCTACTTCGTGCATCTGCCGGGTGCGGATCTGGACCTCAACCCGTTTGCCATCGCGCCCTGACACCGTGGTGTGGATCGACCGATAGCCGTTGGATTTGGGCTGGCTGATATAGTCTTTGAACCGCCCGGGCACGGCGCGCCAACGTTGGTGGATCACACCAAGGGTGGCGTAACAATCGGCGTCGTCCTGTGTGATGATGCGAAAGCCATAGATGTCAGACAGGCGGGAAAAGCCGATCTTCTTTTCCTGCATCTTGCGCCAGATCGAGTAGGGTTTTTTGGCACGGCCATAAACCTCAGCCGAGATCCCGACCTTGTCGAGCTCTTGCCGCATGTCGCCGGTGATCCGATGGATCACATCACCGGTTTCTTTTTGCAGCGTGATGAAACGACGGATGATGCTGCTGCGGCCTTCGGGATTAAGCACGCGAAAAGCCAGATCTTCCAACTCGTCCCGCATCCATTGCATCCCCATGCGGCCGGCAAGCGGGGCATAGATATCCATGGTTTCACGCGCCTTTTTCACCTGTTTCTCAGGTTTCATGGCGCGGATGGTGCGCATGTTATGCAACCGGTCGGCCAGCTTGACCAGGATCACGCGCATGTCTTTGGACATGGCCATGAACAGCTTGCGGAAGTTCTCCGCCTGCTGGGTCTCAGTGCTCGACAATTGCAGATTGGTTAGCTTGGTGACGCCATCCACCAGATCCGCGATTTCGACGCCAAATTTCTCGGACACCTCAGTATAGGTTGAGCGCGTGTCTTCGATGGTGTCATGCAGAAGGGCGGTGATGATGGTGGCATCGTCCAGACGTTGCTCTGTCAGGATTGCGGCCACCGCCACAGGATGGGTGAAATAGGGTTCGCCGGATTTGCGAAACTGCCCATCGTGCATCTCGCGGCCATAGTTATAGGCCGCGTAGATCAGTTTTTCATTGGTTTTTGGATTGTACTCACGAACCAGAGCAACAAGGTCTTTCGCTGCAATCATCCGTGGCCTGTCCTTAAAGTGGCGCGGGTCAGCCCTGACCCTGCGCTTCCATCAATGCACGAAGCAGTTTTTCTTCCGACATGTCGTCCTCTTGAGGCTTGTCGGATTCCGCACCCATCAGAAGCGCCATTGCGTCTTCTTCTGGCTCGTCAACTTCGATCTGCGACTGGTTCGACTCGATCAGGCGTTCGCGCAGATCGTCGGTCGACTGAGTTTCTTCGGCGATTTCACGCAGGGCAACAACAGGGTTTTTGTCGTTGTCACGCTCTACAGTCAGCGCAGCGCCGGCCGAAATCTCGCGGGCCCGGTGTGCAGCAAGCATCACCAGCTCGAAACGGTTCTGAACCTTATCTACGCAGTCTTCTACGGTTACGCGGGCCATGGGGCGCTCTACCTCGGTCTGGATGCATCAGAAAGGCTGCTTTTATCGGGGATGCTCCGGAAAGGCAAGCTGTTATCGCGCAATCGGAACAACCTCGGCCAGGTGCTCGGCGGGCAGGGCATCGCGCATTTCCAGCACGGTTTTTTCCAGCACGGGATGCCGCCAATCGGGGGCGACATCCGCCAAGGGCACAAGCACAAAGGCACGATCCTGCAGGCGCGGATGGGGCAGGATCAGCTGATCGGGGCTGGCGGTCATCTGCTCTTCTAGGGACAGGGTGAGCCACCGATTGTGGGTTTGCGCATCCGGCAACACGACATCTGCCATGGCAATCAGGTCGAGATCGAGGGTCCGGCTGCCCCAGCGCTGGACGCGGGCCCGGCCAAAATCGGCTTCGATTTCGTGCATGATTCGCAAAAGTTCATCAGGGCTCCCCTCTAGGTTGACGCGAGCACAGGCATTGACGTAGTCTGGACCGGCTCCTGCAGGAAAGCAGGGGGTCGCATAATATCGACTTTGCTGCACCACGGTTGCGCCACGGGAGACCAGTTCGGAGAAGGCCGATTCGAGTGTGTCCAGCGGGTTGCCTGAGGTTGACCCTAGGTTCGATCCAAGGGCGATCAAGAATTCTTGTACCATAGAGCGCGCTTCTCTATCCTTTTGAGATTGCGAGCGTGCTTGAACACGCTTCAATTTCAATTATTTTGTTTCAACCGATACTGCCAATGCATTTTTTTACACTCACACCGCATGGCAGTCATCATTTGGGTGAAAGGACATTTGATGTTTTACAAAGACGAACGGCTGGCGCTGTTTATCGATGGTTCGAACCTTTACGCAGCGGCAAAATCGCTTGGCTTCGACATCGACTATAAACTGCTTCGCCAGGAATTTGCACGTCGTGGCAAGATGGTGCGGGCGTTCTACTACACTGCCCTGCTGGAAAACGACGAATACTCACCGATCCGTCCGCTGGTTGATTGGCTGAACTACAATGGGTTCACCATGGTGACCAAGCCGGCCAAGGAATACACCGACAGCCAGGGCCGTCGTAAGGTCAAAGGCAATATGGACATCGAGCTGACGGTTGATGCCATGGAGCTGGCGCCCCGTGTGGATCATATCGTGCTGTTCTCGGGGGACGGTGACTTCCGCCCCTTGATTGAATCGCTGCAGCGTCAGGGTGTTCGGGTGTCGGTGGTTTCGACCATTCGCAGCCAGCCGCCGATGATTGCCGATGAACTGCGCCGTCAGGCGGATAACTTCATCGAGCTTGACGAGTTGCGTGAAGTGGTCGGTCGCCCACCGCGGGAAAATCCGATCGAGCGCAGCTTTGAGGTCGCGTCAGGCGAATAAACACTTAGCTATCTTATTGATAGACAGCCAAAGATCGAGGGCCATCCGCTTGGATGGCCCTTTTGCTTTTGAAGCGCCGGTTTGGGTTCAACCCTCACTCGGCCTTCAGCTCAGACGAGATGTCGACAACCAGCGTGCCAACCGGCAGGGCAAAACCCAGTGATGAGGTGTCAATCTCGCCGGTGGCGCGGAAGGCCAGCCAGTCGCCTTTGTAATAGTCGATGAACTGCGCCAGCGGGTGCGCGCCCTGATGGGTCAGGTCCACTTTCAGCGTGGTAGGAACGGCAACGCCGCGCACCACAACGTCGCCTGCGACATCCGCCGTGGTGTCGCCGGTTAGGGTGACTGAGCTTGAGGTAAAGCGAATGGTTGGATGCGCCTCGACCTCAAGAAAATCAGCGTTTTTGACATGATCGTCGAGGGGGCCAAATCCGGTCGACAACGATGTTGCGTCGATGGTCACCTCAAGCGAGGCCGACGCGGGATCGTCGAGATCAATGGACAGCTTACCTTCGGCGCGGTCAAACTCACCGTGCTGACGGCTGACGCCTGCGTGGTCCCAGCCAAAGCGCACCTCAGTGTGGCCCTGATCGGTGGCATAGGTGCGGGTCTCGGCCAGGGCTGGCAGGGCTAGGGCGGACATAAGAAGAGTGGTGGTGATAAGGCGCATCGTGTACTCCATGTGCTGTAAGTGAAATTTAGTTGACGTCGTCATGTAATTCCATGGCGGCGTGAATTGCTAGGATGAAGAATGCGCACTCACAAAGACGTGACGGATCCAGAAGACACCGTGGTACCCGATCCCGACCCCAGCCATGTCGCGATCTGGGTGGCGTTGAACAAGGCGCGCCTCTCGCTGATGCGGCAGGTGGACAAAAAGCTGCGCGACGCGGATCTCCCCCCATTGAAATGGTATGATGTGTTGTGGGCAATCGAACGGCGAGGCGGCACCGCGCGTCCTTCGGTTGTTGTCGAGGATCTTCTGTTTGAACCGTCTGCGCTGTCGCATATGTCGAAACGCATGGAGGCGGCGGGGCTGTTGCAGATCTGTGTGGCAGAAGACGATCGACGTGGCCGGGTTCTGCAGGTCACGGACAAAGGACTGAAAGCCCGGGCCGCCATCTGGAAAATCTACGGCAAAGCCCTTGAGGTTCAGCTGCGTCCACTGGCCCAGCTTGACGACCCGGCATCAGTTGCGGCGGCGCTGACCTATGTTGTTACGGCCCAACCGGAATGATCGCTGTGAACTCTGGTCGCGCCGATGTTTCTTTCTCGGTGTCTCTCATGGGCGTTGGGGCGGCTTTTCGTCCCTTGCCTCTGGACGCAGACACCGCAAACCACTAGCTCTGCCCCAAAGGAGCGCATGCCAATGACCAAGCTGACCCTCTATCTTGCGGCCCCTCGGGGCTTTTGCGCCGGTGTTGATCGGGCAATCAAAATCGTCGAGATGGCGATCGAGAAATGGGGGGCGCCGGTCTATGTGCGCCACGAGATCGTGCACAACAAATTTGTGGTCGATGGGCTGCGCGACAAAGGCGCGATTTTTGTGGAAGAGCTGGAAGATTGTCCCGATGATCGCCCGGTGATTTTCTCCGCCCATGGCGTGCCCAAATCGGTGCCTGCCGCAGCGCAGGCGCGGGAAATGGTCTTTGTTGATGCCACCTGTCCACTGGTGAGCAAGGTGCATATCGAGGCGCAGAGGCATGCGGATGCTGGGTTGCAGATGATCATGATCGGCCACGAAGGCCATCCCGAAACCGTGGGCACCATGGGGCAATTGCCAGAGGGCGAGGTGCTCTTGGTGGAAACGGTCGAAGACGTAGCCACGGTTGAGGTGCGCGACCCGGATCGTCTGGCCTTTGTCACCCAGACCACCCTTTCGGTCGATGACACAAAGGGCATCGTTGCCGCGCTGAATGACCGCTTTCCCAAGATCGTTGGGCCGCACAAAGAAGACATCTGCTACGCCACCACCAACCGGCAGGAATCTGTCAAAGCCATTGCGCCGCATTGCGATGCGTTGCTGGTGGTGGGCGCGCCCAATTCGTCCAACTCAAAACGTTTGGTTGAGGTCGCCCGCAAAAACGGCTGTGGCTATGCCCAGCTGGTGCAGCGCGCCACGGATATCGATTGGCGCGCGCTTGAGGGGATTTCATCGGTCGGCATCACAGCCGGGGCGTCGGCCCCGGAAGTGCTGATCAACGAGGTCATTGACGCCTTCAAAGCGCATTATGATGTGACTGTTGAACAGGTGGAAACCGCGCAGGAAAACATCGAGTTCAAAGTGCCCCGCGTGCTGCGCGTTCCGGCCTAATCGTCCAGACGGTTGATGTCGTATTGAGCGGCATCCGGGCAGGGGCTAAGCCAGTTTTCCCGACGTGATATCCAAAGTTCGTACTCTGGCGTGAACTGGCTGGGATGATCCAACGCGCCCAGATGCAGCTCGGTTTCATTTCCGGTCACCGCAAAAACAGAAGAGCCGCAGGTGGGGCAGAAATGCCGCCCCTGATAGCTCTGGGATGTGCCGGTGATCTGAACGGCTGTGCCCTCAAACACTGCGGCGGCATAAAACGCGGCACCATGGTGTTTGCGACACTTCAGGCAATGGCACAGGCCCACCCGCTTTGGTGCACCCCGCGCCAGAAAACGCACTGCGCCGCACAGACATCCGCCTTCGATTTCTGACATGACAGACCTCCTGATCCTCTCAGACCAGACTATGCACAGGAATTGGATTTGGAATCCTGAAAATCTGCAGAAGCGCCTTGCCAGATCCCGGAATGACGATACCACTGGGGCCATTGAAACATGTATGGATTTGGATGGACCATGGGCAAGTTTTGGATGTGCGTCATCGCGGGGATCTGCAGCGCAGGCATGGCGCAGGCTGAGTTTTCTTTGTCTTTTGAATGGGGGGATATCCCCCTGTGCAAAACCGGGCGCCCGAACACTGTCGGAGCCCCGGCATTTGTTCTGAAAGACCTGCCAGAGGGCACGGCGCGGGTGGATTTTCGTCTGAAAGACCGGAATGTGCCGAGCTATAACCATGGGGGCGGCAAGGTGAAGATCAGCACCAATGGTCAATTGCCGTTTGGCACCTTCAAATACAAAAGCCCCTGTCCCCCCGCCGGCAGCCACACCTATGAGTGGACCGCAACCGCGCGATCCGCCTCTGGCAAGGCGCTGGGCAAGGCGCGCGCGCGCCGTCCCTACCCCGAATAACAAGAGCGGCAACCCCGCTCAGCGTGAGGGCTGGCGGGGGGCGGCGATGTTTGCCAAGGTCGTACACAGTAATCGAAGATCGGCGCCGTGCCCCGAGGGGCGGACAGTGGCGCAGAGGGCGTAACGCTCTGCGCACCCGGGTGAGGGGCCGGATGGGGCCTCTCAGGGATCCAATGGGCGGATGGCTTTTGGCCATCCCGGATCGTCATCTTCGGCGTTGCAACGGGGGCAGGTTAGAAAAACAGGGTTGGCAAATGCTTGTGGCACCGTACGGTGGCTCTGTTTTGATCTATGAGGCCCCGATGATTTCGCTGCAGTTCCTTCTCACCGCCTTTGTTGTTGTGCTCGCTCCGGGAACGGGGGTGATCTATACCCTTGCGATTGGTCTGGGGCAGGGGCGGATGCCCGCGCTGATGGCGGCGCTGGGCTGTACCCTTGGGATTGTGCCGCATCTGGCTGCAGCAATGCTGGGTCTGGCGGCGGTGCTGCACAGCTCGGCGGTGTTGTTCACCCTCGTGAAGTTTGCCGGTGTGGCCTATCTTCTGTGGCTCGCTTGGCAGTCATTGCGGTCGGGCGGGGCCTTGGCGGTGAGCGCCGAGCGGAAAACCGATGCGGGTCTGAGAGTGGCCTGGCGTGGGGCGCTGATCAATATCCTGAACCCGAAACTGTCGATCTTCTTTCTGGCGCTGTTGCCGCCGTTTCTGTCCGGTGATGCGGGCGCGGCGGGCACCGAGATGCTGGTGCTGGGCGGTGTCTTTATGGCGATGACCTTTGCGGTTTTTGTGGTCTACGGTCTCTTTGCGGCGCAGGCACGGGATTGGATTCTGGGCAGCGCGCGGATCATGCGCTGGCTCAACCGGTCCTTTGCAGCGATTTTTGCCGCCTTGGCCGGGCGGCTGGCATTGGAAAGGGCGTGACCTATGAGTGATCCTGATACCATTCGCGTCTATGACACCCGCGCTGCAGATTATTCCAAAATGACGGTCAGCGACAAAGCCGGGCCCATTCTGAACGCCTTTATACAGCTGTTGCCAGCGGGCGGACGGGTTTTGGATCTGGGCTGTGGGCCGGGAACGTCGTCGGCACATTTTGCCAAGGCCGGATTTGTGGTTGAGGCCTGGGATGCCTCGCGAGAGATGGTGGCTTTGGCGGCGCAAACCCCTGATGTCATGGCCCGCCAGGCGGTCTTTGCCGATCTGGACGCCAAAGGGATTTATGATGGGATCTGGGCCAATTTCAGCCTTTTGCATGCGCCGCGTGACGACATGCCCGCGCATCTGTCGGCCATCAAACAAGCCCTCAAGCCGGGGGGCAAATTCCACATTGCGGTGAAAGAGGGCGAGGGCAGTAAGGTCGATCCCATTGGGCGGCGCTATACCTATTACACCCAGGACAGCCTGAGCACGCTGCTATGGGCGGCAGGCCTGACGCCGGGCCCCTATGCGACAGGGGCGGACAACGGGCTTGACGGCGTGCGCGCAGCATGGATAAGCACCACGGCCACAGCATGAAAGCCTGATATGCCCGATCTTTTTGCCTATACCGATGGTGCCTGTTCTGGAAACCCCGGCCCCGGAGGCTGGGGTGTGCTTTTGCTGGCCAAAGATGGCGAGACGGTTGTGAAGGAACGTACGCTGGATGGTGGTGAAGCGGATACCACCAACAACCGGATGGAATTGATGGCGGCGATCATGGCGCTGGAAACCCTGGCGAGCGCCTCGGTGATCACAGTTGTGACCGACAGCGCCTATGTCAAAAATGGCGTGACCGGCTGGATCCATGGCTGGAAGCGCAATGGTTGGAAAACCGCCGCCAAGAAACCGGTGAAAAATGCCGATCTGTGGCAGCGGCTGGATGAGGCGCAGGCGCGGCATGACGTGACCTGGAAATGGATCAAAGGGCACGCAGGCCACGAAGAAAACGAACGCGCGGATGAGCTGGCCCGCGCGGGCATGGCGCCATTTAAGACCTGACAAGGTTTTGGGACGGCACGGCGCTCGCTTGTGCCAAGCCTCGCCCCGCCCACCGTCCCATAGGGTGCAGTTTTCAAAGTCGCGGGCCTATAACACCCGTTTGGCATAGGTGGCGCGGCACATTTCGACATCCTGCACCGTCAGGCTGCCAACCCCGGGCAGGGATTTGGCAAGCACATCAAGCACGCAGGCATTGAGCGCCCGCCGGGTGGGTTCATCGCGACCATCCATTAGCATCAGCGTCGCATGCACAAAGCTTTGTGGCTCGGTCCCGATGCGGAAAAACGCAACCGGCGTGGCACGGACCTTGATGGCGCTGGCGTCGAAGGTTTCTTGCGTGGCGAGCACTTGAAACAGATCTTCACACAGCGTCTGCATGTCACAGCTGTCTTCAACAGCCTGAGAATATTCCAAAACAACATGGGGCATTGGGGACCTCCGCTTGTTTGCCTGCAAAATGGCGTATCCCGTTGCGGGGAATCCGCAAAGTGTTTTTGCCGGTCCCGCTTACCCTTTTGTCTGGAGCGCCATCGGTGCCTGATCCTCTTCTGAGATTTTGACAAAGGCGGGGCGCTTGGCGCAGCGAGCCACCCAGTCTTTGATGGCGGGCCGGTCCGGGGTCATGGCGGCAAACCAGATAAAGGGCGCTGCGATCAGGACATCCGCGGCGCTGAATTTCTCGCCCATCAGATAGGGGTGTTGGGTCAGCACCGTGTCCAACCGATCCGCCATGGCCTCGGCATCGCGAAAGGTGGTGGTGAACAGCTCGGATGCAGGTTGGCCGCCAAAGGTCTGGGTCAGAACCGGCTCCATCACGCCGCCTGAATAATGCAGCCAATTGAGATAGGCCCCGCGCTGCGGCTCGTCGGGATGCGGCGCCAGCGTGCCTGCGCCATAGAGATCCGCGAGATAGCCAATGATCGCTCCGGATTCCGTCATCACCCCAGCGCCGGTGTCGAGGCAGGGCACCTTGCCCTCGGGATGAGGATTGCGCGGATCCGCCAAAGTGCTCCGTGGTTCAGAGGTGATGGTCACAGTTTCGACCGAAACCTTATCCCGCGCGGTCAATTCTTCCAGCAACCAAAGCACGCGAGAGGACCGGGTGTTGGGGCAATGATACAGCTTCATTTGGGATCTCCTTGTCTTTTGCCCCTGAGCTACGCCACTGTCGCGCGCAGGTATTGGAAAAACACGCAGATGATAAGATTGATAGAACGCCAAACGCCCCTGACCGGCGGTGTGGTTGCCCCTGTGGATATGGCACGGCATCTGACCCTGCGCCAGTTTGTGCCACGTGATCCTGCGCGCCTGCCGTGGTTTCGCCATGTCTGGTGTGTCGAATGGGATCTGCCAGAAGGGGTGATGCATCGCCAGCGGACCCTGCCCTATCCGGGGTTCAACCTTGTGGCGGATCAGGCCCGGGGCACCGCTTTGTTTGGGTCGATGCGTGCGCCGTTTGACTATCCGCTGACGGGGTGGGGGCGCGTTGTTGGATTGCGGCTGCGCCCGGCAGGACAGGGGGCGCTTTGGCCTGATGAGGCTGTGGCGCTTACCGATCAGGCGCGGGCGGTGGCGCAGCTTGGGGTGCCGGAGCTGGCCGAGGCTATGACGGATCTGGTGATGACATCCCCCACGACCGGTGGGGCGGAACAGGCGGTTGGGCTTTTGGCGCGTGCGGTGGAAGAGATGCCCACCCAACTGCGCCGATTGTCTGATCTAGTCGACTATGTGCAGGATAATCCAGATGTGTTTCGCGTTGCCGATCTGGTGGCGCAGTCCGGCATTGGCCTGCGCAGCCTGCAAGATCAGTTTCGCCGCTTTGTCGGGCTAAGCCCAAAGACCGTGATCAACCGGGCGCGGCTGCATGATGTTCTGGCGGCCCTGCGAGACAGCTCGCGGCCAGATTTTGCCGACCTTGCGCTGCGGTTGGGCTATTATGATCAGGCGCATTTCATCGCCAGTTTTCGCAAACAGATCGGTATGACGCCACTGGCCTATTGGCGGGGCGAACAGGATGAAGGTGGGGCAGGCTGACGCGCCTGCGTCACTTGCCATAGAGAATACGGTCGAGTTGGACCTGGGTTATGCGTGGGGGGTCTTCGGTCAGATAGACACCGCCCGTCTCGTCGACCTCAAACCTCGGGATCGCAAGGTTTTGGAGTGCCATGCCTTTGTGGTAGCGACCCAGAATGTCAAAATGGGCGGCGTTGCGCATGCAGAACCAACCGGACCTGTATCCGGCGTCGTAAAGTGGCATGGGTTGAAAAGAATCGCATCGGCCGTCGAAAACAAACACCGGCCCATTCCAGTCTACGGTGCGGTTTTCCAGGGTTGCGGGGGCGTCCGGTGCAAGATTGCGATTGCGCGCCACGGGATCGGTTAGGGCGGAGGTGGGGCCACTCGTGCGGATGGTCTCGATCTGTGCGTCGGTCAGACGAAGAAAAACGATCGCGCTGCCTTTGTAACGGCGTGTCTGAGGCTCGCCGGGAAGGAGCGACCCGAGATTGAGTATTGGGGTTTGTTGTGCGTGAACATCGGCGGAGGGCTGCAGGCTCTGGGCCAGCGCAAACATTGCGACACCCACCAAACCGGTCAGGTAAAGCGTCGTCAGCCATGGCAAAAACGAAACTGGGACCACACGGGCCATATCAACACCCTCGACTCATCACTCTGAGAGTACCTTAGCAGAGAGGCATGGAAAGTCTGCCTTTCTTGGGGTCGCAGGGGTTAGTGGATCCCGGCGGTCATGGCGCGCACCAAGGGGCGTTGCAGCACAATGACAAGAACGGTGGGGGGCAGGAGCGCGAGAAACGCCAGCGCGAGGCCTGAGCGCCCGCCAAGCCCGGCATAGGCCATGCCGCGCACAAGGGTGTCATGGCTCTGGCTGGTGGTGGTGACCATGATCGGCCAGACATATTGGTTCCACCCCAGCGCAAAGAGAATCACAAACAGGGCGGTCATCGCGGGCAGCGACATGGGGATCACCACATCGCGCAGAAACCTCAGCGGCCCGGCCCCATCCATCTGGGCCGCTTCCATCAGTTCCGGTGGCAGTTGCAGCAGGAACCGACGCAGCACCAGAACCCCCAGCCCGCTGGCGGTGATGGGCAGGATCATCCCGGCATAGGTGTTTTGCAGGTCCAGCTCGGTGGTGACCGCAAAGGTTGGCAGAATGCGGGCCTCGATCGGAAAGAACATGGCCAGCAGGATGGCGCCAAAGAAGATATTGGCCCCGCGCAACCGGAAACAAACGAGCGCATAGGCCGCCAGCATCGACAGGGCGCATTTTAGAAGGGCGATCCCCAGTGCGAGCACCATGGAATTCCACATCATGGCAGAGGCGCCGATGCTGGATCGGCTGACCCCATTGACCCAGAGATCGGCAAACACCGCCCAGATCTCGGCCGGGTTCAATCCCACCACCAACCGCCACAGCAAAATCAACATGGGCCCGGTCATCACCACAGCCCCACAGATCAGGATCACATGGTCAGAGAGGCGGGGTTTCGGCACGGGGGCTGGTCCTTGGCTGGGGCGAACCGGCGCACTCTGACAGAGGGGGGCGAAGCGGGCAATGGGCAGACGTGCAAATTGCATTCCCCTTCCTGCTAGGTCGGGCTAGGTTAGCGCCATGACGATGCTTGATTTTCTCGACTATGCCAGCGTGCTGGTCTTTGCCCTGACCGGCGCTTTAGTGGCGAGCCGGGCGCAGCTTGATATTGTGGGCTTTGCCTTTTTCTCCTGCCTGACCGGGCTGGGCGGTGGCACGCTACGGGATATCCTGCTGGACCGCACACCGATCTGGATCGCCAATCCGATCTATCTGGGGCTGGGCTGTGGCGCGGCTTTTGTGGTGTTCTTCACGGCCCATCTGATCGAGAGCCGCTACCGGGCCATCCTCTGGCTGGATGCGGCGGCTTTGGCCGTGGCGGTGGCGGCGGGGGCCGGCGTGGCGCAGGCGCTGGGCCAACCGGCGGCGATTGTGGTGGTCATGGGCATCGCAACAGGCTGTGCCGGGGGGCTGATGCGCGATGTGGTGGCCAATGAGGTGCCGCTGATCCTGAAACAGGGCGAGCTCTATGTGACCTGTGCCTTCGCCGGGTCGCTGGCGATGTTGCTGGCACCGCGCATCGGCGCGGATCTGGCGGCGCTGGGCTGTGCCGCAGTGGTCTTTGCCCTGCGCGCGGGGTCGCTCAGTTTTGGCTGGAGCCTACCGGTCTACAAATCCCGACCGCCACGGGTGTGACACCCGACACCGGTCCGAATTAGACGCGCCTTAAGGGATCTGCGCTAGACTGCCCGGGTTTGTATCTGTGTGAAGGTGTGTGATGTTTGGTCCAATGCGTCAGCTGGCCTATGGGATCTGCCTTATGGGGCTGTCCTGTTTCGGATGGGTTGGGGCGGCTGTGGCCGAGCGCACGGTCTTTATTCTGGATGCCTCCTCCTCGATGGAGACCGAGCTCAACGGTGAGACCCGGCTGGTTGTGGCCAAGGCTGCGGTGCGGTCGGCGATCGGCACGATTCACCGTGGATCGCCTGAACATGAAGTGGGGCTTGTGTCCTTTTACGACGGCTGCTGGGTGCATCCGATGGCACCGGTTGCGCCACTGGCCTCGAACCGGGGCGCGCTGTTGCAACACGTCGCAGGGCTGGCGACACGCAAATATGGCCACACGCCAATTGCCCGCGCGCTTGAGATTGCGGCCGAGCAGCTTGAGGGCAAAGGCGGCAGCATCATTCTGGTGTCCGACGGTGAAGAGACCTGTGACAAAACCCGCGACATGTGTGAGATCGCGCAGGATCTGCGCCGGCAGAATGTCGAGCTGAAGGTGCATTTCATCGCCCTGACCTTGAACCAAGCGCAGCGTGAGGCGATGCTGTGCATTCCCAAAACCACCGGAGGCACCTTTGTGGCGGTCGAAACCAGCGCCGATCTGAAAGACGCCATGCAGATCGCCGCCGAAATGGCCGCGCAAAGCAGCTGGGACCGGTGCTATGACAATCGAGGCGGGTTTTTACACCTGTGGTGTGGGGAATGACGATGGGTTTTCAAGATCTGGACGTTTGAATTTCAATGAATACCTAGAATAGCATTCGGGCCAAACGATCTGCACTCGTTTGATCGCGGGAGCGGAATTGAAATCGAAACATTTTGACGGAGGTATTTTTGGCGTCAGGTAACCCGCTTGAACCTGTTTTTGAAATAACGGTGAAAATCTTAGCGCGCGTGTTTTATGTAAAGGGTGACAAATCATCTCTGTTTGATGAGGTGTCTTGGTTGTGGATGGGGTGTTTATTCTTACTTTTGCTCGCCGTCACCCTGAGAGCTCATATTCAGAAAGCTTTTGATGACAAGTTTCCCGATGAGAAAGGGGGCGAGCTTGGTAAGCAAATGCGTGCTCTGAAGTATATTCTTTGGGGGGTGACCATTTTGGCATTGTTCATGTCGCGATTTGGCGGGGTCATCTGACGAGGCTTTCCGCAATGCCGCGAAAGTCGGCAATCAACGGAGTAGGCAATAGGTATGAACCGAGATAAGTAATTGAACACAACTTCAACGAATGAGACCGTTTTGCCTTCACAGACCGATACACCACCTTGGACGCTGTCGGGATGGCTCTGGGGGATAATGGGCTTATGTGCTGCAATGCTCTATCTGATGGGGTGGTATTTTCTCTTTGCGGCGCCCTTAGTGTTAATTTTCGTAATGCTTGCGGCACTAGTCTCTCCTTTTACTGAGAGTTTTGAAGCTTCTTTGGGTGTGGTCTCTTTAGTTGTTCCGTCCCGGATGATCA
>JAGDYZ010000017.1:0-93211 GCA_049116335.1 Pelagimonas sp. | reverse complement strand
CGAAGGTGATCTGCCGTTCCATCTCACAGGGCGGTGCCCCGTAGCGGAACCGAAGGTCTTGTCGCAAATCATGCTCAGCGGTCACATGGGTTCTTACCACGTGTTGCAGGTATTTCCTGGCTTCGTCTAGGGTGATCCGATCCTGTTCAAGGGACGCCATGAGTGGTTCGCTCTCCGCGCTAAGTACACGGGATAGTATAGTCGCTCGACCCCGGTCTGTGGTGCGCAACGAGACCCTGAGGTCGACGATTCTTGTGGATTGCGGGCGGACCTTGCGCCGCCAGTAATAGACGCCGTCTCGGCAAGTGAGATGGGGGAGAGCGGTCATTTTCGGGCTCCAGATAGGAGACCGACCCAAAAACACCGCCGCAGCGGTGTCACAGTCTGGTGTCACAGTAACGGACCCCCTAAGGGGAAAGTTACTGAGATCAGACACTTACGTGAAAATTGGCTCCGGCGGTAGGGATCGAACCTACGACCAATTGATTAACAGTCAACTGCTCTACCGCTGAGCTACGCCGGAATTGAGGGCTGTATAACTATAGCTTTTTCGGACGTCCAGAGCTGTTTCTTAAAAAAATGCATCTTCGGAGAAATTTTTAACAAGGCCGTTTTTGCGCACAGTTGCTCTTATCCCTCCAGTGTTGAACCCGGCTTCTTAGACAGATTTCGCGAACGAATGTAGGTGTGTGACAAAGCTCTTGGCATGCCGCCGGGTCAAGAGAAGGTTACGTGCGTTAGCAGGCCTGTTCTGCGAGACGGAGTTTAAATGGTGAATATCCGAAGTGGCTGCGAAAGCGGCGTGAAAAATGCGAGGCAGAGCCGAACCCGCAGGCGACGGCGACATCGGCGATATACATGTCGGATTGAAGCAGGAGGTTGCGGGCGTGCTCCAGTCGCATCTTTGTATAATAGGCGGACGGCGTGCTCTTGAGGTAGCGCCGGAAGAGCCGCTCCAGCTGTCGGGCGGAGATATTGACCGAACGGGCGAGATCGGTAGGACGCAGTGGTTCCTCTAAGTTGGTTTCCATCAGAGATAGAATGATCGAAAGTTTCGGGTGCCGGAACCCAACCTGATCTGCCGCCTGAATTTTTTCCGAACTCTGCAGAACCCGGATATTGGTATAATTCATGCGCACCGCAATCTGATGCGCGATGTCTTCGCCACAGATCTCGGAGACCAGATGTAAGGCCAGATCAATCGAGGCGGTGCCCCCCGCGGTGGCATAGCGCCCGCGCTCTGCAGTATAGACATCCCCCGTCAACACCTCGTCCGGGTGTTCTTCGAAAAAGGTGACGCGGTTCTTCCAGTGGATGGTGGTCGCCACACCATTCAGAACTCCCGCACGGGCGAGAACCTTGCTCCCGGTGTCCAAACCGCCCAGGGCCGCCCCAAATCGCGCGCTTTTCCGTACCCAGTTGAGGAGAGGTATCGAGCAGGTTTCGTTGACCTTTTCTCCGGCGCAGACCAATACGATGTCCCGGTCAGACACGCTCGGGAACGGGCCATCAACCGGAAGACGTAGGCCAGTTCGGTCGGGAACCGGGTCCCCTGTCTCGCTGCAGATCATCCACTGAAAGGCCTTTTGGCCGACATATTCGTTGGCGAAATTCAAAACCTCTATCGCGCCGGACACCGTCAAAAGCGAATACCCTGGCAAAAGCCCAAAATAGATTTGAATAGGCTTTGGTTTTGGGCGCAGAGGCTGGACGTTGCTGTCGGGCACGAGAGAGCATTCCTTGGATAGGTCTAGGTAGCTTTGACAGTTTTTCTCAGAACACAAGCAAAACCGTCAAAGCCTGGTCAGAGGCTTACGCCAGATCTTGCAGCGCCCCAAGAAGTTTGGCGACCTCTCCCTCAGTGTTGTAATGACACAGAGAGACACGAATACAGTCCTCCAACCCGAGAGGGGTCAGAACATTGCCACTGTAGTGGTCCGCTTTTCGGGTGTGTGTGCGGATGCCCTGCTGGTTCAGCACCTCGACGACATCAGGTGATGCCTTGCCATCCACAACAACCGACACCAGCCCTTCGCGCGCGGGATTGTCTTCACCGGCAATGATACGGATGTGCTCCATGTCACGCAGGCCGGGCAGGTTGCCGGTACCGTTGATCATCGCATTGGTCAGATGTGTCTCATAGGCATGGATGGCATGCCCAGCGGCCTCAATCCGTTTGCGACGGTCTGTTTCCTCCGAGACCTCGCCCCCCAGCCAATCAAAGTAATCGACGACATCCGAGACCGTGGCAAAGGCCCCTGCGTCGCGGGTGCCGAATTCCCAACCTGTTGCGGGTGCATCGATCAGCATGTCGTGGGGCAGGGCGCTGAGCTTGTCCGAAATCCAGGCAATGCCATAGCCGTGACGTGAGAACACTTTGTATGGAGAAATCGCATATCCATCCACGTCGTAAGCTGCCAAATCTAGTTGACCATGCGCTGCGTGCTGGATGCCATCGACAATGATCAGACAATCGGGTGCCACGGCACGAATGGCCTTTGAAATCGCTTCAACATCCATACCCATCCCGGTGACAGGGGAGGCGTGCAAAATGGTGGCGACGGCGACATCGGGTGTCATCGCCGCAGCATAATCCTCGGCTGTGACCAGACCCGAGGCGTCGTTGTGGGGAACATTGACATAGTCGAGCCCGGCAATCTCGGCCCAGCGTTGTGCAGCCGACCGCGATGCCGGGTGTTCAATCGACGACCCAATCACTTTGGCGCCTTTAGGAGCGTTCACACAGGCGGTGCGGATCATACGAAACAGCAGTTCCGTCCCGCTTTCACCGGCAAAAAACTGGCCCGAGGTTGCGTTCATAAAGACGGCCAAGTCAGCGCGTGATGTGTTGATCACGTCCTGTGTGCCTTGCCCCGCTGGGTTTATGCGCCCGGGATTGTCAGGGATCGCTGCATAAAATGCTGAGGTTTCAGCGACCTTCTTCAAGGTCAGGGCGCCGCCGGCATTTTCAAAAAAGATACGCTCGCCCTGAAAGGGGCAGCTGTCCACGTGCGCAAAACGATCACGGATCGCTGCGATCAGGGTTGGATTGTCCTGGATCATAGATAGTTCCTGTTGGTTCAGAGCGCGCGGCTCACAATGGTTCGGCAGAGCTCGGCCACAGCAAGATGTGACGCGCGCGGAAATCCATCGACGCTGTCGTCGACGATGCCATGTGTTGAGTTAATCAGTCCACTTGACACCATCGTGTCAAGCAGCAATGCTTCGCGTTCGGGGGTATGCAGCAGTTTGGCATTGCCCGTGCGTGCCGCCATAGCAGCGACAATCGCAGTGCATCCCCAGTTCGAACAGGCGGCGGTGACGAGAACGTCGCATCCCGTGACCGCCCCGATCCCGCCACCACACCCGCATTGGCAGGTATCGCCATAGGGTACATGTGCTTTGACATGATCGGCCACTTTTCCCATGCCAATCTCATTGCCGCCATCCCCGACGGCGACAACGGGAATTTCACGCTCGAGGGCGAGATCAAAGAGGAAGTCCACGCGAGACCGGCCCATACCGTAGTCGATCCCGCGCATGGAGTGGTACACTCCCTTTTCGTTCCGCCCAACGCGTTCGGTCGAAAACAGAAGATCAGGTTTGAGGTCAGTTAGGAGTGTTTCGGCTAGAGACTTTCCTGCCTCATCTTCTGTTGCATAGGGCAGCATGACAATTGTGGCGAGACTTTTGTCTGCCTTCGCGATTGTCGCCTGCTCCAAAGTAACAGGAAACAACCCAGCGGATTGGCACGTGGCACGGATTGCTGGCAGCAATGTCTCTTCGCAAAGCATCACACAGGTCACATTGCGTGCCAGAACCAAGGCGCGCGCAACCGCGGCAGCACCTGAGGGACCGTCGTTTTCACCCAACTCGGGAGTGATCCAAGCACGTGACACCGAACCCGTCGTCATAACAACGGTGCCGCCTTCTGGCACGGCAAGCAGCGCATCAGCAGCGGCACCAACCAGAGAACCGCCCTGAAGCGAGCGCGCGGCCTCAAACAGGTGTTCGACACCGCGCTCTCCCATGTCGATATTGACCAACTGGTCGAGCCGGTTGTCGAGGCGAGAAATGAGATTTGCATCAGCCATCAGGTCTCTCCAAACAACAGAGTTGAAAACCAATCGGCATCTTCAAGGTGGGAGGCCACCTCCGCGATAGCCGCATCAAGGCATGCCGCAACTGCCCTAGCGCCACCAGCGCGCGAAACTGCGCCCGAGGTGGGTTTCAAGCGAATGGAAACGCGGCCACCCGGCTGCCCATGTGTATTGACAGTCACAATGCCTTTATCGCGGAGAAAGATCATACCTATGGCAGCCGTCACTTCGGCGGGGACACGATCGGTTTTATTCGCCTTGGCCTGTCTAAGAACTATACTCAGAGCGTCTTGCTCATCAATCTTTGGTCCCAAAGCTGAGCGTGTGACATAGTTTTTTCCGAGGACCTGTTCCAATGCTTCGGCCAGATCCTGACCATCCTGCGCCTCTTGAATGAGCAGGTCCGGTGCGAACCCTTGCAGGCTTCGCATGGCGCCAACGGCAATCGGTGCGCGCGCTTCCATGCCCAATTCGCTGGCCTTGGCCTGAACAGGCACAAGCGCGTCAGGGTCGCCACAGATTACGCCAGCGCGTGGACCGGAAAGGCCTGCTTTGTCTGCGTTGGTGATGACAAGATCCGCTCCAAACGACAACGAGGGCGCGCCGTCGTGCAAAACAGGGCGAAAACGGGCACCGTAAGCCTCGTCAAGCAAGACCACACATCCAGCCCGTTTGGCTAGACGAACAGCTGCGGCCGTTAACTCGTCGTCCAGAACAGCCAATTCTGATGTGACGGTTGTGATGACCATCAAAGAGGGCACATGAGCGGCCAAGAGGCGTTTCACCTCGGGCAGATCATAGGCCTCGACTACCGGAACACCCGCCAATTTTGCACCACGCGTCACAGAGGCATGGGAGCGATCGCCATGTGGAACCAATGAGAGGACAGGGCGCCCCTGGCTGTGCGCCAGAACCGTTGCGACAATCCCGGCACTGGTCCGATTGACCACCGCTGCGGCTTCATCACCGTCTCCGCCCATATGCGAGATGGCAGCCTGACGTAGCTCTTCACCAAAAAGACCGGGACCAACCCATTCTTCGCAAAGCTCAGGAAGATCCGCTGCAGCAACCGGATAAAATCGAAGGTTGCCAGTGCAGATCGCAATTTTGTCGATCCCCTCACGGGCCACAAAATCTGCGGCGACGCGACCTGCTTGCGCCAGCCGCCGCACTTCATCCGCGGAGCTGCGCAATAGGGATCCGCGCGCGTACCCCACGCCAGGATCTATTTCATTTCCAAATTGATCGCAGCTCATGCGTGGCTCTCGATATTGATGGTAACGGATTTGCGATAGGTGTAGGCCTCAAGCGCACCTTCGATGGAATATTCGCATCCCATACCCGATTGCTTTGTACCACCGTAGGACATGCCGGGGATCTGACCGCCACCTTGATTGACTTGAATCCAGCCTGCATCAATTGCGCGGGTCAATCGCGTGATCCGGCTCACATCATGCGTAAACAAAAACGCCGCCAGACCGTAATGCGTGTCATTTGCCATCTCGACGACTTCCGCTTCGGTCTCAAAGGGAATGGCAACCATGACGGGTCCAAACACTTCTTCCCGTGCGATGCGCCAGGTGTTGTCGACACCCGAAAGGATGGTTGGGTTTGGTGTAAACCCTTCCGGGTCTTCCGCAGGAGTTTCGCCCAGTAAGAATGTGGCACCGAGCGCTTCGGCCTCAGCCACAAATTCGCGGATTTCACCATAACGCTCAGCGTTGACAACGGCCCCCATATCTACGTCGGGATCAAGTGCGTCACCAACGTTCAAGGCCGCCGATTTTTCAACCACCTTTGGCATCAGTTCATCCCAGATGTCCTTGTGCACAAACAAGCGAGAACCCGCTGTGCAGCTTTGGCCCTGCCGTGCAAATCGCATGGCATTGGCCACCTGTTGGGCCGTGGTTTCAAGCCGCCCCTCGGCAATTGCATCGGGGAAAACGATAGTCGGAGATTTCCCTCCAAGTTCCAACGTGACCTTGGCGATCCGATCGGCTGCGGAATGTGCGATCAGTTTGCCGACTTCAGAAGATCCGGTGAAGGAGACCTTATCGATGCCGGGATGATTGGCGAGAGCTGCACCAGCCTCTTCGCCGAGACCGGTTACGACGTTGAAGACGCCCGGTGGGAAAAGGCCCTCGGCCAGCTCGGCCAATTTAAGGATCGCCAGAGGGGCATCCTCTGCAGGTTTCAGGATGAGGCAATTGCCAGTTGCAAGCGCCATCGAGATCTTAACCGCACCAAGCTGAAGCGGGGAATTCCACGGGATGATTGAGCCCACAACACCATGCGGTTCGCGCGTTGAATAGCTCAGGATGCCGGGGCCTAAAGGAAGGGTTTCTCCCTTCTGTTCAACAGCAACACCACCATAGTATTTCAAAACCCCAGCTGCGCCCATCGCTTCGCCGCGCGATTGTGTTTTAATGGCATTGCCGCTTTCAGCGGCCAACACACGGGCTACTTCCTCAGCGTTTTCTTCCAAACGACGGCCTAGCTCGGACAAGAGCTTGCCTCTTTCGCTGGCGGCCATGGCGCGCCAGGCCGGAACCGCCGCGCGGGCCGCTTGAACCGCGAGGTCAATTTCGGTCGCCGTACCACGGCCAACTTCGCAGATCGGTGCGCGGCGCGACGGGTTTTCAATGGTCAATGTGCGACCATCTGCAGGGCGGTGCCAGGCACCATTGATAAAACTTCCGGCCAGTCCGGCCTGTGGCAGTTTTGGGTCAAGAAGGGTCATACTGTGTCCTCAGCCTGAACGCGCCGCAGCAGCGTTGGGTAAATTTTGCGCCATCCCGAGGAGTATGAGGACAGCGCAAGGGGCGTGTTGGGAAAACCCGCCCCTTATCTCGTAGATCGACGATGGATCAGATCTTGTTGCGGATCGCTTCCCACGTATCGTCTAGTGCACCCTTGAAGCGTGCAGTTGCGATGTCGATTTCTTCCTCGTTGATGATCAGCGGGGGCATAAAGCTCATCCGGTCACCGATGGCGCGGAGATACAGGCCTCGATCGTGGGCAAAGTTCTGAACCATCTCACCGACCTTCAAAGACGGATCAAACGGTTCGCGGGTTTTGCCGTCTTTCATGAGCTCAAAGCCACAGAACAGACCAACACCACGTACTTCGGCCACAAGCGGATGATCCGCCATGCCGTGACATTTGTCGAGGAACCGCTTGGACACTTTGCGGACGTGACCGACCAGATCAATCTCGTCATAGATGTCGAGTGCCTCAAGGCTTACCGCCGCACCAACGGGGTGCCCTGCATAGGTGTAGCCATGACCAAAGGTGCCCACCTCATCCGAGTTCTTCATCATGTCCGCATACAAATCGTCTTTGAACATCAATGCAGAGATGGGGAAAAAGGCCGCCGAGAGCGCTTTGGCACAAGACACCATATCTGGTTCCATGCCCCAGGTCTCAGATCCCCACATGTTGCCGGTACGGCCAAAGCCGCACACGACTTCATCGGCCAGAAGCTTGATGTCGTACTTGCGAAGAACCGCCTGCATCTCTTTCCAATAGCCTTCTGGCGGCATCAACGCACCACCACCAGAAATGGCAGGTTCAGCAAAGAACGCCGCAACAGTTTCCGGGCCTTCCGCGAGGATCAGCTCTTCAAACTTTGACGCCATGCGAGCCGAGAACTCTTCCTCGGTCTCACCATCGATGTGGGCGCGGTAGTAGTTTGGCAATTCGGTGTGCTTGAACTCAGGCAAAGGCAGGCCAAACTTTGCATGCATATGAGGCTGGCCCGACAGAGATACTGTTGCAATGGTATTGCCGTGATAGCCGCGCACTCGACCGATGATTTTACGACGGTTCGGCTCACCTTTTGCGGTGTTTGTATACCACAAAAGCTTGATGGCCGTGTCGTTGGCTTCGGAACCTGAACACTGGAACATCACACGGTTCATATCGCCGGGAGCGAGGTTGATCAGGCGCTCACCAAGCTCGGCCACACGTGGGTGGGAGCGGTTGTAGAACGTCGGAGCAAAAGGCAGGGTGTTCATCTGACGCATAGCGGCCTGAGCGAGGCGCTCGTTGTTGTAGCCAAGGCTCACACATCCCAGACCCGAGAAACCGTCAATGATTTCATTGCCTTCGCTATCATAGATAAACACGCCTTTGCCATGAGTGATCATGGTAGGGCCCTGTTCAGCGTGCTGGCGCAGGTTGGATTGGGGGTGCACGTGGTGCGCCATATCTTGGGCGATCGTGCGTTTGGCATCAACGTTCATAGGTGGCTCCAGAAGAAAAGTCTTGCTGACCTTCACATTCTTATTGACTGAATTCCAATCTCGAAGTTTTCTTACTTTGTTGAATTTTCTTCAGGCTAAAAATGAAACCTCTCCTCGACCTACGACATCTGCAACTGATCAAAGCGATCATTGAAACTGGGCGGATCACAGATGCGGCTGAAAAACTGGGGGTTACACCTTCGGCCTTGTCGCATCGACTGCGTGAAGCGGAGAGGAGGCTTGATGTTCCTCTGTTTACGCGCATGCATAAACGTCTGCGTGTGACCCCAGCCGCCGAATATATGGCGGTGGTCGCCGAGCGCATTTTGACAGATTTGCATCGCGCAGAAGAAGATGTCCGGCGTATGAATGCCGGTGTGCATCACGTGGTGCGATTGTCGGTTGAAGCGTATAGCAACTATCGCTGGCTGCCTGCGTTCATCAAGTATTTGAAGGCCCGATCGGAGGGTATTGATCTACAAATTATGGCCGGTGCGCGTAGCGACCCTTTGACAGGCGTACAGAACCGAAACATCGACATCGCGGTTGTCTCAGGTGAAGTCACTCAGCCAGGGTTAACGTCACTGCCGCTGTTTGATGATCCACTTCTCTACATCATGTCGCCTAACCACCGGTTGGCCGGGAAAGAATTTGTTGAGGGTACAGATGTCATTGGCGAACAGTTCATCACTTACACCAAGGTGCCGGAACCTGACCGGGAGTTTGCTTTGCTGTTCCGACCAACCGACAGCTATCCAAAGTGGGCCGCGACGGTGGAATTGCCAGAGGCGATCGTCGAACTTGTCGCCTCGGACCTTGGTACAAGCGTGCTTTCGAATTGGGCGCTACAGGCGGCGTTGAAGGAAGAACGGATTAGCGCGGCCCATGTTACCGAAGATGGGATCACCGTCCCTTGGTTCGCGGTGGTGCGGAATGAAGACACGCTGGAAGACGACCCCATTCACTTGGTGGCCTCTTTGCTGTCTGAGTGGTGCAGCCTGCCCGAAGGTGGATTTCATGTGCTCTAGAACTTGGGGCAGGGCACATGAACGTGTCCTGCCCCGTGGCCCAATCCGCCAAACTGTCCGGAAAAGCGGATGGGAAACCGGAGCTTTTGATTAATCGCGCATACGCAAGTTTCCTGGGTCATACAGGGACTTTATGCTTGCCTCGGCAGAGATGGATCGGCCTGCAACTTTGACCTCGTGAGCGCATGCTGCGAGCTCCTTTAGCGTCATACCGTCAGGGCGTGACACATATCCAATTCCGACAGCGCCACCTGTGCTCCAGCCATAGGCGGCCGAAGTCAAACGACCGACGATGACTCCATCTCGCAAAATGGGCTCTTTTCCAAACACCAAAGCATCAGGGTCGTTCAGACGGAACAACAACAATCTGCTAGTTGGGGACTCACTGCGTTTGGCCAAAATGGCATCTTTTCCGATGAAATCCGTTCCAAAGTCACAGGCAAAGGTAAGCCCGCTTTCTACAGGGCTGTCATGTGGACCAATGTCGTGACCCCAATGTCTGAACCCCTTTTCAATGCGGCAACTGTCAACTGCCATGCCGCCACACAAGCGGGGCGGATTGGGGGCCGCAAGCAGTGTTTCAAACACCTGTTGTGCAAACTCGGCTGGGATGTGCAATTCCCATCCAAGCTCACCAACGTAAGTGATGCGTTGAGCACGTACCGGACAATGACCCACATGAAGATCCTGCCAGCTTGCAAATGGAAAGGTCTCGTTTGACAGATCCGCGCCCGTAAGCTCTTCAAGAAACGCGCGTGACCTTGGGCCCATTATGGCCAGAGTGGCCTCTGATGGGGTCACGTTTACGACGCTTACCCCCGAAGTTTTCGCGCGCAGCCACCGTTCGACCTGTGGTTCCGCGCCAGCCGAAGCCATGACAAGGTATCGCGTCTGAGACAGGCGAGCGACGGTTACATCCGCTTCGATCCCGCCCTCTTCGTTGAACATATGGGTGTAAATGAGAGATCCCTGTGCAACGGCCATATTGGCCCCACAGAGCCGCTGCATTTCGGCCTCTGCATCGGTCCCATCTACGACGAACCGGCCAAAGGTCAGATCGATCATCCCAAGATCATTGCGCAGGGCCTCATGTTCCCCTTTCCAAGCATCGAACCAAGGCTGGCGATCGAAACCGTCCGTGAAATCAGAGCCATAGACCAACGGGCGTTCCCAGCCATTGGCGCTTCCGAATTGCGCGCCAGCAGCTTTGAGATGGCTGTAGTAAGGCGTGCGGCGCAAGCCACGGGCCTCGGTCTTACGTAGATAGGGCCAGTGCATGCCATAAGCGTGGCCCAATGTTTCAGCCGCTTTCTCAGACACATAGCTGCGCGCGTTCAATCCAGGCACGATGCGACGGCTGTCCACATCCGTCAGATCCATGGTCATGTGACCGGCCATAATCCATTCCGCCAGCGCTTTGCCGGCCCCGGGACCGTTTTGAATGCCCGTGGAATTGAAACCTGCAGCCACCCAAAGACCCGCGACTTCAGAGATTGGGCCAAGATAGTGTTTTGCGTCAGGTGTGAAACATTCGGGGCCATTGAAGAATTTGCGAATGCCGCTTTCTGCGAGGGCCGGGACACGTTCCATCGCCGCTTCGAGGATCGGGTAAAGGTGTTCCTCGTCACAGGGGAGTTCATCAAACTCAAAATGTTCGGGCAGCCCATCTTTGGGAAGCCAGGGTGTTGCGTTTGGCTCTGAACACCCGATCAGCAATTTGCCGGCGTCTTCCTTGTAATAGGCATACTCGTCCATCACCCGCAGCACGGGCAGATCTCCAGACACACCGTCAATAGGATCGGTCACAACATAATAATGGTTGGTGTAGTGAAGCGGGATTTGAACACCATGCGATAGTCCAAACTCGCGTGCCCACATACCTGTGGCGTTCACCACATGCTCGGCGCGCACCAACCCTTGCTCAGTTTCCACCCCTATGGCCCGGCCACCTTCGATCACCACGCGTTCTACCTTGGTGTCTTCGAAGATCTGGGCACCGTTTTGACGTGCGCCTTTGGCAAGGGCCATGGTTGTGTCGATCGGATTGGTATAGCCGTCACCCGGAAACCAGAAGGCGCCTTTGGCGTCATGTGTTGACAGAAGCGGCCATCGCGCTTGCGCCTCAGATGTGCTGATTTCCTCAGCCCGGATGTCACATCCGTTGGCATAGTCCACCTTGCGACGCAGCTCTTCCATACGTGCATCGTTTAGCGCAACAGTGAGAGATCCGTTGCGCTTGAAGCCCGTATTTTGTCCTGTTTCATCCTCCAGGCTTTCCATCAGATCCAGACCATATTTGGCCAGCGCGGACATGATGGGTACACCTTGGGTTTCGCTCACCAGGCCAGCGGCGTGCCATGTTGTGCCGCTGGTTAGTTTTTTGCGCTCAAACAGAGCCACAGACCATCCTGCTTTCGCAAGATGATAGGCAGTGGCGCAGCCGACGATGCCGCCGCCAACGATGGCAACCTGTACGTCGGTGGGTAGGGATTTCACCATTGTTTAACCCCGCAGCTTGTCGTTCTCAGGATCGTAAAACGGCACTGGTGCAACCGTCGCTTTGATCGGCTCTCCCAGAATTTCAATGTCAAAGACATCACCGGGCTTGGCATCGACTGTCAGGTAACCTAGCGCGATACGTTTGCCGATACGAAACCCTGTGCCACCCGAACTGACATAGCCTACAGGCTTGCCATCGCGGCAAATCGGGTCAGAGGAAAGCGCGTCAGCCCCGTGTCCTTCAAGCTCAAAAGCTGTGAAATGGTACTCAGGTTTTGTGTCCGCCTGCGCAAGGAAAGCGTCGCGTCCGACAAAGGTATCTTTCTTTTTGCTGACAAATCGGTCCAATCCGGCATCAAAGGCTGTGTACTCGATGCCGAAATCTGCACCCCAGCCGTGATAGCCCTTTTCCAGCCGCATCGCATTCAGGGCGTAGGAGCCAAATTCAACCAACCCCTTGTCGGCGCCTTGCTCCATAATCGCACTATAGACCGTTTGCAGATCGGAGTTGCGCATGTGCAGCTCCCATCCCAATTCACCAACGTACGAAACACGCAGGGCGATCACTGGCGCGCCGGCGATGGTGATTTCACGCACGGACATCCAAGGCGCGCTTTCTTTCGAAAGATCGTCGGTGGTCAATGGTTGCAGGGTTTCACGCGATTTGGGACCCATGACCATCAAAGCCGCATCGAAGTCCGAACCGCGTTTCAGCGAAACGCCATTTTCCGGCAGGTATTTTGACATCCAATCAAAGTCGCGCTGATCGGCAAGTGTCGGGCCACACAGCAGATATTTGTCGTCTGCCAGTCGCGCGATTGTTGCCTCAGACCACACTTTCCCCTTGGGCGTCAGCATGTAGCTGAGTTTGACCCGACCAACCGATGGCATGGCGCCGCAGAACACCGTGTTGAGGAAATCTGTGGCCGCTGGGCCTTCAACTTCATAGCGTGTGAACCCTCCGTGATCCATGACGCCTACGTTGTCGCGCACGGCTTCACATTCTGCTTTGACAGCATCATGCCAGACCTCGTGATGAAAGCTCAGCGCGCCATCATCCTTGATTGTGTCGGTCTCGAACCAGAAGGCTCGCTCCCATCCTGCAACCTGACCGAATACCGCGCCTTTTGACTTCAGTGTGTCATAAAGCGGAGTTGTCTGGACGGGCCGCTCGGATTTCCAAAGGCGATGTGGATAGGGGATAGAGTACTGGTTTTCGTAAAGCTCACTCGCACGTCTGGCGGTGTAGTCAAACGTGGCCCATTCCTCGCCAAAGCGACGTGGATCCCACATCGACATATCCCACTCGGTCTCGCCCTCTGTGATCCATTCCGTCAGTGTTTTTGCCGCTGCGGCCGAATGTGTGATGCCCACCGGAAAGCTGCAGGCGTGATAGAAGTTGGGCAGCCCAAAAGCGGGCCCACACAAGGGTGCACCGTCGGGGCTATAGGGGATGGGGCCATTTACGAAGCGACTGACACCTGCCTCTCCAAGCAATGGCACATGCTCTAGCGCGGCTTCGAGGATTTCGGCGATGTCGTCAACACTGTCGGGGTAAAGCTGATTGGCGAAGCAATCAGGCATGCCGTCAAGCCAGGCTGGACGCCCTTCATGCCCGTACGAGCCAAGCAAGAGACCGTTCCGTTCGCGTCGCAGATAATACATGATGTCTGGGTCACGCACGAGCGGGAAGTTGTCAGGGTTGGCTTCAAGCTCAGGCAGGCTCTCGGTCACAAGATACTGATGTTCCAACGTGACGACAGGGAGCTTTTGCCCAACCATCTCGCCAACTTGGCGTCCGAAATAGCCACCAGCGTTGATGACTATGTCGCAAAGTACATTGCCTTTGTCCGTGGCCACTTCCCATTCGCCCGACGGGCGTCGTGTGATATCGTTGACTTTGGTAAACCGTGCAATCTCAGCGCCAAGATCCCGCGCGCCTTTTGCAAGCGCCTGTGTCAACTGGCTGGGATCTACATCGCCTTCATAGGGGTCGAAAATCCCGCCCCGGATGCTGTCGCCAGAGCTGAAGTAGGGGTGCATCTCATCCATCTCAGAGGGGCTGAGCATCGCCATGTCATAGCCAAGCCCCTTGGAAATCCCCACAAGATGTTTGAAGAAGTCCATTCGCTCAGGGGTGTGAGCGGGCCAGAACGCCCCAGTGTGGCGATAGGTGATGGGGTAATCGACCTCTTTTTCGAGATCCTTGTACAGGCGCCAGGCGTAGTTCCCGGCGCGCATCCCCCCCCAACTGTTGGCATAGGTTGGAATGTTCCCGGCGGCGTGCCAGGTTGAACCGCTGGTGAGTTCGTTTTTTTCGATCAGCAGTGTGTCGGTCACACCTGCTTTGGCCAGATGATACAGCGTGGAAACCCCGACGGCTCCACCGCCGATGATGACAACTTTGGCTTGGGTTTTCATGTCAGTCTTTCAGATAGATAGGCAGTCGAGCGCGCAATGCGGCTTCGATTTCTTTGGGCAGGTGGTCGGGTGCGGGCATGGCTTCGATCTCGGCTACGCGGGATTTGGCCTTGTCCCAGATCGTGCGTGCGCCACTTTCAAGCCAGTCATTGACACTTTGACGGTCACCCAGCGCAGGGTAGACGTATTCTTTTGTCATTAGATCAAGCGTTTGAGCGGTGCCCAAATAGTGGCCTTCGCCTGTGACTACCTCCTCAATCAAATCGAGATCCACGGCCCCCTCGAACATTTCAACACCGCGTACTGATCGCAGAATTGCGCCACACATGTCGTTGTCGATCACGAGCGCTTCTTTGCTGGCTGCCATGATGGAGCCGAGCATGCCAACCGAAAGGTTGATCATATCCGCGCCACCCTGAGCGGCCAGGGCGATGGTGTAGCCCTTCTCATAGCCAGATTGCGCATCAGCGGTTTTTGCGTCTGTCATCCCTGCGGAAACGGTCGATGGCAATCCCATCTGCAAAAGAAGTTGAGCGGCGGCACCGTTGGCCACTGCGGCTTCTCCTGAACCACCGGTCATGGCACCAGTACGCAGATCGGAGATGAAAGGCAGGAAGGCCAAAATGCAGGGGAAGCCCGGTTGCATCATGTTGACAAGGATGAGGCCCACGAGAGATTCAGCCAACCCTTGCGCCAATGCTCCAGCAAGTGCTGCTGGGCTTGTCGCGCCGGCCTGAGCTGCGGAACAAATCTGAAGCGGCATCCCAAGGCGCACACATTCGCGCATCACGCCACAGGCTTCTTCGGCAAGCGTCAGTGGGGGCACAACATGGCAGATCGATGCAAAGCAAAACGGTTGTTCTTTGAACTTCCCTTCGCCACCCAATGCTTCGTCGAACATTTCGACAACGGGTTCGACATTTGCGGGTTCAAAAAAGCTCGTACCAATGGGCTTTGACGTGGCTTTCATCGCAGCAAATGCGGTGTTGATGTCAAGCGTCAGCGGGTCTTCGATATCGCGTGCGACGACCGGGCGAAGCGAATAGTGGATGCTATCACTGGCATCAACGATACGCATAAGGCTGTAGAGATCGTCCAATGTGGAATCGCGGAACGTCTGAGTGTCTCCATCCAGTACTTGAACCGCTGCGCCGCCGGTTCCGATGTGCACTTTACCGCCGCCAACAACAATCCCACGCTCGCGTTTGAAACCAGGTAGTTCAACTCGCTTACAGGACTTTTCAATGAAGTCTTCAGCCAACGCTTTGGGGAAGGTGATGCGCCCGTCAGAGCGCTCAACCGCACCTTGGGCCAGCGCCATCTCTCGGATATCAGCCGGCGCACCGGAAACACCGATCCGCTCAAGGATCTCAAAGGCGGACGCGATGATATGGTCAGCCTTATCCTGTGTTAGAGGCATAAAACGCCCCCCTTGTGGGGGAGGCGTTGCAATGGTGGACGGAGTTCCCCCCGTGCGTTTCTGTCTGGTTCGCCGCATTAGCGCCCTCGTAAGTTCTGTTTGAGGGTAGACTAGAAATCCGCTTTGATTAGAGCAATTTCATTAAGAGCGCTTTTTGGTGAAACGAATTCATCCAAGGGCTCGTTTCTGAACCACTCGATCCAGCCACCCGGGGTCCATCTCGGGCACAGACGACAGCAATAGCTCTGTATAAGGCGCATGAGGTGGCGCCATGATCTGATCTTTTGGACCAGCTTCAACAACTTTGCCTTTTTGCATCACAACAACATCGTCCGCGATATATTCAACCGTTGCGATATCGTGTGTGATGAACAGGTAGCTCAGGTCAAAATCCTGCTGCAGTTTGACAAGCAAGCGCAAAATGCCCTCTGCAACAAGCTGATCCAAGGCGCTGGTGACTTCGTCACAAATCACGACCCTAGGTTCAGCCGCAAGCGCGCGGGCGATGCCGATCCTTTGCTTCTGGCCGCCTGAAAGCTCACCGGGATAGCGATCAAAATAAACATTCGGATCAAGGTCGATCGCGGAGAGAAGGTCACGCACCCGTTCGGTCCGGGCCCTGCCACGCAGACCGGTATAGAAGGTGACCGGACGACCGATGATGTCACTGATCTTCTGTTTCGGGTTCAGCGCCGTGTCAGCCATCTGATAGATGATTTGTAGCTGTTGCAGCTGTGTTTTGTTTCGTTTGTGATAGTCCGGGGGCAACGAGACCCCATCCAATAGCACATCACCGGCGCTGCGTGGCAAGAGACCCATAGCGCAGCGAGCCGAAGTGGTTTTCCCTGATCCACTTTCCCCTACGATTGCCATCGTCCGACCTTTGTGGAGGTCAAAACTGACGTTCTGAAGGACGTCCGGCCCGGCTGGTCCATATCGTGCGGTGACATTTTTCAAAGAGACAAGTGGCGTAGATGCAGCATCGGGCAGGGGCTTTGCCGGGGCTTTGAACGAGCGCACAGCCCAAAGAGATTTTGTGTATTCCTCCTGTGGGTCACTCATCATCTTGGCGGTCGGCGCCTCTTCAACCAGATTGCCATGGCGTAAAACCATAATGCGATCGGCCATCTGTGAGACGACTGCGAGGTCATGGGTGATATAGATGGCCGCCGTATTGAACTCGCGAACAGCCTCTCGAATGGCTTCGAGAACTTCGATTTGCGTGGTCACATCGAGCGCGGTTGTTGGCTCGTCAAAGATGATTAGGTCAGGTTTGCAGGCCATCGCCATTGCTGTCATGGCGCGCTGAAGCTGACCACCCGAAACTTGATGGGGGTACCGGAACCCGATGTCTTCGGGATTGGGCAGATGCATCCGCCGGTAGGCCTCAACTGCATCGGCCTCGACCGCTGACCTCTCACGCCCCTCAGCCAGCACTGGAAACTCCGAGTACTGTCGGATAAGCGAATAGGCAGGGTTGAAACTGGCCGCTGCAGATTGCGCAACATAGGCAATTCGGGTTGAACGAAGTCCGCGCCGAACCTTTGGCGAGGCTTGGGTCAGTTCGATCCCGTCAAAGATGACCGAGCCGCTCGCGAACCCGCATCCATCGCGCGTGAACCCCATGGCGCCCAGGCCAAGTGTCGACTTACCTGCACCGGATTCGCCAATTAGTCCGAGCACTTCACCCTTATTCAGTGAGAGGCTTAGTCCGTCGATCAGTGTCTTGGGGCCATCATCGCTTTGCGCTTGGATAACCAGGTCAGTGATTGTCAGCAAAGGAGTTTGTGTCATTGATTTAATCCTTCAAACCGCTGGCGACATGGAGCATCCAATCCACGATGAAGTTCACCGCCAGCGTTAACAGTGCGATAGCACCGGCCGGCAAGAGGGGCGTGAGATCTCCAAAGGTGATGAGTGACGCGTTTTCGCGAACCATAGCGCCCCAGTCGGCCAGAGGCGGCTGCACACCCAAACCGAGAAAGGAAAGAGCCGAGACTGTTAGGAAAACAAATGTGAACCGTAATCCGAACTCGGCAACCAGAGGCGTTGCCGCATTTGGCAACACTTCGCGGAACATAATCCAAAGCATGCCTTCACCGCGAATGCGCGCAGCTTCAACATAGTCCATAACGACGATGCCCATCGCTACGGCTCGTGCAATCCGAAAGACAACGGTTGAGTACAAAAGCGCGATGATTAGGATCAAATTCAACACACTGGTGCCGAAAATGGTCAGGAGAAGCAGCGACGTGATCAGGGTCGGGATCGACATCATCACGTCAACAATGCGCGAGATAATTTGGTCCACCCAGCCCTGCATCGTCGCGGCGAAGAGCGCCGCTGAACATCCCAAGATAAACGCAATCAAGGTTGTTGCGATGGCAATTCCAAGAGTGTTTCGAGCAGCATAGATCAACCGTGACAGCATATCCCGTCCAAGTGAATCTGTTCCCAGCAGAAATTCATCGGACCATGGCATGTATTCCGGTCCGACAATTGCAGTTTCAGGGTAGGGCGCAATCAACGGTGCAAAGATGGCGACGCAGGCATAGGTGAAAATCACCGCAAACCCAAACAATGCCGTCAAAGGCATTTTACGAAGATGGCGGGTCATTGTTATTTCCTGTGCAGCAAGCGGGGGTTCGACACGATCGAAATCACGTCAGCCACCAGATTGAAGATGATAAAAGCCGACGCGAAGATCAGGCAGGCGGCCTGTACAACGGTCACATCCCGCTTAGCCACGCTATCCACAAGCAGTTGGCCGAGACCCGGGTACACAAACACCACTTCTACAATCACCACACCGGCGATCATGTAGGCGATGTTCAACGCGATGACGTTTACGATGGGCGCGATGGCATTAGGCAGGGCGTGTACAACAACGACGCGCCGCTGAGAGGCGCCTTTGAGACGCGCCATCTCGACATAGGGCAGCGCGAGCAGATTGATGATCGAGGCACGCGTCATGCGCATCATATGCGCTGTGACAATCATTGTCAGCGTCAATGCGGGTAACAACGTCAGGTGAATACGTTCAGCGAAAGTGACGGTCCCTGAAACGATGGAAATTGATGGGAACCAACCGAGCTTGACCGAGAAAACCAAAATCAGGCCATAGGCTACAAAATACTCAGGAAATGAGATTGCAGTCAGTGTGCCGATATTGATTGTCCGGTCGACCCAAGTGTTGCGCTTCAGCGCAGCCAGAATCCCCAGACCAACGGCCAGAGGCACCGAGATTAGCGTGGCAAGAAGAGCCAGAGACAGCGTGTTGCCAAGCCGCTGAGCCAGAAGTTCGGTAATCGGTCGTTGGCTGATTACGGACTGGCCGAAATCCCCCTGTAGAATGCCACCCAACCAGTCGAAATAGCGCTCAACCGGAGGTGTGTTCAGCCCAAGTTGATCCCGCAAGGCAGCCAGGGTCTCTGGCGTGGCGGATTGGCCAAGAATTTGTTCGGCAACGTCGCCGGGCAGGAATTCAACCGAGATAAAGACAAGCGCTGACACCACAAGCAGTGTCAACACGCCAAGCGCCACCCGTTGAACCACCATTTTCAGAACAGCATGCATCCCTGTCCTCCGTTTTCGGTAAGCTATGTTATTGAAAAGGCCTCGCCTGCGGCAAAGCAGGCAAGGCCATGTCTCAGATCTATGAGACGTTTACGCCGTCCACCAGCGTTCCATGGCGCGGTGCCCATCCAGTGGCCAGTCGCTCCCCAATTGACCCGAATGGGCAATCGAGGTGTTGCGGCCGTAGACGTAGCTGCGGAAGAACGGAATGATCGAGCCGCCTTCATCCGACAGGATGCGCTGCATCTCGCCATACATTTCGCCACGCTTCGCTTCGTCCAGCTCACCACGCGCGGCCAGCAGAAGTTCGTCGAAGCGCGCATTGCTGAAGGCGCCTTCGTTCCAATCCGCCGAAGATGCATAGGCTGTTGTCAGGATCATATCGGGCACCGGACGTGGCCCCCAGGACCCTGAGAAGAGGGGTTTCTTCATCCAGACATCGGACCAATATCCGTCACCCGGTTCGCGTACGACCTGAATATCTAGACCCGATGGGCCGGCATGTTCGCGATAGAGTGTGACGGCACCTGTGGCGCCGGCATACAGACCATCAGATACGCTCAGCTGCATGGTCAGGCTGTCGTGGCCTGCCTTTTTCAGGTGGAATTTGGCCTTGTCAGGATCATAGGCGCGCTGTTCGATGCTTGCGTCGTGATAAGGCATTGAGGGCGAAACGGGGTGGTCGTTGGCGACGACACCGTGCCCTTTCAGAACCGTATCAACAATTGCCTGACGATCGATGGCGTATTTCATAGCCAGTCGCAGGTCGTTGTTGTTGAACGGGGCCGCAGCCGAGTTCATCGCGAAGGTCCCGTGGAAGCCACCGGGTACGGATTCAACCTGAATGTTTGGGCGACGCCCCAACAGAGCAAGTGTTTTGTATTCCGAGCTTTCGATGGCGTGAACTGCGCCGGTCACCAAAGCATTGGTTGCCGCAGTCGGATCATTGATCAGAATGACCTCGCCTTCATCGAAATGTGCGGAGTTGGCTTTCCAGTAGTTTGGATTACGACGGACGCGTGTCCGAACCCCGGGGTTGAACTCCTCAAGGATATATCCGCCGGTGCCAGTTCCCGAGACGTCTACCGATCCATCCGGGTTCACCGGGCAGATGTTGAAGTGATAATCTGACAGAATGAAGGGGAAGTCGGCGTTTTTGCCGGTCAGTGTGACTTTGACGGCATGTGCACCTTCGGAGACAATGCTTTCGACACTGGCCAGTAGAGATTTTGCGCCGGATTTTGAATCCTCACCACGGTGCATATTCAGTGAGGCAATCACGTCGTCCGCAGTCAGAGATTTGCCGTTGTGAAACTCGACGCCCTTGCGAAGATTGAAGACCCAAGTCTGCGCATCATCCGAAGACCAGCTCTCGGCGAGCTCGGGCTTAAGCGCGCCGTCTGACCCAATCTCGGTCAGGTTATTACGCAAAGTCCAGCCGAGGAAAATCTGCTGCGACCCGGAAAACGTTGTTGGATCAAGTGTATCACTGCTGCCGCCCTGTGCAACGGCGACACGAAGCAGGCCACCTTTTTGCGGTGTTGCTGCATATAGCTTGTTTGGCATGCCGGTTAGTGCCGCTGCACCAACTGCCGCCCCTCCCAGCAAAACGCCACGGCGGTTGACCGATCCAGCCTTGGTTTCAGGATGTGTCATGACTTCCTCCTTGTCACATATTGTCGTTAGCCTGCGAACAAAGCTCCGCCATCAAGAGGTGGGCCCCTCTTGCGGCCCGACTGATCGGGTGGGATGCGGAAATCAACTATGTCACAAGCAGCCTTCTAGAGAGGCTTGGCCTCATACTGCACAAATATCGATGAATGAAATTGGAAAAATTTGCGCATTGTCATGAAAGTAATTCACCCAAATTCCGTGCATGACTTTTGTTGCATGAGCCACCGAAATATCGCCTCAGATGTATGGGAAGGTGAAAGGACGGCCCAATATTCGATGAACTTACGAATGGTAACTGGGGTGATCCTGCTCGCGGGCGAAAGTTGCCCTCCCCGCGCGATGCGCGAACCTCACATGGGTAACAAACAACAAAACACCCAGACGGGCCTCAACTTACACTCGGTAGGTTGTGATGAGCTGACTTCCGGACAAGATCGATGAAGGTTTTCATGACCAGATTGGGCTCCACGCCGCGCGATCTTACAATTTTGATTTCTGACTTCAGGTCAAACATCCCGTCGCCAATAGATCGCATTCGTCCCTCTCGAAGCCAGATTCCAGCAAAACTTTCGGGCAGGTATCCAATGTACCGATCTGTTAAAATCATCATTGCAACGCCTTCAATCTGATGTGCGCTGGCTGTGGATTTCAAATTTCGAGACACCGGTGCGATGAGATCTTCGTTCAAATAGGACCGCTTACAGAAATTGGCCTGAGGCAGATGCTTTTCAACCTGTGCTGTTGAATCCGCCAGAAAGAGCGGGTGACCTTTGCCGCAATAAAGCCCGATCCGTTCAAATCCCAGCGTTTCGTAAATCAGGCCAGGCTTGTGCTTGTGGAAAACACCTACGCCCAAAGCGACCTGGCCGTTTTGGACTGCCACTTCAATGTTGTCAGGCGCGAGTGAGTGCATTTCGATGCTCACGTCGGGGGCAATTCGCGTGAATTCTTCAAGAGCCCCCATGATTGGGGCGTCGTTGTTAAAGACCCAGTTGTCGATCGCTGCAACCGTCAAGCGTCCAACCAGTTTGCCACGTGTGCCATCAACGGTTTCGCTGAACTGATCAAAGGCCGCAAACAGCTTGTGCGACGCCGCATAGACTATTTCGCCTTTGTCGGTAAGTCGAAAGCCTTTGCGGCCACGCTGACATAACCGCATGCCGAGGCGCGTTTCCAGATCGGAAATCTGGCGCGAAATCGTCGACGCCGCGACATTCAGGGTGATCTGTGCGGCCGAAAACCCTCGGGCTTCCACAACTTTGCAGAAGACATAGAGGAGGTGAAGATCGGCCTTGGAAAGTGCAGGGGGCAACATGTCGTCACATTACATGTATAAATACTAAAGTTAAGTTCCTTTCCTTGTTATTTAATAAAAGAATATGCCGATTACCCTCACGTCAAAGCAAACAATGACGAAGAGGTTGACTTTCATGGGTGGAACGGCTGCACAAACAAAGCGTTGGGGTATCAACAACGATCATGCCAAGCTGACGGACGTGCTTTTGGGCAAGCCCGAGTTTTTCCAATGGGTTGAGGCCGGTCCCCTCATCGGTCGGACACTGGCGAATGCGCACAAAACTGGCGTCAGGTTTGATCTGCAGCTGGCGATGAAACAGCATTCCGAAATGGTATCGATCTATGAGGAAAATGGCGTGACGTGCCATTACCTTGACAGTGATGAAGTGCTGCATCGCAACTTTTTCGCCCGAGACAGCTCCGCCATGACACCGTGGGGCGCACTCATCTGCCATATGCAGCTGAAATGCCGTCGCGCTGACTATGCCACTGCAATCAAGTTCTATCAGGAAAACGATATCCCGATTTGGAAATTCGCGACTGCAGGCCACTTCGAAGGCGGTGACTTCAACATCATCGAGCCCGGTCGCGTCCTGATTGGATACTGCGGTGAGCGTTCCGAAAAAGAAGGGTCCGAACAAGTTTCTGAGTTTGTGCGGACCGAAGGCTGGGAGGCGGTGGTCGCGCCGATTAGCCGTGAATTCGTGCATATGGATGGGTTGATTGTGCCGCTGGCCGATAAGCTCGCTGTGGCTTGCATTGACGCCATGGAGCCCTGGTTGGTGGATATCGTCAAGGGGTGGGGGATCGAGATTGTCGACGTTTCGTATCGCGAGGCGAAAAATCTTGGCGTGAACCTCGTGGCACTTGGCGACAACAAAGTGCTGTCGATGGCAGGAGCCACCGATCTGAACGCCAAGATGAAGGCCTTTGGTTTCGACGTTTATGACCCGGATATGTCGATGTTTACGCTTGGTGGTGGTGGTGTTCACTGTCTGAGCCAGGCTCTGTGCCGTGAAGACGCATGAGCCAGGCCTTGCGCATAGATCGTGACCGCCTGTGGCAAAGCATTATGGAGATGGCCCAGATTGATGCATTGCCGGGTGGTGGTTGTGGACGCTTGGCGCTGACAGATGGCGACCGACAGGCGCGTGAGTTGTTTCGTCAATGGTGTCAGGACGCAGGGTGTTCTGTGACATTTGACCGGCTTGGAAACATGTTTGCCCGTCGCGAAGGGCGTGATCCGGATGCTCTGCCAATTGCGATCGGTAGTCATCTCGATACCCAACCACATGGTGGCAAGTTCGATGGTGTGTTTGGGGTGCTCGCAGGTCTTGAAATCGTGCGCACCTTAAATGACCACGACGTGCAGACCGATGCTCCGATTGAAATCGTGAACTGGACAAACGAGGAAGGGGCGCGGTTTGCACCCGCGATGCTGTGTTCAGGTGTTTATGCTGGGCTGTTCGATCTGGAGTTTGCGCTTAGCCGGCAGGATTCTGATGGGGTGTGTTTGGGTGACGCGCTAGAGAGTATTGGCTATCAGGGCGCGCTGCCCTGCGGTGGGCATAAGCTGGGTGCGTTTTTAGAAGCCCATATCGAACAGGGTCCTATTCTTGAAAACCACGATGAAGTCATCGGGGTTGTCACCAGAGGGCAGGGGCAACGCTGGTATGATGTCACGGTCTTTGGGCGGGACGCGCATTCCGGGTCAACTCCGATGCTGGGTCGTAGCGATGCACTTGTTGCCGCTGCGCGCCTGATACAGGAAATTCAGCGGATTGCTCTGGCCTATGGTCCAGAAGGCGTCGGCACCGTGGGTGAGCTGCATGTCACCCCAAATTCCCGCAACACCATTCCAGGAGAAGTGCGGATTACCATTGATATGCGCCACCCCGACGATTCCGTGCTGCAAGGCATGGATAACGCTCTCCGACATGCAATTGAATGCGAACAGGACGCTCAGGTGGATGTCCAGTTGATCTGGCATAACCCGCCGGTCGTCTTTGATGATCGCTGTGTCGCGGCTATCGAAGAGGCCGCCAAGGCCTCTGGCAAACCCTGGCGTCGGATGGTTTCAGGTGCTGGCCACGATGCCTGTCAGGTCGCACGCAAAGTCCCCACAGCGATGGTCTTTGTCCCCTGCCGCGACGGGCTAAGTCACAACGAAGCTGAATGGGCAGACCCCGACCATCTTGAGGCAGGTTGCAATGTTCTTTTGCAGGCCGCTCTTACTCTTTCAAATCAATCAACGCCGGCATCGTGACCACCTGCCGAAAAGCGCGCGCCAAAAACAATGTGATCAACTAAAACAGGGAGACTAAAATGAATAAATCCATGACATTGACAACAGCCGCACTGGTTGCCTCGCTGGGCAGCACGGCCATAGCGCAAGACGTTATCATTGGCGTTCCGAACTGGGCTTCGGTCCGCGGTACAGCGCATATTCTCAAGGTCGCGCTTGAGGACAATCTGGGCCTAGAAGTTTCATTGCAGAATGGCACAAACCCAATCATTTTCGAGGCAATGGATTCCGGTGCAATGCATGTGCATCCCGAAGTCTGGTTGCCCAATCAACAAAACCTGCATGACACCTTTGTATCCGAAAAAGGCACGGTCGCTTTGAATCCCAATGCGGTGCTCTCGGATCAGCAGATCTGCGTGACAAAAGACACCCAAGAGCGCACAGGCATTTCGGCGCTCAGCGATCTGACCGATCCAGACATGGCCGCGAATTTTGACACCGACGGCGATGGCCGGGGTGAGATGTGGATCGGCGGTGCTGGCTGGGCGTCGACCAACATCGAGAAAATTCGTGCCAAATCCTATGGCTATGCGGAAACTATGAACCTGATGGAGATGGATGAAACTCTGGCGCTGGCACAGGTCGACAATGCCGTGGCTCAGCAGCAAAACATTGTTTTCTACTGTTACACTCCGCACCATATGTTCTCGCTTTATGACCTCGTACCGCTAAGCGAGCCCGACTTTGACGCCGCGGAATGGGATGTAAAGCAACCAACAGATGACCCCAACTGGTTGGAAAATTCCAAGGCAGGAACCGCATGGGATGCTGCCAAGTTGCATGTGTTTTATGCCAGTGGATTGTCCGAAACGCAGCCAGAGACAGCCGCGATGTTGGGCAAAATTCAGCTATCAACTGAACAGGTGAACGCCATTGTCTTTGCTCTGTCAGTGGACGGCAAAGACCCCGCTGAATTTGCACGTGAGTGGGTCGATGCAAACACTGATCTGGTCGACGGCTGGTTCAACTGACCTTGATCTGAACCCATCGCCCGGGCGCAGGTTTCGCCCGGGTCACCAAAGTTACAGGGGAAGCCGATGAGTGATGACGTGATCACACTGGACGGGGTGTGGAAGGTTTTCGGAAGGAACGCCGATGCCGCTATGGCTGCAATCCGGGAGCGCGGGCTCGGCAAACCAGAAGTTTTGCAGGAATTCGGCTGTGTTGTCGGGATTGCAGATGTGTCTTTTTCGGTAAAACGAGGAGAGATCTTCTGTGTGATGGGTTTGTCGGGATCAGGCAAATCCACCATGGTCCGGCACCTGAACCGATTGATCGAACCAACAGCTGGCAACATCAACGTTTTGGGTAATGACATGTTGGGACTCTCGGATAATGACCTTCGAGAAATCCGTGCGCGCAACATCGGCATGGTGTTCCAGCACATGGCTCTCCTGCCGCACCGCACAGTTCGCGACAATGTGGCCTTTCCGTTGCAAGTTCGGGGTGAGCCAAAATCCCGCCGATGGGAGATTTCGCAAAAGTGCCTCGATCGGGTAAATTTGACTGGCTACGAGGACCGCTTTCCCAGCGAATTGTCCGGTGGCATGCAGCAACGTGTTGGATTGGCGCGAGCGTTGGCCTCCGATCCCGATGTCCTGTTGATGGACGAGCCATTCTCGGCACTGGACCCGCTGATCCGACGGCAGTTGCAGGATCAGTTCATGGCGCTATCGGCTGAGCTGAATAAAACAACTGTCTTTATCACACATGATCTTGATGAAGCGATCCGCATAGGCAATCGCATTGCGATCATGAAAGACGGGCGTATCGTACAAATCGGCACCCCAGAGGAAATCGTGACCAAACCTGCCGACGATTATGTGCGCGATTTCGTCGATGGCATTTCCAAATTGAAACTGGTTTTTGCCCATTCGATTATGGTGCCTATTGGCGAGTACAAACCCACCCGACCGGTGAATTTCGACGAAAGCCCGCGTGCCCATCACGGAACCGATCTCGACCAGCTGATTGACATCGCGACCTCAACCGAAAACGTGATCATCATCACCGGCGACGACGGTGCCGACATCGGTGTGGTCGACCGTGCAACGCTTCTTAAAGGCATTCAAGGAGGCAAGGCATGAGGGACACACAGTCATCAGCCGACGAGCACAACGTTGCGGCCTTTGCGCAGGACAACGCGCGCTTTTACGAAACCGAGTTTTCTAAAATCCAAGGCAAGACAGGCTTTACCTGGTCTTGGAACATGATGGCAGCCATATGCGGTCCCCTTTGGGGCGCTGCACGCGGAGTTTGGGGTTTTTTCTGGATCTTTCTTGTTCTGGAATTGTTTGCCCTTGTGCAGATCGGCCGTGGCCTGTGGGGTGAGTTGGGTGCGGATCAACTGGCCCGCGTCGAACGGCTTGAAGCAAATATCGCCAAACGAGAGGCACAGGCCGCAGAGTTGACCGCTGCCGGTGATGTGGCAGGGGCCGCGGAAAAACTGAAGATCGCTGACAATCTCAGAAATGCCGCTGAAAAGGCGCTGGATGCGGCCAACTTGGCCAGCAGTGCGGCGCTAACCATCCTGTTGACCGGACTTGTCTTGTTGCTGGCCCTCAAGCTGATCGAGGGGCTATACGCAAATTACGCCTACGAGGCTCAGTATCTGAAATGGCGCTCGGGGCAAAAGGTGCAAAGCGGCCTGCGCCGGTCAGGGATCTGGTTCGGTCTGATTGGTCTGTTGGCGGTTTGGCCGTTGACCTTGATCCGATTTACTGTGGCAAAGCCTGAAGAGTTCGTGTCGACACTCACCGGCGGACTACTGGGGGAGCGGGTGACCATAACCGAGTTTCCGGTGGGTCGAGAGTATTTCTCTATCCTTGCCAAAAAAGGCGATGCGGGGTTCGACTGGCTCGCCAACAATTTTGGTGACGTGTTTGATGGTGTCACCGCCTCTATTCGTTGGGTTCTCGATGGGCTTGAGGTGCTGCTGATCCAGACACCCTGGCCGGTTGTGATGTTTGTCACAGTTGTGATGGCACTGCGCCTTGCGGGTGCGCGTGTTGCGATCTTCACTGCCGCTTCTCTTGCATATCTGGCATTCATGGGTCTTTGGGAGCTGGCGATGATAACGGTTGCATTGATCGGTGCGGGTGCCTTCCTGTGTGTGCTGATCGGCGTTCCACTTGGAATTTGGTTCGGAAAGTCCAAACGCGCTTATGCCTTTGCCGAGCCTGTGCTAGATTTCATGCAAACAATGCCTGCGTTTGTCTATTTGATCCCAATCATCGCGTTCTTTGGAACAGGCAAACCCCCCGGTGTGCTCGCGACGTTGATCTTTGCCATGCCACCCGTGATTAGACTGACTGCTTTGGGCATGCGCGGTGTTCCGGAAAGCACCAAAGAGGCCGCCATCGCGTTCGGGTGTTCGAGAAAACAACTCTTGTTCAACGTCGAACTGCCACTTGCGCTGCCGTCGATCATGACGGGCATCAATCAGACCATCCTTATGGCGTTGTCTATGGTGGTGATTGCGTCTCTCATTGGGGCTGAAGGACTGGGCGCGCTGATCCTTGAAGCCTTGCAATATGCGGCCAAAGGGCAGGGTCTATTGGGGGGCTTGGCGATCCTGTTTTGCGCGATGGTGATCGACCGGATCGCTCAGGGGGCTTACCGCCGAAGCAATCGCAACGACTGATAACTCCCAGACCTGCCCCGGTGTTCAACCCATGTCGCCGGGGCATTTTTTTCACAGTATCCGGAGAAAAAAATGGCCAACGAACATCTCAATTCCATGATGGAAAACTTGTACTGGTGGGGCATTCCAACACTGTTTCGCTGCGCGAACGAGGGGGCAGAAGGTAAGGATATCGCTTTGGTCGGTGTGCCGCATTCCGCTGGAAACGGAACAACGGAACGGGATCAGCACCTCGGACCACGAGCGCTGCGCAACGTCTCGTCGGTCGCACGCCGGGTGCACGCAGAGTTTCAACTGAACCCCTGGGAGGCGGCAAAGGTGGTTGACGTGGGGGATGTTCCTTTTCCCCGTGCCAATGACAACGAAGACTGCATTGAGCAGATCACCCGGTTTTACTCGGAGATCGACGCCACCGGTGCGCGGCCTGTTTCGGTGGGGGGGGATCATTCGATCACTGGCGGTATTGTGCAGGCTTTGGGCTGTGGTCAAATCACCGGAGGTGACCCAATTTGTTTTTTGCATTTTGACGCCCATACGGATGTTTTCACCAAGGTTGATCATTTCCTCGGAGCCAAAAAATCCGCGGCCCATTGGGGGGCCTATCTGGCTGATCAGGGAAAGGTGGACCCGACCCACTCCATGCAGATCGGACTGAGGGGCCATGCCCGCACTCTCGATTGGCTGCAACCGTCGTATGATTATGGCTATAATGTTGTGTCGATGAAGGAATTCCGTAAGCGTGGCATCGAGGGTGTTGTTGCTCAGATCAAAGAGGTTATGGCGGGCAAACCAGTGTACATAACCTTTGATCTTGATTGTTTGGACCCGTCTATTGCGCCGGGGGTTTCCAACCTTGAGCCAGGGGAAAAAGGGTTTGACATCGACGAAGCGGTGGCCTTGCTCCATGCGGCGCGTGGGATGAATATCGTCGGCGGTGATATTGTCTGCATGATGCCAACCAAAGACAATCCGAACCAGATTACCGCTCTGACCGCATCGGCCATTATGTTCGAAATGGTCTCGATGATTGCCGAAAATATCAAATTGGGGAGCAAGCCATGAAGGGAACTGGCGACGATTTCTTTCAACCGGTTTCTGCAATGGAGCTGGCCCGATTTGCAGGCGTTCCAACCTTCATGCGGTTACCGGAGTTGGCACGCGATCATCCGCGGTTTGGTGAGGTCCAAATGGGGTTGGTCGGCGTTCCTTGGGATGGCGGCACCACAAATCGGCCCGGAGCACGGCATGGGCCACGCCAGCTACGTGATTACTCCACCATGATCCGGGCGTTGAATCCTGTCACCGGTATCAATCCGTTCACCTCTGTCAATTGTGCTGACCTAGGGGACGTGCCGCCCAATCCCGTCGATATTCAGGATTCACTGGCGCGGATCACCAGCTTTTATAGTTATCTCAAAACAAATGACATCACACCGATGACGGTTGGCGGCGACCACCTGATCTCTCTGCCTGTGCTGCGCGCCTTGGCCAGTGACGGACCGGTTGGCCTGATACAGTTCGACAGCCACACTGACCTGTTCGACGATTATTTCGGCGGCCATAAATTCACCCACGGGACCCCGTTCCGGCGCGCCATTGAGGAAGGGTTGGTTGATCCCAAGCGCTTTGTGCAAGTGGGTATTCGGGGTACGGCCTACAATACCGAAGACATTGAGTGGGGTTTGGAGCAGGGCATCCGGATTATCCGAGTCGAGGAGCTTTTTGATCGCGGCATAACAGATGTCATGGCAGAAGTGCGCCAAATCGTTGGGAACCAGGCTACTTACTGCACCTACGATATCGATTTTGTTGATCCGACTTTTGCGCCGGGCACTGGAACACCAGAAATTGGTGGCCCCAACAGCATCCAAGCCCAGCAGGTGATCCGAGAACTTGCCGGGGTCAATCTCATTGGTGCCGATCTTGTCGAAGTGGCGCCCCCCTTCGACACCTCGGGTGGGACGGCTTGGTTGGGTATATCGCTGGTGTTTGAGCTGATGTGTGTCCTGTCCCAATCGATCTCTGGGCAAGAGGTTTCGGAGTGACTTAACCCGCGCCAAAAGGGATGATCTGCGCGTCCTATTCACTGATGGGATCTGTTCAGCAAGAGCGAGCGTGCCACGCGCAAGTATTTTCCCAACAAGGAGAAGATCAGATCGTGCTGGATGGTTGGCGCGGCGAGGCAAACACCGCGGAACTGTGCCGTCGTGAAGTCATATCGTGGGGCGTTATTCAAGCCGAGTGCTGATTGATACCGTCGCGGATATTAGGTGCCATTGATGGAATCGAAGAATTTTATACCAGCCTAGCGCCGCGCTTCCTATGACCTGCGCCAAATCAGCAAGGCCTTGATCTGTTCAGCTTGCCATTTGTAGCGGATTAGACGGCGCAAGCCTGACGTCAGGATCAGAAGCAGCGCACTGATCCGTCGTAAACTCTTGCATCAGTCCATTCAGTTTTCCCGCTTCTGCGTCCAAAACATGGCTTGCGGCGGTGGTTTCCTCTGCCATTGCTGCATTTTGCTGGGTCACCGCATCCAGCTGCAGAATGCCAGCATTGAGTTCTGACAGCCCTGAGGCCTGGTCAGCTGCCTTAGCTGCAATGCCACTGACAGCCGCAGAAATTTCTGTCACCTGCCCAATGATGGAATTCAACGCATTCCCCGCATCGGACACAAGGTTTGTTCCGCGCTCTACTTCGTCCGAACTGGTGGCGATGAGAGTTTTGATTTGAGTCGCTGCTTCCGCGGAACGTTGCGCCAATCCAAGGACCTCTGATGCCACAACAGCAAACCCTTTCCCTGCACTACCAGCGCGCGCGGCTTCAACGCCTGCATTCAGGGCAAGCAGGTTGGTTTGAAACGCGATGTCGTCAATGACGCCGGTAATTTGGGCAATTTTTTCGGAGGATTCCTGAATCGCTCCCATCGCACTTACCGCGTTTTTGACAACGGTCTCGCTACTTGTCGCTTCCGATTTTGCCTGGCTGGCAGAGTGGTCAACGCTGGCTGCGCTTTCAGCAGAGGATCTTACCGAACTGGTGATCTGCTCCATGGCTGCTGCTGCCTGCTCAAGGGTTGCTGCCTGGCTTTCGGTTCTGCGTGCCATTTCGTCCGAAGAGTGGCTGATTTCTGACACGCTGTTGCGTATTATCTGTGTCGACCCAGCCAAATCTTCAATGGTTTCCTTCAGATTGCGAACAGAGATGTTGAAGCTTGTTCGCAAGCTTTCATATTCCTCGGGAAAGACGTCTTCGATCTCACAGTCCAAATCTTTCCGAGCCAATTTTTCCAAATTGGCTTCGAGTTGGCCAATCACTGCCCCACGATCCGCGATGCGATTTTCCTCGATCTCAATAAGTTTCTGTTCTGCGGCCCGAAGTGCAACGCGGGTTGCTTCCATCGCCCGGTTCAAATGTCCTATTTCGTTTTGTGCCTGTAAATTGGCGGGTTTGAAATCGAACTCTTTGCGGGACAGTTTCTCCAGTCCGTTTTGGGTCGCCCGAAACTGAGTGCTCAGGTGATTGGCCGTTTTAATCCCCAATAAAATACTTGCGATCAATGAGGCGAGCACGGCGATAACTGTTATCCCCATGGATTGTTTCGAGGCCGCAGCTTCTTTCGCGGCATATGCGCCTAGATGATTGGCGACCTCCGTCCCGACGTTGTGCAGTTCGGAAATCCAGGCTGTCGAAAGCGCGAACCATTCAGGGCCGCTCAGCGCAGGAACGTCACCAAGCGGGCCAGCGGCAAGGACGTCAGCCCGGATCCGCGAAAGGTCTTGGTATGCTGGAGAACCTTGCAGATCGAGATTGGGAAACACGCCTCGCAATGCAAGATTTGCGGTCTGAAGAAGCCGGGTCTCACTCGCCCCGTTTTCGGCAAACATCTTGTAGGCACCCAAAGAGAATTGACCTGAGCCAAAACCAACCGCGCCGGACGCACGCTGTAGCCCGGCTGCTTCTTTGGCGTAACTAAGCGAAACGAGGCCCCCACCGATTTGCGCAAGAGTTCCGTCATTCTGTTCGATGAGATGCGCCCCGACACCAGAGAGCATAGCCCCTATAGCTCCGGTGTAATACTTCGCCATTTGCGCGACAGTTAGTGACCGGTCATCGACCTGAGCGCGAACGGCGTCCAACTCTTTCAGATGGGACAAGGCGCCTAGGGTGTCCTGAGGGACAAGATTTCGGGCTTTGTCTACTTGGGCACGTGTCGCTAGAATCTCATTTGCAAAGGCAAGGCCTCCAGAACCGATGAACCCAGCAGACTGCCCGCGTTCCACCTGCAGGTGGTGAACAAGATTGATGATAGAAAGAGAGGCCTGTGTCTCGTGCTGGGCAAACTCAGCTTTCTCAAGTTTATTCCATGCTATGGAAATTTTGAGCGAGCCAAATCCCAACAACGCTAAGAATGGGATGGAAATGACAAGAATGATTTGTGCTCGAAGTGACACCAAACGCTCCTACAAAACGACATATTGGAGTTGTAACCAAACCATTCTTAGTCAGGGGGGGTAAAAAAAAAGCAAATAGGATCTAAAAGTTGATGTCCAAAATAGTCAGCTGAGGAGTTTCAAATCTTAGACTTTTGATCAAAAAAATCCCAAGCCAACAGGGACATCAACTGGTTCGCTTACTGTTTGATCCACTCTGGAGAGCTTTTAAGGTGTATTTAGACCGACCATTTAATGTTAACTTATTTGGCCATGGTGCTGGAGGCTTTCAGTATCACTCCATTGATTATCAGGTCTAATGTCTCCCCATCGCTGGAGAGGGGTAAAAACAGTTCTTCAGTGATCTTGATGCCAGGGATATCGCCAACATAGGGCAGGCTGACCCTTAGAGGAATGCCTCGTTCACAGATCGCTTGATAGGCCGCCCACATTTGTGAACCTGGGCCTTTGCCCGGAAGCTTGCTAAGTCGGTAACCACGCACTGGCTCGCAGATTTGTTTCTCGTTGGCGGTTGCGACAAAAAGAAATCGAAAATCTTCGATCTGACCAAACACATCTCTTAGAACTTCGGTAACCACGAGGCGGTCGAGCTCTCGTTGAACCAAACTAAGATCAATGTTCATCAGTTTTGGCAGATTACTTTTTTGCTGAGCAGCCCCCCAGTGAAAATACAAACACCGTAGGCCTGAGGTCAGGTTGGGAACCGAAAAATTGGCACAATGCATACTGTTACTTCGCAACTTAGGCTTATTATGGAGGCTGTTGAAACGAGCGATTTGCACACATGCACTGGTCCGATCCTTCCCCCCCCAAACAGTGCGCAATGATGTCACTCTTGCGTCTGGGTTCGTGCCTCGGAATTTGAACTGATGTTCGAAGTTTAGCGAGCGCAGTTGGAACTAATCAAGCCTCTGTTTTGAGACAGTTTGTTCGGATCCCTAGGTGGAAATTCTCTGCTTTTGCTTCCACGTCACACCTGTTCCTGCAGATCGCCAGTCCGAACGCGGCTGGATGAAAACAACGCGAGGGTGAACAGATCAGAGATGATGGGCAAGGCCTGCGCCATATTCGAGTACGGGCCCTGTGATATTCTCGAGAGTGTCTTTGGGGTGTGTGCGAGGCGCTAATTTCTGCGGCACTGTTCCCGAGGTCGGAGATGTCTAGGTTGAGACTTCCGGATACCGCGCGCGGATGGATTGTACTGCTGGAAATGTTGGCGTGGGGTCGGTGCCTGTGCAGAAAAAATTCCAATACGCTACGTTTGTGGCCTTGGCTGCGATAGAAAATTCGCAGGGGGTGAACTCAACTGAATATTCGGTATTTCCAAGGCTTACGTATTTCGTTTTCGAAGTAATTTGTCGGACAAATTCGGGCCTCGCCCTGGTTTGGACCAGGGACAAACGGCTATGCAGATGCCGCAGCCATAAGTTTCGGCAAAATATGGAAAGCACCTATCAAAATTGACGTACCACTTGTCCGCCCCACGCACGGTTTGGGTTTCATGCTGGATGGCTTCGGGAGGGCAAGCGTTGACGCAGATCTTGCAGTTTGCACAGAAATCCTGCGCTGCAATGTCAACGGGTGAAGATTCAATCAATGGCAGATCTGTAAACACAGCGGCCAGTCGGAAAGACGATCCATAGTCTCTATTGATGATTGAGCCATGTTTCCCAAGTTCACCGAAACTTGCTTTCAGAGCTGCGGGTATCATGGTGATGGGGCCGGCTTCAGGTCCCGCGTGGGCCGAGGCGCGCCACCCCAAAGATTGTATCCAGTTCGCAACTGGCCGTGAGACCACCCAACCTTGGGTGTATTTATCTACAACCTCAATGGCTGAAGTGACTTCGGGCGCTGTTGAAAGTTTGTCATGATCCATTGCGATCCCAAGGATCACGACGAAAGGAAAATCGCATTCATACCCTTCAAAGACCCAGAGCGGATCAAGCTTCGCCATGCACCAGCATGTCCGAGTCATGCCACATAATCGATGTCAGGTTGCGAGGCGGGCTTTCATTTAAGCCGTTTACCGTATTGCCAGAGGTATCCGGCCAATGTTTCATCTGTTCTTTTGAGGGTATAGATGGGCGTTGTGGCTTTTGAGGCATCGAGTATCTCATTGGCTGATTTGTGAAAGACAGACTAGACCGCAGAGCTCCGCGCGGCATCGAGAAAGCGGGCGCGCAATTTGCCCGCCATGGCACCGGGCGCCGCCTGCGCGACGGGCACCTCGTCAATTGTGGTCACCGGCAGCACATAAAGCGGTGAGGCGGTCATAAAGACCTCATCGGCGGACTGGGCTTCTTCAAGGGTAAAGGACCGGGTATCCAGCGGGATATCCAGATCCTCGGCCAGCGCGAGAATGGCGCGCCGTGTGACGCCATGCAAAATGTCGCGCGTGCCGGGATGAGTAATCAACCGGCCGTCTTTCACAATAAACAGATTGGCCGACGTCGCTTCGGTCACAAAGCCGTCTTTGACAAAAATCGCATCATGGGCCCCGCGTTGCTGGGCCTGTGTTTTCACCATTGACGTATACAAAAGCTGGGTGGTTTTGATATCCGGCCGCGCCCATCGCCCATCTTCGACACTGATCACCTTAAGGCCCGAGTGAATGGCCGGATGATCGAGAAAATTCAGCCTCTGGGTAAATGCCATGACCGTGGGCTCACAGGATTGCGGAAACACAAAATCCCGGTCGGCCACCCCCCGCGACACCTGAAGATAGACGCCGCCCACATCAATCGCGTTGCGGGAAATCAAGCTTCGGTGCATCGCCAAAAGCGCCTCCCGATCAACCTGCATGTCAATCTGCAGCTCATCAAGCGACCGCTGAAGGCGCGCGATATGGGCGTCAAACTCAAGCAGCTTGCCTTCGATCACAGCCGTATACTCATAAACGGCATCCGCCATCAGGTACCCCCGATCAAAAATCGAAACCTTGGCCTCGGCTTCGGGCAGATACGCGCCATTGAGATAGACGATGCGGGACGGGTCAGATGTCACAGGAGCCTCATGGATCTGGATCAGGAAAAGACACCCCCCGGCCATCCCGGGGGGCAAACGGCCAATGTCTCAGGCCGGCTTAGCGGTATTTGACCGTGGTGATCGCCCCATCCTGGATCTGGATCTGACGATAGCTTCCCGCGCTTTCACCCGATCCAAACATCTCGACATCCGTGCTCCCGACATAATCCACGGCGCCCCCGTCCGCGAGGATCTGCAGCGCCTTGTCCAGCTCGCCGGGGAAAATCTGTTCGCCGGGGGCATTGGCAACCGTCATCACGTGGTCTTTGTACACCTGCGGATCGGACGATCCCGCCGCCTGCATCGCCAAAAGCATCAGCGCCGCCGCATCATATCCCTCCGGGCTGAAGGGCGAGGTGACGTCAAACGCACCATCAACCAGATCCGCATACAGTTTGCTGCCGGGGCTGTCTGTGCCGGGCAACTGGCCGGTCGATCCCTCAAGATCCGCGCCGAAATCCGCCTCAAGTTTGCTGGCAAGCATGCCATCCGCAAAATGGAACTGGTCAAAGGCGCCTGTGTCCAGAGCCGCGCGTAAAACCCCCGCGCCCCCCTGATCGACAAACCCCAAAAGCACCAGACGGTCGCCACCGGCCGAGGCCAGCGCGCCAACCTCAGCGGTGTAATCCGCCTTGCCGTCCTCATGCGCCGCCGAAAGCGTGATAGAGCCCCCGGCCTTGGCAAAAGCGGTTTCGAAACTGTCGGCCAACCCTTTGCCATAGTCGTTGTTGGTATAGGTGACCGCCACCTCACGCACACCGTCTTCCAGCAGAACCTCAGCCATCACCTGTCCCTGACGCGCATCCGAGGGCGCTGTGCGGAAGAAAAGCCCGTCATCTTCCGTTTCGGACAGGGCCGGTGAGGTGGCCGATGGGGAGATCATGACAACCCCATGCGGGATGGCTACATTGATCAGAACCGATCCGGTGGCCCCGGAACAGGTGGCGCCAATGATGCCTTTGACCTGATCAGAGGTCACCAACCGTTCACCCGCCGCCGTGGCCGCCGAGGAATCGACACAGGTGGAATCGGCGCGAATGGGCACAACCTTGGCCCCGCCCAGCAACTTACCGCTTTGGCTGACCTCCTGCATCGCCATTTCCGCACCGCCCGCAATTTGCGGGGCCATGGATTCAATCGGGCCGGTAAAGCCCATCAACACGCCCAGTTTGATGTCTTCAGCCTGAGCCATGCCGGCGGTGAGCAAGGCCAAAGAGGCGGCGGTAACGGTGGTTTTCATAACTATCCTCCCAGATGCTGCGGCGCTGACCCTGAAACGAGCTTTTGAAATGCGAAGGGTTTCGAAAATTGCCGGTCATCGACGTTTTCGATTCGCATTGCCGCCAATATCTGGTAGCAATTTTCCAATACGAAAAACCAGCAAAATTTTCGGATTGGAAAATTGATGACAAATCCACGCCCTGATCTTGCGCCAACTCCCACCCGATCTGAACAGAATCTGGGCCAGCGCGTGCGTGACATACGCAAGGCGCGTGGCTGGACCTTGCAAGACCTTGGTGACAAGACCGGCCTGGCGATTTCAACGATCTCTAAGATGGAACGAGGCGATATTTCCCTGACATATGATCGCTTTATGCGGTTGGCTCAGGGATTGGGCCTAGATGTCGGAGAGCTGTTCGACACCACCCCGGACAGTTTTCAGCAAGGGTCCGTCTCGGTCACCCGCGCGGGAACAGGCCCGCGCCATGACACCGAAACCTATCGCTATGAGATGATCGCCGCGGACCTGAGCGGCAAACACATGGTACCGATGACCGGCAAGGTCAAAGCCAAATCTGTCACCCAGTTTGATGCTTTGGTCTCTCATGTCGGTGAAGAGTTTCTGTACCTGCTCAGCGGGTCACTCACCGTGCATATTGCCGGACGCGACACCATCTCGCTCGCACCCGGAGACAGTCTCTATTTTGACTCAAGCATGGGCCATGCCTATCTCTCTGCCGAAGAAGAGGACGCAAGCATCTTGGTCGTGTGTTGGAAACCAGGATAGTGTGCCCAACCAATTTTGGGCTGTGGTTCAGCGGGAGCCGGCGCCTGCAAAACCTAGAGAGGGTAAATGAGGGGTGCGGAAGCTGCTTTCAGCTCTATTGCGCCCGTCGAACTTACCTGACTAAGTGACGTGTCGCACAAAAGTTCCCGTATCTCAGCTCATTTGGATTGTCTTTCGCTTGCAGCTCCAGTGACTTTTGCCGCCTAGCGACGATTTTACCGTCGCGCGCCCGCCGAAAGCGGATGCGGGCCTTGGACATCAAAATCCGCGTGGCGGCTAACATGCGCAAGATATCAAACGACTTTCTCAGACTCGCGTCTTGAGTTTCAGTCAAATCGAAACGTTGAGGCAGACACTATGGTTTCATTCTCGGACAAACCCGGGACGGCTCGGCCAACTTTGAGGTCCCGATAGGTTTCGACCGCGACAGCCCGGCTCAGGTCAGGTTCTGGGCCAGGCTGGTTTGGTTTAGGCTGGGAGAACCACGTTAACTTCGTCAAAGATCAACGCATTGGACCCCAGCACGGGGAAGGGCGCCATAATTTCATGCTCAGGGGGGAGAGCACGGGTTGTGCCACCTGCCTCTTTGATCAAGCAATATGCGGCCGCGCAATCCCAGATAGACATCAGCGGCTCGACATATCCCACCAGCCGACCTGCGGCGACCCAAGCGAGCATCAAAGCACCGGACCCATAGCGCACCCAGCTTGTGCCAGCGGCCATTAATGTCTGAAACATTTCTGCGGTTACTTCAGGTGAAATCCGATCGTTGGCGCCGACACCTAACAAACCTGACTGCAAGGTCTGATCGGAAACGCGCACTTGGGTTCCATTGAGGAAAGTCCCACAGCCTCGCATCGCGACGATCATTTCGTCTAGAACCGGGGCAAAGATAACCCCGGCAACAATTTCCTGTCCTTGCATGACAGCAATTGAAACGCACCACCCGGGCATACCATTGAGAAATGGAGCGGTGCCATCAATGGGATCAATCACCCAAGAATAGCCCGTATCCCCTTTGGTCTGGCCGAACTCTTCACCGATTTGGCCGTCGTTTGGAAAATCCGCCGCGATCATTTGGCAAATTTTCTGCTCTACAGCTTTGTCAGCTTCTGAGACCAAATCCTGAGGGTGACGTTTTTCTTCGATGATAAGTTTATCACGATTGTTGAAATAGTCCTGGGCCAAAAGCCCAGCTGCACGGGCGATGACCTGTGCAAGCTGGTATCTTTCGGTAAGCGTATCTGTCGACGATGAAACCGTGGTCATGCGCCGGCCCCGATCAGAGCAAGGCCTACTGTGTCAAACTTGACGGAAACCTCTGCCCCAGAAGTAAAAGTTTGCTCGGTGTTTGAAGACGTTGCAAAGATCTCAGTGTCTTTGTGCTGTAGGATGTATTCCATCTTGTCGCCGAGATATGCGGCGGATTTGACAGTGGCCTGCATCCTGCTCTCAGCTGGCGGCGCCAGCCGCACCGCGTTTGCGCGGACAGCGATCCGTACGGTCCCAATCTCACTTCGCTTGGTGTCGAGTACGTAAGTTTCCCCACCAATCACGACTTGGGCCTGCCCCGCGTCGAAGGAGGTTACGTCGCAATCAAGGACATTTGCTTCGCCAATGAAGTCAGCGATGAACTCGCTTGCTGGCGTGCGGTACAGCTCTTTTGGCGTGCCGTCCTGTTCAACTTCTCCGCCGCGCATAACAATAATGCGGTCAGAGACTGCAAGGGCCTCTTCCTGATCATGCGTTACATAGACCGCGGTAAATCCAAGCTCCTGCTGAAGCTGGCGAATTTCGGTCCGAACCGAGCGTCGCAACCGGGCGTCGAGGTTTGACAAAGGTTCATCCAGAAGCAGCACCTCAGGTTCAAGCACCAGTGCACGCGCGACGGCCACGCGCTGCTGTTGGCCACCAGACAGTTCAGATGGGTACCGCTCTGCAAGGGCCCCAAGCCCGACCAGATCAAGACCATCGAGCGCCAGACGATCGGCATTGTCGCGACCAACGGATTCCAACCCATATTTGACGTTGTCGCGGACTGTCATATGCGGAAACAAGGCATAGGACTGAAACACCATCGCAACATCACGCTGGTTTGGGGGCAGGCGGGTGACGTCCTTGTCCCCGATGAAAATCTGCCCATTGGTTGGTGTTTCCAACCCCGCCAGCATGCGCAGTGTCGTGGTTTTCCCGCATCCTGACGGCCCAAGGAGGGTGACAAGCTCACCGGGATTGAGATCAAGATTGAGGTTGGGGATGGCGGTGAAATCGCCAAATGTTTTTTGGATGTTCTTGAACGAAACAGAGCCGACTTTGGAAGAGGTCATGCCGCTACCTTTCGCGTTTTTCTTTTGGATTTTGAGGCTGCGCTGACATCTGCTCGTCTCAGGCGACGTTCACCCACAAGCAGTTGGAAAACAACGATGACGCAGACCATGACAACAATCAGGACCGAACTATAGGCAATGGCCACACCAAATTCGCCATTTTCGACCAGACCGACGATATAGGAGGTGGCCATGTTGTACTTGGCGCTGACGAGGAAGATGACCGCCGAAACCGAGGTGATCGCCCGCACAAAGCTATAGACCAGTGCCGCTGTGACCGCCGGCCGCAGCAAAGGCAAGATCACCTTGCGCAGCGTCCGCCCACTGTTGGCACCCAACGTAAGCGAGGCTTCGTCAAGATTTTTATCGAGCTGCGCCATTGCGGCGATGCCACCGCGCACACCAACCGGCATATTTCTGAAGACAAAGCAGAAAATCAGGATTAGCGCGGTGCCGGTCATTTGAACCGGAGGCAAGTTGAAGGCAAGAATATAGCTGATGCCGATTACCGTTCCGGGGATGGCAAAGCTCATCATTAGACCAAATTCAAACGCAGACTTTCCGGGGAAATCCTGACGAACAATCAACCAAGCGGCCAGAATACCGACTGCTGCAGTCAGAGGCGCAGCAATCAGGGCAATCCCCATTGTTGTCCAGAAGCTATCCCATGCGACACCTGTGAAGGCAAACCCATCAGAGAACGAAACCGAAAAGGCCGTCGCGTAGTGGGACAGGGTCAACGTATGATCCAGCCCCCAGACTTTAACAAAGCCTCCAAATAGGATCAGACCGTATACCGCAAGGGTGAACAGGCTCCAGATTGCGACAACCGAACAGACCGGAATGGCAAGAGCTTTGGGCATCGGAATGTTCCGACCGCCATCTGCCTTGCCGGTGACTGTGGCAAAGTTGCGTTTGCCCAGCCAGACCCGCTGCATAAAGAAGGCTGTCAAAGTGAAACACAGCAAGATGATCGCAAGCACAGCCGCGCGCGACGGATCGCTTTGTGCGCCGACCACGGCAAAGAAAATCTCGGTCGAGAGAACGCCGCCGTTGCCACCAAGAACAAGTGGGTTCCCAAAATCCGCCATGGACTCGATGAAGCCGATCAGGAATGCGTTTGCCAGACCAGGCGCCATCAAAGGCAGAGAAACCTTTCGAAACGTCCGCCAACGCCCGGCGCGCATGGTTTGGCTGGCTTCTTCAAGAGAGGGGCTGATACCTTCAACAACGCCAACAAGCACCAGAAATGCAATGGGAGTAAAGCTAAGCGTCTGAGCAACCCAGATGCCCGGTAGGCCATAGATCCAGCGGCCAAGTTCTACACCGGTGATTGCGGCGATGGCTTCGGTCACAAACCCTGTGCGCCCAAGCATCAAGATCAAAGCAAGGCCAATCACAAAGGGTGGTGTGATGATCGGCAAAATACTCAGGATACGGAGCGTTTTACGAAAGGGCAAAGATGTTCGTGTGAGAACGAGGGCGAAGGCCAAGCCAAGCAAAGTGGTGCTTGTCGCGGTACTCAGCGCCAAGATGACGGTCTGCCATGCAATGCCGCAGCGCCCCCCGGTCAGGCAGTCCAGTCGCCAGATCGCTGGGTCTTGTATGTTTCGAACAAATCCCGCGGACGAGAAATTGCCACGAAAGTCCTGAAAGGATCCCACCAACATGGAAAGCAGTGGATAGAAGATGAATGTGACAACCAACAGGATGAGCGCGCTGATTGCCGTCAACACCATTGCGTCCCCTTTAAGGGCACCACCTTCGGCAAGTCCAAAGGCAATAAAGCAAGTGAAAACAATCAGGAGCGAGATTGCCCCGGCGCCAAAGGCAGGTTGACCACCGTGATCTCCCAATGCCAGCTCAAGAAAGCCAAGGCTCCATCCCCGAAGCCCAATCGTCAGACCTTGGGTGACCAACCACAGGATCCCCAAAGCCCCAAGCCAGGCAAGATACTTGCCGCGCTTTGGCGAAGGGGCCGCTTGACGCAGGAACACAGCAATGGCGAGAGCAACCGCCACCGGCAATATCTGCCAATGTCCTAGAAAGACCTGGATCACACCGGGCCATGTCCGATCATCCGTGGCAAGATCTCCGATCCATTGACCGCGGAAGAACCCCGATCGGATGTGAAACCAAGGTAAGATGCAAAAGCCCAATAGGCCAAACAATATGACACCGTTCAGGCGTCGGTTCTCGATTGCCATGCCGCAACTTTCAGATTGTCGTGAATACGCGTTGGTTGGGTGGGCGCTCTGCGCCCACCCAAATGAGCGAGATTACTTCAGTGCCCCAACTTCGCGATCCCAGCGTGCCAGAAGGCCGCTGCGGCGCTCAGAGCTGCCATATTGAGCGAAGTCATAGTCGATCAAATTGATGTCGCCCAGTTTTGGGGCGGCCTCTGGAAGGATCGAAGACTTGTTTGATGGGATCTGGAACGCACCAGCGCCGGGCATAATATTCTGGGCTTCTGGTGTCAGAACCCAGTCGTAGAATACCTTTGCCGCCTCTGGGTTCGGACCATCGGCAATGATCGACATCGAGCCAATCTCATAGCCGGTGCCTTCGCAGGGCGCGACAACTTCGATCGGGAATCCAGACTCGGCCTGTTTGACAGCATCGTGCATGAACACAATACCCAGACCCGCCTCACCACGCGCGGCCGATTTCACCGGAGCCGAACCAGATTTGGTGTATTGCGAAACGTTGTCGCCGAGCTTGATCAGGTATTCAAAGGCTTCCTCCTCGCCCATCAGCTGAACAAGAGTGGCGAGAACGGTGTAGGCCGTGCCCGAGGAATTCGGGTCAGCCACTTGAATTTCATCAGCCAGAGCAGGGTTCAGAAGGTCTGCCCAGCATTTGGGTCCTTCGATACCCTTGGCTGCGAAAATTTCCGCGTTGTATCCCCAACCAAGAGCACCCGAGTAGACACCGACAGTGCGATACCCTGAGGTTTCAGCTTGAGAAACAGCCCAGGGCTGAAGCTCTGCAAGCATATCCGATTTGTATTCCGCGGTCAGGTCATCTGCAGCCGCTTGCAGGTGTGGGTCACCTGTGCCGCCCCACCACAGGTCCATCTGCGGGTTGCGGGCTTCGGCGCGGATTTTTGCATAGGCCTCGCCGGACGACAGGCGGATCATATTTACGTCAATGTCCCCCTTGCTTTCGAACTTCGCAACCAGAGCCTCACAAACGGCATTGTCCGCTGAGCAAACGAGATTCAGCTCGTCTGCCTGCGCAGCCAGACCTGAAGCAACCAGCGCGGAGCCTGCCAGTAGGGCAAATTTTGTCGACATTTCTCTCTCCTCCAAGATTGAGCACGCATCCACCAAAATGTACACGTGTGCATTATTTAGATCAACTGTTTCAGATTCTGTCAAGAAACCTTCATAAAGCCGTTGCATATTGCAAATCTTGAACATGTGCGTCACTGTACGCGCGTGCAAAAATAGATAACGGCAGTCGAGAATGAAACGGAATCAGGTCACCGCACAGGATGTTGCCAGACATGCAGGAGTGTCCCGGGTTTCCGTATCAAGGACCTTCACCCCGGGTGCCAGCGTGTCTGCTAAGACACGGGAACTGGTGCTGAAATCAGCCGCCGAACTGGGATATCAGGTCAATCATCTGGCGCGTAGCCTACACAGTGCAAACAGCGGCATTGTTGCCTTGATCGCCTCCGAGGTTGAAACGCCACACCGTGCTGAGATGCTCTCAGTCATGACCGAAGTGTTTCAATCTGCGGGCAAAGTGACACTGCTGATCAATACAAACGGGTCGGATGCTTCGGTAAAAGACGCCCTGATGCAGGCCATCCGGTTCCGCACTGAAACCGCCGTCGTTTTGTCTGGAACTCCGGACCAATCCATCGCTGAAGCCTGCCAGAGCAATGGCATCAAACTTGTGCTTATCAACAGGGCCGACGAAATCGACAATGCGCTACATATTTTGCCTGACAACGATTCCGTTGGGGAAATTGCGCTTAACGCACTTCTGAACGCCGGATGCGAAACGATCTCTTTGGCAAACTCGGACACCCAAACCGCAAGTATTTTGGCGCGTGAGCGGTCATTTCTCAAAGCGGCGCAAGCCCGAGGCATTGCGGTTCGGCGGTGCACATCGGGGCTGACGACCTACGCGTCTGGTCTGGAAATCGGCACCGACCTATTCAGCAGGGGTACACGACCAGATGGGGTGTTCTGCACCACGGATCTCATTGCCTGCGGCGTGATGGATGTGGCGCGACAGAGATTTGGGATGCAAATCCCTCAAGACCTATCGGTCATCGGATTTGATGACATCGCTCAGGCCGGTTGGGAGGCGTATCAGCTCACAACGTTCCGGCAACCGATCGAAAAAATTTCGCAGGCCTGTCTCGATTGGTCATTGGAAAGCGGTGAGGAAGGCGGAAAAATCACCGTGCCTGTACGATTGGTCCTGCGAGAGAGCTTACGTCGACCGGCATCCTAGCTTCATTACATAGCGTCTATTTTCGTGGGGCACATGGCTGCCCGGCCTGAGTGGCAGCGCTGATTGGATCGGACGGATGGGCTGTCTTGTACGGCAGTCCATTACGTGCTGGCCGGTTTGCACGGGTCAGGTTTCAACTGCGGCCAAAGTGTCAAACAGCTCTCGATCCAAAGACAGGCCCGCGTTTGGCGCCGTCAAAAGCACATCCCCATAGAAAATCGAGTTTGCTCCAGCCGTGAAGCACAGGATCTGATCTGCAATGGAAAACCCCGCACGCCCCGCCGAAAGCCGGATGCGAGCCCAGGGCATCAAGACGCGCGCGGCGGCAACCATGCGTAAGATTTCAACCGGTTTCACCCGCTCAAGATGTCCGAGCGGCGTGCCTTTGACAGGGATCAGCGCATTGATGGGTACGCTGTCTGGCTGCGGATCAAACCCTGCCAGCACAGCCAGCATTTCGGCGCGATCGCGCAGGCTTTCCCCCATGCCGATGATGCCGCCACAACAAATGCCAATGCCCGCATCGCGCACATGGGCCAGAGTATCAAGCCGGTCACGATATGTCCGAGTACCGATGATGTCGGCATGGAACTCGGGCCCTGTGTCGAGGTTGTGGTTGTAGGCCGTCAGCCCCGCTTCAGCGAGCGCGGTCGCGTGATGCGGTTCCAGCATGCCCAGTGTGACGCAGGCCTCCATGCCGAGCGCCCGCACACCCCGGACCATGTCCAGAACGGCGTCAAATTCAGCGCCATCGCGGACCTTGCGCCAAGCCGCCCCCATGCAGAACCGCTCGGCTCCGGCGGCTTTCGCCGCTTGGGCCATGGCAAGAACTTGGGCTGGATCCAGAAAATGCTCTTTTTGAAGCCCCACCTCTTTATGATGGGCCGATTGCGGGCAATAGGCACAATCTTCGGGGCAGCCGCCGGTTTTGATGCTCAGCAAGCTGGCTTTCTGAATGTCATCGACATCGTGATGGCGTCGATGCATCTCGGCTGCTTCGTGAATGAGAGGCAAGAGGGGCAGGCGCAAAAGCGCTTCTGCCCGATCCACCAGATCTGACGGTGCAGTGATGGAGTGATCCAGCATCTGGTCAGACTTTTGCGAAGTTGCGCAGGGCCTGCGGTGCGGCCAAGGTCAACAGGCCGGCCAGCGCAATCTTGCACATATCGCCGAGCAAGAACGGTGTTACCCCATAGGCAAGCACTTTATCCGCTGGCACAAACTGCGCCAGCCAAGCTGCGCCGAGGACATATACAATCCCCAGACCGACGGGCATCAATGCAACCGCAACAGTTTTTCCAAACCGATCTCGCGCCCAGCCGACGAGTGTTGCCGCCAGCAAGAACCCCAGCAGATACCCACCTGTGGTGCCGATCATATAGGCTAGGCCGATGCCTTTTTCAGGGGTGCCAGCGAAGACGGGCAGGCCAAGAGCTCCGGCGAACAGATAAGTCATCAAGCTGGCGGAGGCGAGCCGCAGACCGCCCAGGCCTGCGATGAAAAAGACGGCGGCCACCTGCATCGTCATCGGGACAGGCCAGAAGGGCACTGTTGTTTTGGCCGAAAGAATGAGAAGCGCAACAGCAGCTGCAACTTTGGCGGCGGCAGTGCCAAGCGAAGGCGCGGCGAGGGTAGGGGTCCGGGACATCATTTTTCCTTTTATATATAAAAACGATTCCCATATTACGATGACATCAAAATATATATAGTAAAGAAATAGCATCACCCCCGAGATAGATGACGCAGCAAAACTCGGGTTGCGGTATCGGCGTCGCCTTCGGCAATGGCATTGAGGATCGCCGCGTGGTCCCGATCCGGTCGGCTGACCCAAGTTTGGCGCCAGATTGCGTGGAAGTGCTGAGCCGACAGGCGCTGCAGGATCTCAATGTGGCGCAAAAGCCGGGGTAGGTTACAGGGCGCCAGAATGGCCATGTGGAACTCACGATTGGCTTTTTCCCAGACAATTGGGTCCTGGGCCTGATCACATGCCTCCCGACACTCCTGCGCATAGGCCATGTTTTTTGGCTGAAACCGGCTCACCGCATGGCGCAGCGCGAGAGGTTCCAGCGCCAGACGCATCTCCTTGATTTCGGCATAATCACTGTCTGACAGCTCGACCACGCGCACCCCGCGGCGGGGCTCTGAAGTGGCCAGTTCCACCTGAACCAGCCGTTGCAGCGCTTCACGAACGGGGACGTGGCTGCAGTTGAAATGCTCCGCTATGTGATTTTGCCCCAGACGCGCGCCTGGTTGAAACTCACCTCGGATGATTTCTTCGGCGAGGGTTTCCGCGATGATGTCGGATTTTGTAGATAATTTTGACATACCCCCTCTAACCAAATTTTTGGGCTCAGGCCAAGCTCTGCGTCACGCTCAGATGTCGAGGGTAAGTCATTTTGGGAACACCTAAGCGGGCAGACATAGCCCCCTTCTCATATTCCCCGAAGGCAACGGGGCTTTCCGTTCTGGTTTACCCCCCGGAATGACAGGGTTGGAAATCAGACTCTCAATCCCTTACAAAATTGTAAGCCTCCCACAAACAAGGTGTAAGCGCAGGCTCCCATTTTGCTTACAACGCAAGATCGGAGCCCGTCATGACCGCCCCAAAACTTTCCATTGTCATCATAACTTTGAACGAAGAATCCCGACTTCCGCGCCTGTTGGATGATCTGGCGGCGCAGACACGGGCGGATTTTGAGATCATCCATGTGGATAGCCAAAGCGAGGATGGAACGGTTGCTGTGTCGCGAGGCAATTCGGTGCGTTTCCCAGCCTATCGCATTATCGAAATGGATGGCCGAGGGGTCAGTCGCGGGCGTAATACAGGTGCATTGGCGGCACGAGGGCAACGCATTCTTTTTCTGGACGCAGATACCCGTTTACCACATGATTTCCTGCAAAATGCCATGGACGAGCTGGATCAGTCAGGGATCAGCGTGGGCATTCTTGGTATGTCGGCCGAGGGATTGCCCTGGCATTACAAGCTCGGCTTTGCCGGGTTCAACATAGGTATTCGCCTGACCTCGTGGTTTTTCCCCACAGCAATTGGGGCCTGCCTGTTTTCCACGTCGCATATGCACCGAAAGATTGGCGGTTTCGATGAAAGCCTAAACCTGTGTGAGGATTGCAATTACGCGCTTAAGGCCTATCAGCTTGATCGGCGCTCCATTGGTGTACTGGATCAGAAATTTCTTTTTGACCCCAGGCGCTTGGAGCAGGACGGATTCGCTTCGACCGGACTGACCTATCTGCGGGCCAACATGCGACGGTTCTTTGTAGGCGAATTGCGCAATCAAGAAATCCCCTATGAATTTGGTCACTACAAATAGAGCGCGGCGATGTTTGAGATTTTACCGACCTTAGACAGTTTCACCGGGCTGGCTCTGTTGGCCCTCATTGCGTTTTGCGACACGCTCATTGGGGTTGGATTCTTCATTTTTGGTGAGGTGGCGTTTTTGGCGGCTGGGGTCGCCTTTGCCTCCAGCGGCACGCCGTGGCCTGCGCTGATCGTTTTGGTGTTTGCTTGGCTGGGCGATATGGCCAGCTATTTGATTGGCGCGCGCTATGGCGCGCGGATGTCGTTGCCCTATCTCAAAGCGCAAAAACGACACAAAGCATGGCGGCGGGCGAAAACCGCACTGAAGGATCGCGGGATAGTGTTTGTCGTCGTGTCGCGGCTGTTAGGTCCCGTCGCCTGGGTGACCCCATTTATGGCGGGCACCATGCGGATGCCAAGACTAAAATTTGCCCTAGCGGCGGCGCTTGGGGTGGTGCTGGGCGTTGGGCAGTTCTTGATCTATGGAGCGCTTGGACAACAGCTGTTCGATGTGGTTCTTCCCTTCATCGCCGCGCATATCTGGGCATTTGCCCTCGCAGTTTCCATTCTTTTGGCCGGGATCTATGTTTGGCGTCGTAGCGAAAAACCCATCTTCAACCGGTTGATCAAAGTTGGTGTGGTGTCCGGTGCGATCTTCCTGACATCGAACGTTGTCTATTTCTTTGTGCTTAACACCCACCCAATCCCAACAGAGCCGCGAACGTTGGTCGCGGATGTATGTCAGGCCCACAAAGCGCCGTTTCTGGTCACGCCGGGCGACACGGGTCTGCATTTGCCGCAGCCCGTGAATATCATGCTGATATCCGATCGCTCAGGCGCGGATTTGATGAATGATCTGGGCTGGTATCAAAATGTGACCTTCTCCCGTGATAGCATCAGTTTTCCAACCTACTTAGGCCTTCTGGCTAATCAGACGCCTCCGGTGTCTGAGCTATATCTGAATGGTCAACCAGCTGACAGTGCTCACCAAATGACCGGTACACTCAAAAGCCGCGAGCACATTCGATGGTGGGATATGGGCGCAGGTGTGCAGTTCGGGGCGCTAAGTCGTGACGATGAAATTGCGATCAAATATTATGGTCATTTGCCGGTGCTTTTGCACGATATCGACCCGAAAGTAGACCTGTCTCGCGACATGTTAGCCGGGCAAGTGCGGGCAAGTGATCGGTTTGAAGTTGTCGGCATCGCGCCGTTGGCCGCGCCTGTGCCCGACGACTTCGGGAGCGATTTTCAAACGGATGGCGGAGTGTTGGTACTAACGGACAGGGGCCGCACACTTCCGGATAAAGTCATGCGCTGCCTCAAACCTGCCCCGCTTACAAAACTGTAATCTACCGTGCAGGACGATGTGAATTTGTCCCCCCACATTTGCGGAAAACGCAGAACGGAGATCCAAAATGAACAAGAAACCGCTCCTGATCTCAGCCGCTTTCGTCTTGATCCACATCGTATTTATTGCGCCGTTTGTGCCAGTGGCCAATATTCTACCCGCAGCTCTTGGTGCACTGTCGATGTCGTCAATGGCACTAACGCTGATATTGGCGGCGCGATGGCGGATTGTGGACCGGATCATGGGAGGGCCCGATAAATCTTACGGCGCTCATCGCTGGCTGGGATTCTGCGCCCTAGTTGGAGCGCTTGGCCACTGGGCTCTTGCGACGTCAGTGGGGGCTGGCGTGTTGCCTGTTTTGGCAGAAAGCGGTGAAGATGTGGGCAACCTGGCCGCCATCGGGCTGATCGTGTTGACAGTCGCGGCGATGGTGCGGGCCATTCCCTACCACCTGTGGAAAGCCAGCCACATGCTGATGGGACCAATTTTCCTGTTGGCGGCGTATCACACGTTTTTTGTGGCCAGCCCACTCGCTGTGGGCGCAGCCCCATGGGCGGTGATGGCTGTGGCTTCGGCTGTTGGTCTGTTGGCCTGGGGGCAGACATTGTTGCGCAAGGTGGCCCCGACACGGCTTTTGACAGTTGAAAGTGCTACGCCGTTTGATGGCGGTATAGACGTGACTTTTCGCAGCGATGTGCCTCTGAAACATTTTCGTGCAGGGCAGTTTGCCACCATTGCTCACAATTGCGCGCGGGCCGAGGCCCACCCCTTCACAATTGCCGGCGGCGATGAGACATCGCGCCGTTTTGTGATCCGCTCTGCCGGCGACTGGACCACGGATTTTGTGCAGACTGTTCAACCCGGCGATACATTCCGACTTGGGCGTGGTGTAGGGCGATTTTTGCCACAAACCGGTGTTCGGCGATGCGAACAGCTTTGGGTTGCAGGCGGTGTTGGTATCACGCCGTTCCTTGCGGCGCTGGAACAGATGAAGCCTGACAGCGGCGCGCGGGTCACACTGATTTACTGTATCCGTTCAAGAGAATCCGCCGGAGCAATCAGCGATATCGAAGCGCATGCCACCCGGCTGCCACAGCTTGATCTGATCGTTCTGTCGGATCGTTCAAAAGACCGCCTCACGCCTGCGCGCCTCACTGACATTGTGCGTAAGATGCAAAAGAACTCTGAGGTTTATCTTTGCGGGCCAGAGGGATTGAAATCGCTCGTAACTGACGTGTGGGAAATTGTCGGAATGTCAGGGCGCGTTCATAGCGAGCGCTTTGATTTTCGGGGGGCTTATGGATTGACCGACCTGATCTATATCGGCAAGCCTGTCATGAATGCTGCGCGTCAGCTTTTGCAACGCGGAAAGGAAAACACACATGCGCCTGCTGGTTCTGGAAGATGACACAACGCTTGGCCCTTGGGTTGAACAGGGGCTGCGCGAGGCCGGGCATGTTGTTGATCTTTTCACAGATGGCAAAGATGTGCTGATTGCCGCGATGGGGCAAAGCTATGATGTGCTGGTGCTGGACCGAATGGTGCCTGGGCTGGACGGGCTTTCAGTGCTCAAGGCCCTGCGACAGGCCAAGATCACGGCGCCTGCGATTTTCCTGACGGCTTTGGGTGAAGTGGATGACAGGGTTGAGGGGCTGCGGGCGGGTGGCGATGACTACCTGGCGAAACCCTTTGCCTTTAGCGAGCTTCTGGCACGGGTCGAAGTGTTATCGCGCCGTCAGGGCGCAAGCGAGGAACAGTCCTCGGCACTGACAGCTGGCGATATCACAATTGATCTGCACAAACGGACTTGCATACGTCAGGGACGGGCGATTGATCTGAACCCAAAGGAATTTCTGTTGCTGGAGGTGTTCATGCGCTCCAAAGAGCGGGTGCAGACACGCACGATGTTGCTGGAGCGAGTGTGGGACATGAATTTTGACCCGACCACCAGTGTCGTCGAGACCCATATCAGCCGCTTGAGGGCCAAGATCGAAAAACCCTTTGGGGATACGCTGATCCGTACGATCCGGGGTGCAGGCTATGTTTTTGAACCAGCTTAAGAGCTTTGCTCGCCTCTCAGCCCTGCGGCAAACACTCGCGCTATTGGGGTTGTTTGCAGGAATTTCCGTGTTGGCCTGGGGTGGTACATTCTGGCTGGTACAGCGCGAAATGACCGCGGCGGTGGATGCGAGGCTCACCACCCGGATGCAGGCGGCGCTAAATGCGTTGGACGCAGGTCAGTCATTGCCACCCGCAATTGACGGGCAAAGCGCAAAAATAACAAGCGGAGCCCGTGACGGTTTTCGCACCATTGACCCAGATTCCCACAACCTCCCTCAATATCGCTACCTGTCCCGGGCCACGCCGTATGGGCAGATCACGTTGGGAGAAAACACCGAACGTCAGGAAGAATTACGTGATCTGATGGCAGGCGGGATGCTGGTAATGTTAACCATCACGCTCTTGGGAACACTGCTGGCAGGGCTTTGGATGGCGCGGCGCGGTCAGGCAAGGCTTGATGTGATCAACGCAGGATTGGCAGAGGTGGCGAAGGGGCGATTGGACCGGCCAATCCTATTGCATGGGCCGAGCGATGACCTGAGCCTGCTGGCTGACCGGATCAACGCCACGACTGCGCGGCTTGATCAGGTAATGGAGCAGATGCGCGTACAATCCTCGAATATTGCCCATGATCTGCGCACCCCTCTAGCGCGACTTAGAGCACAGTTGGAAACCAAACTGTTTGCGCTGACCGAACAACAGCGGGCTGTCACCGCTGATGATCTTGGCGCTGCGTTGGAACAGATCGACCGGATTACCGGGACGTTCAACGCTCTGTTGCGGCTGTCTCGCATTGAAAGTGGTGCCGGGCGGGCGGGCTTTGCCCCAGTTGATCTGGGCAGGCTGGCGCAGCAAACGGTAGAGACCTTTGGCCCCGTTACCGAAGATGCCGGGCACCAGCTGAAGCTGGATATGAGCACCCCGGCAACCGTGAACGGAGACCGGGATTTGTTGGTGCAGCTATTGGCCAATCTGATCCAAAATGCGCTGCGCTATGGGGCCGAGGGGCAGACCATCACGTTTCGCGTTCATGGTCCACGTATCTCAATCAGCGATCAAGGGCCGGGTATTCCCTTTGCCGAACGCGACAAAGTGCTTGTCCCGCTCTATCAAGGAGAAACCACGCGGCAAAATGCGGGGTTTGGACTGGGGCTAGCTATGGTTCACGCGATCAGCGAATTGCACGATGCTGGCCTGTCGTTGTCAGATGCCCCCGGTGGCGGCCTGTGTGTCACGGTGCAATTTCCAACCTGACAAATTTGTAAACCTGCGGTTAGGCACGTGTCAGACCCGGTCCCTATCTGTTCAATATCGAAACAGAAAGGACACAATATGGATCGCCTCAAATCTGCCGCCCTGACCGGAATTGCCGTCGTTATTTCTCTAATCAGCCTTGGATTTTTCGCTACCTTCGGTTTGGCCCTGCTCGGGTTTCTCGCGGTGGTGGGCGTGATTGGTGTCGTGGCGGCAGGCCTATCCACATTGTTTTATAAAGAAAAATCCCCCGTAGGTTCACAAGTATAAGGAGCCCTGGAAATGCAAATGAACCGGCGGAACTTTCTTATTGGCAGCGCGGCCAGTGCGGCGGCATTGGGCAACACGAGTTTGGCGCAAAGCGCAGTGCGCCCTCTGCCGCTGATCCCGATGACCGACCTGACAGGCGGGATTGAGAGCCGCATCGCACTGGCGCTTGAACCCTCCACCCATGATTTTGGGAATGGTACAGCAAGCGAAACATTTGGCATCAACAACAGCTATCTGGGCCCGGTGCTGCGCGTCAAACAGGGGCAAACACTGCCCTTTGACGTAACGAACCGCATCGGTGATGTGTCCACGTTGCATTGGCATGGGCTGCATATCAACGGCGACGTGGACGGCGGTCCGCATCAGGAAATTGAACACGGGCAAACATGGTCGCCCGACGTGCCGATTGTACAGCACGCGTCGATGAACTGGTTCCACTCCCATACTCACGGCAAGACGTCTCAACAGACCTATAAGGGGCTGGCGGGAGTGATGTTGATCGAGGATGATGCGAGCCTATCTGCCGATCTTCCCAAGAGGTATGGTATCGATGATTTTACTCTGATCCTGCAAGACAAAGCCTTCGATGCAGCTGGCAAGATGACCTATTCCCTGACCGGCGAGGTGTTCCAGGATGGCTTCACGGGAGACACCTTGTGCGTAAATGGTGCGATAGCCCCGGTGGCGCAAAACGTACCGACCGGGCTGGTGCGATTTCGCATCCTGAATGCCTGTAACGCGAGGTTTCTCACTCTGTCCATGGCGACAGGGCCCGTAACAGTCATTGCCTCGGACGGCGGATTCCTGCCTTCAGCGGTTCAAGCTGACAGCATCTTCATGTCTCCGGGCGAACGCTATGAAATCCTTGTCGACATGAATGCGGTAGAAACCAACAGCCTGATGGTTTCTTTTGGTGAGAATGAAGGTGAGGGAGAGGGCCTATTCGGATTTTTCGGCGGTTTGCTTGGTGGGGGTGGTGTTAGTGCGATGACCGCTCTGACTATGACGCGCGCCGCCAACAAAGGTTTTGATGGAGCCATGCCCAACAGACTTGCCAACCTAGCCCCACCTCGGCCTGAGGAGGCTGTAGTCACGCGCTCCTTCTCATTGAATATGGAGACAGGCGGTGATCTTGCCGCGCTTGCGGCCAACTGGGGCAACTTCTGCGGCGATGGTGCGATGGCGATCAATGGGCAACCGATGAACATGGATCGCATTGACGAGAAAGTTCGCAAAGGCGACACCGAAATCTGGCGCATCAACGTCGACGAACAACGTCATCCGTTCCATATACACGGCTGCTCATTCCGTATCCTGAGCCAAGAAGGCGGCACGCCCCCAGCCTATGCACAGGGATGGAAAGATATGGTGCATGTTCAGGACGGCTGGTCAGATGTTCTGGTGCGGTTCGATCATGATGCCCCAGCGGAGGCACCCTATATGTATCACTGCCACATTCTGGAACACGAGGATTGTGGCATGATGGGGCAGTTCACGGTGGGGTAATACACCTAAGGCTCAGACAGCTAGGCGAGTTAGAATTATGGTGAACTTTGGCGAACACCAAAGCTTCATTGCGCGAGGCGCCCAGTCTTTTGAGGAAGGTTAAGGCCCACTTTCGTCATTACATTCCCGTCGTTGGTCTTTTGCCAAACGGTCTCTTGACGCTAAGCGAGGTGAATTGTGGTGTGATCTGAGAGGTTGGGACCGAGCGCGTTTTCGGGCAGCTTCTCGGTGACCAACCCATCGATGTCACTGAGGGGGCCAAGTTCGACGAGCCCACGCTGGTCGAACTTGCGAGAATCTACAACCAAAAGAGAGCGGGAGGCACGCTCCATCGCAGCTTGGGCGTTGGCAACTTCCCAGTGGTTGTCATCCCCCATAACGCCATTTTCATCGATCCCAGTCACAGAGAGGATCGCGATGTCGAAGTTGAAACGCTCAATGAACCCATCGCTGAAATCCCCCATAATCGACCCGTCAATGTGCCTGACAAATCCACCTGGAACAGCCACAAGAAAATCTTCACAATCTTTTAGTGAGTGCGCAGCGTTCAGATTATAGGTGACGATCCGCAGGCCTTTGTGATTTCTCAGCGCCAGTGCGATGTGCTCACAGGTGGTTCCCGCATCAAGAAAGACGCTCTCGCCATCGTTGATCAGCTCGGCGGTTTTCGCGGCGAGTTTTTCTTTGATCGGGTTTGCTGCGGACCTGCGGCCAAGATAGTCAACGCTGCTTAGCGAGTTGAGAATCGCGACCCCACCATGCGTTCTCCTCGCCATGTTGGTGCTGTCGAGCTCAGCGATATCGCGTCGAATGGTTTGGTCTGAAACATCGAGAAGGCTGGATAGGGTCTCGATTGTCTCGAAGCCACTGGCTCTGACAATTTCAAGTATCTTGGTCTGTCGCTTAGCTTTTTTGCCTAAGGCCACGCCTGCTCTCCTGTAGTGGTGCAAAAATAGACGTGGTTCGCGCTCATGTTCAAGCCCTCGCGACGATACGTTATTTTTGTTGACTTTATTCCAAACTGGCAGAAGTATCACTGAAAATGTAATAAAAATTACAAAAATATCGGGTAGGGACAACGTGATCCCACAGCCCACTCAAGGAGGAGCTTATGTCGAAAATGAAATCCCAACCGTCCCGTCGCGCGTTTCTAGGATACGTCAGCGCACTTGGTATCGCAGCGGCGCTTGGCCCTGTGAGCATGGCCGAAGCGGCAGCTAAAAAGGGCGGCACCTTCGTCATGGCCCTCAAAGGCGGTGAAAGCACAAACACGCTCGACCCAGCTCTTTCGCTGAGCCATGTGACCTATCAAGCATTGCGCGCTTACTCCGAAACCCTGCTGAACGTGACCGAGGATGGCGGCCTTGAGTATCGCCTCGCCGAAAGTGTTGAGCCTGCAAACGGCGGCCAGACATGGCACTTCAAGATCCGCTCGGGTGTGAAATTCCACAACGGTCAAGAGCTGACAGCGATGGATGTTCTCAAGACCATGGAACGTCACTCGAACGAAGACTCGAAATCAGGCGCTTTGGGTATCATGAAAGGCATCGAGAGCATGTCGGTTGATGGTGATATCTTCACCGTGAACCTGACCACGCCCAACTCGGACCTTCCCTACCTGATGACCGACTATCACCTGGCCATTCAGCCCAATGGTGGGTTTGATGATCCAGCTGCGGGTATCGGCACCGGCCCCTATAAGGTGACAGCCAACGAACCTGGTGTGCGCTATTCCTTCGAAAAATTTGCCGACTACTGGGACGACAGCCGCGGTCACTACGATGCGCATGAAATCCTTGTCATCAATGATGACACATCTCGCGCAGCGGCGCTCCAGTCTGGTCAGGTTCATGCCGTCAATCTGGTGTCGCCCAAAACAGCCAAATTGTTTGCGCGTGCGCCCCACATCAAAATCGAAACCACAGACGGCAAAGGCCACTATATCTTTGTAATGCACACGGACACCGCGCCGTTTGATAACAAAGACCTGCGCTTGGCTCTGAAGTACGCCATCAACCGCGAAGAAATGGTGGACAAAGTTCTGGCGGGCTATGGCTCGGTTGGGAACGACAGCCCGATCAACGCAGCCTATCCGCTGTTCGACGATACCATCGAACAACGCCAGTTCGACTTGGATAAAGCGCGTGAGCATTATGCCAAATCGGGCCACGATGGATCACCTATCGTTCTGCATGTTTCGGATGCGGCCTTTGCGGGCGCTCTGGATGCCGCGGCTCTGTTCCAGCAAAGTGCCAAAGCTGCCGGTATACCGCTTGAGCTCAAGCGCGAACCCGCAGATGGGTACTGGTCGGAAGTGTGGAACAAGAAGCCATTTTGTGCCTCCTACTGGGGTGGTCGTCCGGTGCAGGATCAGATGTGGTCGGTTGGCTATCTCTCGACTGCGGACTGGAACGACACCAACTTTAACAGCCCCGAGTTCGACGCGATGCTTTTGGAAGCGCGCGCGGAACTGGACGAAGCCAAACGCAGAGAGACCTATGGCAAAATGGGCCGTCTGGTGCGTGAAGAAGGCGGCTTGATCAACCCGATGTTCAACCAGTTCATTGATGGCATGCAGCAGGACGTCACCGGATGGGTTTCCCACCCGAATGGCAACCTGATGAATGGTTTCATCGCCTCGAAAACCTGGTTCGAGTGATCGGGTTCCGCAGATGTCTTTTCTTGTTGTAAAACTGGTGTCCCAGCGCATTGCGCTGGGGCTTATGCTCTTGCTCGCAGCGTCAGCGTTGATTTTCGTTGGCACCCAGATGCTTCCGGGTGACGTGGCACAGACCATTTTGGGTCAAACCGCCACTCCGGAAGCTCTGGCCAATCTGCGCGCGGAACTTGGTTTGAATGAGCCGGCACTTAGCCGGTATTTCTCATGGCTTGGTAACGCCATACAAGGCGATCTGGGCACTGCCTTGACCAACGGAAAAGACATTGCGGAGAGCCTGTCTGGGCGGCTTGGAAACACGTTGTTTCTAGCTGCCTGTGCAGCGGTGGTATCTATCCCACTTGCAATTATTCTTGGTCTGCTTGCGGTTCAGTTTCGCAATCGCTGGCCAGACAAAATGATCTCGGCTGTGACACTCGCAACGATTTCAATCCCTGAATTTATTCTTGGATATCTGGTGATGTATCTTGTTGCGGTCAAATTGCGCTGGTTGCCTTCGGTGTCCATCGTGCGGCCTGAGATGGACTTCATTGACCGAATCGAAGCCATTGCGATGCCGGTAATTGTGCTCACCTTTGTGGTCCTTGCGCATATGATGCGGATGACCAGAGCGGCGATCCTAAACGTAATGGAAAGCGCCTATATTGAAACTGCCGAGTTGAAAGGCCTGTCAGCATTTCGCGTCATTGCCAGCCATGCCATGCCAAATGCGATTGCCCCGATTGTCAACGTGGTGATGCTCAACCTTGCCTATCTGATTGTCGGCGTGGTGGTGGTTGAAGTTGTCTTTGTCTATCCCGGCATGGGCCAATACTTGGTTGACCATGTTAGCAAACGTGATGTGCCGGTTGTTCAGGCCGCAGGTTTGATCTTTGCCGCAGTCTACATCGTTTTGAACACCACCGCTGATATCATTGCGATCTTAGCCAACCCACGCCTGAGGCACCCAAAATGAGCCGCATTCCGACCAGCGCCCTCATCGGGCTTGTCTTCACCTCAGCCTATTTTCTGGCTGCTTTGTTCGCACCTTTGATCGCGCCCTATGAGCTGGGTGCGATTGTTGGCGACGTTTGGGAACCCATGTCGTCGGAGCATTGGCTTGGAACAGACGGCATTGGCCGCGATCTGTTGAGCCGGATGATCCATGGGGGGCGCACAACGATCTTTGTGGCCTCCGCCGCCACGATCTTGTCCTTTACACTCGGATCCACCTTGGCGCTTACGGCTGTTGTTGTGGGCGGCTGGGTTGATATGCTCCTGTCGCGATTTATCGACCTCATCATGTCGATCCCAACCCTCATCTTTTCGCTTGTTGTTCTCTCGGTGGTGCCGGTCACTCTACCAGTCTTGATCCTCGTCATGGGGCTTCTTGATACCACTCGCGTATATCGATTGGCGCGCGCCGTCGCACAGGACGTGAACGTGATGGATTACGTTGAAGCGGCCAGGCTGCGCGGTGAGGGAACACGCTGGATTGTCTTCCGCGAAATTCTTCCCAACACCCTGTCGCCATTGGTGGCCGAACTGGGCCTGCGCTTTATCTTCATGGTCCTGTTTGTGTCGACCCTGTCTTTCCTCGGCCTCGGCATCCAGCCTCCCGCTGCGGATTGGGGTGGCATCGTGAAAGAAAACAAAGAGGGCATCGTTTACGGCATTCCCGCGGCGCTGGTGCCAGCTTTCGCCATCGCGTCACTGGCGATTTCAGTCAATCTTGTAGCGGATTGGGTGCTTTCACGCACCACAAGTCTGAAAGGGGGCCGCTGATGACGGATCTTCTGAAAGTACGTAACCTGAAAATTGGCGCCCATGTGGTGCCACCTCAGGGCAAACCATTTGATGTCGAAATCGTGCATGGTGTCAGCTTTGACCTCGCCAAGGGTCGTGTTCTCGGATTAATTGGTGAATCCGGGGCCGGAAAATCGACCATTGGTCTTTCTGCATTGGCCTATGGCCGGGGTGGTGTGGAGATCACCGGTGGTGAGGTGTCGATCAACGGACGAGACATCCTCAAAGGCTCGGTAGGGGATCTTCGCAAACTACGAGGCCATGAGGTCACTTATGTCTCGCAATCGGCGGCTGCGTCGTTCAACCCTTCAAAACGGTTGATGGATCAAGTGGTGGAAACCTGCGTACGCCATAAGCTTTGCAGCAGGTCAGAGGCCGAGGCGCGGGCCATCACTTTGTTTGAAAAGCTGGGGCTTCCTGATCCAAAGAACATCGGCAGCCGATATCCCCATCAGGTATCAGGGGGACAGCTTCAGCGGGTCATGACCGCCATGGCGCTCTGTCCACAGCCAGATCTTGTGATCTTCGATGAGCCCACCACGGCGCTTGACGTGACCACGCAGATTGATGTGCTTGCGGCAATCAAAGATGCGATCCATGACACGGGTGTGGCAGCTCTATACATCACCCATGATCTAGCTGTGGTGGCGCAGGTCTCTGATGAGATTATGGTCCTGCAGCACGGCAACACGGTCGAACATGGAGAGACTGATCAGATCATCAATCGTCCGAAAGAAGACTACACGCGGGCTCTTGTTTCCGTCCGGTCTATTGAACATGAGGAAAAGGCGCCGACGGATGCTCCGGTTCTGAAGATCGAAAACATCTGTGCCCGGTATCCCGGTTTGTCGGCTGACGTCGTGAAAAACATTGATGTCGAACTTCACGCTGGCCAGACCTTGGCTGTGGTTGGGGAATCCGGTTCGGGCAAATCGACTTTGGCTCGGGTTATCACCGGCTTGCTGCCGCCGCACACCGGACAAGTGATCTTTGACGGACGTCCACTTTCTGCGGAACTGGCGGAACGGACCAAGGAAGATCTCCGTGAATTGCAGATGATCTATCAGATGGCGGATGTGGCCATGAACCCGCGCCAAACTGTGGCAGGGATCATCGGGCGCCCGCTTGAGTTTTACTTCGGTTTGAAAGGTGCTGCGCGCGATAAGCGCGTGAACGAACTGTTGGAAGAAATCGAGCTTGGCCCGGAATTTCGGGATCGCTACCCGGCCGAGTTGTCCGGTGGGCAAAAGCAACGGGTTTGCATTGCACGTGCGCTTGCGGCCAAGCCAAAGCTGATCATCTGTGACGAGGTCACCAGCGCCCTTGATCCTCTGGTGGCGGATGGCATTCTCAAATTGCTGCTGAACCTTCAGAAAATCGAAGGCGTGAGTTTCTTGTTCATCACACATGACCTTGCAACGGTCAAAGCCATCTCGGATTCCATTGCCGTTATGTATCAAGGTGAGGTCGTAAGATATGGGGCGAAGTCCAAGGTTCTGGCGCCTCCATTTGATGACTACACCGATCTATTGCTGTCCTCAGTGCCGGAAATGAAACTTGGCTGGCTAGAGGACGTTCTGGCCCATCGGAAAATGGAAAGCGCAGGAAACTGAGCGATGAAAAACAAACTTCTCCTAATCGTTCTGGATGGGGTGCCGTGGCGCAATTGGCCGCTGTTTGGCAATCTTGAAGGCTGGGTTGAATCCGGCGAGGCGCGCAAATGGAAGATGCGGGCGGTGCTGCCGTCCACCTCGGCAAGCTGCTATGCCTCGATCCACACCGGCGTTGCCCCCGCAGAGCATGGGGTGACCGGCAATGACAACGTGTTCCGCGTGGATATGCCTGATATCTTTAGCGAAACCCGCAAGGCGGGGGGCGTGACCGGCGCGGTGACGCATTCTTATTGGTCCGAGTTTTTCAACCGTGCGCCTTTCGATCCAGTGATGGATCTCGAATATGACGAGCCGGACAACGCGACTATCAACCATGGCCGGTTTCACACCATGACCGGGTACAATCTGATCAACCAGGCCACGCCTGCGGATGCGGATCTGTTTGCGACCCTGACCATGTTGACCCAGCGATTTGGCATTGATTACGGCATCTTGCACACCTGCACCCTCGACAGCATGGGGCACCGGTTCTGCCATGAATGTCAGGAGATGGATCAAGCGATTTTCCACCTCGATGAGAAGCTTGCGCAATACATCACCCGCTGGCGCCGTGACGGCTACGAAGTGATTGTGACCGCAGATCATGGTCAAAATGAGCGCGGTCACCACGGTGGCAACTCAGAAACCCAGCGTGATTTCGCCCTGTATTACTTTGGTGCCGCAGAGGGTGTGGATGAGGACATCTTGCTGGATCAGCGACAGCTGGCTCCAACCGTTCTCAACCTTCTGGGGGCCGAGATCCCGGACACCATGAAAGGCGATGTGTTTCTTGGCGACATGTCGAAAGGCAAGCAATGACATCACCAAAACTTCGAGCGGTGTTGTTCGATAAAGATGGAACCCTCTTCGATTTCCAAGCAACGTGGGCCACATTCTGCGATCGCATGCTTGTCCATCTGGCCGCAGATGACGAAACATTGAAAGCACGGCTAGCGGAGGCGGTTGGCTATGACCTTGAAACACGAACCTTTCGGGTCGGATCGCTTATCGTCAACGCGAGTGCGGCTGAGGTCGACGCGGCTTGGGCGGCACTGACCCCTGGAAAAACCCTAGAAGACATTCAGGCGCTGACACAGCAAGAGCTGCTGGACCTTCCTGTGCATCCAGTCTGTGATCTGAAAAAAGTGATGGGGGAGCTGCGGGGGCTCGGCCTGAAACTGGGGGTTGCGACCAACGATTATGAGGCCGGAGCCCGCAACCAACTTACTGCAGCTGGCGCGTTTGATCTGTTTGATTTTGTCTGTGGGTCCGACAGTGGCTATGGCCGTAAACCGGAACCCGGGATGATCAATGGGTTTTGCAATCTTCACGGCCTGGCGGCTTCTGAGATTGTGTTTGTTGGAGACAGCACACACGATATGCATTGCGGACAGAATGCAGGGGCAGGGGCCTGTGTGGCTGTGTTGACCGGGCCTGCCGATCGTCAGGATTTGGAGCCTGACGCCAGCATTGTCTTATCGTCGATCAAAGAACTGCCCGCTTATCTGGAAGAGAGGCTCAATCGCAGTTGAGGATTTCAAACACTTTGGTTGGTTTGTTTGGGGCTGCGCCCTAAAACTGCGCAAGTAAAAACAGCCCCAGAAATCAGGACAGTTGTCTAGGGTCTATTCCAGAGCTCTGAAGGGGGACGTGACTGGCCAAGCGTCGGAAGTGTACAGACCAGTTTGAGCCCATGGTCGCGGAGATAGCGGCCGCACGCCCTATGGCTACATCTTCATAACCTAGCCGTCAGTACCGGTGTCTATCATTGTCAATCCGATCCACTAGACGCAGGAGCTAAACCGTCTAGCAGTGACAAGATTTCATAAGTGACATTAGAGGTCGCACTTTGACGCGCGCGTGCTGGAAACGGCGCTGCCGAACTGGTCTCTTTGATGGTTTGGTTCAAGACATGCAATAGCTCAGTTTCGTTGTGCACAGCGGTTGCCATGCCAAAATCTGCGAAGGGCGCATCTCTGTCGAAAATTGATCCAGACACCGTGATGACAGGCCGACCCGCAAGGTGCCCCTGCAACCCGACTGTAGAGACAGTCACGATAACAATATCAACAGCATGCAAGAGCGAATTGATGTCGTCTGATCTCGGACTGTGATGGACAAAAGCACTGGTCTCGACAAATTGCTCTTCGCTCGGATGGCGGCGCAGAACAAGGTCAACATCAGTGCGTTGCGCCAGAATAGCCCTGACCTGTGTCTCAATGCGCTGCGGAAATGTGGGGTCACCGGCAACACCAGTAAAGGGATGGACCGGGGCTTCTGGTGTGCTGGCAAATAGGACGACGCGTCTGCCGTTGCTTCCCCACCCCCGTTCGTGGCGCATGTTCTGCCCCGATGAAAGAGTTTCGGGGGCATGCAGTAGATCAAACGCTGGATTGCCGGTTACAACCAGGTTCTCTGGACGGCGCCCGTTGGTGACAAACATATCGCGCACAGCAGGATTTAAAACACAGACTGTATCAGCAAAGTCGGGATGTTTGATCCAGGCAATCTCTTGGAGGGCAAACATATCGACCATGCAAAGGGCAGGGATCTTCAGATCTCGTGCGGCCTCAATGGCGGCACGCTCAGTACGCGGCGAATTGGTTGCAACCACAACAGCTGGTTGCACGTCGGCCAGCACCTCTTTCATCAAAGTTTCTGGAAAAAAGCTTGCGCGGCCCATTTCATCATAACGCGCCTGTGCGGCCTCTTTTCCCAACTGCTGTTCAAGGTCCAGGAAATTCAGTCCGTGATACGCGCGGCTTTCCGCGGGCGAAACAGGCCCGTTCGGATCGACGTTGCCCATAAGACGGGCCCCAGCGGACTGAGCTTGTCCGGTCTGTGCCTGAGGAAGGTCTTCATAGGAAAAGTAACGCAGCCCGGTTTTTTCGAATGCGGAAATCGCGGTGGTCAGTGCAAAAACGGCAATGCGTTTGCCGCGTTTCACCAGCTCTTGGGCAACGGGCAGAACCATTTGGACATGCCCCCCACCATAGGTGACCAAGAGCACGTCAACAGTCCCTTTTTCTGGAAATCCTTTGGTCATCCGCGTTGCGTGTCAGCTGTTGAGAAATGTGGAAATCATTCCAATGCCATGGTCGGCGGATCGCTCAGGGTGAAATTGGACCCCAAGGATGTTGTCCCTTTGAATGGCGGCGACCACATCCGTATCTCCTACCGGGGCCGTGGCACAGATATCTTTCGTGTCGGATGGACGGGCGGAATAGCTATGTACAAAGTAGAACGCAGCGTCATCTGGGACACCGGACAGCGCGGTGTTGTTCCAGCGCGCATCTGAGGGTTTCTCTAAGCTGTTCCAACCAATGACAGGCACCGGAAGCGCCGCTCCGCTGCTGTCCTTGGCATCGATTTTTTCAACGGTTCCTTTGAAAAGACCAAGCCCTGCATGCTCGCCAAATTCCATCCCTTTCTCCATCAGAAGCTGCATGCCTACACAGATCCCCATAAAGGGCCGTTCTTGTTCGATATAGCTGTGGATGACGTCATCAAGCCCCATGGTCCGTAGCTTTTCGGCAGCGCGCCCAAAGGCACCAACCCCGGGCAAGATCACACGATCGGCGTTGAGGATCTCTTGGGAGTCATTTGTCAGACGGGCGTCACAGTCGTTTCTTTTGAGCGCCTGCATCACAGAAAAGACGTTGCCAATTCCGTAATCGATTACCACAGATTTCTTGGTCATGTCGCTTTACCTTTCCTGTTGCAAACGTGCAGGTACACCGACGTATGTTCCTGCTGTTGCGATACTATTTGTAACCACAGCGCCGGCCCCAACTGTGGTCCAGGGCGCTATCGAAAGTCCCGGGATGACCACCGCACCGGCGCCAATCCAGACACCTTCGCCAAGTGTAACACCCCCGGCTAGGGTCGCATTGGGCGAAACATGGCAGAAGTCTCCGACATGACAGTCATGTTCGATCACAGCACTGCTGTTCACAATGACGCTTCCGCCGATTTGGGCCCCGGGATTGATCACCGCGCCACTGAGAACCATACTCCCCAAACCAATCGGGTGTTCACTATGCACGACGGCGCGCGGACAGATAAACCGGGTTAGGATTTGGTTCTGAGACAAGAGGCGGTCGTGGATGTCCTTGCGCACCCGATTGTCGCCTATTGTGACAAGGCTTGCGAAGTCTTCTGCAACGCCGTTTTGGTTCGAATACACCGGCACTCCGTCAATCACCGCGCCTGGTTGGGCAGTGCCGTCGGTGAACCAAAGCGACTGATACCCTGCCGCGCGCATTTGTGCGGCGACGACCCGCCCATGTCCTCCTGCGCCGAACAGACAGATGGATGAGGGGCAATCAGACATCGGTTCTCACCGTGATCTGGTCTTTGCGGACGTCCTGTTTCAGCGTCAGACCAATCAAACTGTCGACTTGATTGGGAGGGATAAAACCGCCTGGGCGTTTTGAAATTAGGTCGTCACCGGTTAGCATGTGTCCCGCCGGAAGATCGTGAGCATAAACGAGACTGTTTCTGGCAACGTTTCGGATATTCTCTTCCTGCTGCAGGGGACGTTTCACGCCGTCCCCTAGTCCAGCTTCGATCTGGCGCAACACCTGAACCATCTGCTCAAAATCGCCGGGTTCAATGGATGAGGCGTGATCTGGACCCGCCATAGAGCGATCCAGTGTAAAATGTTTCTCCAAAACACTCATCCCAAGCGCGCGCGCTGCAATCGCAGCGAAAGGGCCAATCGTGTGGTCGGAAAAGCCAACGGGGCGGCCAAAAACTGCGGCCATGTTTTGCATCGCGCGCAGGTTCTGATCTTCGATGTGTGCGGGATAGTTGGACACACATTGCAGGATAACTATGTCGTCACATCCACCCACCGTTAGCGTGTCGATGGCGGCTGAAATCTCTGTGATACTTCCCATTCCGGTTGAGAGCAGGATCGGCAATCCCATCGTTGCCGCCTGTCGCAGCAAAGGTGTGTTGTTGAGTTCGCCAGAAGGCCATTTAAGACAGACGGGGTCCAGATCGCGCACGTCATTTAGGCTGATATGATCAAACGCTGTCGACATAAAATCGACACCGACGTCAACGCAGTGTTGTTTCAGGTCTGCAAAGATATCCAGTGAGAGTTCGAGTGCCCGGAGCATCTCTTCTTGTGAACCGTCGCCCGTTGTTTCTTGCTGGTAGCTCGCTTTTGAGGTGCCCGCCAGGATGAGCTCATCCGTGCGAAACGTCTGAAATTTGACGGCGTCTGCTCCGGCTTTGGCCGCAGCATCGATCATTTCATGTGCAAGAGCTGGGCTGCCGTTATGATTTACGCCGATTTCAGCAATGATATAGGTCGGATCTTGGGATGAGATGCGCCGCGCACCAAGCTGGAGAGCATGAGTCATGTCTCTACCCCGTCTTGTGACGTCTCTTCACGCTTCGCAATCAGAGTGACAACATCATTGATACGGTCAGCGGTCGCGATGCGGTTCTTCTCGAGATCAGCTGGCGTTGCCCGCAGAAATCGATCATAGGTCTCCCGAAGCTTTTGAACTTCGGCGGCGAAATCCATCTCTAGTTGCAAGGCTTCAAGTGTTTCGGCGCCACGGTGAAAACTGCGCGAAAGAATGGCCGCGTCAGAGCCAAGCCGCACATGTTCACCCAGCAAATACTCCGGCGATACAATACCCTCTTTGGCGCGAGCAACGCCTCCTATGCCCAAGGCAACACCCTTTTTGCGCATCGCCTGACAGGCGGTTTCAAGGATGCCCTCCGCAATGGGCTGAAACATAAAGCGATACTTCATATCGAGATGAAGATCGTTCAGACCAATGTGCAGACGCTCCAAAGGAACAGTCTCGATGATCTCTGGGATCGCATCCAGACCGGCCTTGGTTTCCGCCAGGGGCACGAGTTCGGCGCGACCGTCGACGTATTCGTGTATACGCGCAACTGTCTCTACGTCATGAAACATCGGGAGCATGATGCTGTCGGCGCCACGCGCAACGACCTCATCTATTTCGGATTTGCTGGCGTCATGCAGTGGGTTGATCCGCACCAGAAGATGGGCTTTGGGAGCCGCAGCCCGAATTTTGCTTACGTCTTCTAGGGTTTGTTGGCTTTTCCAAGTGTTCATGCCTTTCTGGCGAACATCTTTTCCCATGTATTCAAGATCGACAAACAAACGGTCGACCCCATGCTCACTCGCAAACAGGGCGATCTCGGGATCATCAACAATCATCAACAGGTGCAACATCGGGGTTACCCTTCGCTTGCGACAGGTCGCGTGAAACACCCCTCATCGCGCAGGGTTTGACGTAAATCCCCGAGACTGAGCTTATCCCAGTGCAGGGCCTGAGCTGTCGAGGCGGCCGAAGCTTGGGTTTGAGTGATCAAATCTTTGAGATGGTCCGTCGTCCCAAGCCCCCCGCTGGCTACAACTGGAATGGAAACCACCTCTGTGACCGCTTGGACAAGCTCAAGATCATAGCCTTTGCCAAGACCCTCGGCATGAATGCCGGTTAGAACGATTTCACCCGCGCCGCGTTCTTGTGCTTCTTTGGCCCACTCAACAACATCGCGGCCCGTGTGGTTGCGGCCATTATCTGTCATCGCCTGCCATCCGCCACCGTCTTTGCGTATGGCTTCGATAGAAACCACCGTCGCCTGCGCGCCAAATCGATCTGCGATCTGAGTGATAAGTTCCGGTGTACCAGTGGCCGCCGTGTTGAGTGACACCTTGTCCGCCCCGCGCGCCAGTAAGGCGCTGACATCATCGATCGACCGGATCCCGCCTCCAATGGTCATCGGAATGAAGACCTCTTGGGCAACGGTTTCGACGATATCGTGCAGGTTGTTGCGGTCATAGAGGCTTGCGACGACATCAGTGAACAACAGCTCATCAGCGCCGGCTTCCGCATATTTGCGGGCAAACTGCGCTGGGTCACCGACCTTGCGCCAGCCTTCCATCTGAACGCCTTTGATCAGCCACTTCATCTTGACGTCGAGACGCGCGATCAATCGTATGTTGCGCATGATCCTGACCTTTCCTTAGAGGGCTTCGTCGGCGAGACGACGACGCAGGGACCAGACACCATTGTCGTTTTGCCAAAGATGAGGTGACCGGAACTTGTTCGAAAGGGCCTCGAAATAGTCTCGGGTCATCTCGGGATGTTCGAACATCTTGTGCGCCTGCGGGAAGCTCTTTTCATCAATCGACAAATAGCGGAACACCTCTTCTGCCCAGCGTTCTGGGAATTCACCATCATAGCGATTGATCAGGGCAACAGCCTCTTCGCGTTCAAGATCCCCTGAACGCACCTCTTGGCTGGCATCATAGGTGGCGCGTCCGATGCCGAACTTGATGAAGGTAGTGTAGTAATGGAAGTCGTCGATTTTGTCGTCGATCGAGTTGTATTTTGAGTAGGTGCCAGCGGTCCGTTCGGGCGAGGCTTTGAACCCACCATTTTCAACGGCAAAGTAATAGGCCGCCTGAGGGTGCCACTTGAGATAGTAGCCAAGGTAATGCACTTCAGCGCCCATTTCCTTCAGCGGAGCCACATCTGACGGCAGATAGGGGCTCAGATCCGCCTGCGACATGCCAAAGTTCTCTTTGAGGCTCGCAACACTTTCTCCCCCCAGAAAGACGTTGTCCTCTGAGGAGGCCGCGAAATAATCGTAAGACCGCTGGGCATCGGCATTGTCGTCAATCGGGTTGCCATATTCCGCTTCGTTTTCACCGTAGAAAATCAGTGGGATGTTAAAAGCGAGCGCCATTTTGGGAGCGAAACACTTTTGTCCGATGATGAAGGGTTGGAAGGCATGGAACAGGTTCTCAACGGCCAAACGGGTCAAGAGCCGTTTGGACCGCCCTGAAGCCGTCATCAAATAGTTGTCCATCCCCGAATGGATCCAGGCATAGAAATTGTGCCAACCCCAGTCGGTGTACATATTCGGCGCCCAGGTGACGGTGAGAGGGTTCATGCCGTATTTGTATTTGAGCATCCAGCTTTGGTAAAAACTGTCCTTGCCACCGGACCCCGGCACCAAACAGTCGTAAGATCCGTTGCGGCTTCTGAAACGGTCACAAAGTGCAACCAATTTTGCCTCGCGTTCGTCCCAGTCGATCTCGCGCGCTTTTCGCGCGGCGGTGTGGCAAGCGTCGCAGACCCCGTTTTCGTCAAAAGCGATGGTTGATTTCTTCGAATCTTCGGTGTGTTGAAACTCTACCGCTGAGTTCGGCCGCTGGTTTGATACCCCGCAGTTGGCACAGAACGCGATTTCGGCGGGGAGGCCAAATTTGCGGTCAGGATTGTTGGCGCCCGGTGCGTATTGGGCGAGGTCCAATTCCAAGTTCAGCGCATTGGTCTTAAGAGTCATAACTAGTCACTTTCCGTCGGGGTCGAAACTTGGGGTCTGAAATCTGCGTCCTGATCAACAAAGAGCCGGAACCAAAGTTCAGTCGAAATCAATGCGCGCAGCTGGCGGGTATAGTTTGCCTCACCTGCCACGTGTTGGGTCAACATCTGCGAGACTTTCTCCATGGAGAACAGCGCGCGTGCCTCAAGCCTACCGTCTAGCAAGATATCGCGGCAATAACCGGTGAGCGCCTGACGGAACCATTCGCCAATAGGCACTGTGAACATTTGTTTTTTCCGCCATGTCAGATCGGCCCCAAGCAGTGGTTCAACAGCTTTTTTGTAGATCCACTTTGTTTCACCGTGCCGTAATTTCAGGGCTCCAGGTACGGAAAAGGCAAACTCTGCCATGCGGTAATCCAAAAACGGTGAACGCACCTCAAGGGAATGCGCCATCGCCATTCGGTCCGGCTTTACCAGATTGTTGCCCGGCAAAAGCGTTGTGGTCTCTGCATAAAGCACGCGATTGACGGGATCCTGGTGATCTGCGTGGCGCACGGCATCCGACAACGATTTATAGGGGTCACTGTCATGGAACGCCTCATGCAGTGCGCCGGTTAGCAAGGTGTCGGGCTCATCGCCCTGTAACAGCCCCGACTGGCGCACAAAGCGGTCTTCCCAACCGTTTTCGAGGTGATCCGTGCGGCCATCGGGAAACAGGTCCTGATATTTTTCATAGCCCGCAAACAGTTCATCACCACCATCTCCGGTGAGTACCATTTTGACCTGCTTGGCTGCGAGTTTGGCGACCTGACCGGTAGGAATGAATGAGACATCCCCATGTGGTTGATCGCAGTGCCAGATAAAATGGGCCCACTCGCAGGCGGCGTCGTGGTCGGCGATTTTCACCTCGTGGCGCATACCAAATCGTTTAGCCGCCATCAGAGCATACTTTGTTTCATCAAAGCGAGGGTCATCAAATCCAATGGAAAACGTGTGCAACGGCTGGGTCTGATAGAGGCTCATCATGCCAACGACCGAGCTGCTGTCCAATCCTCCTGACAAGAACGCACCATAGGGTGCATCCGACCGCATACGAATGCGGGTTGCATCGTCGAGTTGCGCCAGAAGTTCGCCTTTGGCTTCGGCCTCGGACATGTCCGTGTCAACGTGAATACGGTTCAGATCCCAATACTGGCGGATCTTCAGGCCATTTTGTTGCGATAAACAAGCCATATGCCCCGGCGGAAGGTGCCGAATGCCGGTAAAGGCCGTCGCAGGCTGCGGGATGTAGTTCAGGGCAAAAAACTGCGCCAATGCCGAGAGATCTGGCGTGTAACTCTGCCCATTGGCTAAGATCGCCTTGATCTCAGACCCGAACCATATGCGACCTTCTTCAGCCGAGCCCGCGATGTACAAGGGCTTTACACCCAACCGATCTCGATAAAGATACAGCTGAGCCTGAGCGCTGTCATAAATCGCGATGGCAAACATCCCGTTCAGACGGCTGACAAACTCGGGCCCCCAGACTTCATAAGCGCGCAGCAACACTTCCGTGTCACCCTGAGTGTGAAACGTGGCACCGAGTTGTCGCAACTCATCTCGGAGCTCGATGTAATTGTAGATTTCGCCGTTCTGAACCACAATTGTCCTGCGGTCATCTGAGAAGATCGGCTGGTCGCTGGCCTGGCTTAGGTCGAGAATAGACAGTCGTCGGTTGCCAAGAGAAACCAGATCATCCGCATGCCATCCGCCTGCGTCCGGGCCGCGATGACGAATGCTATTGGCCATGTCCGAGAGGATCGTGTCGGCAACAGGCGCGCGGTCAAAGTTAAATGATCCGAAAATGCCACACATGTTTAGACCTCCGCCAGAATTTCGCAGAGGTTGCCCGCGACACGGCGGACGTCCTCATCGGTCATGGCTGTGCCAGAGGGCAAACATAGCGATCTGAGAAACAGGCCGGAGGATACGGTATCGATGTCCGAATGTGGCATGAACTCAAGGTGACGGCACAGCGGCTGCATGTGCATCGGTTTCCACGCCGGTCTCGTTTCCAAACCGCGTTCCCGCATGCGTCGCAAAACCGTATAGGGGTGATAGGCAATTTTATCGGGGTCAAAGGCAATAACACTCAGCCAGCGATTGCCTCGACTGTCTTGTGGTTCGCCCTGAAACGTGATGCCGTCAATGTCGCTCAGCTCCCGTTGATACAGGTCAAAAATCTCGCGACGGCGGCGCACACGGTCATCCAGAACGCTCAGCTGGCCCAACCCAATGCCCGCAAGGATATTGGACATCCGATAGTTATAGGCCACTTCAGAGTGCTGGTAGTGCTCAGCTGTGTCGCGCCCTTGTGTCGAGAGCTTTCGCGCATGATCAATCAGATCTTGCCGGTCCGACACCAAAGCACCACCACCAGAGGTTGTGATAATTTTGTTCCCGTTGAAGGAATAGGCGGCCAAAACACCATCAGTTCCGCTGGGCCGGTTGCGATAACTTGCCCCCAAACTTTCTGCCGCGTCCTCAACAACAGGGACGCCATAGGACTCCGCGAGCTGCATGATCGCACCCATATCTGCGGATTGACCATAGAGGTGCACGACGACAAGTGCTTTGGGGAGAGTGCCTGCTGCGTGGTCTTTCGCAAGCTGTCGTTCCAACGCGGGGACTGACATATTCCAATGCTCGGGATCTGCATCGATAAGCACCGGGATCGCCTGCTCATAGAAAATAGGCTGCACCGAGGCGATGAAGGTCATGTCCGACACGTAGACCCGATCTCCGGGGCCGACATCCAGAACCCGCAAAGCCAGATGTAGCGCCCCAGACCCAGAGGAAAGCGCGAGCGCATGAGACCGATCAACCTTTTGTGCCAACTCTGTTTCGAACCGCAGAAGGTTCGGGCCTGCGGGCGCCACCCAATTGTCGTCAAGGGCCTGTTGAATATAAGTTATTTCGAGCTGGCTCAGGTGTGGAGGTGACAGAAGAATTTGGTCCTCAACCGCCGAGCGATCAACAACATCAACAAGCGCTCCCTCGTCATTCAACACCAAAAGTGAGGCTACTTTTTTTGAGCGCATGAGAGACAGCATTTCATCTCGGCTCGTCTCTTGTTTTACCGATATGGGCGCTTGTTCTGGAAGTATATTCACGGGGTTGTCTAAAGAGGCGCCAGCAAGCAATGCCCGCCTCAGGTCTCCATCGGTAATACTGCGCACAATTGTACCAGAGGGGTCTTGAACTACGCAGAGCTTTGCCGGATTGGAATCTAGACACTCCATCGCTTGACGCAATGTCGCCGTCGAGGAAATGGTCAAATTTTGCAACGTATTATTCTCGTTAAAGGACCGTTTGCCCCCCAGAAGCGGCGGGTAATCGTTGTGGCGATCAATTGAAAATTATGGGATTCTTGAATGTATGTCTATGGTGAATGGCTTAGGTCGCCAAAAACATGGGTAACCTTGGGAATAAAATTGGGTCAACCTTGTTGTCTGACTTGCCGACGCCTGAGCATTTCTGTCCTAAGGGAGATACAGCATTTGCGTAAAAACTGTTCAAGTGCTATTCGTAACGACAAAGAACATGGAGGGCCATTGACCCCTAGGGGATCGTGAGCGCCGAGTGGCGCTTTTTTAGTACAATCGAAGAGACTGACCGGATTCGAGAATTTGCGTTTTCGAAACGTAATTTTTTCGTAATTTTTGAGGCCGTATGCCTTATATTGAAATTCCTGCCTTCTGTTTCCCTAATCTGTCTTCACAGATGAACAAATCCATCTATAAATTTGAGGCGGGCGAGGCCGACCAAGGAGAGGTTGGCTTATGAGTACCGTGTTGCGTGGTTCCTTTATTTTGAGTCTTGCGCTCCTGCTTGGACGCATCTCCGGGTTCCTCCGAGAGTTGCTTCTGGCTGCCCGGTTTGGGGTCTCTGAAGCCGCAGACGCCGCAGTCCTCATTCTAACCTTGCCAGACCTGATGGTTGGCGTGCTTCTTGCAGGTGGTTTCAACGCGGCTCTTGTTCCTGCACTTAAAAAGAAGAACTTTGCAGCGCGCCAATCATTGGTGTTCGTCGTTGGGGTGTCTTCGTTTGGGTTCTTATCGATTTTGGCGCTCACATTTTTTGTCTGGCCCAATGCGGTAATTGGAGCTTTCGCCCCGGCGCTAGACATCACGTCAGAGAATGGAATTGTATCCAGTTTCAGAGCATCACTTATCGCATTCCCTATGGCCGCGTTGATCGGCGTCAGCGTTTCGTATCTCAATACTGTAGGGAAATTCTCTTATGCTGGGCTGAGCGTCCTTATATTCAATATTATTCTTTGCGCTTTTCTAGCTATACCCGGATTTTCGAAGTGGGGTGTGTTTGGGTTTGGCGTCGCGATGATTGTTGCGAATTTTCTAAGGTTGTCGTTTCAGCTGGGCGCGATGAGGGAAGTTATTTTTACCCCTCTGAACCATGTTGAGTTGGTGTCCCTTAATTTTATTCGTTTGTTTCTATACGGAATAGTCTCTTATGCGCTTGTTGTTGGCGCTGCCGTTGTGTTTAGAACTATTCATGCATCCGGCGGAGACGGGGAATTAGCAGCATTCAATTACGCAAACAAATTGTTTGAACTTCCAGCGGCTCTTTTGGTCGCTCCAGTTGCGACGGTTTTTTTGCCCTTGCTTGCGGACAATGCGCAAATGGAGGCAGGCGATTTTGAACGAAAATTCCTCGTTGCGTGTGGTGCTGCTTGGGCACTCAGTTTGTCCAGCGGTTTATTAGGGCATCAATTCATTGAGCTTCTTGTTGGCCTGATCTATGGGTATGGATCAATGAGTAACGCTGGGCTTGAAAGTATCGCATCAGTTGCAAAGATAATGGTTTTGGCGCTGCCAGCTTATGCGTTGTTTCAAATGTGTTCTGTGGCGCTCAATGCAAGAATGCAGACTCTTCGCGTTTTTCTATCCACTGTGTTCGCGCTGATTGCTGGCCTTAGCGTAGTCTATGTCTTGTCAGCATTTTCTGTGGAAAATCTTGCCGCTTATGGATTTGTGAGCTTCTTGTGGAGCGCAGCCATTATGACGTTGTTTTCTTTGCAGCTCCGCTTCCAGACGCTTGCAGATTTGGGACGACAATTGGGAGGGTCTCTGGTGATGATCAGTCTGGTTGTGCTCATTCCTGTCGCGTTGATTGAGGCCTTTGATGACAGTTCAAAACTGCTAAGCGGTTTGGGATTTTTGGTGACTGCCTGCCTGTGTGGTCTCGTGTCGCTAAGACACCTACGGCCCTTAAGGTCCATTCAAATCAGCACGACATAGCGCGAAGAACGATGAAATGGAGAACTATATGACGCAGCCTGATCCCGAAATCATTTGTACAATCTGCGCGCGAGGAGGCTCGAAAGGCGTCAAAAACAAAAACGTGAGACTTTTGGCAGGAAAACCCCTTGTCGCACATACCGTCGAACAGGCGCGAGCTTCGGGATTGTTTACAAATGTTGCAGTCAGTTCAGATAGTGAGGAAATCCTCTCAATTGCCAAGGAATTCGGCGCCGATGTTCTTGTGGTGCGCCCTGATGGGATGGCGTCGGATACATCTGGCAAACTTCCCGCAATCCGTCATTGTTTTTTGGAAGCTGAGAAGACAATCGGCAAGACTTTTGCGCACGCATTTGATCTCGATGTCACGTCTCCTTTGCGGGCCCGGAAAGATCTCACTGCGGTGAGAGAGCTATTGATGCAAAACGGGGTTGATAATGTAATTACTGGCGCCCCGGCTCGGCGATCGCCATATTTTAATTTGGTAGAGCGTCACACTGATGGGTCAATCACTCTAAGCAAACCGCCCCAAGATGCGGTGTTGCGGCGACAGGATTCACCTGAGTGTTTTGACATGAATGGCTCAATTTATGCCTGGACGCGGCGCGCGCTGCTTGAGGAGGAAACTCTTTTCTCTGGCAATGTCGCGTTGCATGTGATGCCGGAAGAACGCTCGCAGGATATCGATACAGAGTTCGACTTTAGAATTGTTGAGATGATGATGGAGCAACGAGGTGACTGGAGCTGAAAACAGACGGTGCGCTCGGATTTGTTGAGAGTGAAGTGATGACCAAAGTACACTATGTTTCAGGTAGTCGGGCGGATTTTGGGCTCATGCGTCGGTGCCTGGAGTATTTGAATCACAAGCCAGATTTGGAGATTTCGTTGGTTCTGACCGGACAACATACCGCGCCAAAATACGCGGCGGGACGTGCGGATGCTATCGAGAGTGGTCTGCACATTCTGGCTGAGATTCCAGTGACGCTCAGCGGGACCTCTGGCCACGAAATGGGCGCAGCCCTTGCTGTTGAACTGCAGGGATTTCTCGAGTTATGGAGCGCCGCCGCCCCCGATCTTGTGCTGGTCCTAGGCGACCGGGGAGAGATGCTTGCTGCAACATTGGCCGCGGTGCATCTGGGCATTCATGTAGCACATATTCACGGTGGAGAGCGATCAGGTACACTGGACGAGAGTTTCCGCCATGCGATCAGCAAGCTGGCCCATTATCATTTTCCTAGCACCGATGAGGCGCGACAGCGACTTGAACGTATGGGGGAAAGACCTGACCATATTGTCACCATCGGCGCACCGGGCCTGGTCGGGCTGCGCGACAGTTTGGGGGCGCAACCCTCCTTGGCAGAGCGTTTTGGACTCTCCGCTCAAGGGCTAGCAATGCTGGTTGTTTTTCATCCAGTTGTTCAGGAAGCGGCGGAGATAGGCGCACAGGTAGAGACGCTGCTGGATGTCTTGCGTCACACTCCCGGTCACGGGGTGATGTTTCGTCCTAATTCGGATGCTGGCGCGGCCGAGATTGAAAGTGCGATTGATGCGTTTCGATCTGAGGAAGGCATCTCTAGTCGGTTTGCCATTCTCGATCACCTTGAGCGTGATGCTTATCTTGGCTGCATGCAGATGGCTGACATTATGCTGGGCAACAGTTCGTCAGGGATCATTGAGAGCGCAAGCTTTGGTACGGCCTGTGTTAACATTGGATCACGACAAAATGGACGCCAGCGCAATGACAATACGGTCCACTGCCCAGAGCTCACACATGAGGCCTTGCGACATGCGATTGATCAGGCCGCGTCCCTGACGCCACCGTTTTGCAACCAATATGGAGACGGGACCGCAGACAAAAAACTCTACGACGCCATTTGTGGGCTCTCTTTTGACCCCGCAGATCTGTCGAAATTCAATCAGTACTAGTGAAGGTGTAGATATGCCGGATAAGGTCTCCGCCCAAATGTTCCCTCATCAGCCAAGGTGGTCTGAGCCGATTGTGCGCGTGATTGACATCGTGATCGCCTTGCTCGTGCTTGGGATTGCCGCTCTACCCATGCTGTTAATCGCTTTGGCGATCAAACTGGAGGACCGCGGAAGTGTGATCTTCTTCCAGGCCAGGGTTGGGAAACGTGCGAAGGTGTTTCACATCTGGAAGTTTCGCACCATGACCGAAGACCAATCGCGGATGTCAGGCGATTTGGTGTCCGGGACATCAGCCGCGCAGGCCCGTGCACAATTTCAGACCACGTCTAAGAACGATAACAGGATCACGCGGGTTGGGCGGATATTGCGGCCTGTCCATCTAGACGAGCTGCCCCAAATCGTGAACGTGTTAAAGGGGGATATGTCCTTCGTTGGTGTACGGCCGGATGTGCCTGTACAGATCGCCGATTACACCGAGCAAAACTGGCAGCGACGCCATGTGTTCCGCCCCGGGATCACGGGGTTGGCGCAGGTGGCCAAAGATGTCGATAGCACAGAAAAACGCACGGCATACGACCTGAAATGGGTCGATACCTATTCGCTGGGTCTCTATATGAGAATTCTCTTGGCGACCTTTGGAAAAGTCTTGCGACGCAACAGCTTATAACGTGAGAGGCGGCGTGGTTCCACTGGTTTCAAGTTCCCAGATAGCCTTCCAGCTCTGATCGGTGCGGCGTAAGATGAGGTAATTGCGCTCAGCGGTATATCGGTGACGTTGTCCGGGTAACGGTGCAAAGCGTATTGGGTGGCCGGGCAGGGGCGTTTCACCTAGCGTCGATAGAGCCCCAAGCATGCGTGCCCATAGCCGCGGGGGTGCACGATGGGTGATCCCTGAAGCCACCAACTGATGGAGCACTTGGCCCTTTTGCGAAGAGATCATCGCGCGTGTCGCAAGATGGATTTCGCCAGAGACACAGGTCACGTCCTGATTGTGGGGTTCCGCCATGTCAAAGACAAGCTTCAAGATGCGTTGCCACGCCGTGCGGTGCGCCCTGCTTTGCCATTGGTCGCGCAGATCATCTTCGTATTTTTGCATGCGGGGCATCGCGATCATCAGGCGTTCCAGCAAGGACAACCTCGGCCCCAAAATAGGGACGCTGGAAAGCAAGAAACTACGACCCGGGCTTGGTGTTTTTGTGATGCGCTCTAAGACATCCCATTCCTCCGCACACATCACCGTTTCTCGTGTCCGAGTGCCCCTGAGATCCGGCGCGATGAGCCGCAGCTGATCAAATTCAATCGACCATCCCAGAGACCGTCCAGAGGGGTCGTAAAACCGGGCTGGCAGATCTGTTTCGACTGTTGCATCTTGAAAGACCAGGCGCGCTTCTTTGGCTGCCGCAAACAATGTTTGCCCGACGGAAGACTGTGTTGCCTCTGTTGGAAGAGAGCCCCAACCATCGCAGATATCGTGGTCATCCCATTGCATGAGAGAGGGGATGCGCGCAGCCAACCAGGCGAAGTCAGGCGCGCGATACAGGCTGGCGTATCGTTCAAAGAAGCCGGCACGCAGGTGGTGGCGTAAGTCCTCAAGACTTGCGGCCGTCGGTGAATTGGGAATGTCCTCGGGCCAGGTTTCACTCAAGGAATGTCCGAGTGTCACTTCATCCGCATAGATCTGGTCACCGCCATGCAACAGAAGCGAAAAAGGGGTGTTCTGATGGGTGTCCCGAAGATGCGCCCACATGACATTTCGTTCACCGTCCTCCCGGTCCATATCCCCGTGCTCTTCGCCATTACAGGACACGTAGGCAAGAGACAGATCAGAAGAGAGATCGGACGCAAGATCAAAGATTTCGCCGTTCCACTGATAGCTTGAGGCCTCGGTGGCGGCGACGGAGAAGCGAATACGATAAACTGCACCTTGTGGGTACCGTGCAATCTGTTGGGCCGCAAAACTTTGGCCAGATGCTATGATATCTGGTGGCGTGCACTCATTGGAAGATATGAAAAGAGCAACCAGATGCAGGCGGTCGCTCTGCACGGTGTCAACAATTAGAATGGGGCCAATGCAGCTTTGCGGTTCCGTCATAGGGGCCACATAAGCCCCTGTGTGACGTCCGACAAGTCATTCTACAATGAGTTCAAGCATTGATAGCTTTTTGGGGCAAAGCTTCGGCCAATGCGGTCATCAAAGTGCTCCGGCGGAACGGTTTATCCAGAAGTGGGATACCTTCCAACTCTGGGTGTCCCGCGTCTTTTGGAGAGATCGAAAAGCCACTCATCATAATGCAAGACAGATCCGGTTGCTGTTCGCGCAGATCCATCAGTGTTTTCCAACCATTTTCTTCGGGCATAGTCACGTCAATTAGTGCGCAATCAAACGGGCCTGCATCTTGCATGGCCTGAAGTGCCGCTGAATAACCATCGACCGCCAAGATGAAGTACCCGTCGGCGCGTAAAAGGGCTTCGACCGTTTTGCGAAAGACCGGTTCATCATCGACAACTAGAATGCGCGATTGCACCCCGGTTTTGGCAGCGCTTTCAGTCGGAGTGTCAGGGGATCCAACAGGGGCAATCTCTTCATCTGTGGCAGGGAAAGCAATAAAGAAATGGGTTCCTTGACCTTCTTCGGTTTCCATCGAGATTGCTGCACTGTGGCGCTTTGCGATGCCGACAACAGCCGCCATACCAAGCCCTTTCCCGTTGGCCTTGGTTGTAAAGTAGGGATCAAACACTTTGGTTGCGGTCTCAGATGACATCCCCTGGCCGCAGTCTGAAATCTCAAGCAAAATACAGTTTTCACCAAGGCCCTCGCTGCCCAAGGTGAAATATTGCAGGTCTTCCGCACTCAGTGACCCCTTATGCGTATGCACACTAATCTGCCCATCGTAGCCCGCCATCGCGTCAACGGCATTGAAAAGCAGATTCATGATCATCTGGGACAGCTGCCCGCGATCCCCTTTGATGGTCGCGGGAAGCTCGGATAGATCAAGCGCAAATTCGCGGTGCGATTTCTCAATCGGCAGCAAGCGAATAACATCTTTCACAACTTCATTGAGATCAACCACCTCATGTTGGCGGTTGGGGGTGCCCTTGGCGTAATTGAGAAGATGGCTCACCAGCTCTGAGGAGGAAGAAAGACAGGAACTGATCACTTCCAGATGGGGGAGCACGGGATTGTCGGCGTCCGCCACTTCCAGCGCGAGCTCGGCTTGCCCAACCATGCTGCCCAGCAGGTTGTTGAAGTCATGAGAAATGCTCCCGGCCAACAGCCCAAGGCTTTCGTTTTTCTGCTTGACCAAGAGGGCGGCTTCGGCTTCACGGCGAGATTTGTCCGCCACATAGCGCTGCATCTCAATCTCAACGCGGTTGGCCAGAAGCTCAACAATATCCGTTTCGGTGAGGCGGGGCGACATGCCACGGTCGTTCTGGAAGGCGATGTGGCCAACAAGTTTGCCTTGCCGGTCGTGCAGCGCAACACCCATGTATGATTCCAAACCTAGTTCCTGAAACGAGGCCTGATGCGGAAAAAGCTGGCGCAATCCGGTCTGGATCATTGCGGATTTTCGATCGAGCAGAAGACCGCAGGGCGTCTCATCATAAGACATGGTCTTACCCTCGACCTCTGGATAGCACTGCCCGCCGAGGCAATACGCCAGAATTCGGAAATGGCCGGGATTGTCGTCGGAACATTCGGCGATAAAGGCCGTTTTCACGGAGAGGGCCGCTTGCAGATGTTCTGCGAGAGATCGAAAAACCGTGGTGCTATCAAGACTGCGGGTGTCCATGATCAGTGAGCGCATCAAAGAAAAGGTTGTCTGCGCTGCAAGCTCGTGTGAGATCCGATTGCAGTACAATCTGAACAGCTCCAAAGCCTGGTCACAACGCTCCTTTTTGATGGGGCGTTTCCAGCTCGCCTGGACAAGCCCGATCGTCTCGCCAGCCTCATTTTTCAGAGGAAAGCCGACATAGCTGTGAAAATCGTGGATAATAAAGAACTCGTCATTGGGATACAGCTCTTGGACATCAGAACCAATGACTTGAGGCGACCCCGTCATCACCACGTCATGACAGGGGGCAACCTGTGTTTCATATTCGAATACGGCTCGTCCGTTGTCTTCAAATGAATTGGCAAACACCTGAATACGCTCACTGTTGAGCATCTTGAAGGCCCCGATCGTGACCATCTCGGCATTTAGTGCCTGCCCGGCGCGAGACACAAACTGGTCCAAAAAGTCTTGCCCGAACATCGTTGCCAGGCCATCAAGCGGATCGACTTGGTTTTCGGTATGTGCAGTGGGGTCTGTGGCTTCAAGTTTCATGGTCTACCTGTCTTAACCTGCATACTTACACATCGCTTCGGGACGTGCTCAGAACACACCCAACTGTAGATCTGGCGCAATACACCGTATCGTTGAAAAATGGTCTTAAACGAGGAACTGGAAACGCGGCGCGCAAGTACACCAGTCATATGAGGTAAGCGACTGTGGCGGCCAAAAAACATAGTCTTGTGGACGAAATTATTTCTCTAAGGTTAACAGAAAGTTTCCTTAGGGCTAATCCTTTCGAAGACAGGACCCTGCCTGCCGGTCATCTCGCTATATTATACAGTCCATTTACACAGCACAAGCATGGGACGGGGCCGTCGCTTCGCGTTGACAAGGGGCGCGGCGCTAAGTCATTTAGGCTGAAACTGAGCTCAGAGGACACAGAGTATGAAGATCGCGATGATTGGCACGGGCTATGTGGGCTTGGTGTCGGGTGTGTGTTTCTCTGATTTTGGTCATGAGGTGGTCTGTGTGGACAAGGATCCGCGCAAGATTGCGATGCTGGAGCAGGGGCAGGTTCCGATTTACGAGCCGGGCCTTGATGTCCTGATGGCCAAAAACGTGGCTGCGGGCCGCCTGTCCTTTACTCTGGATCTCCAAAGCGCAATTGCCGGGGCTGAGGCGGTGTTTATCGCCGTGGGCACGCCGACGCGGCGCGGTGACGGCCATGCGGATCTGAGCTACGTCATGGCCGCCGCCAAAGAGATCGCCGAGGCCGCCACAGACTATGTGGTGGTTGTCACCAAATCGACCGTTCCGGTGGGCACCAATGCCCGGGTGCGCGATGTGATGGCCGCCGCCAATCCCAGCCTCGCCTTTGACGTGGCCTCCAACCCCGAGTTCCTGCGCGAAGGGGCGGCGATTGACGATTTCATGAAGCCGGACCGCGTGGTGGTCGGGGTTGAAAGCGACCGCGCCGCACAGGTCATGGCCGAGATCTACCGCCCGCTCTACCTGCGCGATTTCCCGATTGTCACCACGGATCTCGAAAGCGCCGAGATGATCAAATACGCGGCCAATGCCTTTCTGGCGACCAAGATCACCTTCATCAATGAGATCGCGGCCCTGTGTGAAAAGGTTGGCGCGGATGTGAAGCAGGTCAGCAAGGGCATGGGCATGGATGGCCGGATCGGCAACAAGTTCCTACACGCGGGCCCCGGCTATGGCGGCTCCTGTTTTCCGAAAGATACCAAGGCTCTGGCGCGCATTGGCCAGGAACATGCCAGCCCGATGCAGATCACCGAAGCGGTGATCAAGGTCAATGAAGAGGTCAAGCGGCGCATGATCGACAAGCTGCTGGATCTCTGCGGGGGGAGCTTCAACGGCAAGACCGTGGCGGTGCTGGGGGTGACGTTTAAGCCCAACACTGATGACATGCGGGATGCACCGTCGCTGACCATTGTGCCGGCACTTGTGGGCGGCGGGGCCAGGGTGCGGGCGGTTGATCCGCAGGGTCGCCACGAGGGTGAGGCTCTGCTCCCCGGCGTGGCATGGCATGACGATCCCTATACGGCCACTGCGGGCGCGGACCTTCTGGTGATCCTGACCGAATGGAACGAGTTCCGCGCGCTGGACCTGAGCCGTCTGGCCACGGGCATGACCACCCCGCATCTGGCTGACCTGCGCAATATCTACACCGCAGAGGACGCCACAACCGCAGGCTTCACCGCCTACGACAGCATCGGGAGAAGTTCGGTCTCGTGAACTGAGGGACAAAGGTCACAATCAAGACGGGAAATTTTTCAGCGACTTGGCCATGATTGTGCCCATTTCCTGCGTCATGCTACGACGTAAACAAGACAAATAAAATTCCTCGAGGCACCCTATGACCCGCTTTTTCGCGACCCTGATTTGTGCGGCCCTAAGTGTCGCGACCACAGCGCAGGCTGAGGGGCGCGATTATCTGGGCAACGGGCGCCTCGTAAACAATGATTTGTTTGGTGACACCAAAGACCGCTGGCAGACCGGATCAGTGGCGGCCAGTCGCTATTTTGGTTCAGAATGGACGGGTGCTTTGCCGGATCGTCCTTTTGATCTCTTGGAATTCCGCATTGGTGGGCAGATTGTTGCGCCGGCGAATTTGCAGAACCCTGCCGCAGGTGACCGTCCCTTTGCAGGTCTCTGGTCTTTTGGTTTACATACCCAGTTCGCCCGAGGGGCCACCGAGTATAGCTTAGGTGGTGATCTCGTGATCATGGGGCCGCAAACCAAGTTGGATGAATTGCAGACCGGTCTACATGATGCGCTTGGCGTAGCGCCAGCATCAGCCGCTGTGTTGAATTCCCAGATTGGGAATAGCATCTATGGAACCTTTGTTGGGGAGATGGGGCGGAACTTTGAGCTTGGTGAAGTCGGTCACCTGCGCCCCTTTACCGAGGTTCGCTATGGGCACGAAACGATGGCGCGGGTCGGCTTTGATGTGACGTTTGGTTCGGTTGGACAGGGGGCGCTTTTGGCCCGTGACCCGGTTACAGGTCAGCGGTATCGCGCTCTTTCCGATGAAGTGCCCGGGTTCAGCTATGTATTTGGCGGTGACATTGCCTATGTCAATTCCAGCGCTCTATTGCCGGAAGATCAGGGGTTTGAAGTCAAGAAGGCCCGAGGTCGTGCACGCGCGGGTGTGCATTGGCAGGGAGAGAACAACGCGGTTTTCTATGGTGTGACCTGGCTCAGCGAAGAGTTTGAGGGGCAGCCAAATGGGCAGGCCGTTGGATCATTGCGCTTGGATCTCAATTTCTGACGCGCATTGGCGTCGAGTGTGTGGCCATTTTGCCACGCACTTTATGGTTGTTAGACCTGAAAATTACCTTGTCACAAAATGTTAGCTTTGAACATTGGTTAACAGTGGTTAACCTTTTGGTAATAAAAATAACAGGCAGAGTTTACAGGCATGGGAACGGGCTATCGAGGCACGTTCGTCATCTCTTGGGCACAGACGGAAATAGACGGTCTTCAGGCCGCACCCCCGTCTTCGTTAACCGTTGGGGCCGCGTGGTCTTGGCGGGGTGAGGCTGTTCGGGTTGATGGACCGTCATCAATCCTCCAGCTGGATCAGGCAGATGGCGAAGCAGATATACGCAAACGCGCAGCGCGTATGGTGCGGCGTTTGGTGGGAGCGGCTGTTGCGCCGAAACCAAAACTAGAGCTGTCCGAAGTAGAGCATCCGCTGCACGATCGGAGTTTTCTCGTAACCGATGGTCGCAAAAGCTATACGGTCACTTTGATCGAGGTCGGTGACGGGGCGCGGCCTTTGCTGATGTTTCTTGATGAGCTCCCACCCAGCAACCGCGATCTATGGGTTGTTCACCACAATATGGAACCGCTGCGGAACTATACGAGTGGGGATCAGGCCAGCGGCGTGATCTGTTTCACACCGGGCACCATGATCGACACGCCGAGTGGGCCGCGTCGGATTGAAGAGCTTCGTGAAGGTGACATGGTGCGCACAAAAGACAATGGCGCGCAGCAAATCCAGTGGATCGGAAGTCGTCGGATGACAGGTGCGCGGCTGTTTGCGATGCCAAAACTGCGTCCAATCCGCATTCGCGCCGGGGCCTTTGGGATTGGCGAGCCTGACCAAGAGCTTCTGGTGTCGCCGGAACATCGTTTGGTCGTGAAAGGGGTCGTCGCGCGTGCCTTGTTCAATACGCCAGAAGTGTTGGTCGCTGCGCGGGATCTGATCAATGGGCGGACCGTGACACTCGATACACGCGCGCGCGAAGTGTCTTACATCCACATGCTCTTGCCGCGCCACGAGGTACTCTACGCCAATGGTGTTGAAACCGAGAGCTTCCACCCTGCAAACACCGCTTTGTCGACGATCGGGGAAGGGGACCGCGCCCGGTTGCTGGATCAATGGCCGCGCGTTGCTGATAATCCGCACACCTACGGCGGCTACGCGAGGCGCAATCTGTCAAGCTCAGAAGCCGCTATCCTGCTACACGAAGCCGCGTAAAACGGTTTGCCCGGCACGAGACCGGGCAGAGGTTTTTTGTTTACCCGCAGCATCCGCCGCCGGAAGCAGCTCTGGGAGTACAGGTTTCATCCAGTGGCGCCCCGCGGCCCAACCAGCTGTGCTCACCTAGATAGAAATCGGAAAACCGGCTGTTGAAATCCTCTGGGACGGATTTTTCGGGAATACCGGTCTGCATCACCGCCTGCTGCCAAGCTTTGACCTTTGGAAAGGCGCGCAAAACCTCGTAACCGCTATGCTCTGTCACCAATTGCGCACGATGGAGCAGCGGAAGCCAGGCCATGTCTACATTGCCAATCGTCCTTCCGTGAAAATACGGCCCCTCGGCTAACACCGCTTCGACCTGACCAAACGCTGCGCGGAGCTTGGCCATGCGCGTATCGTAGGTGCCTCGATCAGAGCTTTGCATGGCGGAACACTGGACAAGATAGTGTTTGCTGGCCTGATAGCTCCAAGCCCGTTGAAGCGCCCGGTCTTCGGCTGATTGATCGTTGATAAGTGGCTCTGTCACTTCATCAATATACTCAACAATCGCATCTGACTCGAACAAGGCAACACCGCCCTCGGTCACAAGGAGCGGCACCTGTCCGGTTGGCGAAAGCTTGAGAAACCAATCTGGCTTGTCGCTCAGTGAGATGTAGTCGATTTCATAGGGAGTGTTCTTTGCTTCAAGCATAGCTGTCACCCGCTGCACAAACGGGCAAATCTTAAAGCTCACAATCTTGATCATCCTGTGTCCTTTTCTTTGGAGATACCTGTAAGACGGACGAAGGGGAAAAAAGACGATGCTTAATTTAGCACTTTTTACAACCGCCTGATTTTTGGTCGAAATCTTTTAAATTTCCGCGTGCATCCCGCGAGAAGGTACAGCAGGTTTCAAACAGATCGCGCAGGTTTGCGCGCGCCTTGGAGACACGCGATTTAAGCGTTGAATAGGGAATGCCGTGTTGTTCGGCATAGGCCTTTTGAGCAGTGCCCTCTAGATCAATCGCGGTGAGAAGCGCAGCTTCTTCTTCTGGCAGCGCGCGTAAAAAAGGTTCAACGCAGCGTTCAAGGCTTTGCGTCAGCTCTGGATCATCCTGACGGTACCATAAATCATCCGGGTCAATCCGCCGGACCTGCGCCGATTTGCGATAGTGGTCGATGATGGTGCGCTGCGCTGTTTGAAACAACCAGGCATGTAGCTTTGTTTGGTCTTCCAGCTGGTTCAGGCCAGAGCCAACCTTGAGCAAAATGTCCTGCAGGAGATCATCCACATCCGCAGGGTTCGCAACTCGCGCCCTCAGAAACGCGCGCAACCGTCCGTGATAGTTGGCCCAGATGGTATCTAATGTCATGGCAGACCTCCTGCCTTAGAGACTGGGAGGTATGATCCGAATTGCAATCCCGCTAATCGCGAATTTCATCGATCCCAACGCCCCACATGGCGGATTTCGGGGCCCAACCACTATAACCATTGGCTGAAAGCTTGCAGTTCTGTTCCGAGCAGTGCCCCAATCGGGCAATCACGCCAGCTTCAAGCCGGGCTGTGATCTGGCTGTCTCCTGTCTCGTGGCTTTTGAGCGGCAGCAAATCGGTCTCGACGATCACAGTGCGCACGCCTGACAGTAGGGAATAATGCATCCAACCACCGGCACCGTCCCTATCGCGCACCCGACGCCAATTGCCGTGTTCGGCTGTGATCTCAAGAGGCATGTCGCGGCGCTTGAACACCCAGTCAATCCTGTGTGTCAACGAAGGGCCACGGCGCACATTGCCTTCAGAGGCCTTCATCGACACAAAGCGGGGCAAGGGGAGGTTGGTCACTGGTCCGCGCTCTTGTGCCGCGGCCGCAGATGTGAATCCCACGAGAAGTAAGGCCTGAAGAGCCGCTTTTCCAAACATCTTGATATCCTGCCCGAATTTTTCGGAGTGTTTTTGAGCGGGGGTTCTTGTGCCCCGTCTTTTCCTGACGCACTTTAGGCCAAATTGGGACCGTCATGGAAGCTTGGGAGAGCCTTGATGCCATCAAAACGTCTGAGTGTTGTCGTGACGCGACGCCTACCGGAAGCGGTTGAAACTCGGTTGTCAGAACTGTTCAATGTCACGTTGCGCGACGATGATCGCCCAATGAGCCGCGCCGAACTGGTTGAAGCGATGCAAACCGCTGATGTTCTTGTGCCGACAATCACCGATCAAATTGACGGCGGGCTTCTTGGGCAGGCTGGCGATCAGTTGAAGTTGATTGCGAATTTTGGTGCAGGATTTGATCACATCGACGTGGCCACTGCCCGCCAACGTGGCATTCTGGTGTCGAACACGCCGGGTGTTGTGACGGAAGATACCGCAGACATGGTCATGGCACTGATGCTTGGTGTGACCCGCCGCATGCAGGAAGGCCTGAGCGTCATGCAGGAGGGGAGCTGGGAGGGCTGGAGCCCAACCGCTTTCCTGGGTGGACGTCTTGGAGGTCGCCGCCTTGGTATTCTGGGAATGGGGCGCATCGGGCAAGCGGTTGCGCGCCGTGCGGCTGCATTTGGTATGCAAATCCACTATCACAATCGGCGCCGGTTGCGGCCTGAGATCGAGGATAGTCTGCAAGCGACCTATTGGGACAGTATCGACCAGATGGTGGCGCGGATGGATGTAGTGAGCGTCAATTGCCCCTCGACACCAAGTACCTATCACTTGCTCAATGCGCGCCGGTTGAAGCTGATGAAACCTACGGCGGTTCTGATCAACACCTCGCGTGGTGAAGTGGTTGATGAAAATGCCTTGTCCCGGATGTTGAAAGCCAGTGAGCTCGCTGGTGCCGGCCTTGATGTTTATGAACACGGATTGCAGGGCAATCCGGATCTGCGCAATCTGCCAAACGTGGTGATGCTACCGCACATGGGATCTGCCACCGAGGAAGGCCGGATTGAGATGGGCGAAAAGGTCATCATCAATGTGAAAACCTTTGCGGACGGCCACCGCCCGCCAGATCAGGTTCTGCCTGCGATGTTGTAAACTGGGGCGAGGCCTAAGCCTCGTCGTCCTTCACATACTCTAGAATGTCACCGGGCTGGCATTCTAGATATTCGCAAATTGCCTCAAGGGTATTGAAGCGAATACCTTTGACCTTGCCCGACTTTAGCAAGCTCAGGTTGCTCTCGGTCAGGTCAATGGCCTTGGCCAACTCCCGCGAGGTCATCTTACGTTTGACCAGCTCCAGATCCAGATTGATGATAATGGGCATGGCACGCTCTTACAGGAAATGATCGTTTTCTGTAGCAATTTCTTGCGCTTTGGCCAACGCACGGCTGACGGCAAGAAGCGCTATGCCCAATACCAGCATGATAAAACTGGTGTCGACAAAGATGAAGGGATCCAGCTCGGGTTTGTCTGGCCCGGTCATATTTCGTGTCAGGACCCAGACATATCCGGGATCTATCAGGATCAAACTGCTCCAGAAAGCAATGAGTGACCAAGCGCAGTGGCTCAGCGCACGCGCCAGGTCACCAAACGCACGACGTGGGGCATGGTAGAGGGCTTTATGGATCGACCAAAACGCACAACCCAAGCTGACAACAAGAAATAGACATAGGGCAAACCCCAATCCGAGTACGGCTAGGGAAGGTGAGGGGAGGCTCCCCTCATCTAGCGATAGGAGATCAAGAACTTCTGTGACGTCTCCTGAGAGCACTGGAACCCAGATACCGGCAACAGCAACTGCGATACCCAACAGGCAGGCAATCATGGAAATTCGGGCAAAGACGGACATGCACGTCCTCCATCTGACTTTCGTTTGGGGATAATCCTTATCTGTTTCAGATGCAATGTTTTCTGTAAAACAGAAAAACCTTACCTTGACGCGAAAATGGTTTTTCCCATATCAGCATCGCGAAACTGAAAAACTTACTGGAAGGACCTCTTATGCGCTTACAGATTCTCACCGTTTCCTCGGTCATCACTTTGATTTCCGCCTGCACCGCCCCCGTGGACCGGCCATTGACCGTGGATGGGCCGCGTGCCTTTGGGTATGATGCGGATTATGCAGCCTGCTACAATCTCGCCTCCGGGTTTACGGACGGAACACCCCGTGAGGGCGCAACAACCGGTGCGGTTCTAGGTGGGATTGTTGGAGCTCTGGATGCCAGCGATGGCGACAAAATCGAGGGCGCGGTTGTAGGGGCCGCCGCCGGGGCATTGATCGGAAGCGCCGAAGCGCATGAAAAACTTACCGAAGAACGCCGTGATGTTTTGATCCGCTGCATGCAAAACCGCGGCCACCGCGTCGTTGGCTGATTGATTGCGCTCCGTCTGCGGTTGGTTGCTGGACAGGCTGTTCAAAACCGGGCAAGGCGGGGTGTACTCGATCCAAAGGAAAGCCGATGACCTCCTGCGCGCTCTGTAAAGCAAATGACGCCACCCCATTTGCCGTCTCCCCGAAATCTGATGAGGTTCTATTATGCCCAACTTGTCAGATGGGGGTTGAGACCGGCGCGCAGGATGAACCACGCTGGCAATGTCTGAACGAAGCAATTTGGAGCACAGAACCCGCAGAACAGGTTGTCGCGTGGCGGATTTTGAAACAATTGGATGCCGGCTGGGCAAGAGATCTGTTGGAGATCGCTTACCTTGAACCCGAAGTCTTGGCCTGGGCCGAAGCGGGTGTACCAGATAACGATGTCGTTGTGCATCGGGATGTGAACGGCACTATCTTGCAGGCGGGCGATACGGTCACCCTGATCAAAGCTCTGCCGGTGAAAGGCGCGGGGTTTACCGCGAAACAGGGCACAGCCGTGCGCAAGATTTCACTGGAAGCCGACAATCCAGAGCATATTTCTGGCCGTGTCGAAGGACAGCGCATCGTGATCCTGACCAAATACGTGAAAAAGTCCTGATCACTTTTTACGCGCAGCCATTGAGTTCAATCTCCCTTTCCGTGTTCTATTTGGAGGATAAATAGATTTCGGGAGGGAGATTCTTATGCGCGTATTACTTTCACTGACATTTGCGACCGCTCTTGGTGGCATGGCCGCCGCACAGCAGGCCGCTGATGCGGTTGACCCAGAGATGACACATAGCGGTGGGTTTGAGGCAATCTCAGCCGAAGTTGCCGCAGCGCTTGAGGCCAAAGCAGAGGGTCAGCCGGTGGCCGCGAACAATTGGATGGTTGCTGCCGCCAACCCCCATGCAGTCTCTGCCGGCGCCGATGTGCTGCGTGCGGGCGGTACTGCTGCCGATGCGATGGTGGCGGTGCAATCGGTCCTAGGGTTAGTTGAACCACAAAGCTCAGGCATCGGCGGAGGGGCGTTTCTTGTCTGGCACGATGGCGCAACCGGCGAGATCACCACATTGGATGGGCGGGAAACCGCTCCGATGGCCGCAACCCCGCAGTTGTTTCAGAACGATGCAGGGGAACCTTTGAAATTTTGGGACGCTGTTGTCGGTGGGCGATCCGTAGGTGTGCCCGGCACTCCCGCGCTGATGCAAACTGCGCATGAAAAATGGGGGACTGCGGAATGGGCTGACCTGTTTGCTGCGGCAGCAGGCTTGGCCGAAGATGGGTTCGCGGTCTCACCGCGCCTTGCAGGGCTTGTTGCACGGGATGCGGATCGATTGGGGCGGTTTCCCGCCACCGCTGAGTATTTGTTGCCAGGTGGTGAACCCATCGCGGTTGGCACACTGTTGAAAAACCCAAGCTATGCCAATGTCATGCGCCGCATGGCTGCCGAAGGAGCTGGGGTCATCTATCGCGGACAGATCGCGCAGGATATCGTCTCAACCGTGCGCGGTGCAGAAGACAATCCGGGCGTGCTCGCACTCCGAGATCTCTCCAACTACGAGGTCAAACAGCGTCCGGCCGTCTGCGCCGAATTCCGCGACCACGAGGTCTGTGGTATGGGGCCACCCTCGTCAGGGGCGCTGACAGTGGGGCAAATCCTTGGGATGATGAATGCCTCCGCACCGGGCGCGCCTGATGACATCCAAACCTGGCGTCGGATCGGCGATGCGTCTCGTTTGGCCTTTGCGGACCGCGGTCGCTATATGGCCGACAGCGATTTTGTTCCTGTCCCGACCAAGGGTTTGGTGGATCCTGACTATCTTGCCCAAAGAGCCGAAGCTCTAAACAGCGAGACGGCTTTGGAAAGCGTCGCGCCGGGAGAGCCTGCATGGGACCACGCCGTGCTGTGGTCGGATGACGATAGCATCGAATTGCCCTCCACCTCGCATATCTCGATCGTTGATCAGTACGGGAATGCTTTGTCGATGACGACAACCATTGAGAACGGGTTTGGGTCGCGCTTGATGAGCAATGGGTTCTTTCTCAACAACGAGCTGACTGACTTTTCCTTCCGCAGCCATCGGAATGGGGTGCCGATTGCAAACCGGGTAGAGCCGGGAAAACGACCCCGGTCTTCCATGTCGCCAACGATTGTTCGCAAGGACGGAGCACCGGTTCTTGTGGTCGGGTCGCCCGGTGGGTCGCGCATCATCGGCTATACTGCTCAGGCCATTATGGCGCATGTCGATTGGGGCATGGATGTCCAGCAAGCCGTTGCCATGCCACATGCCGTGAACCGCTTTGGCACCTACGATTTTGAGGAAGGGACCGCAGTGGCAGAGATGGCCCCGCAATTGGAAGCTCTGGGTTTTAAGGTGAATACGCGTGCGCTCACATCTGGACTACATGCGATTTCAATCAGTGCTGAGGGACTTCTGGGGGGCGCAGACCCGCGCCGTGAAGGCATCGCTCTCGGTGAATAAAATGGTTGGCAGGGGGCACCCCCTGCCACCACACGAGCGTGAATTAGTGAGGTGAGTCCATTGCCAACAATACCATCCCAACCAGCAACAGGATCAGCCCAAGTATGCCCAATGGGCCGATGCGTTGGTGTAAGAGGATGACACTGACACAGACCGATCCAACGGCACCAACTCCGGTCCAAACCGGATAGGCAACACCCAATGGCAAGCGCGCCATAGACCAGTAGAGCGCAACCAGGCTTGAGATGATGCAGAGCGCAGCGAGGCCAATAAGCCACACAGAGGGTCGGGCTGTTGCCAGCTTGAGTGTACCTGCCCAAGCGGTTTCTAACAGTCCAGCGAAGATGAGAACAATCCAAGCCATTTCAACCTCATATCGGCGGTTCGCGACGAACACCCTCAGGTGAGGTTGTGTCGTCTTCACGCGTTGAGGCAAGTTAGGTGCAATGTCGCTTAACTGGCAAGAAAAAAATTTTCCGCTACAGAAGGTTTATGTGCGCCATAATTTGCCCGTGATCCGACGCGAGCTTATTGTAGGGCGCCTCAGGGTGGCTGCCATCGGTGAGATGGTCGTTGAGCACGCTAAAATAGGTCATTTCACCCAGACGGTTCTCATAGTCAGGGTGGAAATGGCGTGACAGATAGATCTGGTCAATGCTCTCAAAAACCCCGCCAAAGGCCGTTGTATAGACCATATCACGCAGAGACTTGCGCACAAACAGGCGTTCCGCAGAATGCAACTGACGAGACGTGATATCCTCGGTGATCTGGATATTTTCGTCGTCGGAGTAACGATCACCGCTATGCTCCGCATCATGACGCAGCATCCAGGCATAGTTCTTGAACGGCGTCTCACCTGAGATGATTTCCGAACTCACCGTGTGTTGCCCATCGTTGAAGTCGCCCAGAACCATCACTGGGCGGCCAAGGTCCAGTTCTTTCAGAATTTCGCGGCGCAACACCCAGGCCTCTGCCATGCGGCGTAGGCCCGATCGAAGGCTACCCATGGCCCGCCCCATAGGGTCATAGTTGGTAAGGTCCTGAGGCCCCGCACCATCGTATTCCCCAAGTTTGGATTTCAGGTGACAATTGAACACCGTCACAACCGTTTCACCCACTGGAACACGTGCTTTCAGGATGGGGCGAGAGATACGCTTAAGGCGGAAGAACCCGGCGTCGTCCTCGTCCATGCCGCGTAAGGCAGAGAAAGGGATTTCTAAGGGAGCCTCCAGATCCTGAATGATCTCTGGTTCTTCCGCGAATCCAAACCGCGAGAGTATCGCAAGCCCGGGCCGCCGTTCTCCGGGCTGGCCTGTGTCCGCTGCGTTGGGTGCAAAGGCAAGTGCTGCATCGCGGTACGGATCGACCTTTAGCTTTTTAAAGATGGCCTTGCGATGGTACCGTTTTGACCGGTCCGGCACGCTCGCTTCATTTAGGGCCTCCGCGCGTACCGAAGCTTCTTCAATCACGGACCGTAGCGCGCTTTCCTCGAAGATTTCCTGAAACCCGATGATATCGGCATCCATGGTCAAAAGCTGATCGGCCAACCAATCTTGCTTCCATGCATATTCCTCAGGCGTGTAGCTCTGAAACCGATAGTATTCCTGGTTTGCACCAATCAGGTTTTTGACGTTGAAAGAAGCAATCGTGAATTCAGTCATCTGGATTTCCCTTACGGCGCATGTGACCAGATCATGATCTTGCCATTGCGCCGGAACAAGGGGAAACGAGGGGGGATCTAGACCAATTTGGTTGGTCGCTTGTCCCCGTCTGTGTCATCCAAATTAGTCAATCTGCCGACCACGGTCCTCGACACAGCATTCGCTTTGGAGAAAGGCGATGACATCCCACAGACGGCCATACTTTGGGACACAACGCAGAATACGCCCTTCGCGAACCTGTTCGATCAACCCTGCGCTGACCAGGGCAGAAACATGGTGAGTCATGGAGGAATGCGGAATGTCGAGGTCCTCGCGTAAGACCCCCACCGGGAGCCCATCAAAGCCAGATCGGGTCAAGCGCTTGAAAATTCTCAAGCGGTGAGGATGGCCCAAGTCTTTCAAGACTTTGGCGACGTCGTCGACATCCATGAAGATCTCCACTCATTTCGAAGTTACCGGTAATATATTGACATGCATTCATCGCGTCAATATTTCGAAATTACCGGTAATGACGTATAAGGAATCACCATGACCCCGGATCTAACCGCTGCCCTACAAGACGCAGGCGGCATGTTTGGGGTCGACTCCGGCTCGGTGCAG
>JAGDYZ010000016.1:182078-285718 GCA_049116335.1 Pelagimonas sp. | reverse complement strand
TGATCATCCGGGACGGAACACTTAGTTCAGCTCAAGATCGTGGCCAAAAAGGCTGTGGCGTTTGAGTTGCCAGCGTTTTTGGTCTGGGCCAAAACACAGGCCTCGGCCTTTTTTCGTATCGAGCTTTTGAAGAAGTGGCTGACCACAACGGTGGTTCCCATGGTCTTGGGCAAAACGGTACTGCGCCGCATCTCAGGGTTTTTCAAAGGTTATCTGACCGGTGTGACTTCCCGCTATCAGGCGCTTTTGGCGTGGTACGGTCGGTTGTCCCCTTGGGAAAAAGGTGTCTCCGCACTTATCTTGATCTTTGCCACGCTGGCGCTTTCGGTGACCTCATTGGGGCTGTGGTTGATCGTGTTTTCGGTGCAGGTGCCGCTGTGGATCGTCGCGACGGCGGGAGCGACCTGGCGGATGATCTGGGGCAGCGTTCAAAAGTCCGGCTTCAAAATGTTTGCCTTTTTGCAGCTGGCCTGGCTTTGGAAGGCTATGCAGCGGCTGTTGCCCCGCCGGGTGCTGCGCCGCAAACGGGCCTTTGACTATCGGGTGGCCCGCGCCGTCATTCGCCGTCGTCGCCTGACGGTGCGCCAATTGGCCGACAAAAAAGACAGCCTGCCGTTCCGGTTGGGTCTTATGGTGGACTACCTGTTTGGCTCGCGCGGCTGAATTAGCTGTGCCCGAGCGGTCTGGACCACGGCGGTGGTCACATGTTTCAGCGCCGGGGACAGAACCCGCGAGACCTGCCAGTTCAGCGGCACATCGAGTGGCGCATCTTCGAGCAATGTGGTCAGGCGCTGACGTCTAAGAGAACGGCGGGCCAGCTGTTCTGGGTTCATGCCCCATCCCAACCCTGCGCGCGCCGCGTCCAGAAAGCTCTGGGTGGAGGGCATAAAGTGGCTGGGCGGTGAGACCCGTGTGTTGAAATAGGTTTCGATCCATTGGCGCTGAAGCATGTCTTTGGCATTGAAGGTCAGGCAGGGGGCTTTTGCCAGCGTCTCGGGGGTGGGACCCTGGGGCATCCAGGTTGCAAGATACGAAGGACTGGCGGTTGCAAGATACCGCATGGACCCCAGCGCATGTGCATCACAGCCGGGCAGGGTGGGCGAAGCGGTGACGGCGGCGCTCACCTCGCCTCGTTTCAGCCAATCTGCAGAGTGATCCTGGTCATCCACAACCAAATCAAACAGGATCTCGGGCAATTTCGCCATAGCTCCAATGAACCATGTGGCCAGACTGTCGGCGGTGACGGCCACGCGAAGGTGGGCGCGCGGGGTCTGGTTGGTTTGCAGATCTCGCGCCAGCGCCTGTTCCAGCAGTGAGATGTCTTCCGCATGTTTCGCCAGACGCAGGCCTTGTGGCGTGCCGGTGCACGGGGAGCCACGTTGCACCAAGGCCGTGCCGGCCCGTTCTTCAAGCGCTTTGATCCGTTGCGAAATCGCAGAGGGTGTCACATGCAGCTCCGCCGCGGCGGCGTCAAATGAGCCGCGCCGCAGAACAGAGGCCAGAGCGATAAGCTGGTGAGGATCGAACATTAGCAACTCTAACTTGGAGTGAGGAGGTTTAATTTGATTGTTGCCGCTTCGCCGAGATAGTCAAGGGCAGACAGAGCTACGGAGTGCGCAAGATGCAGACAGCATTGGCAGGATTTGCCTTGGGATTTTCGCTTATTCTGGCGATTGGAGCGCAGAATGCATTTGTGCTGCGGCAGGGGTTATTGCGGTCTCATGTTCTCCCTTTGGTGCTGGTCTGTGCAATCAGCGACGCAGTGCTAATCGCAGCTGGCGTGGCAGGCTTTGGCGCGCTGGCGCAGGCGGTGCCGGGGTTGGAGTGGGGCATGCGTTTGTTCGGAGCGGCCTTTCTGATCTGGTATGGTCTGCGTACCCTCAAAAGCGCCTGGGAGGGGGGGCAAAGTATGCAGGCGGGGCAGGCTGCCGGGAGCCTGCAGGCGGCGATCCTGACCTGTCTGGCGCTGACATGGCTTAATCCGCATGTCTATCTGGATACGGTTGTTCTGCTTGGATCGATCTCGGCGCAATATGACGACCGGCTGAGTTTTGCACTTGGCGCGACAACGGCCTCCTTTGTGTTCTTCTTTTCACTGGGATACGGAGCGCGCGCGCTTGCGCCTTATTTTGCCCGACCGGGGGCCTGGCGTGTGCTTGACCTGATTATCGGGATCACCATGTTGGCCATCGCCGCCAAGCTTTTGCTAGGGTGAACGAAAGTCTCAGCCACAGCTCTGCTTCTGGGCTTGTGGCTGGGGCTGGTCGGCGTAGTGTGGCGCCCATGTCAGATCAAATTTCACAAGAGCAGCGCCCCGGTTTGGGGATATTTTGGATGGTGGTGACGGGGCTGTGCTTTGTTGCGGTCACAGCACTTGTGAAAACCCTGCAGGGGCGGCTGCCTGCCGCCGAAGCTGCTTTTCTGCGCTATGCGATGGGATTGGTGTTTCTGATCCCCATGTGGGGGGTGTTGCGACAGCAACGACCCACGCCACGACAATGGCGGCTCCATGCCATGCGCGGCGTGTTTCAGACCATCGCGGTGGCCATGTGGTTCTTCGCCATGTCGCGTATCCCCTTGGCTGAAGTCACGGCGATGAACTACCTCAACCCAATTTTTGTGACGCTTCTTGCGGTTTTTGTTCTGGGCGAGCGATTGGCGGTGCGACGCATATTGGCGATCTGTGTGGCGCTGTTGGGGGCCGTTATCATTCTGCGCCCCGGTTTTCGCACGCTCGACCCGGGGCATTTTGCGATGCTGGTCACCGCGAGCGGGTTTGCGGCCTCTTATTTGATTGCCAAAATTCTGTCCGGTGAAGTGCCCGCGGGCGTGGTTGTCGGCATGATGTCGGTGACTGTGACCATTGGCCTTGCGCCTCTTGCCTGGATGGTTTGGGTCTGGCCAACTCTGTGGGAGCTTGGGGTGCTGTTTGGCGTGGCCTGTTTCGCCACAGCGGGGCACTTTACCATGACCTTGGCCTTCAAGGCAGCGCCGGTGACGGTGACCCAGCCGGTGACGTTTCTTCAGCTGGTTTGGTCCGTCACATTGGGCGCGCTGTTGTTCGATGAAGCCATCGACCCATGGGTGATTGGCGGCGGCGGATTGATCATGGCGGCGGTTGTTTTCATCACCTGGCGCGAAGCTATTTTGAAGCGACGTGTCACGCCTGTGGTGGGTGAGGCGAAACAATAGCCCAAATTGGTTTTCATTGTTTCATGATCTAACCTTGGTGAGAGCGTATTCTCGCCGCATTCGTTTACCATTTTTCAGGACATACCTGAGTAGCCTGAAGATGGAGTTTAACGATGATCATGGAGATGAATATGTCCAAAGAGATGCAAGAGATCGAAGCCTTTCTGCTGAGTGAGCGTGAGAAGGTTCTATCCGAAACCGAATGGCGCTTCCGTATGCGCGGCTATGGTTTCAATCTGCGTCGCACCGAAGGTGGCGTTGAAGTAGCAAAGCTTCCGCAGAACCACGTGCTTGGCACCCTTGAGATGTAATATCGGCCTTTTTGGGGTCATCTGATTGGCCCCGGGCTGGCCTGATACAAAAGGCGTATCATGGCAAATCCGATCGCGTGATCGGATAATTTGATTGTTTTCAAAAGGTTCACCGGAGTGGTCTGATCGGTATTTCACCGTGTCAGATTTGGTGGATTTGCGCCGCGTTGATTTTGATTGACTTGTCAGTCAATAACCGGCAGCACTTGTCCTATGCCTAAGATCGGACAAGAACCTTTACGTAGAAAAGCCCTGGTGGCCGCCACCGTCGATGTGATCGGCGAGGCAGGTAGCCTGGATGTGACCGTTGGTCAGATCGCCAAACGCGCCGGAATGTCGAGCGCGCTGGCGCATCATTACTTTGGGGGCAAGGCACAGATTTTCCTTGCGGCCATGCGCCATATTCTGGCGGAATACTCTGAAGAGGTGCGTCTGGCGCTGATCGCGGCCCCTGCTGGGCAGCGGCTTGAGGCCTTGATTGATGCCAACTTTGTCGGCAGCTGTTTCACGCCTTCCTCGATTTCGGCCTGGCTGAACTTTTACGTTCTGGCGCAGCGTGACGAAGATGCGGCGCGGTTGTTGAAAATCTATCAGCGCCGTTTGCACAGCAATCTCAAACATAGCTTGAAAGATCGATGCGATGACCCGCAGGAAATCGCGTCAATTTTGGCGGCTCAGATTGATGGCGTGTATCTGCGCGCCGCTCTGAGCGGCAAAGGCATGCAGGGCGCCGCCGAAAAGGTGCGCCATGTGGCTCGGGCCTTGTTGGAGGAGAAGGCATGACTAAACCCAATATTCTGATCGTGATGGTCGACCAGCTGAACGGAACCTTGTTTCCCGATGGTCCGGCCGACTGGCTGCATGCCCCAAATCTCAAGGCGCTTGCACAACGGTCGACACGGTTTCAAAACGCCTATACCGCCAGCCCGCTGTGCGCACCGGGCCGTGCGTCTTTTATGTCGGGCCAATTGCCCAGTCTGACGCGGGTCTATGACAATGCCGCCGAGTTTGCCTCGGATATTCCAACCTATGCGCATCACCTGCGCCGGGCGGGGTATTACACGGCCCTGTCGGGCAAGATGCATTTTGTCGGCCCGGATCAGATGCATGGTTTCGAAGACCGCCTGACGACAGACATCTATCCAGCTGATTTCGGCTGGACCCCGGATTATCGCAAACCCGGTGAGCGGATCGACTGGTGGTATCACAACATGGGTTCGGTGACCGGAGCCGGTGTAGCCGAGATCTCGAACCAGATGGAATACGACGATGAGGTCGCCCATTTTGGCAAGATGAAACTCTACGATCTGGCGCGGGGCAAAGATGACCGTCCCTGGTGCCTGACCGTCAGCTTCACCCACCCGCATGACCCCTATGTGGCGCGCAAAAAATACTGGGATCTCTACGAGGATTGCGAGCACCTGCTGCCGGAGGTTCCGGCAAAGGCTTATGAGGATCACGATCCGCATGCGCAGCGGATTTTTGATGCCAATGACTGGCGCAGCTTTGACATCACCGAAGACGACATCCGCAAGTCGCGTCGCGCCTATTTCGCCAATATCTCATATCTCGATGATAAGATTGGCGAATTGCTGAACGTACTGGAAGAGACCCGCCAGGAGGCGATTGTTGTCTTTGTCAGCGATCACGGTGATATGCTTGGCGAGCGCGGGCTGTGGTTCAAGATGTGTTTCTACGAAGGCTCCGCACGCGTGCCTTTGATGCTGGCGGTGCCCGGTGGCGAAGGCCAGTCGGTGCCTGCGCCGGTCAGCACCATCGATCTGTGTCCAACGCTGTGTGACCTAGCGGGTGTCAGCATGGATGAAGTGATGCCCTGGACCGAAGGCGAGAGCCTGTTGCCGATCATGAACGGGGCTGAGCGGACCTCACCGGTGGCAATGGAATATGCAGCCGAGGCCTCCTATGCGCCTCTGGTGGCGCTGCGTTATGGTAAGTGGAAATACACCCGCTGCAATCTTGATCCGGAACAGTTGTTTGATCTTGAAGCCGATCCGCATGAGCTGAGCAATCTCGCGGAAGATCCGGCGCATGCCGGGACGATGGAAGCGATGCGGGCCAAATCTGAGAAACGTTGGGATCTGGATCGGTTCGACGCCGAGGTGCGCCAGTCGCAGGCCCGCCGATGGGTGGTCTATGAGGCGCTGCGTCAGGGGGGATATTACCCTTGGGATTTCCAACCGCTGCAAAAGGCATCGGAACGTTACATGCGCAACCACATGGATCTCAACGACGTCGAAGAGAACCAGCGTTTTCCCCGCGGGGAATGAATTTGGGGCAGGGGAGGCCGCCATGAGGCGCGGCCCACCCGCCCACCCCCGTCGCCTCATGGCGGCACAGACCAAATGATCGGGCGCCGAGCGCGCCAAGAGATGGAGTATGAGATGGGCTATGCAACCCAACCCACGGCAAGCCATTTTGTAAATGGTGCCTATCTGGAAGACACCGCCGGTGAGGTGATCGAAGTGGTCTATCCGGCCACCGGCGAGGTGATCGCCAAGGTCCATGCTGCGACCCCTGCGGTGGTCGAGGCCGCAGTGTCCAGCGCAAAGGCTGCACAGGCCGAATGGGGCGAGATGAGCGGCACTGAACGAGGCCGCATTCTGCGTCGCGCGGCAGATATGATCCGCGAGCGCAACCGCGATCTCTCCGAGCTGGAAACCTATGACACCGGCAAACCGATGTCTGAAACGCTTTATGTCGATGCCACCAGCGGTGCTGACGCGCTTGAGTATTTCGGCAGCCTTGCGGGCAGCATCACCGGCGAACATGTGCATCTCGGCGGGGACTGGGGCTATACCGTGCGCGAGCCTCTGGGTGTCTGCGCCGGCATCGGGGCTTGGAACTATCCAACCCAGATCGCGTGCTGGAAAGGCGCACCTGCGCTGGCCTGTGGTAATGCGATGATTTTCAAACCCTCGGAAACCACACCGCTCTGTGCGCTGAAAGTGGCTGAGATTCTGTATGAAGCGGGCCTGCCCGCGGGTCTCTACAACGTCATTCAGGGCATGGGGTCTGTTGGCGCATCGCTGGTGACACATCCAGAGGTCGACAAAGTGTCTTTGACCGGCTCCGTGGGCACAGGCAAAAAAGTCTATGCTGCCGCCGCAGCGGAAATGAAACATGTCACCATGGAGTTGGGCGGCAAATCGCCCCTGATCATCTTTGATGACGCCGATCTGGAAAACGCTGTTGGGGGCGCCATTCTGGCAAACTTCTATTCCACCGGTCAGGTGTGCTCAAACGGCACCCGGGTCTTTGTGCAAAAAGGCATCAAAGAAGCCTTCCTCAAACGTCTTGCGGAGCGTCTGGACACCGCCGTGATTGGGGACCCGATGGATGAGGCAACAAACTTTGGCCCTATGGTGAGCAAATCTCAGCGCGAGATTGTTCTGTCTTACATCGAAAAGGGCAAAGCCGAGGGCGCGCGTCTGGCCTATGGCGGAACGGCCATCGACGGCAATGGCTTCTTCATCCAGCCAACCGTCTTTGCCGATGTCACCGATGATATGACCATCGCCCGCGAAGAGATCTTTGGCCCGGTGATGTCGGTGCTGGATTTCGACGACGAGGACGACGTCATTGCGCGCGCCAATGACACTGAGATGGGATTGTCAGCAGGTGTCTTCACGGCGGATCTGACCCGAGGCCACCGGGTGATTGGCAAAATCGACGCGGGCAGTTGCTTTATCAACTCCTACAACGATGCTCCTGTCGAACTGCCCTTTGGTGGATCGAAACAATCGGGTGTCGGACGTGAGAACTCCAAAGCAGCGATCGAGCACTTTACCCAGTTGAAGTCGGTCTACGTTCGTATGGGTGACGTCGAGTCGCCCTTCTAAACGATCCCTCGCGGATCACAGTCGCACCCGCGGGGTATCTCGGGTTCAGAAGAGGCCACTCCTCCCGCTTCTTCTTTTCCCAAATACTCCCGCCGGAGGCATCCGCCCGCGCAACAGGTGTCGCGGGCGAAGGTTTTGAGGAATACGCTCATGCAAGCGGATTATATCGTTGTCGGCGCAGGCAGCGCCGGTTGTGCTATGGCCTACCGTTTGGTCGAAGCTGGCAAATCGGTAATCGTCATCGAACACGGCGGCACCGACTGGGGCCCGTTCATCAATATGCCGGGGGCGCTCAGCTACCCGATGGGGATGAAACGCTATGATTGGGGCTTTGAATCTGAGCCGGAACCACATCTGGGTGGGCGCCGGTTGGCCACACCGCGCGGCAAGGTTCTGGGCGGGTCCTCGTCGATCAACGGCATGATCTATGTGCGGGGGCATGCACTGGACTTTGATCACTGGCGCGACAGTGGGGCCGAAGGCTGGGGCTATGCTGATGTGCTGCCCTACTATAAACGGCAGGAAGACTGGCACTCTGGCGGTCATGGCGGCGATGCCTCCTGGCGCGGCAAAGAGGGGCCGCTGCATGTGACGCGGGGCAAACGCGACAACCCCCTTGTGCAGGCCTTTGTCGAAGCGGGCCGTCAGGCGGGGTATCCCGTCACGGGCGATTACAACGGTGAGCAGCAAGAGGGCTTTGGCCCCTTTGACATGACCGTCTGGGAAGGGTCACGCTGGTCCGCGGCCAAGGCCTATCTGCGTCCGGCTCAGGCCAAAGGCGCGCAGGTGGTCAATGCCTTGGCGCGCAAAGTGGTGATGGAAAACGGCAAGGCCGTGGGTGTCGAAGTGCGCCGCAAAGGCAAGATCGAGGTGATCAAAGCCAAAGCCGAGGTCATACTTTCGGCCAGCTCGATCAACTCACCTGCGCTTTTGATGCATTCGGGTATTGGGCCTGCAGAGCATTTGAAAGAGCATGGGATTGAGGTGGTCGCAGACCGTCCGGGTGTGGGGCAAAACCTGCAGGATCATCTGGAGCTCTATATCCAACAGGCCGCGACGCAGCCGGTGACACTGGCGAAGTACTGGAACCTTCTGGGCAAGGCCTATGTTGGGGCGAAATGGCTGTTTGGCCGCTCGGGCCCCGGTGCGTCGAACCAGTTTGAAAGCTCGGGCTTTATCCGGTCTAAGGCGGGGGTCGAGTATCCGGATATCCAGTATCACTTCCTACCGATTGCCGTGCGCTATGACGGTCAGGTGGCGGCCGAGGGCCATGGGTATCAGGCGCATGTGGGGCCGATGCGATCGCCGTCGCGGGGGGAAATCACGCTGCGGTCCGGTGATCCGGAAGACAGACCCAAGATGCTGTTCAACTACATGAGCACCGAAGAGGATTGGGAAGATTTCCGCACCTGTATCCGTCTGACACGTGAGATCTTTGGCCAACAGGCCTTTGCCGATTATCGTGGTCATGAAATTCAGCCCGGTGATGCGCTCCAGACCGATGAGCAGCTCAACGACTTTATCCGTGAACATGTCGAAAGCGCCTATCATCCCTGCGGTACCTGCAAAATGGGCGCCAAGGATGATCCGATGGCGGTTGTTGATCCCGAGGGTAAGGTGATTGGCGTTGACGGGCTGCGGGTGGCCGACAGCTCGATCTTTCCTCGCATCACCAACGGCAATCTCAATGCGCCGTCGATCATGGTGGGCGAGAAGATCTCGGATCATGTGTTGGGCAAATCTCTGCCGCCTGAAAACGCAGCGCCCTGGATCCATCCAAACTGGGAAACCGAGCAGCGCTAGAGTTGAAATCTTTTTTCAGAAACGCGGCCCAAGTGGCCGCGTTTTTATTACCAAAACCTGCATCTCGATTGATTGATATCAAAGTCGCCATGCCGGGTGTTTGGCACTCTGTTTTCGAAACGAAAGACAGGAGAGAGACGCATGTCGAACACCCCACATGAGCTGGCCGCGGAATTCCCAGAATTTGTCGAAAAGATGAGCGCGCTGAAGCAGGCAAATGCCCATTTTGCTAAGCTGGCAGACGAGTATCACGACGTAAACCGCAAGATCCACCGTGCGGAAACCAACGTTGAGCCGATTGAAAATCTGGCAGAAGAGCAGCTGCGCAAGCAGCGCGCGGCCCTGAAAGACGAAATCTACGGCATGCTCCGCGCAGCGTAACTTTGGAAAAATCGGAAATTTGCGTAACCCGGCCAATCCCTTGGCCGGGTTTTGCGGGTCGTGACAGGGGATACCGGAAGGAGGGATAATCTATCCGATATCTTGGGTAGGTCCTGAATGACTTGAGCAAGACATAGGCCGGTTTCACGCGCGGCAAAGTGGGAAAATCGACGCTATGCGTTGAAAACGAGGCAAACCCTACGTAACTTCGGATGTCTGAGCACAGGAGAGGCAGATGGCTGGAGGATGGGCCCGAGACGGAGCGGTCAACGAACAGATCGAAGCCACGGTCAATGATGAGCTGGCACGCTTGCGCGCGCGACACCAGCCGGTTGGAGACAGCCTGACACATTGCGCCGAATGTGAGGAAAAGATCCCACGCGCCCGCCGCGAGGCACGCCCGGGGGTGAAGCTCTGCCTTGATTGTCAGCAAGAGCGTGACGCGAGGTACGTGGCACGCAGCGGGATCAACCGCCGCGGATCAAAGGACAGTCAGCTCAAGTAGCAGGGTGATTGCCTTAAACCTAAATGAATTTTGCACTAAATTCGGCTTTGAGTAACGCTATTTCGGCCCGTTCGGCCTTTAAGCGTTAATCATTGGCTTGGAGTTTTGCCCTAATCTGCCTGTGGGGTGAGCTGACCGGGCGGGGGCCTGAGGTCAGCATTAGGTAGAATGCCAAAATCAATGTGGGACCACGGTGTGCGGCGACGACGCGGCACCCGACGGATGTGGGCGTGAAAAATGTCTAGTGTCTTAACAAATTCAGGGGCGCAAACCGCGCTCGAAACCTTGCGATCGGTCAACACCGGTCTGGCAACGGTTCAGGATCAGATTGGCACCGGGAAACGGGTGGCCACGGCGCAAAACGATGCCGCGGTCTGGGCGATTTCAAAAGTCATGCAGGCCGATGTGGCCGGGTATAAGCAGATCCAAGAGGGGCTTAGCCTTGCGCAATCCACCATTTCGGTAGGACGGCAGGGGGCGGAAACTGTTGTTGATCTGTTGACGGATATCAAAGGTAAGGTTGTTGCAGCGCAGGAAGAAAACGTCGACCGGGGCAATATCCAGACCGATATTGATGCGCTGCGTGATCAGATCAACGCGGTGGTGAATGCCGCGAGCTTTAATGGGCAAAACCTTCTCAAACACGCAGGCCAACAGGAGGGGGACGGACAGATGACCGTCCTGGGTTCTCTGTCACGTGCGATTGAGGGTGTGACGGCCAATGATGTTGTCGTGGCGCGCGCAGACCTGACAATGGACAGCGGGTCGGTTGCAATGGGCGGGGGTGTGTTCAACGCGGTTGCCGGAAGTGCGACGCTGAATGCCACACAATCCGCTGATATCGATCTGAGCGGTCAAACGGTTGAAGGCGGCACGGTGTTTGCCCTTTCGATGTTTGGCACGGATTTCGACGGATCGAGCTTTGCGCAAAACGACTACCGCACCCAGCTGACCTGGGTGCCGACACAGTTTGACGTGGCTTTGACCGGCTTGGGCTATGTGGCACGCGACGGAGATACGCTTAGTGATGTGGCCAAGGGTATGGTCGACACCTGGCAGGTCTATGCCGTTGAAAATGATCTTGATCCTGAGGTGCTGAATTTTGAGGCGCAGGGCGCGTCGCTGAAGGTCAGCTCTAGTGTGACAACGGCCATGGACACGCTTCAGGTGCGTGTGTCGACCCTAAGTGCCAGCGCGGGCAGCGTTGCCGCGGGTGAATTGGCCGAATTGGCAGATCTGGATGTCACCTCTGATGCAGGTTTGCGAAAGGCACTGGTGACAACCGAGATCATGTTAGGCTCAGCGATTGATGCCGCCGCCTCCCTTGGGTCGGATCAGCAACGGTTGGACCAGCAATCCAAATTCACCTCAAAGCTTGTCAAGTCGATGACCGAGGGAATTGGGCGTTTGGTGGATGCGGATATGGAAGCGGCCTCAGCCAAACAAAAGGCACTACAAGTGCAGCAGCAACTGGCGGTGCAATCGCTTTCAATTGCAAATCGTGCGCCCGAGGTGGTGCTCCGCCTGCTGCAATAGAAAAAGGCGCCCTCTGGTTTAGAGAGCGCCTTGTCTTATTGAGCGACGGGAAGATTACTCGTCCATGGCTTCCAGTTCGTCGATGAAACTTTCGATCATAGACAGGCCTTTGTCCCAGAAGGTTGGATCTGAGGCATCCAGCCCAAATGGAGCCAGAAGCTCTTTGTGGTGCTTCGATCCACCAGCTTTGAGCATGTCGAAATACTTGTCCTGGAACCCCTCGGGGGCCTCTTGGTAGGCGGCGTAAAGCGCGTTCACCAGCCCATCGCCGAAGGCATAGGCATAGACGTAGAAGGGCGAATGCACGAAGTGCGGGATATAGGCCCAGAAGGTTTCATAACCGTCCATGAAGTCAAATGCCGGGCCGAGGCTTTCGCCTTGCACGCTCATCCAGAGGGCATTGATGTCATCCGGGGTCAGTTCACCCTTGCGACGGGCCTCATGCAATTTGCATTCGAAGTCGTAGAAGGCGATCTGGCGCACAACGGTGTTGATCATATCCTCAACTTTGCCCGCCAGCATGACCTTGCGCTCGGCTTTGTCTTTTGCGCCATCCAGCATGGCCCGGAAGGTGAGCATCTCACCAAAGACCGAGGCTGTTTCTGCCAGTGTGAGCGGGGTCGAAGACAGCATCTCACCCTGACCGGCGGCCAGAACCTGATGCACTCCATGGCCCAGCTCGTGCGCGAGGGTCATCACGTCACGGGGTTTGCCGAGATAGTTCAGCATCACATAGGGGTGCACATCGGTGACCGTCGGGTGGGCAAAGGCACCGGGGGCCTTGCCCGGTTTGACCCCGGCGTCGATCCAACCCTTTTTGAAGAACGGCTCGGCCAGATCCCCCATGCGTGGATCAAAGGCGGAATAAGCGTCCATGACGGTTTTCTGCGCCTCGTCCCAATCGACAATGCGAGTGCTTTCCATCGGCAGTGGCGCGTTGCGGTCCCAGACCTGCATGCGGTCCAAACCCAGCCACTTGCGTTTCAGCTCATAGTACCGGTGGCTCAGGCGGGGATAGGCCGCAACAACGGCGTTGCGCAGGGCCTCAACGACCTCGGGTTCCACATGGTTCGACAGGTGCCGTCCGGTCTGGGCGGTGGGCATGCCACGCCAGCGGTCGAGGATCTCTTTTTCCTTGGCCTGCGTGTTGTGCACTCGGGCAAAGGTTTTGATGTTGTCGTTGAACACCCGGGCCAGTTCGCGCGAGGCGACCTCACGTTTGTCCCGATCCTGTTCGGTCAGGAAGTTCAGCGTGGCCTCGATGTTGAGCTCTTCGCCATCGATGGTGAAGGTCAGCCCGGCAATGGTTTCGTCAAACAGACGTTCCCAGGCATCGCCGACCACACCCAGATCGTGCAGAAATTTCTCCATTTCATCCGAGAGCTGATAGGCCTTCATGGCGCGGATCTTGTCAAAGATTGGCTTGTAGCGGGCCAGGTCTTTGTTCTCGGTCAACAGAGCATCAAGATGGTCGTCTTCAATCCGGTTCAGCTCAAGCGTGAAGAACACCAGAGGCGTCGAAAAATTGGTGATCTTTTCCTGGCAATCAGAGAGGAACTTGGCGCGCTCGGCGTCGGTGGTCAGCTGGTAATAGCGCAGCCCGGCAAAGGACATGATCCGCCCGGCAATGCCGTCGATACGCTCCTGACGCTTTACAGCATCCAGCATCTCATCCGCGGTCAGCTCGGCCAGTTTGCCTTCATAGTCTTCAGCAAAGCTTTTGCAGGCCTGTTCCAGCCAATCGAGATCGCGTTTTAACTCGGGGGCATCGGCATTGGCATAGAGATCACTCAGATCCCATTCCGGCAGGTTGCCCAACGGTTCGCCCCCAGCTGTGGCATTGGCGTCGTATAGCGGGGTGGTCTGCATTTGAATGCTCCTGTTTGGTCTTGAGCAAAAGCTAAGCGCGCCAAGGGGGAAGGTTCAAGACCCACCCAAAGGAAAAGCGGCGTTCCGGGTTCGGAACACCGCCAAATTGCGTGAAATTAATCGTGATTTCAGCGTTTTGCGGTCACGCGCTTAGGGCTGGCGTGTGACTGGCCCGGTCAAAATGTGCGACAAGCTGGGAAATGATGTCTTTGCGCGTTTCCGGGCTTTCCATCAGAACCTCGTGTTCGCCCTTGTAGATTTTGACCAACTGACTGTTGGGCCAGCGTCGCATCCGGTCATAAATGCGCGGTACATCCACAATACGTTCATTGGTGCCTAGGAAGGTAAGACAGGGCATATTGGGCGAGTCTTTGCGATAGCGATCGCGGGTTTCGACCAGAGCTTCGTGCAACCATTGCAACGAAGGACCTGCCAGTTGCAATTCAGGAACCGCGAGAACCTGACGGCGCATATAATCCCAGCCATCCGGATCGGTGGTCAGCATGTTGTCATCAAAAGGTGCAGAGGCCACATAGCTGTCGTGTTTGGTTCCCGGGGTGTACATATGGCCAAGGCCAACCCGGCTGCTGCCCCAGCTCACAACCCAGGCCGCTGGTCGCAGGCTTTCGGACATGCCGATGCCCCACATTGGGCCAGTAAAGGCACAAGATTCAACCGGAAGCCCGTCATAGACCGAGCGCAACCCAATACAGCCGCCCATCGAATGCCCCAGAAGATGCCAGGGGCGCGGAAGATTGAGCTTATTGGCGGCCTCAACCATGGCGGCGACATCGGTCTGGTAATCTTCGAACATGTTGACATGACCGGTCAGGGGTTCGTCCAACATGCGATCGGCAAGGCCCTGGCCCCGCCAATCAATGGCCAACACATCATAGCCAAGGGCGGCAAAATCCATCCCGACGCGGCCGTATTTTTCAACATATTCCGTGCGCCCGGGAAAGAGCAGGACGGTCCCCCGCGCCAGTGTGCCGTTGGTCTGATCGCTCGGGAAATGAGCGATGCGAAGCTGCAACTTGTCCTTGGTGGTGATCCACCAAGCTTGACTGTTGATTGGCCCTTCAGACAGGTCGGCATGGAATGGCGCGGGGGAAAGATTCATTAGGCAAGAACCGAAGCTAGGCGCATTGCTGCGCTCATGTCACCATCGACCGACAATTTGCCGGACATGAAAGCGGCGGTTGGGTTCAACTCACCACTCAGGATTTCTTTGAAGGTTTCGACATCCGCCGACAGGGTTACGTCGGTGTCATCGTCGCCAATGCGAACGCCGTCGGCATCAATGATCAGGCTGCCTTCGTCGCCCAGCGAAAATTTGGCCGAGCCGTCAAACGCCTCGCCACCAAGCTTTTCGGTCAGGGCCTCTACGGCTGCTGTTACTGTGTCGCTCATAATTTATCCTCTCAAGATCGTGCGCTGGATTTTCAGCGCAACGTCGTTACACTCGTTACAAGTTATGAGCACGGGTCGCATGTTTTTCAAATCTATCCTCACGGCACTTTCCACCGTAGTCATGTTTACCTTACCTGCCGCTACGGCAGCGGAATCGCGCGCAGACAGGCTCTTGTCCGAGCTTCAAATGGCTGAGACCGAGGTGGCGGCACAGCGGCTTGAAAACCAGTTGATCGCAGAATGGTCAAAATCTGGTTCATCGAGCATGGATTTACTTCTTAAACGCGGGCGCGATGCGCTTGAGCTTAATAAGGGGCGCGTTGCGGCCGAACATTTCCGGGCTTTGACAGATCATGCGCCAGAGTTTGCCGAAGGTTGGCACGGGCTGGCCTTAAGTTATTTTCAGCTCGATCACATGGGGCCGGCCATGGATGCGCTTGAGCGCACTTTGAAACTGAATCCCAATCATTTTGGCGCCTTACGTGGCGTCGGGGCCATCAATGAACAAGTTGGCGCGCCAAGTCTTGCCTATCAGGCCTACAGCCGTGTACTTGAGATGCGACCGCATGACTCGGATGTGATCCAGGCCATGGACCGGTTGGAACGCGAGGTGCTTGGCACCAAGCTCTGACGACGAAAAGGCGGCCCCATGGCCCAGGAAACACGGATTGCGGCCGTTCTCGGCCCGACCAATACCGGCAAAACCACCTATGCGCTTGATCGCATGCTGGGATATCGCAGTGGCGTGATCGGGTTGCCGTTGCGGCTTTTGGCCCGTGAAGTCTATGACAAGCTGGTTGCGTTGCGCGGCGCGATGAAAGTGGCGCTTGTCACCGGCGAAGAACGTATCGTTCCCCCGCGCGCGCAATATTGGGTCTGTACCGTCGAAGCGATGCCCGAGGGCATGGGCGCAGAATTTGTTGCCATCGATGAAATCCAGATCTGTGCCGATCCGGGGCGGGGGCATGTGTTCACCGATCGTCTGCTGCGAATGCGCGGCACGCGCGAAACGCTGTTTCTCGGGTCGGATACCATGCGCGGGCCGATCGCTGATCTGGTGCCCGGTGTTGAATTTGTCCGTCGGGATCGGATGAGCCAGCTGGTCTATACGGGATCCAGAAAACTCAGCCGGTTACAGCCACGTACGGCGATTGTCGGGTTCTCGGTTGATAACGTCTATGCCATTGCCGAGCTTCTGAAACGCCAAAAAGGTGGGGCGGCGGTTGTGATGGGTGCGCTCAGCCCCCGGACCCGTAATGCGCAGGTTGACCTCTATCAGAACGGAGAGGTTGATTATCTCGTGGCCACAGATGCCATTGGGATGGGGCTCAACCTTGATATCGACCACGTGGCCTTTTCTGCGCTGACCAAGTTTGATGGTCACCGGATGCGTCAGCTCCAGCCCAACGAATTGGCCCAGATTGCCGGACGCGCTGGGCGGGGTATGTCGGATGGCACCTTTGGCGTGACCGGTGAGGCCGGACCCATTCCTGAAGACTGGGCCGAGGCGATCTGTCAGCATCAATTCACGCCGCTGAAAAAGCTCAATTGGCGCAGTGCCAAGCTTCAGTTCGGCTCTATTGATGCCTTGGAACGCTCGCTGGATGTCAGCCCAAACGATGAAGTTTTGGTCAAAGCGCGTGAGGCCGATGACCTTAGGGCGCTGCGTGCTCTTGCCTCTGAGGCGGAAATCCGCGCACGGGCGTCAAATGCGCCATCGGTGCAATTGTTGTGGGATGTGTGCCGAATCCCCGACTTCCGCGGGATCTCGCCAGCTGAACATGCAGGGCTGTTGCAGGTTATTTTCAACCACTTGCACGAGAAAGGTGGCGTTCCTGACGACTTTTTGGGCCGCCAGGTCAATCGAATTGATCGAACGGATGGCGACATTGACACACTTTCGAAACGATTGGCCTACATACGCACTTGGACCTATGTTGCTCAGCGAAAAGGCTGGGTAAAAGACGAAGAGCATTGGCGCGGTCGCACGCGCGCTGTAGAAGACAGCCTGTCGGACGCTTTGCACGAGCGTTTGACTCAAAGATTTGTTGACCGGCGGACATCTGTGCTGCTGCGCCGGTTGAAGCAGAAGGAGGCCCTTTTGGCCGAAGTAAACGATCAAGGGGACGTCACCGTCGAAGGAGAATTCGTCGGGCGACTGGAAGGTTTCCGTTTCCGTCAGGATAAGGACGCAACCGGGCAAGAGGCTAAGACCTTGCGTCAGGCATCGCTGCAGGCGTTGACACCGCATTTCCACCTGCGGGCGGACCGGTTCTATAACGCTCCGGATAGCGAAATTGATTTCACCGAGCAGGGTGGCCTTATGTGGGGCGATCAGGCTGTAGGCCGTCTGGCCAAAGGTGACGACGCGATGAAGCCGCGTGTGGTTGTCTTTGTTGACGACGAAGCTGGTGCGGATGTGGCGCAGAAGGTGGAACGCCGTCTGCAACATTTCATCGACCGCAAGGTAGCCGCGCTGTTCGAACCGCTAATGAACATGCGGGACGATGAAGGCCTGACCGGTCTTGCGCGTGGTTTTGCCTTCCGTCTGGTTGAAGCGATGGGTGTGATCCCGCGCAACGATATCGCCGATGATGTGAAGGCTCTGGATCAGGACGCCCGTGGTTTGCTGCGCAAACACGGCGTGCGCTTTGGTCAGCACACCATCTTTATGCCGCTTCTGCTGAAGCCCGCGCCGACCCGTCTGCGTCTGGTTCTCTGGAGCCTGGCCAGCGATCTGCAGGAGTTCCCCGAAGCACCGCCTCCGGGTCTGGTGACCGTGCCGAACATCGAAGAAGTTCCGGCGCAGCACTATAACCTCGCGGGCTACCGCAAAGCGGGTGCGCGCTCGATTCGTATCGATATGCTGGAACGTCTTGCGGATATGCTGCGCAGCGAAGACAGCCGTGGTGGGTTTGAAGCCAAGGCGGACATGCTGTCGATCACAGGCATGACGCTTGAGCAGTTTGCGGACCTGATGCAGGGCCTTGGCTATCGCGCCGAAAAAGGTGAACGCGCCAAGGTCAAAGCTGTGGCTGAAGCACCTGCCGATGCTGCCAAGGACGAAACAGCTGAACCTGAAGCTGAGGTCGTTGCCGAGGACACCGCCGCGGAGGCTGTTGAGGCTGCGGATGTTGCCGTAGCAGATGCGCCTGTTGCAGCCGAAGCAGAAGTTGCTGCGCCAGCTGAGCCCGAGGTTGAAGTGTTCTTCACCTTCACCTGGGGCGGCAACCGTGGCAACCAGCAGCGTCGTGGTGGCGGTGGCAATCGCCAGCGTCGTGACGCGCAGGGGCAGGGTCAAGGCCAGGGTGACAAACGTCGCAACGACCGTGGCGGCAAACCCGGTGGCAAAGGTGGCAAACCTAAGGGCAAAGGGCCCAAAGGCGGCGACCGTGGTGGCAAGAGCTTTGAAGCGCGTCCACCCAAGCGGGACAAACCAATCGATCCTGACAACCCGTTTGCAGCCGCGCTCATGGGGCTGCGGGACAAGTCCTAAGTGGACACGCCGGAGAAAATCCGGGTCGATAAATGGCTATGGCATGCGCGATTTTTCAAAACGCGTAGCCTGGCAGCCAAACAAGTTGGGGCGGGCCATGTCCGCCTCAATGGTGTAAAGATCTCAAAACCAGCACAGAATGTGACTCGCGGCGACGTTTTGACGTTTCCCCAGGGGGATTTGGTGCGGGTTGTCCGGGTTGAAGCGCCCGGAGAGCGGCGCGGACCGGCTCCCGAGGCCCAGGCGCTGTACTTTGATATGACCGAGAAGAAGGACGTTCTTCCCCGAAATCCCCGCTTTGAGGGAAAAGGGCGCCCGGATAAGAAAAGCAGAAGGGCTCTTGATCTTTCCCGCAAGGGCGAGCCTTTTTGACGCCTTGAAGACAGCTGAACTCTGGATTAGCTACACGCCAAACAGCAAACGGAACTTGGCCCATGACCTATGTCGTGACTGACAACTGCATCGCCTGCAAATATACCGATTGTGTCGAGGTTTGCCCGGTGGATTGTTTCTATGAGGGTGAGAACACATTGGTGATTCACCCCGATGAATGTATCGACTGCGGCGTCTGTGAACCGGAATGCCCGGCGGATGCCATTCGCCCGGACACCGAGCCAGACATGGAAACCTGGGTTGAGTTTAACCGCAAATATGCGGAACTGTGGCCGGTGATCATCTCGAAAAAAGATCCGATGCCCGGTGCTGAAGAAAAAGATGGCGAAGCTGGCAAGCTTGAAAAATACTTCTCCGAAGCGCCCGGCGAAGGCGGCTGATCGATTCGCATGGCCGTCACCTGTTTGCCGTGATCTTGATCTAAGCATCTGAAAGATATCAATTTTGCGCCCCTTTTCCTGCATCTAGGAGAGGGGCGCTTTTTGTGATATACTGTTTGTCTAAATGAGAGCGCCACGGGCGGGACATCTGATCTGGATGCCCTGGGGATTGATCTGACTGCATGTGAAATGGATGACGGGTATCGCAAGGTTCCCGATCGTCGGTTTGTCGTGTTTTTGGAGATGTCATCGTGGCGCGTGCTGCAAGGACTGAGACCTACATGACCAAAGCGAAGAAATCCGAATTCCGCCCGAATGATTACGTGGTTTACCCCGCTCATGGCGTGGGTCAGATCGTGTCGATCGAGGAGCAGGAAATCGCCGGCATCGAGCTGGAATTGTTCGTGATCTCCTTCGAGAAAGATAAAATGACGCTGCGTGTGCCCACGCATAAGGCCACGGAAATTGGCATGCGTTCGCTCAGCTCGCCGGATGTGGTGGATGCCGCATTCAAGACGCTGAAAGGCAAAGCGAAAGTGAAGCGTGCCATGTGGTCGCGCCGGGCTCAGGAATATGAGCAGAAAATCAACTCGGGTGATCTGATCGCCATCGCAGAGGTGGTGCGTGACCTGCACCGTGCCGATGACCAGCGGGAACAGAGCTATTCAGAGCGTCAGCTTTATGAAGCCGCGCTTGAGCGTCTGACCCGCGAAGTTGCTGCTGTTGCCGGTGGCGACGAAGTGGCCGCTGCCAAGCAGGTTGGAGATGTTCTGAGCCTGCGCGCTGCGTAAGCGGAACTTCGATCTTAAAAAGCCGCGTTTCTGAAAAGAATCGCGGCTTTTTCTATTGGGGCACTGTGTCTAGGCCGCGTCGTCTTTGCGGCGGGTGTCCAGGGCCGAGAACAGCGCCATTTCCAGCTCTTTCTCAAGCTCCTGTGCGCGGATCACATAGTCTTTGTTGTCCATCACCGGTTTGCCCGGTTCCCAAAGACGCGCCAGTTCACGCACAGTGTGGCGGTCGTGATGGTAAAAGGTTTCTTCAGCCAAGGCGGCCTCATACTCGCTCATCCCCATGTTTTCGAGCACATAGCGCCCGGCGCGCAGTGAGCTGTCAAACATTTCACGAACAATGTCATTGGCGCCCGCCTGATAGAGCTCGAAGGTATGTGTGCGGTCCCGTGCGCGGGCAATGATATGTAGATCAGGGCGCAACCGGCGGGCATAGGCGACAATTTTGTTGGCGCTTTTCGGTTCATCCACCGTGACAACCAGAACTGTGGCGCTGTCGATGCCTGCTGCATGCAACAGTTCCGGGCGGGTGGGATCACCAAAGAAGCCCTTGTAACCAAAGCTGCGCATCAGGCGGATGGTTTCCATGTCGTGGTCAACCACAACGGTTGGAAAGCCCGAGTTGCGCACCAGACGATTCACGATCTGACCAAAGCGGCCAATGCCTGCGATGATCACAGGGCCATGGTCGTCAATCTCATCCGCCTCAAGCGCTTCGACGCTATCCGACAGGCGCACGGCGAGGAATTCATAGAGCAGGAAGAGGAGGGGCGTGATCAGCATCGAGAGCGCCACAACAAGCAAAAGGGTTTCCGCCAGAGCCTGTCCCAGCACCAGCTGCTGGGTGGCAAAGGAGATCAGGACAAAGCCAAACTCGCCAGCCTGCGCCAGGCTGAGCGTGAAAAGCCACTGGGCGCGTTTGCGCAGCCCAAAGACACGTCCGACCGCAAAAAGGATGGTGCCTTTCAACAGGATCAAGCCAATCGCAAGACCGAAAATAGTGGCGGGCTCCTGCATCAATCGGGTGACGTTAAATCCGGCGCCAACAGTGATGAAAAACAACCCCAACAGCAGCCCCTTGAAGGGGGCGATGTCCGATTCAAGCTCGTGACGGAATTCAGAGTTCGCGAGAACCACGCCAGCAAGAAAGGTCCCAAGCGCAGGGGACAGGCCCAGAGACATCATAAGAAAGCCGATGCCGACAACAATCAACAGCGCAATGGCGGTGAACATTTCCGGCAGATGTGCCGCGTGAATAAAGCGAAATAGCGGGCGCGCGCCATAGACACCGGCCACGACGATCCCCGCGATACAGCCAAGTGTGACAAGGGCCGCGCCCCAGCCGGGCAGGCCTTCGACCAAAGACAGGGCCTGATGGGTGTCATGGTCTGCCGCGTGGTAGCTTGTGGGCAGAACGGCCAAAAGCGGCACAACCACCAGCATAGGGATCACGGCGATATCCTGGGTGAGCAAGACCGAAAAGGCCGACCGCCCACCGCTTGTCTGCATCAGGCGTTTTTCAGACAGGGTTTGCAGGACAATTGCTGTAGAAGACAGCGCGAAGATCATCCCAACAGCAAGGGCCGTTTGCCAGACAAGCCCAAATCCCATGGCCACCCCCATCACGGCGGCGGTGGTCAGCACGATCTGAAGCCCGCCCAATCCCACAAGCCGATGGCGCATATCCCATAGCGCGCGGGGCTCCAACTCGAGGCCAATCAGGAATAGCATCATCACCACACCAAATTCGGCAAAGTGTTGAAGATCTTCCGTCTCTGCCACCAGTCCCAAGCCCGGCCCAATCACCAATCCCGCTAATAAATACCCAAGTACCGAGCCAAGCCCCATTCGGGCGGCAATAGGAACGGCGATGACGGCGGCGGCAAGGAAAATTGTGGCTTCGAGAAGGAAATGCTGCATATGGGTCCTGTGTTGTGAACGATAAAATCCCGAGGATGGGGCCCTTGGTGGGGAAAATGCGCGGCTAGGCGCGGCAAAGATCCTGTGATCGAGGCCAGCTGCGGCCCAGAGGATCATGAAAGATGGGAGGTGTCTTCCATAGTAAGGAATTTTGCCCCTGACACAACATGTTGTCAGGGAATTGTCGGGGATTTCCGAAGTTTATGGTGGTGTGATGCATTTCTGACTAACGTCCAAACGCCAGAGCATTTGCGGCTAGGCGGGGGGCTCGGGGCAACAAACGAGACCAGCGCGGCGTAGGGCGGTGAGGAAGCCGCGTGCGCAGATGCGGAAGGGCAAGGGTGCCCGACAAGACCGCGCGGTAGAGCGGAAAGACACCGGGGCGCAAATAGGGTGACCAATGACAAATCCGATTGGTCGGGGCGGCAACGTGGTAGCCTAGGTGCCGCAGCGCGGTCAGGCTGTCTGGGTCATCAAGTTGCAACGTGGTCAGATTTGGCAGGCGGAGCGCTTCATGTCCTATCACGCGGTCCCCTTTGCTGGGGGCGGCCACACATTGTTCCAGCAGGAAATCATAGAGGTCATTTTCCCGACTGGTGACACAGAGCACCTGAGTGGCGCGGGCCTGTTCTGACATCAAAATGCGACGGGTGTGTTGTGAAAATTCGGCGGGGGCGAGCAGTATGGCGGTTTGTACGCTGACGGGGGCACACCGCTCGAGCCCGCAGAGCGCCACACGCGCGCCCAAAGAATGGGTGATCAGATTGATTTGGCGCGTGGGGTCAAGTTGCCTTAAAAGTGCGATCAGATCTGCCAGAGCCACGCCCGCCTGCTCGGCTTGGCGATAGGCCCGCCAGATTGTCCCTCGCGCGTGCCAGCCAAATGACAAACCGAGGCCCTCACCGGGCTGTCCGCGCAATCCAAGATGACGGGGCCAGCTGATAATGCGTGAAAGCCGGGCCACCCGCGGATGCGTGGCGGGGGTAGAAGCAAAGAGGCTTGTATGGGGGCAGTGAATGGGATGGCCTGGCTGATACTTGTAGCCATGAACCATGATGGTGATCGGACCGTCGTCGCGGATCAGCGCGTGATGAAGGCGGGCAGGAAGACTGCCGTGCTCCCCGTGTAAACGCGGGGTCGATCCGTCGGCTGTGATATTCAGCATGGGCATGGCAGCGCTCCACGTCATCTCAAAAATGCGAATGACAGAAGGCTGCGACGGTTGGATGAACTCTGTGTTACAGCGCCGTGACGGTCTTGACCTGTGGCCGCAACACCTCTATCTCGCCTGCCACGTGGCGATTTGTTGCCGGATTGCGGGCCACGTTAAATATCCCGCTAAAAGGTCAGACGAAGGGCTCCTTTCGCTTGACCGCGATAGGCGCCTTTTTTGTTAAGGAGACAGAGATGTCTGAGCGTGGAAAACGAACCAACCTCGTGCATGGCGGCACCAAACGCAGCCAGTGGAATGAGGTCAGCGAAGCAATCTTTTTAACCCAAGGGTTTGTGTATGAGACCGCCGAGGCGGCGGAACAGCGGTTTATCAAAACCGGTGAAGACGAATACATCTATGCCCGCTACGGCAACCCAACCGTGGCCATGTTCGAAGAACGTATGGCGATGCTCGAAGGGGCCGAAGACGGATTCGCCTGTGCCAGTGGCATGGCGGCGGTGAATGGCGCTCTGACCTCGATGCTCAAGGCCGGGGATCACGTGGTGTCGGCCCGGGCGCTCTTTGGGTCGTGCAACTATATCCTTGATGAAATTCTGTCGCGCTACGGCGTTGAGGTGACCTTTGTCGATGGCGCCAACCTTGAGGAATGGGAGGCCGCAGTGCGCCCAGACACCAAGGCGGTGTTCTTCGAATCCATGTCTAACCCGACGCTTGAGGTGATCGACATTGAAGGCGTGGCAAAGATCGCGCATCGCGTTGGCGCCAAGGTTGTGGTCGATAACGTCTTTTCGACGCCTGTCTATTCCAAAGCCATCGAACAGGGCGCGGATCTGGTGGTCTATTCTACAACCAAACACGTGGACGGCCAGGGGCGTTGTCTGGGTGGGGTGATCCTTGGAAGCAAGGAAGACATCCGTGGAGTGGTCGAGCCCTATATGAAACATACCGGCGGCTCGATGAGCCCTTTTAATGCCTGGGTGATGCTCAAAGGTCTGGAAACCATCGACCTGCGTGTGCGTGCGCAGACCGAAGGTGCGACCAAGATTGCTGAGGCGCTCAAGGGGCACGACAAGCTCAGCCGCTGTATCTACCCCGGTTCGCAGGACCACGCACAGCATGATCTTGCGATGCGTCAGTTGGGGGCAGGCGGCACTATGCTGTCCTTTGTTCTCAAAGAGGGCAAAGAGGCGGCGTTCCGTTTCCTGAATGCGCTTGAGATTGTGATCATCTCGAACAACCTAGGCGATGCCAAATCCATCGCGACGCATCCGGCAACCACGACTCATCAACGGCTTACACCCGAGCTGCGGGCGGAATTGGGCATTGATGACGGGTTGGTGCGCCTTTCTGTCGGGATTGAAGACCCACAGGATCTTGTAGACGATATTCTGCAGGCTCTGGACGCTGTGTAACACCAGATGAAAAGGGCCTCGGTACGCCGGGGCCTTGCGCATCTGTTGGATATCAAGACAAGGGCCAAGCCCAATTCGATGTCGCCACATAGCGTTTTTGATGCTTAGATGGTGAAAAGCGGCATCTGAGCGAGAATGTTGGATGGACCGGGATAAGGGGGCCTCGCCCATGAATATCCATAATTCCGAGTTGGAACAGAAGCCTAGCCGGGAAGACGCCGAACAGGCCTTGGCTGTGCTGCGGCGCTATGCGGGTGCGGCCGAGACGGATCTGGGCGCGGCTGTGGCCCGTCTTCAACAGGATTATCCTGAGTTCAACCGGGAATACCCTGACGATTTCACCGTGGATCCCGCCTATCGTGCCACGTTGCCTGATCTGCAAAATGGTCCGGCCTCTTTGATCCGTGGGGCAAAGCGTCTCATCCAGCATGTGGGCATTTCAAACTTTCGCCTGCCGATCCGCTATCACACCCGCGATGGCGGTGATCTGACCTTAGAGACTTCGGTCACCGGAACGGTGAGCCTTGAGGCCGACAAAAAGGGCATCAACATGAGCCGCATCATGCGCTCGTTTTATGCCCATGCGGAAAAGACCTTCAGCTCATCTGTGATTGATGCGGCACTGGACGACTACAAAACGGATCTCGAAAGCTTTGATGCGCGGATCCAGATGCGATTTTCCTTTCCGATGCGCGTCGATAGCCTGCGGTCCGGACTTCAAGGGTATCAGTATTACGATATCGCGCTTGAACGTGTTGAGATCGCGGGCAAACGCCGCAAGATCATGCATGTGGACTATGTCTATAGCTCGACATGCCCCTGTTCCCTGGAGCTGAGTGAACACGCCCGTGCGTCGCGCGGCCAGCTCGCCACGCCCCATTCGCAGCGCTCGGTCGCGCGCATTTCGATCGAGGCACTGCCCGGAAAAATTCTATGGTTTGAAGATATCCTTGATATGTGCCGTCGTGCTGTGCCGACAGAGACACAGGTTATGGTCAAGCGCGAGGATGAACAGGCCTTTGCCGAGCTGAATGCGGCCAATCCGATCTTCGTAGAAGACGCGGCACGCCTCTTTGCGCAAGAGCTCGAAGATGATCCGCGCATTGGCGATTTCCGCGTTGTGGCCAGCCACCAGGAAAGCCTGCATAGCCATGATGCGGTTTCGGTCCTGACCGAAGGCACCCTGTTTGCAGATGAGAGCCTGGACCCCAAATTGTTCTCAACCTTGTTTCACGTCGGATAATCCGACCTGATTTGACTACGTTTTGGGCGTCGCACTCGGGTGTGGCGCCTTTTGCGTATAAATCGCGCGCATCCGGGGCTGGGCAGAGGTGTTTCATCGACTGGTAACATGCCGCGTGCCAAGCTGAGGCCTGGGAGGAAACCATGACACCAACCTTTGGGGGTTTCCGAAATGCCACGAGACAACGTGCAGATTGCTTTGGGGCGATCGTTGAACGCGAGACTGGACTGGTTTCTGACCGAAAATGGTCTGGGCGTGAACCCAGACGGGCTCCGGCGTGCGCGCCTGCGTCAGATAATTCAGTTGGAATTACAATCGGATCGCCAATTGGCGCAACAGGGCGTGCGGCGCGATCAAATCTTGAACCATGTCTTTGCCGATCTGCTGCATTAGGGCGAAAAACACGGCCTAAACTGGAGTGCAAACACCGCACGGCTTGACAGTTCCCGCCGCACTCCTCAAGGCTGCGGCCATGTTCGATATTCGCCCTGTCGCCTATGTGATCGGCCTCTTGGTCGCTGCGCTTGGATTAGCCATGCTCTTGCCGCTGTTGGTCGATCTGGCCGAAGGGCGCGGCGAATGGCCGGTGTTCTTGCAAAGCGCTGTGATCACCCTTCTTGCGGGTGGATTGACCGCGCTGGCCTGCTCCAATGCTGTGAAAGAGGGGCTGTCGATCCAACAGACCTTTTTGCTCACCACGGGCGTCTGGGTTGCCCTGCCTGTTTTTGGGGCTTTGCCCTTTGTTCTGGGCGCGACCCAATCGACCTATACCGACGCCTTTTTTGAGGCGATGTCGGGCCTGACCACCACGGGATCTACGGTTTTGTCCGGCTTGGACACCCTGCCAAAAGGGCTCTTGTTGTGGCGGGGCCTGCTGCAATGGTTGGGGGGGATCGGTATCATTGTTGTGGCGATGGTGTTTCTGCCAGAACTGCGGGTTGGGGGGATGCAGATCTTCCGGTCGGAAGGCTTTGACACTATGGGGAAAATCCTGCCCCGCGCGACCCAGATTTCGTCGTCCATCTCATCGATTTACGTCACCCTCACATTGGCCTGTGCGGCGGCCTATCTGATGGCGGGTATGAATGCCTTTGACGCCACCGTGCACGCCATGACCACCATCGCAACCGGGGGCTTTGCCAACTACGATGCCTCCTTCGGCACCTTTGCTGGACCGGCCGAATATGTGGCATCGGTGTTTATGGTGCTCGCGGCCTTGCCCTTTGTACGCTACGTGCAGATGGTTGCCGGCAATCGCGTGGCCTTTTGGTACGACAGTCAGATCCGCGCCTTTATGCTGACGCTTGGCGTCTTGGTGGCCATCACGACGTTTGTCCTGCTGTTCCTCTTCCCCCATGCCCCTGAACAGGCGATCCGCGAAGCGCTGTTCAACATCACTTCGATCATGTCCGGCACCGGCTATGCCAGCGTTGACTATATGCAGTGGGGCAGCTTTCTTGTGATGCTGTTCTTCTTTGTGGGTCTGATTGGCGGGTGTGCGGGATCAACCGCCTGTTCCGTCAAGATTTTCCGCTATCAGTTGCTCTTTGCATCGATCCGCACCCAGCTGCGCCGCATCCGCTCACCCAACGGGGTGTTTACGCTGCGCTATGGCGGCGTGCCGGTGAGCCAGGAGGTCATGAGCTCGGTCATGTCCTTTTTTGTGTTCTTTGTGGTGTCGATGGGCGTCTTGGCCGTCGCGTTAAGCTTGACCGGGCTTGACTTCATCACCAGCGTGTCAGGCGCGGCCACGGCAATTGCCAATATCGGTCCGGGCCTTGGCGATGAGATCGGACCGGCGGGCAATTTTGCAGGTCTCAACGATACAGCGAAATGGATGCTCAGCTTTGCGATGCTGGCGGGGCGCCTCGAACTTCTGGCGGTTTTCGCCATTTTCACGATCCGATTTTGGAGGGATTGATGCAGCGACCATTGGGTGCACAGATTTCACACATGCTGAAGTCACGCGGTGTGGATGTTATTTTTGGGATCCCAGGTGTTCATAACGTTGAGATGTATCGCGGGATTGAAGAGGCGGGCATCACCCATGTTCTGGCGCGCCACGAACAGGGGGCGGGGTTCATGGCCGATGGCTATGCACGCGCCACCGGCAAACCGGGGGTGTGTTATCTGATCACGGGACCGGGCTTGTTGAATGCGCTGACGCCCTTGGGACAGGCCTATTCCGACAGTGTCTCTGTTTTGGCGGTCACCTCCTGTCTGGATGACGTCACCGGGCGTCGGGGGCAGCTGCATCAGATGCTGGATCAACGTGCGGCGGCAGATACCGTGTGCCAATGGTCGGAAGAGGCGCGCGCACCGGCGACGGCCTATGGGTTGATTGATCGGGCGCTGGCGCAGTTCCAGACCGCGCGCAAACGGCCCTGCCATATGCAGGTGCCCATCGCCGAACTGGGTGCTATGGCCGACCCGGCACCAGAGGCCCCCGTTGTCGCTGGATTGCCGCAGGTGGATGCGGAAACGGTCAGTGCTATTGTTGCCAAGATCTTGAGCGCGCAAAAGCCGCTGTTTGTCTTTGGGGGCGGTGCGGTTCAGGGCGCTGAGCACGCAGGCGATGTGCTGCGCATGACGGGGGCCGCGGCCTTCACCACCTATGCGGGGCGTGGCATTGTCCCGGCTGACTATCCACTGTTGTTTGGCAGCTATCTCGCGCGCCCCGATAGCGCCAAAGTGGCGGCCGAAGCTGATTTGGTTGTGGTTCTTGGCAGTGAACTGTCCGAGGTTGATCTCTGGCGTGATGAGCTGGGCCATGACTGCCCAACCATCCGCGTGGATATCGATCCTGAGATGCTCTCGCAGAGCAAAGCAGGCGATATGCCGGTGCTGGGGGATGCGGCGGCGCTGTTACAGGCCATGGCTATCGCCATTCCCGCCCGCGCAGATGATCAAAGCCCGCGTTGGGCCGCGGAAAAAGTGGCCGAGACACGTGCGCGCTGGCGCGCTGAGGTGATGACGGAGCGCCCCGGCATTGTTGAGGTAGCGGATGCGCTGAAAGCCGTCATGCCAGAAGATGCGATGATCTACTCGGATATGACCCAGTTTGCCTATGCCGCCAAAGAAGGCTGGGATATGCCGCGCGCCGGTCACTGGCACCACCCCTGTGGCTTTGGCACGCTAGGCTATGCGTTGCCGGCTGCGATCGGTGGCGCGGTTGCGCGCAAAGGGAGGCCCACTGTGGCGATCATGGGGGACTATGGCTTTCAATATACGGTGCAGGATCTGGGCACAGCGGTTGAGCTGAAACTGCCCATTCCGATCCTTGTTTGGGACAATGGCGCACTGGCCGAGATCCGCGACAGCATGGTGCAAAGCCAGATTGCCCCAAATGCGGTGGTGGCACAGAACCCTGATTTCCTTGCCTTGGCCCGAGCCTACGGGGCAGGCGCGGAGCAGCCTCAAAGCTTTGAAGAGCTACAGCAGGCCCTGCTTGCGGCCTTTGAGGCCCAGGGGCCAACCTTGATCCGCATGACCCCCGCACTCACCGCCTAAACCCTCGCGCAGACAGGGGGCGACCCCTCTGCGCTTCTTCTTTTCATAAATACTCAAAAGCCCCGACACCTGATCTAGGTGCCGGGGCTTTTATTGTCGCGAAGAGAAGGACGCGTTAGCCGATCTCGGCCAGACGCGCCAAAGCCTCTTTCAACTTGGCGTCTTCTTCTTCCCGTGCCGCAAGGTTGGCCTGCGCTTCTTCCACAACTTCCGCCGGGGCGGAGGCTGCGAATTTCGGGTTGTTCAGACGGCCGCGCAGGCCCCCGATCTCTTTCGCCAGTTTGCCGATCGACTTCTCAAGGCGCGCCTTTTCTTCGGCCACATCAATGATGTCGGCCAGCGGCATGCCGAAGGTGGCGCTGCCCACAGGAACAGTGACACAGCCTTTGGGGAAGCTTTCAACCTCAGCCAGATCTTCGATACGGGCCAGTCGCTTGATCAGGGCTTCGTTGCGGCCCCAAGCGGCGCGCTCAGTGTCCGAGAAACCGGTGACAAGCAGCGGCACATACAGACCCGCAGGCACGTGCATCTGCGCGCGCGCCGAGCGCACCCCTTCGATCAGCTCGATCACCCAGGACATCTCGGCTTCGGCCTCAGCATCCACCAGATCGCTGCCGTATTCGGGCCAGTCCGCATGAACCAACAGTTTGGACCGCTGTGCAGTTTGTTCCCAAAGCTCTTCGGTGATGAAGGGCATGATGGGATGCATCATGATCATGCACTGATCCAGAACCCAGGCCATGGTGTCACGGGTTTCCTGCGCCACTTCTGCGTCATCCGACGAGAACAGCGGCTTGGAGAACTCGACATACCAGTCGCAGACCTTGCCCCAGACAAAGGCGTAGAGCGCTTGGGCCACATCGTTGAAGCGATACTCGGTCAGAGCCTGATCGACGGTTTCGCGCACTTTCGCGGTCTCGCCGATGATCCACTTGTTAAGCGTTGCGTGTGGCACCGGACGGCGGCGCGCGGCGTGACCCGCACCCACGGCGTCGTTCATCTCGGCAAAGCGTGTGGCGTTCCACAGCTTGGTGCCAAAGTTGCGATAGCCCGCGATGCGGTCTTTCGACAGTTTTAGCACACCACCAATTGAGGCCATGGCCGTATTGGTAAAGCGCAGCGCATCGGCGCCGTATTCATCAACGATATCCAGCGGGTCAATCACATTGCCCGTGGTTTTGGACATCTTCTTGCCCTTCTCATCGCGCACCAGCTGGTGCAGGTACACGGTGTGGAAGGGGTTTTTCTGATGCACGGCGTGAGACATCATCATCATGCGCGCCACCCAGAAGAACAGGATGTCCGCGCCGGTGATCAGCACATCGCCGGGATAATACTTGGCCAACTCATCGGTGTCTTCAGGCCAGCCCAGTGTCCCAAACGGCCACAGGCCAGACGAGAACCAGGTGTCGAGCACATCGGGGTCGCGGAACATCGGAATGGCCAGGGCACCCGCAGGCTGGCGGATGGCGCCTTCGTCCTGTGTGTCCATCAAAGCGATGTCATTGGCCAGCACGGAAGCTGCCTCTTGAGCGTCTGCAACCACGCGGAACTCGGTCCCTTCGGGGAAGCGCAGCTTGGCCTCGGCCAGGGCTTCGTCTTCATTGGCGGCGCAGATCGGATACCAGTCTTCGTCACCGGGCACGTACCAAACGGGGATCTGGTGGCCCCACCAGAGCTGACGCGAGATGCACCAGGGCTCGATGTTTTCCAGCCAGTGGAAATAGGTCTTCTCGCCGCTTTCGGGCATGATTTTGACCTCGCCGTCGCGCACGGCATCCAGAGCCGGAACAACAACTTTTTCGGCATCCACATACCACTGGTCGGTCAGCATCGGTTCGATGACAACTTTTGAGCGATCGCCAAAGGGCTGCATGATCGGTTTCGCTTCGACCAGCGGAACCGCAATCACTTCGGGCTCTTCCTCGCCCTTCTTTTTCTTCTTCGGAGCGCCGAGACGGGGATCATCCGACTGGGTCATGACCGCCAGACCATCTTCGCTGATCTCGGCCACAACCTTGTCACGTGCCTCAAAGCGATCCAGACCCCGCAGGTGATCGGGCACCAGGTTGATGGCGTCGGTTTCGGCTTCGGTCAGGGAGCGTTTGCCCTGCGCAACCTCAAGCGCGATTTTCGCGGCTTCTGCATAGGGCACACCGTCGGCGCGCATGGCACCGCGGGTGTCCATCAGGCGGTACATCGGAATGCCGCCGCGCTTGGCGACCTGATAGTCGTTGAAGTCATGCGCACCGGTGATCTTCACGGCGCCCGAACCAAAGTCCTTGTCGGGATATTCGTCGGTGATGATCGGGATCAGGCGGCGATGCTCTTTCGGGCCTACCGGGATCTCGCAGAGCTTGCCAACGATGGGGGCGTAACGCTCATCCGAGGGATGAACCGCAACCGCGCCGTCACCCAGCATGGTTTCAGGGCGTGTGGTCGCGATCGAGATGTAATCGCGCTCTTCCTCAAGCGTGACATTCCCGTCTTCGTCTTTTTCGACGTAGGTGTAGGTCGCGCCACCAGCCAGAGGGTATTTGAAGTGCCACATATGGCCCGCAACTTCGATGTTCTCGACTTCGAGATCAGAGATGGCAGTTTCGAAATGCGGGTCCCAGTTGACCAGGCGCTTGCCGCGGTAGATCAGGCCCTTGGAATACATGTCCACAAACACCTTGATTACGGCGTCGTGGAAATTCGGGCTGTTTTCGTGGCCTACACGCGGGTCACCGGGGGCACCGGCCATGGTAAAGGCGTTGCGATCCCAGTCACAGGAACAACCAATTCGCTTGAGCTGTTCCACGATGGTGCCGCCGTATTCGCCTTTCCATTCCCAGACTTTCTCGAGGAACTTCTCGCGACCCAGTTCGGCGCGCGTGGGCTGACCGGTTTTGGCCAGTTCTTTTTCCACCATCAGCTGGGTTGCAATGCCTGCGTGGTCCTGACCGGGCTGCCAGAGGGTGTCAAAACCCCGCATCCGGTGCCAGCGCGTGAGGATATCCTGCAAGGTGTTGTTGAAGGCGTGACCGACATGCAGCGCACCGGTGACATTCGGCGGCGGGATCATGACGGAAAATGTCTCGTCCCGGCTTTTGTTGGCACCCGCAGCAAAGGCTTTGGCATCAAGCCACTTCTTGATGATGCGCGGTTCTGCCTCAGCGGCGTTAAAGGTCTTTTCCATAGCCATTCGGACGGCTCCTCGTGGTGGTATTCGGCATGTCGGAAGGCCCACAGCGGGCGTTGTCTTATCGATTAGCGAATGTGAGGGGGAAGGGAAAGGGGAGCCAGCAAAACAGAGAGAAAACAGGCATCAAAAACCAAAAAAGCGGCGATGCCAGGGAGGAGGAGAGGCATCGCCGCTTGGTTTCAGCGCCCCAGGGAGGAGGAGAGGGGCTCTGATCTGCGGTGGACGAGGCACAAAAGCCATCAGTCCGGTGTTAGGTGCAGCGGTGCCAGGGAGGAGCGGCACCGCTGCCATATGATTGGCCCAGGGAGGAGGAGAGGGCCGCACATACCATTGGACCGAAAGGGGTCCGAATTGCGTTGCGGTGATGCCAGGGAGGAGGAGAGGCATCACCGCTTACGATGTCGGGCTCAGGGAGGAGGAGAGAACCCGGCATATTCTTGGGTCAGGTGACCCGGAAACTGCTGCGGTGACGCCAGGGAGGAGGAGAGGCGCCACCGCTTGCGATGAAAGACCCAGGGAGGAGGAGAGGGCCTGTCATGCGGTTCGGGAAAATAAAGTCCCGTATTTGGCGGCGGCGACACCAGGGAGGAGGAGAGGTGCCGTCGCCGAATTCGATCTGGAACTAGGGAGGAGGAGAAGACCCGGATCGAAAAACTGTATTAGGCCTCGTAGGCGGCCTGCCATGCCACGCGGCGGATGATCGAGCGGTTGAGGCCCAGATCTGCCAGTTCGCGGTTCGACAGGGATGCCAGTTCGGCGTAGGTGCGATTGAACATGCGGCGGCGTGAGATACGGCTGCGCAGAGCTTCGATCATGCCTGTGACCCATGCGCCAAACTGGCTGTTGGAACGTGCTGTGATGTCTGTTGCGTATGCCATTGTCTCGTGCCCCTTGGGCTGTCCTGTTTCGCTGATGGGGTATATTTGGGGGAAATGCTGCGAATGCACAATGGACGGATCGGCATTCCTGCTATGCAGCAAACGCATGGAATAGGTGATTAATTTCTACTCCTTACGTATAGAGATGCGGCAGATTCACCTTCCGGCTTGCGACTTGCGCATAGCAGCGCCAGTTATAATGGCGTCTTGATTGGAGAATAGGCATGAGTGATCTCACGAACGAGATTCGAACCGCATTGTCTCGCCTCGCTTTGCCCGATGGTGGAGACCTGATGTCTCGCGATATGATTCGAGCATTGACCGTTGAAGGTGACACTGTTCGGTTCGTGATCGAAGCCCCAAGCCCCGAAATCGCCCGCCAGATGGAACCACTGCGTCAGGCGGCCGAAGCTGCTGTGGCGCAGTTGCCAGGTGTGGGGTCGGTGAATGTGGCTTTAACGGCGCATGAGACGAAGAAACCGCCTCAGCTTAAAATGGGTGGGCATGCGAAACCACAGGAAGGCGTGATGAAACCGGCCGGTGTGAAAACCATACTGGCGGTTGGATCCGGCAAGGGCGGCGTTGGTAAATCCACGGTTTCGTCCAATCTCGCCGTTGCTTTGGCGCGGGCTGGTAAAAAGGTGGGACTGTTGGATGCCGACATCCATGGTCCGTCACAGCCCCGCATGTTTGGTCTGACCGACAAACCCGCGAGCCCGGACGGCAAAACCATCATTCCGCTTAAAGCACATGGTATCACGGTGATGTCCATCGGATCGATGTTAGCCGAGGATAAGGCGGTTGTGTGGCGCGGGCCGATGTTGATGGGGGCCTTGCAACAGATGATGATGCAGGTCGAGTGGGGGGAGCTGGATGTTCTGGTTGTCGATCTGCCGCCAGGAACTGGCGATGTACAGCTGTCACTGTGTCAGAAATCCGAGGTTAAAGGCGCCATTGTTGTTTCGACCCCACAGGACGTGGCGCTGTTGGATGCTCGTAAGGCTTTGGATGCTTTCAAAACTCTGAACACACCGGTGCTTGGCCTGATTGAAAACATGGCCGTGTTCACCTGCCCGCATTGCGGCGGGGAAAGCCATATCTTCGGCCATGGCGGTGTCGCGGATGAGGCGGAAAAACTGAGTGTACCCTTGCTGGCGCAACTGCCAATTGATCTGGACACCCGTCTTGGCGGTGATGGCGGAAAACCGATTGCCCTTGGGGATAGCGCTATGGCTGAAGCCTATGGCCAGCTCGCGGATCGCTTGATCAAGGGCGGGATAGTTTAGCGCTGAACCATTTTCCCGCCGGTCGCGATGCCGTGGCCGGCGGGAAACGTTACATATAATAATGTCAAAGCCGCTGGCAGGTCAGTCAGACTTTGCCAGCTGCAAAAACAGATCTGTCATCAGTGCAGCAGGGTCGACATTGACCGATCTTGCATGACGCGCCCGATCCCCGGCCTGTTGTGCTTTTGTAGCCCAGAACCGGCCGGTTGCAGGCGTTGGCGCTAATCGCATCAGAGTTTGGGTTTCGCCCGGCGCTGCCTCCTGAGGGGGATGACCGGTGACACCGGTTCTGGCAAGGCGGGCCGTGAGCTGATCCATCAAGGTGAGGGCAAGATCAAGACGCGCTTCTTTGCCTTTGCCTGCACAACTGTCTGACAGGGCAAGCAGGCGCGGTTGGTTCAGATTGGGCAGACTGCCCATGACATTCACCAAATCAGAATAAAGCGACAGTCCGTCAAGATTGAGCAATCGGAGCGCAGCCCCGACCGACCCCTGCGACAGTTCATTGAGCGCGGTGATCTGTTCGGGTGCAATATCCGCCTCGGCCTGTTCCAGAGCGGCCTGCATGGCATCCGGGCCCAAAGGGGCCAGACGCAGCTCGCGGCATCGCGACCGGATGGTGGGCAAAAGGCGGGCTGGTTGGTGGCTGATCATCAGCAATGTGGTGCGGGCAGGGGGCTCTTCCAGCAGTTTGAGGATCGCATTGGCGGAAGAGGGGTTCATTTCGTCGGCGGCATCCACAATGACAACGCGACGCCCCCCATCCGCGGCAGAGAGCGAAAAGAAGTTCTTGAGCTTGCGCACCTCATCCACACGAATATCCGCGGCGAGTTTGTCACCTTTGTCGGTCGGTCCGCGTCGCAGCAGGAACAAACCCGGCTCAGAAAGGGCGGCAAGACGCCTCGACACCGGATGGTCAGGTGTCACGTCCAAGGTCTCAGGGGGAGGCGGAGCCCCGAAGAGACCGTCGTCTTGCGCCTCGGGTGTGGCCAGAAGAAACCGGGCAATGCGCCAGGCCAGCGTGGCTTTACCCACACCGCGTGGCCCGGTCAAAAGCCAACCGTGGTGTAGTCTGCCGGTGTTGAACGCGCTCAGAAACTCGGCTTCGGCATGGGCCTGGCCAAAAAGGGTTTCGGTCTCGCGTGGGTGTGGGGCGCCTTCAATGCGATCTGGTTCTGGCAGCTCGGTGCTCATGCCAGCGCGGCCTCGACTTGTGCCTGAATATCTAGTGTCACCGCGTCCATGTCCCGGTTGCCGTCAATCACCGTAAAGCGATCCGCATATTCACGTGACAGGGCCAGAAACCCTTCACGCATTTGTTCCTGCAGCGAAATCCCGAAATCTTCGAAACGCTCTTCTACTGTGGCGCGGGCTTTGGCTCGGGACAATCCAGCGCTTGGGTCCATGTCAATCAGAACCGTCAAATCCGGTTCAACCCCAATCATCAGATCATGCAGGGCATCCACACGCTCACGCATTTCGCCGCGTAGCCCCTGATACATGCGGCTGCTGTCAGCGAAGCGATCACAGATCACCACTTTGCCCTCGGCCAGTGCGGGGCGAATGGTGCGTTCCAAATGGTCGCGACGTGCGGCAGTGAACAGCAAAAGCTCGGTCTCAGCCGACCAGCGGTCCGGCTCCCCTTGTAACACCAAGGCGCGAATTTCTTCGGCGCCGGGGCTTCCACCCGGTTCACGGGTCAAAACCACCTCACGGCCATTGGCCGTCAGATGGTCGGCCAAGCGGCGCGCCTGTGTTGATTTTCCGGATCCGTCGATGCCTTCAAAGCTGATGAACAACCCTTTGGATGTCACGATGCCTCCTGAGGATCAGTTGGTGGGCCATCTTGCAGCCGCTTCAGTAAAACCTTTGATACCATCATCATACGATCCAGAAATCCACCGGCGGCGACAGAGGTCTCTGCCACCAGGGGCACTCGGGTTTCTGGAAGACCTTCAGGGCGGATAATCAGCTCGGCAAGCTTCTGTCCTGCCTCAACCGGAGCCTGAATGGGGCCGGTATAAACGACTTCGGCGTCAAGGGAATTTGCGCTAAGCGTTGGAAGCAGCAGGGAAATGTCCTTTTCCGCGACAAGACCAACCTTCTCTTGCGATCCCATCCAGATATCAGCCTCAGCCACAGCTTTGTCCTGGGTCACAATTGTGCGTTCGGCAAATTGCCGGAAGGCCCAGTTGACAATGGCCTCAGATTCCTCGGCCCGCGCGCGTTCGCTACCCAATCCGGTGATGGCAAAAATCACGCGGCGGTCCCCATTCTGCGCCGATCCCACAAGACCATAACCCGCTTCTTGTGTGTGACCGGTTTTCAACCCGTCTGCGCCGATGTCCAGTGCCAGCAAGGGGTTGCGGTTGCGCACATTGCCCGGCGCGCGCCCGTCAAATTCGAACCGGCGCTCCGAGAACATCGCATAGTGCTCCGGGAAATCTTCAATGATTCGCATCGCCAAAAGCGACAGATCACGCATCGACATCTCATGCCCCTGAGCAGGCCAGCCGCTGGCGTTTTTGAAGGTCGATCCTGTCATGCCAAGCTGCTGCGCGCGCTGTGTCATGAACCGGGCAAAGCCTTTTTCGGTTCCATCGGGGCTTAGGGCCTCAGCTAGAACCGCGCAGGCATCATTGCCCGAAAGAACAATCACGCCACGCAGCAAATCCGAAACCTTCACCCGGTCTGTCGTGTCCAGAAACATGGTCGAGCCGCCATAAGACATGGCATGGCTGGAAACCGGCAGTTTTTCATCAAGCGAAAGACGGCCATCTCGAATGGCTTCAAACGCAATATAGAGCGTCATTAGCTTCGACATCGAGGCCGGGGGCAGGGATTGGTCGGCGTTCTTGGCCAAAAGCACCGTGCCCGTGGTGTAATCCACCACAAAGGCCGCGCGCGCACGAGTATCAAAGGCCTGTGCCGAGGTGGCCAGCAGGGCCAAAGTAGCTGCGCCCATCAATAGGCGGCGCGGGAAAAAGAACATGTCGCGACTCCAATGCCGAAAACGTCAATCTGTTTATCCCTGAAAGCAGAAGAACTGTCACGTGCCACTCAGGCGCGCGACCGCATCATTCCGCCTATGCTCAGTGGGTCACTGCGTAGGCGTCGGCAAACCCGGTGCCTTTGATGGTCTTTAGCAGGGTTGCAAGCTCAGATTTGCTTTGTGCAGGTCCGACGAGAACACGCCAGAAGGTTTTGCCAGCCGAAGTTTGTTTCTTGACAGTCGGCACCATGCCAGCCTGACGCATGGATGCTGCAGTGTTGTTGGCATTCTGCTCGACACTGAAGATGCCGATTTGAATATAAGGTTTGGCCAGCGACGAACTTGGTTTAGTTGCGGGTGCTGGTGTTGAGACGGCTGCAGTTTCAATCGCCTGGGCCGCATCGGCGACAACAGGATCAAGCGGCTGGGCCTCCACTTCGGTGGCTTCTGGCACGGCTGCCGCGGTGGCCTGCGGTGTTTCAACAGGGACCTCTTCCCGGCGCAGAGCAACCACATTTAGGTTTGAGGGCTGACCTGCCAGTACTCCAAGCGCGGCGGCGGCATCAGAGGAAATCTGGAGGCGTGGGCCGGGGGTTTCGCGTTCGCGACGGAACAGGGCGCCTATCACAAACTTGCCGTTGCTTTCATTGCGAATGATCGCGCGATCCGGTTCCGCAACATCCGGATGGGCAACCCAGACTCCGCCTAGCGACGGGCGTCCATCCCAAAGACCGGCTTCTGAGGTCTGAAACACTTCAGGCGCCTCAATGTCACGTTCGGTTGTCCGAACCGACCCGGTGCTGGCAGGGGTTACCGATGCGGCGGTGTCCTTGGGTTGCAGGAAACCGGGCATTTGTCCCTCAGCACAGGCTGTTAGGCCAACCAAAGCCGAGAGTAAAAACGCGCTGCGAGGTGTCGGGAGAAATCCGCTCATCTTTTTGCCTCATACAAGGGGCCCAACGCATTTTAAGCGACTGGACCCGGAATACTGCCTCATTAAGCCGTTTTTGGCTCATTTTAAACAAAACACTAACGGCTCGGGGCAGTTATGAAAAGCCTGCTGTCACGGCATCGGCGGATTTTCCTCCAAGAGGTGCTTTTAGAATCAGTTTGGGGGTATTATGGAGACCGGACCGGAGGTTTGGCAGAGTGGTCGAATGCGGCGGTCTTGAAAACCGTTGGGCGTGAGAGCGTCCCCAGGGTTCGAATCCCTGAGCCTCCGCCACTTACACTTACACTTACCGAAACCGATGATGGGCCCTTATGGGGCCTTTTTTTCTTTTTGTTTCAAAGGGGTTTAGCCGTTGCAACCGCCCTTCGGAGACTGGCTAAATACCCAAAATCGGTCTCTGAACCCGCTTTGTCTCTAACCGACCGCCCTAGGCCTTCAGAAGGGCGCATTAAAAAAGTGAAGCAATTTCAGTGTGTTGGAGTTTTCGGGCAAGCGCCCTTTTCGAAGTTTCAACTGGTAGCAAAATTCGATGCAAACCGCGGGACGGGCGTAGGTCGGCCGATATAGGCGGAGCGGTCATTCGCTGCGGGAAGCATCAAGGAGAGAGATGCGGACCAAGCTGCCGTTCAGTAAATTGTCATCAAGGTCCGCTTGGTGTGGTTCGCGGCCAAAGCAACAAGCACCATAGGCGGAAACCGGACACTCGCTGCGTTCATGAGCAAAGGTTTCGTGGCGTTGAATGCTGACTTAGCAGAATGGTCAGCCCGACTCGGTTGCAACCAAGGCCGAACGCGCAGCAGATGTGTTGGTTGGGCGTCGATCAGTCTTCTTTTGACATGCCTGAAACACTACTTAGATCTTTTGAGCCCAAGGCGATCACCTATTTCGGCTTTCTGGGGCTATTTGTCAGAAAAAAGTGATCCGGGATTCACAGTTCGCCGTAAACAGAATATGCTGACACAAATTCGTGACACTCCTTACGCCGATCAACGGCCTAGACTGCCTCCAAGCCGTGAAAGAACAACTGTGTCTCAAAGCAAGATCGAGATTTCGCAGCAGACCCAATGGATGATTGCGGTACGGGACAATCGGGATCGCTCCGCATTTTCTGCTTTGTTCGATCACTTTGCGCCTAGGCTCAAAGGGTTCATCATCCGCTCGGGGGCGTCAGCGCATCAAGCCGAAGAAATCGTTCAGGATGTGATGCTGACAGTTTGGCGTAAAGCGGCACAATTCGATCCGCACCGCGCGCAGGTTTCCGCCTGGATTTATCAAATCGCCCGAAATCGTCAGATCGACCTTGCGCGCAAGGAAAATCGCCCCATGCCGGAAGAATTGAAGGAAGAGCCGGGTGCAGCGCCCGACGCCAGCCAGATCCTCGGGCTGGAACAGGAATCCACACAACTGAGAAGAGCGCTTGCCGGGCTCAAAATCGAGCAACGCGAGATCATAGAACAGGCCTATCTTGGCGAACTAACTCATAAGGAGATTAGTGCGCAAACGGGTCTTCCCCTTGGAACAATTAAGTCGCGCATCCGGCTGGGATTGGAGCGCCTCAGACACGAGTTAAAGGACCTCAAGCAATGAGTGTCATAACCCATCATGTCCCCGATGCCATGTTGGCGGGCTATGCCGCCGGCAATCTTCCGCATGCATTCGCGGTAGCCGTGGCCAGCCATGTGTCACTATGTGAACAATGTCGCGTAGCACTTGGCGCGCATCAATCTGTTGGAGGTGCCATTCTGGAAGATACGCCTTCAGTCGCGGTATCATCCACTCTGAAAGACAATATTTTTTCGCTGCTCGATGATCCGTTTCCGCCAGAGCCGGTTTTTGAACGCAAAGGGATCTTTCCCAGTCCGGTAATGGAAGCCTTGAGGGGGCGTGAGCCGCGGTGGAAAACTCTTGGGATGGGCGTCCGGCAGGATATCTTGTCTGCCGATTCAAATGGCTCGGTTCGCCTGCTCTATATTCCGCCGGGGCAGGCTGTACCCGATCACAGTCACAACGGGCTGGAATTGACGCTGGTCTTGCAAGGCAGCTTTAGCGACGAAACCGGCCGTTTTGGTATTGGCGATCTTGAGATTGTTGATGAACATCTTGAACACACACCGGTTGCCGACGACGGAGACCCTTGTATTTGTCTTGCTTCAACAGACGCGCGACTGCGGTTCCGTTCACTGGTGCCAAGGCTATTGCAGCCACTGTTTCAAATTTAGACTTGCCTGATCATCGGCAACCTGAAGAAGTCGCCGTTTTTGGAGGCTTATTTTTTGTTTTCAATTACTTACATCACATATTTGTGAGGTCGTGATCCACCAAAGTCTCCACATCGTAACACATTCACCGCCACGGCCGATGACATCGTTGGCGAAGCGCGTGGCGTCGTGTCGGGATCAACCATCAAGATGGAATACCAGATCATTCTACCCGAAGACACAGGTGGTCATACGTTGACAGCAACCGACTGGCTTTATCTGACCGATAACGGCGTGATCATGAACAAGTCCGAAATGCGCAAGTTTGGCATAAAGGTGGCCGAACTGGTCGCAACCATGCGCCCGGATCCTGAAGCGCAACGCTGAACCGGCGTCGGCCCCGAAACAGAAGGACCCGCCCAGATGCCCCGTAAAACCCCCTTTCTCGCGATTGCTGTTGTTGTGTTGACAATTGCGTTTGCGCTGTCGCCGTTTATGACAAGCGGCTTTGCCGGCTACCGGCCCGAGCAGTTTCCTGTCGTCTTGGAATTCTGGCCGGTTCAACCTGCCGGGTGGGCGTTTGGAATCTGGGGTGTGATCTATGCCTGGCTGATCCTTGGGGCGATCTGGGGGCTGCTGAACGCGCCGCGGGATGTGCATTGGAACCGAATGCGTCCGCCGCTGTTGATCAGCCTTTGTCTAGGCACTTTCTGGATTGCCGCCGCGAACGCCGCGCCGATCCTGGCAACTGTGATGATCTTTGCCATGGCGGTGTCCGCCGTTTTGGCCATGCTTCGCGCTGGGAAAGAAACCCCAGTATGGCAGGTGCGCCCGGTCGCGCTTTACGCCGGGTGGCTAACGGCGGCGACCGGTGTTGGCACAGGCGTTGTTCTCGGCGGCTACGGTGTGCTGAGTGCACAGGCCGCGGCGGTGGCGATGCTGGTTGCCGTTTTGGTGGTGGCCTTGATCGTGCAATCCTTGCGCCCGGCCGAATTGGCCTATCCCTTGGCGGTGATATGGGCCTTGTCCGGTGTGATTTCGGCCAACGCATCATCGGAAAACCGACCTGTCATCTTGTTGGCAGCGGTTGGAATCGTGGCGCTGTGCCTGGGCTACGTGCTGCGTCGGCCGCCGCGTTCGACCTGGAACCACGCCACGTAACTCTGGATACTGTGTCCGATCCCTTGCGCGCCAAACCCCGCCAAACCTTGTCTTTCGGAAAAGCCCCTATGAAAAACATGCTCGCCCTGTTCGCCTTTTTCACGTTGATGGCCTGTTCCGGCACACCTGACCTCGACGACAAGCCGCTTTCCGACCGGACCCTGAACCTTGAAGACTTCTTCGCGGGCCAAACCGTGGCCCATGGTCAATTCCAGGATGTGTTCGGCAATGTCCAACGACGGTTTGACGTCCAAATCTTGGGTACCTGGGACGGTCGTATCCTGCAGTTGGTAGAAGATTTCACCTATGACGATGGGGACACCGAACAGCGCATCTGGACGCTTGAAAAAACCGGCGAGGACACCTGGAAAGGCACAGCCCCCGGTGTCTTGGGGATCGCTACAGGCCGAGAAAACGGTGACACGTTCAACTGGACCTATCGCATCGACCTGCCGGTTCGAAAAGGAACGATGCGGGTCGATTTCGATGATTGGATGTGGTTGTTGACAGACGGCCGGGTTTTGAACCGGGCCTATGTTTCCCGATTTGGCGTTCGCATCGGCGAAGCGATCATCATGTTTGAGAAGAAATGAACGCTGAATTGCGGGCAATGGTCAGATTGTCAGCCCAACGTCGAAAAGGGTGTCGCGTTTCTTGATCCAAGCGGCCCCGAAACGGACGCGTTGAATGCAAGGCGGCGCGGCTGCTGCGACCTCCCAAGCGATGGTGTCCACACGAGCGAGACGTCGAAAAAGGATATGCCGAAGACCAAGGCCGATCGTCGGCTAAAACAACCTGACACCCGAAACTGCGATGTCGGCTTGAAAAACGCGGCCCACGGCAACGATGCCAATTCGGCGCAATTTAGCGGGGTCAAAACCTTGGTCTGTCCTATGAGGTTCAAAGACCGCAAAAGGGAATTGCACAATTTTCCATTGTGCTGTCGCACGGAATGGTGCGCGAAACGAGTGCCATGGCCGGTTCAAGTCATCTGTTCGAATGCGAAGATCGTAAATCTCGTCGTTACCGCAGATATCAATCTCGATGCCGTCCCAGTTGCTTGCAACCAGAGCTGAACCGTCCTGCTTCAGGTCCGTTGCCATCTGAATGAAGCCGCCGTTGTTTTCCAGTGAAACCATGCCAGTCAGTCGTGTCGCGCTGCGTCCATCCACAACCTGCGTGGCAATTTGCCCGTTTGAAACACCGCCCATGACGGTATCAGCGACAAACTCCCAGTTTGCTTCTAGTTTCAACATAAAAGCAGTCCTCTTAATGCGGTTTCAAACCGGAATGGGTGCGCCAACCTGGTTGTTGGCGTCTTTTTAAACGTCCAAATCGCCTGTTTTCCTGCATCTTGTCGGTTGTGGATTTGCGGCTTGAACGCCAAGGACCGTGGCAAGCGCCGAGATTGCCGGGCGGACCACAAGAAAACCCCTATACGACACCTCCATTATGGGCAGCACACCTGGGATACTTGCCAATCGGGCAGCCCATGTCCAACCCGGCGCCAACCGCCAGACTTCAACAAAGGCTTTTGCCCCGGAAAGAAGTTCCCCGTCCGGTTTGCGAACATGAAACCGGCTCATGGCGTCTTCGACCCCAAGGTCGGACTTCAGGTCGGCACCTTCCATCGAAACATCGACCAGTTGCAGTTTGCTCCTGCCAATCCTGGACGCATAGTGATTGATCTCGGCGGTGCAAAGAGGGCAGGAGCCATCATAGTAGATGCTGGGCACAGCATCTCCCGTGCTGCCCTGAGCTGTTATAGGCCTCACAACGACGTGTTCTTTTGTTTTCTGCATTTTGCTCTCATTTCATCATCGAGAAACTGAATTGAACGCGTGGCCTGTTGCAAGGATCAACGGGCTTCATAAGCTGCAAGAGCCCGCTGCCGCCCTTCGGCAAGTCCAACGATCGGGGTCGGGTGAGGATCATCCGGCGACAGCCCCCACGCACGCGGGCAGGCGTCGAAAAACGCCAAAGCCTCTGGACCGGGGTCCGGCGCGCGTTCGGCGACAAATCTTTGAATGTACGTCTGCTCGGCGTCGAATTTCTGGGCCTGTGTTTCCGGGTTGAAAATGCGGAAATAGGGCGCGGCATCTGGGCCGCTCCCCGCAACCCATTGCCATCCCATCGCATTCGCCGCGGGGTCCCAGTCAATCAGGCATTCTTCGAACCACTTCTGTCCAATACGCCAATGCTTGAGCATGTGTTTGGTGAGATAGGATCCAACAATCATGCGGCCGCGATTGTGCATGTGGCCGGTGACGTACATCTCCCGCATGGCTGCATCGACGAGGGGAACACCCGTCCGCCCCTGTTTCCATCGCAGAACTTTTTCGTCCTCATGGTCCGACCAGGGGAAGGCGTCCCATTCCGATCTCCAGTTCTTGTGAGTGATCTCGGGGGTGTGAAAGGCCAGATGATATGCAAATTCGCGCCATACCAGTTCTTTCAGGAAATGCTCTGCCCCTCTTTGACCTTCCAGATGCGCACGCAGTCCAGCATGCCAGACCGTACGCGGGCCGATCTCACCCCAGGCCAAATTTTCAGACAGGCGGGAGGTTGCGTTTTGCGCCGGGTAGTCGCGACGCTCCTTGTAGGCACCGATTGACCCGCTCAGGAAGTTGGCAAGGCGTGCATGGGCTGCGGATTCGCCAACGTTTGCATGTCGGGCCAAGACCTTTGCCCCCCGATCCATACTCTTGTCGAGCGCCCAGCCCGAAAGTCGATCAGAGTCCGGCCACTTCTGGGGCGCCATAAGGCGTAGTGGCGCGGGGTCAGGCGGCGCGACATCCAGGTCTTTTACGGCACGCCACATCGGGCTGTAGACCTTGAAGAATCCGCCCTGCTTGGTCGTCACGGCCCAGGGTTCGAACAAAAGGTGGCCGGGCCAGCTTTCGGCTCCAATCCCCGCTTCTTTCAGGCTTGATTTGACCTTGGTGTCACGCATAATCGCGTCAGGATCATAGGCCCGCGTCCACCAGATGTCCCCCGCACCGGTTTCCTGTGCCAGGGCAAGCAGTTCGTCTGCGACGGTTCCGCGACGCAAGATCAGCCTTGATCCAACCGCCTTTAGCCGATCGTTAAAGTGCTCAATCGCTTGGGCCAGGCGCCATTTGGGGGCCGCTCCGAAAGTTTCTGTAACCTCATCCAGAACAACCACTGGAATGATCGGGCGCCCGCTTCTGCTGGCTTCACAAAGCGCCTTGTGATCGGCAAGCCTGAAGTCCTTTCGAAACCAGATGATGATGGGTTTTGGTTCGGTCATATCTACGCGCTTTCTTGATTGTCTTTAAATACGAAGGCCGCCCGCAGATGGTTCAAAAACACTCTTGTTCGAGCTTGTTTTTGATCTTGATCGGGGTTTGGGTCGTAACAATTGAAATTAAGCGAACCCGTAAGTCACTCGGGGTTCAGCCATAAGGGGTATAGGTCCGTGCGGAAAAGCGAGTTGCCATTCAAAACCTGTCCGGTGAGTTGTCGGCCGTTTTCGTGGATTGGGAAATGGCCTCGATCATGGAGCGACGTACGGTATTGTTCTGAGCGCTGTCGCAGGTCGCGCAAGGTGAGGTCGGGATGACGCGCCGCGCACTTGTCATAGGGGCCTCGGGTGGGATTGGCACGGCGCTTTCCGCGGCTCTCGCAACATATGGTTCCGAGGTGACGCGGCTGTCGCGCGCAGGCGACGGATTGGATCTAACTGATCCCACCAGCGTCGAGAGGGCCATGAGCGTGTTGCGAGGACCTTTCGACACGGTCTTGATTGCCAGCGGAATTCTGGCCCCCGAGGGCGCACGCCCCGAGAAGTCGCTTGCAGAGATTGAGGCAGAAAACTTAGCGCGCGTCTTGGCGGTGAATGCCATTGGCCCTGCGTTGGTTTTGAAACACCTGCCTCGGCTTTTGCCGCAAGACGCACAATGCGTGGTGGGAGTTCTCACTGCCCGTGTCGGGTCGATCGGTGATAACCACCTTGGGGGGTGGTACAGCTACCGCGCGTCCAAGGCTGCAGCCAATCAGATCGTGCGCACGGCGGCTATCGAGATCTCGAGAAAGCGCAAACAGGCCATTGTAGTGTCTTTGCATCCGGGCACCGTAGAGACGCCCTTCTCCAAGGCTTACTCTGGGCATGCAAAAGTGACGCCAAACGAGGCGGCCGCAAACCTTGTTGCGGTTCTTGATCAGCTGACTCCAGCCGACAACGGTGGCTTTTTCGATTGGGCGGGGAAACCCGTCCCATGGTGAAGCCGCGTCTCATCCTGGTGCTTGGTGATCAACTCAGCACTGACATCTCTTCGCTGCGAATGGCTGATAAAGAACGTGACGTGGTTATCATGGCCGAAGTCATGACCGAGGCCACGTACGTCCCGCATCATCCCAAGAAAATCGCGCTGGTTCTGGCCGCGATGCGCAGATTTGCGATGGCCCTGAGAGAAGACGGCTGGACAGTCGCCTACAGCAGGCTCGACGATGAGGCCAACACAGGCTCAATTCCCGGAGAGCTTGTCCGCCGTGCTTCGGAGTTTGCTGTCGAGGAAGTTATCGCCACGACGCCCGGAGAATGGCGGCTGATCGCCGCGCTGAACGATCTGCCACTCGTCATGCGCCAGCTACCCGATGACCGCTTTGTCACTTCGCCCAAGGATTTCGCCGACTGGGCAAAAGGCCGCAAGCACCTTCGAATGGAGTGGTTCTATCGGGATGTCCGCCGCAAGACAGGATTGCTGATGGACGGAAACGCACCAGCCGGTGGCAAATGGAACTATGACAACCAGAACCGCAAGCCTGCACCAGAAGACGCCCGCCCTCCTAAACCGCCTGGTTTTCCACCCGATGCTGTTGTTGCCGAGGTGCTTGACCTCGTCAAGGATCGTTTCGCAGGGAATTTCGGGCAATTGCACCCCTTCGAGTTCGCGACGGATCGGGAACAGGCACTTGAGGTTCTGGACCACTTCATATCCCATACTCTTCCGTCATTTGGTGACTATCAGGACGCCATGGTCATGGGCGACCCGTGGCTTTGGCATGCGGTCATCTCGCCATATCTCAACCTTGGTCTTTTGCTTCCAATGGAAGTTTGCCTGCGGGCCGAGGCGGCCTGGCGTGCAGGTAAGGCACCTCTGAATGCGGCCGAAGGATTCATCAGGCAGATAATTGGATGGCGCGAATATGTGCGGGGCATCTACTTTTTCGAAGGCCCGGACTACACGTCCCGAAATATGCTCGACCACAGTCGTCCGCTCCCTGCTTTCTTCTGGGGGGGCGAAACACACATGCACTGTGTTGACGAGGTTGTGGGGCAGACCCGGGAACACGGCTACGCGCACCACATCCAAAGACTGATGGTTATTGGCAATTTTGCCCTGCTTGCCGGCCTTGATCCCGGGGAGGTGCACGAATGGTATCTTTCCGTATATGTCGATGCGTTCGAATGGGTCGAAGCGCCCAACACTATTGGGATGAGCCAGTACGCAGACGACGGGTTGGTCGCATCCAAGCCGTATGTTTCATCGGGTAACTACATTTCCAAGATGTCCGACTATTGTACGGGCTGCCAGTATGACGTTAGGACCAAGACGGGCGCGCGGGCTTGCCCTTTCAATCTTCTCTACTGGCACTTCATCGAACGCCATCGGGACCGATTTCTAAACAATCCGAGGATGGCCGTTATTTATCGGAGTTGGGACAAGCGCGACGTAGGCCAACGAAAAAAAATAGTTGATGACGCGACGGATTGGCTGGCTCGGTTGGACACGGGTGAGATTGTATAAGCACCTGTCGCTCGACGAACTGGTTGCGGAGTGCTTTCTGCATCGCAGCCAAAATCGGTCTGGTAAGCCACGCCGCGGCGAAATCAAGCATCGGTCAGCTGCAGCTTAGGGTCGGCTTTTCCGGGACCAATGTCTGTATTCGGTGCTTCGCTGCTCTTTGTGCAAGATGCAGCATCGGTCATTATGGGCTCTGAACCGCCATCCGCCGCAGGATGTACGAAGGTCCGCAGTGGGACGTTCGTGTGCTTCAGCCAACTTGTACAGCTTCACCAAACACCACCTCCGTCTGATCCCTCCAGGGCAAAGCGGCGCATTCCGTAATCTCCATCAGCGTCACGGCTGTGACCTCGCGTTTATAGATCAGCCGCTTCAGCACCTCCGGCGCGAGATAGGCCAACCGCAGTTGCCTGCTTACATGGCGCTCAGCGAGGTTCATGGCTATTGCGAGGTCGCGAACAGTCCCGAATTCTCCAGCCTCCATGCGCCGTCGCCAGCCCCAAGCGCGGCCAATGGCGCGCAGAATATGCGGATCTTGGGTTTGATCCTCGCTGGGCAGGTAATCAGCGGGCGGCAAGATTTTCGGCCGCCCGTTTTTCTTGCGCACTTTCAATGGGACGAAGACCTGAATGGTGTCGGGTTCGCCCATCACTCTGCCGCCACCAGCGGACGCGGTGTCATCATCTCTCGCATGACGCCAGCAATCCCGTCAGTGCGAAGATCAATGACGAGGCCCTCAGCGGTCACTGTGACGCGTCGCACAAGCAGCTGAATGATGCGGGCCTGCTCGCCTGGAAACAGCTGCGCCCAGAGTTCCGGAAACTGCTGCAAGGCGGCAATGGCGTCAGCCTCGGGACTGTCATCCCTGTCCAATTTGGCGATAACCTGTGCTGTGGTTTCAGGGGTGCGAAGAACGCGGCGGATTTCGGTAATGACGGCACCTTCGACTGTATCCGCAGGCAAGCGGCGGGGGATTTCGTCATCGGGCGTCTCACGGTTTTTCAGAAGGTCCATGGAAACGTAATAGCGATACCGGCGCGTGCCCTTTTTCGTGCTGGAGGGCGTCATCGCAGCGCCGGTGGCTGTGAACAGCAGTCCCTTCAGGAGCGCAGGCGTTTGCGTCCGGCTGTTGTTCGCCCGCTTGCGGGGGCTTTCCCCCATAATGTCATGCACCTGATCCCAGAGCCGGATATCAATGATTGCTTCATGTTCGCCGGGATAGGCCGTGCCCTTGTGCACGGCTTCGCCACGATAAACGCGGTTGTTCAGGAGCCGATAGAGGTAACCCTTGTCGATCAGTGTGCCCTGCTTGTTTCGGAACCCATCGCTTCGCAACTCGCGTGCCAGAACGGTCGCGGATCCAACCTCCACAAATCTTTCAAACACCATGCGGACCTTGGCGGCTTCCTCGTCGTTCACCACCAATTTGCGGCCGATGACGTCGTAGCCGAGGGGCACGTATCCGCCCATCCACATGCCCTTCATACGCGAAGCCTTTACCTTGTCGCGAATGCGCTCTGCCGTGACCTCACGCTCGAACTGGGCAAAGGACAGCAGAATGTTTAGCGTCAACCGTCCCATTGATGTGGTCGTGTTGAAAGACTGCGTGACCGAGACAAAGGTGACGCCATTGCGGTCGAACACCTCGACCAGCTTCGAGAAATCCATCAGAGAGCGCGACAGGCGGTCGATTTTGTAAACGACGACCACGTCGACCAGGCCGTCCTCAATATCGGCAAGCAGTTGTTGCAGGGCAGGGCGCTCTAGTGTGCCGCCCGAGATGCCACCATCGTCATACTGATCGCGCACCAGCGCCCAGCCTTCAGACTTCTGGCTGGCAATATAGGCCTCACAGGCCTCCCGCTGGGCATGAAGGCTGTTGAACTCCTGCTCGAGGCCTTCCTCGCTCGATTTGCGGGTGTAGATGGCACAGCGCAGGCGGCGGGTGGGGTTTGTTGACACGTCCTTCATGCCTCACCCCGTTTCCGCTCGCGCAGCCCAAAGAAGCGATAGCCGTTCCAGCGCGTGCCCGTGATGGCACGCGCCACCGCAGACAGCGACTTGTAGCGCTGGCCATCCCAGTCGAAGCCTTCCCTGAGAACAGTGACCGTGTGGGCGACGCCATCCCATTCGCGGATGAGCTTTGTGCCCACCACGGGGTTCCGGGGATCAGCAATCTGGGCCTTGCGCGTCAGTGTGCCCTCGACCTCGTCGGCCAGCAGGTCTAGCAGGCGGCGCGTTTGCTTATCCGGGCCGCCATAGGTCATCTCCTGGATCCGGTAAGCCAGGCGGCCCTCCAGGAAGTTGCGGCTGTTGTTCGGCGCTGGCGCATCGTAGAGCGCCTGCCATTCAGCCTTCAGCTCATTGACAGACATGGCCTTCAAAGCGCCCAAGCGCGCCAGAATGGGTTCGTGTGTCGTCATGCAGATCTCCTCTGAGTTGGAGCTGCAGTACCGCTCCTTTCGGGGCGGAAGTGTAGCGAATAGTCTCCACTATTCTGGGATAGATGGTCGCGATCGCATCCCACGAGGCGCACCACGGCCGAAGCCAGCAGGCTATAGAGTTCGGTGCGACGCTCATGCGCCGTCATGCGGTCTGGGTGAAGCGGGTTGGGTCGGTTCATATTGGCCTCCGTTACTCGCCCGCGCAGTGTAGGCGGGATCTGAAACTGAAAAGCCGCATAAGGAGCCTTGTTGGGACAGAACTGTCGGAAGTATTACTTCACTAAGTAAAAGGTGAGCTTAAATTGGGGCTAAGAATGACAACCCCCGCGACATTAATGTCTCTGGGGTATTTACTGTGTTATACGGCTTAAGTTTCGTCCTACTTAGAAGCCGTCTATTTCGGGAGATATGAGTGTCTCGGTCCAAAGGACATTGATGTCTGGTGGCGGATGGACATTAATGTCTAGTGGGGGTGCCTTGTTCTTATGCGTACCCCCTCATATTCTCCAATCAAAGGAGACCACAGATGGCCGAGCAAAATCAAGAAGAAATGGCGAAATCGACGCCTGATATATCCAAGAAGTCGAACATGACTGAGGCAGAAAAAAAGTGGGGCAAAAAGGTAATTGCTTACGGTTTTTGCATCATTCCTTCGATTCTGCTGCAAGCGCAGAGACGGCTCAACCTGAATTCAACCCAGTTGATGGTCCTTCTTCAAATAGCCGATCACTGGTGGCATGCCGACGCGAAGCCTTACCCGGGGAAAGCTGAGATTGCGTTCCGACTTAACATCACCGAGCGACAGGTTCAGCGCATTATTGCGGATCTGGAAAAGGCTGGGTTAGTGAGACGTGAAGAACGCACAAACAAGAGCCGTGGACGCTTGTCCAATTACTATCACCTCGATGGTCTTGTAGCAAAGTTGAAGGAATTCGAACCTGAGTTCACCGATGCGAAGGTACAGGCGCGAATTGCTCAAAAAGAAGCTGGCTCGCGCAAATGGCGCCGATCCGCAAAAGCTGCGACGGGCTAATTTAGCGGCGACTAATCCAGTTTGAGGTCAACAAACCACGAAATGCAAATAACGGAGCAGCTATCTTTGCTGCTCCGAACACCCCCCCCTCGTCTTGAAAACGTCAATCCAGAGAAGGACTGCGACACATGAACTTAAACGGTGATCCTAACTACGACGACCGAGCCACAGGTAGACGCACTTATCGGGAGACAAGCTTCTCGGCATCGAGCCGTGACTGGCGCTGCCATGATTGCGGAAAGCTACTCGGTAAATGCAATGGTCAGCAAATGCACATTCGCAGGAAGAGTGCTGAATTCATGGCAAGCTTCCCAATTACAGCCAAATGCCCCGGCTGTGGGGCTTTGAACTCCAAGAACAAAGCCTGATCACGCGGTAACGCGCGCTCTTCCCCCATTTTCTGAAATTATAGAGGTGCATGACGCCCTGACTTGGCCATGAGGAGGTGCTGGACGCCCGGCCGTAAGGCAGGCGTCCAATGGCTTCCACGTGGCACGAGATCCGTGATCACCTTCTTCGTTCGTCCAGCACGCTGGAATTTCATCGCAACTTTCAAACCATCCGCCGCTCTTGCAAGCCCCTTGCGCCATACGGCGACCCAGCGGCGGTTCTTGATGTACTGCATCGAGGTAACGTCCCCTCGGAGCGCAAGAACGAGCTGCTGACCAACCTCGTTGTCGCATCACAGGCTAAGGGGGGGGCTGCTGACGCCGCCCTCACCACGATGCTTCTGGCGCTGTGGCCGGCATTTGACGCAGTCCGCCGCAGAGCTCTGTCGCGGCAACTCGGCACTGTTGACGATATCACGTCGGAGGTGCTCGCTCGGGCAACCACCGCTATCCGTGGTTTGGACCTCCAGCGGGTCACGTGGATTGCGGCGACCATCCAGCGCAATATTGAACGCGACATGATCCGCGCGCGGCAGCGTGAAGCGCTGTGGGAACGCGAAATCGCCGAAGAATACAGAACTACTCGCGAAAGCAGCCTCAGCGACACTCCGGCCTTGGGCAGTCAAACATTGTTCCGCAAGGACCTCGTCGAACTCATCGGAGCCGATGCCGCGCTCGTGATCCGCGTGGCAATAGACGGCTTCACGCAAGCTGAGGCTGCGGCGGAACTTGGCATCCCGATGGAGGCTGCGCGCAAGCGCTACCAGCGCGCAATGAAGCGGCTCCGCGATGCCTTCGAAAAAATTGACTGACCTGATGTCCCATGTGGGCCCAGCCGTTGGCTTTTCCCATTCAGACGCCACCGCGCGTCCCAACCCAAACGGAAAGACGACACCTATGAAACATGATGCCGACCTGCTGTTTGAGGACCTGAAACGGCTTCCCGGGCTCTATCGCCGCTGGGAATTGACCGAGGTCTTTGAGCAGCACCGCAACTACCAGATCGAGGACGCCGGTACACACGCCGACGGAACGCCGCTTCTGGCCATCTATGTCAGCGATCCCATCGCAGATTACCAAGGGGAGATACGCTGATGGCCATTTCTCTTGCATCTCTGCGCACCAGTTCGGCGCTCCAACCACCGCGTATCCTGATCCACGGCGTAGCCGGGGTCGGCAAATCCACCTTCGCGGCTGACGCGGGCGCGCCGGTGTTCATCATGACCGAGGATGGTCTTGGCAAACTGCAGGTCCCGCATTTTCCGTTGGCGACCAGTTATGCCGAAGTCGCGGAAGCGCTCGAGGCATTGCTGGAGGAAGATCACGACTACGGCACCGTCGTGGTTGACAGCGTCGACTGGCTTGAGCCGCTGATCTGGGCTGAGGCGTGCAAACGCAATGGTTGGCAGTCGATCGAAACCCCGGGCTTTGGCAAGGGCTTCGCAGAGGCGCTGACCATCTGGCGTGAATATCTCGATAAGCTGAATGCGCTGCGCGACCGCAAAGGCATGGTGGTCATCCAGATTGCTCACACCGACATCAAGCGGTTCGATAGCCCCGAGCACGAACCCTACGACCGGTACGTGATCAAGCTGCAGACCCGCGCCTCGGCGCTGCTGCAAGAGCATTCCGATGTGGTGCTCTTTGCCAACTATCAGATCTCGGTCGCCAAATCCGATGTCGGCTTCAACAAGAAGGTGACCCGGGCGCTCGGGTCCGGTGCGCGCGTCATGCACACCGAGGAGCGTCCCGCCTTCCTCGCCAAAAACCGTTACGGCCTGCCGGACACTCTGCCGCTTTCGTGGTCAGAGTTCCTCGCAGCCATGCCCCAATCCCAATGATTGCCTTGAAAGGATACGACCATGGCACGTTTTGATACGTCATTTGACGCCACCAGCGTTGAACCCACCACCCCCTATGAGCTGCTGCCCGCAGGTAAATACCGAGCTCAGATCGTCGAGAGCGAAATGCGCGTGACCCGCAACGGTATGGGCCAGTTCCTCTGGCTGATGCTGGATATTTTGGACGGCCAGCATAAGGGCCGGAAGATCTTTGATCAACTGAACCTGGTTAACCCGAACCCCACCACGGTCGAGATTGCACAGCGGACGCTGTCGGCAATCTGCCATGCGACGGGCCGGATGCATGTCAGCGACAGCGAGGAACTGCACCTGATCCCGATGACGATCCAGGTAAAGATCAAGCCGCCGAAGAACGGCTACGGCGAGAGCAATGCCATTGCTTATTTGCCGCCTGAAGGTGGGGGCGCCACGGCCGCTGCGGCAAAGCCTGCTGCAACCCCAGCAGCACCGCCCTCAACGCAGGCCGCTTCCGCGCCGCCCAAGATGGCCTCCGCGCCCTGGAACAAGAAGGGCTGATCATTCGCGCTGCTCCGCATCCCTGACTGACGGGGCAGCGCCCAAACCCATCTGAGGATATTCCTATGACTGACCTGCATAACGCGGCCCCTCGGGCCGTGATCAGCTCCGGCTTGCCTGATGACCAGCGCCGGTTGATCGCACTCGACGACGATATTGCCAAGATCCGCACGCAGATTGCGACTGCTGATCTGGCGCGCCAACGGGGGCAAAAGCCCATCGACCCTGACTGGTTTCACCGGGCGCGCACCGCGCTGCGCCACCTGTGCCGCGAGCGGTCCGAACTGCTGGCAAAAGGTACCGGCCGCCGTCGCCGCGAAAAGCTCAAAGATGCTCTGATCGGCGTCCTGCGCGAGCGCCATGACCCGGACACTTGGAGCGGCATTCTGGCCGAGGCCCAAGCCCGTAGCGAACGGGAGGGCTTGTGATGGCTGATCTTCCCGCACCACCCACGCCAACGCTGACGGCGATCTACGCCGATTATGAGGCCCGCCAGGGCGATGGCTTCCGTGACCATCTCGGCGCATCCATCATCGGTAAATCTTGCGCACGCGCGCTCTGGTATGATTTCCGCTGGGTGACGCCGTCACGCTTTTCCGGCCGCCTGCTGCGTCTGTTTGAGACCGGCCAGCTGGAAGAGGACCGTATGGTGCGCAACCTACGTGCCACCGGGGCCACTGTTTTGGAACTAGACCCCGAAACAGGACGGCAAATCCGCGTGGAGGCCCATGGCGGTCATTTTGGCGGCTCGCTGGATGGCGTCGCCCTCGGTTTGCTCGAGGCCCCGAAAACCTGGCATGTGCTGGAATTCAAAACGCATGGCGTCAAAAGCTTTGCCGATTTGACCGCAAAAGGCGTCGTGGCATCGAAGCCACAGCACGCTGCGCAGATGCAGATCTACATGCACCTGACCGGTATCACCAACGCGCTCTACATGGCGGTCTGCAAAAACACCGACGCGCTGCATATCGAGCGGATCGAGGCCGACAGTGCGATGGCCGAGCGTCTGTTGGACAAGGCTGGCCGGATCATCTTCGCCCAGCATCCGCCCGCGCGGATCAGCGAGGACCCGGCATGGTTTGAATGTCGGTTCTGCGACCACCATGCCGCCTGCCAAGACAGTGGCGGTGCTGCCGTGACCTGTCGGTCCTGTCTGCATTCCACCGCAGTCGATGGCGGATGGCATTGCGCCCGGCACGATCGAATGCTGGTGCCGGCTGAGCAGCGGACCGCTTGCGGCAGACATCTCTTCATCCCTGATCTCGTGCCGGGGGAGGTCATCGATGCGGGAGACGACATTGTCACCTACCGCATGAACGATGGCGCCTCCTGGTCAAATGATGCCCGCAATACGGAGGCTGCGCCATGCTGACCCTGCGCCCATACCAAGAGGCTGCTATTGCTGCCATCTACAAGTATTACGAGAAAAATTCCGGCAACTGTTGCGTTGTCATCCCAACAGCCGGCGGCAAGTCGCTCGTCATGGCGTCATTCATCGAAGGGGTGCTGAAGGCGTGGCCGGATCAGCGCATCCTGATCGTGACCCATGTGCGCGAGTTGATCGCCCAGAACCATGCCGAGATGATCGGGCTTTGGCCAGAGGCACCGGCGGGCATCTATTCGGCGGGCTTGGGCAAACGCGAGGCGCAGGCCCGTGTTTTGTTTGCAGGCATCCAATCCATCCATCGCCGCGCTCATGAAATCGGCCACACCGATCTGGTGTTGATTGATGAGGCTCATTTGATCCCGGGCAATTCTAGCACGATGTACAGACGCTTTCTGGACGCGCTGCAGGCGATCAATCCTGAGCTGAAGGTGATTGGTCTCACCGCCACACCGTTTCGCACTGGCAGCGGCATGCTGCATGAGGGCAAGGACGCACTCTTCACTGACATTGCCTATGAGGCGCCGGTGCGCGATCTGATTGACGCAGGGTATCTGAGCCCACTGATCTCGAAACAGCCCAATACGCGGCTCGACGTCTCGAAGGTCGGCACCCGTGCGGGCGACTTCATTGCGCGCGATCTGGCAGCCGCTGTCGATCAGGAAGCGACCACGAGGGCGGCCGTTACCGAGATCATCACCCATGGAAAAGACCGCAAATCCTGGCTGGCCTTCTGTTCTGGCGTCGAGCACGCACGCCACGTCGCCGAGGAGTTTGCCTGCCAAGGCATCACCTGCCGCACAATCTTTGGGGACACGCCAAAGGAGGAGCGCGATGCCATCATCGCGGCCTTCAAGCGCGGTGAAATCCGCGCACTGGCCTCGATGGGGGTGCTTACGACCGGGTTCAATGCGCCCGCCGTCGATCTCATCGCGCTGCTGCGTCCCACCAAGTCCGCAGGGCTTTATGTCCAAATGGTCGGTCGCGGCACGCGCTTGGCTCCGGACAAGGAAAACTGCTTGGTGCTCGACTTTGCGGGCAATGTCCGCCGCCACGGGCCGATCGATCTGGTCCGCCCGAAACGCCCAGGCGATGGCGGGGTGGCGAGGCCCCCACAAAGGTTTGCCCCGAGTGCGACAGCATCATGGCGCTCTCGGCGACGGAATGCCCTGATTGTGGCTATGTCTTCCCAGCACGTGAGGTGAAGATCGCCCCCACAGCGGCCACGCTCCCGGTTCTGTCGCCGAAAGTCGAGTGGCTGCCGGTCCACGGCGTGTCCTACAGCCGTCATGACAAGCGCGGCGGGCTGCCCTCAATGAAGGTCACCTATAGCTGCGGGCTCAAGTCCTACAACGAATGGGTCTGTGTCGCGCATCAGGGCTATGCGCGCCAGAAGGCGCTCGAGTGGTGGCGCAAGCGCGCGCCGGGCTGCCCGATGCCGCGCACTGTCGACGATGCCATTGCGCAGGCGGGGCAACTGGCCCGGCCAACCGCGATCTCGGTGCGCCCGTCTGGCCGCTTTCTTGAAATCTCCGGCTACAGGTTTGATCCATGCGCCACATCAACTCCGGCCTCTGCGCCGTCTGCCGCCGGGAACCTCGCGGGTTTGGTTGGTTCAACCCGATATTCACAGTCTCGGACAAGCGGCGGGACCAAAGCCGCAAAAACCTCTGTTCTCGCATCTGCCAGAACATCTGTCACTGGAGGTCAGGCATGATCGATCCCACCCCAAATGAAATGCAGGCTATGAGCGTTGGCGGCCAATATGGTGGCGAATACCTCGAGAGTATCGGCAAATCGGATCTCGCCACCCTGACTGAGACCGAGTGGGATCGCTTCCTTGATGCGGTCATTACCGGATATTGCGATCAACTGCGCGCGCTGGCGGGACAAGACCGCACTCGGCTCGACGCTATGACCCCGGAGGTGCCGTTCTGATGGCAAATACATCTTATATGGCGCGCTTCGGCGCACGGCTGGTCACCAATGGCTATGGCATCCTGCCGATCGGTCCGGGCACCAAAAAGCCCGGGCAGTTCAAGCGTGGGGCGTGGGCGGACTATCCAGAATGGAACCGGCACACCGAGCGCCCGACCACGGAGGTGGAGGTGACGACGTGGTCGGCCTGGCCCGAGTGTGGCGTCGGGCTTGTTGGCGGTGCGGTTGCGGCCGTCGATATCGACGTTGTTGAGGACGCAGAACTTGCGCTCCGGATCGAGCGATTGGCGCGCGAACGGCTGGGGGACACGCCCGCGCTGCGCATCGGCAAGGCGCCTAAACGAATGCTGATGTATCGCACAGAAACCCCATTCCGGGGCATTAAGCGTCATCCGCTGGAGGTGCTTTGTCTGGGTCAGCAGTTCGTGGCCTACGCCAACCACCCGGACACGGGCGCGCCCTATGCCTGGCCAGAGGAAGGGTTGGCTGATCTCGATATCACGGAGCTGCCTGAAATCACCGCAGAGATGGCACGCGCCTTTCTCGATGAGGCCTATGCGCTGTTGCCCGGACATCTGCGGCAACGTGGCCTTGCGACAGCATCACCTGCCACGGAGCACCTGCAGGCCCACAGCCAAATGGGAACAGTGCCCGCCATTGAGGCCGCGCTGACATGGCTGCCAAATGCGGAATTGGATTATGACAGCTGGGTGCGGATTGGTATGGCGCTGAAGGGCGCGCTTGGTGGGGCTGGGGGCGATATCTTCGCTGGCTGGTCAGCGCAGGCGGCCAAGGATGTGCCCAGCACCACAATGAAGGCCTGGGCCAGCTTCAAACCGGACCGGATTGGCGCCGGCACGATCTATCATCTCGCGATGGAGCGCGGATGGCAACCTGATGCCTCGCTATGCCTGGACGGTGCTGTGGCCTGTGATGGCGAGCACCCAGCGGCGGGGCTGTTGTCCAAGCTGGGAGAACAAGCCGAGGGTGATCAAGACCCTCCAGCCACCTCGCCATTCACGCTAATCATGCCCGATGGATTGGTGGGGGATCTGACCGACTACATGCTGTCGACAGCCCGGCGTCCGCAGCCGCTTTTGTCGCTCGGCGCCAGCCTTTGCGCGATTGGTGCGCTCATGGGACGGCAGTATCGCACCGAGAGTAACCTGCGCTCGAACCTGTATGTCGTGGGCATTGCGGATAGCGGATCAGGCAAGAACCACGCCCGCGAGATCATCAACGAGGTCTTTTTCGAGGCGGGGCTGGCCCATCATCTCGGTGGCAACAAGATCGCCTCCGGTGCGGGGCTTTTGACCGCGCTGCACCGCCAGCCTGCGATCCTCTTCCAGATCGATGAGTTTGGTATGTTCTTGGCAGCGGCGGCCGACCGGCGGCGCAGTCCACGCCATATCACCGAAATCCTCGACAACATGACCGAGCTTTACACGGCCGCGGGCGGGATTTTCCTTGGTGCGGAATATGCCAACCGTGATGGCTCAAACGAGCGGCGGGATATCAATCAACCCTGCTTGAGTGTCTATGGCACTACGACGCCTTTGCACTTCTGGGGTGCATTGCAGGGCGCAAACGTCGTCGACGGCTCGCTGGCCCGCTTTCTGATCTTGCCGAGTGATGAGGATTATCCGGACGAAAATATCGCCGTGGGCATGCGCCAGGCTGATCCCGCGCTGATCGCCGGGTTGCAAAGCGTGGCCTCTGGTGGTGGGCACCAGAAAGGCAATCTTGCGGGCAAGACGGCCGATCAGAACACCGCTGTGAACCCGACTATCGTGCCCATGACCGAGGAGGCACGGGCCCGGTTTCGGCTGCTCAGCGCAGAGCTTACGGGTGAGTTGCGCGCGGCAAGCGGAACAGCCTTCACGGCGATCCTGGCCCGAATTGGGGAGAACGCGTTGAAACTGGCGCTGATTGTGGCGGTTGGGCGCGATCCGACAAACCCTGAGATCAATCTGTCGGCAGCAGACTGGGCGATCGATTTTGTGCGCCATTATGCGCGGCGGACCATGGAGGCTGTTGAACGCCATGTCGCGGACACCGAGACGGAAGCGCATCTCAAGCGGTTGAAGGAGATCATTCGAGCGGCAGGTGCGAAAGGCATCGCCAAATCCGAAATCACGCGCGCCTCACAATGGCTCAAGTCGCGTGACCGTGATGAGATCCTGCTGACATTGATCGAAAGCGGGGATGTCACGACGGGCATGCGCGGCTCATCGACCAAGCAGGCCATGGTGTACAGGCTCGCGCGGTTTGGCGAGTGACGGGAGATCCTTCAAACCCACTGAAGCTGATTTTGAAGCAGGTATTAGGGATAAAGCCATGATTTAAAACGGACAAAAGAAATCTTTCAAATCCTTCAATCTTTCAAGAGGACCCCTTATCCCCATACGCGTACGCGCGCGTTTAAATATTAAGAGAGAGGTACCCATTGAAATATTGAATAATTGAAAGATTATATATTATACATACAGGACAACGACTTAGGGGCGGAAATCTTTCAAGAGCCCTCCCTGAATGTTTTGAAAGATCTGCCGGGCGACCTCGTCGCCCCGCGCCTGACCTGACCAGACCACCCTTCGGGGCCTGGCGAGACCGCACCCTTCACCGGCCAGCCCTCTCGCCTCGCTCATCAAATCGAAGAGGAGGTCTACATGACCCAACCCACAGATACCCCGCGCTGTATACTTGCGCTCGATCTCGGCACGACCACCGGCTGGGCCATCCGTGACTTTGATGGCCTGATCACCAGCGGCACCGCCAGCTTCAAGCCCGGCCGTTATGACGGTGGTGGCATGCGTTATTTGCGCTTCACCAACTGGCTAACGGAACTCGATCGGCTGTCTGGACCGATTGCAACAATCTGGTTCGAAGAAGTTCGTCGTCATGCCGGTACTGACGCGGCCCATGTCTATGGCGGCCTGATGGCGTCGCTGACAAGCTGGGGCGAGCTAAGGGGCATTCCCTATGAGGGCGTGCCCGTCGGCACCATCAAGCGTCACGCCACCGGCAAGGGCAACGCCAACAAGGTCGCAATGATCGCCGCCGCCCAGGCGCGCGGGTTCAGCCCCGCTGATGACAATGAAGCCGATGCCATTGCCATCCTGCACTGGGCCATCGAGAGCCGGGGAGGTGTGGCATGAGATTCACCCCCAAAGGTTATGGCGGACATCGCCGCGATCCCGATCAGGTCAAACGGGACGGTTGGCACGAACAAGGCGTGCTGGCTGTCAGCATCGACGATCAACGCCTGACCTGGCCGGAACGTGAACTGGTCGAGCAATTGGGCACAAAACTCTATGGGGCACGCCCCACAGGGGAGGTGCACCATGGGTGAGAAAAAGATCTGGACCGCCGACGATGTCGCGGATCATTTCGAAGAAGCGTTCCGCACGCTGCGAAAGCTGCCACCGGTCAAGGCAAAGGGCTACTTCAACGCCTGGCCTGACATTGCGCGGACCAGCCGCGAGATCGCAGCAATGGAGCCGCAACCCATGCGCGTCTGGCCGTCGGCGGCGTCGATCACACGGCTCGAGCAGACTTTCGATTGGGTGCTTTGGATTGAAGAGGCTGAGCGCAAGCTGATCTGGTCGCGGGCGGCTCGTGTGCCCTGGAAGCAGCTTAGCGGTGAACTTGGCGTTGACCGCACGACGGCATGGCGCAAGCACAAGCTTGCCCTGACCAAGATCGCGTCGCGCCTGAATGTGTGAATGAGTCCAATGTGTTGCAACACTTTTGTGTTCGACACATGCAACAGTTTCGTGCTATCCGTAGGGCATAATGGGGAGAGTGCGTTGGAAGACGGCTCTCCCCGTTTTTGTTGGTGGATACTCCGCTGGCTCCTGGCGTCCAACCAGGGGTCCAGCTGGCATCCAGCGCACTAACCCTCTGAATTCGCGGGTCCTTCCTGGCCCCAAACGTATACGGGGGGGCGAGGCGCGCAATATCGCTAGCGACAGGGCCCGTTTTTTGGGAAGCCACCCCAGCGGGTATCCACCCGCGATCTGACAAAAATCACAATTAAACAAACCCTTGGAGCTGGATGCCTTGGCCGCCGCTGGACCCTTCGTGGAGTCCAAGCTGGTTGCTGGTATCCGGAACCCAGGGGTCCACCCCATTGAGGCGCCCTGAACATTATGACCCTGAGCTTTGCCCCCGACGCAATCGAGACTTGGCCGCTTGCTAAGCTCCAGCCTTATGCGAAGAACGCAAAGATGCATGGCGCGGATCAGGTTGCAAAGATCGCGGCCAGCATGGCCGAGTTTGGCTGGACCGTTCCGTGCCTGGTCGCGGATGATGGAGAATTGATCGCAGGCCATGGCCGGGTGCTTGCCGCCACACAGCTGGGGCTGCTTGAGGCCCCCGTGATCGTGCTGGGACATCTGACCGAAGCACAGCGTCGGGCCTACCGGATCGCGGACAACAAGCTGACGGAACTTGGTACTTGGGACGAGGCGCTGCTATCGGCCGAGCTGAACGACCTGCTGGCAGAGGACTACGATCTCTCGCTCATCGGCTTTGATGACGCTGAACTCGAAGCGCTGTTGGCCGGAGACGTTGATCCTGAAACAGCCTCTCGCGAGGGCGAGGACGATGTTCCCGAGGCCCCCGAGACCCCAATCAGCCGTCCGGGCGATCTTTGGGTGCTCGGCAAACATCGGCTGCTCTGCGGTGACGCGACCGTGGCCACCGATGTCGATCGTCTGCTCGGTGATGTGAAACCGCAGCTGATGGTGACCGATCCGCCTTACGGCGTCGAATACGATCCGGGCTGGCGTAACAAGGCAGGAGCCGCCGCAACAAAACGTACCGGCAAGGTACTAAATGATGACCGGGCTGATTGGCGTGAGGCCTGGGTGCTCTTCCCTGGCGATGTGGCCTATGTCTGGCATGGCGCATTGCATGCGACCACCGTTGCCGAGAGCTTAGAGGCCTCCAGTTTCAATATCCGGTCGCAGATCATCTGGGCCAAGGATCGCCTGGTGCTGAGCCGCGGCGATTATCACTGGCAGCACGAGCCGTGCCTTTATGCGGTGAAGAAAACCGGCAAGGGCCATTGGGCGGGCGATCGCAAACAAACGACGCTTTGGCAGATCGCGAACAAGGATCAGGATGCTGAAACCGTACACGGCACCCAGAAGCCCGTCGAATGTATGCGCCGTCCGATCCTGAACAATTCCAGCCAGGGCCAAGCTGTCTACGAGCCTTTTATGGGCTCGGGCACTACGCTAATCGCGGCGGAAACCACGGGGCGGGTCTGCTACGGGATTGAGCTTAATCCGGCGTATGTCGATGTCGCCTTAGAGCGCTGGCAGAGGTTCAGTGGCCAACGCGCTGTTCTTGAAGGCGCCGGAACCAGTTTTGATGACCTGCGCTCAGAGCGGAGCGGCCAATGAGGCAATCCCGTCTGATGTCATTTTGTGAAGCGATTGCGAATGTTGCGGTGGGCTACGGCGTCGCTGTGCTGACGCAGACCATGATCTTCCCGATGTTTGGGCTGCACACGACGCTGGCGCAGAACCTGCAAATGGGGGCGGTCTTTACCGTCGTCAGCATCGTGCGTTCCTATGTGCTGCGGCGGGTGTTCGAGGCCATTCGGGTCCGAACGACAAAGCCGCCACTCCAGACAAGCGACGGCTCCGTTCGCGCAAGGCTCCCTTACCGCCGCGACTTCAGCGGTACAGCGGCGCGGGATCAGTCTTCGATACGATAGACGCGTCCGCGCTCCTCCACCTTTTCCGAGGTGATTGCGAGGCCTAGCTTTTTCTTGAGCGCGCCGGACATGGCGCCGCGCACCGTATGCGATTGCCACTCGGTGGCATTGGCGATCTCTTCGATGGTCGCGCCTTCAGGCCGACGTAGGAGGTCAATCACGATCTGCTGCTTCGTCTGGTGCGAGGCCGTAGCGGTTGTTTTCGGTGTGGATTTCTGAGCCATAAGTGTCTCCAGTATTTGAGGATCGCGACATGCGTCCTTCTACCGAGACAGGCCCCGCGAGCGCGGGGTAAATCTTGAGGTCTGTGCAGTTCAGACCAGACCGATGTCTTTCAGACAGGCGGCTGCGTCGATCAGTTGATTGGTGGGCACCTCGATGGTGATCGTCATGCTGTCGGCGTAGGCGCGAACATAAACGCCACCGTCGTCCATTAAGGCGCATTCGATCTCGTCAAGGACTGTGGTGATGCGGCTGCGATCGAATTGATCGGGCAGTTTACGAATTGCGATACGAATTGTGCTGGTTTCCATGGCGCTTACTCCGCGTGCTCGCCTTCGCTGAAGGCGCTGTCGGTGATGCGCTTCAGCAGGCTGGCGTAATGCTCAAGGGTGCCAACATGGCCCCAGTTGATTTCGTCGGGTTGGCAGTTGAAATGCTCGTCGCTGAGGCTCTGAAGCCGGGCGAGCATGTCGTCGACCTCGGCCTTCTTGCCGATGAAGGCGTTGATCGCAGCTTCGCGGTTTCGCGCGGCTTTCTCGGCGCGCAGTTGGTGGCGAGGCGTGGTGATCGGGTTCAAGCGGGTCATCGTGGCGGCTCCTTGGTTTTGCGCGACCGCTGCGCTGCTTGAGCGCGGTGGTGAGTTGCATCGTTTTCGTGAGACCACATTCGCTCTACTGCGGAGGCTTATCAACGACATAAGCACATGATTTTGAATGATAATCGGAGCGCGCAATGGAGGGTTTGAGCGAGCGCCAATACGCCACCCGTGTTGGTCTTTCACGCGGTGCAATCCAGAAGGCCAAGGCAACAGGACGGCTGGTGCTGCACGACGATGGCAGCATCGATGCGGTTTCAAGCGATGCCCTGCGTGCTGAGGCAACCGACCCATCCAAAACCCGCAAGAAGCCGCAGCCAAGACGCAAGCCTGTGTCGGAGGCGGCTGTCTCGGCAGTCGGTGACACTCTGAAGGAACAGGGGCTTGAGGCTCCGGCAAATAGCGGTGGCACCACCTTTTTGCAGGCCAAGACGGCCAATGAAGTGCTGAAGGCGCAGGAACGTCGTCTGCGTCTGCAAAAGCTGAAAGGCGAGTTGATCGACCGGGCTCGCGCACTGTCGCTGGTTTTTCGGCTGGCGCGGCAGGAGCGTGATGTCTGGGTCAACTGGCCCGCGCGGGCGGCCGCGTTGATGGCGGCAGATTTGGGCGTTGAGCCCGCCGCAATGCAGAAAGTTTTGGAAAAACATGTCCGTGCCCAGCTCGACGATCTTGCCGAGGTCAAACCTGATCTCCGATGATGCGGACGATCTGCTGGATTTCGATGGCGCGGCAGAAATCCTGCGTGCCTGGGGCGCGGGTCTCACGCCGGATGCGGACCTGACCGTCTCCCAATGGGCAGACCGACACCGGATGCTGTCGGGGCGCGCGTCGGCAGAACCTGGTCGGTATCGAACGGCCCGCACGCCTTACATGGCTGAGATCATGGACAGGCTTTCGCCCGGCGACCAGGCACAGCGGATCGTGTTCATGAAGGCAGCGCAGGTCGGCGCGACCGAGGCGGGCAACAACTGGATTGGCTTTGCGATCCATCAGGCGCCAGGACCCATGCTGGCGGTCCAGCCAACGGTGGAATTGGCGAAACGAAACTCACGTCAGCGGATTGATCCGCTGATCGATGAGAGCCCGGAACTGCGGGAGCGGGTCAAACCGGCGCGTTCTCGTGACGCGGGCAACACGATGCTGTCCAAGGAATTTGCGGGCGGTATTTTGATCATGACCGGGGCAAACTCGGCCGTAGGGCTGCGCTCGACCCCGGCGCGCTACATTTTCCTCGACGAGGTCGATGCCTATCCGGCGTCCGCCGACGATGAGGGTGATCCGGTTACGCTGGCGGAAGCGCGTTCGCTGACCTTCGCCCACCGGCGCAAGGTGTTCTTGGTCTCAACCCCGACCATTCGCGGCATGAGCCGGATTGAACGGGACTATGAGGCCAGTGATCAGCGTCGGTTTTTTGTCCCATGCCCGCATTGTGGCGCGATGCAGTGGCTCAAATTCGAACGACTGCGTTGGCAGAAGGGGCGCCCCGAGACAGCGGAATATCACTGCGATGGCTGCGAGCAGCCCATAGCGGAGCATCACAAGACGGCGATGCTGGAGGCTGGCGAATGGCGAGCAACCGCCACGGCGGCGGACCCGAATACCGTCGGCTATCACCTATCTGCGCTCTATTCGCCGATTGGCTGGCTCAGCTGGGAGCGGATTGTGCGGGCCTGGGACGCAGCCCAGGGGTCGGATGAGGCGATCAAAGCGTTTCGCAACACGATCCTCGGCGAGACGTGGGTCGAGACGGGTGAGGCGCCGGACTGGCAGCGGCTCTACGACCAGCGAGAAGGGTGGAAGCCGGGCATTGTGCCTGCGGGTGGGTTGTTCCTGACAGCTGGCGCCGATGTGCAAAAGGACCGGATCGAGGTCGATGTCTGGGCCTGGGGCCGCGGGCTCGAAAGCTGGCTCGTCGATCACATTGTTATCGAAGGCGGCCCCGATCGTCATGAGGCGTGGGGCGATCTGACCGAACTGCTTGGTCGAACCTGGCCGCATGAGCGTGGCGCGCACTTGAAGATTGCGCGACTTGCCATCGATACCGGCTATGAGGCTCCGGCGGTCTATGGATGGTCGCGGGCGCAAGGATTTGCGCAGGTCGCGCCCGTCAAAGGCGTCGAAGGGTTCAACCGCGCAAGCCCCGTATCTGGCCCAACCTATGTGGATGCGACTGAAGGGGGCAAACGTCTGCGCCGGGGCGCGCGTCTTTGGACCGTGGCGGTCTCGACCTTCAAGGCAGAGACCTATCGCTTCCTGCGGCTCGAAAGGCCGACCGACGAAGAACGCGCCGACGGTGCGACGTTCTCGCCCGGCACGGTGCATCTGCCGCATTGGGTCGAGAACGAATGGCTGAAGCAATTCGTGGCCGAGCAGTTGGTGACGGTGCGCACCAAGCGCGGCTTCGCCCGGCTCGAATGGCAGAAGCTGCGCGAGCGCAACGAGGCGTTGGACTGCCGAGTTTATGCTCGCGCTGCCGCCTGGATCGTGGGCTCGGATCGCTGGACGGACGACAAATGGCGGGACCTTGAAGACCAGCTTGGGGTCGCTGACGCCTCTGCGGATCCTGCGGGGCAAATCAACAGGCAAGCGCAGGCTGCGCAAGGCAAGCGTCAATCCGACTGGCTCGGACGGCGTGGAGGATGGTTTTGATGACTGATTGGACGGAAACCGAGCTTTCAGCGCTGCGCCGTGCCTATGCCAGCGGCACCACGCGGGTCAGCTATGATGGCAAATCCGTCGATTATGGTTCAGCTGCAGATCTCCTTTTGCGCATCCGAACGATTGAGCGCGCCATCGCAGGGACCACACGGCCGCTACCGATCGCCGGACTTGCTGGCTTCTCGCGCGGAGATCGCTGATGTCGGGAAACTGGTTTGATCACGCAATTGCCACCGTGGCACCGCGCGCGGCAGCGCGGCGTGTCCTTGCGCGCCAGGCGTTCGAAACCCTGACGCGCGGATATGATGGTGCCGCTAAGGGGCGGCGAACCGATGGGTGGCGTGCGCGGGGCACATCTGCAGATACCGAGGTGGGCGTGGCTGGAGCCCTCTTGCGGGATCGGATGCGCGATCTGGTGCGCAACAACCCGCATGCGGCGAAAGCTGTGGCGGTACTCGTGAACAATATTGTTGGTGCGGGCATCATGCCCCGAGCGGCCAGCGGCAATGACACGCTGGACCGCAAGGTCGACGCGCTATTCGCGCGCTGGTCTGCCGTAGCTGATGCCGATGGACAGCTCGACTTCTATGGTTTGCAGACCCTGATCTGCCGCGAGATGGTCGAGGCAGGAGAAGTTCTGGTGCGCCGCCGCTTGCGCCGCTCCTCTGATGGGCTACCGGTGCCGCTACAATTGCAGGTGCTGGAAGCCGACTTTCTGGATGCCACAAAATCTGGCGTGCTCGGCGCGGGGCGCTTGGTACAGGGAATTCAGTTTAATCCCATTGGAAAGCGAGAGGCCTATTGGCTACACGCTGAACATCCGGGCGATGCCTATGGCGCGATGCAGAATGGCCTGCAGAGCCGCCCGGTGCCTGCGATGGAGATCGCGCACATCTATGAAAAACAGCGCACACAGGCGCGTGGCGTTCCCTGGGGTGCACCGGTGATCCGCAGCTTGCGCGATCTCGACGATTACGAGGTGGCCGAGCTGGTGCGCAAGAAAACCGAGGCCTGTGTCACCGCCATCGTCTTTGGCGATGATGAAGCGCAACAAGGCATCGCGCCGTCGGTGGTTGATGCTGATGGCAATCGGGTCGAGCAATTCGAGCCTGGGCTCATTGCTTATGCGCGCGGCGGCAAGGACATTCGGTTTAACCAGCCCTCTGCCACCGGCGGCTATGCAGAATACAAGCGGGCGAGCCTGCATACGATCTCGGCAGGGTTCCGTGTGCCGTATGAGTTGCTGACCGGCGATCTCTCCCAGGTGAACTATTCCTCGATCCGTGCGGGGCTGGTGGAATTCCGCCGTCAGATCGACGCTGTGCAGTGGCAGCTGTTCATTCCAATGTTTTGCGCCCCGGTCTGGCGCTGGTTTTGCGAGGCTGCATGGGCTGCAGGTCTGATCCCAACACCGGACGTGCCGGTAGAGTGGTCACCGCCGAAGTTCGAAGCGGTCGATCCTCAGAAAGACGCGATGGCCAACCTGCTGTCGATCCGGTCCGGCACCATGACGCTGGCCGAGGTCATCGCGCGGCAGGGCCGCAATCCAGACGCCGTGCTGGCGGAGATTGCAGCAACCAATGCCAAGCTCGACACACTCGGGTTGGTACTCGACAGCGATCCACGCCGGGTCACCAAAACCGGAAGTGCGCAGACAAGCGATCTGGGTACCGATCCGGACAATGACCCGACGAATGGCCCGCCCGGCAACGACACAGACCCTGCGCGGGCTGACATCGACCAACAGGATTGACCGATATGGACACAACGATCGAAATCCCGGCCTTGCGCCGGATGGCGGAGCTTGCGCCAAACTCAGCTGATATTAACGCTCGGACTGTTGAAGTCGTCTGGTCAGCCGGTGCGCGTGTGCGCCGAACGACACTGTTTGGCGAGCCCTATGATGAGGAACTGAGCCTCGATCCGGATCACGTGCGGCTTGAGCGGCTGAATGCAGGTGCACCTTTTCTGAAGGTGCATGAGGTCGATACGCTGGATGCCGTGATCGGTTCTGTGGTTCCCGGCTCTGCCCGGATCGAAAACGGCCGTGGCATTGCGCAGGTTCGGATCTCTGAGCGCGCCGATGTTGAACCGATCTGGCGCGACATCCAGGCCGGCCACATCCGCGCCGTGTCCATCGGTTATCAGGTTCATCGGTTTGAGGTCTCAAAGCCCGAGGCTGCACGCGAGCTTTGGCGCGCAGTGGACTGGACGCCCTTTGAGGTGTCCGCCGTGCCTGTCGGCGCGGACCCCGCAGCGGGGTTTCGCGCACAATCCCCACTTCACGACTGCGTCCTTCATCGCCGGGACGTCCCACCCACACCTAGAGGAGCTACCCCGATGACGGACACATCCAACGCCCCGGCCACAGAGGCCAAAGACAAGCCCAGCGACAACAATGCTGACGAGGATACACCCATGACCGATACCCAAAAGCCGACGGACGAACCAAAAGTCGCCGCAAGCGAAACCCGCACACAGCGAAAGCCGCAAATGGCTGACATTGCCGCAGCGCCTGACACCGAGGCGGTCGCGACCCGCGCCCGCGAAACTGAACGCGACCGTGTTTCCACAATCTACGATCTGGCAGGCCGTCTGAACCTCGAGCGCGGCTTTGCTGACGACCTGGTGAAGCGCGGCACGGATATCGGCGAAGCGCGCCGCCTGATCCTTGATCAGGTTGCCACAAAATCCGAAGAAACCCGCACCTTCAGCCAGGTGTCGATCCCGCTGGGCGGCCGCGACGAACAAATCACCCGCCGCGACGCGGTGGCCAATGCACTCCTGCATCGCTACAGCCCGACGCTCTTCACTCTGGAAGACGCCGCCCGCCAGTACCGCGGCATGACGCTGATGGAACTGGCCCGCGAAAGCCTTGGCAATGCCGGGGTCAACACGCGGGGCCTGTCGCGCGACGAGGTGGCCACGCGGGCGTTGCATTCAACGTCTGACTTCCCAGAAATCTTGTCGGCGGTCACGAACAAGACCCTGCGGCAAGCCTATGACGCCTATCCCCGCACGTTTATGCTGTTCTGCCGTCAGGTTCTGGCAACTGACTTCAAGTCGATGCATCGGGTGCAACTTGGTGAGGCCCCGCAGCTGCTGGAAGTTGGCGAGAGCGGAGAGTTCAAGCGCGGCACGCTCGGCGAGAGCAAAGAGAGCTACAAGGTCAAGACCTACGGCCGGGTGGTCGCCATCACGCGGCAGACGTTGATCAATGATGATCTCGACGCCTTCACGCGCATCCCGGCAATGTATGGCAACTCTATCGCCCAGCTGGAGTCAGACGTGGTCTGGGGCATCATCACCGCCAACCCTGCGATGGCCGATGGCAATGCGCTCTTCCATAACACTCACAAGAACCTGGCCGGTACTGGCGCAGCGCTTGATGTGGGAAGCGTTGGTGCGGCGCGTGCTGCGATGGCCAAGCAGACCGGTCTCGATAAAAAGACGGTTCTGAATGTCCGTCCTGCATATCTCATCGTGCCTGCCTCGTTGGAACTGCGTGCCGAGCAGATGGTCGCCCAGAACCTGGTGCCCGCCGCAACCTCGAACGTCGTGCCGCAATCGATCCGGACGCTGGCACCGATCAGCGAACCCCGGCTGGACGCGGTAAGCGAAACCGCCTGGTATTTGGCCGCCAACCCAAACCAGATCGATACAATCGAGTACGCCTATCTCGAGGGCCAGCAAGGTGCCTACATCGAGACACGCAACGGCTTTGACGTCGACGGCGTTGAGATCAAGTGCCGCCTCGACTTCGGTGCCAAGGCCATTGACTGGCGCGGCCTCTACAAGAATCCGGGCGCATAAACCGAGCCAATTCTGAAACTCCAACCCTGACGGGCGGTCCAATGGGGCCGCTCGTTTCGTTTTGCAAAGGACCCCGCAATGAAAAACTACGTCCAGCCCGGCAATACCGTCACGCTCACCGCGCCCTACGCCGTAACGTCCGGCGACGGCCTGCTCGTCGGCTCCATTTTTGGCGTGGCCGCCGGGGATGCCGCCAATGCCGAAACCGTTGAGACCGCACTCGTCGGCGTCTTCGATCTAAAGAAGGTCGCCTCCCAAGCCTGGTCTGCCGGTGATAAGGTTTATTGGGACAACACCAACAAGGAAGCCTCCAAAACCGCCACCGGCAATACGTTGATTGGCGTGGCGACCGACGCGGTTGCGGGCGGCGCGGCTGACGTGATTGGCCGGGTGCGCCTAAACGCGAGCTTCTGATGACGGCATTTGCTGCAGTCATCAGAACACTGTTCAGCGATCCGAATATTTCTTTCGAGATATGGCATCGTGACGTCGAGGGTCAGTTCACACGGGCCCGTGGCATTCTGCGCCGTCCTGACGAGATCACAGAGTTCGGATCAGCCCGTCTACTCTCTGAGACGACACGCATCGACGTTCAGGTTGCAGATATCCCGGATCCGCGCCCACAGGAACAGATCCTGATTGGCGAGGAAACGTTCCTGATCCAGGGTGAACCGCGCCGCGACCGCGAGCGGTTGGTCTGGACCATTGAGTTGTGTCCGGCATGAAGCTCGGGCTCGACATCAGCCCTGATCTCATTTCCGCGATGGCAGCGGAGATAAAGGCAGGTGAAAAGGCCGTCAGTGCAGCTATGCGCGAAGCTGGCACGGACTTGAAAACCGCATGGCGCGGGCAGATTACGCAAGCAGGCCTCGGTCGGCGATTGTCGAACTCGATCCGGAGCCAGACCTATCCGAGATCTGGCGAAAGCTTGAAAGCAGCAGCGCTGGTCTGGTCGAAGGCACCCGTGATTGTCGGCGCTCATGACACCGGACCATTGATCCGCTCGAAAAATGGGTTCTGGCTTGCGATCCCGACTCCAGCTGCTGGTCGTGGCGTGCGCGGTGGCAGGATCACCCCCGGCGAATGGGAACGGCGGCGCGGGTTGCGGCTGCGGTTTGTCTATCGGCGGCGCGGGCCAAGCCTGCTGGTGGCTGATGGTCGGTTGAACAACCGCGGGCTTGGTGTGGCTTCACGGTCCAAGACGGGTCGCGGACGCAGCACGGTGCCGATCTTTCTGCTGGTCCCACAGGTGAAGCTTGCGAAACGGCTCAATCTGGCCCGCGACGCCGACCGCGCGCTGGCGGCAGTTCCGGGGCTGATCGTGGCGAATTGGCTAGAGGCAAAACTATGAGTGCGCGCGAAACCATCCTTTCTGCACTGCACACTCGGCTCTCCATGCTGCCTACTGGCGCACTGCGCGGGGATGTCTTGCCCGAGCGCGTTCCGGCTCAGGGGCTATTAATTCTGCGCGACGGCGAGCCGGGTGAGCCGGAGGTGACGCTGTCGCCGCTGCGCTATCACTATCAGCACCGCGCCGAGATAGAGGCAGTCGTGCAAGGAACGAACGACCGTGACGCTGCTTTCGACACACTTTGCGTCAGCATCGGCGCGGTGATCACCGCCGATCGAACATTGGACGGCCTTTGCGACTGGGTGGAGGCGGAAGCCCCGCAGTCGGTCGATCTGCCTGTTGAAGGTGCGGCAAGCCTGAAGGCGGCCGTGATCAGAGTTTCATTGTTCTACACGACTAGCGATCCGCTTGGATGAATACCTGCAAGCTGTTCGGGTGCTAAGCGCGCTGCGCGTTAGGATTGTCGCCAAGAAGCAGCAGCAGAAGACACGCAAGGATTGGCGAAAAAAGTAGGCTTAAGACCACCCAACCAAAGGCACTACGACCACGCTTAGTGGCCATTCCCGCAGGCAATAGAATGTAAATCCACAGAACAAAAAATAGAGCTGCCAGCCCGATGATGATGGTGAAAACCGTTTCAAACATGGCAGCCCCCTCAAATGTGCGCGTGATCTGAAACCCAAGGGAAATTCGGATTTTGTGACGTCACTCGTCGCTTACAACACTTTATCTGGTACAGGAGGAATTTCCAATGGCACGAGCTCAAGGGGCGCGGGCGCAGATGGCGCTGGCGTTCGAGACCACATATGGCACGCCGCCTGCGAGCGGCTTCAGCAAAATGCCCTTCGCCAGCACGACGCTGGGGGCGGAGCAACCGCTGCAGACCTCGGAACTCTTGGGGTATGGCCGCGATCCGCAGGCGCCGATCAAGGATGCCGTGACAGCGGACGGGGACGTGGTGATCCCGATTGATGCGGATGCCTTTGGTTTCTGGCTGAAAGCTGCCTTTGGAGCGCCTACGACCACCGGAGCTGACGCACCCTACACGCACGAGTTCCACTCTGGAAACTGGGCTCTGCCGTCCTTCTCGGTCGAGACGGCCATGCCTGAGGTGCCCCGCTTTGCAATGTATGCCGGCTGCATGGTCGACAGCCTCAACTGGCAAATGGCGCGATCAGGCTTGCTGACAGCCACGGCCAGCATTGTGGCCCAGGGCGAGGAGATCGCCACGACCAGTGCGGCAGGGACACCGGCTAACATCGCGCTGAAACGCTTCGGCCACTTCAACGGGGCCATCACACGGAACGGAGCTAATATCGGGAACGTTGTCTCCGCTGACCTCACCTATGCCAACAATCTCGACCGCATCGAGACGATCCGGGCGGATGGCAAGATCGACGGCGCAGACCCGTCTATTGCCGCCCTGACGGGTAATGTCGTCGTACGATTCGCCGATCAGACGCTGGTGACCCAGGCGATCAATGGCGAGGCCTGCGAGCTGGAATTTTCATACTCGCTAACCACGGGCGAGAGCCTGACCGTCACCGCGCATGCTGTTTATCTCCCGCGCCCGCGGATCGAAATCTCGGGTCCGCAAGGTGTACAGGCCACCTTTGACTGGCAGGCGGCGAGTGACCCGCTGGTGGGCCGGATGTGCACCGTCACCCTTACAAATGACCGCGAGGATTACTGACCATGCTGCGCTTAAACTTGTCCACGGAGCCGCGCTGGCTCGACCTCGGCCATGGCGTCCGCCTGCTGGTGGAGCCGCTCACCACGGCCATCATGCTAGCCGCGCGGACCGATCCGGCGATCATCGCTGCAGCAACGGATGCTGTAGGTAGTGCCTCCAACGACGACCTGGCCCGTATCGTGGCAAAGGCCGTGGCGCGCATCGTTGTGAAGGACTGGGAGGGCGTCGGAGACGAGGACGGCAAGCCCCTTCCTCTGACGCCTGAGGGCATCGACGCGCTTTTGGAGCTCTGGCCGATCTTTGAGGCCTTCCAGACCAAATACATCGCAGGCGCGCTGATACTGGATGCAGAAAAAAACGCCTGACCGCTCTCGCTGACTGGGAATTCGGCGGGGGCGGTGAGTACTGCGCGGCTTGTCCATCCGTATGTGCGGACTGTCCGCGCAGCCTTCACAAACCGCTGACCTTTGAGGGCTGGCAGGTCTGGGATCTGGTTCAGCGCCTCGGCGGCCAGATACGCGTTGCAGGCGGGATGAGCGGTGGCGCTGTCCTTGGCTGGGACATGGCTGCTGCCCTGCAACTCGGGGTGGCCCTCGGGCTCTCACCCCTGATCATCGCGGAACTCCTGCCGCCGATCGAGGCGGTGATGGTGCGCAAGACAAACCAAGAGATTGAACACCACCATGGCTGAGAAAAAGGTATCAGTCCGGCTCTCGGCGACTGGCGGCCGGCAAGTGCGTGCCGAGCTGGAAGGCGTTGGTGCGGCCGGGTCGCGGGGTATGGGGCGTCTGAGCCGTGAATTGGACCAGGCAAATGCCCGCATGGCAGCCTTCGCGCGCCGTGCGCGCATTGCAGCCACCGCTGCTGCGGCCGCCTTGGCCGGTGCCGTTGTTGCAATGACTCGGTCCACTGTTGCTGCCGCCAATGAAATCAATCAGCTCTCCCAGGTTGCAAATGCGGCACCTGAGGTGTTTCAGCGGTGGTCGGCGGCCTCCGCCACTGTGGGCATCGAGCAAGAAAAGCTGGCCGATATCCTGAAGGACGTGAACGACCGTGTGGGGGATTTTCTGCAAACGGGCGGCGGGCCGATGGCGGACTTCTTCGAGAACATCGCACCGCGCGTGGGCGTAACGGCGGACCAGTTCGCCCGCCTCTCGGGACCGGAAGCGCTGCAACTCTATGTCGATAGCCTCGAGCGCGCAGGCGTCAGCCAGCAGGAGATGACCTTCTATCTCGAAGCCATGGCATCTGATACAACGCGGCTGATCCCGCTTTTGCAGAACGGTGGGGCAGAAATGACCCGGCTCGGGACACAGGCGCAGGCGTTGGGTGCCGTCCTTGATGCGGATGCCATTGCCGCGATGCGTCGCTCTGAACTGGCGCTGGTCAGCATTGGACAGGTGTTTACGGGCGTGCGCAACCGAATTGCCGTGGCGCTTGCCCCGTCGCTGGAGGCGGTGGCCAATGCTTTTGTCGCGCTGGCCTCTTCCACCAGCCCAATCAGCCGCGCCTTTGATGCGGTTCTGGCCAACCTTGACCGGCTCGCGATCTACGCCGGGACGTTCGCCACCTTCCTGGCTGGACGCTGGGTCGCAGCCATGGCCGCGGCGACCTTGTCGGTGCGCGGGTTGGCAACAACGCTGGTGGTCCTGAAAGGCGCGCTGATCCGCACTGGCATCGGCGCGTTGATCGTTGGTGCGGGAGAGCTGGTGTACTGGTTCACGCGACTGGCGGGCGGCGCAGGCGGCTTTGGCGAGGCGATGCGCCTCCTGAAGGATGTCGCTGTCGAGGTCTGGGACCGGATCAAGATGGGCGCCGCGGCGGCCGGCGCGCGCGCCACGGCGATGTTTTACGACCTGAAAGCCGATGCTGCGACGGGCATGGCGGGCGCGATTGAAAGTGTGGTCGCCTTTGGTAACGCCACGGCGAATACCTTCGAGGGGGCACTTCTCGCCGTCCGGGAAATCTGGTCGCGCCTGCCAGCCGTGATCGGAGATCTCGTTTACGCGGCTGCCAACCGCATGCTCGACGGGATTGAAGCGATGCTGAATGGCGCAATCGCCCGGATTGATGCCTTTACAGGCAAGATCCGCGATGCGCTGGCGGCTGTGGGCATCGAGACGACCTTTGGCGAAATTGGCGAGATCAGTCTTGGTGATATCGAAAATCCCTTCGCAGGGGCTTCGGCGGATGCAGGAAGTGCTGCAGCTGAAGCGTTCCGCCGGGCTTTCGAAGATAACCCGCTTACAGCGCCCGATCTTGGACTTGATGGGATTGCCGCCGATGCACTCGCCACCGCGAACACCTACCGGCAGGCCGCCACCGATTTGGCGGCTGGCGCTACAGCCCCGCTGACGTCCTGGGCGGCACTCCGCGATGCTGTTGCAAGTACCGGCGAGGATGGCGCTGCCGCACTGGATGACGCCACGGCTTCCGCCGACCGCCTGGCAGGCGCTATGGCCCAGGCCGGAGATGCTGTGGGCGGCGGCGGGTCTGGTGGCGGCGCTGCAGAGAGAATTGTGACCGGCTGGCGCGCCGTCTCGGAAGCCCTGAATTCTTATGCCACGGACGCCCTGAACTGGGGCAAGGGTCTCGGCGAAACCCTGTCCAGTGCCTTCTCTGGCGCCGAAAGCGCTTTCCGCAGCTTTGTGGAAACCGGCAAGCTCGACTTCAAGGGGCTGGTGCGCTCGATTCTGGCGGATTTGGCCGTCTTGGCATTCAAGAATGCGGTGCTGGGACCCATTGCCAACGCGCTCTCAGGCGCTTTTGGCGGCGGTGGATCAGTTGCCGCCGCCGTCTCGCATGCTGGTGGCATGGTTGGGATTTCTGGCCACACGCGGTCTGTGCCTGCCTTGGCTTTTGCCGGTGCGCCGCGCATGCATTCAGGCGGCACCGTGGGGCCGGCTGGCGCCTGGGCCGGATTGCGGCCCGATGAAGTCCCCACCATCCTGCAACGGGGCGAGCGGGTCTTGTCACGGGCTGAGGTTGCACGCGGGGCCAACGGGAAAACCCCTGTTGCTGTCCACTTCAATGTCGATGCGCGCGGCGCGCAGATGGGCGTGGCTGAGCAGATTGCTGCGGTGATGCGCAGCGCCCAGCCCGAGTTTGAGCGCATTGCGGTGGCCGCCGTTGGCAATGCCATGCGGCGGGGACGCATGGCATGAGCGTGATCGTGGAATTGCCGCGCACTTGGGTGGCCGGCATTGAGCGGCGGTTGGTGACTGCCACCAGCCAGACGCAGTCGCCTTTTACCGGGACGACGGAAGTGCAGGACTGGGGTGGAGAATGGTGGGAATATGATATCGAGTTCGCCGCACAATCAGGACCGCTGGCGCGCTCGGTCTCTGCAGCCCTCACCGCGCTTGGCTCTGGCCGGGGCCTGCTGCTCTTTGCTGATCCGTCCATTGAGCCAAAAGGGCTGACGCAACCGGTCACGCTGGCGACGCCCATCACGGGTGGCAATGTCGTGCAAACGCAAGGCTGGCCACCGGGCTTGCCTGCGCTGGCTTCGGGTGACTTTGTGTCGATTGGCACCGCGCGCGACACGCGTTTGCATCAAATTGCCTTTGATGTATCAGCGGACATCAACGGTTTGGCAACACTGACGCTCTTTCCGGCCATGCGCAGCGCGCTGCCGGCCAATACCCCTTTGGAGGTAAACAGACCGCAGGTGCTGCTGCGCCCCACGAGTTCTGTGCCAACCCGCATTGAACGCGCAGCCCGTCACCGGTTCACCCTGTCAGCCCGCGAGGCGCTATGAGCCGGGATATCACAAATGATATGGCCACAGCACTCGATCGCGCTGATCTGCAGCCTGCGATTTTTTTTGAGGGGGCGTTCCCGTCCGGCATGGTGCGGATCTGGACTGGGGCTGGTCCTGTGGAATGGGACGGCAAGACATGGACCGGCGTCGGCGTGCTTCTGGGGCTTGGGGCTCTTGAGGAAACCTCGGATGTTGTTGCCTCCGGCACGACGGTGTCGCTCTCGGGCGTGCCACTGGATCTGGTGGGGCTGGCGATCGATGAGGCGCGCCAGGGTCAGGCGGGACGCATCTGGCTGGCGCTACTCACGGACGACCGCAGAGTGATCGCCGATCCCGTGCAGGCCTTTACCGGCCGCCTTGATGTGCCCGAACTACAAGAGGACGGGCAGAGCTGCCGGATCACGATCAGCTATGAAAGCCGGCTCATTGATCTGAGTGTGCCGCGCAACTGGCGCTACACCCATGAAAGCCAACAGGTCCTGCATCCAGGTGATCGCGGATTTGAGCATGTGACGGCCATTCAAGATCAAGAGATCACCTGGGGGCGCGGCTGATGGAGCGACCGATTACTGTTGCCACGCGCGTGCCCCATTGGGAGCAGGTCCTTGCCGTGGCCATCAGGGCGGCGCAGACAAAGCCCTTTATCTGGGGCCAGCACGATTGCGCCAACTGGGCCTTTGATCTCCATCGTGACCTGACGAATGGCCCGGATCATGCGGCCTTATGGCGCGGGCGCTACCGCACGCCGATCGGCTGCGGACGGGTGTTGCGCAGGCTTGGCTGGACAAACCTTGAAGAGGGCGGGCGCGCTTTGCTGGGCGACCCGCTTGAAGTCGTGCGCCTTGCACAGCGTGGCGATCTGATCTTGGGCGGTGACCCTGAGGCTTTTGGCATCGTCATCGGCGCCAAGGCTGCTTTTGTGGCCCCTGAGGGTCTGGTGCGCCTGTCCCTTGCAACCTGTCGTCTCGCCTGGAGGACGTGATCTATGCCACCCGTGGTTCTTGGTGCAGTCGCCCTCGGGGGTGCTGCCATTGCGGCAGGCGGTGTGGCCGCGGCATTTGCAGCCACGGGTCTGGTTGGCTTTGCAGCCCAGTTTGGGGCGTCGATGCTCTTATCGGCGGCCGCACAGGCCTTGATGCCCACGCCAAGCCTGGGCCAGATGGAAATGAAGGCGCGTACAGTGACGGTGCGCGAGCCGGTGATGCCGCGCGAGATGGTTTACGGCCGCACGCGCAAGGGCGGTGTGATTGTGTTCCTGCATTCCACAGGAGCGAAGGACAAAGACCTGCACCTGGTGGTCGTGCTGGCGGCCCACCGCGTCAAATCCATCGGGGCGATCTATTTTGAGGGCGAGGAGGCGCTTGATGCGTCAGGTGCAGCCCAGGGCCGTTGGGCGGGCAAGGTCGCCGTTGAAAAGCGCCTCGGTGCAGATGACCAGACAGCCTTTGCCGGGCTGATTGAGGCGGCCCCGGAGCATTGGACCGACGCCCACCGCCTTGCGGGTTGTGCGGCGATCTATCTGAAGCTGACCTATGATCCGGATGCCTTTCCTGGCGGCATTCCGAACATCACTGTGGATCTCGAGGGCAAGGCTGACATCTTCGATCCACGGACGGGTCAGGAGGGTTATACGGACAATCCGGCCCTCTGTGTGGCGGACTACATGGCCCATCAAACCTATGGCATCGGGGCTGTTATCGGGGGAGCTGACGGGATCGAGACCGACAGCCTGATTGAGGCGGCGAATATCTGCGATGAGACTGTGCCGCTCGCCGATGGCGGCACCGAGCCGCGCTATACCTGCAATGGTGTGGTCTCGCTTTCGGAGACGCCCAAGACCATTATCGAGGCGATGCTGACGGCCATGGCAGGGCGCTGCATCTGGCAGGCGGGCCAGTGGCGCATGCGGGCGGGAGCCTACCGGGTGCCGGAAACGACGATTACGGCCGATGATGTCCGCGAGGGTGGCATGACGCTGACCACGCGGCAAAGCCGGGCGTCGAATTTTAATGCGGTGCGCGGCCAGTTCGTGAGCCCCGAGAACAGCTGGCAGCCTGATGACTTCCCGGCCTATGCCAGTGAGGCCTACCGCTTGGAGGACAATGGCGAGCGGGTCTGGCGGGATATCTCGCTGCCCTTCACGATCTCCGCGTCCATGGCGCAGCGGCTGGCCAAGATCGAACTCGAGCGCGCAAGGCGGCAAATGAGCCTGAAGGTGGCGGGCAAGCTGAAGGCCTGGCGCGTGGCGGCCGGCGAGACCACATATGTGCACTACGCCCGTTGGGGCTTTGGCGGAGCGGATCTACCTGAAGGAAAACCCTTTGAGGTTGAAGCGGTACGGCTTGATCTGACGCAGATCGGACCAGGCCCGCGCTTGGCGCCAGAGCTCCTCCTGCGGGAAACCTCTCCACTGATCTACGACTGGGACGCCTCGGAAGAGCAAATTTATGCAGCAGCCCCACGCACAACGCTGCCCACCGCCTTTGATATCGCGCCACCAGGTGCGCCGCAGATCACAGAGGAGCTTTACGTCACACGGGACGGCTCAGCGGTCAAAGTCCTGGCGCGGATCGCCTGGGAGCCTGCAGCTTCGGGCTTTGTCGATATCTATCAGGTAGAGACGCGGCGGGATGGCGGCGACTGGCTGGATCGGGGTCGCACTTCTGGCACGGTGATGGAGTTGCGCGATATCCAGCCAGGTCAATGGGATGTGCGGATCAAAGCGATCTCGGTGCTGGGGGTCTCGTCGATCTGGCGCGAGGGGGCTTTGGAGATCGTGGGCCTCACAGCGCCACCGGCTGCGCTGATGGGGCTGACGATCCAGTCCGCGGGCGGGCTCGCCGTGTTGAAATGGCAGCGCTCGGTTGATGTGGATGTCCGCGTGGGTGGCAATGTCATTATCCGCCACAGCAAGGAAATGGCCGCCACCTGGGCGAACTCCACCCTCATGGACCGGGTCTCGGGCGGCGAGGCCATTGCGGTCGTGCCACTTAAGCCTGGGACATACCTGCTGCGGGCTGAAGACAGCGAGGGCCGGATTGGCCCTGTTAGCACGGTGAGCACCAAGGGGGTGCAGATCTTGAGCTTTGCGCAGCTGAATACGCTGGCGGCGGAGCCAGGCTTTGCCGGTACAAAGACCAATCTTGAAGCGGTCAGCGGAACCTTGAAACTTGTAAGCGCGCCCGATGCTTCGGGCAGGCCTGAGGTCACAGCCCTTGAGGGGCTCTACGCCTTTGGCAATCGCCTTGATTTTGGCGGCCTGAAGCGCGTCCGTCTGCGCTCAGATATCTTGGTCGGGGCCTCGGCTCTCTCGGATTACATCGATGACCGGATGACACCGATAGATAGCTGGGCCGACTTCGATGGCTCGGAAGGCGCCGATATCGACGTTGTGCTCGAGGTCCGTGAAACCGATGACGACCCAGTAGAGGCCACGCCCGTCTGGGGACCGTGGGGACGGATCGACAACAGCGAGATTGAGGCCCATGCCGTTGAGGCACGCGCCTGGCTCAGAACCAGTGATCCGGCCTTTACGCCGATCGTCTCGGAATTGCGGCTGATAGCAGATGAGGTGGCCTAGTGTCCCAAGCACCCAGCTTTGTGATCATCAACGACAACGGGGCGGCTGTGCGCGCCCAGATCAACCAGATTGTTGCAGCATTGCGTTCCACCAGCAGCGGCGCGGTGGAACCTGCGGCCACCGCGCCGGGCATGCTGTGGCTGGATACCAGCACCACACCGCCGACGCTCAAGCTGCGCAATGTGGCCGATGCCGCGTTTGAGCCGCTGCTCGATGGCGGCGAATACTGATCAAGACCACCAAATAAACACGACCACGGGAGGTGCCCATGACCGAGCCGGGCTTTCTAGAAACACTGAACAGCCTGTTTGGCGGGGCGGTGACCACGCTGATCGGCGCCTTTACGGGGCGGCTGATGTATCACTCGGGTGAGGTGAAACTTGGCCGGCGGCGGTTTTTTGGCAAGGAGCTTTTGTGGGAAATCCCCGTGGCCATCGGTATGGCGATCATTGGTGAGGCTGTTGCAAGCCACTTTGATCTTGGCCAGCCCGTGCGCACGGGGCTTGTGGCCACGTTGGCGTATTTAGGGCCGCGCGGGGCGGAGGCCCTGATGACAGCCTGGCTTTGCCGCAAGAAATAGCCGCGCCTCGTAAAACTGAACACAACCACAAACATAACCACAAACATGACCACAAAAATCAAGCGCTGTCCTTCGGGGCGGCGCTTTCCATTTGCATGGGAGAGCATCATGACACCTTTTGAGATTGCCCGCGGGTATATCGGCACCACCGAGGGCCCGGGCCCCGCGAATAACCCCACCGTCATGGAGATGTACGCCTCGGTCGGTCACGATTGGGTGGAGCATGACTCTGTGGCGTGGTGCGCCGCCTTCGTCGGTCATTGTCTGGAGAAGGCTGGCATTCGCTCGACGCGCAAGCTGACAGCGCGGTCTTATCTCGACTGGGGCGTGCCAGTGGAAGTCGCAGACGCGCAGCCCGGTGACATCGGGGTGATCCCGCGGGGGTCTTCGAGCTGGCAGGGACATGTGTTCTTCATCGATCGCATTGAGGGGGCATGGGTCTGGGGCCTTGGCGGCAATCAGTCTGATGCGGTGAATGTGAAACGCTATCCCGTCTCAAAGCTCTTGGGTATCCGGCGGGCTGGGAATGTGGCGCCATCATCGGCTCTATCCGTGAAGGCCGTGCAGACCCGCTTGAAGAAGCTTGGATATCACGAGGTTGGCAACATCGACGGGGTGATCGGTCCACGCACGCGCGCGGCGATCCTCGCGTTCCGCGACGATCATGCGCTGCCGCTGGTTCCAATCCTTGATGTGGCGCTGGAGGAAGCATTGGCCGTGGCGTCGCGGCGAATGGTTGCGCCGGAACGTGCTACAGGCGCGCCACAGGACAGCCGCATCGTGACAGCGGCCAATGCGCAGATCGGGCTCGGGGTTCTGGGGGCCGTAGGGTCCATCACTTCTCAGATCGCACCAGCATTGAATGAGGCTGAACAGGCCCGGGAGACAGCGTCCCGGCTCTTTGCGCTCGCAGGTCTGGAGGCCTGGCTGGCCATGGTCTTGCCATGGATCGGGATGGCGATGTTTGTCGGTGTCATTGTCTATGCGCTGAAGGCACGGTCCGCACGGATCGACGATCACCAGACAGGGCGCACGCCATGATGGGCGTTGCCCATGCTTTCCTCACGGGTCTTGGCAGGCGGGCTGTTCTTTACGGAGCCATCGCTTTGGCTGTGATTGTTGCCCTTTGGATCGCCTTCCGCCAGGGGCGCCAAGCAGCCGAGGCCGAATTGGCCATCCGCCGCGCCGATGCGCGCCTCAGATCCATGCAAACCTCAAAGGACATCCGCCATGACCTGCAAAACACTGACCGCGCTGATCTTGAGCGCCGTGCTCACCGCTGGATGCGCGATTGACCCACGGGGCTTGCGGGACGATTGCGATTGGGCAGAGCCTATACGACCATCGCGTCAGGATGTCCTGAGTGATCCGACGCTGGCCCAGATCGTCGCGCATAACGAGGTTGGTGCACGGCTGTGCGGGTGGCGGCCATGAAATTGATCGATGGCGTTCAGTTGCGGCCGCAACATTGTTTATATTTACGGCCCGACCCGCAGGTACATGGATCGTTTCGGCCGGGTCGTAGTCCTGCTTGAAACGGCTGCCCTGGGAGGTTGGCCGGAGCCTGTCCGGCGAGTTCGGGGCGAGACTGGTGGAGGATCGTCGTGACGCAATTCGGGATCAGATCAGGCGCCTCAAGGTCAATCTCGTCGATCTCCTCATCCGTAAACTTGCTCTTCCCAGTATAGATATCCTGCAGCGCCATCATGAAAATCAGCGTGGCCTGGGTTTCTTCATCGGCGGCGTCGAGCAGGTTTGACCACGCATCCGGTCTGAGGCCCATCGCGCGGGTGAAGCCATCGATCCAGGGCTCCCACATCGTCTCGTCGCTGTTGGGATCAATCTCGTAGATAGGTTCAACCCGGAGCCTGCGTGTGATCGCGTCGGCAACGGAATTGTAATGGGCCATGACGGCACCGATTGTTTCTTCGGCCGACTGCTGGTCAGCAAATGCGGCCTCGCCGGTCTCTCCCCAGACGTGGGGCAACCATTCCGATGGCGGAATCATTTCTGGGCAGGCAAGAACGCCGGTCACATAGCCATCAAGCTCGCTCAGCGTCATGGGCATGTTCTCCATGGGCAGCGCATGCAGCAGCCCATTGAGGTGATCGAGGTCTTGATCGGATTGTCCCATGTGAATTCTCCCGGCATTTCCGGGGGTTTTCTATCCTTGCGTCTGCCAGGCCGCAATCCGGCGCAATCCCGGCTTTTGGAGCAAAATATGACAACAACCACTGTGACGGAGGGCCCGGCCGTGCTCATTGGCTACGCGTGGCGGCTGCAGATTGAGGCCGAGGCGCCAGTCTTTGTTGAGGGTGCCCTTTATGCGGGGCAAATCCGTGAGCGGTCAAATGCGACGGAAGTCTTGGCCACGCTCACCAGCGCCGATCAGGGGATCCTGCGGGTCAGCGACACCGTGCTGGAACTGGCGTTACGCCCGGACCAAACCGCTGACCTCGTGCCCGGGCGTGTGGTGGTTGACCTCGTGCGCACCGATCTCGCGCCTGATCTGCATCTGGGGTTCTTGCTGGAACTGCCGGTCATCCTGCCGGTCACGCGCGGGCTTGCCCCATGAGTGGCGCAACGCCTCAAACCGGACCCATCACGATCACCGCCCCTATCAAAGTCCGGGTGGTCACTGGGCCCTTGCGCATCCGCCTTGGCGGCCAGCCTGGCCCGGAGGGCAAGACCGGACCACCCGGTGACAAAGGCGATCAGGGCGCGCCCGGAATTACGGTCCTGCCCACCAACACCCCAATCAACGGAGGCTTCTTCTGATGGCCAATACGATCCAGTTCAAACGCCGCCAGGCCGGCAATGCCGGAGCACCCGCTGCGCTTAAATCCGGCGAGGTCGCCCACAATGAGGTCGATGACACGCTCTATATCGGCAAAGGCGATGATGGCGGCGGCAATGCCACTGCTATTGTGCCTCTGGCAGGTGCAGGTGGTTTTGTCGCCCGGGTCGGCAGCCAGACGATTGGTGGGGCAAAGACCTTCTCGAGTGTGCCCAAGTCGAGCCAGGATGCCAGCAGTAGCACCGATCTTGTGCGCAAGTCGCAGTTCGATGCAGGACTTGCGGGCAAAGCGGCCGCCACCCACGGTCATGCGATCTCGGAAGTGAGCGGGTTGCAGGTGGCGCTTGATGGAAAAGCTGCCGATGGGCACAGTCACGGCATTGCCGATGTCACGGGGTTGCAGTCGGCGTTGAGCGCAAGAGCGCCCCTGACTTCACCAGCACTCACCGGCACCCCCACAGCACCGACGGCCACCGGCGGCACCAATACAACCCAGCTGGCCACGACGGCCTTTGTACAATCGGCGCTGGCAGGCTTTGGCGCGGGGGACATGCTCAAGTCTGCCTATGACAGCGACAACGATGGTAAAGTGGACGCGGCTGAGGTGGCAGACAGTGTGCCCTGGGCAGGTGTCACCGGAAAACCGTCAAGTTTTGCCCCAGCTGCGCACAGCCACACAATCTCGCAAGTCAGCGGCTTACATGCTGCGCTTGACGCGAAAGCCGGACTTGCCTCGCCTGCCTTAACCGGCACGCCAAGCGCACCAACGGCATCCAGCGGCACCAATACATCCCAGATCGCGAGCACCGCCTTTGTCCAGGCCGCCATCGCCGCACTGATTGATGCAGCCCCCGGCGCGCTGAACACCTTGAACGAATTGGCCGCTGCCTTGGGCGACGATCCCAACTTTGCTACCACGGTCACCAATGGGCTTGCAGGCAAATTGGCCGCAAGTTCCAACCTCGCAGACCTGCCCAATAAGGGCACGGCTAGGTCAAACCTCGGCCTCGGCTCGCTAGCTGTCCAAGCGGCCAGTGCGGTGGCCATCACAGGCGGGAGCATCACCGGCATCGCACTTGATGGCGGCACGTTCTAAGCCAGTGCTTTGCGTTCCAAGTCATCCGTCCCTCACATGAGGCTGAACCGCAGGAGGTCCCATGGCCAGTACAATCCGTATGAAACGATCCGCCATTGCCACAAAGGTGCCAACCACAGCGCAGCTGGATCTGGGCGAGTTGGCGGTCAATACCCGGGACGGCAAACTGTTCCTGAAACGCGCCGATGGCAGCGAAGAGATCGTTGAGGTCGGCGCCCGATGGGGTGCGTTTACCGCGCATGCTGCGGGATCAAGCCTGACCTTCCGCTACAACGGCACCGACGTGATGACGCTGGACGGCTCCGGCAATTTGACGGTGCTGGGCGATGTCACCGCCTTTGGGAGCCCGTAAATCATGGCGCTTCCATCGACAGGACCGCTCTTGCTCAGCCAAGTGAACACTGAGCTCGGCCGTTCGGCGGGCGCCACGATCTCACTGGGCGACGCGACGGTGCGCGGGCTGGCGGGCGTGGCCAGTGGTGCCATCGGGCTCGGCAACTTGCGTGGCAAATCGGCCCAGTTCACCCACACGATCACCAGCCATCAACAGGAGCTGAACCTGCACACATACCTGCAAGCGCAGGGCTGGGATGGCACGAGCAAGGTCGAGGTGACGGTGGCCGCCGGCATCTACATCTGGTCGGACAACACTACGATCCCGGCGCTCGACATGGGCGGGGCCTTCCCCGGCGGGCTGACGCTGGTCAATCGTGGCTTTATCATGGGCAAAGGTGGCGACGGTGGCTACCAGTTGACGGACCGCACGAGCTACGTCGCACCCACGTCGGGTGGCCCGGCGATGGGCCTGACCGGCCCAATCACCATTGATAATGCCATAGGGTATATTGGCGGCGGCGGGGGTGGCGGTGCTGCGGCAACTGGTAGCCCCATCGCGATCCTGAGCACTGCTGTGCACAGCCCCGGTGGCGGCGGTGCGGGTGGTGGCCGCGGTGGGCCTATGCCTTATGGCAATACATCAAGCCTTGTTATGGGCGCCTTTGGTTCGGGTGGTGCAATCGGCCAGCCGGGATCAGTGGCCACAAATTCGAACAACTGGGCCGGCGCAACCATCCCGAGCCATGGCGGCGCCGGTGGCGCGGGCGGTGCAGGAGCCACAGCAGGCGGCGGTATTTAGGAGGATGCAACATGGGCAGTGGCAGTGGTGGAGGTCCGCTCAAAATTGGCGGCATATCGGGTCAGGGTGGCGGGCGCATTCTGCCGGGGACGGGCGGCAGTGTTGGGGAACTCATCCTGAGCGCGACCCGGTTTGATGCAACTGCCAACGTGGCGCTAGGTCAGCCGGACTATCGACCATCCCCACCTTATGGCTCCGCATTCGATACAGTGTTTGCAGCGCCGGGTGGCGGGCCGGGACAATCCGGTAAGGGTGATGCGTTTGCGGTGTATTTTTCAGTCAATGCCAATGATGGCACGACAGCACCAGTGACACCGACGTCTGGCGGCGGTGGGGGATGGGGCGCAGCAGGTGGCTCTGGAACGCAGTCCCTGCCGGACTTTACTGTTCAAAAAGGTGGCAATCTTGGAGCCGCCGGTGGCAAAGCCATCAAAACAAACGGGCATGCAGTGACCTGGCTTGGCGGGTCAAATCGGGCATATGGAGCAATCGGATGAAAACGTCGCTACAATTCTTCAAAGATATGGGCGTCTGTGATGGTGCCTATGCTGTGCTTGAGCGCGTGTTTGAGCAGGCCGGTGTGACCGAGTTTGATTACGCCCAAGGTTATGAGGTGATGCTTGGTATGATGGATCAGCTTCAGATTGAGGCGGCCCAAAGTGGCGATCCGGGTCATGACACAGCCCAGGGCTGGCTGGAGTGGTGCTACGAGCTGCGCAAACGCCCTGAGGCCATCATGTATTTTGGCGATCATATCGAAGAGGACCTCTTCCGCACAGCAGACGGGCAGTTGCATGAGACGCTGGAGGCTGCGCGCGATCATGATCGGCGTCGTTACGCTGAATCGCGCAGCGATCATGCCGCGGCGCGGGTGATCAACGGGGTGCGGTTTGGTGAAAGCGGTGCTGAAACCTGGGAAGTGGTGGATCCAGCGCGTGATGATCTCGCGGGCTTTGACGCCTTCGTCTGGCATGACAGTACCACTGGGCTGAACCACCGGACCGACAGCGCGGCGGAGGCCGCTAAGTTTGACGCCGCGCAGGCGAAGGTCTTGGATGCGATTGAAGCTGCTGAGCGAGCGGCAAGGATTGAGCGCAGGGTTAGCGACGAAAGTGGAGCGTTTGGGGTTTGGGTCGTGGCCGAGAATGGCAGTTCAACGCCGGATGCTGGAGGCGGCGGCTCGCCGTCTTCGTGATCGGGGCGAGCTGTTTTCAGGCACACCCGAAGCCGGGACTGGACGCTTCGCCTCCGATGTATTTCTGCCTAGGCAGCTTCTGAGTTTAAGATCTCAGTCTTAACGTATGCTTTGAACTCAGCCGCTGCGGTGAAGCACCGGAACCCAGCCGAGCTAGCCAAAGCCAGAACTTCCGCAGTCTCGTTCAGCAGTACGACAACGGGTCCCGTCAATCCGGGCTGGAGGCCTTCTGGCCAAGCTAAGTCAAAGACCGCCTTTTGCGCTCCAGTTTCAGGATCTGCATAGTCAAAGGCGACCAGCCCACGCGGAAGGCCTTGGTCTTCCACCCACTGATTCAGGATTTCCAACTCCTGTTCTTCGGCTTCGCTGGTAATGCCACCTATTGGTCCGGAAGTAGACGCCGCGGGAGCTGTCGTCCCTGTGGCTAGCCATTGCGTGTCGCCATGCAGAAGCTCTTCGAAGCGCTTGTTTGCTTCGGCGGCCAGCAGGTTTTTTCGTGCTTCTAGGAAGTCGAGATAGCGTTCGATCTTCCAGAGTGCGGGGTCCATTGGGATCCATTGTGACGCTAGCGCACCGGGGTGTTTCGCCTCTACCTCGGGAAAGTAGTCCTCGGGCAGCCGATCACTGATATTCAGGTTGGTGTCTTTGGTCAGGAAGCAGAAATTCGCCAAGGCATTCACTTCAGGACGACGATACTCCCGCTTGTAAAGTTGAGCCTTGGGGAAGATGTGGTGGACTTCGAGACGGCTCATTTTGCCCAGCATGTTTGCCTTGAGCGGCAAGCCCGTTCCCCAGTCGGAGGCCTCTCCCATGCGCGTAAGCATGTAGAGGACGGGGTAGAACCGGGCTCCGAGACTCCAGCCAGTGAAATGACCCGCTTCAACTCTCAGGCCACCATGCCACAGGCGCAGCTGTTCTATGAGCGCGTCCAGTCCGCCATTAGGTCCTTCGAGCGCGGCTAGATCTTGGTCTATGACCGTTTCGGTCGAGCCTGAAAAGCGGCCCCACATACCAGCCTGCGCAAACCAGAACAGCAGTTTGTCGCGTTCCTTGGCGTCTAGGCCGCCGTTCTTCTTATCCATATACCGGACCATCACTGGAACGCCGAAACGGCCGAAGAACACTTGATCGTGGTCGAGGCCGAGGCGTCCAGCAATCAAATTCAACGATGTGTCGATATGCTTTGAGGATCGTTTCAGGCCGTCCTGAATGTCGATCGCGTCCTTGTCGTGAAGATAGCTGAACTTCGCTTCGCCCGTGAGAATGGTGTTCACCGACCGCAACAACCAGTCGATGTTGAAATGGTATCCTGCGTCCGACCAGTCCTTGATCTTCGCTTTCATGGTGTCGCGGGCGTCGGGCCATTCGGCGCAGATCTTGGCAAGGGCGAGATCGCCCTTCGAAAGTTTGGTACCACCACTGTTTACGCGATTGAATATGTCGACGACGATGTCGAGCGTCTTATCAGCACCGGTGACCTCTTCGATGTGCAAGTCGATGTCAGTTATGCTGAGCAGCTTGCTCAATCGGCCCACAAAGTCACCAACGTTTGCGACCTGTTCGGGGTCTGCGGAGAGCTTCGCAACAAAACTGCCAAGGCCAGCAGTGCCAGCCTGCATCAAGGCCGTAACATCGATCCAAAGCGGATCGTCCTGCATCTTAATTGGCTGGTAGAAAGCGAAGGTTTCCGTTCCGAGGTGGAAACGAAGCCCGGTGAATGCTTGGGGATTGCCGTCGAAAAATTCCGGCGGATGCCCCCTCACAACCCCATAAAGCGACGTCATCCGCTGCTGCCCATCCAGCAACAACTTAACGATACCTGCAGCGATAGGGCCATCGCCACGATGAGCCGCCGTCTTCGCTTCGGTTGCCCATACAAGCAGCCCCCCGACCGGATGACGTCGGTACATTGAGTCGAAGAGACCTCGGACTTGATCACGGTTCCACACATAGCCGCGCTGGAACTCTGGCAGCGCCATATGCCCACTATCAATGTGGTCAAGTATCGTCGAAATTTTCACGGCGCTTCTCCATCAATCAATTGTCATAGACCCGGCCACCGCCGCGCCTTTTTCGAACACTTCGCTTCGGTGCCAGTCCAGGCGGGCACGGTGCTTGTCTGTTAGGCGAATTGGGGCCTGCCATCGCAATTCTGCAGTGGCTGCTTCACTCAGCTGGGTCGAATACTGTGGGCGGCCACCGTCATCGAAGGTAACGAGGCCGCGGTCGAACGCGGCATCCCAGAGCGCCGAAAGAAGCAGGCCGTTGTGCACGTCCAGTCGATCCTCGTCGCTCTCGCAATCCTTCCATGGCTTGATGTGTGAGGCCCGAAGCAAAGCGTGGTCGGTGATGCCCGTCAGGGGGCAACTGCCCTGCCAGTAGGTAATCAGACGGTCTCGGAATATGCCCTGTCCTACACGCTGCACCACCAGACGCTCTGCTTCAGTCGTCTTTGGCATGCCCTTCGTTCGGTGCAGGAACTCTTGCAGGGGGGCGTCGGGGAGACTGACGGCGAGTTCGTATAGGCGGGGCATAACGGCATAGAGAGAGGTCAGTGATGTGAACCGAAACCGCGCGAGGCCCGGGCCGTCTGTATCAGAAACCTCAAGCCCGATCTCTGCCAGAACCCCAGCATGGTCGATGGACAGCAGCCAGGTGCCGGTCTGCTCGGCAGCCAACCAGATCGATCCTTGTGCGGTGGTCGAGGTATAATGCCGCCAGCCGTCAGTTTCGTCATGCGTCCGGCGAAACCCATTCTGGAACGCAATCTTGTCGCACTCTTGCCGCGTCACAAAGGTTTGGGGCGCTTCGATCATCACATCCCCATCGCCGTGAATTCGCCGTTGGCTTCCATGCGGTCCCAGGCGGCGAGGACGAGGCGGCGGGTGCGGTATTCGCCGTGTGTACGGATTTCCTTTTCCTTGAGGACGCGGAAGGTTTCCGAGGGGTAGTCGGGGCCTTTCACGTCGGCGGGGTCGAGGATGTAGCGCAGCTCGTCGCGGGTCAGGCCGTAGGCGCGGGCGTAGAAGGCGTCGAGATCGGCGCGCAGGTCGGCGCGGCGGTCCTCGTCCCAGGCGAAGGGTGGGCCGTCATAGCCCAGATCGCGGGCGAAGGGAGCGAGGCTGTGCGAGGTGTAGGTGAGTTCCAGCACCTTCGGAGTGATGAAGGCGAGGCGGGGTTCGGTGTAATACTCTGGCGCAAGAAACGGGAATTGCTTTAGGTAGAAGTAATTTAGGTTCGTCCCGCCAATTTTGTTTCGAACAACAAAATCCAACGTCAGAGCCGACGTATTCGCATACAAGCAGGCTATTTTATCCGCGCTCATATCGTTTTCGAAGACCCAAACAGGGAAGCTGTTACCTGCCCCCCTGCGCGGAACTAGGGAAGTTATGAAGGTCCGCTCATTGGTGTTGTTCGTTAGGCCGCGATGTCCCAAGAGCCACCCCTTGTTCCACCCTTTTTCATGAAGGCGTGTAGCAACGTCAGACCCGTCTACCCAAAACCTTGGGCCAATGTCATAGGCAGGGTCCTTTTTTTCTGCTTCGCTCGGACGTGGAAGGGCACGAGTATCGTCGTCGGTGCCATCCGGATAGTATCCCCAACGATGGTCAAAATAGGTAACCATCTTTGCCTCATATAGCGGAACATGGCGCTGCGAACCCCCTGTCACAGCCAGCGTTGCTTGGCTCGGCGGTGCGCTAGCGGCTGTCCAATCGACGCCGTCGCGGGCTAGGCCTTCGTCCTCCAATTGCGCCGCCGTCCGAAATAGGCTGCTGTCATTTGACATGTCGAATAGCCGCAAGAATGATACGCGCCACGGATTGCCAGCTGAGGCCTTACTTTCGTCGATCAATACTGAAGCATTCCTATAGATCTTAGCCGTAACTTCAGCATCAGCGCGTGAACGGAAAACAGGCGCGGTCTTCGTATTTGGGTTTATCCGAACGATTTCATCTGGAGTGAACTCAAACCGGCGGCGCGGGTCTTCGACGTCCGAGGCTGTATCAATTCTGAAACAAAATTCTGCTTTCTCGGATTTACCCAGTGTGACAAGGGAAAAAGACTGATTGTCCTTGGTGCCCGAGAACCAAGCCTTGATCTCCGAATACGAGAATAGTGATGTGAGTTTTTTCAGCGTGACCAAGTGGTCAAAGAAAGGGGCGGTTGTGTCGTTTGTCGCAATTCCAGTAGGAACCATTACACCTGCTTGCCCTCGCTCGTTGTAGAGTGCTGAAAACAATTCAGCGAAGAGTGCATACGTGTTGACGTCTCCAGTCCCAGTAAAAACAAAGCGACCGCCCTCATCGCCTGAAACCCGAACGAATTCCGATATTGCTTCCGCTTCACGTTTTGCGTCCATGAAATTCGAGTATAGATTATGATGAGCGGTTCCTTCCGGGGCGGCGCCTAGGGCATCAATCATCTTAAGGCGATTTGACTTACCTTTTGCAGAAGCGATTTGCGGGGCGCTTGTGGCAAAGAATTCTTTCTCTTCTAGTTTGACCCTCTCCCACGGGGGGTTGCCCAGCACCACATCGAACCCGCCGCGCTGCATTACATCGGGAAATTCCAGCGGCCAATGCAGGGCGCGGGCGCGGCGGGCGGCCTTGGGCGCGTCCATCATCGCCTGCCGGATCTTGCCCTGATTGAGGGCCATCCACAGCTCCTCGGTCGTCGGCACCGTGCGGGCCGAAGGACCAGCGGGCGCGCCGCCCACCTTGGGCAGCAGGAAGGCCGCGACATAGAGGTTAGCCGCCGCCGTCGCCCGCACAAAGCCCTGCTTCTTGCGCAGTTCCCTGAACCGTTTGGCCTTGGCCCCGATCTGCTCCACCGTATCCTCGGGGAGATCGCGGAAACCCGAGAAATCCAGCGCCATCGGCTTCATCTCGGGCATGGCGACTTGGCCTGTCCCAAAGTCGAACCCGCCCTGACCCTTCGTCGCGTCCTGATTGGCCTTCTTGTAGTATTTGGCCGTGTCCTTGTCGTCGCCGGTCAGCGGCTTGTAGGCGGCATCGGGGATGCCATCCTCCAGCACCTTCAGGTCGAACACCCCCAGCAGCGCATCGCCGCAGCGGATCTGCGCGTCGAAGAAGCCGAGGGGAAGGCCGGGGTCCACCGTCTCGATCCAGAGCGCGACCTTGGTCAGCTCCACCGCCATCGGGTTGCGGTCCACCCCGTGCAGGCAGGAGCGCGCGACATCGCGCAGGGCATGGCGGAAGTCCGACAGCGCGGGCGTGCCCTCGGCCCGGTGGCGGGCAAGGCGTGTGGCGATGCGGCGGGCGGCGGCCAGCAGGAAGTGGCCCGAGCCGCAGGCGGGATCGATCACGGTCAGCTTCAGCAGCTTGTCAGGCTCGGTCTTGTCCAGCACCGGATCGAGTGCTGTGTCGAGCAGCGCCTGAACGAGGCTGTCGGGCGTGTAGTAGGAGCCGGTGGTCTTGCGCTGGTTGCCCTTCTGCTCGGCCGCCTCGGAGGCGAAGACGAGCGTCTTGCCGTCATCGCCCAGCTGGGGCTGCAGTTCGAGGAGGGATTCATAGACCGAGCCCAGCTCCTCCGTCTCCATCGCGCGCCAGTTGACGGGGACCATGCCGGTTTTGTCCGAGAGCCAGGAGAGGCGATAGAGCGCCTCCATGAAGGCCTTGTTGCGCAGGCGGGCGGTTTCAAGGTGGGGCAGACGATCGTCGGCAAAGAGGCCGCCGAGCGCCGGGAGGGCGAGTGCTGGCTGGCCATGGGCGAGCGCCTTGAAGACGATCTTGACGCCTTCAAAGCGGTCATGGTGCTTGTCCCAGGTCGCGGCGCGGTAGCATTGCTTGCGCAGGGCCGCGAGGGAGTAGCCTTGCGCATAGAGCGCGCGGGCGTCGGTCTTGGCGTTGGTGGGGTGCAGGAGGTTCCGGTCCTCGGCCACCATGAGGAATATCAGGCGGTATACCAGGCGCAGGAGTTCATTGAACCATTCGGTGAGGTTCACTTCACCAGATTTCAGTTTCGTCGCGAGGTCGGGGTTGGCTTCAAGGAAACCGGAGCCAAGCACCTTGAGCGCGATCTGAACCTGGTCAGCGAGGCGGTCGCGGGCAACCTCACCCTCCTTTGAACCGGTCTCTCGCCACCGCTCAAGCGGGCAGTCCGTGGCGGGTGCGCCTTCGTTGCCGAAACGGGACCGGTGGATCAGCAGCCAGAGGACGGCGAAGGAGGCGATGTCCTCATTCGAGAAGATCTGGGCGAGGTCAGCCTCGATGTAGGCCGGGCGGGTCAGTGAGGCGTTGTCCCGCATGAGACGCAGATGGGTGCCGTTGGTGACAATGCCCCAAAGCGCCTCGTCCTTGTCATTGAGGTAGTCCTGAAGGGCGAACGCCGGGGAGCGAGACCGGTCGACGGACAAGGTCGGACTGCGACGGTCAAGCGTTTCGGACGAGGGCACCACGACGAACGGCACGCGCCCACTTGCGATCAATGCGATGGGTGCCTCAGCAACCGTTAGATCATCGTATCCGAAGGTTTCCTTGAAGAAGCTCGAAACAAAGCGCCGTGTGGCATCTTGAGTTGGGCTATCGATCTTGGCGAATGCATCGAAATGGGACTGCCCGACGCGGAACGCTGTCGAGATTTCTTCGCGGATCGTCAGGCCCTTTCGAACGGAGTAGCTCTCAGGTGTCTGTTCAGGCGCGGCCCGCTGATCGATCTTTGCAATCATGGCGGGCGCAATGAGATTGCCCTCGAGGCTAAGCGAGGGCCATGCCGACATATCGGTAATGGGTTTGCGGGCCATGCTTAAACCTCGCTCGGCATTAGTATGAACATTCCAATAACGTCAGGCGGAAGGACAGCCTCCACGCTGACACGCGAGGCGGAGCCAGCGGCAGCACGCAGTCGTGCGTGATCTTCAACGAGCTCCTCCGCACGCTTTTTCACGAACCCTGCCAGCGGTCCTTCGGTGAGCATGGGCAACTCCGACTTTGCGTTGTCCACCATCCGGTCTCGCGCAATCTGCGCAAGATCAGCAGTTGCTGGCGTGTTCAGCAATTCTCGCGCATCGTCACCAGTTGCGACAATGCTGTCTCCTTGAAGGGCAACAAGTGCGGCTTCTTCTGCGAGTAGCAGTCTTTCTTTGCGGGAATGGATGGTGAGCTTGTAGCGGATCCGTAAAAGCACGAGACGGGTCAATGCCGAAACTGCCGGTGTGGGCCAAGCTCCAACGCGCCCGATGCCTAGATCTGGCAGCGCTTCTTGGTCCAGTGAAGCCTCTACAAGGCTTTCTGCGAGGGCGGATGTCAGGGGATGGGTCCGCGTCAAAAGCGACGTGCCCGAAGGCGCGGGCTCTGCAGTGGCGAGCTTCACGGAATTTTGGAGCCCTCGTTGCCCCAGTTTTTCCCTTAGGCTTTCCTGCAGCGCATGAACGTGCGCAATATGTAGTGACCGCTTTTTTTCGAGAGGCACGCCAAAGCGAGACATGGCTCGCTCGACGAACTGCCGGGCATCATTCGGCGAGCCGAGTAGATCTTTGACCTTGTTCCATTCAGGCGCTACCTCGGCCGGTTTCATTGCGTTTTGTGCAAAGCGCGCACGGGATTTCTTCTCGTTCTCGCTCGCATCACGCCAACGAGCATCCATCGCTTGCGTGCCGTCATTCAGACGCAAGTCAAATGTCATCTGTTTATGACCACCGCGACGCAGCATCATCGCGGCCATGAGTGCATCTGTGACGGGGCCGCGTTCATCAGGCAGTGGAACAGTTACGCCTGTTGCCTTCCGGATTTCCTCTGCTTTGCGCAAGATGACGTCAAGGACTGCGCCATCAATAGCGCTGTCTGGAGAGAACATCATAATGGAGCGAACCAGCTCGGCGGGTTGACCAAAACGGTCCACCCGACCTTCGCGCTGTTGGTGCCGGGTCGGGTTCCAGGAGAGGTCATAATGCACAACCGTATCGAATAACTGCTGAAGGTTTATCCCTTCAGACAGGCAATCTGTAGCCACCAAGATGCGCTGAATGTCCTTCTCACCATCTTCGATTGACATCTCCGAGACACGGTCCCGTCGCTCGTCCGGTGTCAGCTCCCCGGTGACGGCCTCAATGGTCAATCTCGGAAAAGCCTTGCGAAGGCCTTCCTTCACGTGTTCAGCCGTTGCCAGGTAGCGACAAAACACGACGGGATTGGCACCAGCTTTGAGCAACGGCTTCAGCGCACTCACGAGCGCATCAAGCTTGGGATCCTTTGCAGCCGAAAGACTGGTCGCTTGATCCAGGAGAGTTTGAAGAGCCGTATCGTTCGCGAAGATCGTATTGGGCTCAACATCAACAGCGTCTTCGTCGTCGCCATCTTCGTCGTAGATTTGTGGCTCCAAACGCTCCGCTTCGTTTGAGGCACGATTTCTCAGGGCGCTGAGCGCCGCAGCTGGAGAAGACCCCACACATCGCATCAAGGCGAGGGTGCCCCAGAAAGCGAGCCGCTGATCCTTCTTCTGATCACCTGCTTTCGAGACAACTTCGAGGCAGTAGTCGATAGCAGACTCTTGAAAAGCCAAATGGTCGGCTGAGAGGCGATAAGGGAATTCGGTTGTTTCATGCTTCGGGAAAGAGCGATCTTCGTCCCAATCCCCTTCGATGAGATCGACCCGGCGCCTCTGAACCAAGTGCCGCGCCAGGCGCTCGCGGTAACGCGCATTGTCGAAATCAACTGAGGCAAACCCTTGATCAATCAGCGATAGCAAGCGCGCGAATGCTTCTTCATCTCCGGAGTGCGGCGTGGCCGTGAGCATGACGATCCTGCGTTCTGGATCCTTTGCCAGCCCCTGGAGCAAGTCGAACCGTTGCTGCTTTCCTTTATGCGTTCCAACGCAAGCATGCGCTTCATCTACGATGACAAAGTCAGGACAGGCACGCGCAAACCCCTCCCGGCGTTTCTCTGCTTTGATGTAGTCAAGGCTGACGACCGTGAACGGGTAGGCGTCAAATAGCGTTTGGGCGAGTGGTAGGTTGCGTTCAAGGCGGGCTGCAGTGCCAGACGTCACCGGAACGGCATCAATTCCGAAACGATCCTTGAGTTCGATAATCCACTGATCCACGAGGTGAGGTGGGCAAAGGACTGAAAAGGCATCGACTTCTCCTCGATCCATCAGTTCACGAAGGATGAGACCTGCTTCGATGGTCTTCCCGATCCCTACGTCGTCAGCGATCAGCAAGCGGGGCACCTGCAGTCGCAGGGCCATCAGTAGTGGGACAAGCTGATAGGTTCGCGGCTCAAAGGCAAGTTGGGCGGCAGACCTGAATGGCCCTGCACCGCGACGCAAGGTCAGTCTAAGCGCATCGGCAAGGAGTGCCGCTTTGGCTTGTACTGTGGATCTCGCGTCGTCAGGCAGGTCAAACCTCGCCGCCGCGACGCTCGCGATTTCCAGCTCAGGATCTAGGATCACTACGTCGTTCTCGTTTCCCGAGAGGGGGCGAAGCGCAAGGATACCCGGCCGCGGCGCTGGAAGAGCAACCCACTCTCGACCGCGGGCAAGGACAAGATCGCCAGGTGAAAAGCTTAGCGTCATAGGCTATCCTTTGAGTAGATCGGTGAGTTGTACGGGGACACCGGCGTCTGGAAGACTTGGCAGCGAGACCAACTCCCAACCTTTGCTCGATGCATCTTGAGACATCTCGGGCGACACGGGGTTGGCCGTCGCGGCCACGCAGTGCCCCCGCCACGCGAATTCCACGTCAGTTTCGCCAAATTTCACTGGCATGGTATCCACATGCGGAAGTCCCGCTTCTTTGAAAGCCTTTTCCCACGGAGACGCGGAGCTGTCGAATGAGGCGCGAGCCTCCAAAAGCGTCTGCCCCCGAGCCAGGTCGATCAGCAGCTGCGCTACTTCTGTGCTGCTTCGATCTATCTGTTCGTGATCAGGCTGGTTGAAATATGAGAGAAGACAACGATAGCAACCGCGCACACATGCATCGTCGGCTTTCTCAGTCAGAACCTGCGCGTCGCCTGCCTTGATTGAAGCTTCAATGTTCTCGTAGTGCATGAGCTCGAGCGCTGTCCGCGCAACTTCGCAGATCGCCTTCGGGTCATCGACTAGGCGGTTCAGGACCCCGGCTCCGCCCTCAGTCGCCTCGTAGGCAAGAATTGCTCTGCGATTGTCGCGCGCCGGAAGGGGTTCACCTAGAATTTCTCCTTCCTCAAGCTGATAAACCACTTCAATGCCCCGCATTAGTGCATGCTGAACAGTGGTGATCGTTTCAGGATCAAAACTTTCCGGCTTCTTGAAGCGAAAGAGCAGCGCGTTCTTTCTGTCCCGGACGATCGGAACGATTTTCACAGGTCTTACAACATCTGGCGGCGTGTCGGCTTCTGCGTCTTCATCATCAGCTTTTGCCCAATAACCGGTTCGAGGATCGATGTTGAAGCCGAAGACGGTCTGATCCTTCCGGCGCTTCAGGCCTTTGTTGAGGCGGCTGATCTCTGCGCTGTTTGCATACTGAAGCGCAAGCAACGAGGATTCACCGCACTTGAACTCGGCGTTCGTGACCTGAAGCTGCCCGTCTTTGGTGGGCCAAGCAAAAACAGTCTGAATGTCGAATCCCTGGCGTACCCGCTCTTCATCGTTGGCAGTAATACGTTCAATTGGCGCTGCCTCGACGTTGTCGATCCGAAGCGTGCGTTTGACTGGCACTTCTCCAGCCATGTGGGTGTCACAGCCGTGGCAGCGTTCGACCTCTCCTTCATGACATGCGCCGCAGTTCGGGCAGATGTAGATGTCTTTCGTGGCCAGTTCCGACCCGTCGCCTTCGCGCGCCTCGGGCGGGAGCTTTGCTTTCGTGACACGGTATGCGCGGCCCTCATGGTAGATGAGGCTCCGGGGGCCGAACTCGGAGATCGCCAAGAAGCGTGCGCGCGACAGAAACGAGCCGCTTTTCCCTTCCCCTGGCACAAATGCATAAAGTGGCAGACGCGGGAAGTTATACCCCGGAAGAAACCCTTCTGTGGCCAGGTATCGGTACGAGTAAAAGTCCGAGCCGTTTGACGCTTTGCCCTGTTCAAGGATCGCCAACTGATCGCTCGCCTGCATTTGCGCAGCCTTGATCTTGCGACGATCGGAGCCGGAAAGCCCCGTGATTTCTGATCGCGCGTTAGCCTCTGCCAGTTGCGTGCGCGCAGAGTTGTAAAGTTCGCGCCAGCGATCAAATGCGCGATCGAACTCCTTCGGCGCATTCATTGCGACATGAAGTACAAAATCTTCAGGTTCGCCCATCCAAACTGGTGCTGAACCGTCGTCTGCCGCCAGGATCTGATCCAGTACCCGCTTCATCGGAGAACGGGCCCGTGCGGCCAAATCAGACTTTGAGATTACAGACAGAACCTCCTCTTTGAGCGGATAGCCTGCTCCTGTGAGGTCAAGGATATCTGGAATATCAGGCTTAAGGGCCAGCTTTGCCTCGGCGAGCCAAACGGCATGCAGATGCGAGCGCACCAATTCTTCGTTGGTAATGTCCAAGGCAGGGGGGCGTACAACGCCTGCAACCATATCGTTGCGGCGATCAAAGAAATACTGGTCATGTGGTGAGCCGGATGCGCAGTAAGTTACGACCACGGCCGCCTGACCAGAGCGTCCTGCGCGACCAGCGCGTTGTGCATAATTTGCTGGAGTCGGTGGGACGTTGCGGAGATACACGGCGTTCAGAGCCGAGATATCAACGCCGAGTTCCATCGTAGGCGAGCAGAACAATGCGGGCAGAAATTGGTCGGATTCACCGGAAGCGCGTATCTCAGCCCGATATTCTGACGTGCTGAGGTTGGCGCGGTCATCGTCTTCGAACCTGAAACGCCACTCCCGCCACTCGCGTTGCTTTTGCGATACCTGTGCGGTGTGTTCGCGGCCCTCCAATCCCCAGTATGCGCTCTGGCCGGAGGCAAGATCGTTTGCGATGGAAGCGTACAGATCGTGGAAATAGCGGTTTCCACGCTTGCCTTCATCCGAAAGAGCCGCACCTGTAACGAGCCTGACAGCCGATGGTGTCAATCGCCATCCGACCAGATCCGCATCCAGTTCGACTGGGGCGACCACGCCTTCGTCTGCAAGTAGCTCGAGAAGACGCGAGAAGAACTCGAGGTAGTCTTCTTTCCCGAGCTTCGTGCCGATGACGCTCTTTTTGTTGATTAATCGAGCGATGCGCGAGTTGTGGCCCGCACGCAAAAGAGTCTGCTCTTCACGCAGGCCAATGACACCCTTTCCGGGGGCTCGCAAAAGCAAGGATGAACGCCCACGTGGATTTTCTTTCGCATCAATTGCCCAGGGAGAACGGAGCAGAGATCGCGATTTCTGAGCGACACCATCAAGAACCGTCAGGTCCAGCGCTTCGGTGTTGACTGCGAGGCCCTCCAGCATCGCGCCGAGGACTCTTTTCAACACTTCGGCTCGTTGTTCCTCGTCAAGTTCGCCCAGCTCGGGCAGCACAGTCATCAGACGCTCGCGGTCCGAAGCAATGTCCTTGAGGCCAACGAACTCGACATCCAAGAGGTTCAAGACGAACAAGCTCGGATTGGTATATCGCCAACCGCGCCGCAGATCCGTCCAGACCCGATGCGCCAGGACCTTTGCGAGCGCTCGTTGTGCATCCTCTCGAATGACGGCACCTGAGGAAGGATCAAGCATCCAGTGGGCACGTGCGTCTTTATTGGCGGAGGTAAAACCAAGAGCTTTGACGACTTTCAGGCCAAATTCATCCTCGGTAAGCCCTTCGTTCCCAGCAGCAATAATCGCGCGGAGAATTGCTCCACGCAGCAAGCTCACGAAAAGGAAATCATTGAAGTTTCCAGACTGTAGAGCCGCATCTTGGCGGTTATCGGTGAAACCAAGAAGCTTTCTCTTCGTCTCTGGAACGCCGCTTTCCGGATGGTTCATCCATTCGAGGGCACTCGAGATCAGCAGGGTCGTTGCGGAACTCCGTCCCTCGCCTGACAGGCCCGCCAGCTTGCTTCGTTCCCGCATGCCTTGGTTCGGTTCATCCTGGCAGCATAGGCAAAACGCGAACTTTCCCGGTATGAACCAGAAATCCCTTCCTCCCGCGCCGTGCCGACCATCCGGGCCGACCACGTAGGACACAGGAGCGCGCTTTTTCCGGTACGACCTAAGGCGTTCAATGCCATTGCGTTCTTCCCTCCAACTCTCCGGGTAACTGTCCAGGTCTCCATTGAAAGCAAAGTCTGGATCAGTTTCAGGGATCGGACAAAGGTATCCAGCGACGTCGTCGTCTTCATCAGTTTCCAGCGGCGTGTCATCAATGTTCCGGGGCAAGAACTTAATTTGACCGTCGTTGTCGCTCTTGGTGACGACGTGATATTCGTGCCCGCAGCTACGGCAAAAACGCGTTGGGTAAAGGCGGTGGCCATCGGTGCCCGGAACTTCACGTTGGCCTTCGAAGAGCACAGTCCGTGGCCGCGAAGCCAAAGTCGTGAAAACTTCGCCAGCTCCAGATATGAACCTGTGTAACTTGAACGCGAGGAACGCGACTTCACCTGGTCCGCCACGTTCGTGTTCGGGCAGACTGACGCGGGTCAGGAATGCTTCGAGCGCTGTTCGACATTGCCCTACCTCAACGCCGCTATCGTCGGCGAGGCGCATGACTGCGTCTTCGAAGGGGATCGGCTTTTTTCTCTTAAGTTCCAAACCATCATCGAGTCCGAGGGCAAGTTCGGCCCAAACTGCCAACGGGTGCCGTTTAAGAGCTTCATCACTCAAATTGTTCGACAACGGTTGGTTCAGGACCGCTGCGAGGCCAGCCTTGGCTTGCGCGAGGTCAATGGAATCGTCTGTTGCACGTTGCAGGGATTCATCGATGACAGCGTCTGGCCCAATATCCGAACCAAACAGGCGCGTCGCCACTTTTGCCACGGCCAGCGCTCTGCTTTCATCGGAGCCTTCGGAAGCCATGGTCGCCGATGTGCCGATGCAGATGGGGGCTTTGTCTGGGGCGCAACGGTCGCGCAGCCTGCGGACAAGTACGGCAACGTCGGCGCCTTGGCGACCTCGGTAGGTGTGAAGCTCGTCGAGGATAATGAATTCAAGGCCGATGGCGTTATTGATAACTTGTGCGTCAAGTTCATCCTGACGCGTAAGGAGCAGCTCAGCCATCATGTAGTTCGTCAGCAGAATGTCGGGCGGGTTGGCCGCAATTTTCAAGCGTTCTTCGCGGCTCTCCTGACCCGTATAGCGCTTGACCACCGGTTTCAGAGTATCAGGCAGCCCAGACTGGCTAATGAACTTGTCGATCTCCTTGAGTTGGCTGTTGGCAAGTGCGTTCATTGGATAGACGATGATCGCGCGGGTTTTGCGCTGCTTGCCCTCTCTGAGCGCGCGAATAATCGCATCAACTACTGGAACAAAGAAGCAGAGAGATTTACCGGAGCCTGTACCCGTTGTTACCACAAAGCTCTTGCCGGTCTTAGCCTTCGCAATCGCTTCAGCTTGATGGCGGTGAAAGCGAAGTGGGGTTTCACCAAATCTAAAGACCTGTCCTGTGCCTTCATCCAGATCCCTGGACTTTACCAGATCGTCCACCGTTGGTCCTGAAAGGAAACGAGGGTTGAGAGAGAGCAAAGCATCAGGCCAAAAGCGCCCGGCATCGTATTGCGCATCAATTTCGGCCCGAAGGTCGTCAGAACGAATTGAACTAAACGACCGGGAAAACCGTTCGTAAGAGCTGATAAGATGATGGTCGAATTCAAACGCTTTCATGAAAAATCCTACTAAACTTGACCGACGTAATGTTCGCCAATGACGATGTCTCGATTGATCAAAATAATTTGCTGTTCGTGAGGCTTTCGCGCTGAGGGGGCAGTGTCCAGCCCGAGACGTTTGAGCGCGTAGTAGAGGAGCGCGCGACGAACCTTTATCTGCGCCTTGCCATCGCGCATCCCATAGTCAAGCGCGATCACCTTCTTCTGGCTTTCGGAGAGTTCAGGGTGGGGGGCAATCTCAAGCGTGATGTGCTCTTGCCAATCGGCATCAGCCTCATCCGTAACTTCGCTGGCTTCAACACCACGCGTCTGGAGGATGCGCGAAAGCAAGAAGTCCTTGAAGACCTCGTCAGTCTTACAGAACGCCCGTGTGTGCCATCGGAAGCCGTCGAAGCCGATGGCGTGAGGCGCGATCCACCGCCAGCTCGGCTCGGGACGCGAAAGTGACTGATACTTCACCTCGATGGCCTCTGAGCGGCGAATGGCTCCCACAACGGATCGCAGAGTGACAGGGTTCACACCACGTGCCGGTGTCGGCGCGGCGTCATAGGCAGGTAGTTCAGCAATCCATGCGTCGTCGCTATCCATGAGGCCGTCAGCCAAAGACCGAAGCTGTGCAAGGTAGCGGCTAGCATCGGGTTTCAGGAATTGTGCAGCGTAGTCAGGACCACGGACATACGTCCGCGCGCTCTTGTCATAGACCATGTTATCCGGAGCCATACCGATATAGCGGTTCAGGTCGGCGGACGCTTGGTTCACCGAAAGCCCAAACTGCTCCATCAAATCGCTACGATTCACATGACCCTCCCAAAACAATCGGAACTCGATAAATTCGAGGCGCTGCGCGACTCCCCAACGAAGCTCCGACTTGTCGTTACTCACTTTGCACTCCTGACACGGCGCGTATGCTTATTGTACGCGCCCATTTATTGTGCTCACCATCACGCTAGCGGTGAGTCATGTCGTGTTCAATCGAAATCTTGCGCGATTACAGGGGGGTGCTATGGAATGTGCAGTTTTGGTTAGAATGATGCTGGCGAAGGTTGCCGAGAAGCACCGCCCTTGCAAGCATACTGCCTCCAGGATGCTTTCGGGCGTAAATCAAGGGTCTGATTTCGAATGGGCGTCAAATTTGCGCAGCGTTTCGCAGGCGTGACACTGGGTCGGACACTGGCACGAGAGAGAGTTAGCGGCCAGTTCGATTCCCTCCGCCACCATCTTAATTGCTTGCTTGTTTCGACGTTGGTGCCGGTCTTTCCTTTATTGCGCTTGGATATGAGTATGGCGGGGCGCTTTGGCGTCCTGACTAGGCCAACCTCAAGTTGGAGTGGTCTTTAGGCTATTTCTCTGAAATCCAAATTCAGACCGTGCAGGCTTTCCAGCTGCTTATGCAGAGGTGAACGGAGCACTGGATTTTGCAGATATCAGCTAAGGCAAAAGGTTGGCCCGATGCGCGATCCTCGCGATGAGCTGGTAGCGGCATTTGGGATCGATCCACCTAAATAGCATTGCTTTTTTTGTGGAAATGGTGGGTGATGAGAGGCTC
>JAGDYZ010000016.1:0-182064 GCA_049116335.1 Pelagimonas sp. | reverse complement strand
CTGAGCTAATCACCCGCCGTGGAGTTGGATTTAGACAAAGCTGTAGGTGGGTGCAAGGGCAAAAATGTGCTTTTTTGCATTGTTTTGCGATTTGCTGCTTGGGTGGTTAAGCGTGGGGAAAGCCTGCAAACAATCTTGCGGCAAGAGATTGATGTTCAACTAGAAATCTACGAAAATCACAGATTTTACTAGGCGAAATTCTTTACATGATGAAGGGAAATGGTGGGTGATGAGAGGCTCGAACTCCCGACATCTTCGGTGTAAACGAAGCGCTCTACCAACTGAGCTAATCACCCGCCGTGGAGTGGGATTTAGACAAAGCCATAGATGGGTGCAAGAGCAAAAAATCACTTTGGTCGAGATTCTTTAAACTCTTGCCTGTCGAGACCAATAAAGGCGCCTCGAAACTTACTGAGTGTGCCAATCCATGGTCTTAAAGGCTTCGCGGAAGACGAACCGCTCCAGATGGCTGTCGATCACAGCGCGGGCACGGTCCCGGTCTTCCGGATCCGCCAATGTGATCTCGACCCGCAAGACATCCGGTTCGGCCTGCATTTTTGCCGGGCCGAACATAAAGTCGACCTGTCCTGCGGCCTCATCAAAAGTTGCTGGGACCTTGTGGCCAAAATGTTTGCAAAGCTGTTGCAGATACTTGCTCGCATGGCTGGTTTGAAAGGTTCCGGTCTCAATGGTTGTCGATGTCATGCCTGATTTCCTGACTGTTTCACTCAAATTAGGTGTTGCAGTCACATCCGGCAAGACGTAATTCCCGAATAAAGATGTTCAGCCAGCCTTCGGGTCAGCCAGCGACAAAAACTCGACTGGAGATTCTGATGACCCGTTCCTTGATTGCGGCTGTGGCGCTGGCTGTGGCTCTGCCTGTTACAAGTTTTGCTGAATCCATCACTATTGATACCGCAAGAGGGGCCGCCGAGGTGTCGGTTGCACCTGAAAAACTTGTTGTGCTTGACCTAGCGGCGGTCGACACGCTTGAGGCCCTGGGCGTTGATGTGGATGGCCTGCCGGCTCCGGTCTATCTGGATTACCTCGAAGATGTGGCCGAGGATGCCAAGGCCGTTGGTAGCCTGTTTGAGCCCGACTTTGAGGCGCTCGCAGTTATGGCGCCGGATCTGATCATTGCCGGAGGCCGATCCTCCCGCCAGTTCGACCCGCTGACCAAGGTGGCCCCAACCGTTGATATGACCATTTGGGGCGCAGATTTGGTTGGTCAGGCCAAGGCGCGGACCACGGCCTACGGGGCTGTGTTTGATAAAGTGGATGAGGCGGCTGCCTTGAATGCTGCGCTGGATGCCAAGCTCGCGACGCTCGCAGCGGCCATTGAGGGGAAGGGTAACGGTCTGATCGTGCTCACCAATGGTGGCAAAGTCTCAGCCTATGGTGCGGATTCTAGGTTTGGTTGGTTGCATGAGGCCACAGGTCTGCCCGAAGCCCATGATGCCATCACTGCTGAGACCCATGGCGAAGCGGTCTCGTTTGAGTTTCTTGCTGACGTCAATCCCGATTGGATGTTGGTTGTCGACCGCGGCGCTGCAATTGGACAGGCTGGCGAAGCCGCAGCGGCAACGCTGGACAACCCCTTGGTTGCAGGCACCAAGGCCGGGCAGTCAGGTCAGATCATCTATCTGAACTCAGGCCCGCTTTATATTGCAGGCGGCGGCATGCAATCGATGATGGGCACCGTAGATGAGCTGCTTGCAGCGTTTGGCGGCTAAACCACCTTGCGGATCCCTCTGATTGCATGGATTGGGCTCGTCCTTTTGATAGGGGCGAGCCTCTCTCTTGGGGCCGCCTCGCTTTGGCAGGGCGATCTCGAAGCGGGCTGGCTGATTGCGGTCAGCCGCTTTCCACGTACGGCTGCGGCCCTATTGGCGGGGGCTGGTTTGGCGCTTGCGGGTGTCGTGGCGCAGCTTTCGGTGCAGAACCGGCTGGTCGAACCCTCTCTGACAGGCACACCTGAGGCGGCGACACTGGGTTTGCTGGCGATCACGCTTGTGGCACCCGGAGCGGCCTTGATCTGGAAAATGGTCGCCTCGGCGATCACAGCGCTGATTGGGACGGCTGGTTTTCTGGCTCTGGCACGCCATGTGCCCCGGCATGATCCCATTTTACTGCCCATTGTTGGTCTGGTCTATGGTGGCATTCTTGGGGCAATTGCGATCGGCGCGGCCTGGATCACCGATTTGCTGCAGTATCTCGGGGCCTGGCGCATGGGCGAGTTTTCAGGTGTTGTGCAGGGGCGCTATGAGCTGCTCTGGGGTATCGCGATCCTTGCTATATTGCTCTACGTGCTGGCGGATCGCATCACTCTGCTGGCGTTGGGGGAGCGACAGGCGAGAAGCCTAGGATTGAACTATGCCCAGACCCGCATGATTGGGCTGGCCATTGTCTCCTGCATTACGGCCTTGGTTGTTGTCACTGTGGGCGCCTTGCCCTTTGTGGGGCTTGTTGCGCCAAATATTGTGTCACGCCTGAATGGGGATGACCTGCGCGCCAACCTTCCTGCCATTGCGATTTTGGGGGCTGGCGCGGTTCTGGCGGCCGATGTGTTGGGGCGTTTGATCCGATATCCCTATGAAATTCCTGCAGGTACGGTGTTTGCGGTTGTCGGTGCTGGGGTGTTTTTGTGGTTGCTGCACCGCCCGGGACGGCATGCCAATGGCTAGAACACGATTGCTCTGGCTTGGGATCGCCTTGGTGGTGATCTGTCTTCTGTTTCTGGCCTGGAACCTGCGCGGCCCGGTGTGGTTCATTCTTGGGCTGCGCAGCACCAAACTTGCGGCGCTTGTGCTTGTCGGTGGTGCGACAGGGGTGGCAACCGTCCTGTTTCAAACCGTGACAAGCAATCGTCTGATGACACCGGGTCTTGTGGGGTTTGACGCATTGTTTGTCTTTCTGCAGACCATGCTGATTTTGACGCTGGGCGGATTGGGCTACGCGCGCTTGCCCGATGGGGTCAGCTTTGTTTTTGAAGCGCTGGTACTCTTGGGGGCGGCGCAGCTTTTGTTTTTTGGCTTGCTGCGTAAAAATGCCGGCGATGTCATGAAGATGGTATTGACGGGCATCATTCTGGGGACCTTGCTACGTGGCCTGGCGGATCTGGGGCAACGCCTGTTGGATCCATCCGAATTTGCGATGTTGCAGAGTGCAACCTTTGCTAGCTTTGGAGCTGTGGCGCCTGAACGTCTTTGGATTGCTGCGGCAGTGTTTGTGGGGGTGCTTGTAGCGGCGCAGCGCCTGTCACCCGCGCTGGATGTTGCCGTGCTTGGGCGCACCACGGGACGTGGGCTGGGCCTAGGGTATGATCGCCTCATTCTGCAGGCGCTGGCGATGGTTTCTGTGCTGGTAGCGGTGTCGACTGCTTTGGTCGGACCTATTACCTTTCTGGGGCTCTTGGCTGCGAGCCTCGCGCGTGAGATTTTACCGAGCAACCGCCACCGCCATATCCTGCCTGCCGCTGCCATGGTGGGTGCGATCATCTTGGTGGCCGGGCAGTTCCTCTTTGAGCGTGTCTTTGGATTGCAGTCGACCCTCGCTGTTGTGGTCGAGCTTCTGGGTGGTGCGCTTTTCCTCTATCTGGTTTTGAAACGGAGACCCTGATGATTGATGTTCAGGCGCTGACCTATCAGGTGCAGGGCAAAGTGATTTTGCACGGCGTGTCGACCCAAATCCCAGCTGGGGGGATCACGGCGCTCATTGGTCCCAATGGGGCGGGAAAATCAAGCCTGTTGCATGCGGTCACCGGCCTGCAGCCTATTCAAGGCGGGCGGGTGCAGATCGACGGGGAAGATCCGTTTGCCTTGCAAGATCGCGCACGTGCCCTGCGGGTGGCTTTGTTACAGCAAAATCCTGATGTGGTGCCGCGTTTGAGCATTCGCGATCTGGTGGGGTTTGGGCGCTGGCCCCATCATCAGGGGCGGCAGACCTCAACCGATACAGCTTCGATCAATGAGGCACTGGCGGCGTTTGATCTGACGGATCTGGCCGATCGGTCATTGGATGCGGTGTCAGGTGGTCAGCGGCAGCGCGCCATGGTGGCCATGACCTTTGCGCAGGGCACGCCGTGGATGTGTTTGGATGAGCCGCTTAATGCGCTGGATCCTCGATACGCCAGTGATCTTATGGCCCGTCTGCATCAGTTGAGCCGCCCCGGTGAGGCGAACCGGAGTGTGGTTGTTGTTTTGCATGACATCAACACGGCAGCGCGCTGGGCGGATCATGTTGTGGCCCTGAAAGACGGAAAGATCTTTGCAACCGGAACCCCGCGCGAGGTGCTGACCGAAGCAAAGCTGGCTGACCTATATGAGACCGAATTTATGGTGATTGAGCAGGCGGGCAAACGAGCGGTGGTGCCTGCCTGATCAGAAATTCCGGTTCAAAGTCGCCTGACACTCGGTTGCGCCGTAGTCATAAAAACTGACGTTCGAACGGTTCAGGGTGTGCGAGCAATTCAGGGAAGGGCGAAAGCCCATAACCTCTATCTGCGAATGGCTTAGGCCAAATTGCACTTTGTAATAGCTGTCGTCGCGGGCCTCGGATGTCAGCGGATAGATCCCGACAAAATCGCGTTTGCCCAGATCTACACCCAAGCTGCCACGCAGGCCGCCCTGCCAGAGTTTGGTGGCCGAGGCGAAGACACGTTGGTGATCATATTTGAGGTGATCGGCGTCGGGGGTGCCGCGCTCAAATCCAAGGCCCGCCGTGAGGCCAAGGCTTGGAGCAACCTGATAGGACAGGCTGACGGCAGCTGTTGAGATATTACCGTTCTGGTAGGTCTGTGAGGGATACCAGCGCCGCTCATGCGAGGCAGACAGGCGTAGCTGTGTCCGCGCGCCAATGCGTGTGCGGTGATGGAAGCGTAGCCCAAGTGCCGTGTTGTCTGCGTCATCCGAGCGCCACGTATAGCGATAAAACGGCGTGAGGCTCCAATTGCCTGTCGCGGTCAGCTTTTCATAGCTGAGCGCAAGGGAGGCGCTGGCTTTATTATAACGGCTTTCTTCGTATCGAATGCCCGCGAGATCCCACTGCAGGGTGACGCGTCGGCTCGGGTCTGGGATCTTTCGAAAATAACCAGACACCCCCAATTCGACACCTACACCCGATGTGGCCTGAGAATTGGGATCAATGGCAAATTGCCCCAAAGAGGTGTCAAAGATTGTATTGGTTGTGCCGCGATTGACATTGGTCGATGGCAAAAAGGCCAACCGGCCACTGACACCTACGGGCTTGTTTTGATGGATGGTGGTCAGAAACTGATGATAGCCGCGACGCATATGCGTGTTCTGTTCGACATCAAGCAGGGTTTCAAAGTGGTGTTCGGCGGCGCGAAATTCCCCATTTAGCAAAAGGGTGTGCGCAAGCTCACGCCGAGCATTCAGATGATCCGGATGAAGGCGGATGGTTTCTCGCAGTAGTTTGATGGCTTCGGGCAATCGCCCCTGCGCTTTCAACACACGCGCTTCAAAGAACTGCTTATCTCCTCCGGCATCGGGGGCGTGGGCCAGCAGTTCTTCTGCAGCCTCAATCTGCCCCGCGCTCAGGAGCTGTGAAATCTGGCTGTCGAGACTTTGCGCTGCAAGGGGGGCCGCAGCACTGGTGCCCCAGAGCCCGATTAACGCAGGGATTGCGACTTTCAGTGCAAAAGTTTGCAAAGAGTTAAAGGGCACTGAAAACTCCTGAAGGGATTTGGCCCTTATCTTGATCTGATCGTGGGGGAATTGCACGGCACGCGCCTCGGGGATTTTAGAGCTCATGGCCCGCCATCTAAATAAGGATGCGCAAGAAATCATGTAGTTGAGGGCTTTGGTGCTGTCGCAATGGCAAATATGACAGGGTCGCAGCTCTGCGGGGTGGCGTTGAAGAGGGATTTTGCGAAATTGGGCGCGTTTGGCGCGCTTTCGTTTCTGGCGGCCTGTGGGGGGAGCTCAAGCACACCGCCCCAGTATAGCGCTCTGGCGGCAACTGCCGCCACACCAGCCGCCGTTCCGCTAAGCGGCTCGGCAATCAAATTCAACAAAGGCACGCAGGCTTTGTCTTCCTCCTCGGTCTCCGGGACGTTGACACGAGCGGACCAGTCGCTCGCTTTGAACAACGGCACGGATACCTTCACCAGCACGGGTGGACCGGATGGCAGCGGTGCCTATACCGGGACGGATGCTGGCGCTGGCGCCGCAACATTGGCGCCTATCGACACGGCGTATGTATCCGGTAGCTATGACTATGTGCTGCCTTATCGGCATGAAGACGCAGCTCAGGTTTCTCTTGGTGTGGCAGGCTATGCCACCACTGCCGGCGATATGCCGACCTCAGGCAGTGCCACCTACCAAGGTGAAGGGATGATCGTCACCAATGATCGCCTTCCCAGCGGTGAAACGACCCAGCATCGCAGCGCAAACACCTCGGTTACTGTGAATTTTGGCGCGGGGACTGCGGATGTTGTCATGGCGGGTGTGACTGCCCCCGCTGCGGGCGCGACAGCAGTGGTTGATCAGGTGAATATCACCGGTGCAACCGTTTCTGGTGCGGGTTTCTCGGGCGGAACCGTGACCGCTACCCTGGGTGGAGCCAATGCTCTGGGCATCACCGGTGGCAACGACGCGATCACATCGTCCGGTCAGTTTTACGGCTATGACGGCGCGAATGGTCGGCCAGACGAGGTCGCGGGAACGCTCTTGGTCGATGGCAATACCGGGTCGCTGCAAGCGATCTATATCGCCGACTAACACATACAGATTTGTTCAGCCGCCCTTCGGGGCGGTTCCCCTGCATTTTGACGATGCGGCGTCCTCTGGCTTTTGTCCGGATGGCTGCCCATGGTTTGTGAAGAAGAGACTGAACTATGCCTGCTCCGATTTTTTCGCCGTCCGCAGATTTTTCCGCCCAAGTTGATCTCAACGCCAACACGCTTCCGGTGAACGGAACGTTCTCAGATCTGCTGAGCGTAGGGGGATGGGTTGTTTCCGGGCTGGGGAGCGGGATTTCGGGTCAGGCGTTGTCTCTGTCTTCAGGAGGCACAGCACAGGTTGGAATTGGCGTGCTGCCAGATGGCGATACGCTCACGGTTGTTATGGATGTGACGGCGGGCATGACCCCGGCGTTGCCCGCCTCGGTCGCACTTTTGGTCGGCGGAGTGGTGGTGGGTACCCAAGATCTGCCATCTGGTGCACAAACCGGGGTGCTGTTTGACCTCGAAGCGCTTGATCTTTCGGCACATACCGTTGGTCAAAGCCCGGTTGAACTGCGCCTGATCAATGGAACAGGCGCGCCTTGGACCATTGATAACGTTGTGGTCGAAGGCGGGTATGATCCTGTGGCGCGCGGGCAGGGCTCATTGGCTTTCACGGATGCAGATCTGGGGGCCACCCATAGTGTCTCGGCTGCATTCCAAGGGGTGACCGGGCCAAGCGACATTGTCAGCGCCGGAGAGGCCAGCGGGTTGTTGTCCCTTTCTGTGGAGGGGGGCAAGGTCAACTGGAGCTTTGAAGCCAGCAAAGCGGTGTTGGCCAAGCTTGAGCAGGGGGAAACCTTGACGCTCAATTATGCAGTTACCCTGCAGGATAATGCAGGTCTCAGCACAACAGACGTGCTCTCGATCGTACTGACCGGCACCAACGAAGCGCCTGTGGTGCAGGATGGGGCGCATACCCTGGACGAAGATGCCAGCATTGTCGGGCAGATCGTTGTCACGGACCCCGATGACACAACGTTTGATTTCAAAGTCGAACAGCCGCCTGCCCACGGGACCGTTGTCCTGGATGCGGCAACGGGAAGTTATACTTACACCCCGCATGGCAACTATAGTGGCTCCGACCAGTTCACCTTTTCGGTGACTGACGGCGATGGTGCACGACGTGAAGGAACCGTCGCGCTGACCGTGACGCCGGTGAATGATGCACCGATCCTGCTGACCCCGGCTTTGGCGGCTGTTCAGCCTTTGGATGCGAGCGAGGGCTTTGATCTACGGCTTGCGTCGTTGTCCTTTGTTGATGCGGATGCGGGCGACGAGGATCTGACGCTGCGCATCGTCGGTGCCGTTGGCGCCGGTGAACTAGAGTTTGATGCGGCCATTCTCAGTGTCCTGAATTTAGTGGGGGATGCGGCGGCGGGCACCATCACCGGCAGTCAGTCCAATCTGAACACCCTGTTTTCGCGTCTCAACGCCATTCGTTATGTCGATTTGACTGGGACAGATGTCACCCTGACCCTGTTCATTGACGACAATGGGGCCACTGGGGGCGCGGCGCATAATGTGCAGCTGGGACAGATCTCTGTTGCCGTCAATGCCGATCCTGAGGCCACGGATAGCGTCAAAAATGGCACCGAAGACACCGTGATCCTGGGCCAGCTTACCGCAACCGATCCCGATGGTGACACGCTGACCTATTCGCTTGTTCCGGGGCAGGGCGTGAGCAACGGGACGCTCGTGCTGAATTCCGATGGAAGCTATAGCTACACGCCCTATCCGAACTACGCAGGCACCGACAGTTTCCAATACCGCGCGAGCGACGGCTCCGTCACGGACACAGCCGAAGTTACCTTGATCATCTCAGCAGAAGATGATGCGCCGATCCTGCGCAACGAACATATCACCGTCGCCGAAGATGGCACGCTTGAGGGTGAACTGGATGGTCTGGCGCTTAATGCGGGCGAGATCACTTTCGCCATCGCACCAGGAGGCGCGCCGCAGCACGGTACCTTGATCCTGAAGGCCAATGGCGATTACACCTATACCCCCCATGCGGATTATTTTGGCAATGACAGCTTCACCTTTGTCGCCACCAACGCCGGGCTGAGCTCCTTTGCGACGGGCATTGTCACCGTCACCGCACGCCCGGATGCCCCGACACTCACCGATCCCGGGACGCTGACACTTGAAGAAGACGACCTCGTGTCAGGCACATTGCAGGCGCAAGATCCCGACGGGGACGCGCTGGTGTTCTCTCTGGCCGAAGGTGGCGCGCCAGAACATGGTGTGCTCCTGCTCGATGAGGATGGGCTCTATACCTATACGCCGGGTGCAAACTATTTTGGCGCCGACAGTTTTACCGTTGAAGTCAGCGATGGCACGCACACCACAACGCGTGTGATTTCGGTGAATGTGACACCTGTCAACGACGCGCCCACAACCGAAGATCTGACCGTCTCGGGGGATGAAGACACCACCGTGACCGGGCAAATTGTGGCGGACGACGTCGATTCCGATCTGAGCTATTCACTGGCCGCAGATGATGCGCCCACAAACGGTATGGTCACCCTCGCGGCAGATGGCTCTTTCAGCTATGTCCCAGCGACAGATTTCAATGGCCAAGACAGCTTTACCGTGGTGGTCAGCGACGGTGAATTTGAGGTGCGCTCGGTGGTGACGGTCAATGTCGCGCCGGTTAATGATGCGCCGGTTGCCAATGATGACAGCTATGTGATCGATGAGGACACGGTGGGTGTCTTTGCGGTGGCAGCGAATGATTCGGATGTGGATGTCACCGATGTGCTGGGCGCGGTTTCCGTTGGCGCCGCCTCCCATGGCGATGTGACCGTCGACGCCCACGGGCGGGTGATCTACACGCCCAATGCGGACTACTTTGGTGAGGACAGCTTCACCTACACCGTAGGCGACGGTCAGGGCGGCACAGCCACCGCAACCGTACATGTCACAGTGAACCCGAAAGGCGAATTCGACGCCCCAGCCACCGATCCCGGAGCGCCGGGCGATGACGTGTTTGACATCTCAGGCAGCAGTGGTCGCACCGCCCGCTTTGACGGTGGCGCAGGGGTCGACACCGTGCGCAACACTCAGGCCGGTGGCGTGTTTGACCTGACGGATGCGGAGTTTGTCGGGATTGAGCGGATTGTTGGGTTTTATGGCTTGATGACGGTCACGGGGGGCGGGCGTTTGGACCTGTCCTCGGTGGCGCAGATCATCAATCTGCGCGGCATTCGCGGCAGCGATCTGGCCGATGAGATCATCGGCAGCCAGGACAATGATGTGATCACCGGCGGCAAAGGCGCGGATCACCTGAGCGGCGGTCAGGGCGACGACAGCTTCCTGCTCGATGTGGGGGATGCCGCAGGCGACACCATTGACGGCGGTGCGGGCTTTGACCGGGTGCGCGCCAGCTATCTGGCCAGCCATTTGGATCTGTCCGGCGCGAGATTCAGCTCAATCGAAGAGGTGGACGCAGGTGGCGCGGCGATCACCACGGGCTCGGCGGCTGTGCTCGATCTCTCCGGTGTGGATCAGGTGGTCAACACCACGGGTCTGCGTGGATCAGACGCAGCGGATGAGATCACCGGCAGTCAGGGCGCCGATGTGATTGTGGGCGGCTTTACCGCCACGTTGGCGTCAGGTGCCGAGGTGACGCTGAACATCGACGGCACCTATAGCTACGATCCTGGCAATCACTTCGCTCATATCGGCGCCGGTGAAACCACCACCGACAGCTTCACCTACACCGTCACAGACACCCACGGCGCTACATCCCAAGCCACTACAACCATCACCCTAACCGGCGACAATGAAACGCCAACGGATGCGGATTAGAGCAGTGTGATTGAGGCGCGCCAAAGCATCGATGTGGATGCCACAGATGTGCTTGTGATCGATGGCATTGTTTATGGCACACAGATAGTCGGAAGCAACGGTGGGTTGTTCACGCTGAATCGCGACGGGTCTTACAGCTTTGATACCCGTCATGAGTTCAACGATGTCCAGCTGGGGGAGAGCCGCCAGACGTCGATCACGTATCGGGTGAGCGATGGACAGGGCGGGTTTGCGGATTCGACCCTGACTTATACAGTCAATGGCGCCTCGACCGAACCGATGCACGAAGCCGAAGCGCGGTTTGCCGCAACCTTTGATGCAGCGGATTGGGCCGCTTTGGAGGCGACACATATCGAGGGATCCTTCGATCAGCTGGGTGGCATCGACATCGTCGGAGAGCTGAACGATCGGTTGGCATCGAGCAACGGGTTTGATCTTGATGCGCTGCTTGGTTTCACCCTGATTGATCTAAATAAGACTTTCACCTTTGTGTCGAACCCCGGTGGTGGGTTTGATGTGACAGTGGTGGACAATGAGGCACCAAACGGTGCGCTTGCGGGCTTCAACGATGTGTTGGACACCGCCGCCGAATTCACACGGGATGTTGGCAACGCCATCCTTCCGTTGGATCTTGGCGTGGTCGAAGTCACCCCGGTGTTTGAGGCGCAGATCGGTCTTGATCTTGAATTCGGCTGGGACATCGACCTGCCTACCTTGGGTAAAACGGCGATTTTCCAACCGGTTGAGCTTGATCTTCTGGCGCCTGAAACCGTGGTCTCAGGCGGCAGCTTTATCCTCAATTCCGGCAATCTGCAGAGCTTGAATTCGAAGGCAGTGATTGAAACCATCGGTTTGGGCAATATTGCAGTGCAGGCGGGGTTTGCCTTGCCCGATACATCGATCAAAGGTGTTGGATTTGATATCCGCAGCTCGGATTTCGGGCCGTTCAAACTGGATGGGCTTGCATCGTCAACCTTCTCTTACAACCGCGAGTTCACGCTCGAAGAGGGGCTTGAGGTCACCCGTGGACTGATCATCGACGCGGTCAACACCATTCTTGCGGTTATTCCGGGGGGGCTGCCCTTTGATGTCAGCAAGATTTTGGAGACCATCCTCTCGCTCGACATTGGCAACCTGATCGAAGGGCTGTTTGCCCCTGATCTGGATATTGATCCGGTGATTGATGCGGTGCTGAGCGGCGATCCCGCTGCCATCTTTGATACGGTTCTCGAGTTCATCATGACGCTGTCACAGAATGGCGCTCAGACCTTTGACGACATTGATGTGGCCGGCGGTCTTGCCAGTGCGCATGACATCTACAGCATGTCGCAGAAGGCCTTGTTCAACGAATTCGATGGCTTTGATAATGACGGTGTTGGGTACTTTGAGCTTGAAGATGCAGATGGGCAGGTGGTTCAGGTGACCGCGGCTCAGCTTGACACCGTTATGGGTGTGCATGGCATCGATGAAACGGCCAACAAGTTCCTGCGTCTGGTCAAGGATCTGGGGCTGTCGCCGTTTGAAGGAATGGGGATCAAATTCAACCCACCGATTGGCAATACCGAGATCATCGACAGTTTTGGGACCGGTGGAAACCTGCTGGTGGATGACGGCGACGGGCGTCAGCAGATCGAGCTCGTACAGGAAACCAAGTTGGTCGATGTGAGCATGGATTTCGAAAGCCTTCACACCGGCATGATGGATACGGTTCTGGATCTTGCTATTGAAGGCGCTCAGCTTAATCCGCAGCTGCAATCGCTGATCATGGCGGTGAAAACCGCGCTGGCGCTGGGGCTTGAGGGCAAAAAGGTTCTGGAGGAAGGCATCGAAGTTGAGATGTCGCTGCATCCGGTTGAGCTTGTAACGGCCGCCACCAATGCCGCTCTGGAAGCCATCAACACCTTTGGCGGGTTGATGGATGAGCTGGTGCCCGGTGATATCTATAGCGACATCGGCCTGATTGAGAGCAGTGAGGTCCTGAGCGAAGTGGAAGGGGCAATCTCGACCTCTACCTCGGCCATGTCGGCGGCCTTTGAAGCGATGGAGCCCCTGATTGAAGTGCCGCGCCAGGCGCTGGCGACAGTCTATGATCTGGTAGATGATGCAATCAAAACGGTGGGTGACACAATTGTCGCGGGTGTGGACTTTGTTGGCAGCACCTTTATCGATGGGATCAACACAGCAATTGACTTGCTGAACGATCTGCGCGGTGTCGGGTTTACCATCGATTTGTTGTTCACCAGCATTGATGTCTATCCGTTTCGACATTTGGTCGATGCGCCGATTTCCATCCTCAATGCGATGAAATCGGTGGCCGAAGCCGGTATTGATGCCGTTAGCACTTTGAACGGGTTCTTGAGTGATATTGACAGTGCCATTCAGAGTCTCCTGACGTTTGATCTTTCGGATGCCTTTGACGGTGTGTTGACTCAATTCGGTGATTTCCTTGTGGATCTGGCTGAAGGGGCCTCGCTGAACTTTGCCGCGGGCATCGATCCCTTCTCGGCGACCATGGATGCGGGCATCACATTGCAGCAGATCGCAAAATTCGATCCTGATGAGGTGGAAGTGACCTATGAGGTGGATGGCTTCTCGATTGACACCACGGTTGGCGATGCGGTGGGGATGTTTGCTCCGCTGGGCGAGGCCGGAGATATCGTAGAAGGCAAAGCAACTTACAGTTTCTCTGGCGATGTCGATTACGAATACCGTCTGGCGGTTGATTTCAATCCACAGTTCACCTTCCTTGGCATTGACCTAAGTGGTGCATTGCAACTGGGGGATGCGGATGAGTTTGTGTTCGATACAGAGTATGCGCTTGCCAGCACCGGCACCTTTGAAGAGGGCAACCTCGGGTCACACTTCGATGAAGCTCTGCTCGAAATTCCGTTCGAATTTGCCAAAGAGCTGATGCAGACCATGCAGGCCGAAATGCTCGAAAATCTCAGCGGGAGCCTGCCGTTTGGTGCGGAACTGGATGGGGATGAATTTATCTTGTTCCAGCTGGATGATGTGGAAATCGAAGATGATCAATTCACCCAGATTGTTCAGGATTTTGCGATCGAAATCGTCTGATCCCAAACATGTGGGAAACAAAGAAAGGGGGGCGAAAATCGCCCCCCTTTTGCTGTGTTGTGGTGCTGAAGCTATGCTGGCGTTTCAGCGATATCCGCCAGTCTTGGCATCAGATCCAGCAACGATTTGGTGTACTCGGTCTGCGGGTTGGTAAAGAGCGCTTCGGTCTCTTGCAGTTCCACCAGCTTGCCCGATTTCATCACCGCAACGCGGTCACACATCTGGCGCACCACCGGCAGGTCGTGGCTGATGAACAACATGGTCAGGCCCAGATGCTCCTGAAGATCTTTCAGGATGTTCAGGATCTGCGCCTGAATGGACACGTCCAGAGCCGAGGTGGGTTCGTCACAGATCAGGAAGCGCGGCTGGGTCGCCAAGGCACGGGCAATGGCAATCCGCTGGCGCTGCCCGCCCGAGAACTCATGCGGATATTTGAATGCGGCCTCCGCACCCAGACCCACCCGTTCCAGAAGTTCGGCCACACGGTTGTTAACGGCTTTGCCTTCCAGCTGGCGATGATGCCGGATGGGTTCAGCCACAATGGCGTCGACACGCATGCGGGGGTTTAGCGACGAGTAGGGATCCTGGAAGATCATCTGAATCTCGCGGCGGTAGGCCTGTTGACGCTCTTTGTCTTTCAGGTCGCTGACCAGTTCCCCGTCGAAAAAGACGTCTCCGCTATCCACCTGATACAGCCCCGAGATCATCCGGGCGATGGTGGATTTGCCCGATCCAGATTCGCCAACCACGCCAAAGACCTCACCAGGGCGGATGTCAAAGCTGACCTGATCCACAGCGGTGAAATATTCTTTGTCCCAAGGCAACAGCCCCTGCCGTTTAACAAAGCGTTTGGTGATGCTTTGCACCTCAAGCAGTGGTTTGTTTGGATCGTTTTCGACCTTGGGCCAGGAGCGCGCCAGATCTTCGATGGCGAAGGTGGTTTCACGCCCACCATATGACAGTTGAGGGAACCGATGCAGACGCACAGAGGGGCGCGGCACAGCGGCGATAAGCGACTGCGTATACTCATGGCTAGGGTTGCCGATCACCTGCGAGGTCGGGCCCGTTTCCACAACCTTACCGCCATACATGACCGTCACCTTATCGGTGGTGTCGGCGATCACGCCCATGTCGTGGGTGATCAGGATCACACCAACCTGACGCTCATTGGCCAGTTCACGGATCAGATCAAGGATCTGCGCCTGCACTGAAACATCCAGCGCCGTGGTGGGTTCATCTGCGATAATCACCTCGGGCTCGGAACACAGTGCCAAGGCAATCACCACCCTCTGGCGCATCCCGCCCGAGAACTGGTGGGGATACTGGTCCAGACGGGTGTCGGGGTCGGGGATGCCCACGCGGTCAATCAGGTCACGTGCGCGTTTGTTGGCTTCGGCATCCGACAAATCAAGGTGCGCACGGATGGTTTCCACTAGTTGCGCCCGCACAGTGAACAGCGGGTTCAACGAGGTCAGGGGATCCTGAAAGATCATCGAGATCCGACGCCCGCGCAGGTTGCGCATGGCATCCGCATCCAATCCGCTGATCGCATCGCCTTTCAGCAGGATATTGCCCTCGGCAATGCGTCCGGGACGCTCCAACAGGCCCATGATCGCGGCGCCGATGGTGGATTTACCCGCACCGGATTCCCCCACAAGACCGTGGATTTCGCCGGGTTCGACCGCGAGATCCGCCGCATCCACTGCGGTGAAGACACCGCGACGGCTAGGGAATTGGACGGTGAGATTTTTGATATCAAGAAGGCTCATTTTATCACCGCAGCTTGGGGTTCAGCGCATCGCGCAGCCAGTCGCCCAGAAGGTTCACGCTGAGCGCGAGGGCGAGGAGGGTGCAGGCCGGGAAGAGAAGGATCCACCATTCACCCGAGAACAGGAAACCCTGTCCAACCCGGATCAAGGTGCCAAGGCTTGGTTGTGTTGGGGGAGCGCCCACGCCAAGGAATGACAGTGTCGCTTCGGCGATGATGGCCAGAGCCAGGCTGATGGTCGCGATCACCAGAACCGGAGAAAGTACATTGGGCAGGATATGACGGAACATGATCGGCAGGCTGCCGCGTCCGATCAGGCGTGCGGCCTGAACATATTCCTTGTTCTTTTCCACAAGCGTTGCACCACGAACCACACGGGCGAATTGCACCCAGTCCGACAGGCCGATGGCAAGGATCAGCACCCAGATCGCCATCTGGTCGCGGTATTCCACCGGGGTCACCCCTTTGGCGATACCAAAGATCAACATGGCCACAAGGATCGACGGGAAGGTCAGCTGAACATCGGCAGTGCGCATGATCAGCGTATCAGTCCAGCCGCCAAAGTACCCCGAGACCAGCCCGGCAATCACGCCAAGGGTGAGGCCCAGCATCACAGCGGCAAAACCAACAAAGAGCGAGATGCGCAGACCATAGAGAATGGTTGAGAAGACATCGCGGCCCTGATCATCGGTGCCCAGCCAGAAATATTCGCCGGTGAAGGCATTGGGTTCCCCGGGAGGCGTAAAGCCGTTCATCAGGTTCAGAGTGGCCGGATCAAACGGATTGTGCGGCGCGATCAGTGGCGCAAAGACGGCCGCAAGGATCAGGGTGAGCGCAAAGGCTAGCGAGATGATCGCAACGGGTGAGCTGCGGAACATATGCGCCACATCGCTGTCCCAGGCGCGGGACAGGCGGGATTTGACAACAGGTTGGGTCATAGGTGTCTCACTCATCCCCGAAGTCTCGGGTCAATGGCCACATAAAGCAGGTCAACAATCAGGTTGATGCCCACAAACAGGACCGAAATCATCATCAGATAGGCAGCCATCACGGGCACGTCGACAAACTGAATGGCGTTGATGAACAACAGGCCCACGCCGGGCCACTGGAACACGGTCTCGGTGATGATCGCAAAGGCGATGATCGAGCCCAGCTGCAGACCGGTCACGGTGATCACAGGCACAAGCGTGTTTTTCAGAGCATGACGGAAGTTGATGATGCGTTCCGACAACCCGCGTGCACGGGCAAAGCGGACGTAGTCCTGCCGCAGCACTTCGAGCATTTCAGAGCGCACCAGTCGCATGATCAGCGTCATCTGATAAAGGCCAAGGGTGATGGCCGGAAGGATAAGCGCTTTGAGGCCGCTGGAGGTCAGAAACCCGGTGGTCCAATTGCCCACCTGCGTGACATCCCCGCGTCCAAAAGAGGGCAGCAGATCAAGCTCAACCGAGAAGATATAGATCAACAGGATGCCGATCAAAAAGGTCGGGAGCGAGACGCCAACAAGGCTGACAGTCATGATGGTATTGGCCAGCCAACCGTCGCGGCGGATGGCGGTAAAGACACCCAGCACAATGCCGAAGAACAGCGCGAGAAAGCCAGACACAAGTGCGAGTTCAAGCGTCGCGGGCAAACGTTCTGCGATGATATCCATCACTGGACGGCCCTGACGGTAAGACACGCCAAGATTGCCCTCAATCGCATTGCCTAAGAATTTGACGTATTGCACGGGAAAGGGCTGATCGAGCCCAAGCTGTGCGCGAAGACGGTCGATGTCGTCCTGTGTGCGCTCTTGTCCCAACATATTGTCGATGGGATCGCCCACGAAATTGAACATCGCAAAGGCCACAAGCCCCACGACGAGAAGTACGATGACGGATTGAAACACCCGTCTGACGATATAGGAAAACACGTCTGCCCCCAGGGTTAGTCAAGGCGGCGCCCCGAAAGACGCCGCCTCGCGTGTTAGTTCATGGTGACCCAGCGCAGGATAAAGAAGTTATCCGGACGCTGTGTCAGTTCAACAGTGCTGCGCACGCCCCAGACCAAAGGCTGGACGTAGAGCGGCACATAGACCTGATCGTTCTGGTAGGTCGCGGTGACCTCGTCGATCATGGCCTGACGTTTGGTGTCGTCGATCTCCGACTGGATCATCGGCAGCTTGGCGTCAATGGACGCATTCGAATAGCCGCCAAAGTTCCACGAACCCAGTTTGTCGACCTGGCTGTGCACGAGGAAGCGGATCGGGTGCTCGTGATCGAAGGTGCCCGGCGACCAGCCCAACATGTACATGTCGAAGTTGTCGGCGCGCAGCTCGGGCCAGTAGTTCTGGACCGGCATTGCATCAAGTTGGGCGGTGATACCGACCTGGGCCAGCATGCCCACAACGGCCTGACAGACAGCTTCGTCGTTCAGATAGCGGTTGTTGGGGCATTTCAGACCAAAGGCAAAGCCATCCGCATAACCGGCCTCTGCCAGCAATGCGCGGGCCTTGTCCTGATCAAAGGCTGGGCGATCTGCCAGAGCGTTGGCATAACCACGCATCGCGGGGCTGACCAGCTGGCTGGCGGGTTCAGCCGACCCACGCATGATGGTCTGCAGGATCGCAGGTACGTTGACCGCATGGGCCACCGCCTGACGCACACGGACATCAAGGAACGGGTTGGCCGCGCCTTCATCACCGTACTTCAGGGTTTCGGCTTCATGGGCAAAGCCAAGCATGATCACACGCGCTTCGATGCCGCGAATAACTTTGACGTCATCACGTCCATCCACGCGGGCCGCATCCTGAATGGGCACGGGGTTGATCATGTCCACATCGCCCGACAACAGCGCCGCAACGGCGGTGGCGGGGTTCTGGATCGGCGTGAACTCGGCACGGGTGATATTGTGCTCGGCCTCACCCCACCAACCGGCATGCGGTTCCAGCACGGTTTTCAGGCCGGGCTGGCGCTCGGTCACGCGGAAGGCGCCGGTGCCATTGGCATTCAACGTGGCATAGTTGCCTTCGTCTTTGTTGGGCGCCACGGCATTATTGGCCTCGGCCCAGCCGCTGTCGACGATCATCCAGTTGGCGATGCTGTCGGGAAAGATCGGGTTGGGAGCTTTGGTCAGGACGTCAACGGTGTAATCATCCACCTTGACCACGTCCGATACAGGCGCAAACCAAGACTTGGTGTCAGCCGCTTCTCCCGACGCGCGCTGGTATGAGAATACAACGTCATCTGCGTTAAACGCGGCGCCATCGTGGAAGCTCACGCCTTCGCGCAGATGGAACCGCCATCCTTCACCCTCGCCGATCGGCTCCCATGAGGTGGCCAGCGCCGGTTCAACCGACATATCTTTGCCACGACGCACAAGGCCTTCGTAGACGTTGTTCAAAAATCCCAGAACCGGGGCCGAATTTACGGCATGCGGGTCCATGGTCTGCGGGTCTGTCTTGCCCGCCCAGCGGAAAGTCTCAGCAGACCCCGCAGTTGCGGCCAGTGCCAGCACTAGCGCAGAAGTTGTCAATCTTTTCATAGATATCTCCCTGAAAGTCCCGCCTGATGTTAGCGGTGAACATTCAGTCTAACGCGTCGCAAGAGCGGGTTCCGGCCGAAAGCCAAGAGTTGTGTTCACATTTCTGTGAAGGAGGCCCGGCAGGGTGAACTGCCGGGCCAAATTGCATCAGTTCAAAGTGAAGTATTTCACTTTGGGCTGGTCTTCTGGATCAACCGTGATGTTCAAACCATCCGCCATGGCCCAGTTCAGAACCTGGTGGTGAATCGGGATGTACAGCTGTTCGTCCTGCACCACGTTCCAGATCTTGGCGATGTCCGCGTTGCGGGCTTCCAGATTGGTGTTCGAGGCCAGCGAGCTGATGGTTTTGTCCAAACCGTCATTGTCAAAGCCGGTGCCGTTCCAGGTGCCGATGTCCGATTCACGACCGTGTACAAGGAAGTTGAAGATGTACTCGGAATCGTAGGTCGGTACACCCCAGCCCAACATGTAGAAGTCGGTCTTGCCGTCGGTGATCAGCGGGAAGTGCTGAGCTTTTGGTTTGGCATCCAGATTTACGGTCACGCCGATTTGCGCCAGCATGCCAACCGAGGCCTGACAGATGGCTTCGTCGTTGATGTAGCGATCATTCGGGCAATCCAGACGGATCGAGAAGCCGTCGCCATAACCCGCTTCGGCCATCAGTTCTTTGGCTTTGGCGATATCGGTGGACGACGAGCTGTCCATCGCTTCGGTCCAGCCGTTGACAAACGGAGGTGCAATCATGCCGGCGGGGATGGACTGGCCACGCATGACAACCTGACGGATTGCATCACGGTTGATCGCCATGGACATCGCCTGACGCACGCGTACGTCAGCCAGCGGGTTTTTGCCGTCAACATTGTCCGCTTCGATATCTGCGGCACCTTGGTTCATGCCGAAGAAGATCACGCGGTTCTGCGGTGCCTGTTTCACACCATAACCATCAGCAGCGTCCACGCGCTGAAGATCCTGAACTGGCATGTCCTGAAGGAAGTTCACCTCACCTGACAAAAGCGCGGCCACGCGGGTCGGCGCGTTCTGAATGGGGGTGTAGATGATTTCGCTAACTTCCATTGGGAACTGGTCGCGGCCCCAATAGTTTTCGTTGCGCGCCATGACGGTTTTCACGTCCTGTTCACGGCTCACAAGGGTGTAGGGACCGGTGCCGTTCACATTGGTGGTGGCGAAGGTCAGTTCACCGCCTTCAAAGTCCTGCACGTTGACGGTGTTGTTCGCCTCGGTCCAGCCTTTGTCCATGATGAACAGGTTGGTCAGGTTCGATGCCAGAATGGGGTTCGGGCCATCGGTCACGAACTCAACGGTGTAGTCATCCACAGCGCGGACTTCGACGATCGAGTTGATCAGTTCTTTCATGTCCGAGTTGGGCTGTTTGGCGCGATTGAAGCTGAAGACCACGTCTTCTGCGGTCATGTCGGCGCCATCGTGGAATTTGACACCTTTGCGCAGGTTGAAGACCCAGACATTGGGATCATCTGCACTTGGGCCCCAGTCGGTGGCAAGAGCCGGCTCAAAGGCGCCGGTGGTGTCACGAATGATCAGCGGCTCATACATCTGATGACGGATGGTATGGGTCGGGCCTTCGTTCTGGGCGTGAGGGTCAAGGGTCAGCGCGTCACCTGCACGCGCCCAACGCAGCGTTTCGGCCTGCGCAGCAATAGTGCCGCACAGCAGGGCGGTGGTCAGACCAGCCAAGCGAATAAACATTTTGTTCTCCCTGAAATTTTTTTTGTGCGGAAAGACAAACATGAACCGCGACGGCGTTCAAGGGCTGTGGGGCGAGGGCAAGAGGGGGGATTGTAACTTATTGTAATTGAACAAACAAAAGATACATTTTCCAGATATCAATAGGTGCGTGGCCTCTAAATTACGGGCCAAAGCTGGGGATTTTCATATATTCAGATTCTAAATTTGGTGCCCGGACGTTGGGGAAGGACCGCGCCAGATCCATTAAATTGTGAAAAGCTCCCGGCTTTTCCACGTCCGGTTAAAGCATGAATGCAGTCGAGAGATTAGCGGATCTGATGCGCCTGAGAGGCGCACCAGATTGAGGGAATTTAGGCCGCTGCGCTGTTGGCATCCGTTGGGAACAGGCGGGTCAGATGAGCAGTGAACCGCGCCAGATCCGTTTCGATTTGCGGGTCTTTCACGACGTCATAGGCCACAAAGCTGGGCAAGGCGGTCATCCCCAGAAATTTCGCCGTAAGATGAATGGGTTTCATGAGGTCATCAACGCTATCGCCCTGGAGAAAAGGTTCGTCTGGCGCGTTGAAGGCTTCTTCAGGGGCATTGAACGTGACCGACAACATATAGCGGGTGTCATGCATGTTGCCGCCCATGCCATAGTTCAATTTCGGAGCGGCGCTCGTCCGTCCATCGCCGCTGGCAAGGCGTCCATCCATGGCGGAGGTGTAGACCTCATCCATGTATTTCTTGAACGACCAGGGCAGACCCATCCAATGCACCGGGTATTGCAGGATGACGGTGTCAGCCCAGAGATGGTTCTCGATCTCGGTTTCCACGTCATAGCCTTCAAACACAGTGGTCATACGCACCTCGTGGCCCTGTGATGTCAGGTGATTGCGCGCCAGCTCGGCAAAGGTTGTATTCAACCGGCCTGGAGCAAAGTTATAGGGATGCGCACCGTTCAAAATCAAAATCTTGCTCATTAGATATCCTCGATTGCGACACTGCAGAACGGGCTGTTCTGCGTTCGAGGGGAATTTGTGATTGCAGGATACGAAGATCAACTAGTATACTTTTTGTAACTTAGATGAGTTCGAGGAAACCACTGGTGCACGATCGGATCGAAGAAGACGCTCAGGGTCGGCGTCATGCTGTGAATGCCTGCACGTCCCCCTGTTCGATTGAGCAGGGGATGCGGATCATTGGAGGCAAGTGGACGGGCACCATTTTATGGCATCTCCAGGATGGGCCGGTGCGTTTTAATGATCTGGCCCGGATTATTGCCGGGGCGAGCAAAAAGATGATCACCGATCGTTTGCGGCAACTTGAGGCGCAGGGGTTGGTCCGGCGCGAAGTGATGGCGACTTCGCCGGTCTCGGTGCAATACGATCTCACCGAATTGGGGCGTACAGCGCTGAGCTTTCTTGATGAGCTGCGCAAATGGACCGAGTCGCTGCCCACTGCTGAACCAGAAGTCGATTAGCGCGTTAGCTCAGCCGCGGCTTTGGTCAAAAGGCGTACCGCTGGGCTGTCTTTCATCTGATGAAGATAGAGCAGCTTGTCGGTGTTGGTCTGACTTTGGCCTGTAACAGGGATGGCGCGAAACTCAGTCTCAGATCCGGTTTCCCGATCAAACCCGAACCCAATGCCCAAACCGCGTGTCACAGCCTCGCGCACGCCTTCGCGGCTGCCGATACGCAGCGCAATCTTAGGTGTGAGATTTTGTTTGGCAAAGGCTGTGTCGACAATACGCTGGGTGTTGGAGCCGATTTCGCGGAATACCACGGGATGCACTGAAATTTGCTGCAATGTCAGCTGGGTATGGTGGCTTAGTGTATGGTGATTCGGAACCCAGGCCTGAAGATTCTGGCAAGAGAGATCATGTGCCGCGACATTTGGGTCTTCGACCGGATTGGCCATCACCACAGCATCCGTCTTGAGCGCCATGAGGGCGTCCCAGGTCGTTTTGGCATTGCCCAACTGAATGTCGATCTGCACCTGTGGCGCCAGAACCTTGCAGGCCGTAATCAGATCGAGCGCCACATGGGGCCCATCTGCGGCGAGGATGATCCTCTCGGGATGATCGGTTGTGGGGGCCAGAAACCGGGCAATTTCCGCTTCAATGGTCTGGAGTTCTTGCACTTTGCGCAGGAGAGCCTCGCCATCTGGAGTCAGCGCAAGAGATTGACCTTTGCGGCGAAACAAAACACGGGCGCTGTCCTGTTCGAGATTGCGGATCTGAATGGATACGGCGGGTTGGGTCAGGCGCAATGCATCGGCGGCGGCTTGAAAGCTGCCCTCAGAGGCCAAGGCAAAAAAGGCGCGTAGTTGAGCGGTGGTGGGCATGGTTAAATCATTTTATGGGATCGGAAAATATTATTAATTTGATTTGCCAAAGGCGCAATGAGAATTTCACGGCACGTGCAACAGACTGGATCCATATGATGAGCGCCGCCGATACACCGATCGACTATATGAACCCCGATGTGCCCCAAGATCTGCCTCTGTATGAGATGCCGTTGATCCGCGCCACGCCGGAAACTTTTGCGGGCTATGGCACGATTGTGACGGACTTCGCCAATCACCCGGTGCCGATCACCCAATGGCCGCACACGGGATGGCGCAAGGTGGACGCAGGCACCGGGGATGAGGGTGGCTACAAAGACGGGATCTTTGACTTCTGGTGGGAGGGTGATGTCCTGCTGGGCGAGAACATGGCCGTGAAAAGCAAATATATTCTGGGTTGGAGCGAACGGCCTGAAGTGGCGCGGCGCGCCGCTGAAAGTCCGAACCGGTCCCAGTTGTTGATCTGGCACGCCAATCATCACCCCGATGGCGGGCAGCTGTTTTACCCGCTCGACAACCGTCCCTTTGTGGCCGCGCTCGCTAAGACCGGGGATGACATGAAGCCCGAAGACTGGGTGGCGTTTTATTGTGATGGCAGCTTTGGTATCTGCATTGATGCGGGCATCTGGCATGAGGCGATCACACCGCTGTCCGAGCGGTCACGGTTCTACGACAAACAAGGCGCAGTGCATGCGCGGGTCAGCGCTGATTTTCCAAAAGAATTCGGATGCTTGATGGCCGTTCCTCTGGATCTAGATAAGTTGCAAGAGAGCTGAACTGATGCGCCCGCCGAAGAAGTTTGGCGGGCGTTTTTGTTACTTGGCGTGCATCCGACGCTTGCGATCTCGGGTGCGTTTGGTGGCCTCTTCGCTGCCATCGTGGAACGTGCCAAACCACTTGTCCCAAGGCATCTCTGAGTTGCCGTAGTTGCATTCGTAGTATCGATGATGCAGCTGATGGAAAAACGCCCCTATCAAGAGACGTGAGCGGTCTTTGACCCAAATGGCTTCATAGCCGGAATGGGACGAGGCCGCGCCGAGGATCAGCCAATAGCCCAAAAACAGCATATGCACCGGATGGCTGGGCAGGATCAGAAGGATCAGGAAGGCGCTGAAATAGCCTAGGTGTTCTAAGGGGTGCATTGAGGTGCCCGACCATGGCCCGGTGTTGACGTTCCGATGATGCACCGAGTGCACATATTGATAGATCTTCGGGTGGTGCAGCGCGAGATGCACAATATAGAAATGAAAGCTCTGCCAGAGCGCCAAAAGCGGGAAGAGCGCAATAAACCAGATCGGATGCGCAGCCCACGACGTGGCGAACATCAGGTCATTGGCATACATCCAGCGCAACCCGATCTCATAGGCTGAGAAAATCGGCACGCCCGACACCAGAGAATAAAACATGTTGTCCCAAGTCTGATAGCCAAACTTATAGAGCGCATTTTTGCGCTTCATGTAGGGGCGCGGATCGAACTTCAGCAGTTTCCCCTGCCCATCAATGCCGTAGAACCAAAAGTGCAAGCCACCGGCCACCACGAGAAGCGCGATCAGGTTGCGGATGAGAACATGGGCCAACCAGCCCAGCTGAAACGTGGCTTGATCGGCGCCAACGGGCTGCAACCAAAAGGCTACTAGGAAGGCGAAGGCGAGATACAGGGATCTGTCTGACACCTGAAGGTAGTTGCTCCAGACCCATTTGAGAAAGGTCATCGGGCGCGGGGGCCAGTGCCAATAGGCGGCATAGCTCAGGGGCAATGCGGGGTGCCAGTGCCATTCACGGCTCATGGCGGGGGGCTCCGAAGGGGATACCCCCGGTGTTTTTGTGTCTTTCATGTCCTGTCCTTTTCGTGAAATCAATTGCGGTCACGAATGGGCAGGAGGAGGCTCGTAGGGGTATTGCCGCGAGGGGCGGATATGTGGATTGGGCGCACCTGCGCGCGCCTCAATTTGAGGCGTGGGGCCCGAATGCTGGATATGGGGCAGTCGGGCCATGAGATTATTCAGCGGCCTTAAGCTCGGCACCCTGTGGGATCACTTCGTATCCGGGTTCTTCTGGTTCATCGTCCACCATTTCAGGTGGGAATCCTGGTGCACGGATGTCCAATCCCGTGGCGTCTTCGAGACGGCGGATGATGTTGGGCGACAGCTCGCGATCGCCGTATTTTTCAATCCCGTCATCAAAGATCTTGACCATCAGCGGGCTGACCTCAAGCGGCACATTGGCGCGCTCGGCCACCTCTTGGAACAAGCCCACGTCCTTTTTCACAAGATCCATGGTGAAAGAAATATCGCGCGATCCGTTCAGGATGACCTGGCTTTCGGTGACATGGCTGAACGAATTGCCCGAGCTGATCTTGATGGCCTCATAGGTGGTGTTCAGATCCATGCCTGCGGCCCTCGCGGTTACAAGTGCCTCGGCATTGGCCACCAGATGCACCGTGGCAAGATAGTTGGTCACAACTTTGAGCACCGAGGCCGAGCCCAGCGGGCCAGTGTGCAGAATGCGGCGGCCCATGGTGGTCAGGAAGGGCAAAATACGTTCAAAGGTGGCGCGATCACATCCGGCGAAAATTGCGATATTGCCGGTATCCGCGCGGTGGCACCCGCCGGATACGGGGCAATCTACAGCTGCGCCGCCGCGTTCAATCACCATGGCACCCAGACGTTTGGCCTCGGCCTCGTCGGTGGTCGACATCTCCATCCAGATCTTACCCGCTTTCACCTCGGGCAGCATCTCTTGCATCACGGCATCTGAGGCGGCGGGCGAGGGGAGACAGGTGATGACGGCGTCACAGTCGCGCATCAATTGCGCAGGGCTTTCACCGCGTTTGGCCCCTTTTTCAACAAACAGGTCAACAAGATCGCTGTTAAGATCGTGCACCGTCAGATCAACGCCGTTGCGCAGCAGCGATCCGCTGAGCTTATGGCCAACGTTGCCGAGCCCAATAAATCCAACTTTCATAGAGACATCTCCTAAGTCCGGTCGCGCAAATGGCGCGTTCGGCAAAAGTCTGACCTCTTGTCTCGAGAAAGAAAAACGAATTATCTTGGGCGTTAAGGGTAAGAAAATTTGGTGGTAACATGGCCCAACCCAATCTGATCTGGCTGCGGTCCTTTGAGGCGGCGGCCCGGCATCTCAATTTTACTGAGGCGGCGAAAGAGCTCGGGCTGACCCAAACCGCGTTGAGCCTTCATGTGCGGACGTTAGAAAAAACACTGGGGTGCCAGCTCTTTACACGTAACGCCCGGCATTTGGCGCTGACAGAAATGGGGTTGGCCTATGTTCCCACAATCCGTCAGGCTCTGGCAGATATCACGCTGGCCACCACAAGCCTGTTTGGCACCCTGGGCAAACGGAGCCTAACCGTAAAGGTGCCCATCTCGACCGCCACGCATTTTCTGGTCTCGCGATTGCCGCAGTTCCGTGCCTTGCATCCCGAAATCGACATTCGGCTGGTATCTAACATCTGGGCGGATTCCACAGATCCCGGGGATGTCGATGTTGAAATTCGGCTGGGAACCGGGGCGCAAACCGAGGGCGTCAGTGAGCGGATCTCAGAGGAAACCATTGTGCCCATCTGTGCCGCCACTCAGGTGTCACAAATCTCAACCCCCGAGGATCTTTTGACCGGGCCGCTGGTTCATATCCTCGGGCATGATGACCACTGGGACCGCTATTTTTCTGCAAATGGGCTGATCATGGATCGCAACGCGGTGCGCTATTATCTTGATACCACCTGCGCATCGATTGGCGTGGTTGCGGCGGGCGGCGGATTTGCCGTTGTTCTGACCCGATTTGCCAAAGACGCCATCGCAGCGGGCGCCGGAATCGCATTGGCAGGTGAGCCTATTGATTTCCGGCAGGGGCATTATCTTGTGCGTCGCAAACCAGAAGATGCGCTGCGCCCCGAGGTGCATCTGTTTGAGGCCTGGCTGCGCGAGTGTTTCGAAAAGACCAAAGAGCTGGTCTAGGCGTGTTTTGATGAGGGGTTTTCCGAGTATTTCACCAATGACATTGGCCAGAACTTAGGCAGATTGCCTTTTGGATACAAAATCAGCCGATTTTTCTTTCCGCGCCGTCACGGATCTGTAATGTCTCGGTTAAGTTGGAAGAAAGAGGCTGAAACGTCATGGGCCAATCAAAAACTGTGATTGTGGTCGGGGCAGGGATTGTTGGGGTGAGCACCGCGCTGGCCCTGCAATCACGTGGGTATCAGGTGACGGTCTTAGACCGGACGGGTGTCGCGGCGCAGGCCTCTCAGGGCAATGCAGGCGCCTTTGCTTTTGCTGAGGTCCAGCCGCTGGCGTCGCCGGGGATTATGCTTAAGGCGCCAAAATGGATAATGGATCCGTTGGGACCTTTGTCCATTCCACCGCGTTATCTGGTAGAGATCATGCCGTGGATGCTGCGGTTCTGGCGGGCAAGCTGGAAAGACCGCTATGAACATTCGTTGAAGGCGCAGACAGCATTGATGGATCATTGTCGCGCAGCCTTAGAGCGTCAAATCAAACAAATAGATGGTGAGCATCTGATCCAGCGCGCAGGCCAGATGGGATTGTTTGAAGGCGCGGCCCAATTCAAAGCAAGCCAGGCGGCCTGGGATCTTAAGCGTGACAATGGTGTTGTCTTTGATGACCTCACCAGCCCCGAAGCCATTGCCGAGATCCAGCCGGGGTTGGACGCCCGCTTTACCCATGCGCGGTTTACCCCGCATTGGTATAGCACCATTGATCCGAAATCCTGGACGCAATTTGTGGCCGATGCCTTTGTCGCCCAAGGGGGCGAGATCCAAATCGCCGACGTGCAAGAGATAAAGCCGATTCCGGAAGGTGTCTCTCTAATTGCAGGGGGCGAAGCACTTCAGGCGGATCGCGTCGTGGTCGCCTGTGGGGCCTGGTCGCATCAAATGGCGCGCAAACTGGGGCACCACATCCCGCTGGAAACCGAGCGCGGCTACAACACAACCCTGCCGGCAGGGGCCTTTGATCTGCGCACGCATTTGACCTTTGGCGCGCATGGATTTGTAATGTCACGCATCAATGGCGGTGTCCGGGTTGGCGGTGCGGTCGAGCTTGGCGGGCTGGACCTTCCGCCCAACTACAAACGTGCGGATATCTTGTTGAAAAAGGCCAAGAGCTTTGCCCCGGGTCTGATCACCGAAGGGGGCACACAATGGATGGGCTTCCGTCCGTCTCTGCCCGACACGCTCCCCGTGATCGATCACGCACCCGGAGTACCGCAGGTGATTTATGCCTTTGGGCACGGGCATCTGGGGCTCACCCAATCGGCGGGCACAGCAGAGATCGTCTGTAATCTGATGGAAAACACAAAGGCCGCGCTTGATATCGCGCCCTATGCGGCAACACGGTTTTGAGGTGAGACATGCGATCAAGTAAAACAGTGCACGTGATTTCGTGCCACGCTGAGGGCGAAGTGGGGGATGTGATTGTTGGCGGTGTGACGCCGCCTCCGGGTGAAACGCTGTGGGAACAACGCAGGTTCATTGCCGAAGATCAAACCCTGCGAAACTTTGTGCTCAACGAGCCGCGCGGTGGTGTGTTTCGCCATGTGAACCTGTTGGTTCCGCCCAAACACCCGGACGCAGACGCGGCCTTTATCATCATGGAGCCGGAAGACACGCCACCGATGTCGGGATCAAATTCGATCTGTGTGTCAACGGTGCTGCTGGATGGCGGCATCATTCCGATGCAGGAACCCGAGACCTTCATGACACTGGAAGCCCCCGGTGGCCTGGTTCGGGTGCGCGCGGAATGCCGCGACGGCAAGGCGCAGCGCATTTTTGTACAGAACCTGCCAAGTTTCGCGGATCAGATGGCGGTGCCGCTTGAGGTTGAAGGCCTTGGGACCCTGACGGTCGATACTGCCTATGGCGGTGACAGCTTTGTGGTTGTGGACGCCCCTGCCTTGGGGTTTGCCATCGAAGAACACGAAGCCAAAGATATCGCGCAGCTCGGGGTTCGGATCACGGACGCGGCGAACGAACAGCTTGGCTTTTCCCATCCTCTGAACCCGGATTGGGATCACATTTCCTTTTGCGCTTTTTGCGGACCCTTGAGCCGAAATGAAACCGGTGTGACAGGACGCTCTGCCGTAGCCATTCAACCGGGGAAAGTGGATCGCTCGCCCACCGGAACGGCGGTGTCGGCACGCATGGCCTTGATGGCGGCGCGGGGCGAGATGAAAGTGGGGGAAAGCTTTGAGGCAGAATCCATTATTGGATCACGCTTTACCGGCCGCATTGTTGAGCAGGTTCAAGTCGGCTCACGCACGGCGATTGTTCCTGAGATCAGTGGGCGTGGCTGGGTGACAGGCACACATCAGCACATGCTTGATCCGGACGACCCTTGGCCCGGTGGATATCGTTTAAAGGATACCTGGGGCAATTAATGCGAGGATCAGGCGGACGGGGAAACCGTCCGCCTGACTGGATTAAGCTGCCTGTTTGGCACGAGTTTCCGGGGTCTCGTCTGAGATCTGGAACTGGGCCACAAGTGCATCTAGCGCGCCTGCATCATGGGTGAGCTGCGTTGCGACGGCGCTGGCCTCTTGCACCATTCCCGTATTCTGCTGCGTTGCGGTGTCCAGCTGGGCCACACCTGTGTTGATCTCGCTCAGGCCTGCGGACTGGTCCGAGGCGCCTTCGGCGATTTCGCTTACCAGTGCAGAGATGCTTGTCACCTGCTCCACAATGCCTTTCAGTGCACCCCCTGTTTTGTCCACAAGGCCGACACCATGTTCGATGTGAACCGTGGTTTCATCAATCAAGGTGCGGATTTGCGTGGCGGCATCAGCGGAGTGTTGCGCCAGGCCCTGAACCTCGTTGGCGACCACGGCAAAGCCTTTGCCGGCGGTGCCTGCACGCGCGGCTTCAACACCTGCGTTAAGGGCCAAGAGATTGGTTTGGAAGGCGATATCGTCGATGACTTTGACGATTTTCACGATGTCATGCGAAGATTGCTTGATCTTGTCCATGGCGCTGACGGCCTGTTCCACCAAAGCCCCGCTGGATTGTGCCTCTTGATGCGCCTCTTGGGTGATGCCCTCGACATTGCGCGATCGTTCGGCTGCGGCATTCACCGACCCGGCGAGCTGTTCCATCGCAGCGGCGGTTTCTTCCAATGTGGCGGCCTGATTGGTGGTCCGATGGGACAGATCGTTGGTTGCGCCATCAATCTGCGATGCGCCATGACGAATGCTGTTTGCAGCCTCAACCACACGCGAGATCACCTCGTTCAGACGAAGACCTGAGGCATTGAAATCCTGCCGCAGTTGTTCGTATTCCTCAGGAAACTCCCGATCAAGTCGTGCGGTCAGATCGCCACGGGCAAAGGCAGAGAGCCCGTCACTGATTTCCTGAACAACGGCGTTTTGTTCCGCAGCCTGTTCAACGGCTTTGGCGCGTTCGGTCTGCTGAACCTCAGCCAGCGAGCTACGGAAAATATCCAGCGACCGAGCCATGGCCCCAACTTCATCTTTGCGCTCTTTGCCATCAATTTGAATGTCGTTGGTGCCGGACGCCAAGGTTTCCATGGCGCGATTGATACGACCCACGCCACGGGCGATGCCGTTGCCAACCAGCAGTGCCAAGATCGCGCCCAGCAGCACCGCGGCGGTGGTCGCGCCGATAATGGTCATGCGCGTGGTGGCAGCTGTGGCCAGGCTTTCAGCGCGCCGCTGCACCATCAGATCGGCTTCGATGGAAGAGAAGTCGGCCATGATCTGCCGGAAGGAGTCGAAGTAGACCTTGCCTTTGCCGGCTGCAACAAAGTCAGCCATGTCGTCCATGGTGGCCGCGTCGCCAATGTCGCGACGCAGGAAAATGGTGGGATCGACAACTTTGTCACGCCATTCCGTGATCAGAGCCTCAATTCTCTCTAGCCGCTGCATCTGGGTGGGGTTGGCGCCAACAAGATCCTTCAATGTGGCGAGCTGTTTGGAAAAGCTTTCCGCGCCTTTGTTGTAGGGCTCGAGAAACTGTTCTTCCCCGGCCAGAAGAAAGCCACGGGCACCGGTTTCCATGTTGATCGCCGCTTCAAGCAAGGCATTGGCGGTACCGATCACTTTATAGGTGCGCTCAAACCGTTTCGTGGCTTCAACAACACCTGCGGTATCGGAGGAGCCTTTTGTGACGGTTGAGACAAACTCAGAGCGCCGACCTGCAAGAAGAAACCGTTCGGCGCCGATGAACGCGGCAATTTCGCTTCTGAAGGTATCAAAGTAGGTTTTACCGCGGGCTTTGCGAATTTCGTCCGCCATGTCGTTCATGGTTGCCGCATCGCCAATCTCGCGACGCAGGGCAATGGCTTGGGTGGCCACATTTGCCTGCCAATCGCGTAGCGTTTGCTCGGCCTCTTGTAGGCGCGCCACCTGAGGTGGGTTGTCGCTTACGGTTTCTTGCAGTGAGGTCAGCGTTTCGTAGGCCTTTACTTCGCCAGATTGATAAGGGGCCAGAAACTCCTCACGTCCTGCCAGAAGATATCCGCGCAGCCCGGTTTCCATGTCCACTGCTGAGGCCACGATGCTTTCAGCACTGCCAAGAACATTCTGCGTGTGTTCCACCCAGCGTGTGCTTTCATTCATCTTCTCAAGATTGAGCACCGTAACGGTCCCCGCACCGGCCGTCAGAACAAGCGGAATGGCCGTAGCAAGCAGGATCTTTGGGCGCATTTTAAGTTCGCAAGAGACACGTAGCGAAGCAAAGATGAGAGGACTTTCGGCATTGCGCAACCTCGGCGGAATAGGAACATGGACTATTTAGATGCCGCAAGAAAGGTTAGCAGGAGATTGAAATAAGAGGGCCCAAAGGCGAAGCTGTGAACAAGTTTAACGGTTTTTTGTGTCAGTTTGGGCGGTTTTAGGCGCCTAAATACGAAAAAAGCCCCCAATTTCAGGGGGCTCTCTCATTGATTGATGTTTTGGCTTAATGGCCCAGGATCTGGCTCAGGAATTGCTGGGTGCGTTCACTTTGTGGGTTGTTGAAGAAGCCCTCGGGCTCGTTCTGTTCCACAATCTGGCCATCGGCCATAAAGATCACACGGTTGGCAACCTGACGCGCAAAGCCCATTTCGTGGGTCACGCAGATCATGGTCATACCTTCTTCGGCCAGCTGGATCATTGTATCCAGAACCTCTTTGATCATTTCCGGATCAAGCGCCGAGGTGGGTTCGTCGAACAGCATGATCCGGGGCTTCATGCAGAGAGAGCGGGCGATGGCCACACGCTGCTGCTGACCACCGGACAACTGACCGGGGTACTTATTGGCCTGATCCGGGATTTTGACCTTTTCCAGATAGTGCATCGCCGTTTCGATGGCTTCTTTCTTCGGGACCTTACGAACCCAGATCGGAGCCAACGTGCAGTTTTCCAGAATGGTCAGGTGGGGGAAGAGGTTGAAGTGCTGAAAGCACATGCCTACCTCGGACCGGATCTTGTCGATGTTCTTCAGATCGCTCGACAAAAGCGTGTTGTCGACGGTGATCTGACCGGCCTGATGCTCTTCCAGAGCATTGATACAGCGGATCAGGGTGGATTTACCCGACCCCGAAGGGCCACAGACAACGATACGTTCGCCTTCATAGACCGTCAGATCGATGTCACGAAGCACGTGGAACTGACCGTACCACTTGTTCATGCCAGTGATCTGAATGGCGACTTCGTCCGACACGGTCATGCCACCGCGGGGTGTTACATTGGGTTGTTCAACAGACATAGTGTTCTCCTCAGCGGTGACTGCGGTCAAGCTTCTTTTCCATGTAGACCGAGTACCGCGACATGCCGAAGCAGAAGATAAAGTAGATGATCGAGATAACCAGATAGCCGGTATAGGCTGTGGTTGGTGTCGACCATTCCGGATCTTTCAGGGTGGCGGACAGGATGCCGAGCAGGTCGAAGATCGAGATGATCAGAACCAGCGTGGTATCTTTGAACATACCAATAAAGGTGTTCACGATACCCGGGATCACAGTGGTCAGCGCCTGTGGCAAGATGATCAGGCGCATCTGCTGCCAGAAGGATAGACCCAAAGACATGCCGCCTTCGTATTGGCCTTTTGGCATCGCCTGAAGACCGCCACGAATAACCTCTGCCATATAGGCCGACGCAAACATGGCCACACCAATCATGGCGCGCAGCAGCTTGTTAAAGTCCACACCTGGTTCAAGGAAGTAAGGCAGCATCGCCGAGGCGAAGAACAAAACCGAGATCAGCGGGATACCGCGAACCACTTCGATGAACAGAACCGAGCTGTATTTGATGATCGGCGCGTTGGACTGACGGCCAAGAGCCAGCAGAACACCCACGGGAAGTGAGATCACGATGCCGAAGATTGCCACAACCAATGTGATGGTCAGACCACCCCATTTGTTGGTCTCAACGATCTCGGTGCCCAGGGTCAGGTCAATGCCCATGGTCACAAGCGGCAGAACCGCAAAAGCACCCAAGACGACAGTCGCCATCAGCATCGCAGGGGACAGGGCCATGGCCACATCACCCATCTTACCATCTCGGGTCAGCCACCAAGCCGCAAAACAAACACCTGCCGTGATCAGAGGGAACCATACACCTGCAACAATACGGCCAATGTCGTCTGAGCCGTGTTCAATCGGTCCACCATTGAGCAGAACGAAGACCACGATGGGGTAAACAAACAGCATGATCGCAGCGACTTTGCCACGCGCTGGCATCATCGGAAGAACCATCCATGCGGTTCCGATCGCAAGCATCACCATGCTCAGCTGAACACGCCAGATTTCTTCCTTAGGATAGAACCCATACATGAACTGGTACCATTTGGCCTGAATGAAGGGCCAGCAGGCGCCGCCATTTGCCAGACAGGTTTCGCGCTTACCGCCCGCCGGATCGCTGAAGGTTGCCGAAAAGACAGCAAAATCCAGCATGGTCCAGGTCATCCAGACCAGCGAATAGGCGGTGAACAGGGTCATCCCGATCATCAAGATCGAACTGATCGCTTTCGAGGGGGACGAGTAGTCCGCCATAGAGGCAAAGATGTTGCTCCACAGCCAGCCGGTGATCCCCTGTTGGCTGGGCGGTGCCGGGAGGCGCGGGGCCTCTTCGGTACGAACGTAGAAGATATTTTGGTCAGACATGTCTATCTCCTTACCGCTCGACCAGTTTCACGCGGTTGTTAAACCAGTTCATGAAAGCCGAGGTGAGCAGTGAAATGGTCAGATAGACCAAAATAACAATTGCGATGATTTCAATCGCGCGACCCACTTGGTTGAGCGTTGTACCGGCGAAGACCGCAACCAGTTCAGGATACCCGATCGCCGCGGCAAGCGAGCTGTTTTTGGTCAGGTTGAGATACTGGCTTGTCAGTGGGGGAATGATCACGCGGAACGCCTGAGGCAGGATCACCTTGCGCATCGATAGACCACCGGGCAGGCCAAGTGCCTCTGCCGCTTCGCTTTGTCCCTTTGGAACCGACTGAATACCCGCGCGGACCACCTCGGCGATGAAGGCCGCTGTGTAGGTCGAGAGAGCCAAGAACAGGGCAAAGAATTCCGGAGCAATGTACGAACCCAGACCTTTTTCAAAGCCGCGTTTGAACACGGGCCCTTCGGTAACAAAGTTTGGCCATTCGATTTCCATCGGGCGGCCCGTTGCCAAAAACACAAGTGCAGGCAAGCCAATCAGGACCACGGCCGCAATGCGAAACACAGGCATCTGCTGACCGGTCGCATCCTGACGCTTTTTGGCCCATTTGGAGAAGCCATAGACAATGATCACAGCCGCCAGAAGCGCCCACATTGTCGAAGCAAAGCCCTCATGCGGAATGGGGTAGGGGCCGTAGATACCTTTGGAATTGAACTGCAACAGACCCGGCACCAGATAGCCACCTTCGCGGGGGCCAGGCGCCACAATGCGCAACACAGCTGTCCAGAAGAAGATCTGAAGCAGCAGCGGAACATTGCGCAGCAACTCGACATAGATCGTCGCAAAGCCTCGCAGGACAAAGTTGCTCGACAGACGGAAGATACCAAGCAGGAAGCCCCACAGAGTGGCAAAGATGATGCCCGCGACTGCGATGATCAAAGTGTTGGCAATTGAAAGAAGGAACACATCCCAGATTGTGTTCTGACCGGCCTCGTACCCGATCAACCATGTCCCGAAGGTGGTCAAGATCTGGATATCAGATGGACGATCGAAAAAGTCAAAGCCGAAGGCACGTCCTTGTTCCGCCAGGTTGGCCGATGCGTTTTGGATCGCAACGACGACCATGCCGATCAATATGATCGCAAGCAAAGCCTGAAAGAAAAGAGACCGGGCGCGGCTGTCAAAGACGAGTGCGGCAATACCCGTCCGTTCGGGACCCGTTTGGGCCTCGCCATCGCTCACTGAGCTCATTGAATTTCCCCACTGTTTGAAGAAAAGGGGCAGGGCGGGCCTGCCCCTTTCTTTACTGAAAGGTCTGCTGTTTTTATTATTTACAGACCTATTTTTTACCGATTAGCGGATCGGCGGAGCGTACATCAGACCACCGTTGGTCCACTGCTCATTTACACCACGACCCAGCTTAAGCGGGGTATCGGGGCCAACATTGCGCTCATAGATTTCGCCGTAGTTGCCGGTCGCTTTGATCGCACGAACTGCCCAGTCTTTGGTCAGACCCATTGCGGCACCATAATCGTTGTCGCCGGCACCAAGAATACGCTGAACGGCTGGGTTCGCGGAGCCCATCATTTCTTCTGCGTTGGCTGCGGTGATGCCATATTCTTCGGCTTCGATCAGCGCGTTGAGTGTCCAGCGGGCCACTTTGAACCACTGCTCGTCACCCGAACGTACGGATGGGCCAAGCGGTTCTTTGGAGATGGTTTCAGGCAGAACAACATGCGCTTCTGGATCCGCAAGCTTCAGGCGCTCAGCCGCCAGACCGGAACGGTCGGTGGTGAATACGTCACAACGGCCCGAGCCATAAGCTGCAACAACTTCGTCCGAGTTTTCCAGAGCAACAAGCTCAAAGCTCATGCCGTGCTGTTTGAAGAAGTCGGTGACGTTCAGCTCGGTTGTGGTCCCGGTGTTGGTGCAGATGGTTGCGCCATCCAGCTCGGTTGCCGAATTCACACCCAGACCAGCCGGTACCATCATGCCCTGACCGTCGTAGTAGCTTACGCCAACAAAGGAGATACCCAGATCGTTGTCACGGGTCGCGGTCCATGTGGTGTTGCGCGACAGAACGTCAATCTCACCCGAGGACAGCGCGGTGAAGCGGTCTTTGGCCGACAGCGAAACGAATTCGATGGCTTCCGAGTCGCCCAGAACAACAGCCGCCAGAGCGCGGCAGTAGTCTACGTCCAGACCGGTCCATGCACCCGAGTCATCAGGGTTGGAGAAACCGGGCAGGCCCTGGCTTACACCACACTTCAGTTTGCCGGCGGCTTTGACGTCGTCCAGAGTACCTGCTGCGGCGGCGCCAGCAGCAACGGTCGCAACGGCGGCCAATGTCATTAGTTTGGATTTCATGATTTCCTCACTGTAGGTCAAAACGTTACACGCCCTGTTTTCCCAGGGTCGCGTATGTCACGAAGATAGGTCTGCGTGATCGTGGATGCGCGGCCCACCTGTGTCAGCCCGCCCACAAAGTTGTGGGCGTTCAGGGGCATAGACATGGTGTTTTTCATGGTCTGCAACATCACTTAGAATTCGTAGACCATTCTTCGCCTTGGTGTAAATTCTTAACTGCTACTTTTGTTTTTTTACCGGTGAGGCGAAATTTCAATTTCAAATCAGAGCTTTTAAGCCGCTAAAACAATTGCAAAAATTTTTTTACCACTTCGAATTCAACCACTTGCATTTGGTCGGCGCATTTGTCCTACCCTCAGGAAAAGCCTACTCAGGTCGACCACTATGCCGCCGATGTTAAGGCAACATGCCTAGTGTTTGATTCGTGGTGCCTGAAAAATATGCGAATCCTGAACGATGATTCGTCACTTAAGCCAGCTTGATCAGGGCCCCGGCGATGTGCTCCAGCGGAAGCTCTTTTTCGACGCCTCCACTTTTCATCGCTTCTTTGGGCATGCCATAAACCACACAGCTTGCCTCGTTCTGACCAAGGGTGCGGGCCCCGGCCTGACGCATTTCAAGCATGCCACGGGCGCCATCATCTCCCATACCTGTTAGAATGACGCCCAGAGCGTTTTTTCCAGCCACCCGCGCGACGGATCGGAACAACACATCAACCGACGGGCGGTGACGGGAAACAAGAGGGCCTTCGCGGACTTCCACGCCATAATTTGCCCCGCTGCGTGTCAGCAGAAAATGTTGGTTTCCGGGAGCGATAAGGGCGTGCCCCCGCAACATGCTGTCGCCAGTTTTGGCTTCCTTCACCGTGATCGCACAGCTGCCGTTAAGCCGCTCTGCAAAGGCATTTGTGAAGGTGCCGGGCATATGTTGAACAATGGCGATGGGCGGACAATCGATCGGCATGCTGGACAGCAACGTGGCCAAAGCTTCGGTGCCGCCTGTTGAGGCACCGATCGCTATGATCTTGTCGGTGGTGCGGGCCATCGCGGTTGTGCTTGGGGCGGCAAGCACTGCGTCTGCCGTGAGTTTTTGCTCAACCTTGACAACCCGGCGCTTGGAAAGCCGTGCCTGAGCCGCTGCTTTGACCGAATGACAGATGCGCTGACAGCTTTCTTCGAAAAACTCGCGGACCCCAAGTTCAGGTTTACAGACAACCTCGACGGCACCGGCCTCTAGGGCCTGCATGAGGGTCTCAGATTTGTCGGTGACCAGTGAGGAACACATGACTACGGGAATTGGTTTCTGAGCCATAAGCCGTCTTAAAAAGGTAATGCCATCCATGCGGGGCATTTCGACATCCAATGTGATCACATCGGGCACCATCTGTTTGATGCGTTCCGCTGCTGCCACGGGATCAGAGGCGGTGGCCACCACCTCGAGATCGGGATCCTGCGACAGAATTGCCTGCATCGCCTGGCGCACGACGGCGCTGTCATCGACGACAAGCACCTTATATGGCTTGCGGGGGGGGCGATCGAAAGCCATGTTACACCTTCCTGTAAATGGTTGGGAGAATTTGGGTAAGACGGTCGTTTTTCGGCAGGGTTTCTGAGTGCCCGGTCATGAGAACACCACCGGGGCGCAACCGGTCGATTACCTTTTCAACCACCCTCCGCTGCGCGCTTTGTTCAAAATAAATCAAAACATTGCGCAAGAAGGCAACATCGACCGAAAAGCGTTCAAGGCGGTCCAGTTCCTGCAGATTTGCGGGGATGAAACGTGCGCGCGCGCGCAGTTCAGGGATGATGCGGTAAATCGGGCGAATGTTGTGATCATAGGGTTTGCGCGACCGAAGCAAAAACCGTTCTGAACGGGCTTCATTTAGCCCAGACAATTCATCCTCGGTATAGGTTGCAGAGGTGGCGCGTTTGAGGATGCGGTGTGAGATGTCGGTGCCAATCAGCCGCCAATCTGCCGGAGGTCGGCCTGATCCCGACCGTTCCACCATGATCATGCCAGCCGACCAAAGTTCGGCGCCAAGTGAACATGCCGCGCTCCAGATCAGAAAGGGGCCGGGCGCGCGATCATGCATGATTTGATCAATACCTTCGTCTGCAAGCCAGTCATAATGACGGCTTTCGCGGAAAAAGCTTGTGGTATGTGTGGTCAGCGCTTCGACCAGATGCCGGGTTTCGGCGTGGTCTTGCGACAAATGACTGCAATAGGCTTCAAAATCTTTCAGGCCGAGGATCTGTAACCTGCGCGACAATCTGAGTTTGATAAATTCCGTTTTCTCAGCGTCAACTTTGACGCCGGAAATACGTTCGGCCCGTGAAATCAGGTGCTGGGCTAGTTGAGGGGACAAATCGGGTTGCGAAAACAGCGCACTGGATAAATCGGACATACCCCACCTAACTGAAATCAAAAGGGCCGGGTCGGGCCGTCTGACAGAGAATTGAATCTATCCCCAGGACCATCGCCAGGCCATCCTCGGTGCGCAGCATGCCGGTGGCCACATCACAGTTCCAGTCCGACATGGTGGTCGGCACGGGCTCGGTTGAATCCTCGGGCATTTCCCGTACCCGAAGCACCTTGTCCGCCAAGACGCCAAGCGACACGGGTTCGGCGGCGTCGGTCGGGAACTCAAATACAATGATCCGCGCCCCATCGTTGTCGACATGATGTGCCCCAATCCGAGCGGCCAGATCAACGATTGCAATGGTCTGACCGCGCAGATCGATGATGCCCAACACATCATGGGGGGCGCTTGGGAGGGGGCTGATCTCGGTCATATCAAGGATTTCACGCACCCGTTGTACATCGACGGCAAACAATTGATCCCCCAATGTAAAGGTCAGGACCGTCGGCACCTGTTTTTCGTCTTCAACACCCTCTGGTGCATCCCAATCGCTGAGAGCGAATTCAGCCAGTTGTTGTGCCATGTTCTGCTCCTATGCGTTATGCGCGACGGGTGTTGGGTTCAAATTCGCTGTCTGGGACATCTTCGTTCCACAGATCTAGGGCAAAGCCCTCTGCGGTTGTGCTAGGCGCCTGTTCAGGGGCTGCGTGCTGTTGAGGAGGCTGGGCTGGCGCAGGCTGGGGCGCTGCCGCACGCCGAACCGGTGTCGATGGTGCGTCTTTGGCCGAAGAAGTGCCTTCGATTTTGTAGTAGGCAATCAACTGGCGCAGTTCGCTGGACTGCGAGCTCAGATCCTGGCTAACCTCTGCGGTCTGGGTGACAGCGGCGGCGTTTTTGCGGATCACCCCATCCAGGTCATGGATGGACTGGTTCACCTGCTCGGCGCCAATGTTTTGTTCACGCGTTGCGGCCGAAATTTCCTGAACCAATTCAGATGTCTTCAGGATCGTTGGCAGAAGCTCATCCAATTTCTGACCGGCGGCCTCGCTGACCGTCAAGGTTTTGCTGGACAAGGTGCCAATTTCCGCCGCCGCGGTTTGGCTGCGTTCTGCGAGTTTGCGCACCTCTGAGGCGACAACCGCAAAGCCTTTGCCATGGGTGCCGGCGCGAGCGGCCTCGACGGCGGCGTTCAGAGCCAGAAGGTCCGTTTGACGCGCGATCTCCTGAATAATGGTGATTTTCTCGGCAATGGTTTCCATCGCATCCACCGCCTGTGAAACGGCCGCCCCACTTTCGCGGGCCCGTTCGCTGGCCTGGGCTGCAATTTTCTCCGTTTGGGCGGCATTGTCAGCCGACTGACGAATGTTGGCGGAGATCTCTTCCATTGCGGTGCTGGCCTGTTCGGCGGCAGTGGCCTGTTGGGTGGCACCAGTGCGCAGCTGCTGCGCGGTTTCGTTGACCGAAATGGCGCTGGCGTCCACATGGGTCGCGTTTTCCTTGGCCTGCGCCAAAGTCTGCTGGAGCTGTACCAGCATACTTTGCAGCGACTGGCCCAGCTGGTCCTTGTCAGAGCGCGCAGCGACTTTGGCCGTCAGATCGCCATGTGCAATTCGGTCTGTCGCTTCTGCCATGTCTGCCAATTGACGGTTCATGGCGCCCAGAGCCCTCAGGACATCACCGATCTCATCATTGCTTCTAGGGGTACAATCGACAGTGGAATCCCCCAGAGCCACGTCGTTGGTGATGTTTACGGCACGGGCCAACCCTTTGGAGATTGAGGTCGCAATCCAGAAGGCCGCGCCGATCCCCATGGCCATCGCCACCAGGGTGATGGTCAGGACAAGTACCCTGGATTGTTCATAAAGTTGATTGGTGCTGGTTTTTTCGGCGCTCATTTCTTCCAGATCGTGCTCAACCATCCCATGCAGAATGGTCTTCGCCTCGGTGAAAACCTCTGCCACCGGACCGGTCATGATGTGACGGGCACGCTCACGTGGTGTTTCCTGTGATCCGTGCAGATCTCTTGGTGGTTCAGTCGATGTGGATCCCGAAAAATCTTCGACCACCAATGCCGAAACCTGCTGGCTCAATGGCACAAATGGTGCAAAAGCCGCATCGAACTTTGCAAGTGCCGCTTCGTCGGCTTCTCCCGCAAGGGTTTCAAGTACCACGTGCAGTTCGTGCATTTTTTGAATTCTGCGCTCGACCTCTGCTTGAGCCTTTTTCGCATCCTCCAGCGTCTCAGCCAGCAACATGTTAGACTGCGCTGCGCTCAGACCCAGAAATTCCGCTTCCATAGCGGTGGCAACACGGGCTTTTTCCGAGGTCACGTCAACAATGTGATGCAATGCCTCATTGAAATGTGAGAACCGGTCGATCGCGACAAAAGCCACAGCGGCCAGAAGGAACAAGACCACTGAGAAGGCCAAAGTCAGTTTGGATTTGATGCTAAAACGCATAACACACCTATCAAGTTACGCCGCGCTTGCGGGGAGGCAAGGGACAAAAAGAGTTTCCGTTTCCAGTAAGATGACCATTTCGTCTTCGCGACGCAGGGCGCCTTTGAGAAAGGTCTGGGGCCAGCTGGCTCCAAGATCGGGGACTTTTTCGAGTGTGGTCACATCCGCTTCGACCACCTGTTCAACCGCGTCAGCAAGAAACGCAAGCTTTGTGGGGCTGCCGTCAATGGTGTGCTCAAGCACAATCATCCGGGCCGTGTCACAGGATTGTTCGGCCGACATGCCAAGCCGCCTGCGGATATTGACAACCGGCACCACGACGCCCCGGACATTGATGACGCCAGGAGCAAAGGGATCCGCGTTTGGAACCGGCGTAGGGTCCAGCGGATCCAGAATTTCATGAACGATTCCGACGGAGACACCAAAGGCTTCGCCTTCCAGACGGAAGACAAGGATCATGTTGGCGTCATCTAGATTGGCGGATTGTGTCATATCAGGCCACCTTTGGAGTGTTTGCGCCGTGTTGGGTTTCTGCCCAACGGACCAGAGTTGCGACATCGATGATCAAAGCCACACGGCCATCGCCAAGTATAGTCGCGCCGCCGAGACCCGGCAGGTCACGGTGATAAGGGCTTAGGCTTTTGATCACGGTTTGGCCCTGGCCAAGGATGTCATCAACGACAAGGCCGACCCGCTGACCATCAACGCGAACAACCACAACACGACGTTGATGTTCCTGGCTCGGCTCTTGCGCGAACAGTGGGTCAAGCTCGAGATAGGGCACCATGTGTTCGCGGATTTGGAGAACGGATCGGCCGCTGGTGCGGGCTTTTTCCGTCATATCCATTTCGACACATTCCTCGACCGCCGAGAGCGGGATGACATAGACAGAGTTACCCAGTCGGACCCGCAGCCCGTCGATAATAGCCATTGTCACGGGCAGGCGCAGGGTGACCCGGGTGCCGAGCTTTTGTTTGGACTGCACCTCGATGTTGCCGCCAAGCCCATCAATGGTTGTGCGCACCGCATCCATACCGACACCGCGCCCGGAGACAGATGAAATCTCGGCGGCGGTGGAGAAACCCGGCTCAAAGATCATCTGGTTCAACTCGCGCTCGGTCAGTTCGGTTTCTTCGTCGATCAGCCCGCATTCGATGGCTTTTTTGCGGATGGCATCGTGGTTTAGCCCTGCGCCATTGTCTTCAATGGCAATATGGATCTCTCCACCCTCCTGCCGAGCGCTAAGACGCAGTGTCCCTTGGGCGGGTTTGCCTGCTGCCTCGCGAACGTCTGAGGCTTCGATGCCATGATCGATCGAGTTTCGGATCATATGCACAAGCGGGTCACCGATCCGGTCGATCACATTTTTGTCGACCTCGGTTTCGCCACCACTGGTGATCAGTTGCACATCTTTGCCGAGCTCTGCGGAGAGATCCCGCACCACGCGGCGAAACTTCCCAAACACCGTTTCGATCGGCAACATCCGGATTGAGAGGGTGGCATCGCGGAGCCCCAGGACCAGTCGACCAACCTCTTCGACCATTGCGTCGAGATTGGGATCGGTCACCGATTCCGAGACCGCATCTAACCGCGCCTGAGCGATGACCAGCTCGCCTATAGAATCCATCATGTCGTCCAAACGTGACGAAGCGACACGAATGTTTTCCTGACGGTGTTCCGCTTTCCCTCCAGCCGGAGCAGATTTCGCTTTGGTGGCGGTCGCGTTTGGTGCGTTGTCTTCAGGATGCTCCGGCTCTGCCGCCACAAGCTCGGTGATTTTCAGATCTGCATCATCTGCAAAGATAAAAACGTCTTCGATTCCGGCGCGGTCCTGCTCAGTAAGAAGCGTGATGTGCCAGGTCAGATATGACAGGGTCGGGTCCATCTCGTCCAAGGACGGCACCGCAGAGGTGTCGATCCGAACGCTGCCCGAGCCAAGTTCCAGAAGTTCTTTGACCAGAAGATCTGGGCGCATCCCATTGCACAGCGCATCTGACAATGGGGAGAATACAATTTCAACCGTGCGCTTTTCCGTGGATGCGGTGTCCGTTTTTGCGGTTTCCGCACCGGCAGGGGCCGTGGTCTGGGCGCCAGTCAAAGCGGTCAATTTGTCGAGCAAGGCGCAGGTTTCGGGAGAGACCAGCAGGCTTTCAGCACGCGGGCCATCTCCACCAAGCTCGAGAAACTCAGACATTTTGTCCTGTGCGGCCAGAGAAAGATCGATGAGATCCTTGCCTGTCTGGAGATCGCCAGATCGCACAAGTTCATAGGCGTTTTCGAAATGGTGGGTAAACCGTGCGAGACAGGTGTACCCAAACATCGACCCCGATCCTTTGATCGTATGTAACCCGCGAAAAATCGCGTCGATGGTCGCTTGATCCTGTTCATGCTCGAGACCCAAAATGAGGTCTTCAAGCTCGGAAAGTATTTCTTGTGCTTCCTGCACGAAAGCGGCAACTGCCTGCTCAAACATGGTTTTACCCTAACAATTTACGCGTCACTGCAACCAATTTGTCCGCATCAAATGGTTTGTTGATCCATCCCGTCGCCCCGACCTCTTTGCCTTTGGCCTTCATGTCGGGGGCGGATTCCGTGGTCAACATGACAATCGGGATGCCAGTGCCCGCCGGATCCGCGCGTGCGTTGCTGATAAAATCCAGGCCGTTCATAACCGGCATGTTGAGATCAGTGATCACAAGGTTGGGGCGGTTTGCCCGCAGTTTATCCAATCCATCCTGGCCGTTTTCCGCTGCGATCACCGCATAGCCTTCGGGCTCGAGGGTGAACATCACCATGTCACGCACCGCTTTGCTGTCATCGATGGTCAATACCGTTTTGGACATTGCTCAATCTCCGTCCTGTTTCAAAAACTGATCGAAGTGGGCACAGGCGTTTGGCCCGAACGTATAGGTTCGATCTTCTGTCTTGGATTTGCGATGTGCAGCCACCAGGAGCTGTAGCGACACCTGGGTTGGGGTCATTGTGTCGATTTCTATTTCTGGATTTTCTTCCGAGAGATCGGCAAACCAATTGACAAGAGAAGACTTGGCCTCAGGGGCTGACGATGTGTCTAAATTTCCAGGGATCATGAAGCTCTGCATCGTGCTCTCGCTAATAAAAAGTTAAATCGCCTTTCCCTGAGTGTCCCGCAAAAGGTTTAATGTATCGTTTCTTGGTTGTTCCAATTTTGGATATAAAACCGTTTCTGTTTCACGGGTGATAAATGAATCGCTTGATAAGGTGACCGAAATACATGTGGGAGTGTGTTAAATGGTACCGCAAAGAAATTTGGAAATTTGTGATCGAAGATCTGAAATTGATTTTGAAGCAGAAGCAAAACATCTGGCGCAGTCCGCGATAGATTCGTTTGAACGGGTGATGCATGAGTTAAGTGAAATACGCTCGGCACATCAGGGAATCAGCGGCAGTTTGTCGGAATTTTCCGGGCTCGTTGCAGAAGGCGATGACGCAAGCCGGAAGTTGGAACAAGTCCAGTCAGACATCGAGGCCATGCAGGGCGCCTTGCAGCAATATTCCTCGCTTGTGCAAAACCCTCAGTCGAACACTCTTATGCATGAAGGGCGCAGTTATCTGTCAAAGATCGGCCTGCATGGGAAAACGCTTGCGGCGATTGCGACGTTGACCCGTACCACGGTGGCCTCTTTAGGCATCACAACGCTGGATCGATACCTTGATGGGCTGAAATCCACTGCGGAAGAGATCCAGAAGGCGAGTGCTCAGGTGACCGATCATCTGACTGACCTGCGTGAGCGATCCCGCGGGGCGGCGCTTGAATGCGGCACTGCAAAAGATGCATTGGAAGCCTTACCCGCGGTGTTTGACGAGGGGTTGGAGATACTTGACCGGCTTGCGCAGGGTGAATTGCGACTTTCAAAGGAACTATCGAAAAATGCCAAAGACTTAGCGGATCAGGGGCGGTCTCATCTAAAGGGGTTTGTCGCAGCGATGCAATTCTCTGACCGGCTTGCTCAGCGGTTGGATCATGTCTCATATATGATGGGTTTAGAGGATGCGCATGTCACCCAATTGGCAGCGGCGCAAATCGAGGCCTGCGTTGAAGACATTCGGGATGTCGCGAAAGATGTGCGCAACACGATGTCGGCGATTGCCGAGATGGGCCACAGCGGCGCAACCTTGTTCTCTGAACCGCAGATCACGGATGCAATCGGTGAATCGTTGCAGGCGCGGTCCGATCTTGTGGCGCGGGTCATGTGCGAATTGAACCGGGTGGAACCCGCGATGAAAAATGTGCGTGGGAATGCGCAAGATGCCACAGAAAAAGCGCGATCTGCAGGGATAAGCTTCGATGATTTGGCGAATTCCGCCAATGATTTGGCCTTGGCCGCAGTGAACTCATTGCTGTTGGCGACACGCTCGGGGGACGCGGCGAGACCCCTGGTGGTTCTTTCTGCCGAAGTGCGTACAACAGCGGCGGACTGTTTAACAGATGTTGGTCAGGGCCGGTCTCGTCTTGCACGGTTGATCGAGGGGCAAAGTGGGGCGGCTCAGGCGCTTATATCATCGTCCGAGCAGCTTCAGCGCTCCGTTGCCGACTACGACGGTCAGACGCGGACGGGGCAGGCCCGGTTGGAAAAGATCAATCGGCTAAAAACCCAGGCAGGCGGCAACGCCGAAGCATTGGTGTTTATGGTCGATGCGGTATCTGAGGCGATGGATGCCATGGATAGGGTCGCCGAATCTTTGGCTCAGTTGTCGCAGGAATTGCTTACATTCGGAGCGGAAGGGGAAGTGGATGCCGAGCTTCTTTCAACCGTGTTTGCAATTTACACAATGGATGAAGAGCGCGAGATCCACCGGGTGGCCTTTCCGGATTATGCACCACAAGAAACCCCGTCAGAAGAGGCAGAGAATACTGATGATGATTTAGATGATATTTTCTTCTGATTTGATTGCACTGAGAATGCCCCGGCGGAGTGTGATTGACGGGATTTGCAAATATCCTGCTTCAGCGTTGGGATTGTTTGCAAATCGCAGTTTCGATAATGTCGAGTCTCGTTAAGTTCATGGTAATTGAAGTTTCATATCGTTGTGGTGAGATTGAGTGTAGGAATGTGTAAATGGGTATTTTTAATAAAGCGAAACTTGGTGGAAAGCTTCCGGCTTCGATGGCATTTGCCACATTGGAAAACGCAATCGACGCTGTGGTTGTGATCGATCAAAATAATGAAGTGCTATTTTATAACGACGCTGCCGAACGCCTTTGGGGGTACTCCCGGGAAGAGGTCCTGGGGCGAAATGTTAAGATGCTGGTACCTCAAGAGCATCAGGCCAACCACGATCAATATCTCGACGCCAATCGAACAACCGGACATGATAAGATTGTTGGATCAAGCCGAGATTTGCAGCTTTACCGCAAAGACGGCAAAGAAGTTTCGGTTTCTCTGGCGTTGTCGAAAATGAAACTGGGCAAAAGCTGGGGATATGCCGCCTTTGTGCGCAATATCGAAGAAGAATACGCGGCGCTTGATAATCTGCTTTCTCAGGTCAGTGTCAGCTCAGACAATGTGCTTACCGGATGTAGCGAGCTGGGGGAGGCTGTTGGGCGCGTGAGCGCAGGGGCCACACAGCAGGCGGCCGCGGCACAACAGGCCAGCGCTTCGGTTGAGCAGATGACCGCAAACATTCGACAATGCGCCGACAACGCCGCGCAGACCGAAAAGATAGCGGTCCGCTCGCTGGATCAGGCGCGGTCGTCTTCGAAAAATGTTGAGGATGCGGTGAGTGCCATGAAAACCATCGCCGACAAGATCACCATTATTCAGGAAATCGCACGTCAGACCGACCTCTTGGCGTTGAACGCAGCGGTTGAGGCGGCGCGTGCCGGGGCGCACGGCAAGGGATTTGCCATTGTTGCCGCAGAGGTTCGTCGACTGGCCGAACGCAGTCAGATCGCGGCAGATGAAATTGTGGCCCTGTCTCGCTCGACGGCGGAGACATCGGGCAAAGCGGGTGAAGAGCTGTCGTCACTGGTGCCTGAAATTCAACGCACGGCGGATCTGGTTCAGGAAATCTCTGCCGCGACGCAGGAGCAGCGCATCGGATCAGAGCAGATCAATACGGCGATCAGTGACCTCGATCGGGTTATTCAGGCCAATGCGGCCGCAGCGCAAGAGGCTGCCGCCACAACAGAAATGCTCAATGACAGTGCGGATGGTCTGGGTACTCTGATCAATGGTTTCCGGGACGACGATGGCAATATCGTGCGCAAATCGCAGGATGGCGCCAGCGAAGCGGCCTAGATCGACGGGGTTATCCAGTCTGGAACCAGTCCACTTGTGTCGATAAAATTCTCGAACGGGAGATTTGCATAAACCCCGTGATCGCTGACCAAGGCGCTGCGCCAACCGTTGGCCTGAGCACCTAGGATATCGGTATGTAATGTGTCGCCGACCATTGTGATGCGGTGGGCGGGCACATGGGGCACGCGCGCGGCAATTTCTTGATAGACCGACGGAAAGGGTTTGCCGTGAAATTGGACGTCGGTGCCCAGCTCATCCTGTAGTGCATGCGCAAAGAAACCGGGCTCAAGCGACAAACCTTGTTCGCGCGGCGCAACCAGATCGGGGTTGGCGACGACAACCGGCCGGGGATTGCGCCGCAAACTCTGGATGAGCTGCGCTTGTCGCTGTGCGGTCCAGTCCTGGGCGCTGAGGAACAGAAACCCCGAAATCTGATCATAGGGAGCGGCGCTGTCGTCAAGATGACAAGCGGGGGCAGGGAGCGAGGAGATGTCACAAGACGTCGGAGCAATCACCCCCCATTTGGTCACCATCTGGAAAAGCCCAAGATGCTGTTCACAGACGTCCCGGCTTGAAACAATTTCCTCCGGCGCAAAGTCAAACCCCAGGCCCGAGAATTTGGCACAGGATTGGGCGTGTGAATAACTGGCGGCATTGGTGAGGACAAAAACCTGTTTACCCGCCTTGCGCAGTTGTCTCACGCGGTCGGCCGCCCCCGCGATTGGGGTTTCTCCCACGTTAAGCACACCAAAGGCGTCGAAGACAAACACATCTGCGTGCTCTGACATCTCCGCCAGAGACGTGATCCTTTGCCCATGGCCCGGGGCACCGATGGGCTGTGGCAACCGATTGCGGATGGCCTCGTACCGTTCAAACGCCATTTGCGGGGTCATTGAGGCTCTCCTGTGCCGAAATCCGCCTGATGTTTCTCGCGATCTTGGAGGATATGCAAGGCGCAAACCAAAGGGATGAATGGGCCCTAAAATGGCGCAAACCGAAAGGTGAGGTCGCAAACCGAAGACCTCAGCGGGATTTCGTTTGCTATCAGGCCGGAAATCCAAGCTAGAGTGTCCCAATGTCGCGCCGCCACTATGATTTGCCCCCTCTGACAACGCTGTCGGCCTTTGAGGCCGCTGCGCGCCACCTCAGTTTCAAAAATGCTGCGGAAGAGCTTTCGGTGACACCGGGGGCGGTGAGCCATCAAATCAAAGCGCTTGAACATGAGCTCAACACACCTTTGTTTCGCCGAAAACACAGGGGGGTTGAATTGACGGATGAGGGGGAAACCCTGTTTGACACGCTGGCAACAAGCTTTTCGCGGATCTCGCAGAACTTGCAAAGCATCCGTGACAGTCAGAGTGCCGACACCGTGCGCATTGGGTCTACGTCGGCGGTGGCTGCGCTGTGGTTGTCTCCGGCAGTGGTGCGGTTCTGGCGCGCCTTTCCCGAAATAAACGTCAACCAGATCGTGCAGGATCGCCCCTTTCGGCCGGCACCAGAGATGGACCTTTTCATTCGATATGGGCGAGACCGGGAAAGCCGGTTGGATCAGACAGAATTGTACCGAGACGACCTTGGACCGGTGGCAAACCCCGAGGTTGCCCAGGCGCTTGAGGGGCGTAGCCTGGCAGAGTTGGCGCAACAACGGTTGATCCATCTTGATGCAGAAGACAATCGTTGGACCACCTGGAGCGACTGGTTTTTGCAGCAGGGCTATGATGGGCCCATCGCACAGGGCGTGCGGGTCAACAATTACTCGGTGGCCATTCAGGTGGCACAGGATGGCGGGGGATTGGCGCTTGGGTGGCAAAAACTGTTGCAGCCCGTTATGAACACCGGCCAACTTTGTGCCATTGGTCCTCATATCCTCCCCGCGCCACACAAGTTTTATCTCGTGGGGCGTGATGATGCGGATCTGTCACCCACTGCACGCCAGCTCAAGGACTGGTTGCTCAACGAGCTTGCGCTTTGATGTTTGGCGTGAGTTGAAATCACCTGAGAGCGAAATTTTCTGATATTGAGCGATAGGGCACCGCGCACCACACTTCAGGCAATCCCGAAATCCTAGCACGGCCCTGGAGGAGTTGCATGAACAAGCACGATCCGCTCAGCTCGGTTATGACCGATCTCGCATCCGCAAACGGTTTGCCCAACGCACATTACATTGATCCCCAAACCTTTGAGGAAGAAAAACGCTCGGTCCTGTTTGCGAACTGGTCGGGGATCGGCTTTGGCAAAGATATCCCCAATCATGGCGATGCCAAACCTGTTGAGTTCCTGGGCATGCCGTTGCTGATGGTGCGGGACAGCGAGGGTGAGATTGGCGTGTTCCAAAACACCTGTCGTCACCGCGGTATGATCCTTGTGGATGAGCCGAAGAACATTCGCGGCACCATTCGCTGCCCCTATCACTCCTGGTGTTATGGCCTAAATGGCGAATTGCGCGCGGCACCGCATGTGGGCGGTCCGGGACAGAATAAGCATGAGAAAATGGATTTCTCCAAACTCAGCCTGATCCGCATTCGGACCTACATCTGGCGGGACGTTGTTTTTGTGAACATTGATGGCACCGCGCCAGAGTTCGAAGAGGTTCACGGCGAGCTTATGGATCGCTGGAAAGAATTCGATCAGCCCATGCATCACGGCGGCAAGGGGGCCTCGGTCAAGCTTGAATTGACAGCAAACTGGAAGCTGGCGGTCGAAAACTACTGTGAGAGCTATCACCTGCCATGGGTCCATCCGGGGCTGAACAGCTATTCGCGGCTGGAGGACCACTATAACATCAATGAGCTTGGGAAATACTCCGGACAGGGTACGCTCGTTTATAGCCAGTTCAAAGGTGACAATGGCGAAACTCTGGCTGACTTTGAGAACCTGAGCGAAAAATGGCATGAGGGCGCGGAGTACATCGTTGTCTATCCCAATGTTCTGTTGGGTGTTCAGCGGGACCACGGGTTTGCCTTCGTTCTCGAACCGGTGAGCTGTGAGAAAACGGTCGAGCATATTGAGCTGTACTACGTGAAGACACCCGAAGATGCGCCCGAGCACGCCTCGTTGCGCGCACAGAATGCGGCGCTGTGGAAGGCGGTTTTCGAAGAGGATGTCTTCGTTGTCGAGGGGATGCAGAAAGGTCGGCACGGGGTGCTGTTTGATGGCGGCCGCTTCTCACCTGCGATGGATGGGCCGACCCATTGCTTCCACCACTGGGTGGCGTCACAGATCTCAAAAGGTCGTGCTGCGGAATGACCCGAGACGAATTGGATCATGCGCTGCTGGCGGCGCATGATGCCGAGGACACGGCGGCTCTGATCCGGCTATATGCGATGGCCGGAGACCTGTGCGAAGACACCGGGGATCTGGACGCTGCGTGTTTCTACCTGACCCACGCCTTTGTCTTTGCACTTGAGGCGGGGGCACCCGAAGCCAAAGCTCTGAATGCACGGCTTGTGGCCCACGGCCGGGCCTATCCCCTTCAGTTTTAAACTGCTATGAGCGGCCCCTTTGTGGGGCCGTTTCGTGTTAAAGGCGACTAGATGACGTTTTTTTGGCATCACTTGATGCGCCTCTGATGCGTCGGGGGCTGGCTGAAAAGCGACATACTTGCCCAAAAGCGACGTGCTGTCGGTTTGTTGCGAACACATAATATGCAACGTGAATACACCTCAATCAGAGCTTAGAATTTTTCAGGTTGTCGCAAACGGGACAAGGTGAAACACCCATTGAAACCCCATGAAATAAGGCGTTCTGCGTAACTTTGCGTAAAGCGCGTGTCGTTTTTGAACGGCACGATTGTGGGGTTGCATCAGGCACGTGGGAGCCTGGATGGCAACTAGGGGAGGACACCATGCCAATTAAACCACCCGTCACCGAGCTGGATATCCAGACCGCAGATAGCGGTTTTTATAGCGGCTTTGCAAAAGACGTCACAATCACCGCTAAGTTGTTGATCGGCGCGCTGATCATCTGGGCCGTGGGCTTTCCCGAAAGCGCAGGTGCGTTTTTGGGTAAGATCAATGGGTTCATTCTGGCCAGCTTCAACTACTGGTACATCTATGTGATGGCCTTTTATCTGCTGGTTTGCCTGGTTCTGGCACTGATCCCGGCAACCGGGCGTCTGACACTTGGTCAAGAGGGTGAAAAGCCCGAATTCTCCAATTTCTCTTGGTTCTCGATGATGTTCGGCGCCGGGATTGGCATCGGCATGCTAACCTACGCCACGGGCGAGCCGATTTACCACTTTCAGACAAACCCGGATGTCATTCAGGGCGCGGTGGAAGGCAGTGCCGCAGAAACCGTGCGCTCGGCCTATAAATGGTCATTTTCGCACTGGGGGTTAAGTGCCTGGGGCTGTTACGCACTAACCGGACTGGCATTGGCCTATTTCTCGTTCCGTCGCGGGCTGCCGCTGACCATTCGGTCGGCCCTGGTGCCGTTGTTTGGCGCGTCGCTTTCGGGGGTGTTGGGCGCTGTGATCGATGTGATCGCTGTTGTCGCAACCGTCTTGGGTGTGGCCCAGACGCTCGGATTTGGTGTTGAGCAGTTTGTGGCAGGTCTCTACCGCATCGGTATGGGCGACTGGCTGATTGTAGTTGCTGAAGATGGTGCACAAAGCGCCTCGAAGGCCGGCATCATTGTTGCCCTGCTGATCATCATGGGGGCCTCGACCCTGTCTGCACTGTCTGGTGTGGGTAAAGGCATCAAGTGGCTGTCGAACCTGAACATGGGTTTGAGCTTTTTCCTGCTGGCCTTCTTCCTGATCTTCGGGTCGACCTTCTTTGGTCTCAGCGCGCTGTTCATCGGGATGTTTGACTACCTGATCGCACTTCCAGCCTTGATGTTCACCGTCTGGGCGGATGATGGCACTGAAACCGGCAAGGCGCTTGCGGGCTGGCAGGGCGGTTGGACCGTCTTCTACTGGGCCTGGTGGATCGCCTTTGCACCATTTGTGGGCATGTTCCTTGCGCGCATCTCCAAAGGCCGCACCATCCGGGAATACGTGCTGGGGGCAATGATTGTGCCGTCGATCATGTGTTTTGTCTGGTTCGCACTTGTTGGCGGCACAGCGATCGAACTGGAACTGTCGGGCACAGCAGAAAACGCCATCATTGGTACAGGGCTGTCAGATCAGATGTTTGCAACGCTTGCGGTGATGCTTCAGCCCACTCTGGCTTGGATCTTCTCGGTTGTTGTTGTGGTCTTGCTGCTGACCTACCTGGTTACCTCTGCGGATTCGGCGGTTTTGATCATCAACACCATCAACGCAGCTGGTGATGAAGGCCCCAAAGCCCGTCCTCACATTCTGTTCTGGGGCGCAGCCCTAGCAATTGTTGTTGGCGCCTTGTTGGTGATTGGGGGGCTGTCAGCCATCCAAACCGCAATGGTGATCGGCGCCCTACCGTTTTCCGTGGTCTTGGTTCTGATGGGACTGTCCGTGATCAAAGCGGTTGTCCGGGACGGTCTTCGTAGCAAACGTGAAGTGTCTTCTGCTCCAGCAGAGTAACTTATACTGAACAAAACTGACGAGGGGGCGGCTTTGGTCGCCCCTTTTGCGTGAGGTGGGTTCATCTTTGACCGAATTTTTCTGCCGTTGAACGGTTAGCTGTCTTTGATGATTGTTGATCTGAGATCACGCGTAAGGACAAATCATGAGCATTCCCACCCAGATGGCAGCAGTGCACTTAACCGGTCATGGGGGCATCGAGAAGTTAGAGTATCGCACCGATGTTCCGGTGCCCGCACCCAAAGCTGGCGAGGTGCTGATCAAGGTCGCAGCTGCAGGGATCAATAACACCGATATCAACACCCGCATCGGCTGGTATTCCAAAGCCGTCGATAAGGCGACAGATGTGGGCGGTGCCGGTGGGTTTGACTCTGTCGACGATGCCGATGCGAGCTGGTCCGGCGCGCCATTGGAGTTTCCGCGCATTCAAGGCGCGGATGCCTGTGGGCGCATCGTTGCGGTTGGTGAGGGCGTTTCGGCAGAACGGATCGGGGAACGTGTCTTGGTGCGCAATATACTGCGGAGCTATGTCGATTACCGCCCCTACGAATGCTGGACCTTTGGCAGCGAATGTGACGGCGGCTTTGCGCAGTTTGCTGTGGCGCCTGCGTGCGAAACCCATGCCGTGAGCTGTGATTGGAGTGATGCCGAGCTTGCCTCGATCCCCTGCGCCTATTCGACCGCTGAAAACATGCTGCACCGTGTTGGTCTGGGGGCCGAGACTGTGTTGATCTCAGGGGCCTCTGGCGGTGTGGGATCGGCGGCTGTGCAATTGGCCAAACGCCGTGGAGCGCATGTCATTGCCCTGTCGTCATTGGCCAAAGCGGATGAGGTTAAATCCTTAGGGGCGGACCGTGTGAGCGACCGCAACGCAGATCTGCGCAGCGCCTTGGGTGAGGCGAGCGTCGATGTGGTGATTGATCTGGTTGCGGGCGATCAATGGCCCGCGTTTCTGGATGTGCTGCGCCGGGGCGGGCGCTATGCCACGGCCGGGGCAATTGCCGGTCCGATCAGCGAGATTGATGTTCGCACCCTGTATCTGAAGGACCTCACTCTGTTTGGTTGTACGTTCCAAGAGGACGTGGTGTTCGAAAATCTCGTACGCTACATTGAGGCGGGTGAAATTCGCCCAATTGTCGCCGCGACCTTTCCTTTGTCAGACATTGCCCTCGCTCAGGAAGATTTCCTTTCCAAAAAACACACCGGGAAACTGGTGTTGATGATCCCCGAGGTGGCCTCATGAAGATCAAGAAGATCGAGCTGTATCAACAGGATCTGCCCTACTCTGGCGGTGTTTACACCCTATCCGGCGGGCGCGAGTATCGCAGCTTTGATGCCTCTTTTGTGCGGATCGAAACCGACACCGGATTGGAAGGGTGGGGGGAAAGCACTCCGTTTGGATCAACCTATATCGCGGCTCATGCGCTTGGCGCGCGAGCTGGGATAAGCGAGATCGCCCCCTATCTTCTGGAGCGGGATCCGCGTCAGGTGGACCGGATGAATGACGCGATGGATGAGGCTTTGGTGGGCCACAACCACGCGAAGTCTGCGATTGATCTGGCCCTGTGGGATGTGTTTGGCAAATCAGTGAATATGCCGGTCTGTGACCTGCTGGGCGGCTCAACGGGCCAGCGATTGCCGGTGATTTCGTCGATCTACGCCGGATCGCCCGAAGATATGCGCGCGCGCGTGGCAGATCATCGGGCCAGGGGATATCTGGGGCATTCGGTCAAAATTGGCGCGATGGATCACGAGGGTGGTCCGGCGCTGGATGCCGAACGTATCGCGGCCTGTCTGGCCGATCGTCAGCCGGGTGAGTTCTTTCTGGTCGATGCCAATGGCGGTCTGACACCCGAAACGGCGCTGCGGATGCTGCGCATGTTGCCCGACGGATTGGATTTTGTGCTCGAGGCGCCCTGTCGCACATGGCGCGAAACCCTCTCGCTGCGCCAACGGTGTTCGGTGCCCATTGCAGTGGATGAGCTTGTTCAGCTGGATGAAGACGTGGCGCAGATTGTGGCGCAGGATTTGGCAGATGGTATTGGCCTGAAAGTGTCCAAAGCCGGTGGTTTGACCCATGGACGTCGTCAGCGCGACATTTGTCTGGCCTCGGGTCTCACCATGAGCGTTCAGGATACGGTCGGATCTACAATTGCCTTCTCAGCGATTGCTCATCTTGGGGCGACGGTGCCCCAGCGCCATTTGCGCTGTATCCTGGATTGTCGGGATATGGTGAGTATTGAGACCGCACAGTTTGATGCGCCGGTTGAACAGGGGGGTGTTCTGGTTCCGGATGCTCCGGGATTGGGCATCACGGTCAATCGCGATCTGATGGGCGATCCTCTCGCACAGTGGGAGGCCTAGTCGCGAAATTGCCCAAGCGCCAGCGTTGTGCTTGGGCTTTCGCCAAAGGCGGCTTTATAGGCCTGCGAAAACCGGCCCAGATGGGTAAAGCCCACATCCCAGGCCACGTCGCTGACCTTGGTGTCTTCTGGAAGGGATTGCAGATGGCAGCGCGCAAGCCTGAGACGCTGGTCCTGAATATACTGCTTGGGCGCACAGCCCAGATGGGTCTGAAACCCAAGCTGTAGCGACCGCACAGAACAGTCGGCCACCCCGGCAAGATCCGACAGACGCATCGGGTCGGCCAGATGGGCGTGGATATGATCACGGGCTCGCCGAACCGAAGCTTGTCCCGGGGATTTAGTCGTCAGTAGAGGGCTCACCGAGTTGGGCTGGGCGAGCAGGAAGCCCGCGATCAACTCCTCTTCGATCACCGGTTGAAACCGATAATTCGCCTGTCCAAAGGCGCGCCCGGCCTCGGCCGCGTTCAGGCTGTTGGAGACCTGATCCAACCATTGCCGAAGGGCAGGGCGGTGCAGCTCAACCTTGGGGTCAAACACCACCGGTTGATGAAGAACATGGCCGCTCATGTCTTCTGCAAGTTGATGCAGGGCGCTGCGCGAGATCTGGACCAACAGCATTTCACAACCTTGATACCACTGCATTTTTGTGGCCCAGCTTGGGTTCAAAACGCTGGCGGTGTGGCGTGTGCTGGTCACCTGACGGGATCCATTGCGGATCTGAGCGCCCCCGGACAGGGGAATTTGCACCAGATAGAAATGCGTCAGCTCACCGGGATCAATCCGAACCTGTGACCCATAGCGCAGATAGTTGAGCGACACCGCCGTTCCACCTGCATGGTTGTGGCAGGCGTCAAAGCCACGATCTGCACTGAGATGATGCTGACAGAACTTGCCCGCTACCAAGGCCCGCGCGTCATCCAGATCCCGGCTTTGGAACAGCCGGTGACCGGACAGTGGCTCGTGCGCGATATGAGACTGGCTCAGCATCTGATTACGCTACATCACTTTAGGCTTAAAGCAAGTCCGGTGTTTTTTGCGCATTCTGGATAAAGCTTCTGCGCGACCGGGGCTAGCCTTTCCAGATCGGCCCGTCAGAGGCCATAAAATCAGGGAGGAAAACCAATGGAAGAGACACCTGGCGTCACACTTGCGTCCGATGGCATCGAGGGCAAAGCCTGGAATGTTGTGGGGCATACCTACACCCCTAAACTGCACAGCGATAACGCCTTTCTGTGGCATGCGGTTATCCCGGCCGAGACATTTGTTCCGCCGCATATCCACCCTACACAAGACGAATGGATCCTCGTGCTTGAGGGCAATCTTGAGATCGAGTTCAACCACGACAAAGGTGCGCCCAGCGTGCAAAAGGCCGGTCCGGGTGACACCATCCGCATGCCGCGTGGCGTGGCGCATGGGATCTTCAACCGCTCGGGCGCTACGGCCACCTGTACCTTTGGCGTGGCCCCGGCCCGCAAACTGTTTGATCTGTTCATCGCTTTGGACGGCGTGACGGATCCGGCCGAGCTTGTCCGTCTGTCGGCCTTGCATGAGGTGGACTTCCTGCCGCCCCCGGACGCGGCATAAGGAGCGCCCTCATGGTCAAACGCAAGAATGTGGCCGTGATCGGAGGCGGGGTTTCAGGCCTCGCCGCCGCCAAGGCCTTTGATGAACGCGGCCACCGCGTCACTGGATTTGAACGCACGCATGATTTTGGTGGTGTGTGGGAGCTCTCGCGCTCTTACCCGGATGTGCAGACACAAAGCCCGAAAGATCTGTATTGCTACACAGATCACCCGATGCCAGATGAGTATCCAGAGTGGCCCAAAGGCCCTCAAGTGCACGCCTATCTGCATTCTTATGCGGAAAAGCACAATCTGACGCGTCTGTTCCGTCTCAACACCAATATCAAAGCGATGGAGCGCCGCGCAGATGGTCAACCGGGCTGGACCCTGACCATCGAAGAGGCTGGACGCAGCCGCCAGGAAGATTTTGACTTTGTCTCGATCTGCACCGGGCAGTTCTCGTATAAAAACATCATCACCCATCCCGGGCAGGAGGCGTTTGAGGCGCAGGGCGGGCAGGTGATCCATTCGTCGGATTACACCGATCCCGAGATGATGCGCGGCAAACGTGTGGTTGTGCTGGGTGGTTCAAAATCCGCCACGGATATCGCCGTGAATGCGGCGAAAAACGGGGCCAAACAGGTCACCATGGTCTACCGCGAAAATGTCTGGCGTGTGCCGTATTTCGTGGGCGGGATCAATTTCAAGAACCTGCTCTACATGCGCGCCCAAGAGATGCAGTTTAATCAGTGGGGGAAATCTCCGCTGCAACGCGTGATCGCGGCGGTGTTGAAACCCTTGGTCTGGGCCAACTTCCGTGGTCTGGAAACCATGCTCAAACTTCAGCTGGGCTTGAAGAAATGGAACATGGTCCCGGACAGCCCGATTGAGAAAGAAGCCTCGTGTTCTCTGCCCATCGTCACACCGGGTCTGTTTGAGAGTTTCAAATCCGGCGCGGTCAAACCCATTCAGGGCACCTTTGAACGCTATGACGGGGATGAGATCACCTTGACCACCGGCGACAAGGTGGGCTGTGATATCGCCGTTCTCGCCGTAGGCTGGAAGCTGGGCATTCCCTATCTGGGGGATGAGTTCAAAGACAAGCTCATTGAGAGTGATGGTCAGTACCGCACCTATCGCCTCTCGGTGAACCCGGATCTGCCGGATATGGGCTTTGTTGGCTTCAACTCCAGCTTCTGCACCATTCTTTCTGCCGAGATGATTGCCAATTGGCTGGTGCGCTTTGCCGATGGCAAACTGGCGCGCCAACCGTCGCGCGATGCGATGGAAAAGAACATGCAGATGATGCTGGAGTGGCGCCGCAAGGAGCGTCCGGCGGCACAGGTTTATGGCGGGCTCTGCTCTGCGCCGTTCCACTTCAAACACTTCGATGAACTGTTGGAAGATATGGGGGCGAGCGAGCGCAAAAAGGCCAATCCCCTGGCCGAGACCTTCACCTATCCCGACCACAAGGCCTATGGGCGCTATCTGGCCTCAACGCCGCAATATCAGGCGGGATAAGGCTTGCCATTTGTGGGGTTCCCCCGCAGTCTATGCCTCAAAGCGCGTCCCCAAAGGGGCGCGCAATTTCATGAAAAAACAGCACAAAACGGGAGAATGTCATGCGTGATTGGGATGACGCCTACGCAAATATGGCGCATATCGAAGGATCGGCAGAGCTGCCCGCCATCTGGGCCAAACGCGCCGCCGCCTACCGTGACGCGCATACCGTTGACACTGATATCGCCTATGGGGACGCGCCGCGCGAAAAATTCGATATTGTCTGGCCCGAGGGCACACCCAAAGGGCTCGCGGTCTTTGTGCATGGGGGCTATTGGATGCGCTGTGATCGTTCGGACTGGACCGATCTTGCAGAAGGTGCGCGGGCAAAGGGCTGGGCGGTGGCACTGCCAAGCTACACCCTCGCCCCAGGGGCGCGTTTGACACAGATGACAGCTCAGGTTGGCGCGGCCATCACCGCCGCCGCCGCACGTGTCAAAGGCCCCATCCGCATCGCCGGTCATTCGGCCGGGGGCCATCTGGTCTCGCGCATGGTCTCCGCTGATAGCCCGCTGCCGCCAGAGGTGCGCGCGCGTCTTGAGCACACACTTTCCATCAGTGGGTTGCATGACCTGCGTCCATTGATGTGGACCGAGATGAACAAGGTGCTGCATCTGGACGAGGCCGAAGCCATATCCGAAAGCGCGGGGCTGAAGCGCCCACTGTCAGAGGCCAAAGTCACGGCCTGGGTTGGTGGCGACGAGCGTCCCGAATTTCTGCGACAGGCGCAGCTGCTGGGGATGATGTGGCAGGGGTTGGAAGCCGAAGTTGACGTAGTTGTGGACAGTGGCCATCACCATTTCAGTGTGATCGAAGCACTGGCTGACCCCGAAAGCCCGATCACCCGCGCCTTTGTGGGCTAGCGCTTCTTCTTTTGGAAAATACTCTTGGGGGTGAATTGGCCCCCATGGGCCAAAAGGGGGCAAACAGCCCCCTCTCTTTGTGCCGCTATTTGGCTTCGACCATAAACATCGGACCCCCGTGCCAGCGCGGAAACCCAAAGGCATTGATCATCACCACATCAATATCTTCCGGTGAGGCGGCAACGCCTTCGTCAAGAATTGCGCGACCTTCTCGTTGCATGCACCCCAGGATTCGCTCCATGATTTGTGCCGCGTTAAAGCTCTGACGCGAAATCCCTTTACGGGCGCTTTCCGCGACAATCAGATCTTCCACCTCTGTATCCCGCACCGGCTTGCCATCCTCATAGATGTACCAGCCCCGCCCGGCTTTCTGGCCAAAGCGCCCGGCCTCACAAAGTTTGTCGGCGATATCAACATAGCGCTGGGCCGGATCGCGGGTGGCGGCCTGTCGTTTGCGCATGGCCCAGGCAATGTCGAGCCCGGCCAGATCCTGCATGCGGTAGATACCCATGGGAAAGCCAAACTCTTCCATCGCCGCATCGATCTGATGGGGCAGGGCGCCGTCTTCGAGCATATAGTCACACTCGCGCCGATAGGCCGACATGATGCGATTGGCGATAAAGCCGTCGCAGACCCCGGCCAGTACGCTGATCTTTTTCAGCTGTTTGCCAAGCGCAATGCCGGTGGCCAGCACGTCATCGGCGACCCGCTCGGGCACCACAATTTCCAGCAGCTTCATGATATGTGCGGGCGAGAAGAAATGCAGACCCAGCACGCGGCTGGGATCGCGCACGGTGGCTGCGATCTCATTGACGTCCAAATACGAGGTGTTGCTGGCCAGAACCGCATCGGGGCGTGTGACCTCATCAAGTTTGGCAAAAACCTCGCGTTTTACGTCCATGTCCTCGAACACCGCTTCGATCACCAGATCGGCCTCTGAAAGCGCGTCATACCTGCCTGCAGACAGGAAATTACCCATTAGGCGGCTGTGTTTGCCCTCCGAGATCAAACCCCGTTTCAGGCTGTTGACCAGAATTCCCGCAACACGGTCGTAGCCCGCCTGTGCCGCCCCAGCATCCCGCTCGATCATGGTCACCTTAAGCCCGGCGAGCAGGCAGGCGGCGGCAATGCCTGCGCCCATGGTGCCGCCGCCAATCACCCCGATCTGATTAAGCGCGCGAGGCGTCACGCCTTTGGTGCGCGCGCTGCGGCCCACGGCACGTTCGGCAAAGAAAATATGGCGCAATGCGGCGCTTTGCGGATCTTGTTTCAGCGCGGTAAAGGCTGCCCGTTCTGCGGCAAGGGCCTCGGGGGCTTCCATGGTCACCCCCCGGCGAATGGCCTCAGAGGCCGCCTTGGGCGACTTCTGTCCGCGCGCTTTGCGCAGGATCCCGGCCTCTGTTTTGTCAAATCCCTCATCCAACGTGCCCTTGATGTCGCGTGCCAGTGTGGGGGTCAGGGCTTGGGTTTTGGCCCGTGTCCGTGCCGCGCTCACTAGATCCTCTGCAACCACCTCATCCACAAGACCTGCCTTCAGGGCTTGATCGGCGGCGATGGGTTTGCCGCCAGCGGCCATGGTCAAAGCCAGGGTTGGTGGCACCAATCGCGGCAGGCGCACGGTGCCACCTGCACCGGGGATCAAGCCCAGATTGACCTCGGGCAGGCCCATCTTAGCGCTGCTAAGCGCCACGCGTCCGTGGCAGGACATGGCAAGCTCAAGCCCACCGCCCAGAGCCGTGCCGTGGATCGCCGCCACCCAAGGCTTTTGCGCGCCTTCGATTTTGTTGAGAACATCTGGAAGATGCGGCTCAACCGGCGGTTTGCCAAATTCACGAATATCCGCACCGGCCACAAAGGTGCGCCCGGCACAGGCCAGAACGACGGCAGTGACCTGCGGGTCAGCATCCAGCGTGTCAACGGCCTCCCACAGACCCTGACGCACCTCTAGGCCTGCTGCATTGACCGGTGGGTTCTCGATGGTGACCACTGCGATCTGGTCGGTGATTTCAATGGCAACACTCATGGCGGGCTTCCTCTTATCCATTATGCGCAGAGTAATCTTCAACCTTGAAATTTCAAGCTTGAAATAACTGCGAATCCCTCCTAGCCTTGATGAAAATATGACAGGGAGAGGTCAGAATGCGTATCGCATGCCTTGGGGGCGGTCCCGCCGGCCTATATTTCGCTATTTCGATGAAGCTGCGCGATCCGGCGCATGAGATTGTGGTGATTGAACGCAATCGGGCCAATGACACCTTTGGCTGGGGCGTTGTGCTCTCGGACGATGCGCTGGACAATCTTCAAACCAATGACCCCCAAAGCGCGCAGGCGATCCGCGATCACTTTGCCTATTGGGATGACATTGCGGTGGTGCATGACGGTGTGCGCACGGTGTCCGGAGGGCATGGGTTTGCGGGGATCGGTCGCAAACAGATGTTGATCCTGCTGCAGGACCGCGCCCGCGAGCTGGGTGTTGAACTGCGCTTTGAGACCGAGTTTGACGATATTGACGCGATCCGCGCCGAGTATGATCTGGTTGTGGGCTGTGACGGGCTGAACAGCCGTGTCCGCGAGGCCTATGCCGAGCATTTCAAGCCAGAGATCGACGTGCGCGCCTGCAAATTTGTCTGGTTGGGCACGCACCAGAAATTTGACGACGCTTTCACCTTTATTTTTGAGAAGACCGAACACGGTTGGATCTGGGCGCATGTCTATCAGTTTGATGATGAAACGGCGACCTTCATTGTCGAATGTGGTCAGGACACATGGGACAAGTTCGGCTTTGAAAATATGTCGAAAGAAGACATCGTCGAAACCTGTCGCGCGGTCTTTGCCGACCATCTGGGCGGTCATGAGCTGATGAGCAACGCGGCGCATCTGCGCGGCTCGGCGGTCTTTATGAACTTCCCCCGTGTCCTGTGCGAAAAATGGCACCACGAGAATGTGGTTTTGTTGGGCGATGCCTCGGCCACCGCGCATTTCTCAATCGGTTCTGGGTCGCGATTGGCCTTTGACAGCGCCATCGCTCTGGCCGAATTCCTGCATGTGGAACCCAGCATGGAAGCGGCCTTTGAACGTTATCAGGAGGAGCGCCGACTGGATGTGTTGCGCCTGCAATCTGCGGCGCGCAACTCGCTCGAGTGGTTTGAAGAGGTGGAGCGGTATCTTGATCTGGATCCGGTTCAGTTCAATTATTCGCTGTTGACCCGGTCGCAGCGGATCAGCCATGAAAACCTGCGCGTGCGCGATGGTAAGTGGCTGGAAAGCGCGGAAAAGTGGTTCCAGATGCAGGCGGGTGTTGCGGAAGATGCTACAGTGCGCCCCCCCATGCTGGCGCCGTTCAAACTGCGGGATATGGAACTTGAAAACCGCATCGTTGTCTCGCCTATGGCCCAGTATAAATCTGTTGATGGCATTCCGGGCGATTGGCACCTGATCCATTATGGCGAACGGGCCAAAGGTGGGGCGGGATTGGTCTACACAGAAATGACCTGTGTCTCAGCTGAGGGGCGGATCACGCCGGGCTGTCCGGGTCTTTATGCGCCCGAGCACGAGGCGGGCTGGAAGCGGCTGACCGATTTTGTGCATGCGGAAACCAAGGCCAAGATCTGTTGCCAGATTGGTCATTCCGGGCGCAAAGGCTCGACCAATGTTGGTTGGGAGGGCATGGACAAACCTCTGGCCGAGGGCAATTGGGATCTTGTCTCAGCGTCTGCCATTCCGTGGTCTGCTGAGAACGCGACACCGCGTGCCGCGACACAAGCCGATCTGGATCAGATCAAAGCCCAGTTTGTCGCTGCAGCCGAGATGGCCGAGCGCGCAGGCTTTGACATGATCGAGCTGCACGCGGCCCATGGCTATTTCATCTCGTCCTTTATCTCGCCGGTGTCGAATACACGTGACGACGCGTATGGCGGAAGCCTTGAGAACCGCCTGCGCTATCCGCTTGAGGTGTTTCATGCCATGCGCGCGGTCTGGCCCGAGGGCAAACCGATGTCGGTGCGGATCTCGGCCAATGATTGGGTGGGTGATGCGGGCGTCACGCCGGAAGAAGCGGTCGAGATCGCCAAGGCCTTTAGCGCGGCAGGCGCCGACATCATCGATGTCTCCGCCGGTCAGACCACTGTGGATGCGCGCCCGGTCTATGGCCGCATGTTCCAGACCCCGTTCAGCGACCGCATTCGCAACGAGGCCGGGATCAAAACCATGGCGGTGGGCAACATCTATGAGGCAGACCACGCCAACTCGATCCTGATTGCGGGGCGGGCGGATCTGGTCTGTGTCGGGCGTCCGCATCTGGCCGACCCCTATTGGACCCTGCACGAAGCGGCCCGCGTTGGGGATCGTCACGCGGACTGGGCACTGCCCTATCAGGCAGGCCGCGATCAGGCCTGGCGTCTGGCGGACCGCGACGCCGAAATGGTGGGCAAGGTATGACCCTGTCCGAGCGCCATGTATTGGTCACGGGCGGCGGCACCGGAGTGGGCGCCGCCATCGCCGAAGCCATGGCCCATGCCGGGGCCAAAGTCACCATCCTTGGGCGGCGCGAAGAACCGCTGCGCGAGGTTGCGAAACAACACAAATTCATCGGCTGGGCCACCTGCGATGTGACCGACCGGTCAGCGGTTGACCAGGCGGTCAGTCAGGCGCGCGGGTTAAACGGTCCGGTGGATGTGGTTGTGGCCAATGCTGGGGCTGCTGACAGCGTGCCGTTCTCGAAAATGACCGGGGATCAGCTGGATAAGATGATGTCGGTCAACCTGACCGGCGTGGTCAATATCTGGCAGGCGGCGCTGGGCGATATGCAAAACGCGGGCTGGGGGCGTTTGATCGCCGTTGCCTCAACCGCCGGGCTGAAGGGATATCCCTATGTCAGCGCCTATTGTGCCGCCAAACATGCGGTGGTTGGTCTGACCAAATCTCTGGCGATTGAGCTGGGTGATAGCGGTGTGACCGCCAATGCCATCTGTCCGGGCTTTATTGAAACGCCGCTGCTGGAACGTTCGATTGAAAACATCATCGAAAAGACCGGCATGAGTGAAGAAAAGGCCCGCAAATCCTTGATCCGGGACAATCCGCAAAAACGCTTTATCCAGCCTGATGAGGTCGCCCAGACCGCACTTTGGCTATGTAGCGAGGGTGCGGCGGGGATCAATGGGCATGCCCTGTCAATGTCGGGAGGCGAGATATGAGCCTGTCAAAAGAACGTCTGCGCCTCTGGCTGAAACTGCTCAAAGCCAGCAGCACCTTGGAAGACGAATTGCGCCGTCGCTTGCGGTCGGAATTTGGCTCAACCCTGCCACGGTTTGATGTGATGTCGGCGCTGTCACGCAGTCCCGATGGGCTGCGGATGAGCCAGATTTCGGAAATGCTGCGGGTGTCAAACGGCAATGTCACCGGGATCGTTGACAAACTCTCGGACGAGGGGTTGGCCCAGCGGGTGGCAGTCCCGGGGGATCGGCGGGCGTCGCTCGTGATGCTGACTGATAAAGGCAAATCGGCCTTTGCAGAGCACGCGGCGGCGCATGAGGCCTGGATCGACGATCTGCTCGGGGGGTTAAACCAAGATGATATCGAAGGCATGCAAGCGCGTCTTGACCGCCTTCTGGACACGCTGGAGGATTAAGATGCGCAGCGATACCAAACACTTCCTTTGTTCGATCGAAGACGGCATTGCCACGGTGCAACTCAACCGGCCCGAGCGTAAAAACCCGCTGACCTTTGACAGCTATGCCGAGCTGCGCGACTGGTTCCGTGATCTGCATTATGATGACAGCGTGGGCGCGGTGGTCTTTGCCCCCAATGGTGGCAATTTCAGCTCGGGCGGCGATGTGCATGACATCATCGGCCCGCTGACCGAAATGAACATGAAAGAGCTTTTGCGCTTTACCCGCATGACTGGTGATCTGGTCAAGGCCATGCTGAACTGTGGCAAGCCGATCATCGCAGCGGTGGATGGCATTTGCGCCGGAGCAGGGGCGATTATCTCGATGGCCTCGGATCTGCGCGTTGCGACGCCGGAAGCGAAGACCGCGTTTTTGTTCAACCGCGTTGGGCTTGCGGGCTGTGATATGGGCGCTTGTGCGATCCTGCCGCGCCTGATTGGACAGGGCCGGGCGGCTGAGCTGCTGTATCTGGGGCGTTCCATGTCGGCGGATGAGGGCGAGCGCTGGGGCTATTTCAACCGGTTGGTTCCGCAGGACGATCTGTTGAAAACCGCCAACGACATGGCCCGCCGTATCGCGTCGGGGCCGCAGTTTGCCAATATGATGACGAAAACCATGCTGGCGCAGGAATGGTCGATGACCATGGATCAGGCGATTGAGGCCGAAGCGCAGGCGCAGGCGATCTGTATGCAGGGGCAAGATTTTCACCGCGCCTATCATGCCTTTGTCGCAAAAGAAAAACCGGTCTTTCAGGGCGATTGATCTCACACATGGGGACTTCTGGGGCGCTGCCCCAGACCCCGGAGTATTTGGGAAAAGAAGAAACCATGGCGGATACCACATTTCTGAACTGGCCGTTTTTTGAAGATCGGCATCGTGCTTTGGCGGCGGAGCTTGACGCCTGGGCCGCAAAGAATTTGTCGGCGGTGGATCACAGCGATACCGATGCGGCCTGTGGTCATCTGGTGTCTATGCTGGGGGAGGCCGGATTTCTGGAGCACTCCGGTGCGATGGATGGCCGATTGGATGTGCGCAGCCTCAGCATTATTCGCGAAACACTGGCGCGCCATGATGGGTTGGCGGATTTTGCCTTTGCGATGCAGGGGTTGGGCACCGGGGCGATCTCGCTGTTTGGCACTGATGCGCAGAAGGAAGAATGGCTGACCAAGACACGGAGCGGCAAAGCGATCTCGGCCTTTGCATTGACCGAACCGCAGTCGGGGTCGGATGTGGCCAATTCCACCATGACCGCCACGTTGGATGGCGATGACTATGTGCTGAACGGTGAAAAGACCTGGATCTCAAACGGCGGGATTGCGGACGTCTACACTGTGTTTGCCCGCACGGGTGAGGCGCCGGGCGCACGCGGGTTGTCGGCCTTTGTTGTGCCCGCGGACTTGCCCGGGTTTGAGGTGGTGGAGCGGTTGGAGACCATTGCGCCGCATCCCTTGGCAACATTGCGGTTTACCGATTGCCGCATCCCGAAATCTGCGCTGTTGGGCGAGGCCGGGTCCGGTTTCAAGGTCGCGATGTCGGTGCTGGATGTGTTCCGGACCACCGTGGCGGCGGCAGCGCTTGGCTTTGCCCGCCGTGCCTTGGATGAGGCACTGACCAGGGTGTCGACCCGTCAGGTGCAGGGCGCCCCTTTGTTCGATCTGCAGATGGTGCAGGGTCATATCGCCGATATGGCGCTGGATGTGGATGCGGCGGCGCTGTTGGTCTATCGCGCGGGCTGGACCAAAGACAGCGGGGCGCCACGCGTGACCCGAGAGGCGGCCATGGCCAAACTGTTCTCAACGGATCAGGCGCAGCAGGTTATCGACAAAGCGGTGCAGCTTCATGGGGGAGATGGCGTGCGCTCTGGCGAGACCGTTGAAAAACTGTACCGCGAAATCAGAGCCCTGCGCATCTATGAGGGCGCGTCAGACGTTCAGCGCGTGGTGATTGCTCGTCAGGCGCTTGCGGCGCATCAGGGAGGATAAACTCATGCATGTTTCTGCACATAGCGATACATTTGCGCGCAATGCGCTGCCCGCAACCGAGAGCTGGCCGGATCTGCGTCTAGACGGATTTGAATACCCCGAGCGGCTCAATGCCGGTGTTGAGATGACCGATGCCATGGTGGCCAAGGGGTTTGGCGACCACACGGCGCTGATCGGCAATGGCCGGCGGCGCACTTATAAAGAGCTGACCGATTGGACCAACCGGTTGGCGCATGTGCTGGTCGAGGATCTGGGGGTCAAACCGGGCAATCGAGTGTTGATCCGTTCGGCCAACAACCCGGCGATGGTGGCCTGTTGGCTGGCTGCGACCAAGGTAGGCGCGGTTGTGGTCAATACCATGCCGATGCTGCGCGCGGCGGAGCTGAGCAAATATGTCGACAAGGCTCAGATCACCCATGCGCTGTGCGACACGCGTCTGATGGATGAGATGGCGCTTTGTGCCAAAACCAGCGCGACCCTGAAAACCGTTGTGGGCTTTGACGGCACAGCCAATCATGATGCCGAGCTGGATCGGCTTGCGCTGGAGAAACCTGTGAGTTTTGAGGCGGTTGAGACTGCGCAGGATGATGTGGCGCTGATCGGCTTTACCAGCGGATCAACCGGTGAGCCGAAAGGCACTATGCATTTCCACCGGGATCTTTTGATCATCGCCGATGGCTATGCCCGCGAAGTTCTGGATGTTCAGCCCGAAGATGTTTTTGTAGGCTCGCCCCCCTTGGCCTTTACCTTTGGTCTGGGTGGTCTGGCGATTTTCCCGCTGCGCTTTGGGGCGGCGGCCACGTTGCTAGAGCAGGCAACACCACCGAATATGATTGAGATCATCGAGAAATACCGCGCCACGGTCTGTTTCACTGCGCCCACGGCCTATCGGGCCATGCTGGCCGCGATGGAGGAAGGCGCCGATCTGTCGTCACTGCGGGCAGCGGTTTCAGCCGGGGAAACCCTTCCTGCCCCTGTTTATCAGGAGTGGCAGGAGAAAACCGGCAAACCTATGCTGGACGGCATCGGTGCAACCGAGATGCTGCATATCTTTATCTCCAACCGCTTCACCGATCACCGCCCGGCCTGTACCGGCAAGACTGTGACTGGATATGAAGCACGTGTTGTTGACGAAGAGGGCAACCCGGTAGAACCGGGCGAGATCGGTCGTCTGGCAGTGCGCGGGCCCACGGGCTGTCGCTATATGTTTGGCGAACGTCAGGCCGAGTATGTACAAAACGGCTGGAACATTTCGGGCGATGCCTTCTGGCAGGATGATGAGGGATACTTCCGCTTTGCCGCCCGCAATGACGATATGATTATCTCCTCGGGGTACAATATCGCCGGTCCCGAAGTCGAAGCCTCGCTTTTGGCGCATCCGGCGGTGTCAGAATGTGCCGTGATCGGTGTGCCGGATGAGGCGCGTGGTTCGATTGTTCAGGCGCATATCATTCTGGCCGAGGGCGCAGAAGAGGACGCGGAGATGGTCAAAGCCTTGCAAGACCACGTGAAAACCTCGATCGCCCCCTATAAATACCCACGTTCGGTGGTGTTCACCCAATCGTTGCCCAAAACAGCGACCGGCAAAATTCAACGCTTCCGTCTGAAGGACTAACCATGAGCGACGCCTATAATCCCAAGTCCGACGGGGCCAAGATGTCCTTCAAAGACGCCATGTCTTATGGAGATTATCTGTGCCTCGATGGGATCCTGGAGCAACAGAATCCGCAGTCTGATGCGCATGATGAAATGCTGTTTATCATCCAGCATCAGACATCCGAGCTTTGGATGAAGCTGGCCATTCATGAACTTGGTGCCGCGCGTGAGGCGCTGATGGCCGGTGAAATGCCGACCATGTTCAAAATGCTGGCCCGGGTCAGCCGGATCTTTGAACAGCTTAACAACGCCTGGGATGTTCTACGCACCATGACACCAGCGGATTACACGCGCTTTCGCGAAGCGCTTGGGCCGTCGTCCGGGTTTCAGTCGTATCAGTATCGGATGATCGAATACGTGCTGGGCAACCGGAACCCCAATATGCTCAAGCCCCATGAGCATGTGCCAAATGTGGTCCGCACGCTTGAGCAAGAGCTGGAGCAGCTGAGCTTTTATGATGAGGTGGTCCGCTTGTTGTTCATCGCGGTGGATGGTGATGACAGTGCGGTGCCTGCGCCGCAGCTGAATTCACCGCATTCTGCGGTACCTGAAATTCAGGCGCGCTGGAAAACCGTTTATGAAGACGTGGATACCTATTGGACGCTCTATGAACTGGGCGAAAAACTGGTAGACCTCGAGGATTATTTCCGCCGTTGGCGGTTCAATCACGTCACCACGGTGGAACGGGTGATCGGGTTTAAACGCGGCACAGGTGGCACCTCGGGGGTGCATTATCTGCGTCGGATGTTGGAAACCGAATTGTTCCCCGAGCTGTGGAACGTCAGAGGAGAGCTATAATGGGCGTTTCACTGCCTAGGAAAGAGCTGTTTGATCTGCCCGAAGGGGTGATCTATCTCGATGGCAACTCGCTGGGTGTTCTGCCCAAAGCGGTAAATGCCCGTGTGGCGCAGACCATTCAGGCCGAGTGGGGCCATGAGCTTATCCGCGCATGGAACACCGCCGATTGGATGGGCTTGCCCACCAAGGTGGCCAACCGTATTGCGGCACTGATTGGCGCGCCAGACGGCTCGGTTGCCACCGGTGATACCCTGTCGATCAAGGTGTTTCAGGCGGTCGCCGCCGGGCTGGACATGCGTCCGGATCGCAAGGTGATTTTGTCGGACAACGGCAACTTTCCCACCGATCTCTATATGGCGCAGGGGTTGATTGACACCAAAGGGCAGGGGCATGAGCTGCGTCTAGCCGACCCGGAAGATGTCATGGAGGCCATCACCGAAGAGGTGGCGGTTGTTATGTTGACCGAGGTGGATTTCCGGTCGGGTCGCAAACACGACATGGTTGAGGTCACCAAACGTGCCCATGAAAAAGGCGCGGTGATGATCTGGGATCTGGCGCATTCTGCAGGTGCGCTTGAGCTTGATCTGGCTGGCTGCAACGCCGAGTTTGCTGTGGGATGCTCGTACAAGTACCTCAACGGTGGCCCCGGTGCCCCGGCCTTCATCTATGTCCGTCCCGACCTCGCGGAGAGCATCCAACCCGCGTTGGCCGGATGGTTGGGCCACGATGCCCCCTTTGCGATGGAGTTGGGCTATCGCCCCGCCATGGCGACCGAACGGATGCGGGTGGGCACTCCGCCGATCTTGCAACTGGCGGCGTTGGATGCCGCATTGGACGCCTGGGACGGTGTCGAGATGTCGGATCTCCGGGCGGCCTCTGTCCATCTGTGCGAAACCTTCATCAAAGAGGTTGAAGCGCGCTGTCCCGAGCTCGAGCTTGCCACGCCCCGCGATGCGACGGTGCGCGGCAGTCAGGTCTCGTTCGGGTTTGAACATGGGTATGCCGCAGTCCAGGCCTTGATTGATCGGGGGGTCATCGGTGATTTCCGGGCGCCGAATATCATGCGCTTTGGCTTTGCCCCGCTGTATATCGATGAGGCGGATGTCATCCGCGCCGCTGAGATCATTGAAGACGTGATCAAAAATGAGTTATGGCGCGATCCGAAATATCAAGTCCGATCACGGGTGACCTAACATGACCTGCCTCTTTATCCAGATCCAATGCCGCCCCGGCAGCACCTATAAGGTGGCCGAAGCCATTGCCCTGCGTGAGATCCACTCTGAGCTTTATTCCACCAGCGGTCACTATGATCTGTTGTTGAAACTCTACGTTCCCGAGGGGGAAGACGTTGGCAAATATATCAACGACAATCTCCTGGTGATCGATGGGATCGAACGCAGCCTGACGACCCAGACCTTCCGGGCATTTTAATGTTTCGCTGGTCTCAGAAGGTTCTGTTCAAACATTGCGATCCGGCGGGGATTGTTTTCTATCCCCGCTATTTCGAGATGATCAATGACTGTGTCGAAGTCTTTTTTGATCAGGCGTTGGATTGGCCGTTTGAAGACATGCATCAGACAGGTGGGGTGCCCACCGCGCGGATTGAAACTGATTTTTCTGCACCGTCGCGCCACGGCGATCATCTTGATTTCACGCTGAGCCTCACCCGAATTGGCGCCAGCAGCATCTCGACGGATCTGCGTGTAACTTGCGGTGATGAGCTGCGCCTGCAAGCCAGATCGGTTTTGGTCTACATCAACAGCACGGGCCGGCCGCAACCCTGGCCCGACGCCATCCGCCCGCGCCTGCAACAGTATATGAAAGAGACGACATGAGCCTGAAAGAGATCCACCCCGACGGATGGGCCCCTGCGCTGGGATATGCCAACGGTATGCTCGCAGAAGACGGCACCCTGCATGTAGGCGGCCAGATCGGCTGGAACGCGCAGAAAGAGTTCGAGGCCAAAGATTTCATCGGCCAGATGGAACAGACGTTGAGGAACATTCTGGCTGTGGTCGAAGCTGCGGGCGGCCAGGCCACTGACATCGCGCGCCTGACCTGGTTTGTGAAAGACAAACAGGAATATCTGGCGCATCAACGTGAGGTGGGGCAGGCCTATCGCCGCGTTTTGGGGAAACACTTCCCGGCGATGTCGATGCTTGTGATCAAGGACCTGATTGAAGATGAGGCGTTGATCGAGATCGAAGCCACGGCACATATTTCTAAGTGAGATCTGTGTGACACTTAGAATTGACTTTGGGGCCTAGGCTGGTTTGATCAAAATCCGCTTTGGCCCCTTGTCATTTCCCGGATAAGCGCCACAAATGCCCGTTAGGAAACTTGCTGTAGGGGCGCGGGGCATGACCAACTGCGATCAGATGTATATTGCCGGCCAGTGGCAGACGGCGAGCGGGCAGGCTGTGGCGCTGATCAACCCGGCAACCGAGCAAAGCGCGGGCGATTTGGTCTGCGCCAGCCCGGCGCAGGTGACCGAAGCGGTTGATGCGGCTCGGGCGGCGTTTGATGCAGGATGGGGGCAGTTGGATACGCTGACCCGGGCCCAGTATCTTCGTGCCTTTGTGGCAGCTCTGGAAGAGCGGCGCGAAGAGCTTGCGCAATGCATCAGCGCCGAGATCGGCACGCCGATTGATTTTGCCCGTGCGGGTCAAGTTGGCGCTGCTTTTGCGCATCTTGAGGCAACTCTGACCGCGTTGGATCATCTGGTCAATGACCGTCCTTTGACCCAGTTCGAGGCCCACCGAATCCGCTATGAGCCCTTGGGAGTAGCGGCTTTGATTACGCCCTGGAATTGGCCGTTGAACCAAGTGGTTCTAAAGGTCGGTGCGGCCTTGGCTGCAGGCTGTTGTGTGGTGCTGAAACCCTCTGAACTGTCAAGCCGCACAGCCGTTATTCTGGCAAAAGCCATCGAGGCGGCGGGGCTTCCGGAGGGCGTGTTCAATCTGATCCTCGGAGACGGTGCGGTGGGTGCGGCTTTGGTGGAAATCCCGCAGATCGATATTGTGTCTTTTACCGGGTCCACCGCCACAGGTCGTGAGATTGCCAAACAAGCGGCGCAGCATTTCACGCGCACAACCTTAGAGCTTGGTGGAAAATCTCCGAATATCCTCTTTGCGGATTGTGATCTGCCAACCGCCGTCCGGCAGGGCGTTGCGCATTGCTTTCGGAATTCTGGTCAATCCTGCAACGCCGCCACGCGCATGCTTGTTCAGCGCGACGTCTATGATGAGGCGGTTGCACTCGCGGTTGAGGCGGCGGAACAGACCTATCTCGATGCACCGGATCACCCGGGTGGGCACCAAGGCCCGCTGGTCAGTCAGGCGCAATACGAACGGGTGCAGCGCTATCTGCAGATCGCCAAAGACCAGGGCGCGCGGTTTGCCTATGGCGGAGCAGGGCGCCCTGACGGGATCGAGGTTGGCTTTTACGCCCGGCCAACGGTACTGGCGGAGGTCACACCTGAAATGACCGTGTTCAGAGACGAGATCTTTGGGCCGGTTTTGTGTCTGACACCGTTTGACACTGAAGACGAGGCCATCGCCCTCGCGAATGACAGCCCCTATGGGCTTGCCGGATATATTCAGACCGCTGATGAGGCCCGGGCCGACCGGGTGGCGCAGCGGTTACGGGTTGGTATGGTGCAGGTGAATGGCAAATCGCGTGAAGGTGGGGCACCGTTTGGAGGTATGGGGCAATCGGGTTCGGGCCGTGAAGCCGGGCTTTGGGGAATTCGCGCCTTTCAGGATATCAAATCGATAAGTGGTGTCGCCAGGAGCAATTGAGCCGTGTCAAAGACACTGGTTTGCCGGAAGACTAAACCTAGCCCCAAAGAGACAAAGGGAACGGAAATGCAAATTGCATCTTTGAGCGCGCCGGGACGGGGCAAAACCGATCGATTGATCTCGCTGGTGGCGGCCCGTCTTGAGGCCGAGGGGTATCGATTGACGGGGATCGTGAAGGTTCAGCAAGAGATGCCCGTTGATGCGCATCACTGTGATATGGATGTCCGTGTTTTGCCCGGTGCCGATACCATTCGGATCACTCAATCGCTGGGGCAACATTCAAAAGGGTGTCGGTTAAACCCTGAGGCCATCACCCAAGCTGTTGCGGCTGTTGAGGCCACGGACCAACAGGAGGCCGATCTTTTTGTGCTCAATAAGTTTGGGCCGGAAGAGGCCGAAGGTCGGGGATTTCGCATGGCGATAGGCGCCGCTCTGGAACAGGGGGTTCCGGTCTTGGTTGGGATGAGCGGAGGCGAGGCGAACAAAGCGGCCTTTGCTGAGTTCGCGGGTGAGATGGCGGTGGCTGTCCCAGCAGATGAAGAGGCCATCCTTGCCTGGTGTCGCGCGGCAATTGCCTCCCGAGGCTAACCGCAGATTGAAGTAAACGTGCCTGCAGTTCTGGTGACCATGTCACGGAAGGGCCGTGCTTCCGATGCTGGATATCGGAAACGTACTGCATATGCGAAGGGACCTACCCCCTTCCTACGAAGGCCTATACCAATGAGAACCCCACCGTGGCGATGCGATGGCATATCCTGTGCTCGGATCTTTCGACGAGGCAGGCATGCTGTTTCCCATACTACAGGATATCGCCTTTTTGGTTTTAGGCGGTGTCGGGCTTTATGGCATCCGCGTTTCGCGGATGTTGGCGCAACGCAAAATCGCTCAGCAGGCGCTGATCGGTTGTGTGTTTGGGATCTCGTTCTTTTTGGTCTGCGCCAACGTATTCGTTGATGGCAATCAGATCGATCTTGATGTCGGCGCGGGTGCTCTGTTGTTCGCAGGATATCTAGGCGGCCTGCCGGGGGCTCTGACAGCGCTCATTGCGGTGGCTGGCTCCTCCGTGATTGGGACTACGGATCAAGTTGTTTCCTATTTCTTTGCCCATGCAATTCTGGTGATCTTGGGCGTTCTGGTACGATTTGTTATTCGACCGGGTGACCAGACTAATGTTCCACCTGACGCCGCCTTGTTTTGTGTGGCCGGGTTTCTTTTGGTGCATGTGACCCCCTTGCTGATGTCGATGCGCGAGCTGGGATCCGATGGCTTTATTCGTGCGGCTGCACCTGCAGTGACAGGTACACTGTCCATTCTGCTCATGGTGATGATCATCAATGTGGCAGGACGATTTGCAAGACGCGTGGAGCAGTTCAAAGAGCTGAATGAGCGGTTTTCTCTGGCATTAGAGGCCTCTGGCATGGGGGTCTTTGTTTGGCGGGCAGGGCAGGATGTCTTGCAAATAGATCAAGCGCTGATCGATCTACTGGGGTTGCACCCACAGGCTGATATTGTCGCCTATGACGGCTGGCTGACCCAAGTTCACCCAAGAGATCAGCTTTATGTTGATCGTACCATCTGCGATCTTTGGGAGGGATCTGTTCAGGTCGACTTGCTTGAATTTCGATGGTTGCATGCCACGCGCGGCGTGCTTCATCTGCAATGTAAGTGGCAGACCGAAGTCGATAGCACTGGCAAAACCATCTGTGTCACGGGCGTGGTTCTGGATGTTTCGGACCTGCGGCAGAGTCTTGACCAGACCCAACAGGCCGAAGCGCGGCTTGGCACAATTGCCGCGAACCTGCCCGGTGTTGTGCTGAGCTTTGATCTGGTCGACGGGGCGCCGGATCAGGTGCTTTATGTCAGTGATGGGTGCCGGGACATATGGGGCAAATCACCAAGTGAGTTGAAGTCGGATCCAGAGATCTTGTTCCAGTCGACACCGGGTGTGCAGGATCGCTCTTTCCTGAAATCTCTAAGCTACTCGGCGGCGACCCTGTCACCTGTGACACGCCGAATTGAGGTGGAGACCGGCACACAGTCAACGGTCTGGCTTGATTTCCATGCGGATTTCCACCGGATCGACGCCCGGCGTGTGCGGGTCGATGCGATTTATCTCGATGTCACACGTGAGGTCGAGACCCATCAAGAGTTGCAGCTTCAGGCCGTGGTGGCCAATCGGGCACAGCGGCAGGAAAGTATCGGTCAACTGACGGGTGGAATCGCACATGATTTCAACAACTTGCTCGCTATCATCTTGGGGAATCTTGAGATCCTGCGCGAAGACAACACCGATCCAGATCAACAGGAATCGATCGAAGCGGCCATCAGTGCCACCAACCGTGGGGCGGATCTGACCCGCGGGATGTTGGCATTTGCCAAGCGGGCCAAGCTTGAGCCAACCTCAACGGATGTGAACGCGATTGTCGAAGACACCCGTAAATGGGTTGAGCGGGTGATGCCCGGAAACATTGAATTTGACACGGCATTGGATAAATCCGTGCGGCAGGTCAACCTCGATCACTCCGCCTTAGAAGGGGCGTTGTTAAATCTGTTGATCAATGGGCGGGATGCCATGCCCGATGGCGGTAAGATCAAAGTTTCCTCCGCGGAAGTCACTCTGACCAAATCCGACCTTAAGGCGCTGGCTGGCACGGATTTGATGCCCGGGCCCTATGTGCGTCTGGCGGTCACGGATACCGGCACGGGCATCAGCGAGGACATACTTGCGCATGTGTTTGATCCATTTTTCACCACCAAAGGGCCGGGAAAAGGCACTGGGCTTGGACTGTCCATGGTGCGTGGGTTTGTCGAGCAGAGTGGCGGCGGTATTGAAGTCAAAAATCTGGATATTGGATGCCAGTTCTCGATGTTCTTTCCGATCATGGGGCAGGTCGTCCCTCTCCCGAATGTGACTCTAGACCACCTGCCTGCTGCGGAGCATCGGTTTAGTGGACAAAAAGTCCTGTTTGTCGAAGATGAGCCAGATGTGCGGTTGATCGTTCGCCGCATGCTGGAAGATTTTGGTCTTAACGTCGTGACGGCCTCTTCTGGAAGGCAAGCGGTTGATTTATTTGAGAAAGATCCAGACATCGATCTTCTTCTGTCGGACTTGATGATGCCAGGTGAGGTGCAGGGGGCAGATGTCGTTAGAGTGGTGCGAGAGCGACGCCCCGAGGTGCCTGTGGTGGTGATGTCAGGGTATGGTGCGGATCACATCCAAACGGTTGATGCAAATGCAAGACTGACAAAACCGGCGTCGCGCAAAAAGCTGCGTGGCGTGCTGGAAGAACTTGTCGCTATGAACCCCTCACGCAGTTATCGCAGGGAAAATGAGTAACTCATTAAAAAGCTTTGCGTTTTTAGGGGTTGCTACGCGTTTGTTTATTCTCTGTTAGCGTCTGACAGCCATTGTGCCTTGGGGGTTCTAAGGCACAATAGGTCTGACGATGCGTGGTAGGGATAAGAAGGATAGGGAGTTTGGTGTTCTGCTTTTGTTAGAGCAGGCGGTGCGCCAGACCTATGCGGATCGTCGGTCAACCGCCATCCAGCCGCTGCAATGGTCGATCCTGCGCTATCTTCACGTTCAGCCGCACCCCAAGCGACAGCTGCGCCACCTGGCGGAACATCTCAATCTCACACGCGCTCCCGTGGCGCGCGCGGTGAAAACACTGGAAGCTCGACAATTTGTTGTTCAGGTTGATGGGGTGACAGATATGCGGACCAAGACCATTGATTTGACCGCAGCGGGCGCCGAAGTTCTGACCGCCGATCCCATGCGCGCTGCGGCGCGTCGGCTTGCGCTACTCCCTGAAACGGACCTTGCCTGCTTCCAGGATGTGATTGAACAGGTCTTTCTGTCGGCCTCAACACGGTAAGTTATCCCCAGGCTAGTGTTGCAAATGTGCATAACTTCCGAACTCTCTCAAGCTTTTGCAAATATACCTGTGGTTGAGATGAAGGTTTTGCTCTGAGATGCGCGTGATAGTGCGGCTTTCGTGTGCTCCACCGCTTTTCGGATAGGGGACCTGTGAGCTTATACCAGTGTTTTGAAATTCTTAACGTTTACATGAATATATAATTTTAACTCAGCTTTAATCTGTTCATTCTACTTGTACGTGTGTTAGTTTACCGTTAGTTCTGTGTTAGTAGCAACGAAGTTTGCAAGTGACAGATGTCGCTAAGCTCGTTGGTACCTAAGTCAGTTAATTGTTGTTGTGTGTCTGTGGTGACTGAGGTGTCGCGCATGTGGATCAACAAGAGAGGCTTTATAGCACTATGGGGCTATTACAGACGATGGGGGGCATGTACGTGGCCGCAGTCGAACAACCAAGCGGGCAGGGGTCTCCGGCTATGCTCGAAGCGTCAGGTGATTTGACGCAAGCGGCGCAGATCATTGAAAACGCAGCGATGACCCTGGCAGGGGAAGTTGATGGCGGGCGTGTGACACATCTGTTGTTGATGTCACAACAGCTGGAACGGATCGCCTCTCAGCTGGTGGAAGGTGACACCCCAGCATAACAACATTGTCGTAAGGCTCCCCCGCATGATAAGCGCGTTTCACGCGTGACTTGGGGATCTTTTATGACTGATACGCTTTCTCCACTTTCGGTATCCGATTGGGACCCGACACTTGGAGCAATTGCCGAAGATATGGGTGGTATGCCCATCAACGTCCATAAGCTTATGGCGCACAACCCGGCGCTTCTCAAAGCTTGGTGGTCCTTTCGGAATCATTCGGTTCAAGGTGGCACCCTAGGCCCTCGACTGGGGGAATTGGTGATCCTGCGCGTCGGTATCCAGCTTGCGGCGTGGTACGAATGGGGATCCCATGTGGATCGTTCTTTGCGGTGTGGCCTGTCGCTTGATGAAATCAACCGGGTCTTGCAGCGCGAAATCTCAACAGTTTGGGCCAAGGACGAAGCCGCGTTGCTGGAAGCCGTCGATGAGCTGGTCGAAGATCATGCACTTTCCCGTGCCATGCGCCTGCGTCTGGCAGAACACTTCTCCGTCGAGCAAATTCTTGATATCATTGCAATCCATGGCATGTACGTCATTCTGGGGTGTATGATCCGGTCTTGGGGGCTTGAATTGGATGACGCGGTCAATGCGCGGATCGAAGAGCACACCACACCCGAAAGTTTTGCTGCAGCGGCCACGGCGTTTCACGCAAGGTGAGAGCTTGGCACGCCCTTGGTTTTTCAATATGTTTGGACAAATTGTCCTAACATATAGGGTTAACCCCCGGGCGGAGCAGGGTGATCAAAACCTATCGTGATATCAAAGCTGATGTGCTGGACAAGATAACCGGGGGCACGTGGCCACCCGGTGAGATGTTGCCCAATGAGGCGGACCTCGCAGAAGACTACGGCTGTGCTCGCGCGACGGTGAATCGGGCTTTGCGTGAGTTGGCCGAAGAGGGGCTGCTTGAGCGTAAGCGTAAATCCGGCACACGGGTGCGCGCGGCGCCACAACGGCAGGCTCGGTTTGATATTCCGCTGACTCGACGCGAGGTGGAAGAGGCCGGTGCCCAGTATCGCTATGCATTGGTGATGCAGCAGGTCGTGCAGGCGCCAGAATGGCTGAGGGCACGTATGTCCTTGTCAGACACAGCGCGGGTGCTTGAGGTCATCGCCATGCACTATGCGGATGGGGCGCCGTTTCAACATGAGGCGCGCTGGATCAATCTTGAGGCTTTGCCTCAAGCGGAAGAGCAAGATTTTTCACAGCGTGGCGCCAATGAGTGGCTGGTTGAGACTGTGCCATTTTCTGATGTCGAATTGGCCTTCAGCGCGGCGGGCGCGGATGCCGGGCTCTCGCATCATTTGGGATGTGAGGCGGGGGCGGCTCTGTTTCGGATGGAGCGGTCGACCTGGTTTGACGCCCGCGCCATCACCTTTGTCCGGCTCAGCTATCGTCCGGGCCATCGCATGACAGCCCGGTACTGATCTTGGATCTGGTTACAGGCCGTCGCGCAGGGTTTTGACCGCCTTAGCATAATCCGCAACGATCGCTTCGCGACGGATATGGCGGCCGTCCTGTACCAGATGGCGCCCGCCCGACCAGACGTCGCGCACCATGTCATTGCCGCCCGCAAAGACAAAGCTGTCCAGCGCAGTGTCACCCTGCAAGCCCATTAGATCTACATGCGCGCTGTCGAGCGCCATCAGGTCCGCCGGTTGCCCAACCTCAATGCGTCCCGTGCCTCGTCCCGCGACCTGTGCGCCACCTGCGCAGGCATCGAGCATCAGCCGGTGACCGGTTGAGAGTTTGGCCGTAGCATAGGCCGCGCGGCTGTGGTCGCGCAGGCGTTGCGAGGTGTCCAGCTGGCGCAGCTCTTCCGCCAGAGAGATGCGGATGTTGCTGTCCGACCCGATGGCAATGCGCCCTGCGTTCTCGGCCCACCGCATCCCGTCAAAGATACCATCCCCAAGGCTGGCCTCGGTCAGTGGGCACAGCCCGGCCACAGCGCCGGATTTCGCCAGACCTTCTGTTTCATGGGGCAGCATCTGGGTGCAATGGATTAGGCTCCATTGCCCGGACATGTCGAGGTTGTCCAATGCCCATTCGACAGGGCGCGCGCCCCAGGCGGCCTGAACTTCGTCCACTTCGGGGATCTGCTCGGCCAGATGCATGTGAATAGGCGCGCCCTGCGCCAGTTCGCCCAGCATCGCGAAATCTTCGCGGTCGACGGCGCGCAGTGAGTGCGGGGCGACGCCAACTAAGCCGTCGGGCAAGGCTGAGATACTGGCGCGCGCCTCGTCAATCAGTCGGGCATAGGCGTCGGGCGTGTTGCCAAAGCGGATCTGGCCGGCACCTAATGGGCGTTGATCACAGCCCCCGAACCGATAAAGCACCGGCAGAAGCGTGAGGCCCATACCCGAGGTTTCGGCGGCGGCAATCACACGATTTGACATCTCGCCCAGTTTGTCATAGGCAATGCCGCCGGGCTGGTGATGCAGATAGTGGAACTCGACCGAGGCGCCGAAACCAGCTTCTAGCATTTCCATCTGCACAAAGGCGGTGATGGCCTGCACCTGATCTGGGGTCAGTTGATCCAAAAACTGAAACATCAGCTTGCGCCAGGTCCAGAAACTGTCGCTGGGCAGCTCGCCACGTTTTTCGGTGAGACCCGCCATCGCGCGTTGGAAGGCATGGCTGTGGCCATTGGCCGGGGCCGGACAGAGCAGCCCAACACGGGTTCCAATCGGATCGGTCCCGGCGGTGATGGCGCTGATTTTGCCATCCGCGATGTCGACGCGCACATTGTTTTGCCAGTTTTCGCCCACCAGCGCGGTTTCGGCCCAAAGGCTTTGCATGCCCCGTGTCCCTTCTTGACGGATAATAAGTATAGACATAAAAGCATAATGGACGAGTTAATCCAAGGTGGAATCGCATGCTGCTGACCAATCTTCGCGCCGCAACGATGACAGGAGATGGCCGATACGGTCTGATCGATGATGCGGCCATTCTGATCGAAGGCGAGCGGATCGCCTGGGTTGGACCGCAGGGCGACGCTCCAGCGGGAGACGCGCGTGATGTGGGCGGGCGTCTTGTCACGCCGGGTCTGATTGATTGCCATACCCATATTGTGTTTGGTGGTGACCGGGCCAAGGAGTTTGAAATGCGCCTGGAAGGGGCCTCATATGAAGAGGTGGCCCGCGCCGGGGGCGGTATTGTATCAACTGTGCGCGCAACCCGCATGGCCAGCGAGGAAGACCTGCTGCAGGATGCGCTGCGCCGGGTTGATGCCTTTCTGGCCGAAGGTGTGAGCACGCTTGAGGTCAAATCGGGCTATGGGCTTGATCGCGACAGCGAGCTGCGCATGCTGCGGGTCGCGCGACAGATCGAGGGGCACCGGCCGGTAAAGATCTGCACCAGCTATCTTGCGGCCCACGCGGTGCCCGAAGAATATGCCGGTCGTCCGGATGCCTATATTGATGAGGTGGCTATTCCGACCCTGCGTGAGGCCCATGCCCAAGGTCTGGTCGACGCTGTGGATGGGTTTTGCGAAGGGATTGCCTTTGACACGGCCCAGATCGAACGGGTGTTTCAGGTCGCACAAGAACTGGGTCTGCCTGTTAAACTGCACGCCGAACAGCTAAGCCATCTTGGCGGCACTGCGCTTGCGGCCAAATACAAAGCGCTATCGGCGGATCACGTGGAATACGCCACCGAAGAGGATGCCAAGGCCCTAGCGGCCTCGGGGACCGTGGCCACCATTCTGCCCGGCGCCTTCTACACCATTCGCGAAACTCAGGCCCCGCCGATTGCGGCTTTCCGGGCGCATCAGGTGCCCATGGCGCTGGCCAGCGACTGCAACCCCGGGTCTTCGCCGCTGTCTTCGCTACTGCTGACCATGAACATGGGCTGCACCTTGTTCCGGATGACACCGGAAGAGGCACTTGCCGGTGTCACCCGCGACGCGGCCCGCGCGCTGGGTCTGTCGGATCGCGGAACACTGGCTGTGGGTCAACGCGCTGACCTTGCCATTTGGGATGTCAAAGATCCCGCTGAACTGTCGTATCGCATCGGATTCAACCCGTTGCATGCCCGAATGTATGGAGGAAAACTGTGATCCATGAATTGATCCCCGGTTCCACCCCGTTGGCCACCCTGGAAGCGCTGTGGCGCGAAATTGGGGCTGCGAAACTAGAAGCAACGGCCAAACCCGCCGTCGAAGCGGCCGCCAAGCTGGTGCAAGACGCGGCCGCGGGGGGAGACGCCGTCTATGGTGTGAACACCGGATTTGGTAAATTGGCCAGCGTGCGGGTTGCGCCGGAAGACACAGCACAGCTTCAGCGCAATCTGATCCTGTCCCATTGCTGTGGCGTGGGCGCACCTCTGGATGAGGCCACCACCCGTCTGATGATGGTGCTCAAACTCCTGTCACTGGGGCGGGGCGCCTCGGGTGTGCCGTGGGAGACCATCGCCCTGATGGAAGATATGCTGGATCACGGCGTGATCCCGGTGATCCCCGATCAGGGGTCGGTTGGTGCCTCGGGCGATCTGGCCCCTCTGGCCCATATGGCCGCCGCGATGATTGGAGAGGGCGAGGCCACCTATAAGGGGGAACGCCTGCACAGTGGCGAAGCACTGGCACGAGCCGGTCTGGTTCCGGTTGTTCTTGGGCCGAAAGAGGGGCTGGCGCTGATCAACGGCACCCAGTTCTCAACCGCCTGTGCGCTGGTGGGGCTCTGGACCGCATGGGATAACCTGCGCGCCGCGATTGTCACTGGCGCGATGTCCACGGATGCCATCATGGGGTCGACCGCGCCACTTCTGGACCCGATCCACACGCTGCGCGGCCATGCAGGGCAGATCGAATTTGCTCGCGCCCAGCGTGGATTGCTTGACGGGTCGGTTATTCGTGAAAGCCACCGTGAAGGCGACACGCGTGTGCAGGATCCGTATTGCATCCGGTGTCAGCCGCAGGTGGTTGGGGCCTGTATGGACCTTCTGCGTTTTGCGGCGACAACGCTTGAGATCGAGGCCAATGCGGTCACCGACAATCCACTTGTTCTGGTGGACGAAGGGCGCATCGTGTCCGGCGGGAACTTCCACGCGGAACCCGTTGGCTTTGCCGCCGATCAGATTGCGTTGGCCCTGTCCGAGATCGGCGCGATTTCGCAACGCCGTGTGGCTCTGATGGTTGATCCGGCGCTGAGCTTTGATCTGCCGCCCTTCCTGACACCAGAGCCGGGCTTGAATTCGGGGCTGATGATTGCTGAGGTGACCACAGCGGCGTTGATGAGTGAAAACAAACATCTGGCCAATCCCTGTACCACGGATTCCACCCCCACATCCGCCAACCAGGAAGACCACGTCAGCATGGCGGCCCATGCGGCACGGCGGTTGGAGCGGATGAACCGCAACCTGTCGGTGATCCTTGGTGTTGAGGCCATGTGTGCCGCGCAGGGGATCGAATTCCGCGCCCCTCTGGTGACAAGCGACGCGCTGCAGGGGGCGATCACCCGTCTGCGCGGGCAGGTGGCCACCATGGGCGATGACCGGTATCTCGCGCCAGATCTCGAAGCGGCGGCAGCGCTGGTGCGGGATGGGACGCTGTGTGAAGGGCTTGATCTGCCCCAGATCGCGGGTGCCGCATGACCCCGGTTGAGGTGATCCAAGGCGACAGTCCCATTGTTCTGGGACTGCCGCACACGGGCACATGGATGCCAGATGAGATGTCGGCCCGGATGAACGACACCGGCCGGGCGCTGGCCGACACCGATTGGCATATTCATCAGCTGTATGACGGTATCCTCCCCGGCGCGACGACTGTTCGGGCTGTGTTTCATCGCTATCTGATTGATGCCAATCGCGACCCGTCGGGGGTGAGCCTGTATCCCGGTCAGAACACCACAACCCTTGTGCCACTGACTGATTTTGACGGGAAAGAGATTTGGGACCAGCCGCCCACCGAGGCCGAGATCGCCGCGCATCGTGATCAGTATCACGCCGCCTATCATGCGGCGCTTGAGGCCGAGCTTCAGCGGGTGCGCGCCAAACACGGTGTGGCGATCCTTTATGATTGCCACTCGATCCGGGGCGACATTCCATTTCTGTTTGAGGGGCGTCTGCCGGATTTCAATATTGGCGACAATCTAGGCACCAGCTGTGATCCGCGCATCACGACGGCGGTGGCTGCGATTTGTGATCAGGCCGACGGCTATAGCAGCGTCACCAATGGCCGCTTCAAAGGCGGGTGGACCACGCGCCATTATGGCCGGCCCGACGAGGGGATGCATGCGATCCAGATGGAGCTGGCGCAATCCACATACCTGACGGACGAGGCCGAGCCCTGGGCCTATGACGCAGAAAAATCCGCGCGGCTGCGCGCGCATCTTACCCAAATTCTGACAACTCTGGCCGAACTGGCCCCATCGCTTGGAGGCGCAAAATGACAACTCGCCATAACACCCGTGACATCTATCCGCCCACCGGGCCTGAGCTGAACGCCAAAAGCTGGATGACCGAAGCGCCGCTGCGCATGATGATGAACAACCTGCACCCGGATGTGGCGGAAAACCCGCATGAGTTGGTGGTGTATGGCGGCATCGGCCGCGCGGCCCGCAATTGGGAAAGCTTTGACAAGATTGTCGAAACGCTCAAAGAGCTGGAAGAGGACCAGACCCTTCTGGTGCAATCAGGCAAGCCGGTTGGTGTGTTCCCAACGCATAAAGACGCGCCGCGTGTTTTGATCGCAAACTCAAACCTCGTGCCGCATTGGGCCAATTGGGATCACTTCAACGAGCTCGACAAAAAAGGCCTGATGATGTACGGCCAGATGACCGCCGGGTCCTGGATCTACATCGGCACGCAGGGCATTGTGCAGGGCACCTATGAGACCTTTGCCGAAGCCGGGCGCCAGCATTTCGGCGGTGATCTGACCGGGAAATGGATCCTGACCGGTGGTCTGGGTGGCATGGGCGGCGCCCAGCCTCTGGCGGCGGTCTTTGCAGGGGCTTGCTGTCTGGCGGTGGAATGTAACCCCGATAGCATCGATTTCCGCCTGCGTACCAAGTACCTGGACGAGAAAGCGGACACGCTGGATGAGGCGCTTGAGATGATCGAGCGTTGGACCAAAGCGGGTGAAGCCAAATCGGTGGGCCTTTTGGGCAATGCGGCCGATGTCTTTGCCGAATTGGTCGAACGCGCCAATGCCGGTGGTATGCGCCCCGATATCGTGACGGACCAGACCAGCGCCCATGACCCGATCAATGGATACCTGCCGCAGGGCTGGACCATGGGTGAGTGGAAGGCTAAACGCGAAAGCGCGCCGAAGGAAGTGGAGAAAGCCGCCCGCGCCAGCATGAAGGTTCAGGTCGCGGCCATGTGTGAGTTCCACGACATGGGCATCCCTACCGTGGATTATGGCAACAACATCCGTCAGATGGCGCTGGAAGAGGGGCTTGAGAACGCCTTTGATTTCCCGGGCTTTGTTCCGGCCTATATCCGCCCGTTGTTCTGTCGCGGGGTTGGTCCCTTCCGTTGGGTGGCCCTATCCGGTGATCCCGAAGACATCCGCAAAACCGACGCCAAGATGAAAGAGCTGTTCCCAGAGAACACACATCTGCATCGCTGGCTTGAAATGGCGGATGAGCGGATTGCCTTCCAGGGGCTGCCTGCGCGGATTTGCTGGATTGGTCTGGGGGATCGCCACAAGGCCGGGTTGGCCTTCAACGAAATGGTGCGCAATGGCGAATTGTCGGCGCCGGTTGTGATTGGTCGCGACCATCTGGACAGCGGCTCAGTTGCTTCGCCCAACCGCGAAACTGAAGCAATGCAGGACGGATCGGATGCGGTCTCGGACTGGCCGCTCTTGAACGCACTGCTCAACACCGCGTCCGGCGCGACATGGGTATCGCTGCACCACGGTGGTGGCGTGGGCATGGGCTTTAGCCAGCACTCGGGCGTTGTGATCTGCTGTGATGGTTCGGAAGATGCCGAGCGCCGCGTGGGTCGCGTGCTTTGGAACGATCCGGCGACCGGTGTGATGCGTCACGCGGATGCGGGCTATGAGATCGCGGAGGACTGTGCCCGCGAACATGATCTGAACCTGCCCGGTATCTTGAAGTAACCGCCAGATATTAAGGCAACAAAAAACGGGCAGGGCCAGAGCAGCCTTGCCCGTTACGTTTTGAATAGACCGAATTATTTCAAACGGATGGCGACGTTTTTGGTCTGCACATAGTTCCAAAGCGCCTCGCGGCCTTTTTCACGGCCATACCCGGATTTGCCATAGCCACCAAAGGGGGTTTCAACCCCGCCTGCGTACCATTCATTGACAAAGACCTGACCGGCACGGATCTGACGGGCGGCGCGGGTGGCGCGGTTGATGTCCTGAGTGAAAACACCCCCAACGAGGCCGTATTCGGTGCCATTGGCGATCTCAATGGCCTGTTCGTCGCTGTCAAAGCTCAGAACCGAAAGAACCGGCGCAAAGGCCTCTTCCTGAGCGATGGTCATATCTGGTGTCACATTGGTCAGGATGGTTGGCTCAAGGAAAGCACCGGGGATGTTCATCTTGCGCCCACCTGCAGCGGCGGTAGCGCCCGCAGCTATGGCATCTGATACCATGCCAGCCGCGCGGTCACGCTGGGCCTCAGAGACCATGGCGCCCATATTCGCGCCGAACTCGGTGCGCTCGATGCCCGGACCAACCGACAGGGATTTGGCCACACCGGTGATCCGTTCCACCAGTTCATCATGGCGCGATTTATGCACGATCACCCGGCTCATGGCCGAACAGACCTGACCTGCGTTAAAGAAGATGCCCCAGCGCACATCGTTCTCAAAGGCCTCCAGATCGGCGTCATCATGCACGATGGCCGCCGATTTGCCGCCGAGTTCAAGCACGCAGGGTACGACGTTTTTCGCCGCAGCGGTGGCGATGGCCACGCCGGTGCCAACCGAGCCGGTAAAGACGATCTGGTTTACATGCGGATGGGCAGAGAGGGCCGCGCCCGCCTCATGTCCCAATCCACAAAGCACGTTGACCGCGCCTTTGGGCAGACCCACCGCTTCGGCGGCATGGGCAAACCACGCGTTGGTCAGCGGGGTCAGCTCGGGTGTCTTGATCACAATGGTGTTGCCGGTGGCCAGCGCCGCCGAGAGCGACCGCGCTGTCATCTCGACGGGATAGTTCCACGGGATGATCTGGGCCGAGACGCCAAAAGGTTCGTAGGTGGTGAAATCAAAGTAATCTTTGCCCAGCGGGATCGAGCGGCCTTCGACGGTCTCCGCCTGATTGCCATAGTATTCAAAATACCGCGCCGCACCTTCGATCTCGATCCGCGATTCCCAAAGTGGTTTACCCTGTTCTAGGGCCAGCACCTCGGCAATCTCGTCGATATGCTGCATCAGGTAGTGGCCCATGGCCTGCACCATACGGCCCCGTTCTACTGGGCGCAGATCGCTCAGAGCACCAGAAAGATGCACCCGGCGCGCAGCCATCACGGCCCGGTCCACGTCACCCGCATCGGCCAAGGCGTGCTCTGTCAGCTTTTCTCCGGTACCGGGGTTGATTACATCAATCCGGCCCGCGCCGCCATCGACCCATGCGCCGTCGATATAGTTCTGCCAATAGGGTTTGATCTGGCTCATCTGTTGTCCTTTCACAGGCCACAGGTCGGAGGATCTCCGACGTGGTTGATGGGGTTGGCCAAGCTGTAGGCCTTGAGGTGAGGCGCAAACTAGCTTGCCTGCGACATTTCCGGTGAAATTCGGCGATTTGACATGAGAATTCATCGGGTTTGGATGAGGTTGGCTCACCTCAAGTGTGTTCGTCACTTTCTCACGATAGAACCGGTGCAAAGGGGAGTTACGCTTGAGTAAATGCGAATAAACCATTGCGCCAGAGGGGGGTTGTCTGTTTTCTGCGGCGAAATCAGAAGGGTTGGGCAACATGGACGTGCAAGACTGGATTGGCAGGTCAGAACAGACACAGGATTTGTTGATCCCGCGATCAGCGCAGTTCATGCAGGCCACGCTGGGGCAGAAGACGACGCTGCAACACGGGGATGCTCTGCCACCCCTGTGGCATTGGCTCTATTTCCTTGAAGCCAAACCGCGTGATGAGCTGGGCCGCGACGGGCATCCACAAAAGGGAGGGTTTGTGCCGCCCGTTGCATTGCCACGCCGCATGTGGGCCGGGGGGCGGTTTGAATTTCAAAACCCGCTTGTGCTTGGGCAAGAGGCCACACGGGTCTCAACCATTCAATCTGTTCAGGAAAAAGAGGGCCGTTCAGGCCCACTGTGTTTTGTCACAGTGCGTCACGAAATCCGTCAGCGCGATCAGGTGTCGCTGACCGAAGAGCATGACATCGTCTATCGTGCCGACCCAGATCCCAATGCGCCAAAGCCAACTCCTGCGCAGGCGCCGCAACAGGCAGAGGTGTCAGAACAGATCAAACCAGATCCGACCCTGCTGTTTCGCTACTCCGCTTTGATGTTCAATGGGCACCGTATCCATTACGACGTCGATTACGCGCGCGATGTGGAGGGATACGACGGGCTGGTGTTTCATGGGCCTTTAACCGCGACGCTTCTGGCTGATCTGGCTCAACGCCACTTGGGCGAGCCGCTCAAACAGTTTTCCTTTCGAGGCGTGGCGCCGATTGCCGGCATGGCCCCATTTCATATCGAAGCCGCCTCTGACGGCGCAGGTCTGAAACTCTGGGCACGGCGACAGGACGGCGTGCTGGCTATGACAGCCAAAGCCTTGGCGTAAACCTGAAACACATCTGCGGCAAATCCTGTGTCTGCGCTTTGCAGGCTGGCGATTGCCCGGAGTTCTGGATATGACACGTCGCAACTTGGCTTATGCCATCCGGGGGTGGGATGAAACGCATTCATAGCTTGCTGCAGTTTTGTGCCAAGGCGATGGCCGTGATCGGCGGCGCGGTTCTTGTTGCGCTGATTGTGATGACCTGTTTGTCCATTTTGGGCCGGGCGGCCAACACGATGCTGCACGGATGGCTGGACAGCGGCGTCTGGGGTGACGGGGCGCAATGGCTGATCGACAGCGGCATCGGCGCAATTCGCGGGGATTTCGAATTGGTCGAAGCGGGCATGGCCTTTTGCATCTTTGCATTCCTGCCCTGGTGCCAGATCAGCGGCGGCCACGCTGTCGTCGAGATTGCAACCAACCGCCTGCCAATTCCCGCCAACCGAGTGCTGGTTTTCGTGTCTGAGGCGCTGTTTGCCACCGTGCTTGTGGTGATCACGTTGCAGCTTGAGCTTGGGTTTGAACGGAAACTGCGGTCTGGCCAGACCACCCAACTGCTGCAGATGCCAATCTGGTGGGCTTATGGGGCCTCTCTTGTCGGGGCGGCTCTGGCGGCGGTGATGTCGATCTATGTTGCCGTGCTGCGCTTGCTTGAACTGTTTGGTGCCGCGCCATTGCTCCCACAGGTGGAGACGCAGACGTGACAGCCCTAGAAATTGGATTCTACTCCTTCCCGGCTCTGCTGGCTCTGATCTTTCTACGCGTGCCCATCGGTCTGGCGATGTTTGTCACTGGGTTTGTCGGCATGTGGATCTTGACGGGGAAGCCTAATCTGGCACTGGCGCGGCTAAAAACCGAGAGCTTTACAACCTTCTCCAATTACTCCCTGTCCATTGTGCCAATGTTCCTGCTGATGGGGTACTTCGCGACATTGGGCGGCATGAGCCAGCGCCTGTTCAAAGCGGCAGAAAGCTGGCTTGGGCATCGCAAAGGCGGCGTGGCCATGGCCGCGATCGGGGCCTGCGCGGGCTTTGGCTCGATCTGTGGATCGTCGCTTGCCACCGCTGCCACAATGAGCCGCGTGGCGTTGCCCGAGTTGAAAAGCTATGGCTATGCGGGCGGTTTTTCGACGGCAACTCTGGCCGCTGGCGGAACCTTGGGCATTTTGATCCCGCCGTCGGTTGTTTTGGTGATCTACGCCATTCTTACCGAGCAAAACATCGCCAAATTGTTTCTCGCGGCCTTCCTGCCGGGCGTATTGGCGGCGCTGGGCTATATGATGGCGGTGCGGTTTTATGTCTGGCGTCATCCTGAGAGCGCAGGCCTGCGTGCCCCTATCCCTTACGCTGAGCGTTTCAGGGCGCTGGCGGCGGTCTGGCCGGTGCTCTTAGTGTTTGTGGCTGTAGTGGGCGGCATCTACGGCGGAGTTTTCACCCCAACCGAGGGTGCCGCTGTGGGCGCGCTTGGCACCGGTGTCATTGCCTGGGCCAATGGCGGGTTAACCTGGCAAAGCCTCATCGACAGTTTCACCGATACCGCCAAATCCTCGGCGATGATTTTCTTTATCATTCTAGGGGCGGGATTTTATAACGGTTTTCTGGCGCGCACGCGACTGCCGCAAGAGCTGTCGTCTTGGGTGGTTGAGCTCGGGGCGGCGCCGATTGTTGTTTTGGCGCTCATTTTGTTGCTCTATCTCGTGCTGGGCTGCTTCATGGACAGCCTGTCGATGATCCTTCTGACCGTCCCAATCTTTTTCCCGGTGATCACCGCGCTGGATTTCGGGATGAGCGCGGAACATGTGGCCATCTGGTTTGGCATTTTGGTGTTGATTGTGGTTGAGGTCGGGTTGATCACGCCCCCTGTTGGCATGAACCTCTTTGTGATCAACGCTATGGACCGAGACACCCCGATGGGCGAGACCTATCGCGCAGTGTTGTATTTTGTGGTCTCCGATCTTCTGCGTGTGGCTGTGCTTATGGCGTTCCCGGTGATCACACTGGTCTTTTTGCGCTAATTGCCAAATGCTGTAACGTCACTTCGAGACAGAGGGCTTTTCTGCGCAGCCGCCTGCGGGTAGTTTCGCGTTAAATGTTACAAACGGGAGGCTTCTATGGATTTTTCGGGACATGTTGCGGTTGTCACCGGCGGTGCCAGCGGGTTGGGCGCGGCTACGGCACGCCGTTTGGCGGCGGAAGGCGCTAAAGTCGCAATTCTGGATTTTGACGCCGAGCGCGGTGCAGAAGTCGCGGCCGAAATTGGTGGCATCGCGATCAAAACGGATGTGGGCGACGAATCCTCTGTTGCAGCAGCCTTTGATGAAATTCATGACCAACTGGGGGTGCCCCGGATCGCTGTGAGCTGTGCAGGGGTGGCCGGTGCGGCGCGTATTGTTGGCCGTGAGGGGAAACTGTCGACCGATCTGTTTGAGAAAACCATCCGCGTGAATTTGATGGGCACTTATAACGTGATGTCCCATGCGGCGCGCGGGATGCAGGGGCTTGATCCGCTTGAAACGGGTGAACGCGGTGTGGTGATCAACACCGCATCGATTGCCTATCAGGATGGTCAGTTTGGTCAGGCGGCCTATGCGGCCTCAAAAGGGGGCGTGGCCTCGATGTGCCTGCCTGCCGCGCGTGAGCTGGCGAAAACCGGCATTCGTGTTATGGCGATTGCTCCGGGGCTGTTTAACACGCCGATGATGGAAGGCCTGCCTGAGGAAACCACCGCCGCCATCGTGTCAAACGTACCGTTTCCGCATCGTTTGGGCTTTCCTGCGGAATATGCGCAGATGGTCTGTCAGATTGTGGAAAATCCCTATCTGAATGGTGAGACCATCCGCATTGACGGCGCGGTTCGCCTGCCGCAGCGATAAATCTTAGGGACGGCGTGTCGCTTGCTTGTTCCAAGCCTCGCCCCACCCGCCGTCCCATAAGGTCGGACGGGCTTCTTCTTTTCAAAAATACTCCCGCCGGAGGCATCCGACCCAACCGGCGGAACCGTCTGTAGTGTTCAGTTCAGATCTTCCAACAGACGGCCATGTCGCCGGGTTTCATCCAGCACCTCTCCAAAGGTGGTCAACCCCTGCGCCTGCAACATCGTTAGCATCTTCACCAGAACTTCGGCGGTGGCCTGTGCATCTCCCAGGGCGGTGTGTCGCAATTCGGTAGGAATGCTTACCCCAAGACGATCACACAGGGCATCCAGTGTATGGATCTGGGAGGCACCAAACAGCACCGCGGAGAGCAAGACCGTGTCGAGGAACGGGTGATCCCAGGTAACCCCCATTGCGCCTTTGTGCCGGTGTAGAAAGGCCATATCAAACGGGGCATTGTGGGCGACAATGACGGACTGCGCCGCAAAGGCGTGGAAGGCGCGGCCTGCCTCTGCGATTGACGGAGCGCCTTTGACCATTTGATCGGAGATATGATGGACCTTGGTCGAGGCCGCAGGAATGGGGCGGCCGGGATCGACAAGTTGATTGATCCGTTCGCCGGGCACAATCCGACCATTGACCACCCGCACGGCGCCGATCTGGACGATTTCATCTTTGTGCGGCAGCAATCCCGTGGTTTCCGTGTCAAATACGGCAAAGGTCAGATGCGCCAGTTTGGTCTCCAGAACCGAGACCTTTTGCGTGTGTTCAAAGAGATCGAAATCATAGACCAGAGGGCGCGGAGCCTCTGGGGAGATATTGATCTCGGCGGACTCGATCACCATCAGGTACCCCGTTTCCAGAGGCTTAAGACGGGCGGTATAGCTTTGCGACCTATCCTGTGACTGGGCTTCAAAGGCAACCTCAAGCCCGGTTTTTTCAAGCTTGCTCACTGCGGTCTTCAGGCCACTGGCCTCGAAGTAATCGCTCAGAGGTGCGTTCAGACGGGGCACACCCAGTTGAGACAGGATCTCGGCGGCCTGTCCGTCATAGAGCACAATCTGGCCTTGTGGGTTGACCAAGAGCATGGCGACCGGAATTTCGCTGAGAAGCGCCGTCAGATGTGCGGTCTCAGAGGCCAATCTTTCGGTTTCGCGGGCCACTTTCTGTGCGGCGGAAAGCGTGCTTTCCCCCAAGGCGGAACTGACGGCATGTGCGGCGGGGGCCAGATCGCCAAGGTATTTGGCGGTTTGCGTGTCGACATCGGTTTCAACGCCGGCATGGGCCCGGACCCGCATCTGTGCCGCAAGCGCCTCAATCGGTTTGGCAACATGTTCATCAAACAAAAGCCAAATGCCTGTGACCAACCCTAGAAGGCCAAGCCCGGCAAGGAGACCTGCAAAGACAAACCCGTCTGTGATCGAGCTTTGGGCCACGCGTCCATGCCCCAACCAGAGAGACACCAAGATCAAAGTGATCCCGCCAAAGGCAATCAGGCAAAAGAACAAGAAGACCCGAAGCCGCAGGCTGAGGCGTGTGAACATATCAGGCCCTTTCGCACACGGTGGCCACAATGGGGTCTGAGGCGCCGACATCGCGCCACACTGGCGCCGAACCGTCGCCAAGGGCAGGATCTGCGCGGCGGCCAGCGGCGCAATCCACCATCATCTGAACCGATTTAACGGTTTGCCAGCGGCCGTAAAAATAGAGATCTGCCAGATAGAGCGCTTCGGTTTGTTCATTGGCGCGCAGATTGTTCGCGTCAACCGCAATGAACCGATCAGTCATGGGCACAACATAGGTCCAGGGGCGCCAGAGCGCGGTGCTGTCTGCAGATTGCGCCACAACCAGCCCCTCGGGTAGCGCGCCGGACATGCGGCTGTACCAACTGTATTCGCTTGAGATGCCTGTGGCGAACATCGCGGCACCTGCGCCCAAGGGGACAATCCACCGGGGCAGGCGGCCACCGCTCAGTTTGGAGAGCAGCATCATGAGGCCTGCGCCGGCAAACCCGGCGACAAATACCGCGATCAGTTCCAAAAACATGCCTGTTCCTCCCTTGTCTGGGTCTTAGCCCAGCATCCCTTTGCCATGTCCTACGGCAGATTGCAGTGATTTGACCACGACGAAGGCGTCTCGCAGGTGGCTGCGATCAAAATCAGACAGATCCGCCGGGGCCAGATAGTTGTCAGGGGCCAGTCCCCCTTTGATCTGCGCAGCTTGATGTTCGAGCCGGGTTTCGGCAATCAGATCATAGGCATCCAACAGATCCTGCCCGCCAGACTGGCTCAGAACGCCTGCGGCCTGCGCCGCAACGAGGCGCGCGCGGGTGTTGACGGCGCTTAGGGCCCCCTGAAGCGCATAGACCCGACCCAGATCCACCACTGGCACGACGCCGTTGTGTTTCAGATCCAGCTGGTTTTTGTGTTCGCCAGACCGGATGGTGGCAAAGCCGCGCAGCAAACCAAGCGGTGGGGTGTGTTTGAGCGAGTTGCCAATCAAATGGGCGACAAAGATCGAGTTTTTCGACGCCGCGGTGAGCGTGGTGTCCTGCAGATCTTCGAACAAAGAGAAGGTGCCACCAATCGGGCGCAGGTCAAACATCACGCTGGCCAGCATCTGCGCTTCGGGGCTGGGTTTGGCAATCCAATTGCTGAAATAATCGCGCCAGACGCTCACCGGCTGGCGCCAGCGCGGATTGGTGGCCATCATCTCACCGGGACAATGCACATAGCCGATGTCGTTCAGCCCATCGCAGACATATTTGGCAAGTGCTTCAAAATAGGGGATATCCGTGTCGCGCACCGTGTCATCTAGCATCAGGCAATTGTCCTGATCAGAGACCCCGGTCTGTTCCTGTCGCCCCTGAGAGCCGCAGGCCAGCCACAGATAGGGCACCGGCGCGACGCCAAGATGCTCTTCTGCCAAAGCCAGAAGCCGTCGGGTGGCGGTATCGGCGATATCGGTGATCAGGCGGGTCACCACCTCATGCCTGTTTCCCCCGGCCACCAGCTGAACAAGCAGCTGAGGAATGCGTGCGGTGACTTTGGCCATCTCAGGGATGCTTGAGGCGTGTGCAATTTCTGACACCAGTTCGGCGGAACTCACCGCCTGGAACCGGGTCAGATCGGTCTGGGTGACAATACCAACCAGTTTTCCTGCCTCGACTACAGGCACATGGCCAATGCGGCGTTCCATCATCATGTGCAACACGTCGGACCCGATATCTGACGGGGACAGGGCGAGAGGGTTATGGGTCATGACATCAGATAGGGAAGTGTCAAAGGGCAGCCCCGCCGCCACCACCTTGCCCGAGATATCTCGAATGGTCGCGATCCCTGTCAGTGTGTCATCTTGGGTGACGCAAATCGAGGATACATGTGCATCGCGCATCAGGCGTGCAGCCTCTTGTACCGAGGTTTGCGCATCGCATGTCAATGGCGCGCGGGCCATCAAGGTTTCAACACTGCTGGTGGCGAGATCGTTTTTCTGTGCTTTGGGTTGGCGAGATCGATCAAAGAACTTTTTGGCGGCCGGATAGTCGGCAATCAGTTGTTGAAACCAATCTTTTGGCAGCACCAATAGCACGGTCGACTCGGTTGTGCGGGCCGAAGTGGCCGCGAGACCGCTGCGGAGCAGTCCACGTTCACCAAACGAGTTGCGTGGCCCTAACAGAGAAACCGGGACATCGTTTTCATCCCGCACCTCAACCTGTCCCTGATGGATCAGATAAAGCCCTGTGAGCTCGTCGCCTAAGGCATAGACCGCTTCGTCGGGGGCAAGTTCATGCATGTGAAACGCAGGGGCCAGTGCCTCAAGCACATCATGCGGCAGCGCGTCATAGGGGTGCACGGCGCTGAGAAACCGGATCAGGTCAGGCAGGGCAAGAGGCATGTGGAAATCCTGTTTGTTAAAAAGGCCAGGGATGCCGCATCAAAACACCCACCGGTCCGAACTCATCACTGGATATCGTCCATTCGGGCCGGCAGATGAATGACACTGATCAAACAAAGCACTTTTTAAAGGGCCTACCCCGGCGGGGAACCGGGGTAGGTTTTCAGATCCTGAAATGTGGACGAGGGAGGTCGCCCAGGATCTAACTCTTAGTGGTCGGCAGCCGCCGCACCAGCGCCACGTGGGATACGTACGCTTTCCACCAACTCTTCGATCTCAGTTGGGATCGGAGCTGTCATCTTCGACACGGTGAAGGCCACTGCAAAGTTTACCATGGCGCCGATGGCTCCGAAGGAGGTCGACTTGATGGTGCCCAGAAGCGGATCTGCATCGGTAAAGCTGTTGGTGTCGGGAATGAACAACCAACCTTTGTGCAAGAAGATGTAGATCAAAGTGACACCCAGACCGCTCAACATGCCGGCAACCGCGCCTTTGTTGTTCACCTTAGTGAAGATGCCCATCATCAGTGCGGGGAAGATCGAGGCCGCCGCCAGACCAAAGGCCAAAGCAACAGTCTGCGCCGCAAAGCCGGGAGGGTTGAGACCCAGATAGGTCGCGACTGCGATGGCCACAGCCATGGCGATACGGGCCGACAGCAGCTCGTTCTTTTCACTGATGTTCGGGGTCAGCTGACCCTTCATCAGGTCGTGGCTTACCGCCGACGAGATCGCCAGCAAGAGACCGGCCGCAGTGGACAGAGCGGCAGCGAGACCACCGGCCGCCACCAGACCAATCACCCATGAGGGCAGGTTGGCGATTTCCGGGTTGGCCAGAACAAGGATGTCACGATTGAACTTGGTCAGCTCGTTTTCCGAACCCCAACCCGCAGCTTCCGCAGCGGCTTTGGCATCGGCATCTTTGTCGTTGAAGTAGGCAATACGGCCATCACCGTTTTTGTCTTCCCAGCCCAGAAGGCCGGTTTTCTGCCAGGTCGCCATCCAGTCATAGCGCGGCTCGCTTTCGATCATTTCAACCGAAACGGGCTCACCCGATGTGCCATTGGGCCACATCATTTCGGTGATGTTCAGGCGTGCCATGGCACCGACAGCCGGAGCGGTCAGATACAGCAGTGCAATGAACACCAGCGCCCAGCCTGCCGACCAACGTGCGTCTGCCACCTTGGGGACGGTGAAAAAGCGCATGATCACGTGCGGCAGACCCGCGGTACCGATCATCAGCGACAGGGTGAAGAGCACCATGTTGAAGGTGTCCGCGTGGTGTGCGGTGTATTCATTAAAGCCAAGCTCGGCCACAATGGCATCCAGCTTCTGCAACAGCGGCTCACCCGAGGCTGCGTGATCGCCAAACAAACCCAGCGCAGGGATCGGATTGCCGGTCAGCTGCAGCGAGATAAAGATCGCGGGAATGGTGTAGGCCATGATCAACACGACATACTGCGCCACCTGCGTATAGGTCACCCCCTTCATGCCGCCGAAAACCGCATAGGCGAATACCACGCAGGCGCCGATCAGAAGACCGGTGGTGTTCGACACTTCTAGGAAACGGCCAAAGGCCACGCCAACACCGGTCATCTGACCAATTACATAGGTGGTCGAGGCCACGATCAGACAGATCACCGCAACAAGACGTGCGGTCGGGCTGTAGAACCGGTCACCGATGAACTCGGATACAGTGAATTTGCCAAACTTGCGCAGATAGGGTGCAAGCAGCAGCGCCAGCAGAACATAACCGCCGGTCCAGCCCATCAGGAAGGACGAGTTGTCATAGCCGGTGAAGGCAATCAGACCCGCCATCGAGATGAACGAGGCCGCCGACATCCAGTCCGCCGCGGTCGCCATACCATTGGTAACCGGATGCACGCCGCGACCGGCGGCGTAGAATTCCGATGTGGACCCCGCGCGGGCCCAGATCGCGATGCCGATGTAGAGCGCAAAGCTTGCGCCCACAAAGAGCAGGTTGATGGTAAACTGATCCATTCGATCTTACTCCTCTTCGACGCCGTATTCGCGGTCGAGCTTGTTCATGCGCCAGGCGTAGAAAAAGATCAGACCCAAAAAGACCAAGATCGACCCCTGTTGGGCAAACCAAAAGCCCAGATCGGTGCCGCCCACCTGAATGCCTGCCAACATCGGACGCAGCAGAATGCCGAACCCAAAGCTGACCACGGCCCAGATGACCAGACTGATGTAAATGATGCGCATGTTTGCGGCCCAATAGCCTTTGTCAGTGCTCTCAGCTGACTGCGCGTCTTGTGATATATGATCCGCCATAGCGGTCCTCCTCTTCCTCCAAGGATCCCGGTCCTCGTTCCGGGCATGGCGGGGTGTTACTGAGTAACGCCCCGAACAATCGCACCCATTTCGGTGGCGATCTCAGTGATGTCCCCCATCGCATTGATGCGATGCAGGACGCTTTTGCCTTCGTAATAGGTGATCAGGGGCGCGGTCTGGGCGTGGTAGGCCTCAAGACGGCTCGCCACGGTTTCGGCATTGTCATCCGCGCGCCGCTTCATCTCGGTGCCGCCGCAATTGTCGCAGACCCCTGCGGTTTTGGGTTGTTTGAAACTGTCGTGCCAGCCTTCGCCACAGCCCGCGCAGGTGTAACGCCCGGCGATCCGGGTCACCATGGCGGCATCATCGACCTCAAGGCTGATGGCGCCATTGATGCGCTGTCCGCTGGCCTCCAGAAGGGTGTCCAGCGCCTCTGCCTGCACCGTGGTGCGGGGGAAACCGTCAAGGATCACGCCTTTGGCGCAATCCGGGTCGGCAAGACGATCTTTGAGAATGGCGATGACGATGTCGTCGCTCACCAGTTCCCCGGCCTCCATCACCGCTTTGGCGCGCAGGCCCGCTTCTGTGCCTGCGGACACCGCCGCGCGCAATAGATCACCGGTCGAGAGCTGCACAAAGCCAAAACGCTCTTCCAACATCCGTGCCTGCGTGCCTTTGCCAGCCCCGGGGGGGCCAAGCAGGATCAGGACAGAGGCAATTACACCGTTTGAGCTACCATCCATCGTTTAGCCCTCCCGGTTCATGCGGTTGTCGACGAGGTTATCGACGACGGAAGGGTCTGCGAGGGTTGAGGTGTCGCCCAGGGCGCCGTAGTCGTTTTCGGCGATTTTGCGCAGGATGCGGCGCATGATTTTGCCGGAGCGGGTTTTGGGCAGGCCGGGGGCCCATTGGATTAGATCCGGGCTGGCGATGGGGCCAATCTCGGTCCGCACCCAGGTGCGCAGCTCTTTGCGCAGCTCTTCGCTGGGCTCTTCGCCATTCATCAGGGTGACATAGCAATAGATGCCCTGACCTTTGATCTCATGCGGATAGCCCACAACGGCGGCTTCGGCGACCTTCTCATGGGCCACAAGCGCGCTTTCCACCTCGGCGGTGCCCATGCGGTGGCCCGAGACATTGATCACATCATCGACGCGGCCGGTGATCCAGTAATCGCCATCCTCGTCGCGGCGACAGCCATCGCCGGTGAAGTAATAGCCTTTGTAATCCGAGAAATAGGTCTTCTCGAACCGCTCATGATCGCCCCAGACGGTGCGCATCTGACCGGGCCAGCTGTCTTTGATACAAAGCACACCCTCGGTTGGGGTCTCGTGGATTTCCGCGCCCGAGGTCGGATCCAGCACCACCGGCTGCACGCCAAAGAAGGGCTTCATTGCCGCGCCGGGTTTGGTGGCATGGGCGCCGGGCAGCGGGGTCATCAGATGGCCGCCGGTCTCGGTCTGCCACCAGGTGTCAACAATCGGGCAGCGCCCGCCGCCGACCACATCATTGTACCAGTTCCAGGCTTCGGGGTTGATGGGTTCGCCCACCGTGCCGAGAATACGCAGGCTGGAGAGGTCACATTTTTCCACAAACTCATTACCCTGACCCATCAGCGCCCGGATGGCAGTGGGGGCGGTGTAGAACTGGGTGACCTTGTGTTTTTCGCAGACCTGCCAGAAGCGCGAGGCATCGGGGAAGGTGGGCACGCCTTCGAACATCAGCGTGGTGGCGCCATTGGCCAGCGGACCATAGACGATATAGCTGTGGCCGGTGACCCAGCCCACATCGGCGGTGCACCAGTAGACGTCGCCGTCATGGTAATCAAAGGTCACCTCATGGGTCAGCGCCGCATAGGTGAGATAGCCGCCCGAGCTGTGCACCACACCCTTGGGCTGCCCGGTGGAGCCGGAGGTGTAGAGGATAAACAGCGGATCTTCGGCATTCATCTCGGCGGGTTGATTGAACTCGCTGACCTCAAGCGCCATTTCGTTGTAATCGAAATCGCGACCCTCGACCCAGGTGGTCTGACCGCCGGTGCGCTTGACCACCAGACATTTGACCGTGTCTTTGCAATGCAAGAGCGCCTTGTCGGCATTGGTCTTGAGCGGGGTTTTGCGGCCGCCGCGCGGGGCTTCGTCTGCGGTGATCACCACCTTGGCGTCACAGCCGTTCACCCGCGCCGCCAGCGCATCTGGAGAGAAGCCGGCAAAGACAATCGAATGGATCGCACCGATGCGTGCGCAGGCCAGCATGGCATAGGCGGCCTCAGGCACCATGGGCAGATAGATCACCACCCGGTCCCCTTTGCCCACGCCGAGGCTTTCGAGCACATTGGCCATGCGGCAGGTGTTTTTGTGCAGCTCTTTATAGGTGATGTGCTGGGCGGGCTCGTCGGGGCTGTCGGGTTCCCAGATGATCGCCGTCTGATCGCCGCGGGTCTCAAGATGGCGGTCGATACAGTTGGCGGCCACATTCAGCGTGCCATCGGCGTACCAGTTGATCTTGACCTGACCAAAGGTGTAATCGACGTCTTTGATCTGGGTGGGGGCTTTGATCCAGTCCAACCGCTGCGCCTGATCCGCCCAGAACCCCTCGGGATCAGAAAGCGACCGCGCATACATCTCATCATACCGTCCCGCATCTACATGGGCGCTAGCGACAAGCTCTGCGGATGGGGGAAAGACACCCTCAGCGATGGGTTTCTGTTCGGTCATGGCAAATACCTCCCTTAGAAAAACTCTCCTCACGTAGCGTCAATCGAGCCAGCTACGCCTCGCTGTTACAATAGCGTAAACAGAAAATTACTGAATAACCTATTTGTTTGTAATGATTTATCTGTAAAGTAATTTCCATAAGGATCGAAAATCAGTAAATGAATTTGCCAGATCCGGGCCAAGTGCTTTGTTTTGCACAGATCCGCTTTGGATTGTTTGCGCCACCACCTGAACGGGTATCAGCCAACGTTCCGTCATCACGCCGACTACGGGGTATTGGGTATGGTGTGACAAAAGGATGCAAGGTTAGACACAAGGGGGAGACCCAGCTCTGGCCCCGCCCGCTGTGATTCTGGGCTTTGGGGTTGAATGGAGCCCGGGTTGAGCTAGGCTCAGCCCACATAAAAATGACTTTGTCCTTAGGGAGGATATTATGAAAACATTGACCGCACGTCTGCTGACAACTGCGCTTGCCATTGGCTTTGCTGGTGAAGCGCTGGCCGTAGAATGGAATGTCTCTGTCTGGGGCAAACGTCGTGCCTTTACCGAACATGTTGAGAAACTGGCCGAGCTGGTGTCTGAGAAGACCGGTGGTGAGTTCACCATGAATGTGTCTTACGGTGGCCTGTCGAAGAACCGTGAGAACCTGGATGGGATCTCAATTGGAGCCTTTGAGATGGCGCAGTTCTGTGCTGGCTATCATGCCGACAAAAATCGCGCGATCACCGTGCTTGAGCTGCCCTTCATCGGCACCGCGAACCTGACCGAAGAAGTTGCGGTGAGCCACGCAGTGTATCAGCACCCGGCGGTTGTCGAAGAGATGGCGCAGTGGAACGCCAAGATGCTGATGACTTCGCCCATGCCGCAGTACAATATTGTTGGCACCGGCGAGCCACGTGATGAGCTGGCTGATTTCGATGGCATGCGTGTGCGCGCCACCGGTGGGTTGGGCAAAGCCTTCTCTGCGGTTGGTGGTGTACCAACATCGGTGACAGCCACCGAAGCCTATCAGGCGATGGACAGCGGCGTGGTGGACACCGTGGCCTTTGCTCAGCACGCGCATCTGGCCTTTGGCACCATCAATCAGGCCGACTGGTGGACCGCAAACCTGAACCCCGGCACCGTAAACTGCCCGGTTGTGGTGAATATCGACGCTTATGAGAGCCTGTCGGATGAGCACCGCGCCGCGCTGGACAGCTCGGTGGATGAGGCGATTGCCCATTATTTGGCCAACTATGGCACGCTGCTTGAGCGTTGGGATTCCGTTCTGGCGGAAAAGGGCGTGACCAAGGTTGAGATCTCGGACGCCGAGCTCGCCAAGTTCCGCGAGGCCGCAGGCAAGCCGATCCATGATGCCTGGCTGGCGGATATGAGCGCGCAGGGTCTTCCTGCACAAGAGCTTTATGATCTTGTGTACAAAACCCTTGAAGACGTACGCGCAGGCAACTGATCTGTGAACGGGGGTGCCGCTGCGTGCCCCCGCCTTGAAACGCCCCGGACCCAACCGGGGCGTTCTTTACAATAAATGGGGGGTGTCATGGCCGGACAATCAACTGTCCTGAGTGACAATTCATGGCTGAGCCGCATGGATCGCGCGCTTGAGCCTGTTGAGCGGTTTTTTGCATTTATTTCCGGGGTGTTCGCCTTTGGCCTTATGTTTTTGGCCGTGGTGTCGGTGACCGGGCGCAACGGGTTTAATGAGCCTTTGCCGGGCTATGTGGATTGGATTGAATCCGCGATGCCCTTTATTGCCATCTTTGGCGTGTCCTATGTGCTGCGCAATGGCGGGCATATTCGCATGGATATCTTGGTGGGTCAGCTGCGCGGGCGTCTGCTGTGGCTGGTGGAATTCCTCACCACCTTTGGTGTGCTGATCCTGATCCTTGCATTGGTCTGGGGCACCTGGGCGCATTTTGATCGCAGCTTTGACTGGAACGCGCCGAATTTCAGTCGCGACAGCTCGATTGATATTGGCTTGCCGATCTGGCCGTCGAAACTTGTGGTTCCACTGGCGTTTTCGGTGATGGCGCTGCGGCTGGTGCTGCAACTGCTGGCCTATGGCCGGGCCTTTGTGCTGGGAAGTGAACGGCCGGTTGCGGTGCCGCTGATCCAGAGTGTGGCCGAACAGGCCGCAGCAGAGGCAGATCATATGATGGAACAGGACTGATGGATAAGATCGAAATCGGCCTGTGGGTCACCAGCGGTATGCTGGTTTTTGTTGTTCTAGGGATGCGTGTTGCCTTTGCCGCAGGTCTGGCAGGATTGATCGGGTTGGTCTGGCTGCGCTGGGACCAGTTTGGCTATGACCCTGAGCGGCTTTGGAAAGCCATTGAGATTAGCGTGAAGATCGCCGGGCAAGTCCCTCATTCCAAAGTGAGTTCTCAGGCCTTGTCGCTGATCCCGACCTTCATTCTCATCGGTTATCTGGCCTATTACGCCGGTCTGACACGGGCGCTGTTTGAGGCGGCGAAACGCTGGATTGCCTGGGTTCCCGGCGGCTTGGCGGTGTCCACCGTCTTTGCCACCGCAGGCTTTGCGGCCGTGTCCGGAGCCTCGGTGGCGACTGCGGCGGTTTTTGCCCGCATCGCCATCCCAGAAATGTTGAAGGTGGGCTATGACAAACGGTTTGCCGCAGGGGTTGTGGCGGCAGGCGGGACGCTGGCCTCACTTATCCCACCCTCGGCGATCCTTGTGATCTATGCAATCATTGTGGAGCAGGATGTTGGTCGACTGTTGCTGGCGGGCTTTATTCCTGGGCTGTTTTCGGCAATCATCTATGGGCTGTTGATCATAGGTCTGGCGCTGACGATTCCAAACTTTGGGCCGCCCGTGACAGGTTTCACTTGGAAAGAGCGGTTTATGGCACTGCCGCCCGCTCTGCCGATTGTCGCCGTGGTCGTGATCATCATCTTCTTTGTCTACAACCCCTTTGGCGAGGCTTGGGGTACCCCAACCGAAGGTGGGGCGATCGGTGCCTTTATCGTGTTCTGTATGGCGATTTTTCAGGGCATGCGTGGGCCGCAGTTGAAAGATGCGCTGATTGAAACCGCCAAGCTGACCGTGATGATCTTTTCGATCATCTGGGGTGTGTTGATCTATGTGCGGTTTCTTGGGTTTGCAGATCTGCCGTCGGCCTTTGCCGATTGGATCACCGCGCTGGAATATTCTCCACTGCTGATCCTGATCTGCATATTACTGGCCTATGCGGTGCTGGGGATGTTCATGGATGCAATTGGCATGCTCTTGTTGACGCTGCCTGTGGTTTATCCGGCGGTGATGGCGCTGAATGGGGGGGAGTTTGTCTCTGCGGCCGACAGCGCCTTTGGCATGAGCGGTCCGATGTGTGCGATCTGGTTTGGGATTTTGGTGGTGAAGATGGCCGAGTTCTGTCTGATCACGCCGCCCATTGGCTTGAATTGCTTTGTGGTGGCCGGGGTACGCCCTGAGCTGTCGGTGCAGGATGTGTTCCGCGGTGTGACACCGTTCTTTGTGGCGGATGCCGTGACCATCGGACTTTTGGTGGCCTTCCCGTGGATTGTGCTCTGGCTGCCGTCACTGGCGTGAGGGAGGGCGCTGCCCTCTTGGCCTGACGGCCAATTCACCCGGAGTATTTTTGAAAAGAAGAAGGGTGGTGCGCAGCGGGCGTCCCGCCCTTTTTCATTTCGTTTTACAAAACTGTCATTTGCAGTTGGAGATATATTTCTGTAATTCCAGAAATATGGAAAAAGATGTGCTGGCCCAGTTGTTCACCCTCGCGCATGAGCGCCGTCTGGCGATCTTTCGTCTGTTGATGCGGCGGTTCCCGGATCGCTTGCCGGCGGGAGAGATTGCGCGCGTGCTGAATTTGCCGTCCTCGTCGTTGTCGCAGGCTTTGTCGCAATTGCGTCAAGCGGGTCTGATAACGCAGGCGCGTGAGGGCACGTCGCTGCTTTATGCGGCGGAGACTGTGGCGGCCTCTGACCTCGTGACCTATCTGGCCGCCGATTGTTGTCGGGGGCGACCGGAGATCTGTTTGACGTCACAAACGCCAAAGGAACGTGACATGACCAAGACCTACAATGCGCTGTTCATCTGTTCAGGAAATTCGGCGCGGTCGATCTTTGCCGAAACGCTGTTGCGCGAGTTGGGGAATGGGCGGTTCACCGTCTATTCCGCAGGCACCAGGCCGCAGTCTGAGTTAAACCCCTATGCGGTGGAGGTTCTGAGCGCGAAAGGCCATGACATCAGCGGCCTGCGCTCAAAACATATTTCCGAGTTTGAAGGGGAGGTCGCGCCGCAGATGGATTTTGTTTTCACTGTGTGTGACGCGGCCGCCAATGAAGAATGCCCACCCTGGCCGGGTCAGCCGATGAGCGGTCATTGGGGGCAGCCCGATCCGGTCAAGGCGGAGGGCACTGAAGCGGAGAAAAAACTGGCCTTCCAACAGGTTTATGGCGCGCTGCGCAACCGCATTCAGGCCTTTGTTGCGCTGCCGGTTGAGACGCTCGACCGCACCAGCCTGCAAAACCACATCGATGATATCGCGAAACAGGACACGTAAGACCATGACCACCTATGCAATCAATGGCCTTGGCCGGATGGGCAAACTTGTCCTCAAACCCCTTTTGGACGCGGGCGCAAAGATCGCCTTTATCAATGACGCGGTGGGGGATGCGGCCACTCATGCGCATCTGTTGGAGTTCGATACGGTGCATGGACGCTGGGATGCCAACTTTGACCATGATGAGGACAGCATCACCATTAATGGCACGCGGATCCCTGTGACGCAGACCCGGGTTCTGGAGGAGCTGCCTCTGGATGGGGTTGATGTGGTGATCGACTGCACCGGATATTTCAAAACGGAAGACCGACTAGCGCCGTATTTTGCGGCCGGTGTGAAGAAGGTTGTGGTGTCCGCGCCGGTGAAAGACGGCAATGCCGCAAATATTGTGATGGGGGTGAATGACGAGATCTATGACCCTAAGGTGCATAAGATTGTCACCGCAGCCTCCTGCACCACCAACTGTCTGGCGCCTGTGGTGAAGGTGATCCACGAGGGTCTGGGGATCAAACATGGCTCGATGACCACCATTCATGATGTCACCAACACCCAGACCATTGTGGACAAACCTCACAAAGATTTGCGGCGCGCGCGGTCGGCGCTCAATTCGCTGATCCCGACCTCGACCGGCTCAGCCACGGCGATCACCTTGATTTACCCTGAGCTCAAAGGCCGTCTGAACGGCCATGCGGTGCGTGTACCACTGTTGAACGCCTCTCTGACCGACTGTGTGTTTGAGGTGGAACGCGAGACCACGGTTGAAGAGGTGAACGAGATGTTCCGCGTGGCCTCAGAGGGCGCGTTGCAGGGGATTTTGGGCTATGAAACCCGGCCTCTGGTGTCGTGTGATTACACCAATGACGCCCGCAGTTCGATTGTCGATGCGCCCTCAACCATGGTGGTGAATGGCACACAGGTGAAAATCTATGCTTGGTATGATAATGAATGGGGATACGCCTGTCGTTTGGCCGATGTTGCGCTGATGGTGGGCAAGAGCCTTTAAGGAGTTGTTTCATGCGTTTCCCCATTGCCCTTCTGCTGTGTTCGACCGCTGTTCCAGCGGCAGCTGAACTGACCTTTTGCAACGAAACCGGTGTCCGCGCGAGCGTGTCGATCGGCTATGTTGAAAATAAGGTCTGGACCTCGGAAGGGTGGTGGGGGGTAGAGCCCTATGATTGCACGGTTGTGGTCGGAGGGGATTTGAATAAACGATATTACTATTGGCGGGCCACCAATACGCACGGTGCGTTTGTCAGTGAGAAATACATGTTTTGTACGGATTCCTCGGCCTATACCATCAAAGGCGACGAAAACTGCAAGGCGCGGGGCTATCGGCGCGAAGGATTTCGCGAAGAGGACACCGGTGAGGCGCGCAGCTACTCTGTGGCTTTGACCGAAGCCGATGCGCCTGCGGGAACCGTGGGGGGCGCCACCCACTCTGGCGATGCCAGCCCAAAGAGTGCCGGGCCCGCGGGACCGCGAACCTATGGGGAGCCCTATAGCATTACGGCCAATTTTCAGGGGTGTTGGGCGTCGAATGAGGTGCTCGAATGTGAATTCGCGGCGGATGGCTGGACCTATGTTGCCTCTGAGAATGATCCCACCGATTTTGACATCATCGAGGCATTGAATGCCGCGAACACCGGCACCCTTTGGGAAATCTCGGGCGATCTGATCTCATATTCCGGGGAAACCGCACAGGTCACCATCCGCGAGTATGCGATGGTCGGCGATTTGCCTCCTCCGGTGATGCCCAGTCAGGACAACGCCGCCATCATGGATCACATCCAGGGCTATTGGGACTCGGATGGCGACAGCAGCTATTACTGGATTGTGCAGGGCAATCAGCTTGATGAGATCTATGACGGCAATCTGATGCGCCGTAGTTTTCTTGAAATTCACCCCGAATGCGCCGCCTCGGATGGACAGGGTCCTGTGATCATTGCCTGGCCCGAGGTGGATGAGGGGGATGGTCCTGCCTGCTATGTTGTGGGTGAACTGGGGCCGCGTAGTTTGCAACTTCTGGACGTGGTGGAGGGGGTAATCTTGAACTTCTCCTACTCCAACTGACGTCTGCCTAACCTCTAGAGGCCGGAACCCGGAATCATGACAGATCTCACCAATGACAAGCCGCAGGGGTTTGCGGCCTATATAGCTGTGACCGCAGCCTACTGGGCCTTTATGCTCACGGATGGGGCCCTGCGCATGCTGGTGCTGTTGCACTTTCACACGCTGGGGTTTTCTCCGGTGCAGCTCGCCTATCTCTTTTTGCTTTATGAGTTAGCGGGCATCGTGACCAATCTGTCTGCTGGCTGGATCGCCGCGCGATTTGGCCTGACCTCGACGCTCTATGTTGGGTTGGGATTGCAGATTGTAGCGCTTTTGGCCTTGGCGCAGCTGGACCCAGCCTGGGGCCTGACCGGATCGGTGATCTTTGTCATGGCGGTGCAAGGGCTGTCTGGCGTGGCCAAGGATCTGTCTAAAATGTCTGCCAAGTCGGCGGTCAAGCTTTTGGCGCCCTCGGGACAGGGGGGATTGTTCAGATGGGTGGCCGTTCTGACCGGATCAAAGAATGCTGTCAAAGGATTAGGGTTCTTGCTTGGCGCGGCCTTGCTGGCGCTGGCAGGGTTTGTTCCGGCGGTGTTGGGTATGGCGGCGGTGCTGACGGCGGTTTTGATCGCCGTGGCGCTGCGCATGCCGTCGGGGCTGCCGACCGGCAAGAAGGGTGCCAAATTCAAAGAGGTGTTTTCCAAAGACCGAAACATCAACTGGCTGAGCTTCTCGCGGGTGTTTTTGTTCGGCGCGCGTGATGTTTGGTTCGTGGTGGGTATCCCGGTGTATTTCTACGCGGTGCTCTCGGATGGCACGCATGAGGGCAATCGTCTGGCGTTTTTCACCATTGGCAGCTTTATGGCGATCTGGACCATCCTCTACGGTGCGGTACAAGCCAGTGCGCCCAAAGCGTTGCGCGCCTCAACCCGCTCTGAGGCTGAGATCATCGCGGCGGCGCGTGGCTGGGCCTTGGGGTTGCTGGGGGTGCCAGCGGTTCTCGCAGGTCTGGTTTGGCTGGCGGGAGCGCCTGAGACTTGGCTGACCGTCGCAGTGATTGCCGGGCTTTTGGTGTTTGGCGCGGTTTTTGCAGTGAATTCGTCGCTGCATTCCTATCTCATCCTGGCGTTTTCCAAGGGTGAGCGCGTGACGATGGACGTAGGGTTTTACTATATGGCCAATGCGGCGGGGCGTTTGCTTGGCACGGTCTTGTCCGGCGCGAGCTACCAGGTTGGCGGACTGCCAGCCTGTCTCGCCACTGCTGCGGTGATGGTTCTGCTTAGCGCTATAGGTGCGGGGAAACTCCGCGCCGCATGATCTTGATCTGAAGCCTAGGTTGGGTCTTCCAATCGGGCGAGCATGGTCTGAAGACCCTCTTCCAGCTTGGCGAAATCTGCGCCAAGCTGTTTTTCGATCTCGTCCTGATACGACTGTGCCAGCGGCAAAAGCTCGGCCATCAGCTCCTGGCCTTTCTCAGTGAGTGACAGGCGCAAAAGCCGCCGATCCCCTTCGTTGACGGACTTTTTCAGATAGCCAATGCTTTCAAGCCGGGTTGCAGCGCGGCTGACTTTCGACTTTTCCATCACCACCTGCGCCTCGATATCGCGCACCGAGGCGTCTTTGGCATGGGCCACATGGACCAGGACCCGCCATTCCGGGATCGAGATGTCAAAGCGCGCGCGGTATTGGCGCGCGAGGGCCTCAGAAGTTTTCTGCGCCGCCACCGCAAGCCGGTAGGGCGTGAACCGCATCAGATCAAAGTCGGGCAGGGCAGATGTGTCAGTCATGGCACCTCTTATAGGCAGGCCGAGATATTTCGCAAATGTATCTTTCGGCGGTAGGTTTGACTTGACTTCATTGCATATGCAACGAATAAAGGCCCGCAAATGACACACGGAGGAGAGGCCATGACCACCCACGCACTGCCCGAGGGCATGATCCGCGCCACCGGAACCCAAGGCACCCATGAAGGGTATATGCCGGGGTTCGGCAATGATTTTGAAACCGAGGCCCTGCCGGGTGCGCTGCCTCAGGGCATGAACAGCCCGCAAAAGTGTAACTATGGCCTCTATGGGGAACAGCTTAGCGGCACGGCCTTTACCGCCAATCCACCCGAGCGCACCTGGTGTTACCGCATCCGCCCAAGCGTCAAACATTCGCATCGCTACGAAAAGATTGATCTTCCTCTGTGGAAGTCGGCGCCTTGTGTTGATCCTGATGTGATCTCGCTGGGCCAATACCGTTGGAACGCGGTGCCGCATACGGATGAGGGGCTGACTTGGCTGACCGGGATGCGGACCATGACCAGCGCCGGGGATGTGAACACCCAGGTGGGGATGGCCAACCATATCTATCTGGTCACCGAGTCGATGGTTGACAGCTATTTCTTCTCCGCCGATTCCGAGATGCTGGTGATCCCGCAAGAGGGACGCCTGCGGTTTGCCACCGAGCTGGGCATCATTGATGTCGAGCCAAAGGAAATCGCCATTATTCCCCGTGGGCTGGTGTATCGCGTCGAAGTGCTCGAAGGTCCGTGCCGCGGGTTTGTCTGTGAAAACTACGGTCAGAAGTTTGAATTGCCGGGGCGCGGCCCCATCGGGGCAAACTGTATGGCCAACCCACGTGACTTCAAAGCGCCGGTCGCGGCGTTCGAAGACCGTGAAGTGCCTTCAGAGCTGACCGTGAAATGGTGTGGCCAGTTCCACACCACCAAGATTGGTCAAAGCCCGTTGGACGTTGTGGCCTGGCATGGCAATTACGCGCCGCTGAAATATGACCTGCGCACCTATTGCCCTGTTGGCGCGATCCTGTTTGATCACCCCGATCCCTCGATCTTCACCGTGCTGACCGCGCCGTCGGGTGTGCCGGGGACTGCGAACATTGACTTTGTGCTGTTCCGCGAGCGTTGGATGGTGATGGAAGACACCTTCCGTCCGCCTTGGTACCATAAAAACATCATGTCCGAGCTGATGGGCAACATCTACGGCCAGTATGACGCCAAACCGCAGGGCTTTGTTCCCGGTGGCATGAGCCTGCACAATATGATGATCCCGCATGGGCCAGACAAAGAGGCCTTTGAAAAGGCGTCCAACTCTAACCTTGGGCCCGACAAGCTCGACAACACCATGTCGTTCATGATCGAGACGCGGTTCCCGCAGCATCTGACACCCTTTGCGGCCAATGAGGCACCGCTTCAGGATGACTATATTGACTGCTGGACAGACATCGACAAGAAGTTCGACGGCACTCCGGGTAAGAAGTAAAGTAAGGTTTGAGGGGGCTTGGCCCCCCGCCGCATCCTGCGGCTCACCCCGGAAGACCCGGGGTCAGAAGAAACACTTAGGTGACTGGGATACTTAAATGCCGCTGATCAAAAGCTGGGTTGAGAGCGCGAACTCTGCCGAGACTGATTTTCCGCTGAACAACCTGCCTTATGGGTCCTTTGTGACCGAAGAGGGCGAAACCCATTGTGGCGTCGCCATCGGGGATATGATCCTTGATGTGACCGAAATGGAAACCGATGGGGTCCTGTTGGCGGAGGATGACACCGATGAGGTGTTTTTCTTTGGCGACTGGACCGATTTCATGGGGCTGGGACCCGCAGTCTGGGCCAGCTTCCGGGACAAGCTGACCACGCTTTTGGGGGAAGAGAATGGTGATGCGCCGGAACTGGTGAAATATCTGGTGCCGCAGGCTGGGACCGAGATGGCCATGCCCTTCGCCATCAGTGAGTTCACCGATTTCTATGCCTCAAAGAACCACGCCACCAATGTCGGCACCATGTTCCGCGGGCCGGAAAATGCGCTGCCGCCAAACTGGTTGTCTATCCCGATCGGCTATAACGGCCGCGCCTCGTCGGTGATGATCTCGGGCACGCCGGTACGCCGTCCGTGGGGACAGCTGAAAGGGCCGAATGACGCGCTGCCGCGCTTTGAACCCTGTGCGCGTTTTGATCTCGAGCTTGAGATGGGCGCCATTGTTGGTCAGCCCAGCGATGACATGGTGTCGGTGCAACAGGCCGATGATATGATCTTTGGCTATGTTCTGTTGAACGATTGGTCCGCGCGCGACATTCAGGCCTGGGAATACCAGCCGCTGGGTCCGTTTCAGGCCAAAGCCACCGCGACCTCGGTGAGCCCGTGGATTGTGACCAAGGCGGCCTTGGATGGTTTCCGGACTTCGACGCCCGAGCGGGAACGTGAACTGCTGCCGCATCTCGTTGAGCCGGGTCCGATGCTCTATGATATCTCGCTGGAAGTGGGGCTGGCCCCTGAAGGCAAAGATGAGACCATCATCGCCCGCACCAACTACAACGAGATGTATTATTCCTCGGCCCAGCAGCTGGCGCATCACACCACCTCGGGCTGTCCGATGAATGTGGGCGATCTGTTGGGATCGGGCACCATTTCAGGACCAGAGAAACACCAACGCGGTGCGCTTCTGGAACTGAGCTGGGGCGGCAAAGAGCCGATCACTCTGGACACCGGCGAACCCCGGTCCTTCCTTGAAGATGGCGATACCCTAAGCCTGCGTGGTGCTGCGCTGGGTGAAGGGTACCGCATCGGCTTTGGCGAATGTGTTGGACAAATCCTGCCCGCCAAATCAGATCCGTTTGGCACCGCATGAAGCTAGGGCTCGATCATATCCAGATTGCCATCCCCGAGGGGCAGGAAGATCTGGCGCGTGCCTTTTGGTGTGACGCGCTGGGCCTGCCTGAACTCGCAAAACCCAAGGCCTTGGTCGCACGCGGCGGGCTTTGGGTTCAGCTGGACGGGCTGGAATTGCATCTGGGTGTCGATCCCTCGTTTATACCAGCCAAGAAGGCCCATCCGGGCTTTCTTGTGACCGATATCGATCATGTCGCCCAGCGGATTGCCTCGACCGGGCAAGAGCCGACATGGGACAATACCATCAAAAACCGCCGCCGGTTTTTTGCCGAAGACCCTTTTGGCAACCGGTTGGAATTCCTGCAAAAGGACTAAATCATGAGCAAAGCTTTTGCCTCTGCCAATGACATGGAAGAAAAGAAAATCTCGTTCACTCAGGTAGGCGAGGGGCTCTATGCCTTTACCGCCGAGGGTGATCCGAACACCGGTGTGATCATCGGCGACGAGAGCGTGATGGTTGTCGAGGCACAGGCCACCCCTCGTCTGGCCCGCAAGGTGATCGACTGTGTGCGCAGCGTCACCGACAAGCCGATCAGCCATCTGGTGCTGACCCATTACCACGCGGTGCGGGTGCTGGGCGCCTCGGCCTATGGTGCGCGTGAGATCATCATGTCCGATGCCGCCGCTGCCATGGTGGAAGAGCGCGGTCAGGAAGATTGGGATAGCGAATTTGACCGCTTTCCGCGCCTGTTTCAGGGGCACGAAGAAATTCCGGGCCTGACCCGTCCGACCACCACCTTCAGCGACAGCATGACTGTCTATCTGGGCAAGCGCCGGGTGGATATCATGAAGCTGGGCCGGGCACATACCGCCGGTGACGCCGTGGTCTGGGTGCCAGATCAAGAGGTGATGTTCACCGGTGATGTCGTGGAATATCACTCGGCCTGCTATTGCGGGGATGGTCATTTTGCTGATTGGCCCGAAACCCTTGCCAATATCGCGGCCTTTGAACCCAAATCGATTGCTCCGGGACGGGGTGATGCGCTTGTGGGCGAGGAAATGGTGGCCAAAGCCATCGCCGCCACCGAGGATTTTGTTCTGTCGACCTACAAACCCGTGGCCCGTGTGGTGGCCCGTGGTGGATCGCTGAAAGAAGCCTGGGACGCGGTTCGCGAGGCCTGTGACGACAAGTTCAAGGACTACGCAATCTACGAGCATTGCCTGCCGTTCAACGTGGCGCGCGCCTATGACGAAGCGCGCGGCATCGACACACCCCGTGTCTGGACCGCGCAGCGTGACAAAGACATGTGGGCCGAGCTTCAGGGGTAAGACCCCCGAAACGGACAGGCCACGCCGCGCGCAGGCCCGCCCAATGACCCTTTGGGGCTAAGAGACAAAGATCCCTTCCGGAGATGATCCGGAAGGGTAGGGTAGAATTTTGCCGTATTGATGGGAGGGTGCCATGTTTCAGGACCGCTATACGCTGGCCTTTAAGCTATATCCTTATGAACGCAGCGCGGATCAGGATGCGAGCACACCGGTGCGCCATCCGGTGGTTGTGATGGGCGGTGGCCCAATTGGTGTCGCAACCGCGCTTGATCTTGGGTTGCAGGGCATTCCGGTGGTGGTGCTGGATGACCATGAGGGCATCGGCATGGGCAGTCGCGCGATCTGTTTCGCCAAACGCTGTCTTGAGGTGGCTGACCGCTATGGCTGTGGTGAGCCGATGCTGGACAAAGGCGTGGTGTGGAACGTCGGTAAGGTGTTCCATGATGACCGGCAGATCTATGACTTTAACCTGCTGCCTGAAGATGGCCACAAATATCCCGCCTTCATCAATCTCCAACAACCCTATTTCGAGAAATTCCTCGTTGACCGTGTGCGTCAGGCGCAGGCTGAGGGGGCACCGATTGAGCTGCGTGGCAAGAACCGGGTCGATGCGGTTGCGGTCAAAGGTGATCATGTGGTGTTGGACATCACCACCCCGGACGGCCCCTATCAGATCGAGGCCGATTGGCTGATCGGCTGTGATGGTGCATCAAGCCCGCTACGAGGAATGATGGGGCTCGACTTTGAAGGTCGTGAATTTCAGGACAGTTTCCTGATCGCTGACATCAAGATGAAGGCGGATTTCCCGACCGAACGATGGTTCTGGTTTGAACCGCACTTCAAATCTGGCGCGTCTACGCTTTTGCACAAACAACCCGATGATGTCTGGCGGATTGATTTTCAGATCGGCTGGGATGTGGATCGCAAGGAAGAGTTGAAAGAGGAAAACATTCGCGCCCGTCTGGATGCCATGCTGGGGCCGGATGTTGAGTATGAGATGGTGTGGAATTCGATCTACACATTCCAATGTCGTCGGATGCGCGAGTTCCGCCATGGTCGTGTGATTTTTGCCGGGGATGCGGCGCATCAGGTGTCGCCCTTTGGCGCGCGTGGGGCCAATTCAGGCATGCAGGATGTCGACAACCTTGGCTGGAAACTTGGGATGGTGATCAACGGTCAGGCGCCTGATAGCCTGCTTGATAGTTACCACGAAGAGCGCGCCTATGGGGCGGATGAAAACATCCTGAATTCAACGCGGTCGACCGATTTCATCACGCCGAAATCAGACATAAGCCACACCTTCCGCAACGCGGTTCTGGCGCTGGCGGAACAGTATGAGTTCGCCCGCCCGCTGGTGAATTCCGGTCGTCTTTCGGTGCCTTGCACCTATGATGGTCTGTCGTTGAACGGCCCAGATGCCATGGTGGATGGTCCGGCGCGTACCCGTGTCGGCAGCCCCTGTCCCGATGCCCCGGTGGGCGATGGTTATCTCTTGGGGCAACTGGGGGGCGCATTCCAGATCCTGACGGTGGACGCGGAAGCGCCTGACCAGGTTGACGAAGATGGGGTAGTGGCAACGCGGGTTGCTCTGTCGGCCTCGGATGATACCAGCGGCGCGCTGGGTGAGCGATACTTGGGCCGTGCCAAGGCAGGGGTCTATCTGATCCGTCCGGATCAACATGTGGCCGCCCGCTGGGACAGCTATGATGAAACCGCCCTGCGCACTGCCCTGCGCACTGCCTGTGGCAAAGGGGCTTAAACATGTCGGACGTGATCACCACACCAAACATCGCCGACCCAGATGGGTTTTATGCCAAGCTGATTGCGCTGCATGATGGGTTGACCGACGCGGATAGCGCAGCACTGAACGCACGGCTTGTTTTGACCCTTGCCAATCAGGTCGGTGACCGGCGGGTTCTGGATCAGGTGCTTGAAATGGCGTCAAAACCGGGCGCGTGACCCGTGGGTCACGTCATGCAGAATATTGCAGTCTTCCTCCCGGAGGACTGCAACTACAAATCAGTAAGTCGCCTTAGTCGATCAGTCATCCCGCCCGGGATCATTTGGGTTGCTGGAGAAAAGCGCGATCTTGTTGCCCTGCGGATCACGCAAATAGCCAACATAGAACCGGGGGCCATAAGAGGCGCGAAATCCGGGCTGCCCCTCGTCCGAGCCACCCGCAGCAAGTGCTGAGGCATGAAGATCGCGCACTTGCTTTTGATCTGTGGCCTCAAAAGCGACCATAGCCCCATTACCGGCAGAGGCGATTTGCCCATCAAACGTAGGTTTGACGTAAAAATCTGGAAGCTCAGGGGCCTGCCCCTCGGGGACAGGCAGGGCAAAGCTCAACCCCTCTGCACCTTCCGTCAGACCATATCCAAGAGCTCGGAGGAAGGCGGTGTAGAACCGCTTTGCACGCGGAATATCGTCTGCGCCAACCGTGACATAGGCAATCATGCTGTGGGTGCTTTCCTGAAAGTTACGGCCCTGAAATTAGGGCGCGGACTGAGGCTTCGCGAGGTGCCCCGAAGGCTACAGTCTGTGTTAGAATGAGCGGCGGCGCAAGGAGACCGGTTTGCCTGTGGCCAACCGATAGAGCGTATTTATGGCCGTGACCCAGCCAACAATCGCAGCGATCAGCCACCCAAAAATAAAGATCGATGCGCCGCCCATCTGGCCGGTTGTGAATTGCATGAGGACCAGAGCAATAGCTGCGCTCCAGGCAACCAGCCAACCGAAGAGAAAGAGGGCGGCAAAGACCCGCTCTCCCGAGAGAGGTTTTTGTTCGTCTTGATCTATGCGCGCCTGCGGGAAACGCAGTTCTCCCTGGACAGGCGGGGTAAGTGTCTTTTGCGCGTCTCGGCGCTCAATGGTGCGGCCAAGAGTGAATGCAAAATAGGCGACAAAGGCACAGAACAAGAGTGTGAACATCGCATCTCCTTCAAAATAAATGTGTTCTGATAAGAAGATGGGGCTGGTTGGATGTGATTGTTAGAGTTTGGTATGCAAATGTATACACATGTTGCATGCCTGCATCATTTGAAACCTCTAATGTTTAGGTATCGCCCTCAGGATATGTCAGAACTGGCTTTGTTCCGAGGTCGCCTCGCCACAACACAAGGGCCATGAAGGGTTTGTCATGGGTTTGCGTTGCATGTGGACGATTTGACGGATGAAACACATGTTCACCCGCGCGCAGCACCTTGTTGTCCTCACCATCAAGCATGAACTCCGCCTCTCCGGCGAGGATGTAATACAGCTCTTCCGCCGGGTGGTGGTGGAAGGGGTAATACAGCCCGGGCGGCATATAGACCACGTAGGCGCCCATCTGATCGCTGGTGTAAGGACCGCCACCGCCAATCAGGCAGTAGCAGCCAAATTTGTCCATAAAATCCGAACCCATCCGCGTGCCTTTGTAGGTCTCGCGCCACTGGGCCTGTGGGCTGGCGGCGATGAAGGCGTCGCGTAAACGGGCCGTCTCCTCGGCGGCGAGCATGGAGTCCGCGATCATAAGATCAGCGGCCGGGACATGAAAGGGCGTGACCTCTTGCTCGTCTAACTGTGATGGAAGCATGCAAAAGGTGTTGAGCGCTTCGGTGGTGGCAAAGGCGTTGCGGACCTCCGCAAGGAGATGTTCGAAAACTGGATGGGCCATCATTCAACCCTCATCTGAGGCAGGCCCGCCAACCCCGGACCCCGCCAAACAATATAGGTCAGAATAGGTCCAGCGCCTGTGGCCATGGCGTGTGGTTGGTTGGAGGTGTGCATCTGTGTCTGGCCCGGTGTGACAAAGGCGGCGTCATTTTCCTCGGTCATGAAGGTCGCGGCCCCGGCTAGGGCGAAATACATTTCTTCCGCCTCATGGTGATGCCAGTCATATACGAGGTTTTCCCCCCAATAGCCGACATAGGCCCGACAGCTGTCGGATTTTGCCATGCCTGTGGGGCCATAGAGTTCGAAATACCCGTAGCGCGCGAGAAACTCAGCGCCGACTTCGTCTTCTGTGTAGGTGCGTTTCCAACTTGCTTGTGGTGCCAAGGCTTTGACCGCATTTACAAAGTCCGCTGTCTGGTCTGATGTCGGGGCCGTGCAATCAACAACATGCTGTGTGGCTGGGATGAGATTTGGGGTCACATCGGTCATCTGCAGATCCTCGGGCCAGGGGGCAAAGTCCCGTAGGTCAGGGGTTGAAAGATGCAGGGCCTTGGCGGCCTCTAGCGCGGCGAGCAGAACAGACATTTGGCGAATTCCCCAAGAGTGCGAAGACGGGTCACCATAGTGCGACCTCATAGGTCAAACATTGGCAGCCCGAATTCTGGGAGGTGTGCAGGAATGCGTCATAGGCGCAAATTTCATGTCGCAAATGAGTGTGTTGTGACGTCCCCAAGAGGCACGCCAAATTTATGCCAATTGGATTTCAGGCAGGCTTAGGCGCGGCGGCAATTGCAACAGTTTTTGCTTTGGCAGAGGGGGAGAAAAAAGAAATCCCTGCCCGTAGGTGCAGCCCAGTGCCCGCACCTGAAGCAACTGCTCAGGCGTTTCAATCCCCTCGGCGATGGCGCTCCCTCCCATGCGATCGGCAAAGCCAAAGATAGTCTCACAAACCGCATGAGCCGCTGTGGTGGTGTTGACGCGTTGGATAAAGGCCCGATCCAATTTGATGTAATCAAAGGTATGATCAAGGAAGTAGGTTAGCGAAGAATGGCCCGCGCCGAAATCATCCAAGGCCAGTTTGGCGCCGCGCGCGCGCAGATCTTCTAGTTTTGCGGCCAAGGCGGGGTCAGATCCTAAAAGCGCGCTTTCGGTGATTTCCAAGACAAATTGCGGATCAGCTCCGGCTTGCTGGCCTGTGTCCTTAGCTGACCCTTGTTTGGAGCCTTCGATGGGCCAAGAGGCTGCGGTTTCGGGTGTTAAAGTTTCGAGCTCATAGGGAGAGACATTCAGGCAGATCTGAAATGGGCCTTCAAAATGATCTATGAGTTCGGGAAAGTCGGTGAGGCTTTGCCGCCGCACGATCTCACCAATCTGCGTGATCAGCCCAGCTTCTTCGGCAAGGGGGATAAACCGCGAGGGTGCGATTGGGCCAAGCGTGGGATGGGTCCAGCGTGCCAAGGCTTCGACTTTGGCAATGCGGCCCGTTTTGAGATGAACGACTGGTTGATAGTGAACGGTGAGGGCGTTGTCGTCGAGGCCCGCCATCAAATCAGAAATCAGGCTGTGTCGGTCGCGGGCCTGTTCGCCAATTGTGCTGTTAAACATGCACAGCCGGTTCCCCCCCTGAGATTTGGCATGATGCATGGCCTGATCCGCCGCTGACAACAGCCAGTCGCCTTGATCCTCAACATGAGAGGAGAGCGCAAAGCCTATTGACGCGCTGGTGAAAACGGCGCCGGTGCCAAGTTGAAATGGCGGTGACAGGGCGTCTAGGGCCTGCTGGGCCAGGGCCCGAGCGGGTGCTTCAACGTCTTTCCCTTTGAGCATAATAACAAATTCATCCCCAGCGGTCCGCGCTAGAAAGGCGTCTTCTGTCAAAATGTTGTTCAACCTATTAGCGGTCTGGGCAATGATCCGATCACCGCTGAAATGCCCGAACCGGTTGTTGACAAGCTTCAGTCGATCCAGATCCAGAACGATGACGGCCACTTCAAGAATGGATGATTTTGTATGGGGCAAAATCTCGGCCAGCTTCACAGTAAGTTGCCGCCGATTTGGAAGGCCGGTCAGGGTGTCGGTAAAGCTCGTTTGGCGAACTTCTTCATACGCACTGTACAGTTCTGTCATGTCTGTCAGACCGACCCGGATCAGATTGGCCTCATTAGACGGCAATTTGGCCAAAGATAAGTCGACCCGTGTTTTGCGTCCTGTTGATGAGCGCAGCTGCCAGTCTAGTTTGGGTAGCTCACCCGCGAGGGCCGCCTTGAAGTTCTCCTGGAGGACGAACTGGGATTTCTGACCTTCGGGTTGAAACTCGGGGCAGAATTTTAGAAAACCTTCTTCCACAAGAGGCTCATCGGGCGGGATGCCAAATAGCTGTGCGGCGGCGGGGTTGATTTGAAGAAGAAGCCCAGTGTCTGCATCAAGAATGGCAATCCCTTCTGGTGCGTGTTGGACAAGTGCCGACATCTGTTTGTGCCGCTCGATTGTGCCAAGGTAACTGCGTTCCCAGAGGTGGCGCAGTTGCAAGACCAGAAGACACTGGGCTGCGCCGGTGGCACCGATCGCCAGAATGCTTGAGATCCAGTTTCGTGGGTCTTGAAGAGATGCGGCCTCATGCTCCAGCAAGGGACGTCCTTGCCCCTGAACAAAATAAGTAGCGGTCAGTCCAAGCAACACGAGGGAGATTGTGAAGACCGTCAGTGTCTGGCGCTTACTCAAGGTCGTCGCAGCAATCAAAGGGGCCAGAACAAATGTGAAATGTGCAGGTGCGGTCAGACCAAATTGAAGAAGGCCGCAAACTCCAACGCCAAAGAAGGCGCCCGTCATGGAGAACACCCTGATTTCAGGCGTTACCAGTTTCGCAGATACCGCCGCCCAAAGGCCCGTGACGATACAGAAAATTTGCACACCAAAAACCAAGGTCCAGCCGAACTGGGAAATGCGCACCGACACAATCAGAAAAGCACAAAGAAAAAGCGCAGCGGCAACACGGTAAAGCAGCCGAAGAGACCCCTGAAACGCAGCCTCAGGAGCAGAGAGATGTGTGGATAATGGGTCGGATAAATTCCGGTTTGCCATTTGCTATCCTAGTGTTTCGTCTGCAACGCGCGCTGACCATTCAGAACGGGTAATTCCGTCTCCACAAAGCAGGAAATCGGCGCCTGTGGGTGATCGTGTTTCCGGTGCGGGCGGAAAGTCAGCTGCGAAAAGTCATCTCCGATTGCGGCGCGCAATTGTGCGATGCAGTTGGTGTGCTTAGAAAATGTAGTCCGGCAAGGAGGGTAAGTCTTGTAAAATCTACCTTATCCCACGTAAGCCATGTGCAATAGCTAGCAAATTTGCGGTGGTTTGGTCATCCGCGCGTGAGATTTGCATATTGCTAAAATTGCGTGCCGTGTACAGTTAGGCGTGTCTTGTCGTGTACCACCGGACCAGAAGGCGGAAGAAACGAAATGCTGCGTTCGCTGTCGATACGCATTCAACTGCGCATCCTTCTGATGCTACTGGCCTTGCCTAGTATCGCGTTGATTGTGATGTGGGGCGGGCAGGAATATCAGCATCTGGTCGATCAAGAGCGTCGCACAGGCGCGCGGCTTGTGGATCAGGTGATGCGTGAACAGCAAGCTGTGATTGGTGACACGCGGGTGTTTCTGAAAACACTGGCACAAGATCCCGAGATCTTTGGGCATGATGATGAAGGCTGTGGCGGCTTTCTGTCTCGGCTGTTGCCCCTGACACCACGCTACGCCAATATCGCGGCCCCTGATGAAGATGGGATAATTCGCTGTAGCGCCTTGCCCGTTTTGCCTTCAACCTCGGTGGTAGATCAACCTTACTTCCGTCAGGCCCTTGATCTGTCAAGGTTTTCTGTAGGGTCTTATCAGAAAGATCCGATCACAGGCGAGATCAGCCTCAATTTCGCCTATCCGGTTTTGCCACCAGACCAGACCGATCCAAGTGGCGCGCTGGTTGCGGTTTTGTCGCTGGAGTGGTGGGATCAACTGGTGACAAAAGCCCAGCTTCCTGCGGGGGCCTTTGCCTATATTCTCGACCGGCGCGCCCGCGTTGTCGCGGCCTATCCGCGCGATGATACTCTGCTTGGGACACGGGTGACCGATATCGATGCCAGTCTGGCTTTGCTGCTTGAGTTTCAGGCCAAGCGCATCATAGGCGACGATGGTGTGCAGCGTGTGATCGCCCAACAGGCCTTTTTGCGCGATGACAAAGGGCACAATGTGCAAATGGTGGTCGGGTTGCCGGTCCAGCAGGCCTGGAGCCTTGCGCTCGAACAGATGGCCAATCGACTTTTTGTGCTGTTTTTCATTCTGGTCTTGATGTGGTTTGGCATCATGCGCCTTTTGGATCATCAGCTGCTGCGCCCACTTGGGGCCTTGAATCTTGCGCTGAAAAAGCTTGAGACGGGCCGCTTGGAGGACGGTGGACTGGAAAATCAGTCCAATCGTGTGGCGGAATTTCAACAGATCGCTCAGAGTTACCGGCGTATGTCCTATGCCCGGCTCTCGGCTGAAAATGCCGAAGTTACAAAACGGCGCCAGCTAGAAGCGCTGCTTGATGCGCTGCCAGATATCTATTTCCGCATGGACCATCGCGGATATATCTTGGACTACAAAGCCCAAAGCGATGTTGATCTTGTGCGTCCGGCAGAGCAACTGCTTGGGCAGCGGATCAGTGCGTTTTTGCCCCCGGATGTTGCCGCCAAATTTGAAGAGAACCTACGCAGGCTTGCGACCTCAGGCGAGGTACGAAGTTTTGAGTATCAACTTAAGTTTGGCGAAGATCTGAGGGATTTCGAAGCCCGCTTGTGCCGTGTGGGCATGTCCGGCGATGTAGTGGTGGTTATTCGAAACATCACCTTCCAACGGGAAGCGCGCGAAACCCTGCTTCAGCAAGCACGGGTCGATTTCCTCACCAACCTGCCAAATCGCTCGGCTCTCAATATCCATCTCGAAGAAGCTCTGACCGAAGCCCGACGGCTCCGCAGTGAGATTGCCTTGTTGTTTGTTGATCTCGATGGGTTGAAGCCGATCAACGATAAGCTGGGACATGCGTCTGGGGATGAGCTTATCAAACGCGCAGCCCAGAGATTGCGGGACAGTGCGGGACCACGGGATTTTGTGGCGCGGCATGCGGGAGACGAATTCATTATTCTGGTCACAGAAGATGATCCGCTGACGCGGGCGCAGGATGTGGCTGAGCGCATAATCGAGCGCATGCAACGCCCGTTTGACATTGATTTTGAAACCCTACGGATTGGGGCATCTGTCGGCATGGCGTTTTTTCCCAATCACGCCCATGATCCAGCGACTTTGCTTATGGCGGCAGATCAGGCCATGTACGCTGCCAAGGCATCGGGCGGTGGCCAGCAGCGCCAGTTCACCCCGGAAATCGGTCGACTGACCCGTGACCGATTGCGCCTGCATGATGATCTGGCTCGGGCCCTGAAAGAAGACCATTTTGAACTGGTCTATCAGCCAATTGTTGATCTGAAAACAGGGCGGGTTGCGCAGGCCGAAGCATTGCTTCGCTTCAATCACCCTCAGCTGGGCCCGCTGTCACCGGATGCCTTTCTACCCGTCGCCGAAGAGTTGGGGTTAAGTGTTGAAATCGGGGATTTTGTGCTGCGCAAAGCCTGTGCTGATATCTTTGATATGCGACAGAAGTTTGGCCCCGGTTTTCGGATCAGCATCAACAACTCACCAACGGAGCTTGCGGCGCGGGCCTCTGGTGAAGGGCTGGATTGGCTGACATATATTCGGGAGAACACCCCGGATGATGCCAGTGTGTCGGTCGAAATCACCGAAAGCGCGCTGCTGGATTCAAGTGATCAGACTCGCGGCACCCTTGCGGCCCTGCGGAAATCGGGTGTGACGGTTGCTTTGGATGATTTTGGTGCGGGCTATTCCAGTTTGACCTACTTTCTTGAAAACGAGTTTGATTTTCTCAAGATGGACAAGGCTTTTGTGCGTGGAGTGCCGAATGATATCCGTGCCTCCGGGCTCTGTCAGGCGATCTTGAACCTGGCACAACACCTTGGCAGTAAAGTGATTGCTGAAGGGATCGAAACATCTGATCAGCTGGCCTTTTTCAAGTCGCGCAATTGTGCCTATGCGCAGGGGTACTTTTTCTCTCGTGCGGTCCCAGTGTCCGAGCTGTTGAACCTGCCTGCCAAATTTGAAGTGGAGTAATCTGCGGGGTTAGGACAGGAGCCAGTCCCGCACCAGTACGGCGTTTTCGGTGAGGGGGATATTGCGGGACCAGACCAGATAGAACCCTTCGCCGGTGGTCCATGTCCAGTCTCGCTTGCCCGCCAGAAGCCCCTGATCGATCAACGGACCGGTGAGGTGGTTCCAGCCAAAGGCAAATCCTTCGCCGGCGATTGCGGCCTGTAGAACGAGAGCATAGTCGTTCAATCGCAGGCCTGCTGCAGGGGGCCGTCCTGTGACATCAAAATGCGCAAACCACTGCTGCCAGCCCGGTCGCTCGCGGATAGGCTCTTCCAGGTGGATCAGTTTTTCATGCAGTAGGTTTGGAACGGTGGCGAGATTGACCGCAGACGCCATCACACGCGGGCTTGCCACGGGATAGATCTCTTCCGTTGCAATCAATTCGCTATGACATTCCGGCCAGTCACCGGTGCCACGGCGAATGGCGAGGCTGATGCTTTCTGCATCGATGTCAGGCTCGCGGTCGCTGGATTGCAGGCGTAGGTCAATATTGGGGTGTCTGGCGTGCAGATCCCTAAGGCGGGGCATAATCCAATAGACGGAAAAGGCCGACGAGGTGCTGAGCGTGACATGGTCGTTGAGCGATCTTTGGCGCACCGCGAGGGCGGATTCCAGAATTTCACCAAAGGCGCGTGAGACATCCGCATAAAGCCGAGCCCCGGCGTTGGTTAGCGACACACGCCGATGGCTTCGGCGAAAGAGCGGAACTCCAAGCGAGGCTTCAAGCTGTTTGATCGCGGCCGAGACGGCTGGTTGCTGAACATTCATTTCATCGGCGGCACGGGTGAAGGACCCAAGCCGCGCTGCCGCTTCAAAAACAATAAGATGGCGGGGGGAGGTGACCAGTTTCCAGAGTTCTTGCATAACCTGTGTTTATCTAAGTGATTAAGTTTTTCAAGGGTCACAGCCAAAACCATGCGGGGTAGGATTTTCGAAATCTCAAATGGAGTCCGCTCATGGCCCGCCGCGCTCGCGCTTCACGTAATCGGTCGGAAACACAACTAACTGCACCTGTATCCCCTTATATCAAAAGGGTTTTGCCGCATTTTGATGTTTTGGATGAAGAACAGATCGTGCGTCTGGAACGCCAGGTCGACTGGATTTTTGAAGATGTCGGGATCGCGTTTCGCGACGATCCAGAGGCGCTACGTATCTGGAAAGAGGCCGGCGCACGGGTAGAGGGTGACATTGTTCGGGCCGATGCAAGTTGGATCCGGGCGCTTTGTGCCAAGGCGCCCCGCGAGTTCACCCAACTGGCCCGTAACCCTGAGCGATCGGTGGTGATCGGTGGGCAAAATCAAGTGTTTGCACCGGTCTATGGCTCGCCCTTTGTGCGAGATCTGGAAGGCGGTCGGCGCTATGGTGACATGGAGAGTTTCGAGAAGCTGGTCAAACTGACCTATATGTTGCCGTCGCTGCACCATGGCGGGTTTGTGACCTGTGAACCCTGTGATGTGCCGGTCAGCAAACGTCATTTGGATATGCTTTTCGCCCATATGACCCTGTCCGACAAACCGCATCTGGGCGCCATCACGGAAATGAGCCGCGCGCAGGCCAGTGTCGACATGGCTGAGATTGTGTTTGGCAAAGAGGTGATGGAGCAGAACTGCGTCATCATGGGCAATGTCAACACCAACTCGCCGCTCTTGGTCGACCGCGTCGTCACCGAAAGTGCGCGGGTCTATTCCGCGCGGGGGCAGGGGTTGATTGTTGTGCCCTTTATTCTCAGCGGCGCCATGGGGCCGGTCTCAACCGCGGCCTCGGTGGCGCAGGCTATGGCCGAGGCGATGATGGTCTGTGCCTTTGTTCAGATTATCCGCCCCGGCGCGCCATTTGTGATGGGCAATTTCCTGTCATCGATGTCGTTGAAATCCGGCGCACCGACCTTTGGTATGCCGGAACCAGTGGTGTCGAATTATGCGATTGGCCAGCTGGCCCGCCGCGCCGGGCTGCCGCTGCGGTGTGGAGGCTCGCTCACCGCGTCTAAGGTAGAAGACGCGCAGGCGGCGTATGAGAGCGCGGACAGCATGCATTCCACCATGCTCGCCGGTGCGAATTTCGTTTTGCATTCTGCGGGTTGGCTCGAAGGTGGGCTCTCCACTGGGTTCGAAAAGCTGGTGATGGATGCGGATCGGCTGGGATCCTATTGCAAGGTCTTGAACCAAGGGCTTGTCACCGAAGATGAGGCCATGGCGCGCGATGCCTACGGCGAGGTCGATCCGGGTGGGCATTTCCTTGGATCGGCCCATACCATGCGCCACTACCAAGATGCCTTTTATGAGGCGCAGCTGTCGGATTCAGAGAATGTTGAAAGCTGGGAAGAGGGTGGCAGTCAGGACATGCGCCGCCGCGCCTATGATCGGTGGAACCACTTGCTCAACACCTATGAAGCCCCAGCCATGGATGTCGCCAAAAAAGAAGAACTGGCGGCCTTTGTAGCCAAGCGCAAAGAGGACCTGCCTGATGCCTGGTATTAAGTCGTGCGGATCGGAAAGGCGCATGCGCCGTGACACTGGTCCCTACACTCTGCTGTTTTCGTTTATTGATGGAGCCGCCCATGCCCAATGACATCCCCACAACCATGCACGCGGTGTATCTGACCGGGCACGGTGGTCCAGAGTGTCTTGAGTATCGGACTGATGTGCCCGTTCCGACACCGGGGCCGGGCGAAGTTCTGATCAAAATCGGTGCGGCCGGGATCAACAACACCGACGTAAATACCCGGATTGGTTGGTATTCCAAGCAGGTCACCGGTGATACCGAAAGCGCCACGCAGGATCTGAACGCCGAAGATGATGACGCGAGCTGGACCGGACGTCCTTTGGTGTTTCCGCGCATTCAGGGTGCGGATGCCTGTGGGCACGTTGTGGCTGTTGGCGAAGGTGTCGACAGCGCGCGTATCGGCGAACGTGTGATGGTGGCCAGTCTTCAGCCCGCCCCAGATGCCACGGATGACTGGGATTTTATCACCTGGGGGTCGGAATGTGACGGGGGCTTTGCCCAATACGCCACAGCGCGCAGCGACCAAACCCACAAGGTGACCAGCGGTCTGAGCGATGTGGAACTGGCCTCGTTTCCCTGTGCCTATTCGACTGCGGAAAATCTGATTTCGCGCGCAGGGTGTCAGGCCGGGGATGTGGTGCTGATCACAGGGGCCTCAGGCGGTGTTGGCTCGGCGGCGGTTCAGCTGTGCAAACGCCGGGGCGCAACCGTGATTGCCATGGCATCGCGCGCAAAACACGACCAGATGGCGGGTCTTGGCGCCGACCGTTTGTTGGATCGTGGCGATGATCCCGTAGCGGTTCTGGGCGCGCAAAGCGTGACTTTGGTGGTTGATCTGGTGGCGGGTGACGGGTTTCCGGGCTTGATTGCCTGCCTGAAACGTGGCGGCCGCTATGCCACCTCCGGCGCGATTGGTGGCCCGATCACCACGCTGGATGTACGGGATCTGTATCTCAAAGACCTGACCTTTGTTGGCAGCACCGCACAGGCCCCAGAGACCATGCCAAACCTGATTTCTTACATCGAGGCGGGTGAGATCAAGCCGATGGTGTCCCAGACCTTCCCGCTCTCTGACATCACAAAAGCGCAGGAGGTTTTCCTGCAAAAGACATTCGTCGGCAAGCTTGTGCTGCTGCCGTAAATCGACACGAAGGACCAGATTATGCCTGAGATTCAAAAAGACGAAACCACCGGCGGCAAGCAGCTCCCTTCCCACGCAAAGGTTGTGGTGATTGGGGGCGGTGTCGTGGGGTGCTCCATCCTGTTCCATCTGGCCAAATTCGGCTGGAAAGATGTTGTTCTGCTGGAACGTGATGAGCTGACCAGCGGGTCATCCTGGCACGCAGCCGGTCAGATCCACACCATTAGCTCAGACCCCAATATCTCGCGACTTCAGAGCTATACCATTGATCTGTATAAAGAGATCGAAGAAACCTCGGGCCATTCTGTTGGGTTGAACATCACCGGCGGGTTCTATCTGGCCTCAAACAAGACCTGGTATGACTATCTCAAGCGGGAACGCTCCAAAGCGCGCTATATGGGATTGGATCAGGAGTTCATCAGCCCCAAAGAGGTGGCCGAACGTCATCCTCTGATTGATCCCTCCCATTATCACGCTGCCCTGTGGGACGATCAGGATGGCGATCTGGACCCATCCGGCGCCACCTACGCCTTTGCCAAATCGGCCAAGGTCCATGGGGCACAGTATTTCACCCATTGCGGTGTGACCGCCATGAGCCAGCGCCCCGATGGCAGCTGGGATCTGACAACGCCCAAAGGCACCATCAACGCCGAACAGGTGGTTAACTGTGGCGGCCTATGGGCGCGCGAAGTGGGGCATATGTCGGGCATTCATCTGCCGGTTCAGCCGATGGAGCACCACTATCTGATCACCGAAAAGATCGATGCGGTGGCCAACCACGGGTCGCGCCTGCCAGCAGGCATCGATTATGAGGCCAATATCTATTTCCGTCAGGAACGGCAGGGCATGCTCTTGGGGACCTATGAGCCCAAAGGCACCCCGTGGAAGGTGGATGGCACCCCATGGGACTTTGGTCACGAGCTGCTGCAGCCTGATCTCGATCGCATTGCCGACCGTCTTGAGATGTCCTTTGACCGCATTCCAGCCATTGGCGAGGCGGGGATCAAAGACATGATCAACGGCCCCTTCACCTTTGGGCCCGACGGGAACCCGATGATTGGTCCGGTACCGGGCATGAAGAACTACTGGGTCGCCGTGGGTGTCATGGCGGGCTTCTGTCAGGGCGGCGGGGTTGGCCTGACCATGGCGGAATGGATGATTGATGGCGAACCGTCGATTGATGTCTGGGCCATGGATGTGGCGCGCTTTGGCGAGTTTGCGACGCCGGAATGGGGCACAATCAAATCGACCGAGAATTACGAACGTCGCTTTGTGATGACCTTCCCGAATGAGACGCTGCCCAAAGGTCGGATGCAAAAAACCACAGCGCTCTATGACCGGCTGGTCAGCAAAGGCGCGCGGATGGGGCAGGGCTTTGGCCTCGAGAACGCGCTTTGGTTTGCCGACAGCCCTGAGGACGCCCACGAAGAGCCCACGTTCGAACGCAACCGCAGCCATGACTATGTCGCGCGTGAGGTCAAAGCCGTGCGTGAGGCGGTGGGTGGCATCGAAGTGGCCAACTTCGCCAAACATGAGTTCAAAGGCGCGGGTGCGCGCGCCTATCTGGATCGCGTTCTGGCGGGATATGTGCCGAAACCCGGCCGTCTGACTCTGACCCCGATGCTGACCCCGAAGGGCAAGCTTTATGGGGATCTGACCGTGGCCTGTCTGGCGGAGGATCACTTTGTGCTCTTTGGCTCGGGCGCGATGCAAGAGGCGCACAGCCGGTGGTTTGAAAAAGATCTGCCCGCGGACGTCAGCTATGCCAATGTCAGCGACGACTGGCATGGGATTGCCCTGTCTGGTCCAAAGTCACGTGCGCTGTTGCAGCGGATCACGCGCGACGATGTCAGCGCCGAGGCCTTTAAATTCCGCGATCTGCGCCAGACCTTTGTCGGCGGCGTGCCTGTGATCCTCAACCGGATCTCGTTCTCGGGCGAGCTTGGGTATGAGATCTATTGCAAACCGCAGTATCTGTTGCGCCTCGCCGAGGCCATCGAAGAGGCCGGGGCCGATCTGGGTTATCGCTGGTATGGAGCGCGGGCCTTGATGAGCATGCGACTGGAGAAAGGCTGGGGCGTCTGGACCTTGGATTTCCGTCCTGATTTCAATGCTGTGGAAAGCAGCATGGATGTCTTCATCAATTGGAAAAAGGACTTTGTGGGCAAAGAGGCGACATTGAAAGCCCGCGACGAAGGCCCGGCCCGCAAGCTTGTGACCATGACCATCGACGTGGATGGCATTGATGTGTCCAACGACGAAGCCATTCTGAAAGATGGCGAAGCCGTGGGCTATGTCAGCTCGGGCGGCTATGGCCATCATGTCAAAACTTCGATGGCGATGGGCTATGTCGCGTCAGAGCATGCTGAGGCCGGAACCGAGTTACAGGTCGAAATTCTGGGCGAAATGTACACCGCAAAAGTGCTGGGCGCACCGATCTATGACGCAAACGGCGCCAATATGCGCGCGTAAATCTAAGTCGGAGGCAGGGAGATGACCCACCCAATGGCACTTTCTCTGTCGCAGGCGCAGCCCGTAGAAGCGGCTGCGCCCCGACGCTTTGTCTTTGTACTGATGCCGTCCTTCTCGCCGTTTGATCTGGCAAGTGCGGTCGAGGCCCTCAGCGCGGCGAATAATTTTGACCGCATCCATCGGTTTGACTGGCGGGTCATAAGTGAAACCGGTCAGCCAATGCGGGCGGCCAACGGGTTGACGGTGGCGGTTGATGGCGCGCTATCCGAGGTGGGGCGCGGTGATCTGGTGATGGTGCTGGGCGGCGGTTTGACCCAAGGGTCAGACATCCTGTTTGGTTGGCTCAGACGTGCCTTTCGTCTGGGGGCCTGGCTGGGGGGAATTGGTGGTGGAACCGCCATTCTGGCGCGGGCCGGGGTTGTGAATGACCGGCAGGTCACCACCCATTGGTCTTTGCGTTCCGCCTTGATCGAACAGTATCCAGCCTTGCACCTGTCGCGGTCGATTTTCACGGTCGATCGCGGTCTGGCCACCTGTGCCGGTGGCGCGGCCGTTTTGGACATGATGTTGCATCTGATCACCGAAGGGCATGGCTCAGAGGTGGGGCTGGCCGTCGCGGATCAGCTTGTGTGCTCGGCGGCGCGCAGTTCGCAACAGGACCAAACCATCGCCGAACATTGCCGCACCGGACAGCGGCACGAAAAGCTAACAGAGGCGCTTTCACTGATGCGGCGGGAAATGGAAGACCCGTGGTCCCCTTCTGAGATTGCCGCCCATGTCGGATTGTCGACCCGTCAACTCGAGCGGCTGTTTGCACGGTATCTGAATGCCTCGCCCAAGGTGTTTTACACCCGGCTTCGGCTGGAAAATGCCCGCGCGCTGCTGCAGCAGACCAATATGCGGATCATTGATGTGGCGATTGCAAGTGGCTTTGGATCTCAGACCCATTTCTCGAAACTCTATCGTCGCCACTATGGCATACCACCACATCAGGAGCGCGGGCTGAGCTAAAACTCTTCCTTCAACCAGTCGAGAAACGCGCGCGTGGCGGGCGTTTCAGCGTGGCTTGAAGGCGGGATGAGGAAATAGGCTTCGGTCATGGGCGGTGCAAAGTCATCCACCCGAAGCAGGCGTCCGTCGGCCAGAAAATCGCCCGCCAAGGTGTCATGTGCCATGGCCATGCCAGCGCCATGAAGAGCGGCGCTAAGCGAGATCACAAAGGTCGAGCCCAACTGCACATCGGTGCCCCGCGAAAATGGACGGTTTTGCGCCTTGAACCAGGCGTCCCAGGTGCCGGTCAGGCCCGCGCAGTCAAACAAATGGGCCTTATCGAAATCGCGTTCGGGATAGTTTGGGGCGCAGACCGGAAAAAACACCTCGTGGGTCAGGCGTTCGGCGGAGGCAGGCATACCATCCGGCCGGTCAAACCGGATCTCAAGCGCGGCCTGAGCAGCGTGGCGATCAGGGTCCCAAATGGGCGTTACGATGTTGAGCACCAACCAGGGGTGTCGGGCATAGAGCCGGGGCAGGCGCGGTGTGAGCCAGAAGATGGAAAAAGCCATATTACACTGCAAAATCAGATGCCTGCCACGATCTCCACCGGTAAAGGCCTGTGTCCCGGTTGAGATCAAATCAAAGGCCTGTTGCACCACGGGCAGATAGTTTGCCCCGGCTTCGGTCAGATGCAATGCACGCGGGCGTCTAAGGAACAACTCGCGCCCCAGTAACGATTCAAGATTGCGGACATGCTGACTTATCGCGGGCTGTGTCATACCCAATTCAGCAGCCGCACGGGTGAACGAAAGATGCCGCGCGCTGGCTTCAAAGGCGCGTAGCCAAGGGAGCGGGGGAAGATTGGTTTGCGCCATATATAACTCATACATAAGTGTTACTTATGTTATAGGTTCAATTCCGTAATTTGTCAGCGAAACATTTCCCTGCCACTCTGTCGCAAACCGGCAAAAAGGACCTCCAGACATGAACGCACCTGACACCCGTAATATGGCCTATTGGGCAGAGCGCACCGATATGGCGGCCGCCTTTCGATGGACGGCACGTCTGGACATGCATGAAGCGGTGGCCAATCACTTTAGTCTGGCGGTGAACGACGATGGCACACAGTTTCTGATGAACCCCAATCAGATGCATTTCAGCCGCATTCGCGCCTCAGATCTGTTGCTGCTGGATGCCAATGATCCCACGACAATGGACCGCCCCGGCGCCCCTGATCCCACCGCATGGGGGTTGCATGGCTCTATTCACCGACTGTGCCCGCAGGCGCGCTGTGTGATGCATGTGCATTCGATCCATGCAACAGTTTTGGCCAGTCTCGCAGACAGTTCTTTGCCGCCAATCGATCAGAACTCAGCCACGTTTTTCAACCGTTATGTGGTAGATGACAACTATGGCGGTTTGGCGTTTGAGGATGAAGGCGCGCGCTGTGCCGCGATGCTTACGGATCCGAAGATCAAAGTGATGATCATGGGCAATCACGGTGTTTTGGTCATTGGGGATAGCGTCGCGGATACGTTCAACCGCCTATATTATTTCGAACGCGCCGCCGAAACCTATATCCGCGCGCTGCAAACCGGTCAAAAACTGCGGGTTCTCAGTGATGAGGTCGCTGAGAAAACAGCGCAGGAACTGGACGATTATCCAGGTCAGGCCGAGCAGCACCTGGCAGAACTGCGAATGATCCTGGACGGCGAAAACTCGAACTACGCCTCGTAATCTCTCTGTTAGATCCTTTGGGTTTGTGACCCGCTGGTCAGGACATGACCGGCGGGTCATTTTTTGCTTTAGCGAGCCGAGTTCGGTTCAGAGCTGGGGTTATGCAAAGATAGGGCGCTTATCGCAATCGATGAGTTTTCAGGTAAAATACTGAAAATGCACGTTTTAATGGGGGTATCGCCTTCACTCTTCTGAAAGATTTGAAACACCCTTGGGTAATTTGGTAAAATAACCTTACCACGGATGTTGCTTATAGGAAACTTTCGTTCTAATTCTGTCATCGGGAAACTAACCGGAGGCGAGATCATGACCGATCGTATCGAACATCACGGGTTGCAGGTGGCTCCTGAGCTGCACAGCTTTATCGAAGAGCAGGCTTTGCCCGGCAGTGGTGTCGACGCCGATGCGTTTTGGGCGTCGCTTTCACAGCTTCTGCATGATTTTGGTCCCCGCAATCGTGCGCTGCTTGATAACCGCAGCACGATGCAGGCGAAGGTCGACGACTGGCACAAGGCGCGCAAAGGTCAGGATCATAATGCGGAGGCCTATCAGGCGTTTCTGACCGAGATTGGCTATCTTGTTCCGGAAGGGGATGATTTCGAAATTGAGACCGCCAACACCGATCCAGAGATCGCGCTGGTGCCGGGGGCGCAGCTTGTTGTACCGATCAACAATGCGCGCTTTGCGATCAACGCGGCAAACGCCCGCTGGGGCAGCCTGTTTGACGCGCTGTATGGCACCGATGCGCTGGGAGATTTGCCAGCCGGTGGGGGTTATGACGCGGCGCGTGGCGCACGGGTTGTCACCTGGGCCAAAGAATTTCTCGATGCCACGCTGCCGCTGACCCACGGGTCCTGGGCGGATGTGACTGGATTTGGCAACTTTGATGGCGCGCTGGAGATCAAGACCTCCGAAGGTGGCACCCTTGCAACCCCATCGCACTATGTTGGCTATCGCAAGGGCGGCAGCGAGATCCTATTCAAAAACAATGGGCTGCATATTCGTGTTGTGATCGACCCAAGCCATCCGGTGGGGGCCACAGACCCGGCGGGGATCAGTGATGTGATCCTCGAATCCGCGCTCTCGACCATCATGGATTGCGAAGATTCCGTTGCCGCCGTGGATGGCGAAGACAAGGCACTCGCCTATCGCAATTGGCTCGGGTTGATGAAAGGTGACCTGAACGAAGAGGTCAATAAGGGTGGCAAAACCTTCACCCGCGTGATGGCCGAGGATGTGACCTTTCAGACCCCAGGAGGCGATGATCTGACGCTCAAGGGCCGCTCGCTTATGCTTGTGCGCAATGTGGGCCATCTGATGACCAATCCCGGCATTCTCGATCGCGATGGCAATGAGGCGTTCGAGGGCCTGATGGATGCCATGATCACCACGCTGATCGCGAAACATGATCTGGCTCGTGAGGGCGGCAACTCGGTCACGGGTTCGGTCTATGTGGTGAAACCCAAGATGCACGGCCCGCAAGAAGTGGCCTTCTCAGATGAGATTTTCACCTTTGTGGAACAGGCCCTTGGCCTGCCGCACAACACGGTGAAACTGGGCATTATGGACGAAGAGCGCCGCACCAGCGCCAACCTGAAAGAATGCATCCGCGCCGCGAAATCGCGTGTGGCCTTTATCAATACCGGCTTCCTTGACCGCACCGGCGATGAGATGCACACCTCGATGGAGGCGGGTCCGATGTTGCCCAAAGGTGAGATCAAAGGCACCGCCTGGATCGCATCCTACGAAGACCGCAATGTCGATATTGGTCTGGCCTGTGGTTTGAAAGGCAAGGCACAGATTGGTAAAGGCATGTGGGCCATGCCCGACCGCATGGGCGAAATGCTCGACGCGAAACTGGGCCACCCGCAATCGGGTGCAACCTGTGCCTGGGTGCCGTCACCGACCGCCGCAACGCTGCATGCCACCCATTACCACAAAGTTGATGTGCGCGCCCGTCAGGACGAGCTGCGCGCAGGTGGTGCCCGTGGCACGTTGAGCGATCTGCTGACCTTCCCTGTGATGACGGGACGCAACCTGTCGAAAGAGGAAGTGACCCGCGAAGTTGAAAACAATGCGCAGGGTATCTTGGGCTATGTTGTGCGCTGGGTTGATCAGGGGGTTGGCTGTTCCAAAGTGCCCGACATCCACGATGTTGGCCTGATGGAAGACCGCGCTACCTGCCGAATTTCGTCACAGCATATCGCCAACTGGTTGCATCACGAGGTTATCTCGCATGACGACGCCATGGAGATCATGAAGCGCATGGCGGCGGTTGTTGACCGTCAGAACGCAGGCGATCCAAGCTATATCCCAATGGCGCCTAGCTACGACACTGTTGCCTTCAAAGCAGCCTGTGATCTGGTGTTTGAGGGGCGCGTACAGCCGTCTGGCTATACCGAGCCAGTGCTGCACGCCCGTCGTTTAGAACTCAAAGCATCGCTGTAAGGAAAACTGATATGGCTGAAATTACTCTGGAACAGGCTCAGGGCATCATTCGCGTGGCCTTTGAAACCGGCGCAGCGCAGGGGATGAATCCCCTGTCGGTGATTGTGCTGGATGCCGGTGGTCATATGCGCGCGTTTGAACGCGCCGATGGTGCCGCGCCGGGCCGGTATGAGATCGCGATGGGCAAAGCCTATGGCGCTGTGATGCTGGGGATGGCGGGCACGGCCCAGATGGCTCGCGCCGAAGCCCAGGCCTATTTCATTGCCGCGGCCAATGGCGCCTATGGCGGGCGCCTGATCCCAGTGCCCGGCGGCATTCTGGTACGCGACGCCGACGGGGCCGTGATTGGCGCGGTTGGCGTGACAGGCGACAGCTCGGACAATGACGCGATTGCGGGTAAAGCGGGCATCGAAGCCGTAGGTCTGACCGCAGAAATCTAGACGCGGCCACCATCATTGAACAAAAAAGCTCCCGAATTGGTTTTCGGGAGCTTTTGTTATTCTGCTTTGCGCAAACAGAAGCGGCTCGGGGCTTCTTCTTTTCACAAATACTCTGGGGGAATTGGCCCAAAGGGCCAAGGGGGCAAAGCCCCCAATGCCTTTGACCGAGTAACTCAGTCTTTCGGCATCTGCATGACAATGCAGGTGGTTGATCCTGTGGCATAAAGCTTGCCGTCTTCTTTGCCACGCAGCTCGCCCACGGCAACGCCGGTTGACCGCCCCACATGCTGAACAGTGCCCACAGCCTGAACGGTCATACCAAGAGGGATCGAGCGTACAACATTGATCTTGTATTCCAAGGTTGTGTAGGTCGACCCTTTGGGCAGGGTGGTCTGAACCGCGCAGGCCATGCAGCTGTCCAGAATGGTGCCATACCAGCCCCCGTGCACCGTGCGCAGCGGGTTTGTGGCGCGAAATTCCGGTGTGCCTTCGAAAACAACACGGCCCTTGGAAACGTCGTGGAGCGTGAAACCCAGAGTTTCGCCAATGGGCGGACCGGCAAGGTCTCCGTCCAGTATCGCCTGTATGAACTCCTCTCCGCTGCGGGAGAAAAGCTCGGTCATATCGGGCAGCTCTTCAAGTGTCTGAGCGATGCGGCGCTGGGTCATGGTGGGGGCCTCGTGCGTTGGTGTCAGATCCCTCAAACCAAGCTTGAGGCGACGCGCCAAGGCTTACGCGACGTTATTGCAGATAAGCCATCGGATCAGTGCTCTCAAATCCTTTGCGGACTTCGAAATGCAGGTAGGATGGATCACCGGCCTGTACCTTGCCAAGCGTTTGGCCACGGCTGATGGCATCGCCCTTTTTCACCGAGATCCCGTCAAGGTGCGTGTAGACAGTGATCAAATCACCGGGATGGCGCACCAGAAGGAAATTCACGCCTTCTGTGGTCGAGCTGATGGAGGCAACTTTGCCAGAGGCGGCGGCTTTCACCGGGGTGCCTGCTGCGGCGGCAATATCGATGCCGTTGTTTTTGCCCTTCGAGAACTCACGGATGATGTTGCCGGACACAGGCATGGACATGGCGGCTTTGGAGGGTGTGGTTTGCTGTCCGATATCGGCGACGGGCTTTGCCGGGGTCGCGGCCGGTTTGGCGGCCGCGGCAGGCGCAGGAGTTTCGGAGGGCAGGGGGCTGGCCGCTGAGGGTGGCGTCGGCGTGGCGGAGCCCTGTCCGGGGGCCGGGGTGGTGTCCTCGGCGGTGATCTCGGTGCTTGCAGAGGTGACCGGGATCAACAGGTACTGGCCTTCCCGGATGGTGAAGGCGCGATCTAGGTTGTTCCATTCTGCCAACGACCGGGGCGAGACGTTATAGCTCCGGGCGATAGAAAAGGCAGTTTCGCCGCGGGATACCTGATGGCGAATGGGTTCAAGCCCCTCAGACCCCGTGGTGCCCGATGGTGTTGTTGAGGCCGCGCGATCAATTGCACTGCCGGCCAGAGCGGTCACATCCACGCCGGGGGCAGTGGGGAGTGCGGTTTCACCTTCCGCAACACGGCTTGGCAGGGCGATCAGATCGCCACGGTTAAGTTCTGCATCAATGCCGATACCGTTGTAGGTTCCAACCGCTGATGGATCGAGCCCAAGGCGCTGGGAGAGGGTGCTGATGGTATCTCCACGGCGCGCTACGGCGACCTGATAGCTTGGGTATGAAATCACACCTCGCCCATCCGGTGCCGGGGGCTTTTCGGTTTTGGCCTGTGCCGCCGCGGCGGAGGTGTCAACCGGGCCACCGATTTTGCCACGCATGTCGAGATCAAGGGTGTCAAGACACCCCCCGAGAAGGGAGATCACGGCAAGGGCGGTGAAGGAACGGTATTTGACTGTCATCTCGATGTCCTCAGGCGCGTCCCTTGTGCCGGGACGTCGATCACGCATTGGGTTGAGCTGACACTTAATCTTTGCCAAGCCCTTCGACAAGCGGGACGAAGCGGACGGAGCGCAATTCGTCATATTCAAACCCGCTTTCATGCCGGGTGACGCGGATCAGATGCTGTACAGCGTCCGACTGTCCTACCGGTACCACCATGGTACCGCCAATCTTGAGTTGCGCCAAGAGGGGGCCGGGCGGGTCTTCGGCAGCTGCGGTCACAATGATACGATCAAAGGGGGCCTGATCGGGCAAACCAAAGGACCCATCGGCCGTAAAAGCGGTGATATTGTTCAGCTCCATCTGCTCAAACACCTTTGAGGCGGTTTGAACCAGACGTTTGTGACGATCCACCGTATAGACCCGGCGTGCCAAGAGCGCGAGGATCGCCGCCTGATAGCCCGATCCCGTGCCAACCTCCAACACCTTGTCACGCGGGCCGATTTGCAGTGCCTGGGTCATGATCCCAACCACAGAGGGTTGCGAGATTGTCTGGCCACAGGCGATGGGGAGAGGCATGTCCTCATAGGCGCGATCGTTGAAATAGCCCTGCACAAAGGCTTGGCGATCAATACGCTCCATGGCGGACAACACCGATTTGTCCGTGACACCTTTGGACCGCAGCGCAAAAAGAAACTGCATCTTGGCTTCTGCGTCGAAACTCATGCAAAGGCGTCTTTCATGGCGTCAAGCGCGGCCTGATCGGTGTAATCCGCCCGCATCGGCGTGACCGTGGTATAACCCTTCAGGTTCATATCGGCATCTGTACCAGCGGCTGTTTCCGCGCGTTGGTTGCCGCCCTTAGCCCAGAGGAACCGACGCCCGGATGGGGCATCTGCGGGTTCCACCGAGAAACAGGTATCATGGCGCAGGCCCTGGGGGGCCACAACCGTGCCTTTGACCTCTGCCGCAGGCACAGGCGGGAAATTCACGTTATAGAACAACCGGTAACCTGATTGGTCCTGCGGATCATTGGCCAGAATCCGGCGGACCACCTCGGCGCCATGCACCGCAGAGGCCTCAAAGGAGTTTTCGAGGTTGAGGTTGTCAGGGCCGTAATATTGCGACAGGGCGATCGACAGGATGCCTTGCAGTGAACCTTCCACGGCGGCGCCAAGCGTGCCCGAGTAGAGCGCGTTTTCGGCAGAGTTGTTGCCCTTGTTCACACCTGACAGGATCAGATCCGGGGGCGTGTCTTTCAGAATGTCATGCACCCCGGCCAACACACAGTCTGCGGGACTGCCCTCGGCGGCATAGCGACGTTCGCCCATTTGAACCACCATGGTCGGATGGGTGTAAGAAATGCAATGAGATACGCCTGATTGCTCAAAGGCTGGCGCCACAGTCCAGACCTCACCCTCGGGTCCAGCCAGCTCATGCGCGATGGCCTCGATGATTTTCAATCCCGGCGCGTTGATGCCGTCGTCATTGGTGATGAGAATGCGCATGATATCCGCCCGTTCGTGTTTGCCTCTGCATAGGGAATGCAAACGCCTCGGGCAAGCTCTGCGCGGATATGTGCCTAACGCGTGGCGATATAGCCGCAGCTGACGCGCGATGGCGGCCCGGATTTGAAATGTTGATGCTTAGGCTGATCGAATCCTACGCGCCTTAGCATGTCCAATACCTCTATCGGTTTGTACGAGGCATGGCCCCAGCGCCATCGAACGAGCGAGGTACACCAATGTGGGCGTGAGACGGACAAGACAAGTGTTCCACCGGGAGACAGTCGATCTTTGAGCCAGACCAGAGCGCGCTCTGGCTCTGGCAGATGCTCGATCACATGGGCACACAGGACGATGTCAAATTGTTTGCTGTCCCACCCCGCGTCTCCAATGCCACCCTGATGAGATTGGGCATGGGGCAAACGTTGCTGCGCGATAGCGAGCATCCGCGGGGAAATATCGAGCAGGGTGAGGTTGTCCGTCGGCCCTGCCACGGTCTGCAGGGCTTCGGCAAAAGCTCCTGATCCACAGCCAACATCTAAAGCAGTGGTGGCAGTCAAAGGAGACGCCGCGCGGATCAGATCCTGATAAGCGGCGTCGAACCCAAGATGTTCGATGCCGTTTTGCCAGCTGTGCGCTGCGCGATCGTACTCCGATTGCAGGGTCGTGTTCGACCGGATGCGCGTCAGACCAAGGCGTTCGATAAATCCACTCATGCGGAGATCAAACGATCAGACGCGCAGTGGGTCAAGCGATCTGTGCATCCTTCAGGAGACGAGCAGCTTCATCCGCGGGGGCCGCCAGAGCATAGCGGTCTTCACCGGGGTGGAACCGGGCCCGCACCGCCGTTGCCATGGGATTGGGCGAGAGTACATGCACTTTGGGGCCAGTTTTCGCGCTTTCAGCAGCCCAGGTCCGGGCCAGACCGATCTGTGCGGTTTTGGTGGTGCCGTAATAGCCGTAGAACTTTTCCCCGCCCTTTGGGTCGTCAAAGAACAAGGCGGTGCCGTCTTCACCCAATAGGGGCGCTACAAACGGGATCATATGCCCCATGGCATCGACATTGGTCGACATCGACTTCTGCCATTCCTTGGGATCAAGATAGATCGCAGGTGTCAGGGCCGAGGTATGGACAGCGGTATGAGCCCAAAGCGAAATTCCGCCCCAACGATCGTGGATCGAGCGGCAAAGATGGGCCATGGCATCGCGGTTGGTGATGTCCATCGGGGCCAATGTCGCTTCGCCACCTTTGGCTTTGATGCGATCATCCAGCTCTTCCAGGCCGCCCACAGTTCGGGCAACAGCGACGATATGATAGGCGGGAGCAAGCGCCTCGGCCAAGGCAAAGCCAAGGCCACGTGACGCACCGGTGATAAGAGCGATCTGTGTCATGTGTTTGATGTGTCGTGCGCAGAGGGAAAGGTCAAGACCTGCTCGGCTTCGTCGGCGTGTAAGCGGCGCAATGCCGCTTCGCAGAGATCAAGCTCAAGCCAAGCGCAGCCCATGCAAACCGATTTCAGGTCTCCGGGGCGGATGTGTTTGCGAATGCGTGCCTTGGCGTCGCGCCAGGTCATTTCTTCCAAGGGTTTTAGGTCGAGCACCTTGGCATGAGATCGGTCAAGTTGGGCAATGTGCTGTTGATTGTTGCACAGCCGACCGCTGCGTTTGGGGCAGGGGGCGCAGATGTCATCGGCATAGCCTGTGAGCTTGATTGGGGTCTCATCCCCCTCAGGGCCGCGCAGCTGCCCCATGACGATCCGCGTCATGTTGTCGGTGAAATCGCTGGAATAGCCTTCACCCGCATAGCCCAAGGCACACATCAGATGATGGGGCCTTAGGCGCAGTGGGTCAGTCATTGGCCAGATGTGGGCGGATGTCGTTGCCCGCAGCGGCATAGACATCGAGCAGGTCATCAAATGAAATGCCCTGAGCCTGAGCTTCTGCCAGCGCATCATCTTCAGCGGTCAGCGCCGGGCGCTCCATGTCCTGCGTGGGCAGAAGCGTCACCGCAGTGCCCTCTGCGTCTTCAAAACCGGGCAGCGCATTGGCAAGAATGCCTTCACCACCTGCAAAGGCTCCACCGTCCAGTGTTGCCGCATAGCTCCGCGCAAGATCCGGAGCGACCTCGGCCCAGGCCCCAAATACCATCGCATCATCCGCGCCACGGACAGGCAAAGCCAACCCGCAGCGGATGAAATAACGTCCCTGATAACGGCATAGCTCAGGGCTCAGACGGTCTTCGCCATGCTCACGGTCTTCTCCCTCAGACGGGCCATGCGGCCAATCGTCAGGCGCATCAAAGCCAAGATCGTAGATCCCGCTGAAACTTTGACCACAGCAGGGACACTGGCGGCTTTCATCATTGAAGCGCCGCCAGCGGCTATCTAGGGCAAGCAGGCTCACTCGGCAGCCTTAAGCTTAAAACCCTGTTCGATCTGATCTTTTGGCGCGATGGGATAATCGCCAGTAAAGACCGCATCGTGATAAGCAGGGTTCTCCGGGTCACGGCCGTCTTTTTCGCCAACCGCGCGGTACAGACCGTCAATCGATACGAATTTGAGCGAATCTACACCAAGATATTCGGCCATCTCATCTTCGGACATTCGCGCCGCCAGAAGCTCTTCGCGGGTGGGCATGTCAACGCCGTAGAAATCCGGCCAGACGGTCGGCGGCGAGGCAATACGGAAGTGCACTTCTTTTGCGCCGGCCTCAAGGATCATGTCCTTGATCTTGCGGCTGGTGGTGCCGCGCACAATCGAGTCGTCAATCAGGATAACCCGTTTGCCCTTCATCAGCGATTTGTTGACGTTGAGCTTGAGACGCACACCCATGTTGCGGATCTGCTCGGTGGGTTCGATAAAGGTCCGGCCCACATATTGGTTGCGCACGATCCCCATCTCAAAGGGAATGCCGCTTTCCTGGCTAAAGCCAATGGCCGCAGGGGTGCCACTGTCGGGAACCGGGCAGACCATATCTGCTTCGACATAGTTTTCCAGCGCGAGCTGGCGACCGATCTCGCGGCGTACTTCGTAAACCGATTTCCCGCCCAACAGCGAATCCGGGCGCGAAAAATACACGTATTCAAAGATACAGGGGCGCGGTTTGACCTCTTCGAACGGGCGATAAGAGGTGATCTCCTTGTCGCTGATGATCACCATTTCACCGGGCTCAATCTCGCGGACGAACTCGGCGCCGATGATGTCCAGCGCGCAGGTTTCCGACGCCAGAACAGTGCCGCCGCCGATTTTCCCCATCACCAGAGGACGAATACCCAGAGGGTCGCGTACACCGATCAGTTTCGAGCGGGTCATGGCAACGATCGAGAAAGCACCTTCAACCTGACGCAGCGCTTCTTTGATGCGGTCAGGGATGGTGCGGCCCATCGAGCGGGCCATCAGGTGAATGATGCATTCACTGTCTGAGGCGCTCTGGAAAATCGCACCCCGGCCGATCAGCTCACGGCGCAGCTGGTTGGCATTTGTCAGGTTGCCGTTGTGGGCAATCGCAGCACCGCCCATCGAAAATTCGCCAAAGAAGGGCTGAACATCGCGGATCACCGGCGCTTTGCCACCCGAGGTGGAATAGCGCACATGCCCGATGGCCAAAGGCCCGGGCAGGGTTTTCATCAGCGATTGTTTGGTGAAGTTGTCGCGGACATAGCCGAAACGACGGGCCGAGTTGAACCCTTCTTCTGGATCGTGGGAGACAATGCCACCGGCCTCTTGGCCACGGTGTTGGAGGGCGTGAAGACCCAATGCGACAAAGTTGGCCGCGTCTTTGATGCCAATGGCGCCAAAGATACCGCACTCTTCGTGCAGTTTATCAGCATCAGCGTCATCAACGAGATCATGGTGGAACGGGGGCAATGGTGGGATCATCGGCTCGGACACAGGCAACTCCGATTGTATTCCTGAGGATGGCTGCGCCCCTCATAGGCCGATTGCATGCATATGTCACGAAAGGATCACACTTCTTGCGGCAATCTGCGCAATTTTTTGTAGCTGTTTCAAAATATCCAAAAGTAAGACTTTGGGACAGAATGAAAAATGGGCCTCAGAAACCTGGGCCCACTTTCGGAATTCATTGATTTCAGCGGCTTAGCTGCCGCAGCTGTTCATCAGCTCTTCGTATTGTGCGGTGATCCAGCCCAGAGCCTGCTCGGGGTTCTGCTCTTCCACTTTGGTTGTGAAGCGGCCAAACACAGCGGCCGAACGGGAATCATCGACCATTGGGATATCCTGTGCGGTGATCACAGTTTCATAGACAAAGAAGGCCACGGCGACCAACAAGATGCCACGGGCCACACCAAAGAGAAACCCAAGCGCCTGATCCAACCCGCCCAGAACCGAACGATGCACCAGAGATGACAGAAGCGGCGTGAAGAATGAGGTCACGACCAGTGCAACGGTGAAGACTGCTGCGAAGGCTGCGATGATGGCCAGTTCACAGTTGTCGCCAAGGAATTCGCCGATCACAGGGATCTCTTTGACCAACGGTTGCACCTGATCGGCAAACATGAAGGCAAGGATGCCTGCGATGATCCATCCGGCAATGGCCATGGTCTCGCGCACCAATCCGCGCGAATAGGCCAACAGCGCTGACAGCACGACAATAACGGCCACCACGCCATCAACTACGGTAAAGCCATCCATAAGCTCTGCCCCTTCAGATTCCCTGTGCGCGCTACCCTGCGCCAAAAACGTCGCCTACGAAAGCGGTCAGATCTCCCATGCTGGTCAGTTTCATACCTTTGACCGACGGAGATTTGCCACCTGTAGGCAATATGGCAGTGCTGAAACCAAGTTTTTGCGCTTCTTTCAACCTGTTTTCGGTCTGGGTGACGGGACGAAGGGCGCCTGAGAGGCTGATTTCGCCAAAAACCACGGTTTCGGGGGGCAAACTTGCATCTTCGCGCGCGGAAAGCAGCGCAGCCGCAACGGCCAGATCCGCCGCTGGTTCGTTGACGCGCATGCCGCCCGCCACATTCAGGTAAACGTCAAGACCGCTGAACGGTATGCCGCAGCGCGATTCGAGAACCGCGAGGATCATCGCCAGTCGTGACCCATCCCAGCCCACAACCGATCGGCGTGGCTGGCTGTGCGGCGAGGGCGACACCAGCGCCTGAAACTCGACCATCACGGGCCGGGTACCTTCGATGCCGGAGAACACGACCGAGCCCGGCGCAGGTTGCCCGCGATCAGAGAGGAAGAGGGCAGAGGGGTTTGACACCTCAGATAGGCCGCTGCCGGTCATTTCGAACACACCGATTTCATCTGCGGGGCCAAAGCGGTTTTTCACGCTGCGCAAAATGCGGAACTGGTGGCCGCGTTCGCCTTCGAAATACAACACGGTGTCGACCATGTGTTCGACCACGCGGGGACCGGCGATCTGACCGTCTTTGGTGACATGGCCCACCATGATCACCGCCGAGCCCTTGGATTTGGCAAAGGTCGTCAGCTCATGCGCTGCCGCGCGCACCTGACTGACAGATCCCGGTGCACTGTCGACATTGTCGGCCCACATGGTCTGGATCGAATCGACGATTGCCAGATCGGGCGCTTCGGCCTCAAGCGTGGTGAGGATATCGCGCAGGTTGGTTTCGGTGGCCAGTTTCACGCTGGCATCTGCAAGTCCCAGACGCTGCGCACGCAGGCGCACCTGTGCGCTGGCTTCTTCGCCGGAGATATAGATGACTTTGAGACCAGAATTGGCAAAGGCCGCAGCCGCCTGAAGCAAGAGCGTTGATTTCCCGATGCCGGGGTCGCCGCCCACAAGAACCGCACTGGCCGGGACAAGACCACCGCCCAGCACCCGGTCAAGTTCCCCCAGCGCCGAGGCGGTGCGTGGCGGCGGGGCCTCTTTGGTTGAGAGATTGGTCAGGGGGATTTTGGTGCCGCGCATGGCCCCCAGAGATTTCTTAGAGGGGCCTGCGCTCAGCGGTTTTTCCTCAACGATGGTGTTCCATTCGTTACAGGCTTCGCAACGCCCTGACCATTTTGAGCTTGTGGCGCCGCAAGACTGGCAGACAAATGTGGTAACGGCTTTGGCCATAATGCCCTCGGGTGTTCTTGACTTGTTCTCGGGTCTTATGCCCGATCTTTTTCGGCAATGCACTCGGATTTTTTACGGCTTTCAAGCGCGCCCAAAAGGATCGACGTCAGAATACAGGCCGTGAACAGATAAAGCCCCCAGGCGGTTTCGATCTTGCCTACGCCAATTCCCTTGGACAGGGTGATATACAGTGCCACCAGAAAGATATCCGCCATCGCGAATTTTCCCAGTAAATTCAAAGCAGGTAGCGTGCGGCGATCCAAGAGTTTGAACTGCACAAGCGCCAGTCCAAGGGTTTTAAGGTAGGGTGCAAAAAGTGCGAAAGCGGTGACGAGAAGTGCCAGAAACACATCTGAGGCCCAGAGGCTTTGTAACCCCGAGATTACGCTGATTTCGCTTAAGCCAAACACCGGCAAAAGCCCGGCGCGCAGCAGAGGTGCGAACCACGCGAGGGGGTAAAGCACGAGAAGAGAAAGGTTTATCCAACGCATGGTCAGAAGATAGGTAAGGTGGTGTCGGGGTAAAAGGTGGGGAAAACCTGCAAAATTCCCCTCAACCGACCCACCACCACAGGCCAATCAAACCCGCAAGCATTAACAGATGCAGCGCATCTATCCACCGCCACCGGGCGCGCGGCGTAATAGAGCAGATCAAAAAGACCGCCGAGGGCACCAGAAGCGCGGACATCCCACCGCACTCAGCCATGAACTGTGCCGCTTTGACATAAAGCGTTCCTTCGTTCAGACCAAAGGCCGGCGCAAAGGTTGTGGCGATCCCGCCCGCCGCCATGAACAGGGTGACAAGCGCAGGCCAGCGCGCCAACCCACGGCCGATGATCACACGCAACAGCGCGAGACCGGCAAGGATCTCTAGATAGACGAATTTCTTGATGAAGAGGAAAGCGATGACTTCGGGTGGGGGCTGAAAAAAACTGTTCATCGCACGGCCTCAATCGGCCCTTCTGCGCGGCCCGAAATAAACTGATCCACGTAAGGATCGCCGCTATGATCCATATCACCAACCGCGCCAGTCCATTTGATCACCCCACCATGTAGCATCGCCACATTATCGGCGATGGCGCGTACCGAACTCATGTCATGGGTGATGGTCATCGCGGTTGCGCCCATCTCATCCACAATCTCACGGATCAGATCGTTGATAACGCCCGACATAATCGGATCGAGGCCAGTGGTGGGTTCGTCGAAAAAGATAATCTCAGGCTCAGCGGCAATGGCCCGGGCAAGACCAACACGTTTCTGCATCCCCCCCGACAGTTCGGCGGGTAGGCGGTCGGCCACATCGGGTTTCAGACCCACGCGGCGCAGTTTCTCAATGGCGATCTCGCGGGCTTCGTCTTTGGGGCGCTTCAGGCTCCCGCGCAGCAGGCGGAAGGCCACGTTTTGCCACACTGGCAGGCTGTCAAACAGGGCGCCGCCCTGAAACAACATGCCAAAGCGCGCCAGAAAGGTATCGCGATCAGCTTTGGTCACGTCCTGCCCATCCAAAGTGATGGTGCCGCTGTCATGGACCACCAGACCGAGAACCGATTTCAAAAGAACTGATTTCCCGGTGCCTGACCCACCGATGATCACCATCGAGGTGCCACGGTCAATCTTTAGATTAACACCTTGCAGTACACGATTGTTATAAAAAGATTTTTTTACATTCAGCAGGTCGATCATAGCGAGAAGAACACCCCTGTCAGAACAAAGTTCGCGGCCAGAATGAGGACGGCGGCGGCTTCGACCGATCCTTTGGTTGCGCGGCCGACACCCTGCGCCCCGCGCCCGGATTGCATGCCATAGTAACAGCCCATGGTCGCCGCGATCCCACCAAAGACACAGCCCTTGGCCAGCGAGGACAGGATGTCGAAGAGCTCAAGAAAGTTGACGGTGTTTTTGATATAGGCCGCGGCATTGAAACCGAGGGTGCCAGTTGCAACGGCATAGCCGCCAAAGACCCCAATAATATCGCCAATCCCCACCAACAGAGGCACAACCAAAAGCGCGGCCAGAACCCGAGGCGCAACCAGATATTTCATCGGATGGGTCGACAGGGTGACAAGCGCGTCAATCTGTTCGGTCACTTTCATCGTGGCGATCTCAGCCGCAATCGATGATGTTACGCGGGCCGCAATCATCAAACCAACCAGAACCGGGCCAAGTTCGCGCACCATACCAATGGCAACGATCTGAGGCACAACAGCTTCGGCATTGAAACGCGCGCCACCTGCATAGATCTGCAGCGCCAAGGCGCCCCCGGTGAACACGGCCGTCAGGCCCACAACCGGCAGCGACAGCCAGCCGATCTGCATCAGCGCGACGCCAAACTCGCGGCTGTAGAACGGCGGGCGGACGATATGCGATAGGGCCTGAAGCGCGAAAAGCGTCACACGCCCAATCGCTGCCATCAGGCCAAGCGTGTTGCGTCCGAGAAGTCCGAGAGGGGCGAGAAGGGCACTCATGCTGTCAGATAGCTCCGGTCATACCGATGTCCCAGCGAGGTCAGGATCTCATAACCGATGGTCCCGGCCCAATCCGCGAGCATATCGACACCTTGATGCGGCCCCAAAAGTTCAAGCGACGCGGGCTCTCCCTCGACCGGGGTGATGTCCACACCAATCATATCCATCGAGATACGGCCAAGCACCCTGCAACGGGTATCCCCGGCCCAGAGACAAGCCTGATCACCCATCGCGCGGAGGATGCCATCGGCATAACCTGCGGCAATTGTGGCCACACGTGTCGGACGCTCGGCGGTCCAGGTGTTGGAGTACCCAACCGTTTCACCGGTCTGCACATCGCGGGCCTGAATGACGGGAATATCCAAACGCACAACGGGTTTGGCGTCGATAAAGGGCATGCCGCCGTAAATCCCCACCCCAGGGCGGGTCAGGTCAAAGTGATAATCCGGGCCCAACAGGGTGCCGCCTGTCGCCGCGAGCGAACGGTCGGCGTCGATACCGTCAGTCATGTCGACAAAGGTCTGAAGTTGTTGGGCATTCATATAATGCGCAGGTTCATCAGCACAGGCCAGATGGCTCATGACCAATGTGGGTTTCTGCGCCAAGGCAATATCGCGCAGGGCCCGCCATTCGGCATTTTCCATCCCAAGCCGGTTCATGCCGGTATCTAGCTGCAATCCAAAGGCATGGCCAGGCAGGGCCTCGACCTGACGCAGCATCTGGTCGATCGAATTTAACATCGGCACAAGATTGGCGTCGCGGATCAGCGCTGTGTCACCCTTTATGTGACCGGAAAAGACATTGATTTCCGGACCGCTTCCGAGCACTTGACGCAACTCCGCGCCTTCTTCGGCGGCGGCCACAAAAAACCGCCGTGCGCCCGCCTGCGCCAGAGCAGGGGCGACCTTGTCGATGCCCAGTCCATAGGCATCGGCCTTGACCACCGCAGCGGTCTCGGTCTGAGACATGGAATTCAGCGCCTGCCAGTTGGCTGTCAGCGCGGCGAGATCGATAGTGAGGTGTGCAACTGCCATGTTCCCGTGTTTGGCAGGATGCGGGCGTGGGTCAAGAGGGAAAACTCTCACTGCAGCTTGAGGGCGACGCAAAGGCGCGGTTAAGGTGGGGTGAGGTCAGGTAAGAGGGGCGCAATGAAAGAAGTTTTGCAGCTGGAGTTTCAGCTGTTTCTGCTCGCGTTGGGGCGATTGACGCGGTTTCCAATTCCCAGTGAGCTGCCAAGTTCGGATGATTTGGATATTCGCGCGCTGCGGTATTACTCGCTTGTTGGAGCTCTTGTCGGGCTTTGGGGGGCCTGCGCGCTTTGGGGCGCGGCGTTGTTTCTGCCACCGTTTCCGGCCCTGTTGATCTCGCTGATTGCAACATTGATGATCACAGCCGCGTTTCACGAATTGGGGTTGGCAGAAGTTTCAGAGGCTTTGGGGCGCGGGCGCAGCAAACCCGATGTATTGGACGCGCTGCAAAAACCTCCTGGATTGTTTGGGGCTTTGGTGCTGGGCATGGTGCTCATGCTCAAGCTGTCGCTTCTGGCGTCACTTCCGGTGGCCGATGCAGGTCTGGCGCTGATTGTTGGGCTAACATTGGGGCAGATGGCCTCGGTACATGTGGTTGGCACCACACCGCAGGCCCGCCGTATTGGCATGCCCGCCGCTGTGCCCTCCGTGACACCAGATGGGTATCGGATTGCGCTTGCCGTGGGCGTTCTGGCCCTGAGCCTGATTGTCATTCGCTGGGGGCCGATGGCGGCTCTGTTTGGTTTCTTGGGCAGTGTTGGCCTGGCTCAGGGCTTTCGCAAAGCCTTTATCGCCAAGCTGCGCGGCTATACCGGTGCCTGCCTTGGAGGCGTGCAGCAGTTTGCTGAGCTTGGCTTTTACTTAGGGTTGTTGGTCTGGTTGTGATCACACCGCGGGGAGCTGCTGGGTAGCGCAGTGAATACCTCCGCCCAGTTCGGTCAGGGCATCGGTGTCCAACATGATAATCTCACGCCCCGGATAGTGGCGTTTGAGCGCGTCATAGGCAATGTCATCTGTTTCGCGATCGCCAAATTGCGACGCCACCACGCCGCCATTACACACGTAATAGTTTACATAGGCACCGGGTTCTTCTGACCGCCCCTCGAAGGGCAGGGGGATCACATCCACCTTAAGAGCCGCTTGCCGCATGTTCTGAAACAACTGTTCTGCTGCCACGCCAAAGGGGTCCTGTGGATCCGCCGGGATTTCCCCATTGAACAATACCGAGTTTCGACCCGTAAATCGCGCGACGCCATCTATATGGTCATCGGTCACATCCAACCCCGCAACACCCGGCCCCCAGATCACCTGATCTGCGCCATAGGCCTCTTTCAGCTGCTGTGTGATTGTGGCTTTTGATGCGCCGGGATTGCGGTTGCGATTGATCCAGCTGCTTTCATTCGCAAGAACACGCCCATGACCGTTGGCTTCGGCCCCGCCGGCTTCTCCGATCACAGCCGAGGCATAATGAGGGACACCCAGATGTTCGGCCACACGGGCGCTGACCCGCCGGTCATTGGGAAGCTTATAGCGATCTCCCCAACCATTGAACTGAATGCCACTGACCGCCCGGTCACCGGCGTTATTCACCGCCACCAGCGGTCCGGAATCACGGCACCATAGATCGTCGGTGGCAATATCCCAAAGGGCAACACCCCGTCCCAGCATTCGGCGCGCAGCCTTATGCTGGGACTTGTCTGCCAACATCACAACCGGCTCAAATTCTGAGATGGTGTTGGCGATGCGGGCGATCACCTCTTGGATATAGTCGCGATCATCGCGGGTCGGATAGATCTCGCGCGTCACGGGCCACTGCATAAAGCATAGCTCATGACGGTCTTCTTCCGGGGGCACATAAAACCCATCAGGTAAGGAGGCCTGCGCCGTTTGTCCCAGCCCAATCAAAGACGCTGCGGCAGAGACTGTTTTGATAAAGCTTCTACGGGACACCATCGCCACCTCCTCAGATCGGCACCGGGATCAGTAGTCGCCGCCGCCACCATCATTCTGCCATGACTTGGCGAGGTTGCCAAAGCGCGTGAACTGGCTTTCGAAGGACAGTTCAACCGTACCAATGGGACCATGTCGCTGTTTGCCAACAATCACTTCGGCCTTGGCATGTAGGCGGGCCATGCGTTCCTGCCAGGCAGCCATTTCATCCAACCGTTCTTCCGAAGGCTTTTCACGTTCGACGTAATATTCTTCCCGGAACACAAACATAACCACGTCGGCATCTTGTTCAATCGATCCAGATTCCCGCAGGTCCGACAGCTGAGGCCGTTTGTCGTCGCGGTTTTCCACCTGACGCGACAGCTGGGACAGTGCGATGACAGGAATGTTGAGCTCTTTGGCGATGGCCTTTAAGCCCATCGAAATCTCACCGATTTCCTGAACCCGGTTTTCTGCGGTACCACGCAGCAGCTGCAGGTAGTCGACGATTACCACATCGAGACCGTGGGTCCGTTTGAGGCGCCGCGCGCGGGCCGCCACCTGCGAGATCGGCAAGGCTGGTGTATCATCAATATAGAGCGGACAGGATTCCAGCGTTTTGGCCGCTTCGACAAAGCGACGGAATTCGGTCTCATCCATGTCACCCTGACGGATTTTATGGGACGAAATCTCTGATGCCTCGGCCAGAATACGGCTGGCCAGCTGTTCGGCGCTCATCTCCAAAGAATAGAAGGCAACAACCCCACCCGAGGTTGCACCCTCGGTTCCGTCGGGCATCAGGCCTTTCTTGTAGGCTTTGGCGATATTGAATGCGATGTTTGTGGCAAGCGAAGTTTTTCCCATCGACGGGCGGCCGGCAAGGATCAAAAGGTCGGATTTGTGCAAGCCGCCAAGCTTGGTATCCAGGTCAATAAGACCGGTAGACACCCCGGCCATACCGCCATCCCGCTGATAGGCGGCGTTGGCAGTGTTGACCGCTTCGGTCACCGCCTTGAGGAACGACACAAACCCGCTTTCGGTCTGGCCCTGTTCCGCCAATTTATAGAGCGATTGTTCCGCTTCAACGATCTGTTCGCGCGGCTCTGACTTAACATCAACCTTTGCGGCTTTGGCCGAGATGTCCTTGCCCAAGCGGATCAAATCGCGGCGGATCGCCAGATCATAGATCATCTGGGCATATTCGCGCACCGCAAAAGTCGATACCGCCGCACCGGCAAGACGAACCAGATAGGCGGGGCCGCCCAACTCTTTTAGCCCCTCGTCATCTTCCAGAAACGCCTTAAGCGTCACTGGAGATGCGAGATTGTTTTTGGAGATCCGCGCCGCCGCCGTTTCATAGATCCGCGCATGAACCGGATCGTAGAAGTGACCTTCGTTGATAATCGCGGCGATCCGGTCAAAGATTTCGTTATCCGTCAGGATCGCGCCCAGCAATTGCTGTTCGGCCTCGATGGAATGCGGCATCGTGTCGGGTGCTTCGATTTGCGCAGCACCCGGATTGACCGGGGTAATCTCGTTCATGCTCTGCTCGTCATCTGGTATTGGCAGTGGTCTACAGGGTCTGCCGTCATTTTTCTATCTGGATATCTCTGTGGGCAACTCGCAGGGATAACTCTGCGGGCCGTCACAATGACACCAGTCTATCACATAATATGGCGCTAAAACACAAACGAACCGCAAAATGCTGAGCGCATTTGCGATTCGCTGTCTGATTTGTCCACAGGTCGGTCAGGCCCTGTTGGCCTCTTGCCAATCACGGGGAGCGTCGATGAAGGCCTGAACCTGGTTCAGAGTATCATCCGAGAACTTGCCCATGTTGCGCGCTTCGGCCAGCACGTCATGCCAGGTGCAGAGATAATGCAGATCAACCCCGTGGTCACCCAGCGTCTGGATCGTTTCCGGGAAAATCCCATAGTAGAAAATCACCGCCGTATGTGCACAGGTAGCCCCAGTTTCCCGGATCGCATCAACAAAGCTTAGCTTCGATCCGCCATCGGTGGTCAGATCTTCGACCAAAAGCACGCGCTCGCCTTCGCTCATCGCGCCTTCAATGCGCGCATTGCGGCCATAACCCTTGGGTTTTTTGCGCACATAGGTCATCGGCAGCGCCATGCGCTCGGCCACCAGTGCCGAAAACGGAATGCCGGCTGTTTCGCCACCGGCAATATTGTCGAAGGCCTCAAAACCCGCATTGCGCATCACGGTGATGGTGAGAAAATCCATCAGAGTGCTGCGGATGCGCGGATAAGAGATCAGCTTGCGGCAGTCGATATAGACCGGCGAAGGCAGGCCCGAGGCCAGCGTGAAGGGCGCGTCACCCATGAAATGCACAGCCTCGATCTCCCACAGCATACGCGCGGTCAGACGGGCGATTTCTTCTTGAGAGGGGTAGGTCGAGGGGATCATGGCAGCGTCCTTTTGTGTTTGCGGTGTCTCTAGACTGTCTGCCTGCCGACGAAAAGCGCCGACAGGCATCTTCTTTTCAAAAATACTCCGGGGGCGCCGAAGGCGGGGGCAGAGCCCCCTTAGCTCACCCGCCAATGCAGCGGCATCATTGGATCAAACACAGTGACCGGGCCCTCGGCGGTTTTGATCTCGGTGGGGTAAGATACCGCATCACCTTTGGTCAAAGTCAGGGTGGTCTCATTTGCGGCAAGGCCATAGAATTTGGGCCCATGCAGCGAGGCAAAGCCCTCAAGTTTGTTCAGGGCATCGTCCTGTTCAAAGACCTCCGCCAGGATCGACATGGTGTTGGTGGCGGTGAAACATCCGGCACAGCCACAGGGGCTGAGCTTCGCTTCATCCAGATGAGGCGCGCTGTCAGTGCCCAGGAAGTATGAGCTGTCCCCAGACGTGGCCGCGGCGCGCAGCGCCAGACGGTGCTCTTCGCGTTTCGCCACTGGCAGACAGTAGTAATGCGGTTTGATGCCCCCAACCAGAATAGCATTCCGATTGATCACAAGGTGATGCGTCGTGATGGTCGCGCCAAGCGTGTCGCCACCTGTGGCGGCATAGTCCACACCCTGTTTGGTGGTGATATGCTCCATGACCACCCGCAAATCAGGCGTTTTCTGGCGCAAAGGATCCAGCACGCGATCGATGAACACAGCTTCGCGGTCAAAGATGTCAATGTCGTCATCAACCACTTCACCATGCACACACATGGGACAGCCAATCTCGGCCATCTTTTCCAGAACCGGGCGGACTTTGTCAAAGTCGCGTACGCCACTGGCCGAGTTGGTGGTTGCCCCTGCCGGATAGAGTTTGACCGCTTTGATCAAGCCATCCGCATGGGCGCGTGCCAGATCTTCGGGATCGGTGTTTTCGGTCAGGTAGAGCGTCATCAGCGGCTCAAATTCGGCGCCTTCTGGCAAAGACGCAAGAATGCGGTCGCGGTAGGCTGCCGCCTGATCACCGGTGATCACCGGCGGAACCAGATTGGGCATGATGATGGCGCGGCCAAAATGGCGCGCCGTTTCGGGGGCGACGGCGGTTAGCATTGCGCCATCGCGCAGATGCAGGTGCCAGTCATCGGGGCGGCGGATCGTGATCTGTTGCATGGCCCGGCGCGTAGCATGCCCGGGACATTAGGGCCAGTGTCTTATGCGTCGCGCGCCGCTTCTTCTGCGGCCTGCATCTGGGCAAGGCGTCGGCGGAACCGAGGCGCTTTCATTCGAGACACCACATTGGAACAGATCATCTTGGCCAGTTCCGGGCGTTCCATTTTATCGACATCTGACAACAGGCGGCGCAGATAGGGCATGTGTTTGCGTCGAATGCGCATCATTTTTGCAAAGCTGGCCGGGGTGAAGCTGTCATTGGCAACCTGTTCCAGGATCTGGTGCAGCAAGCCCAGGGACAACATATCCCCCTGCAGGGCCGGACCCATGTAAGGCATGCGGTGGCGGCTGACATTGCGGCGCTCGTACAGGGCGGAGTGCATCGCATCAAAGCGTTCACGCGGATCATAAAACACATGCGCCTGCTCGGCGGCATCAATCATATCCGGAGCAAAGCCATAGCGTGATGTGAAATCCAACCGGCGGTGTTCGACAAAACGCTCGTCCCATTCGGTGACCCGCGGGTCAAGGGTGGCCTGCGGCTGAAGCATCACAACTTTGGCTCCGGGGGCGGCAACGGAAAAGGCACCTGCGGCATAGCCGCAAGGACCGGCGCCGTAGAAGATAACCTGTTCAAACTCGTCGAAGAACCCGTCATCCAGAAGCTGGTCAAAGAAGCCATAGACCCGCGGGTCACGGAACCAGGTGTCTCCACGGCTGATTAGGGTCAGGCTGGACCAGCCGTGACGCTTGAGCATGTCAAATCCAAGCGGCGTGCGTGTGGGGGACAGGGTTTCGATGCCGGACATGGTTTCAAAGCTGACAAACAACGTGTCCCCTTCTTCGACAAAAATTCCGGCATGAGAGCGGCCCAAGGGTTCGGCAAAGCCAAGCTCGGTGCCGATGTCACGCAAGGCTGTCAAAAGCTGGCCGCGCGACAGCTCTGACAGATCTGGGGGAAATGTAGTTGTCTCTTGCGTCATACCCAAATGTCCTCATCTCCCGGTGTCCGGCCGGGTTTGGGATCAATTTGGCCTGAGTTTCGGGCGGAATTGTGATGAATTCAGGGAAATTTGACGCTAATTCTTTTACTGCGCTTTGGTGGCATGGCTGGCCAGAAACCGGGCGGCCTCAATCGAAACGGCGCGGGCTGGCGGGGTCATCAACAGGCGCGCAAAGAGCGCGCGATTAGGTTCCTCGGTAAGGAGGGTGTCAAATCGTTCCTTGCGCCACTGAACGGATTTCTCATGAAGTTCAGAGAGTTGCGGGTCATTGGCGAAGGAACGCCTGTGCTCGTCTACGCCATGCATCTGCAAGACAGACCGGTCTTCGACATCACACCAATTGCGTTCCACCCAATAATCCATGCCCAGAACATGATCTGAATGAACCGCCCGCCCGCGATCTGTTTTGAGCACATAGCTTTCCATAGATCCAAGCGGGTAGTGGTTGAGCTGGGCCAACCCATAGTTCGGACGCCCGTAGTTCGAGAAAATGCGACGGGTGCGAAATTGTGCGCCCAACTCACGCCCTTGGCCATCAAACCAGCGGGATGCGTCGACCTGGTCCGCCACCGGGCTGCGTGGGCGATGTACGCCCAGTTTTTTATAGGTCCCTGTGTTGCGATACAGCGTTTTGAACATCGCAGCGCGCCAGGGCCAGTGCATGATTTCTGGCGCCGCTTGAGTGAACTGTTGGGTGACCGGCTGGTCAGAATAACGCGCAATCCCGTTGTTGCCAAAGAGCCGCCAGGTCAGCGTGATGGCATCCGCCTCGGGGAGGGCTTCAATCAGTGTGGGCAGGGTGCGGTCGCCTACATGCACGTTCACATATTCATCGATGTCCAGTGAAAGCAGCCAATCCGCGGATGACACGGCGGGCTCTTTGTCGGCTCGCTTTAGCCCAGAGAACTGGATGCCACGCTGATCATAAGGACCTTCGTTGCGGATATGAGTGACCAGACCCAGCTCTTGCAGCCGATCCAGCATCAGGTCAGTGCCATCCTGACAGTTGTTCGACAAAGCCACAACATGGGTGACACCACAGGCCAAATGATGGGCCATCCAGTCCAGAAGAAAGGCCGCTTCATTGCGAAGGCATAAAACGGCAGTGATGTTTGGCGTGGTCACGTGCAATGCCTTTGGTCAGTTTTTGGTATCTAGAACGATGGACAGCGCCACGCGCTCGGTTGCGGTGATCTTAAGCTGCAGGGCCTGTTGATAGAGTTTCTCAAACTCAGGAAGTTTGTGCAATTCCAAGGCTTTATTTTGATGCCATTGCACAGCTTGGGTATGCAACTTAGCGATTTCCGGGTCGGACTTCAGGTGATCCAGTTCGGCCTGCACACGTGGAATGTTGCGTTTGATGGTCAGGTCTCGATGCACCGACCAATCCATGCGGATCCAGTAATGCAGCCCGATATTGCGGTTTACATGAAGCGCCCGCCCGCGTTGCCGTTTGATGAGGTAACTCTCAGACGAGCGCAGGGCGTAGTGATTGAGTTGAACCAGATCGTAACCAATGGTTTTACGCGAGCTGCGCCAGCCGTTGTTGATCGCTTCTTTGGTCATGTCCTCGCCAGACCCATTGATCCATTTGACATGGGCCTCTGACCCGTCGGTCAGTTTGTTGGGCCGATGGCAGCTGATTTTGCCATAAGCGCCTTTGTTGCGAAATAGAGTTTTGAATCCCCAGACCGTATGCGGCTTGGGGCAATACTTGGGCGCGCAGCTGTCAAATTGATCGATGACCAGCTGGTCAGTGAACTTGGCCACCCCGTTGTGGCCAAACAACCGCCATGTCATCGCAATGTTTGTGGCGTCAGGCGCTTTGGCAAACAGATCCTCCAGTGTGCCTGTACCGCAGCGAATATTGATGAACTCGTCCACATCGATATGTGCGATCCACTTGGCATGCTTCACAACAGGTTCGTTCAACGCCTGATCCAGCGCATATTGCTGGGGGGAATTTCCGCTCCACTCATCGTTGTTGCGATGTTCAAGAATGCCAAGCGCCTGCAGACGATCAAGCATCTCGGACGTGCCGTCTTCGCAGTTGTTGGTGTAGATCAGAAAATTGTCGAACCCGATGGCCCGGTGGTAGGCGACCCATTCGAGGATATAGGGCGCCTCGTTTTTCATGCAGCCCACGATCACATGGCCCGAAGATCCTTCGTCTAGTTTGCGAGGTTTACGCGGGGGGAAATCAGGCGCGAGGACAGTTTCATTGACATGACCCATGCGATTGTGCGGCGCAAAAGGTGAGTTTTGCAGCTTGATAAAACTGGCTTTTGCCACCGCAGGCAGAGCCTTTTGCGCAACAGGGCTCAGTGCCGCGTCAACTGTTTCAAGTGTCAGATTATCCGGCACATCCGGCTGATTTGGTGCGTGTTCCGTGGTGTCGTCTTGTCCCTGCTGGCTAAGCGTTTCGCGCGCGGCCTGATTGATGCGCCATTTGAAGGCCAGAAGGTACTGAGTGGCGCGAAATCCATTGCGCGTATCGGCCTCGGTCCAGTCCTCGATTTGCGCATTTGCGCGCATCAGGTCAGGGTTCAATCCGCCGTGACGTTGGCACAGATCCACGATGTCATTCGCGAAAAAGGACGAGAGCTTGCCAAGACCTCCGGCGTCGATGGGGCGGCCGCCGATCCGAAGCTCTTGTAAAAGCTTGCGCCACAGCGGGCGTTCGAGGATCATTTTCTCCCCGGCCAGCATACGCACCACGACGTCGTTGAATTGTCGGCATCGGGCAACCCAGGCCTCAGAGGGCAGTTTGGGCAGCCGCGCCTCTTCTGCAGGCCCTAAGGGAAAGTCGGGGTCGAAACTGTCGCGCAGCTCGTCCGTGGCGTGTGGGGACCAGATGTGATTGGGGTCGAGCGAGCGAAACACCACAGATCCGGGGCCAAAGGCGGCTGACCATTCCTGTTCTAGGCGTTTGAAATCAATCCAGAAGTTTGCGCCTTGCAAATCGGGAAAGAACCCGGATGCGGGGTCGGCGGCAGGGGTGCTGGCCAGGGCGCGATCCCAAAAGGATCCGCTTAGGCAGTTCAACTCAACATCCAGGGTTTCGGCACGCCCCTGTGTGGTCTGAAGCGCATAGCGTTTGACCAACATCCGGGCGGGATCATCAATATGGGCGACAATCCGAATGTCGGTCGAAATCTGAGCGAGAAGCGCTTGAAGCCGGGCAAGCTCAGTAGGCGAGGCAAGGCCATTGCCAAACTGAGGCGCCGTCAGGATCAGGCTGTCGGGCGCTGTGTCCTGTATCTCGGTCTTCAGTTGCGTAAGCACGCGCTCGGCCAGAATGTTTTGCCTGTCTCCCGAGATGACCCCTCGGTGAAACCGGATACTGTCGATGTTGTCGGGATCGGAACAGGCCAGATACAACCGCGTGTGGTTGCGTGGGCCGGGCGCCGTGGGATACAGCACCCCGTTTTGTGTCAGAATGTCACGTTTGCTGTCGAGAACGCGCTGTAACCGGTCAGTGGCATGGGCGTCGGGACCGATATGTAGAAAAATCCGCATCAGTCTGTTTTGGCCCCTGGTGTTTCGGTATTTACATTTTTCTTGCCCCACCACGGGACCTCGATGCCGAGATGGCCCCCCAATTTGTCCGAGGCATCATCTGCGGTCACATCCAGTTCGAGATACCGCGGATCATCGCCAAAGAGATCGCGCAGCATGTCGTAGTGGGCCTCGATCCAGGTGATCAACTCAGCATCTGTTTTGCCAAACCCATGTGGCATGCCGGGCATGGTGCCATTGGGCAGACGGTCTACCCCCAGATTGTTCCAGCGGAGCATGCTGGCGGCCATATCTTCGGGCGGACGCCATGTTGCAACAAAGCTGAGATCGGGGCGGGCCATACGCATGGATTTGATCAGCGCATAGTCACATTGCGGCCAGATCGACACCGGTCCGTTCAAGGCATTGATTTCGGTCAACGCATCATACAGGTCGAGAAATTCAAAGGGATTGCCGCTGTTGAAATGCCCTTTGAAGAGCTGATGACCGATGTAGGTTCCCGCCAGTCCCGGCTTGGTGCTTTGGGCACGGCGCACTTTATGATCGGCCGCCAGCCAGCCCGCTTCGGTTAGGGCATGTGCCAGTGTGGTTGTCCCACTTTTCGGCAGGCCGAGGTTGACGCATTTTACCCGTTTCATTCCGCCAACCCCAGTTCTTTCATCAATGCCCATTCTTCGGGCGGGTAGGGCGGCAGGGAATTGAGGCGGTCGTATAGCGCGATAAACTCAGGCGTCGCCATGAGCGCGTCTCGTTTGGCGAGATGCAGGCGCACGGTTTCGTCGTGGAGCCTCGCAATTTCCGGATCTGACTTCAGTTCCGCCAATGCGGCCTTTAGATCGGGAAGATAGCGGCGCACTGAAAGGTCTTCCCAGGCGGGGTCATTGCGCTCTGACCAATATCCTTCCGCAAGATCCCGGTTCTCGCGATTGACGTCGCCGCGGTCACTTTTCACCAGATAGCTGTCGAGCGAACGCAGGGCATAATGATTGAGCGTGGCAAACCTGCGCACACCTGCGGCGGGGAATTTGCGCACCCGGCGGGGAATGGCGGCAACCAGAAACTTGTGTGGCACATTCTGGCCCGAGCCATCAGTCCAACGAGGCCAGCTTGCTTTGTCGACGATTTTGTCGCGGAAAAACGGTCGGTGTGCTCCGAAGTACTGCAAAGGAAATCCTTTGCGGGTCAGTGTTTTGACCTCGATCGCAGTGTCAGCGCACCAGAGATCAGGATTGTGCGAGCGGGTGAACTGTTCAATGACAGGTCGATCTTCAAACTCTGCAATGCCGCAGTTGGCGAAGAACTGAAACGTGACACTGATCGCGTCCGGTGTGCCGCAGGCCTCGATCAGGGCAGGGATGGTATGATCCCCCACATGGATGTTCAGAAACTCATCCACATCCGCCACCCAGACCCAATCGGCGTCAGTGACAACAGGCTGATCCGCCGCGTGTTTGAGCGCCTCCATCTGGTATTTGCGGGTCTTTGCGGGGTTGGCGAGATGCACCACATCGCCACGTTTGGCCAATGCATCCAGAAGATGGTCGGTCCCGTCGGTGCAATCGTTTGAATAAAAGAGAAAATCAGTAACGCCGATAAGGCGATTGAAGGCGATCCATTCCAAAAGGAAGGGGCCTTCGTTTTTCACGCATGTGACTGCGGTTATGCGCATTGCTGCGCCTCCGCCTGATGGTTTGGCATATCTGCTCGTCCGCCGGATGGATGGCCAGGGTTGGCCCCTGTGCATTTGCTTGCTCGAATCATGCCATTCCCTTGAATGGGCGTCAACGTGACACCAATAAAAGCAAGGGAACTGCGACCTTGGCGCTATTGACCGATCTGGCTTAGCTCTGCACCTCTTGGGGCAGGAGGAGCAGGTATGAGTTTACCCACATCAATTGACGAGGTGCAGGCACAACTCGCGCAGACGGGATATGTCTGTGGTCGGGCGCTGGCGACGGTGGTGTTTTTGTCGCTGCGTCTGGGGCGGCCTTTGTTTCTCGAGGGCGAGGCGGGCGTCGGGAAGACCGAAATTGCCAAAGCGCTGGCTCTGATGCTGGGGCGACGGTTGATCCGGTTGCAATGCTACGAAGGCCTTGATGCCTCGAGTGCTGTGTATGAATGGAACTTTCCGGCGCAGATGATCGCCATTCGCACCGCCGAAGCACAGGGGAACGCGGATCGGGGTGCCTTAAACGCCGAGCTGTTCAGTTCAGATTTCCTGATTGAACGTCCCCTGTTGCAAGCGATGCGCCCCGACGAGAACGGCGCGCCTATTTTGCTGATCGATGAATTGGATCGCACGGATGAGCCGTTCGAAGCCTTCCTTCTTGAGGCGCTGTCAGAATTTCAGGTCACCATCCCCGAGATTGGCACTATCAAGGCGCCTGAGCCACCCATCGTGATCCTCACCTCAAACCGCACCCGCGAAGTGCATGATGCGCTAAAACGGCGCTGTTTGTACCATTGGGTCGATTATCCGGATTTCGCCCGCGAGGTTGAGATTCTGACCGCGCGCGCGCCTGAGGTGGCCGACACCCTATCGCGTCAGATTGTCAGCTTTGTGCAGGCGCTGCGCACCGAGGATCTGTTCAAAAAACCCGGTGTGGCGGAAACCATCGATTGGGCCAAATGCCTGCTTGCCTTGGATGTGATTGATCTCTCGCCCGAGGTGATCTCGGATACGCTCGGCGCGATCCTGAAGTACCAGGATGACATTGCCAAACTTCAAGGATCCGAGGCCGCGCGCCTTTTGGAAGAAGCCAAAGCCACATTGGATGCCGCATGATCTTATACCGACCCACAGGGTTAAAAGAGCTGATCCTGGTGCGGGATAGCGGTTGGACAGCCTGGCCGCCGCGCCTTCCCGATCAGCCGATTTTCTACCCGGTGACCACGCAAACCTATGCCGACAAAATCGCACGTGATTGGAACTCGGTCCTGCCTGCGCCTGACAATCTCGGCTTTGTAACCCGTTTCGAGATCACGTCAGACATGGCCGCCCGCTACCCTGTCCAACAAGCCGGTGGACAGGCACATGAAGAGTTGTGGGTCCCGGCAGAGGAATTGGACGCCTTCAATCAGGGCATTATTGGCCAAATCACCCTTGTGGCTGCCTTCAAGGATCAGGCCCCATTCGATTTGGCACAGGCCAGCGACCTGGTGGCAGCCGCCTGATGTTTCTTCTTGGTCCAAATATTCCGGGGGTTTGGGGGCAGCGCCCCCAAGACGGCTGATGGCTGAACAAATCCCTCTTGAGCTGCCCGACAACCCGCGGCTGGCGCAGAACATCATCCATTTCGCCCGTGCCTTGCGTCGTGCTGGTTTGCCAGTTGGGCCAGGTCGGGTGATTGATGCCGTTCGCGCGGTTGAGGCGGCGGGCTTTTCCGACCGTATGGATTTCTATTGGACTCTGCATGCCTGTTTCGTGAACCGCCCCGAGCATCGGATCATCTATGCCCAGATCTTTCGGCTGTACTGGCGCGATCCGCGCTATCTGGAACATATGATGTCGATGATGCTGCCCAGCATTCGCGGCGTTCAAGAAGAGAAGGCCGCGCAGGCCGGTGAGAAACGTGCGGCTCAGGCGCTTTTGGGCGATCATCTGCCCGAGGTGCCGCAGGAGGAAGAGCAAGACAGCACTCAGATCGAGGTGGATGCCTCGCTGACCATTTCCGCCGAAGAACGCCTGCGCACGCTCGACTTTGAACAGATGTCGACCGAGGAAATGACACAGGCCAAACGTATGATTGCGCGGCTGACCCTGCCCGTGAAACCAATTGAATCGCGCCGGTCGCAGGCGGCGGTACAGGGCAAACGTATTGACCACCGACGCACCTTGCGGGCCGCGATGCGGCGCGGAGGAGAGTTGCGCGATATCGCCCGCGCCAAACCCCGCCTGCGCTGGCCCAATCTTGTGGTGCTCTGTGATATCTCAGGATCGATGAGCCAGTACTCCCGTATGGTGCTGCATTTTCTGCATGCGGTGGCCAATGAAAAGGGGGCGGGCTGGGCCAAGGTGCATGCCTTCACCTTTGGCACGCGATTGACCAATATCACCCGCCATCTTGCTACCCGTGATGTGGATGCCGCGCTGAAATCGGCGGGATCTGAGGCGCAGGACTGGGAAGGGGGCACGCGAATTGGCGATTGCCTACATGCGTTCAACCGCGACTGGTCGCGCCGGGTTATGGGGCAGGGCGCTGTTGTCTTGCTGATCACCGATGGGCTTGAGCGGGGGGCGCCCGAGGATCTCAACAAAGAGATGGAGCGCCTGCATCTGTCCTCGCGGCGCCTGATCTGGCTCAACCCCTTGCTGCGCTGGGATGGGTTTGCCCCCAAGGCCACAGGCATTCGCACCATGCTGCCCCATGTCGACAGCTTTCGCGCGGGGCATTCTATTCACTCGCTCGAAGCCCTGGCCGAGGCCATTTCGCGGCCCGATGATGTGGGGGAAAAGGCCAGGCTGATGGCGCTGCTATAAATAGTCTGAAAATGAGATGTATTTGATCTAGGTCAGATCAATGCTGTCGCCCTTTATATATCACATGCGGAATGTGGAATATGAAGGAGCGTCACCATGACACTCGATTGGAAACTTGGGGGCGTGCTGTTGGGGCTCGTCTTCTTTGCCGCCGTCTTGCTGGTCAAGCCGATTGGCGTTTCGACCCAGTTTGTCATTCTCAACGGGATCGTCGCGGATGTGGCAAACTCTGAGTTCATCACCCAGACCGACGAGGGTTATACCTCGACCAATGCCTATATGGCCAAGTCGAACGGTAAATATGCCAAAAACGCCTCAAACCCGCTGAACTACAGCTTTGTGTTTGTGGTTGCGATGGCGATTGGCGCGGCGCTCTCTGCGCTCAGCCGAGGAGGCGTGGATGCCGAAGAGCGCCGTCTGCCGCAGATCTGGGAAGACAATTTTGGCGACACCCCTGTGGCCCGCTATGCGGTGGCCTTTCTGGGCGGCTTTATAGTGCTTTATGGCGCGCGTCTGGCGGGGGGCTGTACCTCGGGCCACATGATGTCCGGCATGATGCAAACCGCAGTTTCGGGCTACATCTTTGCCGCCGGCGCTTTTGCCGCCGCCATTCCCACCGCCATGCTGATGTATAGAAAGGGCTGATCCATGCAGATCTTACTAGCGATTGTGATTGGGGCCGCCTTTGGCGCGGTGCTGGACCGGGTTGGCGCGACCAATCCCAATGTGATCACCGGTATGCTGACCCTGCGGCGCGTGCGCTTGATGAAAACCATTCTTCTGGCCATAGGCACCGGGTCGATCCTGATGTTTGCGGGGCAAATGGCGGGTCTTGTGGATGTGGGCCACATGAGCGTGAAAACCGCCTATGTCGGCGTGTTTATCGGCGGGCTACTGCTCGGCGCAGGCTGGGCCGCCTCGGGGTTTTGTCCCGGCACCGGTGTGTGCGCCGCCGCATCGGGGCGCAAAGACGCGCTGTTCTTTATCGCGGGCGGTCTGCTGGGCGCAGCGGCCTATATGGTGACCTACCCGTCGTGGAAGGCTTCGGGCCTGCTGGACAAAGTCCTGGGCGGCAAAGTCACCCTTGGCACGGTGCCGGGTTCCAAGTTTGACGGGCTGTTTGCCATGTCCGGCGACATTCTGGGCATTGTTCTAGGCGCGGTCTTTGTTCTGGTGGCCTTTGTGTTGCCAGAGACCCTGACCGGAGAGAAACAGCCGCACGGCACCCCGGCAGAGTAACGTTGTTAGGTGTCGAAGTGACGTAAGTGTGAAAAGGCCCCCTTGGGAGGCCTTTTCCAAGTTTATGAGGCGATGGACTTTGCGCCGATACACTTTTTTGATTGGCGGCCTCCCAGATCTCAGTGAGATCTATACCAAGATCAATGCCCCCGCATTGATATCGGCGGTCGTGATGTCTGCTTCCAGAATGTCACGAAGCACCATAACGTCGGCCCCGTCGACCTGAATAACGGCATCACCATCAATATTGCTTGTGATCGAAAACGTTGATGCCGCCGCAAGGTGAGACAGTTGGATCATGTCGAGGCCGTCTTCGAAATCGCGCACATAGTCCGTATCAATTCGATTGGCGAGGAAGGTGTCTGCACCGGTACCGCCATACATGACGTCGTTGCCGCGCTGCCCGAATATGAAATCATCTCCTGATCCGCCAACAATTGTGTCATTGCCTGATCCGCCGATGATGGAGTCGTCATTGGCGCCACCATTCAGCAGATCATCGCCAGCGTCTCCGTTCAGCGTATCATTGCCGGCATCACCACGCACAGTGTCGGACCCACTTCCTCCTAGAAGAATATCATTGCCCGCGCCGCCGTTCAGCTCATCAGTGCCAAACTGTCCGGAGATAAAATCATCGGCGTCTCCACCGACCATTGTATCGGCGCCATCCCCGCCGGAAAGTGTGTCGTTGCCGCCGCCTCCATTGATCAGATCTGAGCCGATGCCGCCATCAATTTGGTCTTGGCCATCGTCTCCACGTAGGACGTCGTCACCAGCGCCACCAGTCAGCGTGTCATTGTCATTGCCCCCGTGAAGACTGTCGTTCCCTGCGCCGCCAGCAAGCTCATCGTCTCCAGCATTACCGTATAGCAAATCCTGACCATCATCTCCGGTAAGGCTGTCGTTTCCTTCGCCCCCGTTGAGGGTGTCGTCTCCGATCCCACTGCTCAGCAGATCTGCGCCAAGATCACCGTTGAGATCATCATTGCCGAACTGACCGTAGAGAAAATCATCCGCATCGCCGCCCCAAAGGGTATCTGAATCGTTGCCACCTGCGAGCGTGTCGCTGCCGATACCGCCGTTGAGAACATCGTTACCTAGGCCACCATCGATCAGGTCATTGCCCTCTTCTCCGCGCAGCAGATCGTTATCTTGGCCCCCGTTGAGAGTATCGTTCCCCGTTCCTCCGTGAAGGCTGTCATCACCTGCTCCGCCAGAGAGATTGTCATCGTCGGCGTCCCCATAACCGGTGTCCGCGCCATCGTTTCCGGAGATGGTGTCATTGCCATCTCCACCAAACATGGTGTCATTCCCGGTGCCCCCCAAAAGAAGGTCATTTCCCAGCTCGCCGTAAAGTTTGTCGTTATGGGCGGCACCAAACAGACTGTCTTGACCGTCTCCCCCCATCAAACAATCGTCGCCGTCGTTGCCGCGCGCTTCATCGTCACCTGCCTGTCCATGGAAGGTATCGTTTCCAGCAAGAAGGTCGATCACCGTACCTGTCGGCTCAGCGGTAATTGTATCTGCAAACAACGTTATTGAGGATGGCTTGTATGCGCCTTCGGTCACCGCAACAGAATAGGCCTCTGCTAAGGCATCACCATTGTCATTGAATTGTAACAGGTAGGTGCCGGAAGTAGGCGCAGTGATCGTGAGTGCATAATATGAGGGGGCCGACGAAACCAAGCCTCCCAAATTACCGAAAGTTTGGCCTGTGGCGTATTGTACAAATTGATAATTGATCGAGCTATCAAAGTTGGATAGGCCGAAAAATCCGGTATTCGTCCCGGCAAAAAGGCCGGACACAGAAATTGTATAGGTTGTGCCTGCTTCAAGATCTAACTGGACCGCATCCACCGCATCAGCATCTCCGGAAAGTGTTCCGGTAAACACATCTCCAATGGACATTGAATAGATAGTACTTGCACCACTTGCGGCGTCGGTTGTCTCAAAAATTGTGGTCATACTGGTTACCTCTGAAAAACATTAAATATACTTTGAGCTGCAACATTCTAATGGCAGGCTTGGCGTTTATAGCAGATCCCGTTGGTCTGATTTTGGGAATGAAGGGGAATTACTTAAAATTTACGAGAGCCCAGAAATTTGCTAGATGCGCGCGTAATTTAAGGTCGATGCTCACCTCAAAAGTGTGACACGTTTGAGGTTTAATTTTGGTGCGCTGCTATGGAGCGATTGAAAGAGGGGCACTCAGAAAACGTCAGGCAAAGATTTTTGCCTAGCGATTTTGAAATTGGGACACCATCGAAAAAGAGATGTGCAAGCTGCTGCCAGATCAACTGGCAGCAGCCAAAAAATGAGGAGGGATTAAACCATCATTTCCTTTGTGGCCGACAGTTTGACATCGGGGTAGTCGCGTTCGATGCGGTCGATGTCCCATTGCAGTCGCGTCAGGTAAACCACATCGCCGTCGTGGTCATAGCTGATGTGTTGTTTGTTGGTGTTGATGAATTTCTCAACCGCCGCCTTTTCGCCTGTGACCCAGCGGGCCGAGGTGAACTGTGAGGCGTCAAACCGCACGGGCAGGCCATATTCCAGCTCGATCCGGCTGCCGAGAACTTCGAACTGCAATGCACCAACCACGCCGACGATAAAGCCCGAACCGATCATCGGTTTGAACACCTTGGCCGCGCCTTCTTCGGCAAACTGCATCAGCGCCTTTTCAAGGTGTTTGGCCTTCATCGGGTCACCCGCGCGGACCCCCTGAAGCAGTTCTGGCGCAAACGAAGGAATGCCGGTGGCCTTCAGGACTTCGCCCTCGGTCAGCGTGTCCCCAATACGCAGCTGGCCGTGGTTGGGGATGCCAATGATGTCGCCGGCCCAGGCCTCTTCCGCCAGTTCGCGGTCAGAGGCGAGGAACAGAACCGGGCTTGAGATCGCCATGGGCTTTTTGGTGCGCACATGGGTCAGCTTCATGCCGCGTTTGAAATGCCCCGAGGCCAGACGGACAAAGGCCACGCGGTCGCGGTGTTTTGGGTCCATGTTGGCCTGAACCTTGAACACAAAACCGCAGACCTTTTTCTCTTCCGGTGCGACGGCGCGGGGGCTGGCGTTTTGTGGCTGGGGTTCGGGACCATAAGAGGCGATGCCATCCATCAATTCTTTGACGCCAAAGGAGTTGATTGCCGAGCCAAACCAGATCGGGGTCATGTGGCCTTCAAGCACCGACTGAGGATCCAGCGCTGGCAACAGCTCACGCGCCATTTCAACCTCTTCGCGCAGCTGTTCCAGCATGTGCTCAGGGATATGCTTTTCCAGAGCCGGGTCATCCAAGCCATTGATCTGAATGGTTTCGGCGACCACGTTGCGGTCCGCGCGGTCCATCAGTTCAAGCCGGTCGTTGAGCATGTCGTAACAGCCCAGAAACTCACGACCCATCCCAATCGGCCAGCTGGCCGGGGTCACGTCGATGGCCAGATTTTCCTGAATCTCATCGATGATCTCAAAGGTGTCGCGCGCCTCGCGGTCCATCTTGTTACAGAAGGTCAGGATCGGCAGGTCGCGCAGGCGGCAAACTTCAAACAGTTTGCGGGTCTGGCTTTCCACACCTTTGGCACCATCGATCACCATGACAGCCGCATCGACGGCCGTCAGCGTGCGATAGGTGTCTTCCGAGAAATCGCTGTGGCCGGGGGTGTCGACAAGATTGAAACGATAGTTGTCGAAATCAAAGGACATCGCCGAGGCGGATACCGAGATGCCCCGGTCTTTTTCCATCTGCATAAAGTCGGATCGCGTGCGGCGAGCTTCACCCTTGGCGCGCACCTGACCGGCCATCTGAATAGCACCACCATAAAGCAGAAACTTTTCAGTCAGCGTGGTTTTACCGGCGTCCGGGTGCGAAATGATCGCAAAGGTCCGGCGACGCGCGATTTCGGCGGGCAATTCGGGGCGATTTGAAGCGGTATCCAACATGCGGCTGCGATAGCGCGAAAACGCGGGCAGGGCAATCCATGTGATGCGAGAGGCGCGCCTTAGCTTGTTGAGGCCCGTTTCAAAAGTGCGGCGGCGTCAGGCCGGGCCAAAAGATCTTTTTGCACTTCAAGCTCACTTGCGTCGGTGCGGCGATGGCCGGGGAGCAATTCAGTGAGTTTTTCTGTGACTTCTTCCGGGATGGCGGCACGGGTGCGGCTGTCGACAAGCATGGATTCCGCCGCAATGCCTTCGGCATAGATGATCTGATGGGCGTCAAACAGCATCTGATAATAGTCGACAAACCCTCCAGACAGTTGACGCACCGAGGTGTCATTGACCAGATGCCGAGCACGCACCAGAACCTCGGACCGCCCGGCGCCAAGATGATCGCGGCGTTGATAGATAAACAGCCGATGATCGGGGCAGACCACGAGGTCGCGCGAATTGTTCAATGCGCCCGCCTCAATCGAGATCGGGGCATAGGCCCCTTCGGCGCGAACAGTTTGGGACCCGATCCAGCGGATTTCCTGTGGACCTTCGTCGCGGGTCAGGACCTTGTCGCCAACTTTGAGATCTTCAACCGCACATTGCGCACCATTGGCCATGGTGATCATGGTCCCACCGGTGAACGAGACACAGGCCGTCTGCGCAAACCGCGCCAACGCGCCCTCGCGGTCAATACCAACCAGCGTATATTCCAGTTTCGGGCTCAGCGGGACAAGCGGCATGACATAGATCTGGGCCACCCCTCCCAGAGGATCGGTTTCCACGAGAACCAGACATTCGGTGGTTTTGCCATCGTCCGACATGAAGGTGACGCAGCAATCAAGATGCAGGTCCGCACCGGGTAATCCCATGTCCCCGCCCTCGGCGAACCGGAACGGGGATTGTGCCGCTGGGATCACTTCGATTTTGGTCTCGGCCGAGAGAGGAGACAACCGGTAGATGTCGTCGAGAAGAAGCTCATCCGCAAAGCCCAAGGCATCGCCTAAATTGGCACCATTGATCACCTTCAAAAGTTCCGCTCGGTAAACCGGAAGACTTTGGCTGGATTTATGGCTTTCGTAATGCGACATGTTACCTCGAAACGGGACCGAGCGATGTTCTCGGATCAGACTTATTGTGCAGTGTATCGCAACAAAATGTGTCATCAAAGCGCCATTGGTTCGGTCATTTGACGACTGCAACAGATGTGGAGGAAACATGGATCTCGGAATCAAAGGCAAGCGCGCACTGGTATGTGCATCGTCAAAAGGTTTGGGGCGCGGTTGCGCCGAAGCACTGGCCGAGGCCGGTGTTGATCTGGTGATGAACGCCCGCGGCGCTGAAGCGCTTGAAACCACTGCACAAAGCATCCGTGATCAGTACGGTGTGTCCGTCACAACCGTTGCGGCCGATGTTGTCTCTGAAGAGGGGCGCGCGCAGGTGCTTGAGGCGGCGGGTCAGGTCGACATTCTGGTAACGAATGCTGGCGGCCCGCCTCCCGGTCTGTGGTCGGATTGGGACCGCGATGATTTTATCAGTGCGATTGATGCCAACATGCTGACGCCCGTCGATCTGATGACCAAGATCCTGCCGCAGATGATTGATCGCGGTTGGGGCCGGGTGGTCAATATCACATCGCAATCGGTAAAAGCGCCAATCCCGCAACTGGGTCTGTCAAATGCCGCGCGCACCGGTCTGACCGGCTATGTTGCTGGCACTGCGCGGCAGGTGGCGCCACATGGGGTTGTGATCAACAACCTGCTGCCCGGCATTCATGCCACAGATCGTGCGGCCTCTCTCGATGGGGGCGTGTCGCAGGCGCAGGGCATTACGGTTGACGAGGCCCGCGCTCAGCGTGAAGCAACCATTCCGGCGCGCCGTTATGGCACCGCAGGCGAATTTGGTCAGACCTGTGCCTTCCTGTGTTCGCAGCACGCGGGCTTTATCGTCGGGCAGAACATTCTGCTGGATGGTGGCGCCACAAACGCGACGCTCTGATGGCACGCGGGCCAGATGGACAAGGCGGCGGAGCGGGGTTTTCGCTCGCCGACCAGATGTTCAACAAGGACAGTATCGGGGATTTAGAGCGCGAATATTCCGGCTTGGGGGGCTTTGAGGGCTTTTCCGAGGAGGTTTTGGCACAATTCCCCGAAATGGCCCTGCTTGAGCGGCTAGAGTGGATTGCCACCTGTGTCGAACGCCGACTGCCGCAGGGATTTCCGGCCATGGCCGAGGCGCTTGAGGCGGCCATGGTGCAGGAACTGGACCCCTCCAAGACCGATGATGATTTCGGGCGGTTTATCCATGCGGTGCCCGGCATCCTCGCTGTGCGGCATGGGTTGGAAGAGCATAGCGAGCGGGCTTTGGATCTTATGTATGCGGCGACCAAACGGTTTTCGATGGAGTTCTATATCCGGCCGTTCATCAACCGCTGGCCCGAAGAAACCTTGGCGCGGTTGGACTGCTGGGCCGAGGATGACAACTATCATGTGCGCCGTTTGGTCAGCGAAGGCACCCGTCCGCGCCTGCCATGGGCACGCAATATTGATCTTGACCCAGAAGTGCCGCTGCGGTTTCTAAACCAATTGCACGCGGATCCGACGCGCTATGTCACCCGATCCGTAGCCAATCACATGAATGATCTGTCCAAGGTGATGCCGGATCGGGTGGTGGACACGCTCAAAGACTGGGGCACGGCGGGACGGCAATCGGCAAAAGAGCTGGATTGGATGACACGCCATGCGTTGCGAACCGCCGTTAAACGCGGCGAACGTGGCGCGCTGGATTTGCTGGGGTATCGTGCAGGCGACGTTCAGGCGACGCTGACCCTCGGGTCAGAGGTCGTCCAAATCGGTGAGGCGATTGAAATTTCGGTCGAGCTCTCAGCCTCAGAGGCCTTGCCGGTGATGGTGGATTATCGTCTGCGATTTGCCCGACCTTCGGGGGATGCCGAGAAGGTGTTCAAGCTCAAGACCGGCAAGATCCAGCCAGGCAAACCATTGACATTGAAGAAACTTCACAAGCTGAAGGGAAATGCCACGACCTTTACCTTGCATCCGGGCACCCATGGGGTGGTGATTCAGGTGAACGGCCAGGATGTGGCTGAAGGCAGCTTTGAACTGATCAACGCAGGTGACTGACCCACGGGTCAGTCGCCCCATTTGACCTTGAGCTTTTCAAGGGCGGCAATGCGTTCAGACGATTTTGGGTGCGACATCAGCCAGGCGGGAGCCGCCCCTGCACGGGCCTGCGTCAGATCCTCGAGTTTGTGAAAAAGCGAGATCTGCGGCGCGATTCCAATCCCGGCCTTAGACAAAAGTGCGGCTGCATATTCATCCGCTTCATATTCGTCTCCGCGGCTAAGCCTCGCCATCATCAAAGACATCAAACCGTTGGCGATCATCGGACCGATGCCTGGGAGAAATCGGTTCAAAACCGTTGCCACGACCGATCGCAAGGCGTTCTGCCCCGAGAAATCGATCATGCGGCGACGCGAATGCCCGAGGGCGACATGCCCCAACTCATGTGCAATCACGGATGCCAGCTCTTCGGCAGAAACTTCGCCGGATTGATACTTTCGAAAAAAGCCACGTGTGATGAAAATCCGGCCATCGGGGGCCGCAAGACCATTCACCGGATCGATCTCATAAATGTTCACACGAATCCGCGGCAGATCAAGGGCTGCCGCCATACGGTCCGTCAGTTTCTTGAGGGTGGGATCTGCAAGTTCGGTCGATCGGTTGTCCAGCTCGCGGGCGGTGCGCCAGGCCGACAAACGGTACATGGCAAGGCCATAGAGAATGGGCAAAAGGATCGGAAGCAGCTTGATCATGCAGTAAATATGGCCTTTTGCAGGCTAAGCGAAAAGGGGGGAGACATAAATTTGTCGGTTATACCGAAACTTCCCCAGAAGCGGCACGAAGCGCCTCCCATTCCTCGCGTAACATGCCAAAAAGGACAAGATCGCTGACATCGCCGCATGGTCGCTTCCAGTGACGGCGCTGAATGCCTTCTCGGGCAAATCCTGCACGATCGTAAACGGCCTGGGCACGGGTGTTTTCCAGAACCGCATCGAGCCATAATCTCTGGGCTTGCAGCCGGTCGAATGCGTAATCTGTCAGCTCGTTGATAAAGACGCGCCCCAACCCACCATCAATGCGGTTCAGGCCCAACCGGCGCAGTTCAATTCGACCAGACGGATCGCCAATCTCGGCAAAAAGACCAAATCCCAATCGGTTACCGTCGCGGGACCAGATAACAACCTCGCGGTCAGGGGCCTGCATATGGGCCAGAATTTTAGCGTCCGGCTCATCTGCGATGAACCGGGCATTGTCAATGCGGCCTGCAATGCGGCGGATGAAAGCCACATCCGCCGGTGTCGCAGGGCGAACAGGCATCAGGCGAAATGGCCGCTCAGCGCGTCACGAGACTGTGCAGAAAGCTCTGACAACTGTGCTTCAGATGACCCGAATTTCACCGTTTCGCCCCCAAAACGACCCACGGTTTCAATCGCAACGCCCGCTTGGCCAGCTGCGATCATCAGGGCTTCGGCCTGATCAAAGGAACAGGCAACCAGATAGCGGGCCTGGTCTTCGCCAAACAGTGTCATGGTGTCATCACTGTCGAGCTGAACCCCAACACATGAGGCCGCGGCCATTTCAAAGGCTGCCAATGCGAGACCACCGTCCGAGAGGTCAGAACAGCTTTTGATCCAATCGCGGTTGGCGCGGATAAACTCACCGTTGCGGCGCTCGGCCGCAAGATCAACCGACGGCGCATCGCCTTCTTCACGGTTGAACACTTCGGCGAGCAGTGCCGATTGGCCCAGATGGCCCGGTGCCTCACCTACCATCAACGCTACATGGCCGTCACGGGCATAGCCCAAGATGGGCTCTTCATCGGCCGCAATCAAACCCACAGCGCCAATGGTCGGCGTTGGCAGGATCCCCTGACCGTCGGTTTCATTGTAAAGCGACACGTTGCCCGAAACGATTGGTACGTCCAGCGCGGAACAGGCTTCACCGATGCCTTTGATGGCGCCGACAAACTGGCCCATGATTTCGGGCTTTTCAGGGTTGCCGAAGTTCAGGTTGTCAGTGGTGGCCAGTGGCAAAGCGCCGGTCGCGCAAAGATTGCGATAGGCCTCGGCCACGGCCTGTTTGCCGCCCTCTTTGGGGTTGGCTTTGACATAACGCGGGGTCACGTCACTGGTGAAGGCCAGTTTCTTGTCTGTGCCATGAACGCGGATCACACCGGCGCCAAAGCCCGGAACGCGAACCGTGTCGGCCATAACCTGGCTGTCGTATTGCTCGTAGATCCATTCGCGCGAGCAGTAGTTCGGGCTTTGAATCAGCCATTTTAGCGCATCGATCGGGTCAACCTGTGGCACGTCCTCATCGTTGAGCGGCTCAGCAGCCGGGGTTTCCACCCAAGGACGGTCATATTCAGGCGCGGTCGACGACAGTTTCGACAGCGGCAGGTCGGCTTTGACCTCGCCGTTGTGAACGATCAGGAAGCGGTCCTCTGGAATGGTCTCACCCACGATGGCAAAATCCAGATCCCATTTTTCGAACACAGCGCGGGCCTCGGCCTCTTTCGCTGGGTCCAGAACCATCAACATGCGCTCCTGGCTTTCCGAGAGCATCATTTCATAGGCGGTCATGTCGACTTCGCGCTGGGGCACGTTTTCGAGGTCAAGGCGCACACCCAGTTTGCCTTTGTCGCCCATTTCAACCGCAGAACAGGTCAGGCCAGCGGCGCCCATGTCCTGGATCGAAATCACCGCTCCGGTCTGCATGAGCTCGAGCGTGGCTTCCATCAGACGTTTTTCGGTAAAGGGGTCGCCAACCTGAACGGTGGGGCGCTTTTCTTCGATGCTGTCATCGAATTCGGCCGATGCCATTGTGGCTCCGCCAACACCGTCACGGCCAGTTTTGGCACCCAGATACACCACCGGACGACCGACGCCCGAGGCCGCCGAATAAAAGATCTTATCCGCATCTGCGAGACCCGCCGCAAAGGCGTTGACCAGACAGTTGCCGTTATAGGCGTTGTGGAAACGCACTTCGCCACCCACGGTCGGAACGCCAAAGGCATTGCCATAGCCACCAACACCTTCAACCACACCATGCACAAGCTGGCGGGTTTTGTGGTGGTCTTTTTCGCCAAAGGACAGCGCGTTCATCGCCGCAATCGGCCGGGCGCCCATGGTGAAGACATCGCGCAGGATGCCGCCAACGCCGGTGGCCGCGCCCTGATAGGGTTCGATGTAAGACGGGTGGTTGTGGCTTTCCATCTTAAAGATGACCGCCTGACCGTCGCCAATATCGACCACACCAGCGTTTTCACCGGGGCCACAGATCACCTGCGGGCCATCGGTGGGCAGGGTGCGCAGATGAAGCTTGGACGACTTGTAGGAGCAGTGCTCGTTCCACATGGCCGAAAAGATGCCCAGCTCGGTGAATGTGGGCTCGCGGCCAATGATCTCGAGGATCCGCTTGTATTCATCTTCGTTGATGCCGTGGGCGTTGATCAGCTCGGGGGTGATGGCCGGTTCTTGCATGTCAGATCCTGTCGGTGGCAGTGATTGCCGCGGGGTTTAGGGCAGATTGCCCCACAGGAAAACCCCTTTGCGCCGTCGCGCGTCACTCTGGCCCGATGTTTTTCACGAAATTTTAATCTGGGCGGGTCAGCACAAAGGCTGCAGCCCCCCCAAGACAGATGGCCTGAATCGCGAGAACATGCCACGGCAGGCCCAGTATCAGGCTTAATACGAAGGCGGCTGCCATCATGATGGCCGCCATACGTTTGTGACGTGGTGCGATGGCCCCGTCGCGTTCCCAATGGTGAATGGCTGGGCCAAAGGTGCGATGGTCAACCAACCAGGCCCGCAACCGAGGAGAGCCTTTTCCAAAGGCAAATGCCGCCAGCAAAACAAAGGGCGTTGTAGGCAGGATAGGGAGAATGACCCCCAGCGCCCCTAACGCCAGACTTAGCCCGCCAAGAGCCACCCAAAGTGATCGTGCCAAAAAGGCCGGGCGTCGTGCTGTCATGTCTGCCTCAAATCATCTTTGCATAACATAGGCGGTGTTTAAGCAAAAAAAAGGCCGAGCACAAAGCTCGGCCGAAGTCCAACAGGGAGGTGATGGTGACTGCTTGTTCAGCACGTCACCGTCATGTGCCGAATATGGTATCACCCCAGAGTCGATCAAGGATAAACACATCGCAGCTGCAGCATTTCCGCTATGCGTGACGTGCATACCACAAGGGCCTTTTACCGCAGGGGTTGTGTTTGCGTGCCGTCCATCTCTCTCAAGGACCTGCGATGCATCATAATTTCTTCCTGAACAAAGTCGCGGAAGGCCGCTACACGCTTGGATTGGCGCAGTTCTTCTGGATATGCCAGAAAAACGGGCACTTCGACCGATTCCACATCAGGCAGGACGCGTACAACCGAGGGGTAATCACGCACGATGTAGTCGGGCAGAATGCCAATGCCCAAATTTGCCGCGACCGCCTGAAGCACGCCAAAGTAATTGTTCACCTTCAAAGAGCCCTGCATATCAGAGGCCAGAAGCAGCTGGGTCAATTGCATGCCGGCGGCGACCTGCGCCGAGTTGGTGTTCTGGCAAATCAGGCGGTGATTGCGCATTTCGTTCATGTCCTGTGGGGTGCCGTGTTCCGCCAGATACTCTGGGCTGGCATACATGCGCATGCGCACCGACATCAGGCGCTTGCGCACCAGATCGGCCTGGCTTGGCTCTTTCATACGAATGGCCACATCGGCCTCACGCATGGGCAGGTCAAGAACACGCTCTTCCAGCATCAGGTCAATGTTCAGGTCTGGGTATTTCTCATAGAACTTGGTTAGGCGAGGCGCGAGCCAGATGGCGCCAAACCCATGAGTCGTTGTGACACGCAACTCACCAAAGACTTCTTCTTCACTGTCATGAATGCGCGCGGTGGCCGCCTCGATGCGTTTGGTCATGGCGCGGGTTGCGTCAAACAACAGCTCGCCCTGCTCGGTCAGGATCAAACCGCGGGCATGCCTGTGAAACAGCGTGGTTTTGAGAGATTCTTCCAGCGCCCGGATCTGTCGTGACACCGCAGATTGCGACAGATGAAGTGAATCACCCGCATGTGTCAGGCTGCCCGCATCGGCGACAGCGTGAAAAATTCGTAGTTTGTCCCAATCCATGGTGGCAGCTTTCAGTCCTGGTTGCGCGGTGAGCTTAGCATACACGTCTAATCCGCAAAGGAGCATAACGTAACATGACAAAATCACAAAAATATCTCTGTTCAGGTCAGCAATTGTGACCTAATGTTGCGTTATACTACGCGAAGGCGGCGAGGGAGGCACGTATGACCAAGCAGCAGATAACTCTGAATGACCGGTTCGATCTGGAAAAAGACCACGTTCTTTTGAACGGAACACAGGCCTTGGTGCGTCTGATGTTGATGCAAAAAGAACGTGACCGGCAGGCAGGGTTGGACACTGCGGGGTTTGTGACGGGCTATCGCGGATCGCCTCTTGGGGCGGTCGACATGCAGATGCGCCGCGCTGAAAAGTTCCTGCACGCCGCTGATGTGAAATTCGAAGAAGGTCTGAATGAAGACCTCGCCGCCACCGCGCTTTGGGGAAGCCAACAGGCCGAATTGCGCGGTGAAGGTAAGTTTGATGGCGTCTTTGGCCTTTGGTACGGCAAAGGACCGGGTGTTGACCGCACCGGCGACGTGATGCGCCATGCCAATATGGCGGGAACCTCGCAAAATGGCGGGGTTCTGATGGCCATGGGCGATGACCACACAGGCGAAAGCTCAACCGTGCTGCATCAGTCCGAATGGGCCCTTGTTGATGCCTATATGCCCATTGTTTCCCCTGCCGGTGTGCAGGAAGTGATCGACTATGGGCTTTATGGGTATGCTTTGTCGCGCTTTGCAGGTGTCTGGGTTGGCCTGAAAACCATGAAAGACACGGTCGAAGCCACGGCCGTTGTGGATGCCTCGCCGGACCGGATGCAGTTTGTCACGCCCGAGTTCGACATGCCAGAAGGCGGGCTGAACATCCGTCTGGGCGACACGCCTCATGCGCAAGAGGCGCGCATGATTGACCATAAACGCTTTGCCGCCGAAGCCTTTGCCCATGCCAATAAGATCGACAAACGTGTTTGGGGGCGCCCGGGGGCCAAGATCGGTTTTGTCGCCGCTGGCAAAAACTGGCTGGATTTGGTGCATGCGCTGTCTTTGTTGGGCATTGATGAGGCTGAGGCCGATCGGCTTGGCCTCACCACCTATAAGGTCGGGCAGACCTTCCCGCTGGATATGCGTGGCTTTACCGATTGGGCCGAGGGGCTTGATCTGATTGTGATCATTGAAGAAAAGCGCAAACTGATCGAGGTGCAGGTCAAAGAGGCGATCTTTGATGACCGTCGGGGTCGTCGCGTCTATGGCTGGTACAAAGAGGGCTTTGGAGCACCGGGCCGGGAAGAGCTATTCCCGACGCGCGGGGCGCTCGATCCGATCTGGATTGCCCGCAAACTGGGTGACATTCTGATTGAGGAAGGACGCGGCACTGATGGGATCAAAGCCGGTCTGAGCCAATTGGATGAAGCCACCCGCGCCGACAATGCCGAAGATCTGGCGGCGCGTCTGCCCTATTTCTGCTCGGGATGTCCGCACAATAGTTCGACCAAAGTCCCGGAGGGCAGTCGCGCCTATGCCGGGATTGGCTGTCACTATATGGTGCAGTGGATGGACCGGGAAACCAGCGGCTTTACCCATATGGGCGGTGAAGGCGCGAACTGGATTGGCGAAGCGCCATTTTCCAACACCAAACATGTGTTCCAGAACCTGGGCGATGGCACCTATAACCATTCCGGCGTTCAGGCGATCCGGGCGGCTTTGGCCTCGGATACGACGATCACCTACAAAATCCTCTTCAACGATGCGGTGGCGATGACCGGTGGTCAAACCAATGAAGGGGGCCTGAGCCCGCAACGCATTGCCGCCGAAGTTATGGCGATGGGGGTAAAGACCCTTGCCGTGGTCTATGACGAAAAGGAAGAGGTGGATCTAAGCAGTTTCCCCAGCGGCGTGACCACGCATGAACGGGCCGAGCTGCCGCAGGTGCAAAACCGCATGACTGAGGTCGAAGGCGTTTCGGTGATCCTCTACATCCAGACCTGTGCCGCCGAAAAGCGCCGCCGCCGCAAACGTGGTAATTTCCCGGATCCGGACAAACGCGTGTTCATCAACACCGACATTTGTGAAGGCTGTGGTGATTGCGGAGTCCAGTCGAACTGTGTGTCGATTGTGCCGGTTGAAACCGAGCTGGGGCGCAAACGCGCGATTGACCAGTCGAGCTGTAACAAGGACTTTTCCTGTCTCAATGGCTTCTGCCCGTCCTTTGTGACCGTGAGTGGGGCAAAGATCAAAAAGGCCGCGACCAAGACGCTTGATCTTCCCGATATGGCCGCGCCTGACCTGCCAGAGATCGATGGCACCTGGAATATGGTGATCACGGGCGTGGGTGGCACCGGCGTTGTCACCATTGGCGCCGTTCTGGCACAGGCCGCTCAGATTGACGGCAAGGGCGCCGGCATGATGGAGATGGCGGGGCTCGCGCAGAAGGGCGGCGCGGTGCACATCCATCTGCGTCTTGCCAATGCGCCCGATGACATCAGCGCTGTGCGCGTGGCAACCGGTGAGGCCCATGCCTTGATTGGTGGGGATCTTGTGGTTTCTGCCGGGTCGAAAACCCTGGGATTGACCAAAACCGGCGTCACGGGCGCGGTGGTCAACAGCCATGAGATCATCACGGGCGACTTCACCCGCGATACGGAATTCTCATTGCCTTCCGATAGGTTGCAGCTTGCACTTCAAGCAAGGTTGCAGGATCGGGTTGCCCTGTTTGATGCCTCCGATCTGGCCAAAGCTGTGATGGGAGATTCGATTTTCTCCAACATCATGATCCTCGGCGCGGCCTGGCAGCGGGGTCTGGTGCCGCTTAGCCATGAGGCCATTATGGCGGCGATTGAGTTGAACGGCGCAGCGGTTGAGCGCAATCAGCGAGCCTTTGAAGTTGGCCGTTGGGCGGTGCTTTTTCCCGAGGCCGCGGCCGACATGGCGGCGCCAAAAGTTGTTGAACTGCCAAAATCTCTCTCTGAGAAAATCGCCTTCCGTGAGACGCATCTTGTTGAATATCAGGGCAAGCGGTTGGCCAAACGCTATCGCAAGCTGGTGGATGGAATTGGTGAAGAAGCGCTGCGCGGAGCCGTCTCAAAAGGCTATCATAAGCTGTTGTCATATAAAGACGAATATGAAGTCGCGCGCCTGTTGCTTCAGACCGAAGAAAAAGCCCGCGAGGCCTTTGACGGTGATCTCGGACTGACCTTTCATCTGGCGCCACCGATGCTGACCAAAGAGGGGCCAAATGGCCGGCCTGAGAAAAAGCAATACGGTCCCGGCATGATGCGCTGGTTCCGAATGCTGGCGCGCATGAAGGGACTGCGCGGCACGCCGCTGGATGTCTTTGGGCGTACTGATGAACGGCGCATGGAGCGCGCGTTGATCAAACAGTATGAGGCGGACATGGCCGAGTGGTTGCCCAAAGCGGATAAGGTTGATGCGGATGCTCTCGCGGCGCTTGCGGAATTGCCCTTGCAGATCAGAGGGTTTGGTCCGGTGAAACTGGCCAATGAGGCCAAGGCAGCCAAGCGTCGGGAAGAGCTTCTGGCGGTGCTGCGCGCCGGGCGCGGGGGCGCAAAACTGGCTGCGGAATAATGCAAATGGCACCCCGGCGTCTCTTTGCCGCCGGGGCGAAGCTTGGACTTGATGTCATCTAACTGTTACGCAACTGCCATATTTGCGGGACCGCTGATCCCGAGACGACACTGGAGAATGATCCGAATGAACGCGCGTCACATTGCTCGCGATATTTCTTATGCGCATTCCGCCGCAACACGGCCCGGTCGCATGATGATCAAGCTGATGGAGAATACCACAGGGCGGCTTGGGTTGATCAAACGGGCGCGCGGCTATGAAAAAGATGTTGCCGAGGGCCGCGATTTCTGGAGCGTGATGGTCGAGCGTTATGGGCTGAGCCTTGAGGTGGTCAAAGGTTCGCTCGACAACATCCCGCAGGACAAACCGGTGATTGTGATCGCCAACCACCCGTACGGAATTTTGGATGGGTTGATGCTTGGGCATATCTTGTCTGAAGCGCGGGGTGATTTCCGCATTTTGGCGCATCAGGTGTTTCGCAAGGCCGAAGACATCAACAAGGTTATCCTGCCGATTTCATTTGATGAAACCAAAGCGGCGGTGAAACAAAACCTGAGCACTCGCAAAGAGGCGCTGAACTATCTGGGGCAGGGCGGCTGTATCGGTGTTTTTCCCGGTGGCACGGTTTCAACTGCCGAAACACCGTTTGGACCGCCGATGGATCCGGGCTGGCGCGGATTTACGGCGCGCATGATCGCCAAATCGGATGCGGTTGTGGTGCCGATCTATTTTGATGGCCACACCTCGCGCCTGTTTCAGGTCGCCAGCCACCTGCATTACACCCTTCGGATGGGCTTGCTGATCAAAGAGTTCAAGAAGCGCGTTGATACACCGGTGCGGATCTCGGTAGGTGCGCCCATCCCTCGGGCGGAAATTGACCGACGCGCCACGGACACGCGCGAGTTGATGGATTTCCTGCGCAAAGCTACGTATGAGTTGTCCCCATCCCCGTTAAAGTCATACGACTACGGGTTCGAGTTTGAGGACAAGCATAAATCCCGCCACTAACAGGGTGGCCAAAAGGGGCAAAGGCGATGGCAGTAGGTGTGTTTGATTCAGGTCTGGGTGGCTTGACGGTTTTGGATGCGGTGAGCAAACGGTTGCCCGATGTGCCGTTTGTGTATTTTGGCGACAACAGCCACGCGCCTTACGGGGTGCGCGATGCGGATGACGTCTATAATCTGACCACCGCTGCTGTTGAGCGTCTGTGGGATGCGGGTTGTGATCTGGTGATCCTGGCCTGTAACACTGCCTCTGCGGCGGCGCTGCGCCGGATGCAGGAAAGCTGGATCCCGAAAGACAAACGAGTGTTGGGTGTGTTTGTGCCGCTGATCGAGGCCATGACCGAACGCAACTGGGGCGATAATTCACCACCGCGCGAAGTGGCGGTTCAGCATGTCGGCCTGTTTGCCACACCGGCCACTGTGCGCAGCCGGGCGTTTCAACGCGAACTGGCCTTTCGCGCGATTGGCGTAGACGTCGAAGCGCAGGCCTGTGGTGGCCTCGTTGATGCCATCGAAGAGGGGGACATGATCCTCGCGGATGCTTTGGTGCGCAGCCACGTTGACGCGCTCAAGCGCAAGATGCCCACGCCAGAAGCCGCCATTTTGGGCTGTACGCATTACCCGCTGATGCACGATGTGTTCCAGGAGGCGCTGGGGGAGGATGTGAAGGTCTATTCACAGGCCAATCTGGTGGCGGAATCGCTGGCGGATTATCTCACCCGTCATCCGCAGATGATCGGGTCGGGCACGGAACGTCAGTTCCTGACCACCGGCAACCCTGAAAAGGTATCGATCCATGCAACGCAGTTTTTGAAGCGTGAGATCAAGTTTCAAGCGGCATAAAATGCCGGCGCACCGTTAAATCCTTCATGACCTGCCGTCTTCCGAGGGCGGGTTTTTCAATTGCCATTGATCCTTGTGCATCTCCGGCGTATATGGGGTGAAACAGGAGGACGCCCATGTTCCGCGCAACCCCATTGCTGCGACGATAAGGTGCCTGCCACACAGGGCAGCACAGGGTCCTGTATTTTCCAGTTTTTCGACACGCGCCATTGTGCGCACTCCCTACATCTTAGGTTTAGATATGACCAAATCCATCGCCATCATCGGCGCTTCGGGCTATACCGGAGCCGAACTTATTCGGCTGATCTCGACGCACCCTTCTTTTGAAATCAAAGCCTTGGCCGCCAACTCTAAAGCGGGAATGTCCATGGCGTCGGTCTTTCCGCATCTGCGCCATCTCGATCTGCCGGATCTCGTGACCTGGGAGAAGATCGATTACGACCAGATTGATCTGTGTTTCTGCGCCCTGCCGCATAAAACCAGCCAAGAGGTGATTTCCAAGCTGCCCAAGACGGTCAAGATCGTTGATCTCTCGGCGGACTTCCGTCTGCGGGATCCGGCCGAATATGAGAAATGGTATGGCAACGCTCATAGCGCGGTCGAGATGCAGGGTGAGGCGGTCTATGGGCTGACCGAGTTCTACCGCGATGAGATCAAAGACGCACGTCTTGTGGCCGGTACCGGCTGTAACGCTGCAACTGGTCAATACATCCTGCGGCCGCTGATTGAGGCAGGGGTGATTGATCTCGACGAGATTATTCTCGATCTGCAATGTGGTGTCAGTGGCGCAGGCCGGTCTTTGAAAGAAAACCTGCTGCACGCCGAGGCCAGCGAAGGCAGCATCGCCTATGCGGTGGGCGGCACGCACCGGCATCTGGGCGAGTTTGACCAGGAGTTCACCGCACTGGCAGGGCGTGAGGTGAAGATCCAGTTCACCCCGCATCTTGGTCCGTTCAACCGGGGTATTCTGGCGACAAGCTATGTCAAAGGCGAGGCGCAGGCGGTTTATGACGCTCTGGTCGCGGCCTATGCTGATGAGCCCTTTGTTGAAGTGCTGCCCTTTGGTGCCACGCCGGGCACCCAACACGTGCGGGGCTCGAACTTCTGCCATATCGGTGTGGCGGGTGATCGGATTTCCGGACGCGCCATTGTTGTAGCGGCCTTGGACAACCTGACCAAAGGCTCTTCCGGTCAAGCGCTGCAAAACGCCAACCTGATGCTGGGCGAAGACGAAACAGCGGGTCTGATGCTCGCCCCGTGCTTCCCTTAAACCAGACTTGGTCTTTGGCCCTTCGACAGACCGCTTTTGAGCGGTCTGTCGCGTCCAGTTCTGGCTTGGACATCCCTCATGTAGCTATGTGTT
>JAGDYZ010000015.1:0-65128 GCA_049116335.1 Pelagimonas sp. | reverse complement strand
TCGGCCGGGCGCAGATTGGCGAGATCACCTCGTCGATGCGCTCGCCGTTGCTGGGCAAAAACATCGCTCTGGCCCGGGTGGATGTGGCGCACCACGAGGTGGGCACCGAGGTCGAGATCGGCAAATTGGACGGCCACATGAAGCGCCTCCCCGCCAAAATCGTCCCCTTCGCACACTACGACCCACAAAAAACAAAACCTCGGTCGTAATCTCAAAAACTCAGGGAAATCGGATCCTGCGAAGGATTTCTGGTTAGGACAGTGGTTGCTAGACGACCTCTCCGCCATGTAGCAACCACTCAGATATCGTGCTGATTGTGTTCTGCATCACATGGGATTTGCGACGAACCAGGTAATAGGCGCGAATGTCGCTGCGAACTGCTCCAAACATCTGAACAAGAGCACCACTGTCTAATTCGTTGTCTATGAGGGGACGCCAGCCCATCACCACGCCTTGGCCAGAGAGGGCGGCCTGTAGAACGACATTGGTGTCTTCGATCAAAGGGCCTGAAAGCTGTCCAATTGCATTGACATTGTGGTGTGAAAACCATGAGTTCCATCCAACGGTGTCGCGCTGATGGATCAGCGGAAAGTCCAGCAATTGATCTGGGGTCTTTGGATATCCAAGCCGCTTTAGCAGCACGGGACTGGCGACGGGTGCTGCAAAAACGCCTACGAGCTTGTCCGAAATCATGTCAGGCCAATACCCATCACCCCAAGTGATAAAAATGTCGGCATCCACGTTTTGCGGTGATACCAAAAGAGGTGTCTGAACAAGTTCAAGATCAACATCTGGAAAGGCCTCATGGAACGCTGACAAGCGGGGCAACATCCAGCGGGTGGCAAAACTTGGCCCCATCGCGATGCGGATCGTGGTTTGACTGGACTTCGTCGAAACATCTGCAACGGCGCGTTCGAGAATGCGAAATGCCTTTGTGACTTCTTCGGCCAGCCGCAAACCTTCGCCTGTCAGGGTAACTTGCCGGCCCGTTCGGACAAACAACGAAATCTCTAACTGTGCTTCGAGGCCACGGATATGATGGCTGATCGCAGTGGGGGAAACATGAAGATCCTCTGATGCGGCGCGAAAGCTGCCGAGGCGAGATACAGCATCGAATGCTCGTAAGGCGGGAAGAGACGGAAGAGTAGCCATAGATTCAACTGATGAGTTTTTCTCATCAGATGCAAGAGAATGTTGTTTTTGTGTGACCGGCACGCTGGGTCTAGCGTTACCCCTGTACCAAAGCGTCAGGATAGAAAATGTCTGCCAGAACCCGTCGTCGGGGTCGAGCCTCGCGCATAGCGCCGCCTGAAACCCAAGAAGAGATCACGCCGCCAGTTTGGCCGGGCCTGACGGGGGGCGCTTTTCGTCCATTGAATGAACAAGCCGTTGCAGAGGTAAATGAGGCCGTTTTGCATTTGCTTGAAACGCTTGGACTTAGTCAGGCGTCGCCATCGATGATCGAAAAGGTCTGCGCTGAAGGCGGGACGTTCACCGAGGAACAGCGTCTGATTTTCCCGCGCGATTTGGTTCAAAAGACAATTCGGCAAGCCCGCCGTGACGTCGTGTTGTATGGTCAGGATCCTAAGCACGATTTGGATATCTCAGGCGCGCGTGTCCACATGAGCTCGGGCGGTGGCGCACCGGGTGTCTTTGACATCAACGACGGTCATTATCGCAACGGCACCGTCAAAGACCTTTATGATGCGGCGCGAATTGTAGATGCGATGGAGAATATCCATCATTTCAGCCGGTCTATCGTGGCCACGGATGTCGAAAATGTAGCGGATATGGATCTGAACACGGCTTACGCCTGTTTGATGGGAACGTCGAAACATGTTTCGGTTTCCGTCTCTGAACCTGAAAATGTCGCGCAATTGGCCGAACTTTGTTACCTGATTGCCGGGGGGGAAGATGCATTTCGTGCCCGTCCGTTTTTGACGGTTATGGTGTGCCATGTCGTGCCCCCGATGCGTTTTGCGCTGGAAGCGCTCGACACGGTAGAGGCCGCGATCTTGGCAGGCTTTCCCGTGCAGCTGATTAGCGCAGGCCAAGCGGGAGCCACCAGCCCAGCAACGATTGCCGGATCACTGGTTCAAGCGGTAGCTGAAACCCTGGCAGGGTTGGTGTTCGCCCAGTTGGTTGATCCGAATGTCGCGGCAATTTTTGCGCCCAAACCCCTGGTCGCGGATCTGCGCACAGGGTCCATGTGTGCGGGTGGCGGTGAACAGGCGATCCTTATGGCGGGGGCGGCGCAGATGGGGCGCTACTACGATCTCCCCACATCCTCTATCGCCGGGATCACGGATTCAAAGACCTTAGATGCGCAATATGGGAGTGAAAAGAACCTTGCCGTCGCCTCGGCCGCCCATGCAGGGTCGAACCTGATTACGCAGGCCTGCGGGATGCAAGCCAGCCTGCTGGGCGTCGCGCTTGAGGCCTATGTCACGGATAATGACATGTTAGGGAATATCCTGCGCACTGTGCGTGGGGTCGAAGTGACCCCCGAAAATATAGGCGCTGATGTGATCGCCGAAGTCTGTCGGGGCGAAGGGCATTACCTTGGGCACATGCACACCTTTGGCCGGATGAAGACCGACTACTTCTATCCTCATATAGGTGACAGGCGCACACCGCGTGAATGGGAGGAGGATGGCGCACGCCCTATCGGAGAGGTCGCGCGCGAGACAACCCAGGCATTGTTGTCAGATCATTTCCCCGCGCATATCTCCGATGAAACTGATCAGGCCATACGAAGCCGGTTCAACGTGCACATCAGCCCCGCTCAGATTGGGCGAGGGACATGACCCATTTTGAACACGCCGTGCAGGCTTCGGCACAGGTGCCGCACGTTTTCATCAATGGAGAAGGTCGAAAGGGCTTGGGTGAAGTCCGGTCTTTGATTGATCCCGCGACCGAACAGGTTTGGCTCCGTACCCGCGATGCCTCAACGATACAGGTTGACGAGGCTGTTGATGGGGCGCGTGCAGCGCTGCCCAACTGGTCTCGATTTGCCCCTGGTGAACGAAGCAAACCACTGTTTCGGTTTGCCGGTCTGATAGAGGCCCATGCGGATGATTTGGCTCTTCTCGAGTCACAAAACGTAGGAAAACCCTTGTCCCAGGCACGTCGCGATGTTTGTCGCGCCGCAGATTATTTCCGTTTCTATGCCGGTGCCTGCGATAAACTAAACGGTGAGACTATCCCGCTGGGCCCAGAACAAACGGCCATGACACTGTTGGACCCTGTAGGTGTCACGGCTCATGTTCTGCCCTGGAACTATCCGATATCAACCTTGGCACGCGGGGCCGCACCAGCGCTGGCTGTGGGGGCGACGGTAGTTGCAAAGCCATCCGAACTGACGCCGCTCACTGCCGTCATGGTTGCCAAGTTTGCGCATCAGGCGGGGGTGCCTGCGGGTGTCTTTAATGTCGTTTGTGGAGACGGACACATTGGTGCGGTACTCACCTCGCATCAGGACATTGATCATGTCACATTTACCGGTTCCGTCGAAACAGGCCGCAAGGTCATGCAAGCCGCCTCTGTTCCTTTGGCTGGGATCACGCTTGAGCTGGGTGGGAAGTCCCCTGTGGTGGTGCTGGACGATGCGGATCTTGATGCCGCAGCACAGGACATCGCCCGAGGGATCTTTTTTAATGCCGGGCAAGTGTGCGCCGCTGGATCTCGGCTGATTTGCCAGCGTTCAATCCATGACGATTTGGTGGCGCGGATCATTGTGATTGCACAGGGCATGGAGATGGATGCTCCTCTGAACGATCCAGCTCTTGGTCCTCTGGTTTCGGCCAAACAGTTGGCGCAGGTCGAAGGATTTGTATCGCGCGCGAAAGAGGCGGGATTGACCTGTGTCGCGGGGGGAAAACGCGCAGAGCGCTTAGGGTTCTACTATCCGCCCACGATCTTCACAAATGTCCCACCCGACGCCGAGATTGCCCAAAGCGAAGTTTTTGGCCCGGTTCTCATTACTCAGGTCTGCGAGGATGCGGAAGACGCCCTGACACTGGCGAACGGAACGAACTTTGGCCTCGTGGCGGGGATCTACACCTCGAACACCTTTAAAGCGATGCAGTTTGCCCGTCGGGTTAACGCGGGACAGGTCTTTGTGAACGGCTTTCTCAAGGGCGGCGATACCGTGCCTTTTGGCGGCGTCAAACACAGCGGTATTGGGCGCGAAAAAGGGTTGGCGGGACTGGCTGCTTATGCCGCCCCGAAGTCAATCGTTTTGAACCATTAGGGTATGGATATGATCACCAACGCTTCCCTGTCCGAACGTGCTCGCCAAATTATGCCAGGTGGGGTCAGTCACGAGCTGCGCTTCAAAGATCCCCATCCGATCTATATCGATCATGCCAAAGGTGCCGAGAAGTGGGATGTTGAAGGCAATAGGTATATCGACTTCAAACTTGGTGCGGCCAGTCAATTGCTGGGAAATTCCTGCCCTGAAGTGGTTGAAGCGGTAGCGCGGCAGCTCTCGAAAACCCCTTACACCGGCGATTGCCATGCCCTTGAAATTGAGTGGGCGGACTGGATTCAGCGGCTGGTCCCTTCGGCCGAGCTTGTTCGGTTTACCTGTTCGGGGACCGAAGCCACGATGTTGGCCCTTCGCGTGGCGCGCGCCTTTTCGGGCAAAGATAAGGTTTTGCGCATCGATGGGCATTTCCACGGCTGGCATGATCTGCTGTTGAAAGGGTCAAAACCCGGAACCAATACACCACCGTCTCTTGGGATTCCCCAGGCCATCAGCGACCTGACAGTGGTGGCTGCCCCTGATCTGAGTGAAATCCGGCAGAAACTGGAGGCCACCCCAGAGATCGGGACAATCTTTGTTGAGGCATCGGGGGCGAATTATGGTTCGGTTCCTCTGCCCGACGGGTTCTTGCACGGGGTCCGCGCCTTGGCGGATGCGTTCGGCGTTGTTCTTATCTTTGATGAGGTTATTACAGGCTTCCGTTGGTCGCCCGGCGGGCGTCAGGCGCGTGATTCAGTGACACCAGATCTGACGACGATGGCCAAGGTTGCCACCGGCGGGCTTCCCGGTGGTGTTCTGGCCGGCGAGGCGCGTATCATGTCCTTGCTTGATCCGGGCCGAGCGCAAGAAGGTCTTGCTCCTGCAGTAAGTCACAAAGGTACGTTCAACGCGGCACCTTTGGTTGCAGCTGGGGCCATCGCTGCGATGAAGCTTTTGGCAACGGGCGAAGTGCAGGCCCAGGCCGATGCTATGGCTGCGCGTCTGCGCGATGGGTGCAACGCCTGTTTCTCAAATCGCGGTATTGCGGCGCTGGCCTATGGCGAGAGTTCCACCTGCCACCTGTTTTTTGGCGGTACGACGATCGACGGGTTGAGCGCCCAGCGCATCCGTTCCGTGCCAAAGGAGTTGGTCACAGGTCTTCGCGGAGGGCTGTTAGCGCGCGGGGTCGATTTTATGTCGTTTACCTCATGCGTGACCTCAAACACCCATACCCCTGATCTGATCGACGAAGCCGTTGATATCTTTGACGTGGTTCTGGGCGATCTAATCAATACCGGAGTGCTTACTGCATGACATCTCTACCTTCTCATGCCCGAACTGTTGTGATCGGCGGCGGTGTCATCGGGTGTTCTATTGCCTATCATTTGGCGCGCGAAGGGCGCAAAGACATCGTCGTGCTTGAGCGGTCGAAGCTCACCTCTGGCACGACGTGGCACGCGGCCGGTTTGGTGCGCCGTTTGCGCCCCTCAGCGACGCTGACCAAGCTGATCAACTATTCAATCGATCTCTATGGGGAGCTTGAGCGCGAAACTGGACAGGCGACGGGTTGGACTCAGACCGGATCGTTGACCCTTGCCACCAATGAGGACCGTCTGACCAATATCAAACGGCAGGTTTCATTGGGACGCGCCTTTGGCCTTGACGCTGAGGTGGTGGATGCAGCGCGGGCCAAGGAGCTTTGGCCCTTAATCGAAGTGGACGATGTGATTGGCGCGGTCTGGTCACCTGCGGATGGTCGCGTGAACCCGTCTGATGTGGCGCTCGCATTGTCCAAGGGCGCGCGCGCACGTGGTGTTCGGGTTTTTGAGGACACAGCTGTTACCGGATTGCAGAAGAAGGGGCGGCGGATTTCCGGTGTAGAGATCGGAGATCACGTGATCGAGGCGGAAGAAGTGGTGATTGCCTGTGGTTTGTGGTCACGAGAAGTTGCTGCAATGGCAGGCGCCAACATGCCACTTTATGCCTGCGAGCATTTCTATCTGCTGACCAAACCCCTGGAAGAGGTGCAGGCACTTGGCAAAGGCGCGCATTTACCCACTCTGAATGATCAGGATGCCTATCTCTATGCGCGCGACGATGTCGAGGGGCTTTTGGTTGGCTCGTTCGAACCCCATGCCAAGGGGATTTCGACCAAAGATCTGCCCGCGGAATTTTCATTCGATTTGCTGGATGAGGATTGGGACCACTTTATGCCCATGATGGAAAATGCTTTGCGTCGCATCCCAGCGTTGGAAACGGCAGAGGTCAGAATGCTTTTGAATGGCCCCGAAAGCTTTACATTGGATAGCCAGTTTATGATGGGCGAAAGCCCCGAAGTGCCGGGACTGTTCCTCATGGGAGGGATGAACTCTACTGGGATTGCTCTTGCAGGGGGGGCTGGCAAGGCGATGGCAGAATGGATCATCGCAGGCGAACCCACGATGGAGCTGAGTGAGGCTGACATCCGTCGCTTTGGCCCTGAGATGAATGTTTTAGGTGCTCTGGAAGCGCGCATCCCAGAAGTTCTGGGGCGTCACTATGACAATCCATATCCTGGACGGATGATGGCCACTGCGCGTGGACAGCGGCGTTCGCCCATTCATGCGGGTTTGATTGCCGCTGGTGCGCACTTTGAAAGCCGTGGGGGCTGGGAACGCGCGCTGCATTTCGGTGGCGAAGAGGCGCATCATCCCTTGACGTTTGGTGTGCCTGCGTGGCGTGAACAGGTTGGCGCCGAGGTTGAGGCCTGCCGCAAAGGTGCTGCCATTTTAGATCAGTCGGCCTTCGGTAAGATCTTGGTGCAAGGACCAGATGCCTGTGCCTTTCTGAACCACATATGCACGGCTCAAATGGATATTCCCGTGGGTCGGATTGCCTACACGCAGATGCTCAATGCTCGTGGGGGTATTGAAAGTGATCTAACGGTACAGCGTCACAGCCCCGATAGCTATCTGATGATTGTTGGCGCCGGCGAAGTGGTGCGTGATCTCAAACGCATGCGCGAAACACGCAGTGACCATCGGGTGGAATTTACAGATGTCACGAGCGGATACGCCATTCTGGGGTTGTCTGGCGCGCAGGCGTGCGAGGTGCTTCAAACGTGTTCGACCACGCCTGTCCCCGACCTCAAACGGTTTCATTTCGCCCCGATCGAGGTCGGATTGGCACGCGGATGGCTAGGCCGCCTGAGTTTCACCGGCGAAGCAGGATATGAGCTGTATATCCCCGCAGACATGGCGATGGCTTCGTATGAAGCGCTCGTGCGCGCAGGTGCCACCCATGCAGGTCTTTATGCCAGTGGAAGCTTGAGGATTGAAAGCGGATTTCGCGCATTTGGTCATGAGCTGACCCCCGGAACCACGCCATTTGAGGCAGGGTTGGAGGCGTTTTGCGCGTTTGGCACGGGGTTTGTTGGCGAAGAGGTGCTGCAAGGGCTGTCGAATGCCTGTCCTTCCGAAAGACGCATCGTCTCGCTTTTGTTTGACACCCCGGATGCCATCCCGATCCATGATGAACCAATTTATCTCGGAGATACTTTCATCGGCCAGATTACTTCGGCCGCATGGAGTTACCGTTTCAACCGATCAATCGCGCTGGCCATGATCTCGGACACATACCGCGTTCTTGGCAAGGAGCCACAGGCGTCCGCAACTGTCGAAGTTGAGATCGCTTGTCAAAGATACACAGCCAAAATCTGTCTCGACCCCGCAAAGGAAGCGTTTTGATGTCAGACACTGTCCGCACCACCCGCGTCGCCATCATTGGCGGAGGAATCATGGGTGTCGCCGCCCAGTTCCAACTTGCTGAAAATGGATGGGCTGACTCCATCCTGTTTGAAAAAGCTGAGCTGACGTCTGGATCGACATGGCATGCTGCAGGGCAGATTGCCCATGCAGTCGGATCACGTCTCGCCGGTTGGATCAACAAAACCTCGATCGAGACCTACAAACGCGTCGAAAAAGAAACCGGCCAAAGCATTGGTTGGCACGAGGTTGGCGGGTTTCGCATCGCCACCACTGATGACGAAGTCGACTGGATGAAATCTATCATGGGTGTCGGTCAACTTCTTGATCTGCCCATGGAACTTGTCGGCCCCGAAACTGTTGCAAAGATCAATCCGTTCTACAACGTCGACAATGTCAAAGCCGCCGTTCAGACCTTTGAGGACGGGCATATCGATCCGTCCAGCGTCACGATGGCTCTTGCCGCCGCCAGCCGTGCGCGTGGGGCGAAGATTGAACGCCACAATCAGGTTCTGGGGGCTCGCCGTAAGGGCGATATGTGGATCCTGAAAACGGAAAAAGGTGATGTCCTCGCTGAACATGTGGTTATCGCTGCAGGGTCTTACGCCAATCAGGTGGGCGAATGGTTTGGGCTAAAGATCCCCAGTGTCTCGTGTCTACATCATTACCTCGTCACAGATACGGTTCCTGAATTTGAGGGACGACCCGAGCTACCCGTTATGCGCGATAACGCCTATGGCGGATATATCCGACAGGAGCAACGATCTGGTCTCATCGGCATTTACGAAGGGCATGTCTGCCCAACGGTCTGGGAAATGCCGGACGGAGCACCTTGGGCCGCGGAAAATGAATTGTTTGAAGCCGATTATGACAGTATCGGTGATTTCCTCATGGTGGCATTTGACAAGATGCCGATCCTTGCCGATCTGGGTATCAAGCGTGTCGTACGCGGAGCGATCACCCATACGCCGGATGGGGGTATGCTGGTCGGACCCAGTGGCGCCCCCAACGTGTGGCTTTCCTGCGGATCTTCCATAGGCCTGGCTTGGGGCGGCGGTGCTGGCAAGGTTTTGGCCGATTGGATGGTCCACGGGGAAACGCCGATCAACACCCGCGGTATGGATCCGCGCCGCTATGGCAACTTTGCAAGCGATCATTTCATCGTTGAACGTACCAAAGATGAGTTCATGCGCCGCCATGATACACCAAGTCCGGGGAAACAGTTCGAAAGCCTGCGTCCTCTGAACCGCCATCCTCTCTATGACAGGCTTGCAGCGAAAGGGGCCGTTTTTGGAGAAGTCGCAGGCTGGGAACGTCCGCGTTATTTCGGCGAAACCGGTGAAATCGAACATATTGGTTGGGGCCACCAAACATGGCACGACAACGCTTTGAGAGAAGCCCAAGCCACGAGAAAAGCTGCGGGTGTCATTGATCTTTGCGCTTTTGCCCAGTTTGAAATCACTGGCAAAGACGCCGGTCGGCTGCTTGATCGTCTTTCGGCCAATCGAATACCGCGTAAAGATGGGCGGATCAGCCTGAACCATCTTCTGACGCCGAAAGGGCGTTTTGAAACGGAGATCACCATCTGGCGCATCTCTGAGAGCCGATATTTTACCGGCTCCCCAATTGCGCGGGCTAATCCTGATTTTGACTGGATCAGAAGCCACATCGCCGAGGGCGAAGACGTGCAGATGGTCAACCGGTCGTCAGAATGGGGAATGCTGGCTATGTCGGGGCCTGTCTCACGCAAGATCATGTCTGAGCTGACTGAGGCTGATCTGACTAATGCCACTTTCCCGTGGCTCTCTGGGCAGGAAATCACAATCAGGGGCGTTCCCTGCTATGCTCTGCGTGTTTCTTTTGTCGGTGAGCTTGGTTGGGAACTGCATGCTCCCCTTGATCGCATTGCAGAAATCTATGACGCGTTGTTCGACGTAGGCGAAAAGCATGGCCTGACAGATCTTGGATCTTATGCCTTTAACGGGATGAGGATGGAGAAAGCCTATCGCGCCTCCGGTGAGATGACGACGGACGTTGGTCCGTTTGATGTGGGACTGGAGCGCTTTGTCGTGAGCGAAGGGCGCACGTTTAATGGGAAAAATGCCCTGATGAACCGTCCCTCAGAGTGGGATCTGCTCTATGCGGAACTGCACAGCGACGACATTGATATCCACGGGGGTGAGCCTGTTTTTCACAATGGAAAATCGGTCGGGCTGACGACCTCGGGTGGCTTTGGTTACACGACAGGGAAATCGCTGGGCTGGCTGTTTGTGCGCAAGGGCACACCAACCGATGGACTGTCAGTGCAGATCCTGAACACTCCTGTTCCCGTGACGATCCACACACAGCCTGTTTTTGACCCGCAGAACCTGCGACCCCGATCAGAGGATTGATTTAATGAGCAAAATCCATGGCGGCGAAGCCGTTTACCGTGTTCTGAAAGCCAATGGCATCGATACTGTCTTTGGACTGCTGGGGGGCTCGATGCTTGAGCTCTATGACGCAATGTATCAAGGTGGTGAAATCGCCTATGTTGGTGCCCGTGATGAGCGTGCGGCGGGGCATATGGCCGATGCTTGGGCGCGTATGACCGGTAAACCTGGTGTTGTCCTGGGCGCGCAGGCGGGACCGGGGGTGGTCAACATTGTGACTGCGGTGGCTGAGGCATATCTGGCCTATTCCCCTATGGTCGTCATTGCCGGTGCAATAACCCGCGCGGATCAATGCAAGGACACCTTCCAAGAGGTGGATCAAGTCGCCTTGTTCCAACCGATCTGCAAACGTTCGGTGATGGTCACAGATGTTTCGCGCCTGGCACCAATGCTTGAAGATGCGATCCGGCTCGCCAATTCAGGACGCCGCGGCCCTGTTGTGTTGCATGTCCCGCGAGATCTTTTCGCAGAAGACATCCCTGAGATTAACCCGAAACCTATCACAATTGCGCGCCCAGGCCCTGCAGCGCCCGAAGATATCGACGCAATTGCGACGCTTTTGGCCGGTGCCAAACGTCCAGTGATTTTTTCGGGTGGCGGGTTGAAATGGGGCAGGGGGCGCGAGGCGCTGTCTGCTTTGGCGGAGGCCCTGGAAATCCCAGTGGTTGCCTCAACCGGACATGCTGATGTGATGCGTCATGGTCACCCGTGGTTTGCCGGTCAGGCCGGTCCTCGTGGCAACCGTGTTGCCAGCCGTTTGACCAAAGAGGCCGATGTCATGGTCGTTTTGGGCGCGCGTCTGGGATTCAACTCCACCTTTCATAGCAATGATTATGTCGGGGCGGATACGCGCATCGCCCATGTGGATGTGGAAGGATCTGCGGTGGGGCGGTATTTTCCGGCTGAAATTGCCGCACAAGGGGATGCTCGTTTTACCGCTGAGGCGTTGACCCAGCGAGCAAGAAAACCAGACTGTGATGTCTGGCGTGAACGTTTTCGTGAGGATATGCAAAGCCTTAGGGATGAACGTGCTGAAGAGGCCGCGATTGAGACTTTGCCCATGCACCCGCGCCGTGCCCTTGGTGAAATCCGTGCCTCCCTTCCCGAGACCGCGATTGTCACATTGGATACTGGCAATACATGCCTTCAGGCGGCGGATCGACTGGCACATTATGAGCCGCTTAGCCTGATCACGCCACTTGATTTTGGCCTTGTGGGTTTTGGCCTCTCTGCAGCGATTGGCGCCAAGGCTGCCGCACCAGACCGCCCGGTCGTGGCGGTGATGGGGGATGGTGCCGTGGGGTACACCATGATCGAGATCCAGACCGCGATCAGCCACGCCCTTCCGATTGTCATTGTTGTCTTGGACAATGAGGCTTGGGGGGCCGAAAAAGCCTATCAGCAGGAGTTTTATGGGGGGCGTTTATTGGGGGCTGAAATTCAATCCCCACGCTATGACAAATTTGCTGAGCTCTGTGGAGGAAAGGGGATCTGGGTTGATGGGCCCGGCGCGATGGGGCCAGCCTTGCAGGAGGCCATCGCCTCGAACCAAACCACTGTCATTCAGGCGAAAATTGATCCCGGTGCCCTGATGACCCTGCGCAAAGACCTGTTCAAAGCCCCGCAAGAGGATTAAATGCCCCAATCCCCTGATATCGTTGTGATCGGCGGTGGCAATGCGGCCCTATGCGCAGCAATGACTGCCGCTGAAGCCGGAGCGCGTGTTCTGATTTTGGAAGCTGCCCCCAAACCCTATCGAGGGGGCAATTCCCGCCATACCCGCAACTTTCGGTGTATGCACAAAGGGCCGTTGGGACCACTGGTCGATGAGTACAGCGAAGACGAATATCTGGCGGATTTATTAAAGGTCACAGGTGGTAAGACGGACCAATATCTTGCCCGATTGGCTATTCGAACCAGCGAAGAATGCCTGCCATGGATGCAACAACGTGGGGTGCGCTTTCAGCCGTCTTTGTCGGGAACCCTGTCATTGGGGCGCACAAATGCGTTTTTTATGGGGGGAGGTAAGGGGCTGGTGAATGCCTATTACCGAAAGGCGGAAAAGCTAGGTGTTCAAGTGCTTTACGATGCTCCGGTGACGCATGTTGAACTGGAAGGCGATCAGGTCACGCGAGTAGATTTCACCCATCAGGGCCAGACGCAAAGTCTTTCACCCAAAGCGGTTGTGGTCGCCTCTGGTGGGTTTCAGGCGGATATTGATTGGCTGACCCGAGCGTGGGGCCCAGCCGCTCAGAACTTTCTGATCCGTGGAACGCCCTACAATCGAGGTGTGGTGCTGGCGGATCTGCTGGATCAAGGGGTGGACAGCATCGGCGACGCAGATCAATGCCATGCGGTTGCGATTGATGGTCGTGCCCCCAAGTACGACGGCGGTATCGTCACGCGGTTGGATTGTGTGCCATTCTCTATCGTCGTGAACAAAAACGCAGAACGGTTTTATGATGAAGGTGAAGACGTTTGGCCCAAGCGTTACGCTATCTGGGGACGGCTTATAGCGGCCCAACCGGAGCAAGTGGGCCATGTCATCATCGATACAAAATCGATTGATCTTTTTATGCCCTCGGTCTTCCCTCCCTTGAAGTCAGACAGTCTTGAGGGGCTGGCTCAGATGATGGGACTTCCCGCGGATAAGTTGAAAGAGACAGTCCAACAGTACAATTCTTCTTGCGGTGATACATCGGCCTTTCACCCTACAGAACTGGACGGGGTTTCCACAACTGGACTGACACCGGCCAAAACCAACTGGGCTCGTCCAATTACGGATCCTCCATTTTATGGCTATTCGCTGCGCACCGGTGTGACCTTTACCTATTTGGGATTCAAGGTAAATGAGCGCGCGCAATGCAGTGCCAAGGGCAAACAGGTTCAAAACCTTTGGGCAGCTGGCGAAACAATGGCGGGGTCCATACTCGGGCAAGGTTATCTCGCTGGGTTTGGCATGACCATCGGCACTGTGTTCGGACGTATTGCAGGGACGGAGGCCGCAAATTATGCAAACTGTTGACATTATACAAGAAGCCCGCCGCCAGGCTGAAATCTGCAACGCCTGTCGTTACTGCGAAGGCTATTGTTCTGTCTTTCCGGCAATGCATGCGGGGCGCGCGTTTTCGGATGGAGATATCACCCAGCTTGCCAATCTATGCCATAACTGTCGGGGCTGTTATTACGCATGCCAATATACCGCACCGCATGAATTCAATCTGAACCTGCCAGCCGCCCTCGCCGAAGTGCGTCGCGACAGTTGGGAGACATTTGTATGGCCACGGCCACTGGCCCGTCGTTTCCACACACACGGTGGTGCAATTGCCATGGCTCTGGTGATCGGATTTGCGATTTTGTTTTGGTTGATTTCAACGGTTGGCGGGGAAGGGGAGGGCTTCTATGCCGCCCTGTCACATGGCGCGATGGTGGCTTTGTTTTTGCCCGCGTTTTTTTTGCCCCTTTTAAGCGTCGGGATTGGCCTGCGCCGCTATTGGCGTGCGGTTGAAGGCAAGTCTATTGGAATTGCTCATGTGGTGTCGGCCCTGCGCAAGGCCGCTCAAATGAAAGATCTAGCCGCGGGGCACGGTGAAGGGTGCAACTTTGAAGAACAAGACAGGTTCAGCCATGCCCGCCGCTATGCGCATCAGGCTATCATGTATGGTTTCCTACTGTGTTTTGGAGCCACGTCCATTGGCACTGTGATGCACTATATCTTCGTACTTCCAGCACCTTATGGAGCGCTATCTTTGCCAAAACTACTGGGTGTGCCGGGGGGGGCTTTGCTGACGGCCGGGTGTGGATATATGATTTGGCTGAAACTAAAATCTGACCGCGCACTCGGAGACGTTCAGGCCTGGGGGGGCGACCTGGGATTTGTTTTGTTGCTTGGCTTTGTCGCTTTGTCTGGTTTACTTCTCTACGCGCTGGGACAGACGGTATTGATGCCGTCGCTTCTGGCGCTCCATCTTGGGTCCGTACTGGCCTTCTTTTTACTGACGCCTTTTTCGAAAATGGTGCACGGCTTTTTCAGGTTAGCAGCCCTCATTCGGAACGCAGATATTAGAAAATAGCTTGGCTGCTGATCTGGAGTTGGAACATGATCTGCCAACTGAAAACACGGTTTCGACCTTCAGATCGGTGTCCGTTCCCGTCAACGCTCACCAAGATGAGTTCCCATCTTAACGCCATCACTGTTGAGGGGCATCGTATCTCGACCCAGTAGTCTTGAGCAGATTTGCCCAAGCCTCAGTTAGGTGTCGCTGGATGCGAGCATCCCGATCTTGTTCTGTCTGACTTCAGCGCTAATGGGTCCCAATAGGGTTATTTTCTAAGAGAGTGTTTGTTGCATCGTAGCCACTGAGGAGTGGACAATGAGAAGGACAACAAAGAGCCCTGGCGAGAAGGTCGTCAAAGACATCAAGCGCGCCACGCGCAAGCACTATTCCTGTGAAGAGAAGATCCGCATCGTGCTGGATGGATTGCGCGGTGAGGATAACATTGCTGAGCTGTGCCGCCGTGAGGGCATTTCTCAGGGCATCTACTACAAATGGTCCAAGGACTTCATGGACTGCTGAGGGAACGCCATCAGACCGAGTGACCGATAGCAGGGTAAGAAGCGGCTGGCTGGTGACACAGCGCGGGCTGCGAACACTGACGAGGTCAAGGCACTGCGCCGCGAAGCAAAGGATCTCAAGGAGGTCGTTGCGGAACAGACGCTCGAACTGCGACTTCTCAAAAGAAGCATGACAGGCCCCTCTCGGCAGATTGCTTCGCAATCGCCTGCCGGGCAATGGATGGGGGCGACGACGAATGAGGTATCCCGCATCAGAGAAGCTGGAGATCATCCGGCTGGTCGAGGAAAGCCATCTGTCTGCTCGCCAGACATTGGCCAAACTGGGCATCCCGCGCACCACGTTCTACCGCCCCCTCTCGGGCATCTTTGATGCCCTGCCGGTCTAAGGGATACGACCGCTATCTGCAGCGTGGTGAGGCCGGGCTGCAAGATCGATCTCCCAAGCCAAAACACGTTTGGAACCGGGTGCCGGATGAGGTGAAACGCAAGGTTGTCGACTTCGCCTTGAAAGAGACAGAGCTATCACCGCGCGAGCTTGCTGTGACGTTCACTGATCAAGAGCGCTACTTTGTGTCAGAATCTACGGTGTATCGCGTGCTGAAGGCGCATGACCTGATCACCAGCCCAGCCTTCATCGTTCTGAAAGCAGCTGATGAGTTCCAGCACAAGACGACGGCCATCAACCAGCTCCCCCTCTCATCGCCGCAAGCGGCGACTGCCGGGCAGCGGGCAAACCGACTTCACCTACATCAAGGTGCTCGGCTGGGGCTGGTTCTATCTCAGCACGGTCCTCGATGACTACAGTCGCTACATCGTCTCCTGGAAGCTTTGCCACCGCTGCCCGGCAGTGTATTGCGCAGCAATGCACGAGAGGGGAACATGCGGGCAAAGGATGTAACGGATACACTCGACCTCGCCTTGCAAGCGTCTGGCTGTGACCAAGTTCATGTTGTCCACAAGCCTCGCCTCCTGAGTGACAACGGTTCAAGTTACGTCTCAGGGGATCTGGCCGAATGGCTGCTGGACAAAGGCATGAAGCACTCGCGCGGGGTGCCATATCATCCGCAGACCCAAGGCAAAATCGAGCGGTGGCATCAGACGTTGAAGAACCGGATCTTGCTGGAAAACTACTTCCTGCCTGGTGACCTTGAGGCCCAGATCGAGGCCTTCGTCAATCACTACAACCATCAACGCCATCACGAGAGCATCAACAACGTCACACCCGCCGACGTCTACTTCGGCCGCGATAAAGCCATTCTAAAACAACGTGAAAGGATCAAGCAAAAGACACTCGAAACGCGACGCTTGCATCACAGACAGCACGCTGCATAATCAAACCAAACAGATGAGCCAAACTCTCTCTCAGTTTAGGATGCCATCGGTTCCAAAAAACCTGACGACGGACATATTTCATGCTGCAGCACCAATATCGCGGCATCGACATGCTTCGCAACGCAGCGATATTGCAAGGACAATCGGTCATTGACGCACAGCGCAACGAAAATTTGTGCCACAATTTACAGGTTGCGCACAAACTCTGTTTTAATGGGACGTGCCAGTGTGCGTCTGCAAACCATCTAATTTATGGCGTCTGACAATGCCTGATCGAGGTTCTTTGCAACTTGGTCCACGTCTTTCTCAGACAGGCACAGAGGTGGAACCATACGCAGGCATTGCTGGAAGGGGCCGGATTTCGAAAGAATAATCCCCTGAGCCCGACAGGCCTCGAACACTTCTGTTGTCATGTCCTTGTCAGGCTCTTTGCTGTCGCGATCCTTGACGAATTCGATGGCCAGCATCAGCCCCTTACCCCGCACGTCGCCAATGGCGCTGTGCTTGTCCTGGAGGTCATGCAGCCGCTCCAGCAGCTTGCCGCCCACCTTGGCGGCATTTTCCTGCAGGCCCTCGTCGCGCATTACGGCCAAAACCGCGCGGGCGGCTGCGGCCGAGGTGGGGTTGGCACCGTAGGTGTGGAACATGAACTTTTCCGCCATCGGTTCAGCGATGTGTTTCTTGGCCACAACCGCGCCGATGGGAAAGCCATTGCCCAGTCCTTTGGCCATGACGATGATGTCGGGTACCACGCCATCCGCCTCGAACCCCCAGAAATTGGCCCCGGTGCGGCCAAAGCCCGACTGCACCTCGTCGGCGATATACAACCCGCCTGCTGCGCGCACCTTTTCGGCCGCGCCAGACATATAGCCCTTGGGCATCTCAATAATGCCGCCATAGCCCTGCACGCTTTCGACGAACATGCCCGCAATCCGACCAGAGGTGGCGGTGGCGATGGTGCGGTCGATCTCATCCAGATAGGGTTGCGTGCCGGGGCCAAAGATGCCGCGATACTGGTTGGGTTCGGGGACAAAGGCCACGTTGCCGGGCATGCCGGGGTGTCGCCAGCCCGAAATGCCGGTGATCGACTGCGCCGCTGCCGTGGGGCCGTGATAGGCGGTGCGGAGCGCCAGCAGGTCCAGATTGGCAGTATAGGTTCGCGCCATGGTCATCGCCAGATCAATCGCCTCAGAGCCTGAGTTGGTCAGATGCACCACCCAGTCATGGCCTTTGGGCATGGTGGCCGCCAGCTCTTCGGCCAGATGGGCCGGGGTGGGGTGATAGAACATGGTGGTGCAATGGGTCAGTTCCTGCGCCTGCGCGGTTGCTGCTGCCACCACACGCGGGTGGGAATGCCCGACCGAGATACAGACGTTCATGCCCAAAAGGTCTGTGTATTTGCGTCCATCCGTGTCCCACAGATACTGCCCCTGACCTTTTTGGAACACGATCGGCTCACGGAAGGGGGTAAACCGGGTCAGTGAGGCGGCATAGAACTGATCTCGCCGCGCGGCGGTGTTGGCGAAATCCCAGTCGGTGTGCAAAGGGTGATCGGTCATTGGGAACCTCCGGTCATGAGTCTGGTGTTGTCTGGATCAAAGGGGGGCTGAGGCAGGATGGTCGCACCGCGTTCTTGCCCAAGGATGGAAATGGTCAACCCGTCGCGTGCGGATACGTCGCGTAGATAGGCCAGTGCCAACACTTTGCCTGTGCGGTGGCCATAGGCTCCTGAGGTGGCGATGCCGACCGGCTGTCCGTCGCGCCAAATGGTGTGGGCGTAGAAAGGATCAACCTCGCCTGTCTCAACCTCCAGCAAGACCATGTCCCAGGCGTTGGCGCGGGCTAGCCCATCGCGCAGATCCTTGCGCACAAACGGGGTCAATCCGGCCTCAAGCGGGCTGCGCTCGGTGGTCAGGTCGCTGCCCCAGCCGCGGTAGCCTTTTTCCAGTCGCATGGAGTTGGCGGCATAGGCCCCGTAAAAGCCAAGACCGTGAGGTTTTGCAGCCGTTTCCAAGTGGATGAAGAGTGCGACGGCGTGGTCGCGCGCCACATGCAGCTCCCACCCGCATTCACCCAGATACGACACCCGCAGAGCGCGCACCGGGATGCCCGCAACTTCGTTCTCCTGTGAGGTCAACCAAGGCATGGTGATGAGTTCGGGCAGGATTTCGGGCGATTTCGGCCCCATGACGCCGATTACGGCCAAGTCCTCGCAACGGTTGATGACGGTGACGTCAAACGCAGCCGCGACTTGGATAAGCTGGTCAAAATCGATCTGTTCGGCCGCTGCCGCGCTGGTCAGATAGACGTGATCCTCGGCCAGACGCGTGACCGTGAACTCGGACAGAACTCCGCCTGCTGGTGTCAGTACATGGGTCAGGCCGATGCGCCCCGGTTTCACCGCGCGGTTGGCCCCGAGCGCCTCAAGGAACGCCGCAACATCCGAGCCGGTGACATCGAATTTCGAGAACACCGACAGATCTGCCATCGCAACGCGGTTGGTCGCCGCGTCCACCTCAGAGGCGACCGCGTCAAACCAATTGGCCCGGCCGAAGGTTTCATCCGCCACGGCACCGGGCGTGTCGGAGAACCAGTTGGGTCGCTCCCAGCCATAGGCCGCGCCCATGACAGCGCCGCGCTCAACCATCAGGTCATGCAGCGGCGAGAGGCGCAGGCCCCGGCCCTCCGGGCGTTCCTCATGCGGGTAATGCACACCAAATTGCAGGCCAAAGCATTCGATGGCCTTGGCCACCCGGTATTCGCGATCTGCCCAAGACCCAAAGCGGCGGCTGTCCACGGCCAGCGCATCCATCGGCGGTGCGCCATGGGTCATCCAATGGGCCAAGAACCAACCTGCACCACCGCCCTCCATCACGCCCATGGACGACCCTGTCAGCAGCCATGCGTTTTGCAGCCCATGGGCGGGACCGATCAGCGGGTTGGCATCCGGGGTAAAGGTAATGGGGCCATTGATCACCGATTTGACGCCCCCGGTTTCCAGCGCCGGAATACGTTCCATGGCGGCCATGATGATCTGTTCAACACTGTCCAGATCAGGAGGCATCAGATCCGCGCCAAACTCGGGCGGGACACCATCGACCGACCAGACCTTTGCGTCTTTCTCGTAAGGTCCAAGGATCAGCCCATCACGTTCCTGGCGCACGTACCAGCTTTCTTCGGGGTCACGGACCATCGGCAGCTCGGGAAGACCTTGCGCGATCCGGTCTGCCACCAACGGCACGGTGTCAGTGACAAGATATTGGTGCAGAACGGGAACCGAGGGGATGTTCAGCCCCATCATATGGCCGATCTCCCAGCCCCAGGTGCCAGCGGCATTGACCAAATTGGTCGAGGTGATTTCGCCCTTGGGCGTGTCGATCAGCCAGTGACCCCCTTCGCGCCGGATCGCCGTCACAGGGCAATTGCGCCAGATCTGCGCACCACCCCGGCGTGCGACCTCGGCCATGGCATGGGTGGCCAGCGTCGGATCGACATGGCCGTCATCAGGTTCATAGATCCCGCCGAGCAACCCGTCGAGCTTGGCCAGCGGGAACAGTTCGGCGATACGTTCGGGCGTCAGGATCTCCAGCGGATAGCCGGTGAACTCGGACAGGCCCGCGACATGGCGGAATTCATCCATGCGGTCGGAGTTGCGGGTGATGCGCATCGCACCAGACCGGTGGAACCCACAGTCGCGCCCGGTTTCTTGGGGCAAGATATCACGGTAGAGCCGGACCGAGGTGGCACGCAGTTCCTGAATGGTCGGGTTATGGGCAAAATGTGTGCACAGCCCCGCCGCATGCCAAGTGGAACCATGCGTGAGATCGTTCTTCTCGACCAGCAGCACATCGGACCAGCCTTGTTTGACCAGATGATACATCAGCGACACGCCCATGGCGCCGCCCCCGATGATGGTTACCTGCGCTTTCGTCATGCGCGCATCCTTTCGCCTGTGGGGTCAAAGGGCGGACGGCGCAGCGGTTGCGCTGTAAAATCCTGCCCGGCGACCCGAACTGTAAATTTCCGTTCGCAGGTCTGGCTGAGCGTTTCGCCCGGTGCGACCGAAACCATGGCAAAGCATAAGTTCAGCCCTGTGCGTGGCCCACGCCCGCCCGAGGTGGTCAACCCGACATGAGTGCCCCCTTCGAAGACGGGTTCGTCATGTAGCATCAGAGCCTCGCCCTCGATGCTCAGCAGGATCAGACGTTGGCGCAGGCCCTCGGCCCGTTGGCATTCCAGCGCGGCCTTGCCCGCGAAATCCTTGGACCAGTCGATGGTGAAACCAAGCCCGGCCTCCAAGGGAGTGATTTCGGGGCCAAGCTCATGCCCCCAATGCTTGAAACCCTTTTCCAAACGGCATGCATCCAGCGCGTAATGGCCCAGAGGTTTAGCACCCGCGCCAAGCAATGCGTCAAACAGCGCCGGGGCGTCGGCATTGGCCACCGTCAGCTCCCAGCCAAGTTCGCCCACAAAGCTGACGCGGGTGGCGCGGCAAGAGATACCATTGACGTTGACCTCGGCGGCAGTGCCAAATGCCATCTCGGGCAAATCGCCCAAACCTTGCAGCAACGCTCGGCTGCCCGCGCCCATGACGCCGATGGTGCAGAACGCTTCGGTCACGTCGCAAAGGGTGACTTCGCCCGTCAGGTGACGGCGCAAATAGGCGATGTCGCGCGCGCGGGTGGCCGCGCCAGAGGTCAGGTGAAACGCATCCGCCCCGAGCCGGGTCACGGTCACATCCATCTCCGTTCCGCCGCGCGCATTGACGATTTGCGTATAAACCGCGCGACCCAAAGGCACGTCCAATTGCGCCGTGGTTATGTGATTGAGCGCGGCCAGCGCGCAAGCGCCGGAGATGTCGAGCTTGGTGAAGGGACTAAGCTCGATCAGAACAGTGCCTTGATCCATTACGGCGGCCTCCGCTTCGGCCAAGGGCCACCAGCCCTGCGCCCCTACGGAATAGTCCTGCGCCGCGCCATAATACAGCCCGCGCTCCCAGCCTGCGGTGATGCCAAACTGCGCGCCCGCTGAGGCCCAATTGGCGTGCAGCGCCGTGGTGCGCAGATCGCGCCCGGATTTAGGTTGCTTATAGGGCCAGTGCAGGTTGAAGAGGTCCGCGACCGCCTCCTGCATGCGATTTGCCATATGCTCTGGCGTCGCTGTGGCGGGATCAACGCGTGCGACATCAACCTCCCACATATCCATGGGCGGATGACCATCAACCATCCAATCGGCCAGCGCACGGCCGATCCCAGCCGAGGACATCACGCCCACTGAGTTCATGCCAGCTGCCACAAACAGCCCGTCAATCTCGGTCTCACCCACCAAAGGCCGGGTATCGGCAGAGAAGCTTTCCGGCCCGTTCATAAAATGCTGGATCCCCACGGTTTCCAGAGCCGGGCACAGCTCCAGCGCGGCCTCCATAAAGGGGGCGAACTGGTCCCAATCCTCGGCCATTTCCAGGAAGGGACGATCACCATCGTGGCCATAGGCATCCCAACATTTGGCGTTGGGTTCAAACCCGCCAATCACCAATTTGCCTGCATCGCCCTTGATATAGATGCCCCGATCCAGATCCCGGATCACGGGGAAGGGGTTGGGCAGATCGGGGATGGCCTCGGTCACCACATACATGTGTTCGACCGCCTGCAGGGGCAGTGCCACACCGACACTGGCGGCCAGTTCACGCGACCAAGCACCCGTGGCGATGACGACCCTATCGGCGTCCAGTTCGGTGCCGTCGGTGAGGGTCACACCAATGATGCGCGCGCGCTCTTTGCGCAAAGCCTGCACGCCGGTGTTCTCGCGGATCACCACACCCCGATCCCGCGCGCCCTTGGCATAGGCCATGCACAAATCAACCGGGTTCACATTGGCATCCTCGGGCACATAAAGCGCGCCGACATGATTGCTCAGTTCCAACTGCGGGAGTGGAACCTCGGAGGCGTCCACCACACGCGGGGTCAACCCTTGCGTCTGGCCCAGATCGGCAATCCGGTGCAGCTCGTCCAAACGCGCCGGATCGCGAGCGAGCCAATAGCCCTCGGTCTGGCGATAGCCGGTGGACATGCCTGTCTCGGCCTCGAGCGCCGGAAACACCTCCAGCGCGGCCATGGCCAGTTGCGTCATATTGGGCGTGGCGCGCAAGGGGCCGACAATGCCCGCCGCGTGCCAAGAGGTGCCCGAGGTCAGCTGATTGCGCTCCAGCACCGTCACCTGATCCGCGCCGCGCTTGGCCAGATGGTAGGCAATGCTCAGCCCGATGGCACCGCCACCGATAATCAAGATTTGAGCCATCAGAAGTAATCCTGGTCGGGCTGCTCGGCCTTGCGCATGGCGATATAGTCCTGGAGCGCGGCGTCGATATCGGGGTCGAGGCTGGGGTCTTCGTAGCTCGCCAGACGCTCTTTCCAGATGCCATTGGCACGGGTGGCGGCGTCTTTTTCACCATCCGCGTGCCATTGTTCGAACGAGTTGTCATCGGGCGTCCAGGGGCGGAACAGCGCAGTCATGAAATTAGCCTGTGTGTGTTCTGACCCTAGGAAATGCGCGCCCGGACCTGTGGTCGCAATCGCCTCCATGGCCTGCGCATTTTCGCTCATATCGATGCCATCGAAAAAGCGTCCGATCTTGCCGCAAATATCGTGGTCTAGGATGGTTTTCTCGAAGGAGGTCACCAGCCCTCCCTCCAGCCATCCAGTGGCGTGGTTGATCAGATTTGCCCCCGCAAACATCGACATCATCAGGCCCCAAGTGGCCTCTTGCTGGCTTTGCCCGTCGGGCAGTTTTGACGCGCTGAGCGTACCCACCGTGTGAAGTGGAACCCCTAGGCGACGCGCCAGTTGCCCTGCGGCCAGCACCATCAGCCCAGCCTCGGGCGTGCCGAAGGTGGGCGCGCCGGATTTCATCGACATGGTCGAGGCAAAGCTGCCCATCAAGCACGGCGCGCCCGGGTTGACCAGCTGGGTCAGGGTCATGGCAGCCATGGTTTCGGCCAGCACCTGCGCCAGGGTTCCGGCTACAGTTGACGGCGACATGGCCCCAGTCAGCACCCAAGGGGTGCAGGCCACTGGCTGCCCCGCACGAGCATAGGTTTTCAAAGCGCCGGACATATGGCTGTCCATCACTAGTGGCGCATTGGTGTTCGAGACACAGTAGAGCACAGGATTATTCGCGACAAACTCGTCACCAAAGACGATCTTTGCCATGTCGATGGCATGCCCCGACCGCTCGGCCCCGATAAAGGCGCCCATAAAGGCCCGGTCGGAGTGGCGGATATGGCCATAGAGCATGTCCAGATGGCGTTTGTTGGCGGGCAGGTCCACCGGTTCGCACACCACGCCGCCCGAATGGTGCAACCAAGGCAGCGCATGGTGGATCTTAACCAAATCAATGAAATCCTGATGGCTGGCATAACGCCGCCCCCGATCCAGATCATGCACGAAGGGGGGGCCCCAGGCGGGACAGAGCACAGAGGCATCGCCGCCAAGCTGCACATTGTTGGCCGGATTACGGGCATGTTGTGTGAACTGCGCAGGCGCGGTGGCGGTGATGATCTTGCGACAGAAACCGGGGGAAAAGCGTACGCGGGTGCCATCCACGTCACAGCCTGCATCTGCAAAGATCCGCAGAATCTCAGGGTCGTCCTGAAACTCCATCCCTGTCTCGGACAGGATGATGTCGGCATTGGTCTCGATCTGTTCCAGCCCAGCCTCGCTGAGCACGTTGAACGTGCCGAGTTTGCGTTGGATAAACGGCGCGCGGGCCTCGGCGGTGGGGCGGGATTGGGGCGTCTTGCGACGGCGTGATGTGCGGGTGCGTGTCATGGGAGAATTGTTGCCGCAGGGCTTGATCGAAACCAAGTATTTCCTATCAATATAAGTAATGTTTATACTAAGGATGCGCAATGTTGGATCGCCGGAAACTGTCACCGAGCCTGATGCGTTCGCTCGAAGTCTTCGTCGCTGTTGCCGAGACAGGACAGATGCGGGCAGGCGCAAAACTGCTCAACCTTTCGCAACCTGCGGCGTCTCAGCATATCACAGCACTGGAAAAGGCCTTCCACACTGTTCTGCTTGATCGCAGCACACGCCCGGCGCGATTGACCTATGCGGGAGCGCGCCTGCATGGCAAGGCCCAGAAAATCCTGGATGCATTGTCGGATATGGAAACGGAACTGCGCCATGTTGGCCAGAACTCTCTGACCTTGCTACGCCTTGGTATTCAGGCCTCAATCGCCACAACGCTGACGCCTGGGCTGATCGACCTGGCGCAACGGGTGTTTCATGTTGAGGATATCACTCTTCATGCCGGTCAAAGTGGCAACCATGAACATCTATTGCGCACCAAGCAAGCCGATCTGGCGATCACCTCTAATCCGTTCTTGGATATGGATGGACTGGAACGACACCATGTCCTGACTGAAAAATATCTACTGGTTCTCCCTGCAAGCTACGATGGGCCGACAGACAGTCTTGAAGTGGTACAACAATGCCTTCCCCTCGTGAGGTTTGGCGACAGCACCAATGCCGGGCGTCAAATCGCTCAACACCTTCGTCGGCTCAGATTTGAATCCGAACGGGTCATTCAGGCTGACCGGTCCAGTATGGTCACGTCCTGCGTCTCAGCGGGTCAGGGCTTCAGCCTTCTGACGCCAACGTTGCTCATCGACGGAATGGTCGAGAACATGAAACTCAGACTATTGGAACTCCCGGTTTCCGGTCTCTCACGGACTCTGACATTGGTTGCTAGAAAAGGAGAGCTACAAAATCTACCGAAGGCCTTTGCGGAGGCGGCTGGCCGAATACTCTTGAAACAAATCGAAGAACAGATGGGCGATATCGCCGGGTTAAGTGTGGACCGCCGCCGGTGACACTGGCAAAATAACTCACCAATGCCCCCCATCATAACAATCGCTGCGGCGCAATAAAGCCGGTGCCGCAAACGTGTATAATTGCCGCGTCAGCGAAGACTCAAAATCTAATGACGGTTTTGTCGACGTCTCTATGATCTGGCGAAGTTGCAGCGCAAATGTGGTTTCGGTTTGAGCGATTTCGGAACCCGCGAACGCCCGCAATGATGACATGCGCCTCGCAGGAACAGCGATCCTGCCACAGCCGCGAGAAATTGCCGCGTCGGCAAAGGTTCGAGATCCAAGGTCGATTTTGTCCCGCGTTTGGCGTGTTCATTCGGCGAACACCGAATGTCGATCCATACCAGACCAGCCCTTGGTGCAAATCGCGGCGAAGGTGTCAGGAGAGCCCTTTGGACTAATGCTGCAATGCGAACCAAGGGGATTTGTTGCACAAATCGGGTTCTGACCTTAGTTCCCCTTTCCCCAGACGGATTTATCCCACAGGCTCTGTGGCAGGTATGGCGAGGATTGTGTAACCGTTCAGCGCGGCGATGCGGACCTGCAGTTCGGCGACCTGGCGATCGAAATCGCGGGCCATGAGGGGCTGGCCGAGCAGCTTAATGCAGTTCATCTTGCGTTCGACGCGGCTCCTGCGGAGGTAACCGCTCCACCCTCGCCAGATTGCACGTCCCAGGTACTGCGAAGCTCGCAGAGCTTCGTTGCGTGCCAAGGCACCGGGGCTTGTCGGCTTCCAGGGTTTGGCGTTTTTGCGTTGCAGGATGACAGCGGCAGCGTTTCGAGCAGCGATCGCCTCGTGGCACTTGCGGGTGTCCTAGGCGGACGCTGCCGATCATCTGGTCGGGCGGGATCTGTTCGAGCAGATCAGGCAGCATGGGCGCATCGCCGATATGAGTGCCGGTCATTTCGAGCGCCCGAACCTCCCGCGTTTCTTCGTCTATCCCGATGTGTATCTTGCGCCGCAAGCCATAGTCGCGCCATTGGTCCGAGCGACAATGGCGGCCGGCGCTTCGGGCCGCCGTGCTTGCGCGTTTGTCGGGAAAACAGTCCCCCGGACTGTTTTCTGATCCTCCTCACTCCACTCACCCTCGGATTTGATGCCTGTGCTATCCATTGCCCGGCAGGGCATCACGAAGTGATGTCCCGAGAGGGGATCAGCAGGCTCAGCGGACCCTTTCCACCGCGGCAGGGGATGGCCACGTTCAGCCTGCGCTGGCCCCTTTCGGCAGATTTGCAAAGCAAATCGCCTGACGGGCAGTAGGACGGCACAATGTGCTGAAATCCGGCACAGCCCAGTCCAGCCCGACACGCTGCAGCAGGCTCTGCACAAACTCGGTCGTCTGTCTCAGCGGCATACCAAACAGAACCTTCATCGTCAGGCAGGTCTGGATGGCCGCGTCACTGAAGCTTGGCTGGCGGCCACGCCTGCCGGTCGGAGGTGATCGCCATACCATCTCGGGATCAAACCAGATCATCAGCGAACCACGTCGCTTCAATGCTTCATTATAAGCTGACCAGTTCTTGGTCTTGTACTTCGTAGGGGGCCAACTGCTCATGCCTTCCGGCTATCACGCCGGATTCATGCAGTGAATCCAAAATCCGATTTGCGCATCATAGCCATGAGGAGGGGATGGCAGCATGAGGCGTCTGGAGTAAGGTCGCATTGACACACCATAGTATGGTATACCATAAGATAAGTGACGAATCGAAACTGTTAGGTGCCGCTATGCCCGCTGAAATCCGCAAAACTCTGCTTCATGTCGAAAACACATTGATCGAGGGTGGTAAGGTTGCTGAAACACCCCTGAAGATGATTGCTGCGATTGCCGTCATCACAAATCCCTGGGCGGGAAAGGGATTTGTCGAAGATCTGAAGCCAGGCATTCTTGATTGCGCGCCGGGTCTTGGCTCGCTGCTGACCGACATGGTGCTTGAGGCCGCTGGGGGCGGCGACAAGGTGGAAGGGTACGGCAAGTCCGCGATTGTTGGCGTGAATGGCGAGGTCGAACATGGTTCCGCCCTCATCCACACGCTGCAGTTCGGCAACTTCTATCGCAATGCGGTTGGTGCAAAATCCTATCTGTCCTTCACCAACACGCGGGGTCCGGCGAATGCCTCTTTGCAGATCCCGCTGATGGATAAGAACGATGGCGGCAAGCGCAGCCACTACCTGACCATCCAGACACAGATTGCAGATGCGCCCGCGCCCGATGAGATCGTGATCGCGCTTGGCGCCTCCATCGGTGGTCGTCCGCATCACCGGATTGGCGATCGTTATCAGGATCTGAAGGAGCTGGGGCATGACGTTGACAACCCTGCAGCTGTCTAAGCCCTTGGGGAAAACAGCAGTCCATGCGGTGGGCAAAGGCGAGCCCGTGGTTTTGATCCATGGGGTCGGCATGCAATCCGCCGCATGGGGGCCGCAGGTTGAGTTCCTGTCCCAAACCCACCGCGTGTTGGCAATAGACATGCCCGGCCATGGGGGCAGTGATCCCTTGCCAGCTGGCGCGCAATTGCCCGAATTTGTGACATGGTTGCATGACGTCCTGAGCGAGCTGAATCTCGGTCGGGTCAATCTGGTTGGACATTCGATGGGGGCATTGGTCGCTGGTGGGTTTACCGTGACCCACCCCGATCTGGTGTCTCGTGTCGCCCTGCTGAATGGTGTGTTCAAGCGCGCTAAATCGGCAAGTGCAGCTGTTATTGCCCGTGCCGAAGAGATCGGAAAAGGTGAGTTTGATCTGGAAACTCCACTGACGCGCTGGTTCGGCGACAGTGAAAGCGATAAGGCAGCCTGTGCGCAGGTGTCGGGCTGGCTGTCTGATGTGAATATCGATGGCTACGCAACGGCGTACAATGCCTTTGCCCGCGGCGACGCGACCTATGCCGCGCGTTTCCGCGAAATCACCTGTCCGTTTCTTGCCTTGACCGGCGATGGGGATTTGAATTCCAGCCCGGACATGTCGCGGGCTATGGCCGCCGAGACCGCAAACGGACGGGCCATCGTGATCGAAAATCACCGCCACATGGTGAACCTGACCGCGCCCGATCAGGTCAACGACGCCCTGAATGACTGGTTGAACAGCCCAACACGCGGAGGACCACATGACTGATATCGACCCACGCGCCCTACGCAACGCCTTTGGTGCCTTTATGACGGGCGTCACCGTGGTGACGACCCACGATAAAGACGGGAACCCTTTGGGGTTTACTGCCAACTCGTTTACCTCGGTGTCCTTGGATCCGCCCTTGGTGCTGGCCTGTCTTGCCAATTCCTCTAGCAACTACGAGGCGTTCAATGATGCCTCTGGCTTTGCAGTCAACATCTTGGCGGAAGATCAAAAAGACGTCTCAAATACTTTTGCGCGCCCAGTTGAAGACCGCTTTGCGGCGGTGGATTGGCAAAAGGGCCCAAACGGCGCGCCAGTTTTCAAAGGTGTGTCAGCGTGGTTTGATTGCTCGATGTTCAATCGCGTCGAAGCGGGTGACCATCTGATCTTGATCGGAAAAGTCGAGGCGTTTGAAAACAACACCCATCCGGGGCTGGGCTATGCCCGAGGGGCCTATGTGACCCCAGCAGCAGAAGCCGAAGCGCTGAGCAACAGTGCCAACCTGATGGTGTCGGCATTGGTCGAATATGATGGCAAAGTTCTCCTGACCGGGAATGACGCAGGCAAACTAACTTTGCCTGAGATGAAGGTTGGGCGTGAAGGTGCCGGAGAAGCGCTGAAGCGCCTGATCGCACAGGCGGGTGTAACTGCTGAGCCCGGATTTATTTATTCGGTCTACGAAGATGACGCGCGCGAAACCCAGCATATTTCATTTCTATGTCAGGCCAGCAGCGACACCACCAGCACGGGCATGTTCACCGAGCTTACCGACACAACTCTGATGGATGTAGCAGACCCCAGTGTTTCCACCATGTTGGAACGGTTCGCGCAGGAAAGTCAGGTGGGCAACTTTGGTGTGTATTACGGAAACCAGATTAGCGGCGAAGTGCGCCCATTGAAGTCAGGGAGCTAAAGCAAATGAAATTTTCTCTTTTTGCGCATATGGAGCGTATTTCGCCCGAAGAAGATCAGAAACAGCTGTATGACGAATTCATTGAGCTGTGCAAAATCGCTGATGAGGGCGGAATGCATGCGGTCTGGACCGGCGAACATCATGGGATGAACTTTACCATTGCGCCGAACCCGATGCTGAACCTCGTTGACATCGCGCGGCACACTAAAAATGTGCGACTGGGGACAGGTACGGTGATTGCGCCATTCTGGCACCCTATTCGACTGGCTGGTGAAGCCGCAATGACAGACATCATCACCGAGGGCCGTTTGGAACTTGGCATTGCACGTGGCGCATATTCCTTTGAATACGAACGTCTGATGCCCGGCATGGACGCCTGGGAAGCTGGCCAACGGATGCGCGAATTGGTGCCAGCGGTTCAGAACCTCTGGAAAGGCGACTACGAACATTCCGGCGAGTTCTATCAGTTCCCAAAAACCACCTCAGCGCCGCTGCCTGTGCAACAAGATGGGCCGCCAATCTGGATCGCTGCGCGCGACCCCAATAGTCACGAATTTGCTGTGTCCAACGGCTGCAACGTGCAGGTGACCCCGTTATGGAATGGCGATGGTGAGATTGAAAGCCTGATGGGCAAATTCAACGACGCCTGCGAGAAATTCTCCGATAAACAGCGTCCCAAAATCATGCTGCTGCAACACACCTACGTGGCCGACAGCGATGAAGATGCCAAACTGGGCGCTGTCGAGTTGAACCGGTTCTACTGTTACTTTGGGGCCTGGTTCATGAACAAACGCGAGATCACGCAGGGCTTGATCGACCCGCTCACCGACGAGGAAATCGCCGCACATCCGTTCTACTCGCCTGAGGCCATGGAACGTGATCTGGTGATTGGCACGCCGGACAAGGTGATCGAACGCCTGAAGAAATACGAAGCCCTCGGCTATGACGAATATTCCTTCTGGATCGACAGCTCCATGTCGTTTGAGCGTAAGAAAGCCTCACTGGAGCGGTTCATCAAAGACGTTATGCCTGCCTTCGCCTGAGCAAAAGGAGCGAAAAATGAAAGTTTTTCAGCAGTATATCAATGGCGCCTTTTCTGAGGGCACAACGCAGTTCGAAAGTCTCGACCCTTCGACGGCGGTCCCTTGGGCGAAAATGGCTGAGGCGCATGTTGAAGATGTCAATGCCGCAGTAAATGCGGCGCAAAATGCATTTTTCGCTCCTGACTGGGCAGATATGACGGCAACGGCGCGCGGGAAACTTCTGACGCGCCTTGCGGACAAAGTGGCGGAACATGCGCCAACGCTTGCGGAAATTGAAACGCGAGACACCGGCAAGATCATTCGCGAAACCAGTGCGCAAATCGCCTATGTCGCGGAGTATTTCCGATATTTTGCTGGCCTTGCCGATAAAATCGAAGGCGCGCATCTGCCGATCGATAAACCCGATATGGACGTATGGCTGCGCCGGGAACCGGTTGGTGTCATCGCGGCCATTGTGCCGTGGAATTCCCAGCTGTTCTTGTCGGCGGTGAAAATTGCGCCGGCACTCGCGGCGGGCTGCACTGTGGTTCTGAAAGCCTCCGAAGAGGCCCCGGCACCGATGTTGGAATTTGCCAAGATCTTTGATGAGGTTGGATTCCCCAATGGCGTTTTGAATATCATCACAGGCGGACCAGCAGCCGGGGCTGCGCTGACAAGCCATCCAAAGGTTGATCACGTGGCCTTTACAGGCGGGCCGGAAACCGCTCGCCATATTGTTCGAAATTCAGCCGAAAATCTGGCGTCAACCTCTCTCGAGCTGGGGGGGAAATCGCCGTTTATCGTGTTTGAAGACGCCGATATTGAAAGCGCTGTGAATGCGCAGGTTTCGGGTATTTTTGCGGCCACCGGACAAAGCTGCGTCGCCGGATCCCGGCTTTTGGTACAGGCATCAATCAAAGATGCCTTCCTGTCGCGCCTGAAGGAAAAGGCCGAAGCGGTGGTCATTGGTGCGCCCGATGACATGTCAACCGAAGTGGGGCCTCTTTGCACCCTGCGCCAACGGGACCATGCGCTGGAACTGATCAAGCGTTCGGTTGAGGCCGGTGCAAAACTGATCACCGGTGGCACTGCGATTGACCGGGATGGGTTTTACTTCCGTCCGACCATTCTGGATTGCTCCGATGCGCATGATGCGCCCAGCCTCAGCACTGAGTTTTTCGGCCCTGTGCTGTCGGTTGTTACTTTCGAAGATGAGGCCGAGGCCGTTCAACTTGCCAATGACACCGAATTTGGTCTGGCTGCGGGTGTGTTCACCCAGAACCTGACCCGCGCGCATCGTATGATCCGCCGCATTCGGTCGGGTATTGTGTGGGTCAATACGTATCGTGCGGTTAGCCCAATTGCGCCGTTTGGCGGGCATGGATTGTCCGGGCACGGCCGCGAAGGGGGTCTGCAAGCGGTGCTGGATTACACAAAAATCAAGACCGTCTGGTTGCGCACCAGTGACGATCCGATCCCGGATCCGTTTGTCATGCGCTGACCTGAAATTTGCCAATTTGGAATGAGGAAGGGGTGCTGCGTTGTGGCACCCCAAGGAAGTCCTGCACTTAGACGATGGGAGGAAACGCGTCATGTCACAGGAAAGTAACCCCTCGGGGGGAGGCCATCTGGTCTCAAACACGGGGATATTCAAGGGGTTGCACAATGGAATGAGCATTGCATCAAAAGCAATGATCGCCATCTTCGTGCTGTTTACAATCCTGAACGTTGAATATGCGGGTAAGGTCTATGGCGGGATCCGCTCATGGGTCGAGGGTGCGCTGAGCTGGTATTACATCAGCTCGGTTGTGATCCTGTTCTTTGTCTGTCTGTTCCTAATGTTCAGCCGCTTTGGATCAATTCAGTTGGGTGATGATGACTCACGGCCTGAGTTTTCAAACTTCTCTTGGTTTGCGATGCTGTTCTCGGCGGGTGTCTCCATTGGCATTCTGTTCTTTGGTATCGCGGAACCGCTGTTTTACTTCGATAACTCCGCTGCCTGGGGCTATCCGAACAATCCATTTGCAGACGCCGCCGGACATACGGACATGACCATGGAACGTGCAGTTGACGCTGTGCGCACCACAAATTTCCACTGGGGGCTGCATGGCTGGGCGATCTATACGATGACCGGTTTGGCGCTGGGGTATTTTGCCTTTCGTAAGAAACTACCCCTGACATTCCGTTCGGCGTTGTACCCGATCCTGGGCGACAAGATCTATGGTCCTGCGGGTCACGCGGTTGATCTTCTGGCAGTGTTCGGCACCGTGTTTGGCATCGCGACATCTCTTGGTCTGGGCGTGACGCAGATGGCTGAAGGTCTGAACGTATTGTTCGGAACCGGCACGAGCACCTCGCTGAAAGTTGGTCTGGTTGTTGTGATCTCTATCGTTGCAACCATGTCAGCGGTTTCCGGCATCGGCAAAGGGATCCGGATCCTGTCTGAATGGAACATCATTCTGTCGATCCTGCTGGTTTTGTTTTTCCTGTTCGCTGGTCCGACACAATGGCTGATCGGTTTCTTCCTGAACGCGATGGGTGACTATGCAACCACACTTTGGTCTATGGGGTTCTGGACGGCGTCTGACGCGGGTGACGTGAAATGGCAGGGCGGCTGGACGCTGTTCTACTGGGGCTGGTGGCTGTCCTGGGCACCGTTTGTCGGCATGTTTGTTGCGCGCATCTCAAAGGGCCGCACCATCCGTGAGTTCATGCTGGGCGCGATGTTTGTGCCAACCACGATGGCCTTCATCTGGATTTCAATCTTCAGTGGCAACGCGCTGTTTATGGAGTTGAATGCAGAAGGTGGGGCGGGAACCGCTGGACTGATCGAACAGGTCAACAACTGGAACCTCGGTGGTACGCTTTATGGCACCATTGAACGTCTGGCCTCGAACGGCACTCTGTCTTGGATTGTCTCTGCGCTTGCGACCTTCCTGCTTGCGACCTGGTTCATCACCAGTTCGGATTCAGGCACTCTGGTAGTGACCACGATCCTATCCATGGGCAACGCAAACCCGCCTAAGATCCATCGTGTCATCTGGGGTGGCGCACAGGGTCTGGTGGCCGCAGTTCTGCTGATGGCCGGTGGTCTGGCCGCGCTGCAAACCGCAGCTATCGCTGCCGCATTGCCGATCTCGGTTCTGGTGGTTCTGATGGCCTGGGGGGTGATCAAATCCCTGATGGAAGATTCCTCGGCGGTGTTCATCGAGGAAAGCGCCCGAGGCGGCACCGCGCCCGACGGCACAGCCTATGATCGTGAACTTCACGGATAAACCGCTGAAATGACACTGAACGGGCGGGGGAAACCCGCCCGTTTTTACTGACTGGAGATGTCCGATGTTAAACCTGACCCGCAAAGATCTGCTGACTGAAAGCGCATATATCAATGGTATCTGGCATCGCTCGGATACCCGGTTTGAAGTGACGAACCCGGCAAATGGTGCTGTGCTGGCCAATGTCTCAGATTGCACCATCGCCGATGTGAATGCGGCCATTGATGCAGCGGAGATCGCGCAGAAGGACTGGGCCGCGCGCACTGGCAAAGAACGCGCCGCGATCCTGCATCGCTGGTTTGAATTGATGGTGCACCACGCGGATGATCTGGCAGCAATCCTGACCGCCGAGATGGGCAAACCTCTGGCTGAGGCCAAAGGCGAGATCATGTATGGCGCCTCCTTCATCGAATGGTTCGCGGAAGAGGCCAAGCGCGTCTATGGCGACACGATCCCCGGCCATCAGCGTGACAAACGTATCCTCGTGCTCAAGCAGCCGATCGGTGTTGTCGGAGCGATTACCCCGTGGAATTTCCCAAATGCCATGATCACCCGCAAAGCAGCCCCAGCACTGGCGGCAGGCTGCGCCATGGTTGTGCGCCCTGCAAGTGAAACGCCGCTGTCTGCCTTGGCGATGGCGGTGCTTGCGGAAGAGGCAGGGGTGCCAGCGGGTGTGTTCTCAGTGTTGCCATCCACGGATAGTGTGGGTGTGGGCAAAGCCTTCTGTGAAAGCCCTGTGATGCGCAAGATCAGCTTCACCGGGTCGACCCGCGTGGGCAAAATCCTGATGCAGCAGGGCGCGGTGCAGGTAAAGAAACTCTCGCTCGAACTGGGCGGCAATGCGCCCTTTATCGTCTTTGACGACGCCGATCTGGACGCCGCCGTGGAAGGCGCGATGATTTCCAAATTCCGCAATGCGGGTCAGACCTGCGTCTGTTCCAACCGCATTTATGTTCAGGACGGTGTTTATGAGGCGTTCGTTGAAAAACTGTCTGCTGCTGTGTCTGCCTTACAGGTTGGTGATGGAGCCGAGGCAGGCGTTGCCATTGGCCCGCTGATCACGCCTGCTGCCGTGGCGAAAGTGTGTGAACATATTTCGGACGCCACCTCCAAAGGTGCAACTATCGCAACAGGTGGTGCGGTACACGATCTGGGCGGGACCTTCTTTCAGCCAACCCTGATTGCCGGCGCGACATCCGACATGGCCGTGGCCAAAGAAGAAACCTTTGGTCCACTTGCGCCTGTCTTCCGGTTTTCCTCAATGGATGAGGTTCTCGCGGCTGCAAACGATACGGAATTTGGGCTCGCATCATATTTCTACACCAAGGACCTGACCCGCACCTGGCAGATGATGGAAGGCCTGGAATATGGGATGGTCGGGGTGAACACCGGCCTGATCTCTACTGAAGTCGCGCCTTTTGGCGGCGTGAAAGAAAGCGGGCAGGGGCGTGAAGGGTCCAAATACGGGATCGAAGATTACCTTGAGATCAAATACTGCTGTCTGAGTATTTAGGTGTTTCGATCGGTATATTATCTGAGCAGCCTCAACTAACTAACCCAAGTTGAGGCTGCTTAGGTGTTTAGTCCCGGCATGTGTTGAGTTGGAATTAAGATGAACCGGTCTGGTTTATTTTTCCAGATTTTGCAGATGTATTCGAATGGCGTGAGGCCTTGCTGCGTCTTCAAACGGCGCGCGTAATTGCAGGCTGCGATGAAGTCGGTGACGTGCGTAGTCTTGGCGTTCCCGTGAAGAATTTGACCCAAGTGCATCCTTCTGATGGCCACAGATCAGTAGACCACCTCATGACGGGACTAAACACCTAGCCGCAATGAACCGCGCCGGATTTGCCGAAGGCCTCAACTCCTGAGTAGGATGAAGCCACAATGAACAAGAGAACAAACACGTTCGCTCCTGAGGTTCGCGAGCGTGCAGGTCGTCTGGTGCTGGACGATCAAGCGTTGGGTCGGATAACGAAGCAGGGAATGCCTTCGCATGCGTTCAATATCATTCGACATCAGCCTTGTAATCTCTGCACGCCTTGCACCTGTGTAGTGGATCGCAAGATCGCGCCACACATACCGGTGTCCGACAAGGCCGACCAGACCGATGGCACGTGGTCTCGTGTAGAAATCGAATGGGACGAGTCGAACGATCAATATGTTTGCCCTGAGGGGCATGAGTTCAAACAGTTGCCCGGGCAATTACTCTGATCCGGTCATCATAAAGCGCGCAAAACTGCTACCTCTGGGCTGGTTTGATATCCCCTTTAGCCAATGCATCAAAAAGACGGTGTGCGGCCTGTTCATGTCTTGAACAAACACTTGAACTTGAAAAATGCATTTGCAGAGCGTTTCAAAGCCTTGGACGGCCCGGTGTCGCGTGTCTCAGACTGGCTGAAAAACCGGGACCTGGATGAGCAGAGGTCCGTCGGGAGGGGGGAAATTCGTTGCGCAGAAACGATGATGGGGGGCCTGGTTGGTAGGAGATTGGGAATGGTAGCATAATTGGTCTGGAGGCGAGCGCATATGGCGCGCATACGATGAGGCGACCTAAGGTGCCCCAGATCTACAAGAAGACAGGCAACTTGCGTGTGGCTCAACGTCTGCTTGGGCACACCAAGATGGAGAGCTCGGTCCGGTACCTAGGCCTCGAGCTGGAGGACGCGCTAGCATTAGCTGAGGCCATTGAAATCTAACCACAAGGGCCGTCTTCGCGGACGGCCCTTTCCGGTCATTGCTGATGTAGGCAAACGCTGCGGCGCAGCTTCAACAAACCAGACTTTCGCTGCGGCCGCGAAGCTCAGCGTGCGGTAAATTGGTGGTTTGCGGGACAGAACCGACCTTGGATTTCATCCGTTTGCCAACACAGAATGGTTTCGCATCTGCAGCACGTTTGTTGTTGCTGCACGGCGCAAGTTGCCAATTTGGTCGTTCGTAGGCATCGATTTCGCCTGAACAGCGACTGCACTTTCGCTTCGACAAGGTTGTACAGGCGAGACGCGGAACAATACGGACATCTAGGTTCCGAATGCAAAGTGAGCCTCCCCCAAAGAAGTGGTCCGCCCCTATGATTAGGAAGCGGAGGACCATAGATGGCGATTAAGAAGATGGCGATTAAGAGGCCCAAGCCTGAAGAGATTGTCGTGAAGTTACGGCGGGTTGAAGTTCTTATGGGGCAAGGCATGCCCCGAATAGACGTCATTCGACAGATCGGTGAGACGGAACAGACCTATTATCGCTGGAAGAAGAAGTACGGCGGAATGGGTGCGGAACAGCTTAAGGAGCTGAAGCGGCTCCAGAAGGAGAATGAGCGCCTTCGCTGTGCCGTTTCAGATCTTACACTCGACAAGCTGATCCTGTCAGAGGCCCTGAACGGGCGGAGCCCCTGAGCCCTTCGCGCCGCCGTGCCTGCATCGATCATGTGCGCAGCCAGATGAAGGTTTCCGAACGTCGTGTGTGCCGCGTCCTGGGGCAGCACCGGTCCACGCAGCGTCGGTTGCCACATGGGCGTGCTGACGAGGAAAGCCTGGTCGCCGACATGATCGAGCCAACACGCCAATTCGGCCGATATGGCTACCGCCGGATTGCGGCCTTGCTGCGGGACGCTGGCTGGCTCCCTCTCGGCGATGTAAACACCGCCTGGCGGCAATGGGTGAATGACAAGCGCATCAAACGTCTATGGCGGCGAGAGGAGCTGAAGGTTCCTACTAAACAACCCAAGAAAGGCAGCTCTGGCTCAACGACGGATCATGTGTTCGGCTGCAGCCAGAGTATCGCAACCACGTCTGCTCGTATGATTTTGTAGATCACCGGACAGAGTTGCCCAATGAAGGCGCCACCGGTTCGAGCCCAATGGGCGACGGCAGGGCTTTTCGAACATTGAATATCCTGGATGAATACAGCCGGGAATGTCTTGCGATCCGGGTAAAGCGGAAGCTGAGCTCGACCGAAGTCATCGATACGCTGACAGACCTGTTTATCCGGCGTGGCGTGCCTGCGTACATTTGGTCAGATAGTGGCCCGGAGTTTATGGCGGAGGCCGGCAGGGATTGGATCAAAGCCGTTGGGACAAAGACAGCTTACATCGAACCTGGATCCCCTTGGGAAAACGGATACTGCGAGAGCTTTAACGGACGAATGCGGGACGAACTTCTGAATGGGGAGATCTTCTAGTCGCTTCGTGAAACTCAAATTATCATCGAAAGCTGGAGGCAACACTACAACACCAAACGGCCCCACAGTGCTCTGGGCTACCGCCCACCGGCTCCAAAGGCCATTGTCCCGATAGACCGAAGGCCTACTATGCACTAACCTTCAATTTGGACCACTCAAGTGGGGCTGCTCAGGGCGAAACGGGTTCTTTGTCATCCATTATGTTTCACTCCCAAGAAAATTATCGATAGTTGTCGTGTCGAACAACCTTACCCCGTGTCCAACAAGTTTTTCGACCTTGATGGGTACACCTTCGGCAATTGATGCAGCACTTAGCATTTCGGTGAGACCGTTAGAGTTCACGCGCATCATCGCTAAGAATAGATGTTTGCCGTACAGCAGGGCAAATTCACCCGTCCAGCCTTCGTCTCTGTTCCCAACCAACTCACCAGTGACAATTTTCGTTGAAATCCGGTTTTCGAACTCCTCTTTTGGCAGTTCGATGAATGGTAGCTCGTTTGAGGACTATATTTGGCGGAACGGGCCATCATTTCCGTGAACAGCAGAGCAAAAAAGTAAAGGTAGAGCCAAGCGTTATCATCAATTAAGCGAACGGCATGTGTGGATGGCTCCTGCATAGCAAGACATTTCTGATCTGATTTGTGCATTTGCCAGAAGCTGTCATGTGTCCGTCCTGTTTGCGCGGTTTTGACCGCTGGCCCTGATGGGGTCCGCAAGCCAAGTCCCTATCAGCTTAACGGGCTATAATGCCCGCGCCATTCGGCGGGGTGTCTTGGTTTTCGCAGCAGACTTATGCACCATCATCTCGCGGGTCTTGCTAACTGATTGTTCCTTTTGTCTCAGACGGCAGCACGTGGGCTGTAGGGTTCGAGCACTGCCCAGACGATCCGGGCGGTCTTATTGGCCATCGCGACAGTCGCGACACGGGCGGCTTTGCGTTCGAGCAATAATGTCAGCCACTTGCTGGCGCGTTCGGGGTGGGAACTTGGTGATCCGTCCCAGCGTCTCCTTGCCGCCGCTGGACTTATTCGCCGGCGTCAAGCCCAGCCAAGCAGCAAACTCCCGACCATTGCGGAACTGATGCCCGTCCCCAATGCTAGCGCATGATTGCAGAAGCCGTTACAGCGCCAACACCGGGCATCGTGCGAAGAAGACGAACACGCGCATCGTCTTTGGCGACTTATTTGACACGACCTTCGTACCAGCGGACCCGTTTGTGCAGAGCCGTGAGTTGCTCGCACAGATTGTGGAGCACGTCATTGGCAATATCGGGCAGATTGAGAACTTCACCAAGTGTGATGCCTCCGGCACACGCAATCACTCGGGCGAGCCCACGTGGGACAAAGATGCCAAACTCGGCAATCAAACCACGTAGATTGTTGATGAGTTGCGCTCTCTGGCGTACCAGAAGATCACGCGCCCGATGCAGCGAGAGTAGGGATTGCTGCTCGACTGTATCGATCGCAACAAAGCGCATAGTCGGATGCGTAACCGCTTCACAAATTGCTGCGGCATCAATTGCATCAGACTTCCCGCGTTTGACGTATGGCTTCACATACATCGGCGGGATCAACCGAACCTCGTGGCCCAAGGCCGTGAGTTCGCGCGTCCAATGATGGGCGCTTCTGCAGGATTCCATGCCAATACGACACGGCTCCAACTTCGCAAAGAACGGCAGAAACTGAGCCCGCCGCAGGGGCTTGTTGAACACCACTTCCTCTGTGGAGGTGATCCCATGGACCTGGAAAACCTTCTTGGCCAGATCAACGCCAATCGTTGTAATTTGCACGGGGAGGCTCCTCTCAAAAGCAGATTTAGACACCTGCACCATGTAGCATTGCGACGCCGGTTGAAGCAGGAACCATCCCCCCCCATCAGCATATCGAGCTGTCGTAGTTCTTCGACTAGCTCGAAGCCATCTCTAAACGAACCCAGTTTTTGAAGTCTTTTGCCAGCTGGCTTTCATTGAGATCCTTGTGTGGAGTTACGAGGAAGTGTGACTGAGAACTGCGGACGTTGCCGGTACCCAATTCAATGTTCCGCCCTTGCTCCATCGCAGATCGGGCAAATCTTTCGAGAACAATTGCACAGCCCTCGCCTGTGGCAACCAGATCAATCGCCGCAGCTGATGTGTCCACAGACACGCCGAAACTGCCAGTTTGCCCATGATGGCCAACTTCGTGAAAGTACTGGGTCCAGTTATCGTCAAAACCGATGATGTGAATTAGCGGGATTGTTAAAAACGCGTCAGGATTGCTGAACTGCTGGGCTGTGCCTTTTTGTATGATTGGAACAAGTGTTTCACCAGATAGTTTTTCCGCCTGAACACCCTCCCAGTTTCCGTGCCCGAGCCGGATCTCCACGTCAACGCGTTCGCCCGATAAATCGTTGTTCCGAAATGAAGATACGAGCCTGACGCGGGTTTTCGGATACTCACTTCGAAACGCGTGAAGCCGTGGCGCCAAACAAAGCAATGCGGTTGAAACAGGCGCGCGCACAGTCACCAGATCATCAAACCCCGGACCAAAGAGACCATTGGTTGATAGCGCCAGATCGTTCATGGCCTTTTGCACGGCCGGAAGATAAGCGCGCCCCATATCTGTCAAGGACAGGGCGCGATGATTGCGAACGAAAAGGTCACATCCGAGTTTGCTTTCCAACGCCTTGATTTGCTGGCTGACAGCGGCTTGCGTCATACCAATTTCTTGCCCCGCACTTGTGAAGTTCAAGTGGCGGGCGGATGCTTCGAATGTGCGAAGCCAGGAAAGGTTTGGAACGGGGATTTGCATGGGATCCATGCATAAGCAAATTGATGTTTAATCGCAATTTTTAATTGTTTTAATTTTCTGATCGAAAGTGCCACTACATGCAAAACACATCTACAAACCGTTGAAAGCCCATGGCCGATGGATAGAAAACAAGACGATGGCACCTCAGAGCCCGCACCAATGTCTCGGGAATGGTTTTTCCACCCTGCGTTGCCGGTCGCCTATGCACCTTATTGGCTCTGGCCGCCCCGGCCGATCAGCTTTGCGCGATGGGTCTTTCAAAACTGGCTCCAGGTCTCAGACAGATCAATTTATGTGCTGATTGCGTTTACCGTCGCCTACTGGCAGCAACCCTTCGGGCGCGGACAGGCTGGTCTTGAAGTTGGCTGGATCGCCGAGGTCCTAATCCGAAACCTCGTGTTGCTTGGCGCTGTCGCGGGCATACTTCATGTCTGGTTCTACGGCATTGACGGACAGGGCAAACGTCTCAAGTTCGATCCGAGACCTTATAGCAAAAGGAAGAATGCGCTTTTTAAATTCGGCTATCAGACGTGGGACAATATGTTCTATTCACTGGTGTCCGGTGTTCCGATCGCCTCGGCGTTTGAGGTTTTGATACGCTGGTTTTATGCCAATGATCTGCTGAATACCGTGACGTTTGCGGATAGCTGGCTCTGGTTCGTTTTGGCATTTCCCTTTCTGGCGCTGTTTCAGAGCCTGCATTTCTATGTCATCCATCGCATCATTCACTGGCCGCCACTCTACAAACATGTCCACAGCGTGCACCATCGCAACGTGAACACCGGGCCCTGGTCGGGCATGTCGATGCACCCGGTCGAACATGTATTCTACTTCAGTTCGATGTTGATGTTCCTCATCCTTCCTTTTGCGCCGGTGCATGTGTTGTTTCTGCTTTATTGGCAAATGCTGGGCGCCGCCTCTTCACACTCCGGCTATGAGGCGGTCTGGGTAAAGGACAAATCCCGCCTGCTCATTGGGGCATTTTTCCATCAGCTTCATCACCGTTACTACGAATGTAACTATGGGAATTCGGAAATGCCTTGGGACAAATGGTTTGGCAGCTTCCATGATGGTTCTGAAGAGGCGACGCGCATCACTCGCGATCGCAAGCGGAAAATGCACGCACGGTAGGCCCCCATGAAGAAAATCTATACATATGGGGGCCACTACGCCCGGCGAAACCTGACTGTTGCCGACATTGTTGAGCGCAAGGCCAAGAATGTGCCTATGACCCAAACAACCGTCACCAACGCCGAAGAAGCCGCCGCTGCAGAGGCTGCGGGGATCGACATGTTCTCAATGGTCAGCGAAGACATTCATGCAGTTCGCGCCGGTGCGCCTGAAACCTTTGCGGTAAGCGCTGTGATGATGACCAGTTACGTCACCAATGACGAAATCCTGCGCGAGGCGGTCCGTGCCTGCGAGGCCGGGAGTGATGCCATTTACACGTGTCGTGGTTTCGATGTCGTTGAAATGTTATCGCGGCAGGGGATTGCCGTTCAGGGACATTTGGGTCTTGTCCCTCGCAAATCAACTTTGGTTGGCGGGTTGCGCACGGTTGGAAAAACCGCTGAGGAGGCGATGCGCCTGTTCGAGGATTTCCGCAGGTTGGAAGATGCCGGGGCTTATGCGGTCGAGGTCGAATGCGTCGCCACCGAGGCATTGGCCGAAATCAAGAAACACAGCCGTCTCGTTACGCATTCTATCGAGTCAGGCCCCGCCGGTGACGTCATATTCTTGTTCATGGAAGACCTGGGCGGGGACGTTCAAAATCCACCGCGTCATGCAAAGGCGTTTGGCGATATGCTCAGCATTCGCAATCAGTTGCGCGCTGAACGAGACACTGCACTCAGAGCATTTCGGGAGGCCGTGCAAGAACGGCAGTTCCCGGACGCGGCGCATTCTGTTTCAATGTCTGCACTGGAACAGGAAAAGCTGAAAGACGCCCTGAGTCGATGGAGGTCAGTTCACTGTTGATGAACTTTGGTAGGGAACAGGAAACGATATGAACAGCCGCAACACGCCCAGTGGTTTGATGACCAAGGCCATCCATGCAGGTGAAAGTCCCGATCCGTCCACCGGGGCGTCTGCCCCGGCATTGCACATGTCTTCAACCTTCGTGACGGACCAGGTGGCCGGATTTTCCGCTCATGACCTCGAAGATGAAGCACCATATCTTTATGCGCGCTGGTCTAACCCCAATGTAAGGACGCTTGAGGCAAAAATCAGTGCGCTGGAAGGAACAGAAGATTGTCTGTGTCTTGCCTCGGGTATGGCTGCCGCAACCGGCATCTTCCTGACCTTTCTGTCTGCAGGCGATCATGTGATTGTGTCGGATGTGTCTTACGCGGGTGTCGCTGAACTTGCGCGTGATACCCTGCCGAGACTGGGGATCGAAGTCAGTCTCGTCGACATGTCCGACCTGGACGCCGTGTCCGAGGCAGTCCGGCCAAATACCCGTCTGGTTCATACGGAAAGCCCGGTAAACCCCATCGGGCGGCTGACAGATTTGGCGGCGGTCGCACGGATTGGCCATCACGCAGGTGCCTTGGTGTCCTGTGATGCGACGTTCGCGTCCCCGCTTGGGCAATCTAACGTCGAACTTGGTATCGACCTAATTATGCATTCCGTGACCAAATATATCGGCGGACATGGCGATGCCGTTGGTGGCGCTATTGCTGGAAGCAAAGAACTGATCACAAAGATCCGCAATGAAGCCGCCATCCATCACGGCAGCATCATGTCACCGTTCAACGCCTGGCTGATTGCACGCGGGATGGCGACATTGCCGCTGCGCATGCAGGCACATCAGGCCGGAGCCCAAGCGATTGCCGAATGGTTGGAAGGCCGCGCGAGTGTTACGCGGGTCATTTATCCGGGGCTTCCAACTCATCCGCAGTTCGAGTTGGCCCAACGCCAGATGAAAAATACGTCTGGCATGATCAGTTTTCAGGTTGGCAATGCGGCCAAAGGCGAAGAACTGGCGCAGAAGATGATTGATAGACTGCAACTCATCCACTACGCGGTATCGCTTGGCCATCACCGAAGTCTAATTTTCTGGATGGGGACCGATGCGTTGATGAGGACATCCTTCAAGCTAGGTGGACAACAGTTGGAAAGCTATCAGTCCTTAGCCGGAGACGGCGTCTTTCGTCTGTCAGTCGGCCTTGAGGACGCAACAGATCTGATCGCTGATCTGGAACAGATTCTTTAGTCGCCTAAATCGAATTCAAGAATTGCCGTAAGCAGTCACTCATACTGCTTGCGGCAATTGTGACTATGGGCTCGTATGGGCGCTACGGATATCGGATGTTAACCAGATTCCCGTTCCGACGCTACCATTGCGCTGCTGAGCTGTGGTTTACATCAAGGTCGCACTTAAATTTTGGGCAGAGAACCGAGTCTTTCCACCTTTGGGTGGTATAAACTGATGGAGCTGTTGCACGCCACTTGTCGGACCCGACCTGTTTACAAGGCATCGCGCGAACTAACGCTGGTGCGCCTAGATATTGCCAACAATCATGGCTTCTTGTTTCGTCATTTCTGCAACCAGAAACCGCACAAATGTCATCACCCGCACGGATGAGCGTAAATCAGGATGTGTCAGAACCCAGCCCGGGCGCGACGAAACGGGGCCGGTTCCGGGGATGCGGATCAGACCCTCTAGCCTATCTGCGAAGAAGCAAGGTAAGACCACCATGCCCAGACCCTCTTTTGCGGCTTGCGCCTGATCCAGCATATCAGGAATTTGATGCCTCACCTCAGCATCAGGAAATGGGCCATTTTTGACCCAGTTGTTGCTAGGATCGATCAATCCTCGCCCAATCCAGGTTGCATCGGTTTGATTGCCGTCAAACGAATGTTGCGCGATGAAACTGGGTGACGCATAGGCGCGGTCAACGAAATCAGGAAGCCGGCGGCCAACCAGATTATCGTCGGGATCAAACTGGGACCGGAAGGCCACATCTGCGGCGCCTTTCATCAGATCGTCGATCGCAAAACTTGAATGCAGAACGATTTCGATACCGGGGTATTTTCGGGCGAAGGCCGCTAGATGTGGCATGAGCATGTATTGCGACAAAAGCGGAGGCGAGGTGACACGCACTTGCCCCGTCAGGGTCGTATCCAGGCTATCGGCCTCGCGTTGGAGATCGACGACGTTGCCTTCGATCAGCTCAGCCTTTGCGACAATCTGCTCGGCTGTGGCGGTCGCGAGCAACCCGTCCCTTGACCGGGTGAAGAGCACAGCGCCCAGGCTGGTTTCTAAATCCGTGAGATGGCGTGAGACAGTCGAATGGCTCATCCCAAGCTCCGCGGCCGCCGCGCGAACGGATCGTCCTCGAAACAGGGCGAGGAAAACCTTGATGTCGTTCCAATCTAGCTTGGCCATACAGCGTCCATGAGAGGGTGGTCGATTTATGCACCATATCCCCCCAAATTCAGTCATTTCAATGCATTTCAGACGCACCTAGGTCTGAGGGGACACAAGAATTGGACGTGAACCATGACAAGCAAAATGAACTGCACTGAATTGCATGAGGTCATCCATGCCTCGCAAGAGCGCGTTTGGGAGGTGCTCTTTCACCAATATGGCGATGTCCATATCCACAATCCAACCATGGTGGCGTCAAATTACATGGAGGGCGACACCAAAGGAGAATTGCATAGCGTCAGGCACTGCAGGTTCAACGAAAAGCTGTTCGCGGACGAAAAGATTGTCGAAGTGCACGGCACAGATAGCTTCAAGATTGAAGTTATCACCCACAACCTCCCATTCCTGCAAGAGATGTCAGCGATCTATGAAGTTGTCGCTGTTGGAGACAACAAGACCGCGCTCAAGATGATCTCATGCAATTCGTTCAAACCCGATTTCATGAAATTCTTGATGCGGGGCCAGCTGGCCAAATCCTTACGTAAGCATCTGTTTGGCCTAAAGCATTATGCGGAAATCGGTGGGATCGTGACCGCGGAAAACTACGCCAAGCTTCACAAAGAACACGCGTGATTCAAACTCATTCCTCACCTAATCAAGGAGAAACAACATGACTGCTCAACTGGTTCTAACACCCAATGCGCGCGTAGAATTTGGCTTTGGCACAGTCACGCCGGGCAAAGAAGAATGGATGTATGGAGAATACTTCCCCGCCATGGGGCCGACGATGGCCGAGCACGGGCTTTCGATCATGGCCGGATTTGGCATCATCGACACAAACTTTGCAGGCGGCGCACCAAAAACCGGAAGTTTGGCCCGTTGGCCTTCGGCCGCAAATCGTGCAGCACTGCACGCTGATCCCAAGTTTCTGGCCATCCAGCCCGCCCGAGATGCGGCGATGGATTTGCTGTCCGGTGGTCACTTGTTTCAGTCGATCGACGATGTCATCACACTGAATACAGATAGCGACTATGCGATCATCGTGACAAAACACATTGATGCGGTTGAGAACCCCATAATTGCACTGCCTTTGTCCGAGGACAGTCCGGACAAAACTTATGCTGGAAAGTCACTTATCCTGAGACCCTGGGGCGCGGCCGATGCCGATTTACTGAGCCGCAAGCCTGAAGAGGCAGAGGTTTTTCGCGTCCGGTTCAGCAGTTCGGCGAAGTGAACATAAGCGCCTATACCGGGGGCGGTTTTCGCCCTCGATACTTGCCAGCGAGCATGAAGAACGGTCATTGGCTCGGCTTCAGCGTGATCTTCCCCCACTGAATTGGTCCGGCCCTATAGTTAGGCATCGGAGGATCAAAGATGGGAATCAAACGACATTGAAGGGCGTTCCGCCATTGGTCCGAGGAATGCCCGGAACCCGGAAGAGATTGTCATGAAGTTGCGGCAGGTTGAGGTGCTGTGCGGTCAAGGGATGCCTCGCGTAGACGCCATCCGACAAGTGCAGATCACAGAGCAGACCTTCTATCGCTGGCGTAAGCAACGAGCCTTTGTCCGCCATTGGTCCGAGGACAATGGCGAGTGCGGTATGGGAACCGACCAACTGAGGGAGCTAAAGTGGACGTGTCGCGGTTTGATGCCGCTCCTTTGATAGCAGTTACTGCAACAAAGGAGACGGACTATGGGACTGAAACGGACGGATGGATTCCGAGCTGATGCGGTGCGTATTGCACTGACGAGCGGGCTGACGCGCAAACAGGTTGCTGATGACCTTGGTGTCGGAATGTCGACGCTGAATAAATGGATCACCGCGCACCGAGACACAGACGTGGTGTCGAAAGAGGATTTGAGCCTGGTACAAGAGAATGATCGACTTCGACGGGAGAACCGGCTCATGAAGGAGGAGAGGGAGATCCTAAACTGAAGAGGAACAGGAAAGGCCCCAGTGGGGCGTTTCCCCGATGAAGGCCACCCAGTTCTTTGCGGGCCTAAAGCAGTGAGATTTAGGTTTGTCGAAGAACACAGGTGCAGCTTCCCAGCTAACCGGCTGTGTGATGTCGTTGGCGTCAGCACACGCGGGTTACGCGCATTCCGCAGCCGACCAGCCAGTCGCAAACAGCGATCTGATCTTGTCACACTGGCGCATATCAAAGAACCGTCTCGTCTCAGCCTGGGCAGCTACGGCAGGCCACGGATGACTGAAGAGTTGAAAGAGATTGGCTTGGACGTCGGTCATCGCCGTGTGGGCCGTTTGATGCGTCAGAATGGTATATCTGTCGTGCGGACCCGCAAACATAAGGTGACAACCATTGCCCGGCAGGCGATTGCAAAGCAATCTGCCGAGAGGGGGACAGCGACCACAAGTTCAACATCGCGCCCAATCTCTTAGATCGGGACTTCTCAGCAGACCAGCCAAACCAGAAGTGGGCAGGTGACATCAGCTATGTCTGGACCCGCGAAGGCTGGCTGTATTTGGCCGTGATCTTGGACTTGCATTCCCGGCGTGTCATTGGGTGGGCCGTCAGCAATCGCATGAAACGCGACCTTGCGATCAGGGCTTTGAGGATGGCCATCGCGTTCCGACACCCGCCCAAAGGCTGCATTCATCATACGGATCGCGGGTCGCAATATTGTTCCCACGACTACCAGAAAATCCTGCGCCAGAATGGCTTCAAGGTGTCCATGAGCGGCAAAGGCAATTGTTACGACTGTGAATATGGTATTGCGGCTTGATGGCCTGACCCATGTTACGATTGACTGCGTGTCATTGTGTTGACGTGTCAACCGTCAAGTCGCCCCGGCAACGGGCGAGATGTGACCTCATAGGAGCCTGACGGGGACGCCCCATCACTGTCCTGCCCCCTCGGATCAGTGCCTGGGCATTCTGCACAGCGAGGGCACTATGAAGACCACACATCCAGTAATCATCGGCATCGACACTCACAAAGCAACCCATGTTGCCGTCGCTATTGATACGCAAGGCACTCGGTTTGCCGCCCTGACCATTCCGGCAAATCCGAAGGGGTATATGGAGTTGGAACGTTGGTCGCGGTCTCATAGTAAGGTTCTTGCATTTGGAATTGAAGGAACTGGCTCGTATGGCGCTGGCCTGTCACGGTCTTTGCTCTCCCAGGGACACAACGTGGTTGAGGTCACGCGACCAAATCGTCAGCTGCGATACACGCAGGGTAAGACAGACAGTTTGGACGCAGAAGGGGCTGCACGATCCGTTCTTTCTGGGCAGGCAACGGCGCGCCCAAAGACGCAAACGGGTTCATCCGAGATGATCAGACATTTGAAGATTGCGAGAGATACAGCCGTTAAATCGCGCTCACAGGCGATGGTGACCTTGAAGACACGGATCATTAACGCGCCTGCCGAGCTGCGCGACGCGCTGGACCAAATCCGAGGGAAAGTTGCGCTGATCCGGCATATTGCTGTGTTCAGGCCTGGCGATATCGATACCACTCTTGCCTCAGCAAAAACGGCCATGAGGGCATTGGCACGCCGCTGGTTGTGGCTGCACGAAGAGATCACCACACATGATTACGAATTGGAACGACTTGTAACTGAATGCGCACCGGGTCTGATGGCCTCCCATGGTATTGCAACATTGACCATTGCTGAGATGTTGATCCTCATTGGCGACGATCCAACACGCATTCGTTCGGAAGCAGCCTTTGCAAAGCTCTGCGGAGTTTGTCCCATTCCTGCGTCCAGCGGCAAAACCCACCGATTCCGTTTGAACCGAGGCGGCAATCGGCAAGCAAACGCAGCACTCTATCGTGTGGCCATTGTCAGGATGCGCAGCCACGAACCAACGCTTGCCTATGTCAAGAAACGCACGAAAGACGGAAAGAGTAAAAGCGAGATCATTCGATGCCTCAAACGCTACATCGTCCGTGAAATCTACAGCCACCTCTGTGTCCCAAAAACAGCCGAATCTCTGCTTGACGAATATAGGAGCTTCAATGCCGCCGTCGAGACGTTCTTCAAAACCATCAAGGCTGAACTGATCTGGCGGCATCCTTGGGAAACGCGGCGGAAAGCTGAAATGGCCATCTTCGAATACATCAATGGCTTCTATAACCCACGTCGCCGCCACTCAGCACTGGGCTGGAAAAGCCCTATCGCCTTCGAACGGAAAGTGGCCTAAACGAGCACTTGGGACGGTACAAAAGCGCGACACGTCCACGCTACCAAGTTGACAAGGCGTAGAATTTGGCGGATACAGCCGGAAGAAGAGCGGGCCGTTAGCTCAGCTGGATTAGAGCAGGGAACTTCTAATTCTCAGGTCGGGGGTTCGAGTCCTCCACGGCTCGCCAATTCTCCTTTAATGTCATTCGACAAGCAAAGAGCAACTTTTCGACAAAAGTTGGTGTTATGGTGATTTGCAAGGGTCGCGTATCAACTTCGGTCTGAACACTCTGGGAACATACTGAGCACCGCGTTTTTCAGATAAATTCCGGGGTATTCGGAGTTCCGTTCCTTAAACGGTCGTAATTTCTCAGCCTTGATGCGCGCCCGGATCGTGTTGCGATGGAAACGCGTGAACTGCGTCAACACGGTTATGGTAACAAACACCTTATGGAAGACTTCGATGTCTTTCACGGTCAGGCTTGGGATGGGGCGCTGTGCGGAGGGATCCGCTGGGATCGATGCTGGGCTATGGCCTTTCTCAAAGAAGCGCTACAATACTCCGGCCTCACGAATGCCAATATCGCTGCCAAAAGCCGCCAGAGATTTCCCCTTTCTTTGTTTCGAACTGGGATCGGTCCGGACTCGCTCGGTGGCCAATGCGTTGATTTCATCCTCCCTAACACAGAATGAGTGGTATCCCGTTTCACCGCCGCGCTGTCCCAATGCTAAACGCCTGCTGCGGATCGCTTCGATGATATTGGCTACTAGGATCAACTTGCGCCGCCGCGCGGCTTGGATCGTTTCCCAACCGAGCTCATCAATAGAAACTGGACTTGCCAACTTGGTGAGCTCTTTAACAATCGCCAGGCCGTCGGCGATCACCCATTGGTTTTTTAGAGGTAGCAGAGGGAACCGCTGCGGAAGAATGCCATCATCACGCAATGAGAATAGCTCACTTCGTGTCGCATTCATGCCAAGTCCCATTTCCTTCAAGCCAACCAACTGTGGAATCAGAACCTCTAATTCTACAACACTTCCGGCATCAAACAGTTGGCGGCTATCTGGCCGCTGATCGCTTGCATCAATCGCCTGGGCATCGAGAAGAAATTGCTTGGCCAGTTTCGAACCGACGCCCACAGCCTTGGAAAATGACGTCACTGCATGCAAGCGCCGTTCAGGGAGCGTATATCGGAGCACAGCTTCCCCTGCTGGGATCTGACAGTTTTTCAAGATATGGTGCCGAAGAAGATCACGAAATGGATCAAAACTTGCATCGTTTTTTAGGTGTCCTGCCAGGTCGACAAAAAGCCGACCAAAGGCTTTCTTAGGCTAATCCAAAGCGCCAGTTGCCCGGGTTGCTAGGCGGTGTTGAAAAAAAGGGATTCACACGGAGGCTTGGCCGTGATTCAAGCTGGTTTCTGCCAAGAAGACCAGCTTGCCCCGAGACCTGATGAGCGACGAAGAATGGTCGCTGTTTGAGAATTTCATTCTTGCGCTCTGTGCCCCAATGGTCGCAAGCCGACCAACCACCGCCTTGTTTTGGAAGGGATATTCTGGATTGCCCGCACAGGATCACCCTGACGCGACTTGCCCGAGAATTTCGGCAAGTGGTCGAGCGTTTACAGGCAGTTTCGTCGATGGACTTTGGCGGGGCTGTGGGAGGATATACTAGACGCGTTGAACCAAAGTGGAGCTGTCCCAGACGCCCTGCAAATGGTCGATTGCACCGTCATTCGCGCCCAGCAGCAGGCAGCGGGCGCAAAAGGGGGACGCCGCCACAGGGTTTTGGCCGTTCAAGAGGTGGGTTTACCCTTGCCCGACAGGCGATTTGCATTGCAAATCTGCCGACAGGGATCAAGATCCACCTCCGGGTCAATGCGCACGAGTTGCCCCTCTCGGGACATCGCTTGCAGCGATGCCCTGCCGGGCAGGGAATGAGAACCGATATCACGCCGGGGCAAACGACGGACTATTTAGGGTTTGATTTGGTGATGGTCAGCAACTTGCCGGAGCTGCGCGTGTTGCTGGCGAATCGGGGCTATGATGCTGATCGCATTCGGAAAACCATGAGTGAGCGCGATATCCTGACCCAGATCCCAATGCGCAAAACCCGGAAGATGCGGGTCGGTGTGGATCATGGCCTTTACCGGCTCCGTAACATGGTTGAGCGCTGCTTCAACAAGCTCAAAAACGCCCGCCGCGTTGCCACACGATACGACAAAACTGCTGAAAGCTACCTTGGGTTCAACGACATAACCCCAATCCGACTTTGGGTCCGCCATTTGTCAACATGACCTAGCCGCCTCATTTGCCCTAAAGAGAATGCGATTGTTGGGCCGTTGGTCGGCTGGTTCTATGATTCCGGCATCCGCAAGGTGTCTGACGTCAGCGCTCGAAAGCTGGTCCCCATAACTGCCGATCGCTTGAGTTTGCTCAACCAGTTCTGGATTTGTGATCTGGGTCCAAAAAGGGGATCGCCGCCAGAAGATTCCGCGTATAGGCGTGTTTTGGATTGGCAAAAAGCTCGCGGGTTGGAGCGCTTTCGACAATTTTTCCATGGTGCATGACAATGACATAGTTACAGGTATGGGCCACGACAGACAGATCATGGCTAATGAACATAAAGGTCAATCCAAGATCTTTTTGAAGTGATTTCAAAAGATTAAGGATGTCAGCTTGAATAGAAACGTCCAGGGCCGCAACGCATTCATCAGCTACTACAAAACGCGGATTACAAGCCAGAGCGCGGGCAATAGAGATCCGCTGTCGTTGCCCACCTGAGAAGGCATGTGGGTAGCGCCGCAAGTGTTCTAGATTCAAACGGCATTTTCCCGCAATCTCACGAACCCGATCGTCCGTTTCTGCGCGTGTCTTTGTCAGACCCATCACTTCCAGAGGTTCCGCGATAATATCGCGCACAGTCATGCGTGGGCTAAGCGCGGCATAAGGATCTTGAAAGATAAGCTGGGCGCGACGTCGATAGGCCTTTAGCTCTGCTTTGGACATATTGGTGAGATCAAACCGCATCTCGCCATCGTCATAGATCGCACGGCCCTCAGTGATTGAGACCGCATTTAATAGCGACCGCCCCAACGTGGTTTTGCCTGAGCCAGATTCTCCAACGACGCCGACAAAAGCCCCTTGGGGGATCTCGATCGAGACATTGTCGACGGCTTTGAGCATCTGCTTGTTGAAAACTTTGCCTCCGATTGGGAAAGCCACTGACAGGTTTTCTGTTTTGATCAATGGTGCTGTCATGACAAACCCGCCAAGTCTTCAGGGAAAATAGCCGCGAAATGACCGGGGCTGACTTCGGTCAAAGGTGGGCGCTCGGTCTCATAGCGAGACCCTGGGCGCAACTCGGCGTTGCGAGGATGAAACACACATCCATTTGGCCGTTCGAGAGGAGAGGGGATATCGCCGGGGATTGGTGTAAGAGGTGCATCCAGATCATCCAGTTTGGGCAAAGCATTCAACAACCCACGGGTATAGGCATGGGCCGGCGTTCTGATGACATCCCGAACCGGGCCACTTTCCATAATGCGCCCCAGATACATCACTGCCACCTTATCTGCGGTCTGGGCTACGACGCTAAGGTCGTGCGTGATGAAAATGATGCCCATGCCAAATTCGGCCACAAGATCCTTCATAAGGTCAATCACTTGGGCTTGGATGGTGACATCAAGCGCTGTTGTTGGCTCATCTGCGATGAGCAACTTGGGCTTGGTCGAAAGCGCCATAGCGATCATCGCCCGCTGGCGCATTCCGCCCGATAGCTCAAAGGCATATTGATTGAACCGCTGCGATGGATGGGTGATGCCCACTCGGTCCAACATCTCAATTGACAGCTCTTTGGCCTGCTTTTTGCTCAGGCTGGTGTGGATCAGCAGCTGTTCGACCATCTGCTTGCCAATTGAAATGGCGGGCGCAAAGCTTGCCATCGGTTCTTGAAAGATCATGCTGACCGCACCGCCGCGGATGACCTGCATGTCGCGTGGTCGCCGCAACGACATCACATCTACTGGTCCGTCATCCAGATTAAGGGTGATTTTGCTGTCGCTACCATAAACAGTATTGCCTGCGTTCAGCTTCATCAGCGCCTTTGCGGTCACCGATTTCCCCGAGCCACTTTCACCGACCAGACCCATGACTTCGCCGGGGTTAAGCGTGAAGGACACGTCATCAACTGCGGTGACGAGCCCCTCATCAGTTTTGAATTGTACCGTCAGATTTCGGACATCGAGCAGGCTCATTTGCGGGTCTCCGAATAGGGGTCAGCGGCGTCACGTAACCCGTCGCCAACGAAGACGAAGGCCATGACCAACGTGATAAAGAAGATCACCGGAATAAAGTACCAATGGTAGTTCAACAAAACATCCGCTTTGGTGACGTTCTGCAACATGACGCCCAGCGAGTTGACGGGGTCTTTCAACCCAAGCCCAATAAAGGAAAGTGCAGTTTCAGATAACACCATATAGGGGAACGAGATTACAAGATCGACGATGATATAGCTGGTGAAGCTTGGCAACAGGTGGCGACGGATCACGTGGCTTCCACTGGCACCGCAAAGCTGCGCGGCAAGAACATATTCCTGATTCCGCTCGGTCAAAAGATGGGTGCGCACCCGTCGCGCCAAAGTGGGCCACCCGATTAATCCCAAGATCATGGAGATAAAGAAAAACCGAGTTTCAGCTGACCAATCTGGCGGCACGAAGGCCGCGATCGCCATAAAGAGAGGAATGGCCGGTACCGTTCGGATAGCATCAGTCACCATCTGGATCACACTATCCAGCCAGCCTCCGTAGTACCCAGATATCCCACCGATCACGAGGGCAAGCACAAATGAGATAACCACGCCCATTGTACCGACTTGGAGTGAGGTCCAGACCGCGTGCAAGGTCCGCGAAAAGATATCCTTCCCTGCGCTATCTGTCCCAAACAGGTGGATCTGCCCTTCGGTCAGCCCAAACAGGTGGATGTTGCCGGGGATAAAGCCAAAGAGGGTATAATCATCTCCACGTACGAAGAACTGCATATAGTGGCGCTCATCGTCATTGATCTTTTCGACCCACCGAAAATTGGTCGCAAGTGACCGTTCTCGCGTAACGGGGTGCACAAATGGGCGCATGGAACAGCCGTTTTTGTCACAGAACTGAGGGACCTGCGGGGCGCCATTTAGATAATCCTTATCACGGCCAGCAACAGTCGGGTCATAGGGCGACAGAAAAGGTGCAAAAATGCCCGAAAGGATCAGCGCCATCAGAATGATGGCGGCAACCATCGCAGCCTTTTGTTTTTTGAAGCGTGCCCAGATCAGCTGGCCCTGAGAGGCGGTGAAGTAGGCTTCTTTTTTCTTTTGATCGCGGGCGGAGGTGTGCGTCATATCGGTCATGGCTTACCTCAGAATACTTTTGCGGACCCGGGGGTCGATGGCAGCCAGCAGAATATCTGTGGCAAAGTTCAAGACGACGATTGAGGCGGTGAGCAAAAAGATGATGGCACCGGCCAGTTGCTGATCGTTTGAGCGTGCCAGCGCCTCAAGCAGCAGCGAACCTGCCTCGGTTAACGTCAGGATAAGCGCAACTACGGGAAGCTCGTTGAAAATCCGGTTCAGGTCAAACCCCAGACTGTTCACAATGGGCCCCAATGCATGGCGCGCTGGATAGCGCCACAAAAGCCGGGTGCCATGTATGCCGCGTGCTGATGCGGCAGTGACGTAGAGTTTGCCGATTTCATCTGACATCAGTGCGCGTACGGTTTGTAGGGCAAAGGCGGTGGCAGACCATCCAAGGATAAAAACCGGCAACCAGGCGTGACTGACCAAATCTACAAACTTGCCCCAACTCCAAGGCGCATCTTTGTATTCGGGTGAGAACAAACCAGTAAGTGTATTCCCAAAGTAAACAGTCGCGACCAGCATAATCATCAGCGCGAGCAGGAAGTTAGGCATGGCCAACCCGAGGTAAGACACCACTCGGAGAATGTTGTTCATGGTCGCATTGCGCGAGGCGGCCGAGATGATGCCAACAGGGATGGCGATCATGTAGGCCAGCAGAAGTGAGCCAAGACAGATTGAAAGTGAAATCCAAAACTTTGACCCCAAAAGTTGGGCGATGTTCACACGGAGAATGCAGCTTTCACCAAAGTCACCTTGAAACGCACCCACCAGCCAGTCACCCCAGCGTGTCAGAAAGGCCCGATCAAGCCCAAGCCTAATGCGTTCGGCTTCAATGTCGGCCAATGTGATGGCTTGGCCTTGTGTGTTTTTGTAAGCGAGATAGCGTTCGGCGCAATCGCCCGGTACCAGCTCCATTAATGAGAAGACGACCAAAGACACGATCACAAGTGTGATCAGCGCCATGACCGCGCGTGTTGCAGCAAACCGTGCAAATTGCAGCATTTCGAACCCCTGTTGTGGCAAGGCGGGCGCTAGAAGCGCCCGCCTTCGTATTTTCTGATCAGAGCGATTACTCGCTCAACCACCACTGTGCAGGGCGGTAGGGATAGGTGCGGTAAAACTCATAAGACGAGGTCTTAAACTGTGGCACGTTGTTCAGTTTGGTGCTGACGTAGATAGGCGCCGGCGCGGAAACGACGCCGATGAACGTCAAACTGCTGGTCATGGTTTCGACCATGCGAGCGCCAATTTCTTTCTGAGCGTCTGAACCTGGCTGGGTCGATTGGAACGCATTGATGTCATCGATCAACGACATGGCCCAGGCCGGTGGCTCGATACCCTCTGCGCCGTTCGACGAAATATACTCGCCCCAGCCCATAGCGGGGCGCGCGCCGAAGTAATCGGAGAAGGGCGGGGTCCAAAGCTGATTATCACCCAAAATGGCGCCAGCTGGCTGACCCACAACCCAGTTCACAACATCCAGTTTGTTGGACGACTGCGCCGAACGATACTCGTCCGAGGTGACTTCTTTGATGTTGGTTGTTACGCCGACATCAGTCCAATTCTGAGCAACCAACTCAACGAGTTGTGCCGGGGCGGCCTGTGTGGCGAACTGCCAGTTCAAAGTGAAGGGTTCGCCGTTCGGCAGATCCCGATCGCCGTCTCCGTCGGCGTCAACAAGGCCCATTTCGTCAAGCAAAGCATTGGCTTTGGCTGCATCGAATTCGGCTTCGTGCGACGCCCATTTAGCATCGACGTAGTCAGGCAAGGGAGAAAAGCCAACATACTGTTGAGGTGTGCCGAGACCAAAGTAAACGGTTTCGTTGATCTCGTCTCGGTTGATGGCTACCGACATCGCTGTACGGAAGCGAATGTCGTTGAAAACCGCGCGCATCGCTTCATTGTCGTGGGTCAGGTTGAAACCAAGAGCTGGCATCGAAATTGTTGGACGCACGTCGATAACGTAACCGCCTTTTTCCTGACCTTCGAGCAGAACAGGAGCCGAGCTAAGGTTTACGGCTTGCGACTTGTAGTCGACTTCGCCGTTCAGGAGTTTCAGGGTGCGAACTTCTTCGTCACCGATATAAACCTCGTCCAGCTCGTTGATGTAAGGAAGCTGATTACCGGCAGTGTCGACCATAAAGAAATAGGGGTTGGCGACATAGTGACGGCCTTCAGCTGTCTCATTGACCACAATATGGCTTTCCAAAGTTGGCGAAGCGTGCTTGGGCAGACCGGCCAATTTGTCACCAGCGGTGAGCATCGGTGAGGGAGTGTCAGCCCAATCTGAGTTGCCATAGTAGGCTTTGATCAGGTCGTAACCGTTTTCATACCCCAATGCCTGCGCTTTTGCATCGGCGTCTGCGTTGATGGCGGGGTGAAATTGGCCCAAGAAATGCACAGGCTGATAGGGCTGTACATATTGCGCTGCAAAAGTTTCGATCAGACCCGGCTTAGGAGCCTTAAGGTTGAACTGAACGGTGGTTTCATCCAAAGCCACAACTTCCATGGGCTCACCACCCGCGAGCGCATAACCTTTGGCTTCTGCGATGACATTGGTGTCCATCATCAGATTGTTGTACCAAAACACGATGTCTGCCGAGGTGAAGGCAGCACCATCTGACCATTTGTGGCCTGCACGCAGTTCAACAGTCAATTGGGTGAAATCGTCATTCCAAGTGAAGGATTTGGCAACATGGGGCACGATGGTCTGAAGATCATCAGTGTAGCGTACGAGGCTCGTGTGACGCACGGACAGGAAGTCTGAGGTTCCCGATTCAGTGGCGTTAGAAAGCGCATCGAACTGACCGCCATACTTTCCGACCGAAGTGTAAGGCGCTGCGACGAGCGGTTCGGCTGGCACGCGGTCGGCGAGCGCAGGGAGCTCGGGGTTGCCAAAGATCCGCGCATTCAATTCGGACATCGCCGGGTTGGCTGCGAGCGTGAGGTTGCAGTTAGCAGCCGCTTCAAACTCAGCCAGATCGTATTGCTGTGGGAATGCGCCGGCAGCGACGCCCTGAGCGTTTTCTACGGTTACGGCAGGACAGTTTGCCAAGGCCGCGCCAGGCAGCACAATCGCTGCAACACCGGAAAGAAGAAGGTTTTTCATGGTCACTCCAAGTGGAAACAAGGTGGTCAGATGGGAGGTGATCATTCAGCGATCTTTCGTTCGAATGAGATGCTGAATCCATTGAATGGAAAAATTTCAGTTGAGGTTTGTGGGCCTGACAACGCAAAGAAATGCGCAACCTGCACAGGTTGAGACTTATAAGGCTCCAGGCCTCGTACAATTGGTGCGCGATTGGTTTCAGTCATGGCGGAACGCAAGCTCAGTCGTTTTCTCAAACCCACAGAAAGCAAGAAGATGTAACATCTTGATGACCATTTTTGTGGATTTTTGTGGTCTAGGAGTACTTTTGACCGAATTTAACAAAAAGTCCACAATTTCCGGCGTGTCGAAATTCATGTGAAATATCTGGTGGATAGCGGCATCAAAGCTCTGAAAGGCTCTCTTCTCTTCGTGAAGCAATATCAGAAATTTCCACTGACTTTTCGTGTCAGCCCCACACACAACGAACGGTTCCGTCCCTGAAAACTGGGGCGGATCCGTTCGAAGGTTGCAAAGATATCTAGGTCTTGGGTTTAGGCGTTAGTGGCGCAAAATGCGTTTTGGACCTTCGTTTGTGATCATATCCAGCGACAGGGTGTGGTCCATGTTTTGCATCCGATGGCGCAGCAGAGAACGACAGAGACGAGCCAATTCAGGTGCGTATTGTGGATCTGTCGCGACATTTGTGAATTCGCCGTCTTTTGAGGTGCGATCAAACAGCAAGGGCGGTAGGTCTGCTGCGAATTCGACTAGGGTGAAGCGTTCGTCTCGAAGAATGGACAAACAGCTGTCGCTTGGGCCGGTCCCAAGTTGGTTTTCCCACACTGTCGGGGAAAGCGGGTTCGCAAAATCAAGTTCTGAAACCGAGAATTTACGCCAGCCTCTTGGGTGTTCGCCGGTCGCCAAAGGCCTCAAGGAGCAACCGTCGACTGAGTTGGGGATCTCTTGGCCCACCCAATCCAAAATGGTTGGCACGATATCAATGGATTCCGTGGGATGAGAAATCTTTGCCCCGGCCTGCGCTTCATTTTCGGGCAACCGCATGATGAGCGGCACTTTGTACGCGGCATCAAACACAGTTTGTTTGCCCCAGGCATGGTGATCGCCAAGCATTTCACCATGATCGGCTGTCACGACTAGAAGAGTATTGTCATACTGCCCGCTTTCTTTGAGGAACTGGACAACCCGCCCGATATGGTGATCCACTTCAGTCGCAAGACCAAGATAGACCGCACGTAGAGTTTGGATGGCTGCAGTGTCTATTTTGAGATCCTCAAATCCCTCGACAAAATCAGCGGCACGCGCGTGCTGTAGAGCTGAAGCAAGGAAGGGGTGCATTCCAGCCTCCTTCTCGGAGGTTTCCATGCGCGAGGGCAGGGGGAGCAGGCTGGGGTCATACATTCGGTTGTATGGCGTGGGGGCCACCAATGGTGGATGAGGTCGGATATACGTTAGATGCGCGAACCAGCCCTGCTTGGCGTAGGCCGGGATCTGTTGTAGGAAGCGGTTGGTTAAAAATGCAGTGTCGCTGTGCTCGGCGGAATATATTGCGGGACTATTTATGCGTCTTATTCCATCTGGATCGGGCGCTGCCTTATAAACGTCTTCGTATCGGTCAAAGCGATAGCCCTGCTCCATTAGGTGTGACTGCCAGGGCAGGGATTCTTCCAAGCGCATTTCCAACATTTCGTGGAAGCCAACCATAGGGTGTTCATAGGTGCGGACGGCCGGGTCGTTCGGATGGTGCGCACGGGGATCTTGTGAGCTGTCGGTATACCCCCAAAGCATGGGCAGATACCCGGCTTTGCGCATTTCCGTTGCGATGTTGGGTGTGTCATGTCGCAAAGGCGTGCCATTGCGCACTGAGCGGTGGTTCATCGCATATTGTCCGGTCAACAAAGACGCGCGTGACGGGCCACAGGGGTTGGTCACCGAATAGTGGTTCTCGAAACTGACCGCCTCTTGCATAAGCGCCCGGAGATTGGGAAGCTTGACATGGGCGGCAAATGCGCCGTTCAGACAGTCAGCGCGAAGTTGATCGATAACGATAAAGAGGACATTGCGGGGGTGCGTCACGGCATATGCTCCGGCCTGGAATGCGCCGCGATCCTATCTGCGACGGCATTGCTGTACAGTAAAACTTTGATGAAACTTATGGGTTTTTGCTTGATGGTCGAGCCTTTTTGTGGGCTAACGTGGAAAAATAGCTCAAAAAATGGTCATGCCTGTGGAAACGCCGACACAATCACATCGTGAGTTAGAATTGCTAGACGCGTTGCGGCGTCTGGGGGGCTCTGCGCGATCTGCCGAACTTGCCAAGTCTCTGGATGTTTCTGAAGAGACCATCCGTCGTGTTATCAAATCCTTGGCCGGTGCGGGTCTTGTGGAGCGGGTGCATGGTGGGGCTTATCTCACGGGGGGGCAAAACGATCCCAGTTTCATCACCCGTATCACGCAAAACCCACAAGAGAAACGAAGAGCGGCTGAATGTGCGGCCACGCTTGTCGAAAATGGGATGACGGTCTTTCTTGATGTTGGTTCAACCACTGCCTTTGTCGCGGAAGAACTTCAGCAAAAATCCAATCTGACAGTCGTCACCAACTCGCTTGGCGTGGCGCAAAGCCTGATTGGACATAACAACAATCGCGTTCATTTTTTGGGTGGAGAGCTGCACAGTAATGAACGCGGGACCTTTGGGTTCGTCACCGAACGACAGGCGCGACGGTTTGCCTTTGATGTGTCGTTCCTCAGTGCGGATGCGCTTTCGAGCAAACGTGGTTTTCTTTACCTCAATCCATCCGAAGCCTCGCTGACCGAAGTTGTGCGAGACAGCAGTGAAATCACCGCTGTTGTTCTCGACCATCATAAGTTCGGAGCTCTGGCTCCACATTGTGGCGTAGATCCTACGCGTATTACACATGTTGCCACAGACCTCTGCCCCGAGGGTGATTTGGCAGATGCACTGTCTAGTTGGGGTATCGAGGTTCTAAGCCCATGACCCAGTTGCAAAAGATGAAAATGGCTGAGCTGTCTAAACATGCCTTGGCTTTGGCAGATATTGCGGCCGAAACCTCCATGAGCTTTTTCCGTGGGCGCCTTGGGATCGAGTTCAAGCATGATGAAAGCCCGGTTACACAGGCGGACAGGGCCGTTGAGGCGGCGCTACGTTCCTACATTCGCGACCGTTGTCCAAATCATGGGATTTATGGTGAAGAACATGGGTCGGAGGGGCTGGAGCTTGACCAAATCTGGGTCATCGACCCGATTGATGGCACACGATCCTTTCTGTCTGGCAATCCACTTTTCGGGACACTGCTGGCCCACCTAACACAAGGCAAGCCTGATATCGGCATTATCGGCATGCCGGCATTGGGTGAGGTTCTCATTGGGAGAAGGGGTCAGGGTGCCTCGAACAATGGGCAGCCTATCTCTGTATCTCAACAAACCAAGCTGTCTGATTCAATCCTTTATATCAACGAAGGCGAAAAGCTCTTCCGAGATACTCCAGATCTGTTTGCCAAATTGATGACCACGGGCCAGACGCGCCGCTTTGGTTATGATTGTTACCCTCACGCAATGTTGGCCATGGGACATGTTGATGTTGTGATCGACTATGACTTGCAACCCTATGACTATTTAGCAGTCGCTGCAGTCGTTGAAGCAGCAGGCGGTATCGTAACCGATTGGTCCGGATCACGTCTTAGCCTCGAAAGTGATGGGCGGATTATCTCTGCCGCCACGCCAAGTTTGCACCGGTCTATGCTAAGTCTGGTTGAGACCTTGGCGTGAGGTTAAGGTTAACGATAAGGAATGGTCAGCCTCAGATGCGGTTGGCCGTGCGATCCAAGATTATCTTGATACACTCGATGACAGGGCGTTTGGTGCGGCAGCCGGGAACATGGAAAGAAGTCTGACGGTTTGTTGTCATCGGCTTGCTTTTCTGGTCCGCGAAAGCCGTCACAATAACGGATTTAAAATCTTGTTTTCTTGGCGAACGATGAGTGGAGCCGCTTTTTGAATGTAATTTAACCAGTCAGGGTGTTGGAAAAGCGCATCTCGTCTGGCTTCGCGGTCTTGATAGTTTTCGTAGCCCCAGAGATGAACAACTTGGTTTTGTTCGCCGATATCGGTGGAATAGTAGCCTATCAGGTTTCCCAAGATGGATGTTTGCACTTCGAGACCCTCAGGCCGGTAGGGTTTTCGATATTTGTTCAGGGCGCCGATTTTGAGTGTGTAAATACGTTCTTCGATTATCATGCAAATTCCTTTGCCTCTTACAACTTCTCTGGGACTTCCATGAGCACCTCAGGCCAGCCGTCATTTACAAACACGAAGCAAGCGCAGTTGCGGTGATCCACCGGCAAGCGCGCCTCGCCGCTGTAGATCACCCCGTATGCCTATCGCATGACGCATGTTTCCCTGACCGCGTCGGCAGTTCTTTTCTGTCGAGGAAACGAGCGTCGGCTGCGGGTGTTATCGCCTGCGCATTGACCTCCGAAAGACGCCTCACAGCCAGAGAGCTAAAAGGGTTTAGGCTGTACCGACAGGAGTTCGGTCTGGGGTGACGTCATTCGGGCGAGTAGCAACGTAACGTGCGAGTTTGTCCCGAGTTTTCGCCTCATCCGGATCATGGAACAGATTATTCAATTCGTTCGGGTCGCGTACGAGATCATACATCTCGCCTTCTCCTGAGTTCAAATCCACGGTCAATTTGTGGGTGCGCGTGCGCACTGTGCGCATCTCCAGAGCCACGCCGACACGACCAGGTTGAAGTCCCCACTCATTGCGAGCAAATTCGCGTGTTGCATCGCCTTCAATCAAGGGTCTCAGACTTTCGCCGTGCTGGGTTTGCAGTGGGTGTGCCTGTCCGTAATCATAGAACGTTGGCCCAAGGTCGAGGGTTGAGACAGGTTGGCCAACGACCTTTCCCGGTGGCACGCCTGGGCCACGAATGATCATTGGAACCCGCAGAAGGCCCTCATAGTGCATTGGACCCTTCAAGATCAGGCCATGGTCGCCAAGCCAGTCGCCATGATCCGAGATGTAGATGACAATGGTGTTGTCCTCCAAACCGGCGTGCTGGAGCGCAACGAGCATGCGACCAACTTCGTGATCAATATAAGCAATCTGACCATAGGTATTGGCGATGATCTCCCGCAGTTGATCGTCCGTCTGGGGCGGAATGCGACTGTAGGCTTTACGGACCTCGGCAAACTTCGAGTCGGCCGGCTCCCCCTCGAGAGCGGCCTTGTGCCACCACGGTTTGCCTTCGTAGCTGCGTGTACGATGCTCTGGGAGATCTACCTCTGCCGGACTGTGCAATCGAGACCAAGGCTCGGGGCAGTCAAACGGATGATGAGGGTCCGGAAAGCTGACCCATGTCGCAAAAGGTTTGCCCGCATCGCGTCCGTGGTTCAACCAATCTATGAACCGATCGGAGGTCCAGCTTGTGTTGTGGTAGGCCGTCGGTAGTTTCGAATGCCAAGTCTGTGCAGCGTCCTTGGTGTCTCCTGCGTTTTCCCACATCAGCCGGGTGCGTTCATCTCCCCGTCCGTCGCCATGGTAAAAACGTTCGTAGTGTTGTCCTCCGGGCGGTTTTTCTGGGGCCCACCAATTGTGGCCAACCAACATGAGCTCGAGATGTTCGAAACCCATGTATGGGCCGTTCCAGCCCTCTCCATAGTGCTGTGCCGACTGCAGGCATTCCGGCGTGCCGGTAGGATCGTACGTATGATAGGTTGAAAAGTGTGCCTTCCCAAAAAATGAAGTCTGATATCCGGCGGCGCTCATTGCGCCCGCCCAGCCCTTCTCACCAATCGCGGGATCAAGGTCGATGCCATTGTCGTGTACGCCGTGAGTGCGGCAGAGTTGCCCCGTAAGAATGGAAGCTCGCGCGGGCTGACACACAACCGATGGTGTGATGCAGCCTGTGAAATGGGTGCCATCCGCTGCCAGTTGATCCAGGTGGGGAGTTTTGACCTTCCTCCCCATGAAGCCGAAACAGTCGGCACGTTGCTGGTCAGCAGAAATCAACAGGATGTTGGGGCGGGTCATGTGACGCCTTTCTTTTTTCGGGCGGTCCAAAGAATAACTCCAAGAGCCATCGCCATGAACAGCGCGGCTATTGGGTTGGTGAACAGGAACCAGGGATCGCCTCCAGTGGCCGCAAAGGCCTGGCGGGCGCTTTCCTCAAGTTTGCCCCCCAAAATGAAGGCAATAACAAAGGGAAGCGGTGAGATCTCAACGGCCCGCATCAGATAGCCTAGAACCCCGAACCCCATCGTGAACCAGATCGCTTCCATGCGCGTTTCTTGCACGTAGATTGCCGTCAGCGTGAGCAACAGAACCCCAGGCAAAAGCATCTGCTTGGGGATACGGATCATGACGCCCATTGAACGCATGAACAGCCCGCCAATCGTCCAGTTCAGCAGGTTGGCAATCATCATAGCCGTAAAGAGGCCAAAGGCGACGACAAGTTCGGGATTTACGCTGTCGCTGGGAAACCGAAAAACTGAAGGGCCAGGATTGAACCCGCCGATGCTTTCGGCCGCGAGGATCAAAAAAACTGCTGCGGCATTCCCGGGGATGCCGAGGCTCAGTACGGGGATCAGGTTGGCTCCGGACACCGAGGAATTGGCGGCTTCGGTCGCTGCAATCCCTTCTGCGGCGCCCTTTCCGAATTCGGGGGCGTCCGGTCTTTTTTTCCGAGCATAACGCGCCTTGCCAACTGTATAGCCCAACGTTGCAGCAAGTGTTGATCCAATCCCAGGCAGTGCTCCGATCGCGGTGCCAATGACCGCCGAGCGTCCTATGTACGGCAGCAACCGTCGGATATCTGCGCGATGAAGCCTTTGATCTCCTTGGTCTCGATGTTCCAGGAGGATGCCACTGTCACGCCTGCGACGCCAAAGATCTTCAAGCTCTTTCAATATCGCCCCGATGATCAATACACCCAAAACTGCGGTTGCAATTGGAAAACCTTGGCTCAGTCCAGGCTGTCCCATTGTGAGGCGTGGATAGAAATCCTCACCCGTTCCAATGTAGGCTGCCAAGAGACCAAGCCCGGTCGAGATCAGCCCCTTTGCCGCCGAGCCGCCAATCACCGCTGCAATGAAGCTGAGCGACAGGATCAGCAGGGCTGTCTTCTCCGGGAGATCCAGATAGGCTTCGACAAGCAAAGCCAGAAAAGGCGCGCAGATAATCAGAACGATATCCGAAAACGTGTCACCCGAAGCAGACGCAAAATGTGCCACTCGAAGTGCCTTCTTTGCCTTTCCGCGCTGGGTCATCGGATAGCCGTCGAGCGTGGTCATGAAAGCATCCGGCGTACCCGGCGTATTGAACAGGATCGCGGGCACTGCGCCGCCAATCGTGGCGCCCTTCATGATGCCGATCAGAAAGCCCATAACAGGCAAAAGGGCATCTGGCGTGTAGCCAAAAATCGAAATCAGGATTGGAAGGGCGATTGCCATGGCAACCGGACCGGCCAGTCCTGGTGTTGCGCCAACGGCGATCCCAATCAGAAAGCCGCCCAGGATCATCACGAGAGTGACCGAGATCGACAATCCGAGAAACGAAAAGAGCTCAGGTTGTTGAATGTCACTGAGAACTGAC
>JAGDYZ010000014.1:19223-42741 GCA_049116335.1 Pelagimonas sp. | reverse complement strand
TCAGCCCGATTTGTGCAACAAAGCCCCCCTGTCCTAAAATCTCATCCATGGTCTCGGCTAGATCAAACGGTGTGCGAACCTCTGTACCTGCAGCGAAGTCAGTATCAAACCCACGTTACCGAATGTCGCGCCCTCATCGAATGGTCACGCTGCGTAGGGTGCGAACTTTGCCACGTCGGGACAGTCGGTGTTCTGTTTGTGCACGATGGGCTCCAATCAACCGGTCAGCACTCGGTGAGCATCTGCGGAGCAAATTCGCCGCGGCGGGCATTCATCTTCGTGAAGATGGGGCTGGGATCCACGGCATCATAAGGCTGCGGTCACCACTTTTTCCATTTTACGACCACGCCCAATCGAAACCATCCGTTAGACGCATGATCGCAAATGCGCCGTAAACTCTAGGTGGTGCTCTCATGCGCTTAGTTTGACAGAACGAGAAGGCTCTTTTGACGCGAGTGTCACAACCGGTGTACCGCTCACAGGATCAGAATACACGTAGGCGTCAATCCCATAAACAGACCGCAGCAGCGCCGGCTGCAACACGGATTTGGGCGCACCTTGTGCCGCGATGGTCCCGCCCTTCATGATGACCAGAGTATCTGCATACCTAGCGGCCTGGGCAATATCGTGCAGCACAACAATACAGGCCCGACCAGCCCGAGTATGAGAGCTCAGCAGGTCAAGAATTTCAAACTGGTAGCGAACATCTAGGAAAGACGTTGGTTCATCCAGGAGGAAGTAAGGTGTGTCCTGAGCCAGGCCCATCGCAATAAAGACCCGTTGTCGCTGACCTCCGGACAGATCCGACAGAAGGCGGTTCCGCAACACATACACCCCTGCGGTTTGCATGGATTGATCGACGATCTCATTATCCACTGCACAGCGCATTCCCAACATGTTTTGATGGGGCGCTCTGCCGTAGTGGACCAACTGTGCAACCGTCAAACCAGTGGGTGCCACGGGGTGTTGTGGCAACAAGGTTAGACGTTTGGAAAGCTGGCGCTTACTAGTCTTTGCGATGTCACAATCGCCAATGGTCACACGTCCGCTATGGAGCGGAAGTAACCCCGCCAGAAGGCTCAGAAACGTCGACTTACCGCATCCGTTTGGACCAATCAGCGCGGTTAGTTTTCCCTTCTCCAAACTCAGATCAATGGCACCAACTTCGAAATCTCGATGACCACCACAAGCCTGCTCTACAATGATGCTCATACCTGGGACCTCTTTCCGCTCTGGATCATAATGAAAACAAAAAATGGAGCTCCAAAGAGAGCTGTCACGATGCCCGCCGAAACCTCAATTGGTGGCGCGATGGCCCGCCCTGTCGCGTCGGCCAGCGTGACCAAACCCATTCCGATGAGCACCGCGCAGGGCATGATCCGGCTATGCGCACCACCAATGATGCTGCGAGCCATATGCGGCGCCATGAGCCCAACAAATCCAAGGACCCCCACCACCGAAACCGAGATGGCGGCCAAGGCCGCCGCCAGCCCCATGAGGATAAGCCGCAACGGGCGTACAGCCACGCCTAAACTGGTTGCCGTGCTGTCGCCAAGCTGGATGAGATCCACCCGAAAGCTTAGCACCAATACCAGGCTTGCGAGTATGACCAGCCACGGCCAAACCAGTTGAACATGTGTCCAGCCGCGGGCCCACAATGAGCCAGTGAGCCAAATTAAGGGCGCTGAGAACTGTGCGTCCGCAGAGGTTGCCAGAATAAAGTCGACCCCAGCGTCACAGAGAAAGCCAACCGCGATGCCGATCAAAGCCAACCGTCCGCTTGAAAACCGGCCGAAGTCCGCGCTGCCAGTGACAATAGCAGCGGCCAGGAGGCCGCCGCCCAAAGCCGCGACTGGAAGCCACTTCAACCCTGCGCCAGGTAAGACCAGAACCAATAGGCAAACAGCGAGAGCCGCGCCGGAATTAATGCCAATAATCTTTGGGCTGGCCAGCGGATTGCGTAACAGCGCCTGCACGGTAACGCCTGAGAGTGCCAGCGCACCCCCGGTCAGCAGTGCCAATAACGTGCGCGGCAGACGAGACTGAAAAACGATAAATTCCTGTTTTGGCCCCTCAAGGTCAAACAGGGTATTCCCAATGATATGCCAGGGAATGGGCACCGCCCCGGCGGACAATGACCAGATCGCAATCAACACAACGGTAGCCGTCAACGCACAAAGTATCAGGATGTCTCGCATTCAGATGGCACCTTTAGAAAACAATGTTTGGTACAAAAAATACGGTGCCCCGATCATTGCCACCACAACACCCACAGGCAGTTCAACCGGGCTGGTGAGCCATTTGGAGGCAGCATCAGCTGCCATCAAAAGACAGGCCCCGCCTAACGCTGTTGCTGGAACAAGAATGCGATGATCCGGGCCGAGGCAAAATCGGCACATATGCGGCACGACCAACCCAGCAAACGCGATAGGCCCGGCCACAAACACAGCGGTGCCGGTCAGACACGCTGACATCAAGGCACCAATCATCAGCGTGAGCCGTGGGTCGGCGCCGAGGCCCGAGGCCTGTGCCTCACCTAACGCCATCAGGTTAAGGCGATGGGCCATCGCCAATGTCGCAACCGTACCGCCTATGCTCCAAACAAAGAGGCTTTGAACTTGGTGCCACCGGACATCTGAGATATTGCCGAGGGTCCAACGTAGGACCTGCCGGGCGAGATCGTCCTCAAGTGTGAAAGAGAACCGCACCATCGCTGAGGCAAAGGCACCAACGGCGACGCCTCCCAAAATAAGTCGCAACGAGACAATCCGGCCGGCGAAAACTCCTGCGATTGAGAAGGTAATGAAACCAGCCGCCAAGGCGCCAATGGCCGCCAATGGCATCAGTCCGACCAGGGCACCAACCGACGGAAAAATGACTCCAATTGTCAGGCCCAAGGCTGCGCCCTGATTGATGCCAAGGATTGAGGGGGACGAAAGTGGATTGCGAGTTAGAGCCTGCAAAATCAGGCCCGACAGCCCCAGATTCACCCCGAGACAGGCTGCAACCAGCGTTCTGGGCAGACGGATATCCAAGATGACGGCGCCGTTGGTGGACGCCGTAAATAAATCGGACAACCGGATATCGGACCGGCCTCCCGTCATCAAAGACCCATAGACCGAGAGTATAAGAACCCCAAAGGCAAGCACCGCAATGGCGCCTGCCTGAAGGGGCAACCTGTGCCGTGCGTTCATTGTTTTGCTGAAAACTCAGTCAGGATTTCAAGAACATCGTTGGCCGTCATTTCAGCCGCAAGCAGCCCACGCATCCTCGACCATTTATGGGCATTGACGGTGTAGACGTTGCTTGCCTCAACCGCCTTCAGACTGTCGTACAGCGCTTCGCCAGCCCATCCGTCGGTGAAAGCAGGATCTGCATATTTGCCAAGGATCAGCAGGTCAGGGTCAACCACAGACAACTGCTCAAGGGTGGTTGGCACATAGTTGGTTTCATAGACTTCGCCTTCCTGGGGTGTCATAGACGACGAAAAACCAAACTTCTCCAACAGCGACCCATTGTAAGAGAGCGGGCTATGGAGCCACAACCCGGTCGCATTTGTCACCCCGAACTGCGCATTTACGCCGCGACTTTCGTTGCCAATTTGTGCGATCAGCTCCGCCATGACAGCTTCATGTTCTGCCACACGTTCCGCTGCTTTGTCTTTCACTCCAAGCGCATCCCCAATCACAAGGGTTTGCTCGATCGCCTCAGGGTATGTCCCGCCAAGGCTGTCCAAAACAATTGTCGGCGCGATCTGCGAAAGCGTGTCATAGACGCCCGAATGACGGGTCTTGTCTGCAATGATGAGATCGGGCTGCAAGGAAGCGATAACTTCAAGGCTGGGTGTTTTTCTGGTTCCCACGGACTGCCAGTCATCGCCAATAACAGCGGTATACTCTGCAACAATACGCTGCCGTTTTTTGTCGTCCGCGATGCCCACGGGCGATACACCCAATGCAGCAAGCGCGTCTACAAAGCTGAATTCAAGGGCGATAACACGCTGAGGCGCATCCGGCACGTCAGTGATACCGAGTTCATGGGTGATCTCGGCGGCGCCAACAGAAAACGGCAGTAAAGCCATCAAGCCGACTGCCAAGGAATATGTAGTTTGTCTGAATAGCATATGCCATGTCTCCGGGTGTGAGAGTGTTGGCTATTGCAGCAGAACGCAGTGGCTGACCTCCCCTATTTAATCTGACTAACCTAGTCAAGAATTCATTTTCTGTTGGTCCGCCCCCTTTCACGCGACCATCTATTGAACAGAAATGAGTGGGTGAATTTTAGTGGAAACAGAAATTGAACGCCTGCATCAATCGATACGTCCAGCCAAAATTCGGACACTACAGACGCTAAATTGTGTCTGACATCAGCGCTAAAGGGTCCAAATAGGGTTATTTTCTAAGAGAGTGTTTGTTGCATCGTAGCCACTGAGGAGTGGACAATGAGAAGGACAACAAAGAGCCCTGGCGAGAAGATCGTCGAAGACATCAAGCGCGCCACGCGCAAGCACTATTCCAGCGAAGAGTGTGCGTCGTCAGAGTTTTTGGAACCAAGGGCGGCCTAAACTAAGAGAGAGTTCGGCTCATTTGGTTAGTTTGATTATGCTGCACGCTGGCTGTGATGCAAGCGTCGCGCTTCGAACGTCTCCTGTTTGATCCTTTCTCTTTGTTCCAGAATGGCCTTGTCACGCCCGAAGTAGACGTCGGCGGGTGTGACGTTGTTCAGGCTCTCGTGGTAACGCTGGTGGTTGTAATAATCGACAAAGGCTTCGATTTGAGCTTCGAGATCGCCCGGTAGGAAGTAGTTTTCCAGCAAGATCCGGTTCTTCAGGGTTTGATGCCATCCATTGCCGGCAGGCGATTGCGAAGCAATCTGCCGAGAGGGGCCTGTCATGCTTCTTTTGAGAAGTCGCAGTTCGAGCGTCTGTTCCGCAACGACCTCCTTGAGATCCTTTGCTTCGCGGCGCAGTGCCTTGACCTCGTCAGTGTTCGCAGCCCGCGCTGTGTCACCAGCCAGCCGCTTCTTACCCTGCTATCGGTCACTCGGTCCGATGGCGTTCCCTCAGCAGTCCATGAAGTCCTTGGACCATTTGTAGTAGATGCCCTGAGAAATGCCCTCACGGCGGCACAGCTCAGCAATGCTATCCTCACCGCGCAATCCATCCAGCACGATGCGGATCTTCTCTTCGCTGGAATAGTGCTTGCGCGTGGCGCGCTTGATGTCTTTGACGATCTTCTCGCCAGGGCTCCTTGTTGTCCTTCTCATTGTCCACTCCTCAGTGGCTACGATGCAACAAACACTCTCTTAGAAAATAACCCTATTGGGACCCTTTAGCGCTGATGTCAGACAATCCTGATCTGGTAAGGCTTTCAGCAGCCGCCGCGCCTCTGAGGACAACGGCACATCACGTTTATCACCATTCTTTGTCTGACTCAGGTGCGCCACACAGGCCTCATGATCGATCGATTCAGACGTAAGGCCCAAAATCTCACCCGCACGCATTCCAGTTTCCAACGCAAATCGAAACGCATGCACCGCTCGCGCGCGCGCTGATGTCAGATCGTTACCCGCAATAAAAATCAGCTTGTCCAACTCATCATCGGTCACAAGACGATTACGCGGCGGCGGCTCTTTCGGGGCCGCGACATCCGCCATGGGGTTAACGTCTATCAGTTTCCATTCTTTCCGCGCCTGCGTCAGGACTGAGGACAAGAAAACCCTTTCCCGGCGCACGGTCCCAGGGGCAACGTCTTTCAGGCGGCGATCCCGCCAATCCGCCAACTCAACCGCCGACAGATCACACATGCGCACTGAACCGAGCGGATCGACGCAGAGCTTTTCCACCCTGGCGACTTCCCAAAGATGCCCCGCTTTACTGGGGCTGACTTCACGCCCATAGCGGCGAAGGATATCCGAAAACGGCAAGGTGCATTCTTTGGACTTGGCATCACGTAGACCAGCCTCCTGCAAGGCAGCCCAATCGCGCGCCTCTTGCTTGGTCAAAAAGACCTTTGACCGGCGCACACCACCACGTGCAATCTGAGCCCGCCATTTCTTCCCGTGCTTAGTAATCGAGGCCATGATTTCCCCACGTGCGTAAAACATGGGGAATCAAACACGCACAAGCGCCTTAAAACAACTTATTTCAGGGAACGACGTTACCTAGGACCATTGATTTTAGGGAGAAATTGGCGGGGTTGGCCGAGGCCAACCCCATAATGGTACCCAAGGCCGGACTCGAACCGGCACGCCCGTTAAGGCGGGGGATTTTGAATCCCCTGCGTCTACCATTCCGCCACTTGGGCTTGCGTTCGCACCGTGTAACCATCTCAGACGACAAGGTAAAGGGCATTTTTCAATTTCCTTTGCCTTGACCAACTTTCCTTTGCGTGGTCTGTCGCAAATCAACGTGGAGGTGGCAGATGTTGCGTGGATTGTACAATTGGACCATGGCTCAGGCCGAGCATAAGCATGCGCTTTGGGTGCTTGCGGCCGTCGCATTTGTCGAAAGCTCGGTTTTTCCCATCCCACCTGACGTCATCATGATTCCTATGATCCTTGCAGCGCCGCATCGCGCTTGGCTGATCGCGCTGGTCGCCACGGTCGCATCCGTACTAGGTGGTATTCTTGGCTATGGCATTGGCGCGTTTTTCTTTGAAAGCATCGGGCAACCCTTGCTTGAGAGCATGGGCAAAGCCGACAAGATTGCCGAGTTCAATGAACGCTTCAACGGTGTTGGGTTCTGGGCGGTTCTGATCGCAGGGATCACGCCCTTCCCCTATAAAGTGATCACCATCATGTCCGGTTGGACAGCCATGCCTATGGCAACCTTCCTGACCACCTCGGTGATTGCGCGCGCGCTGCGGTTCTTTATCGTCGCTTTTCTGCTCAAAACCTTTGGATCACCAATTCGTGAGTTCATTGAGAAGCGTCTGGGGCTTGTCTTTACCCTCTTTGTTGCGCTTCTACTCGGGGGCTTTCTTTTGGTGAGATACCTATGAAAAAACCTTTGGTTCTATTGGCCACCGCTGGCTCGGCGGCTCTCATGCTTGGCGCATTGGGCTTTCAATACATTGGCGACATGCCGCCTTGCAAAATGTGCTATTGGCAGCGCTATGGCCACATAACCGCCATCGCACTTGGTGTGCTGGCCTTCTTTGTTCCCGTAAACCTGTTGATCGTCCTCGCGCTCCTGGCGGTTCTGTCGAGCGCAGCGATTGGCGGCTTTCATGCCGGTGTGGAACAGGGATGGTGGGAAGGGCCCACAACCTGCACCTCTGGCCCAATTGGGGGGCTGTCGACCGATGACCTACTCAACCAGATCATGAGCGCCCCACTGGTACGCTGTGATGAAATCCCCTGGGAGCTGTTTGGCCTCTCGATGGCGGGCTGGAACATGGTCGCCTCGCTTGGCATTGTTGCCGTCTGGTACCTTGTCCTGCGTCAGCCGCGCTAACCCCTCGTGACTTTCCCACTCTGCTCTGGCATCAACGGCTTAGAGCAGAGCGGACCTATAAAATGACAAACCAACTCGCCATCATTCTCGGATCCATGATCGCTGCTGCGGTCCTTGGAGATTTTATGCTCAATGATGGCGAAGCTGTTTTATTTCTTAGCCGCAAATTCTTCTTGTTGCTGGATTGGATTGCCTTCTGGCGCTGACCGTTTCCCTTAGGTTAGAAGCAACATCTTCGTTATCGCAAACATTCTAAGCCAGCAATGGCTTGACTTTTTGCCACGCGAATGATTGTTAGCGGTAACAGATTTCAGGGCATATCGGCAGGTGCCGATGCAGCCAGAAGGAGGAACTCCATGACCGTAAAAGTCGCCATCAATGGCTTTGGCCGCATTGGCCGCAACATCCTGCGCGCCATCATTGAATCAGGTCGCACAGACATCGAAGTGATCGCGATCAACGATCTGGGGCCGGTAGAAACCAATGCTCACTTGCTGCAGTATGACAGTGTGCATGGCCGCTTCCCGGTAGAGGTCAAAACCGGCGATGATTTCATCGATGTCGGCCGCGGGCCTATCCGCGTGACCGCCATTCGCAATCCCGCCGACCTGCCGTGGTCCGATGTGGATGTGGTTCTGGAATGCACCGGTATCTTCACCTCGAAAGAAGCCTGCCAGGCGCATCTTGAAAACGGATCGAAGCGCGTTCTGATTTCCGCTCCGGGCAAAGACGCAGACAAAACCATTGTCTTTGGTGTGAATGACGACACCCTCACCTCTGAGGATCTGGTTGTTTCCAACGCCTCCTGCACCACCAACTGTCTGTCTCCCGTGGCCAAGATCCTGAACGACACCATCGGGATCACCAAAGGCTTTATGACCACCGTGCATTCCTACACGGGCGATCAGCCGACTTTGGACACCATGCACAAAGACCTCTACCGCGCCCGCGCCGCCGCCATGTCGATGATCCCGACATCCACCGGCGCCGCCAAAGCCGTTGGTCTGGTTCTGCCTGAGATGGCTGGTAAACTTGACGGCGTTGCAATCCGTGTCCCTACGCCAAATGTCTCGGTTGTTGACCTGACATTTGAGGCGTCGCGCGAAACTTCGGTTGACGAAATCAACGATGCCATCCGTGGTGCGGCAGACGGCCCGCTGAAAGGCGTGCTGGGTTACACCGACAAACCATTGGTGAGCATGGACTTCAATCACGATGCCCACTCGTCGATCTTTGCAACCGATCAGACCAAGGTTCTCGAAGGCAATATGGTGCGTATCCTGACCTGGTATGACAACGAATGGGGCTTTTCCAACCGCATGGCCGACACCGCCGTGGCCATGGGCAAGCTCATCTAAAGTCAAAAAAAATCATAAAATCAAAGGGTCGCCGTGATTGGCGGCCCTATTTCGTTGCAACAACTTTTTGGGCATCGCGGTAAGCCATCAGGGCCATGGTATTGCCAGCCGGGTTCTTGGTGGTTGGTCGACCCGGAAAAGCCCAAAGGTTCGGGGTGCGCGCCGGTTCCGTCGTTGGCGCCTGCGCCCTTGGGCGCGTTTCTTTTACGATTGTTTCTTCTGGACTGCGCAGACGCAGCCAAGTGGGCGAGTGTGACCTAAGCACATCCATGGTACTCTCCTAAATCAAGAGTCCACGCAGCCCCGACACCCAAAATACCCTCAAACCACAGGTCAAGGGTATGGGATCACGGTTAAAAAGGTCTTAATAGCCCCGAAGCGGTCCGATTGGAGTTATCCGTGGAACCGCTCTTGCAAGGCTTTGTGCACATCCGGGGTTACGAAATTCGAAACGTCCCCTCCTAAACGCGCAATTTCTTTCACCAATTTTGATGCAATTGCTTGGTGTTTTGCTTCGGCCATCAGAAATACGGTCTCAACACTGTCATCCAACACGCGGTTCATGCCGACCATTTGGTATTCATACTCAAAGTCAGCCACCGCGCGCAATCCACGCACAATCAGCGAAGCCCCGACGTCGCGGGCACAATCGATCAACAGATTCTCGAAGGGATGAACAACGATTTCGGTTCCAGTCTGCTCTGATAGCAAAGCGCATTCCGCCTCGATCATCGCAACCCGCTCTTCGAGCGTAAACAAAGGCCCCTTGTCACGGTTGATCGCCACCCCGATCACCAGACGGTCTACCAACAAAGACGCCCGACGAATGATATCAATATGACCAAGAGTGATAGGATCAAATGTGCCGGGATACAGACCAATGCGCATGTCAGGACCTTTAGTTATGAGGTGCAGGCGCACGCAACAATATTGCGCATCAGATTGCAAGGGCGAATGGTGTCACGCCCCTGCCCGTTTTGGCCGATTGGCCCAGGGACAGCCTTAGCGCCCCATAATCATGCCTTCTAGGGCGTCTTTCTCCATCGCAACTTGCGACAATCGTGCTTTGACAACATCGCCTAACGTCACAAGGCCAACCAGAACGCCGTCTTCGACAACAGGCATGTGACGGAACCGGCCCTCGGTCATTTTGGCCAGAACTTCATCCGCCATCGACGCCATCCCACAGGTCACAAGTTCACGGGTCATATAGGTCGCAACCGAATCTTGCAGGCAGGCCCCGCCACGTGTGGCAAGCTCGCGTACGATATCGCGCTCTGACAAAATGCCATCTGCGGATTTGCCATCCTCGGAGACAACCACTGTCCCGATGCGTTTCTCAGCCAGCACTTTGGCCGCATCCGACACCAATGTGTCTGGTGTGACTGTGAACACACCTGCTGCACCCTTGCTCTTGAGAATTTGCTGGACCTGCATAGGGTTCCTCCCTGAATTCAACCTTCATACACCTCAGCGTTTACCGCAATTGCGGCGCTGTCAAGTCAGAGCTTCCAGTCGCACCAGCTCTTCTTTGATCCCCTGCATCAGCGCATCAGCAAACCTGTTCATACGCTCAAGACGCCGGTCGTCCGCATGTCGAACCAGATAGAAGCTTCGGGTCAAGCTCACCTCATCTTTCAGGATCTGCCGCAACCCTGAGGCCGCTGTCATCGCAAAATCATGCACAACACCCAGCCCCGCGCCCGTACGCACCCAATGGAATTGAACCGAAACAGAATTGGACGCCAGCGGCACACGCTCTAGCCCCAGATCCGCAAGATAATCGAGTTCCTTGTCGAAGATCATATCGGGGATATACCCGATCACGCGATGTCCCTTTAGGTCAGAAAGCTGGCGAATTGGAGGGTTTTCTGAAAGATATTGGTCACTTGCGGCAAGGTGTAGGTGATAGTCCGATACTTTCTGCACAAGAATTCGACCCGCGGTGGGGGGGGATACAGTTATCGCCATATCCACCTCACGTCGAGACAGGTTCAACACTCTGGGCAGGGCGACAATCTGAAGATCCAGATCCGGATTGGCATCCGAGATACGCGCGCAGACCTGCGGCAGAAGAAAGTTGGCACTGCCATCTGGTGCCCCAATCCGGATCTGCCCGGACAGGCCTTCGCTGCGCCCGCGTACGGCCTCATTGGCCATGGAAAACGCCTGTTCCGCAGCTTCGGCATGCGGCACAAGCCGCGCCCCCGCCTCGGTCAGCGCATAGCCCTGCGGCGATTTGCCAAACAAGGGTGCCCCCATGGATTGCTCCAATCGTGCCACACGCCGACCCACAGTGGCCGGATCCATGCGCAAAGCGCGCCCCGCAGAGGACAAACTGTCCCCACGCGCGACCGCCAGAAACACTCGCAAATCATCCCAATCTTTCATGGATCCCCCATTTTGCAAAAACGCAAAGCGCTTTTGACAAATTACCTCTTCCACCGGCAATTTTGCAAGAGTAGCCTGTGCGCAAATCTAAGGAGGATCCAATGGAAGAGCTTTCCCATTACGTAGACGGCAAAATGACCGCCGGCACCTCGGGCCGCTTTGCGGATGTTATGAACCCCGCCACCGGCGAAGTTCAGGCCAAGGTTCCGCTGGCAACCGTTGACGAAGTAAACGCCGCTGTTGCCCGTGCTGCCGAAGCACAAAAAGGCTGGGGCGCCACCAACCCACAGCGCCGCGCCCGCGTCATGATGAAGTTTGGTCAGCTGATCAACGAACACATGGAAGAGCTGGCCGAGCTGGTTGCCCGTGAGCACGGCAAAACCATCCCCGATGCCAAAGGCGACGTTCAGCGTGGTCTGGAAGTGATCGAAGTCTGCATGGGCGCACCGCACATGCTGAAAGGTGAATTCACCGACGCAGGCGGCCCCGGCATCGACCTGCAGTCGCTGCGCCAGCCTCTGGGTGTGGTTGCGGGCATCACCCCGTTCAACTTCCCGGCGATGATCCCGCTGTGGAAAATGGGCCCGGCTCTGGCCGCAGGCAACGCCATGATCCTCAAGCCCTCCGAGCGCGTGCCATCGACTGCACTGCGTCTGGCTGAGCTGATCACCGAAGCAGGCCTGCCCGAGGGTGTTCTGCAGGTTGTGAACGGCGACAAAGAAGCTGTTGACGCGTTGCTCGACAACGAGACCATTCAGGCCGTTGGCTTTGTGGGCTCAACACCGATCGCGCAGTACATCTATGCCCGTGCCACTGCAAACGGCAAACGCGCACAGTGTTTTGGCGGCGCGAAAAACCACATGATCGTTATGCCCGACGCGGACATGGACAAAGCGGCAGACGCTCTGGTTGGCGCCGCCTTTGGTGCGGCCGGCGAACGTTGTATGGCGATTTCGGTGGCTGTGCCCGTTGGCAAAGAAGCTGCAGATGCTCTGGTTGAGCGCCTGATCCCGCGCATCGACGCGCTGAAAGTTGGCCCCTACACCGCAGGCGACGATGTCGACTATGGTCCGGTAATCACTCAGGCCGCCAAAGACCGCATCAACGGTCTGGTCGAAAGCGGTGTTGAACAGGGTGCTGACCTTGTGGCCGACGGTCGTAACTTTGAACTGCAGGGTTACGAGAACGGCTATTTCGTTGGTCCGTCGATGTTCGACAACGTAACTCCGGACATGGAGATCTACAAAGAAGAGATCTTTGGCCCGGTTCTGTGTCAGGTGCGCACCGAGAACTACGAAGAGGCGCTCAAGCTGGTGATGGACAACGAATACGGCAATGGCACCGCGATCTACACTGCGGATGGTGACACAGCCCGTGACTTTGCCCACCGCGTGAACGTCGGCATGGTCGGCATCAACTTCCCGATCCCCGTTCCGCTGAGCTATCACACCTTTGGTGGTTGGAAGAAATCGTCGTTTGGTGACCTGAACCAGTACGGCCCGGACGCGTTCCGCTTCTACACCCGCACCAAGACCGTGACCTCGCGTTGGTTCTCGGGCATCAAAGAAGGTGGCGAGTTCAACTTCAAAGCAATGGACTAAACCCCATTCATGTTTGGCGCGCTGGATTATCCGGCGCGCCATTCATTTGAGATATGCCGTATTTTTGGGCGCAAAATTTATCCAAAACTTAATAATACATCTCAGAGACAACTAATCCTTGACCAAAATAGGTCGCGCAGACACACTTGGACCATACCCAATACAGACGTAATGCGCGCCGCAATCCACAATCCCGCCTGCGGGACACGCGCGCCCATTTGGATCTTTGGCTGCTTTTTCTGCTACAAAGCACCCCGTCAGTGGCGATTTGAAATGTCTTTCAGAAGTGAAATTCACACCGAACTAGGTTACACGCACCTGCATATTTCAGGTACGCTGGTTCCGCCGGACGGTCTGAAATGCACAAATTTTTTCCGATCCAATGCCGCCTTGCTGAGCACCTATAATCAGTTGGTTGATTTTACCAAAGCCGAAGAATTCGAAGTCACGTTTTCCGACATCGCGACAATTGTCGCTCAGAAAGAACTTATTTTCAAAGAGTTCAAAGAGATCACCTGCATTTTCCTTGCACCCAACGATATCTCGTTTGGCGTATCGCGCATGTATCAACAACTGGCACAGGGGAAATTTCCGTTTCCCGTCCAGGTCACCAGAAGCTCTGAACATGCCATTCAATCTCTGGGCTTACAGCCTGAGATCTAGATTGCGTCTGGCCCAGCCCTCCCTCAATCGGTTTCACAGTTTGAAAACTATAAAGCCCGCCCCCTCAAGGCCGGAAACACCCTGCATTTGCGAGCTCCGAAGGCCTTATTTTCTTGAATTTTGGAGAGTTTCCCTTATGAATATGAACAAGCGTTCATTTCATTCTTGGGAGGAAAAACATGGATTTCGCACTGAGTGAGGAGCAGTCCGCGATCTTTGACATGGCCTATGCCTTTGGTCAGGACAATATCGCCCCTTTTGCACGACAGTGGGAGGCCGAAGGCTCCATCCCAAAAGAGCTATGGACCCAGATTGCCGAGCTTGGGTTTGGTGGCCTCTATGTGTCTGAAGACGCAGGAGGTTCGGGCCTTTCGAGACTCGATGCAACCTTGGTATTTGAGGCGCTCAGCATGGCCTGCCCCTCGGTTGCCGCCTTCTTGTCGATCCACAATATGTGCGCAAAAATGATCGACACGTTTGGTTCGGAAGAGTTCAAGGCCCGGGTGTTGCCCAAAGCCATGACCATGGAAACCGTTCTGTCCTACTGCCTGACCGAACCCGGTTCTGGTTCGGATGCGGCGGCTTTGCGCACCCGCGCAGAGAAAACCAACGAAGGTTACACGATGAATGGCACCAAGGCCTTCATCTCGGGGGGTGGCTATTCCGATGCCTATGTGGTGATGTCTCGCACCGGCGAAGATGGCCCCAAAGGCATCTCGGCACTGTACGTTGAAGATGGCTCAGACGGGCTAAGCTTTGGCGCGCTCGAAGAAAAAATGGGCTGGAAGTCTTCGCCAACCGCGCAGGTTCAATTTGACGACATGAAGGTCCCGACAGACAACCTGATTGGCGAAGAGGGCAAAGGGTTTAGCTATGCGATGGCCGGTCTCGACGGTGGTCGGTTGAACATTTCAGCCTCGGCTTTGGGGGCGGCGCAAAATGCGTTGGATCTGACCCTGCAATACATGTCCGAGCGCAAAGCCTTTGGCAAACCGATCGATCAGTTTCAGGCCCTGCAGTTCCGTCTGGCGGAATATGAAACCAAGCTTCAGGCCTCGCGCACCTTCCTGCGTCAAGCCGCCTGGAAAGTGGACACCGGTGCGCCGGATGCCACCAAATTCTGCGCCATGGCCAAACTGATGGTCACCGACAATGCCTTTGATGTGGCCAACGGATGTCTGCAGATGTTTGGCGGATATGGCTATCTGGCGGATTACGGTGTTGAAAAGATTGTCCGTGACCTGCGCGTACATCAGATCCTTGAAGGTACCAATGAAATCATGCGCTTGATCATCTCGCGCAATTTGGTGGCACGGTAAACCGTGCCGCCTCGCGCCTGATATTCTGACGCCAAAGGACCCCATTTCATGAGCGATATTCTCATCCGCAAAGCTGGCCGCGCGGGCCATATCACCCTGAACCGACCCAAAGCCCTAAATGCGCTGAGCTATGACATGTGTCTGACGGTTGAAGACGCATTGGAAACCTGGCGGGACGACGATGAGGTCGCCTTGATCCTGATCGACGGAGCCGGTGACAAAGCCTTTTGTGCAGGCGGCGATATCGCCGAGATGTACCACACGGGCGCGAAGGGTGATTTCGACTATGGTCGCCAGTTCTGGCGCGATGAATATCGCATGAACGCCAAGCTGAATGAGTATCCCAAACCCATCGTCAGCTTCCTGCAAGGATTCACCATGGGCGGCGGCGTGGGGCTGGGGTGCCACGGCAGTCTCCGGGTTGTAGGCGACAGCTCGAAAATCTCGATGCCCGAATGCGCCATTGGTTTCATTCCCGATGTCGGCGGCAGCTATCTGCTGGCGAAAGCTCCGGGCCGTTTAGGGGAATACCTTGGCACCACTGCTGCACGCATGGGGCCGGGTGATGCAATCTATGCTGGATTTGCCGATCTCTATGCACCAGAGGATACATGGGATGCGCTAAAGTCCCAATTGCAGTCCACAGGCGACATCTCAGTTCTGGTTGGACAAGAGCCGCCTGCCAGCCCGATGCAGGCGCAACAGGCCGAAATTGATGCGCTTTTCATGGGTGAGGCGCTTCAGGATGTCCTCAACACTCTCAATGGCAGTGACAGCCCTTTGGCTCAGAAAGCGCTCAAAGCGATACAGGCCAACGCGCCGCTTTCCACCGCAACCACCATCGAAGCCCTGCATCGGCTGCGCGTCGGAGAGATCACCCTACGCAAAGCGCTTGAGCTTGAATTCCGCGTCAGCCACCGCATCATGGAACACGGCGATTTCCTCGAGGGCATTCGCGCGCTAATTATCGACAAAGACAAATCACCAAAATGGCGGCACGCTACCGGCGCGGTCCCTGCCGTGGACGTCTCGCGCATGTTGATGCCGCTTGGTAAAGAAAAATTAGACTTCAGGGAGAAAGCCATGAAAATCGGGTTCATTGGATTGGGGAATATGGGTGCGCCAATGGCGGCCAATCTGGCCAAAGCGGGCCATGAGGTGGCCGGTTTCGACGTGGCTGGCACCAAAGCCGAGGGCACAAGCGTTGCCGAAAGCGCAATAGTTGCCGCCGATGGCGCAGATGTGGTCATCACCATGCTGCCTAACGGCGCCATCTTGCGGTCGGTCGCCGACGAAGTGATCCCAGCGATGAAGCCTGGCGCGGTTCTTCTCGATTGCTCCACCGTTGACGTCGACAGCGCCCGTGCGGTGGCTGAATTGGCGGCTGCGGCGGGGCTTGGCGCGCTGGACGCTCCGGTTTCGGGTGGCATCGGCGGCGCGGCTGGTGGGACGCTGACCTTTATGATTGGCGGATCAGATGAGGCCTATGCCAAAGCCAAACCGCTCTTTGACATTATGGGACAGAAATCCGTGCATTGCGGCGCGGCCGGTGCGGGTCAGGCCGCCAAGATCTGCAACAACATGATCCTAGGCGTGACCATGGTTGCCACATGCGAAGCCTTTGCTTTGGCAGACAAACTCGGCCTCTCACGTGAAGCCATGTTCGACGTGGTCAGCACGTCGTCTGGCTACAGCTGGTCGATGAATGCCTACTGCCCTGCCCCGGGCGTTGGCCCCCAGTCACCCTCTGACAACGATTACACCCCCGGCTTTGCCTCTGAACTAATGCTGAAAGACCTTCGTTTGTCCCAGCAGGCCGCAGAGGGTGCAGACGCGGATACGCCCATGGGACAAAAAGCGATGGAGTTGTACCGCCAGTTTGTAGAGAACGAGGGTGGTCAAGGCCGCGATTTCAGTGCCATGCTGCCCCGGTTCGAAGCCCGCGGTCGCGATCAGGACTGATCCAGCGCAAGCAAAGCTTGCCGAGTAGGTTCGTCAGCAGGAAACATCAGCTCTATCCGCAACTCGGATAGAGCAATGTCTTCCGCAGACCCGAATTGGCTTATCGTTGAAAACAAAGACAATTCCAGATCTCCAAAGCGGTAGATTGCCGGAAGCAAGGCCGGGCGAATGCCCTGCCCTTTTGTTTCAGACACACCTGTTCCTTCCAAGAGAGTGACCAATCTCTCGAGCTCGGCATCCTGGCCGAAATACGCGATCTCGACATGCAATCGAGAGATCAGGTGAAGCACCACTTCGTCGAAGTTCACCAAAGCCGCCCGCGCCAATGGATTACCAACCAAGGCCTCAATCATATTGTCCCCGACACCAACGCCGAGAACGCCCAACAATCGTTCGGCTGGGGTGTTTAAATGGGTCAATTGCCAGTGCCGGCCCAGAGCGATCCCGGGATACGGCGCGTGGCGGTCCAAGGTCCACCTCAGCGCTTGTTGCACGGGGCGCATCTCGTCGTCATCCAGGTCGCGCTCACCATAAGACGGGCTCAATCCAGCCGACATAAGCATCTGATTGCGCGCGGAAAACGGCAGGTTCAGCTCATCACTCAAACGCAACACCATACCCCGGCTTGGTTGCGATCGGCCTGTTTCAAGAAAGGAAACATGGCGCGCAGACACCCCTGTTTGCAGTGCCAGATCAAGCTGGCTCAACCGACGGGTTTGACGCCAGGATTTCAGAACGGTTCCGAAACTGCCCATGGTTCCTCCTCGCTAGAGATTTAGCACAGGCTCTGACGCCCAAGCACTTACCTCTAAGGTAATTGTTTTGATGATCCCACCCAAGGCAGTTTTACACCATGTAAAGAACGGAGGGTCTTATGACCATGCTATCCCTTGCCCCGGCGATTTCCACTGCGGGACTTGTCGTTTTTCTGAGCCTACTGAATATGGAGCGCGTGAAGGTGAACTGGATGTTTCCTGCATGCCTTGCCGCTGTTTTTCTTGCGGGCACGCTTTGGACAGTCATCCAAGAAGGTCTATTTGGCTTCTGGTTCGACAGCACACAGACGCTCTGGGACAATCAGATCTGGGTGGACCTTGTTCTGGCCTTTGGCATTTCCATTGCGGCTCTGGCGCCTTCGGCGCGGTCACTGGGTATGAAAATCTGGCCCTGGGCCGTGTTGACGCTTTGCTCGGGCAGCATTGGCATTCTCGCGTTGTATGCACGCATTCTGTATCTAAAAGACGCTGTGCCACTGCCCCGGACTGCGCAGGCACAATAAATATTCCAAAATTGACATACATCAATCACATTCTAAAAAACAGATGCGATATCAAGGTCAATTGCTCAGCCGGAAGGACAGAACATGTTGGCAAAGAATATCGGCGGGTTCGACAAAATCGTCCGCATCGTCATTGGCGCACTGCTCATCCTGGGCGCCGTCTTGGGATATGGTGTTTGGATGTGGATTGGTGTTGTGCCTCTGGCAACAGGTCTCTTGGGCAGCTGCCCGTTGTATCAACTTGTCGGTTTGAACACCTGTCCGCTCAAAAAATAGACAAAGGCCGGGGAAACCCGGCCTATTCTTTTGCCACGGCAAGTGCGAGACGCAACACCCGATCAACATCCTTGCTCATGGACAGCGCGCCGCCCAGCACCTCCGCAATGGGAACCCAGCGCGCTTCATCCGCATCATCATTTGCAACAGGATCGCCCGATTTATAGGCGCAAAGCACCGCGGCCAGAAAATAATGGTGCACAACCTGCCCGTTATCGTCCAGCCCGATGACATCTAACCCATCGAGAACGACGCTGGCCTGCGCTGAAACCCCTGTCTCTTCCAGCAATTCACGCTCGGCGGCGGACAAAACCGCCTCACCATAGTCAACCTTCCCACCGGGATAGCCCCAGAGGCCCGCATCTGGCGGATTGCGGCGGCGCACGAGAAGAACATGTTCCTCATGCACCACAACCGCCAAAGCCGCCAGAATGGGATGGCTCATTCCGCCGCGACCTTTTTCGCCTCGAGCATCGGTTTGAGATATTGGCCGGTATAGCTACGTGCCTCTTGAACCACTTTCTCAGGCGTGCCTGCCGCCACGATCTCTCCACCTCCGTCACCACCTTCGGGGCCAATATCGATGATCCAATCGGCGGTTTTCACCACATCCAGATTGTGTTCGATCACAACAACGGTGTTGCCCTGTTCAACCAGCTCATGAAGCACTTCCAACAGCTTACGCACATCTTCAAAGTGCAGACCTGTGGTCGGTTCATCCAGAATATACAAGGTACGCCCAGTCGAGCGTTTGGCCAGTTCTTTCGAGAGCTTCACCCGCTGGGCTTCGCCCCCTGACAGGGTCGTCGCCTGTTGCCCCACCTTGATATAGCCAAGACCGACCCGCATAAGCGCCGCCATTTTATCCCGGATCGACGGCACAGCCTGGAAAAACTCCAGCGCATCTTCCACCGTCATGTCCAGAACATCGGCGATGCTTTTGCCTTTAAACTTAATCTCAAGAGTTTCGCGATTGTATCGTGCCCCATGACACGTCTCGCAAGTAACATAGACATCGGGCAGGAAGTGCATCTCGATCTTGATGACACCGTCGCCCTGACAGGCCTCACACCGGCCCCCCTTAACGTTGAAGCTGAAGCGCCCTGGTTTATAGCCACGGGCCTTGGCCTCGGGGAGCCCAGCGAACCAGTCACGGATTGGCGTGAACGCGCCCGTATAGGTCGCAGGGTTTGATCGCGGCGTCCGGCCGATCGCGCGCTGGTCGATATCGATCACCTTATCAAGGTGTTCCAGCCCTTTGATGGTTTCACAGGGCGCGGGTGTCTGACGGGCACCATTCAACGCCATCGAGGCCGTTTTGAACAGGGTTTCAATGGTCAGGGTGGATTTGCCGCCCCCCGACACCCCGGTGACACAGACAAATTTTCCAAGCGGGAATTCGGCCGTGACATTTTTCAGGTTGTTGCCGGTGGCTTTGACAACCTTGATTTTCTTACCATTCCCCTTGCGGCGTTTCGCGGGCACGGCAATCTCGCGTTTGCCCGAAAGATACTGCCCGGTCAGACTGGCTGGATCCGTCGACACGTGTTCAGGTGTGCCACATGACACCACCTGTCCGCCATGCACCCCGGCCCCCGGACCGATATCAAAGACGTAATCGGCTTCCCGGATGGCCTCTTCGTCATGTTCTACCACAAGAACGGTATTGCCCTGATCCCGCAGGTTTTTCAGCGTATCCAACAGACGTGTGTTGTCGCGCTGGTGCAGACCAATCGACGGCTCGTCCAGAACATATAGAACACCGGTCAGGCCCGACCCGATCTGGCTCGCCAAGCGGATCCGCTGGCTCTCTCCACCTGACAAAGTGCCAGACGCTCGGGACAGGGACAGATACTCAAGACCCACATTGTTCAGGAACCCAAGCCGTTCGCGGATCTCTTTCAGGATAGCCCGCGCGATTTCGTTTTTCTGCGCGGTCAGCGCGTCAGGAACGGTGTCAATCCAAGCAAAGGCTTCTTTGATCGACATCTCGACCACTTGCCCGGCGTGCAACCCGCCGATCTTCACCGCCAGAGCTTCGGGCCGCAGACGATAGCCTCCGCAGGCCCCACAGGGGCGGTTGTTCTGATAACGCTCAAACTCTTCGCGAATCCAGTTGGAGTCGGTCTCACGATAGCGGCGTTCCATATTGGGGATCACGCCCTCAAAAGCCCGCTCAACCTGATACACCCGGCCCGCTTCGTCATAACGGAACAGGATCTCTTCTTCGCCAGAGCCGTACAGAAATACATTCTGCACCTTCTCAGGCACATCTTTCCAACGTGCGTTTTTGTCAAACTCATAGTGTTTGGCAATCGCATCAATGGTTTGCAGGAAGTATGGCGATTTACCCTTTCGCCAGGGCGCCAAGGCACCGTCTGCGATCTTCAGCGTCACATCCGGCACCACCAGACGTTTGTCAAAGAAAAGCTCGGCCCCCAGACCATCACAGTCCGGGCAGGCGCCGAACGGCGCGTTGAAAGAAAACAAGCGCGGCTCAATCTCGGGAATGGTGAAGCCCGATTCCGGACAGGCAAAGTTCTCGCTAAAGGTAATCCGCTCAGGATCGCCCTCCCGAGGCGCGGTTTCAAGGATAGCGATGCCTTCCGCCAGATCCAGAGCCGTGCGGAAACTGTCGGCCAGACGGGTTTCCATGCCCTCGCGCACGACAATTCGATCCACCACAACATCGATATCGTGGCGGTATTTTTTGTCCAGCGTCGGCGGTGTATCGAGTTCATAAAACTCGCCGTCCACTTTCACCCGCTGAAACCCCTGCTTGCGCAGTTCCAGAAACTCTTTTTTGTACTCACCTTTGCGGTCGCGCACGATTGGGGCCAAAAGATAGCCCCGCATGCCCTCGTCCATCCCCATGACTCGGTCAACCATATCCTGTACCTGCTGCGCCTCAATCGGCAGTCCAGTGGCAGGGCTATAGGGGGTGCCAACACGGGCAAAGAGCAGACGCAGATAGTCGTAAATCTCGGTCACAGTACCCACGGTAGACCGAGGGTTCTTCGACGTGGTTTTCTGCTCAATCGAAATGGCCGGAGAGAGCCCCGAGATGTGATCGACATCGGGTTTTTCCATCATATCAAGGAACTGGCGCGCATAGGCCGACAGGCTTTCGACATAGCGACGCTGCCCTTCGGCATAGACTGTATCAAAGGCGAGGCTTGATTTCCCCGAGCCCGACAGACCGGTGATCACCACCAGCTGATCGCGTGGAATATCCACATCGATCGATTTCAAATTATGCTCGCGCGCGCCGCGCACTTCGATTTGTTTCAGCTCAGGCATCGTGCCCCCCAATACGTGGTGCGCTAGAGATAGTGGATTGGAATGAAATCGCCAATCGAAAAGTGAGAACATTAAAAGAACAAAAGCATTCCACCTTTACATTCCAGTTTTGGAATTTAAAGGTTGAGCTCAAACACAAGGAGTCATGCCATGTTGTCCTTTCTCTCCAAGCTGCGCGGTGGAATGTCCGCCGCCGAAGCCATTTCGAAATCGGCCGCTGGTGATCTGGTTGTGATCGATATCCGCGAACCCGGTGAAATTGCGCAGACAGGATATGCGCAGGGCGCGCTCACCATCCCCGCCTCGCAACTGTCGACCCAAGCAAATCCCAATAACGCAACGTGCCACCCTTCGCTCAAATTGGGTAAACCTATTGCGCTCTATTGCGTCTCGGGCGCTCGGTCCGCGATGGTGAAAGGCAGGCTGAAACAGATGGGGCACACCGAAGTTCATAACATCGGTGGTCTGGGTCATTGGCAACGCGCCGGTGGGCCTGTTGTCTGGTAGGTGCGGTATTCCCGCCTTGCTTTGAGCTCTCTTTACAGAGACGCTCAGATCAGTGAATTTCGATTGACCGGAGTATATGATGCGACTTTTCCGCGTGCTGACCCTCTGTGCCACCGCGCTGCCCAGCGCGCTTGTGGCGCAAGAGGCTCCCTCTACCATCCTTGTACTTGACGGCTCTGGCTCGATGTGGGGCCAGATCGACGGCAAAGCCAAAATCACCATTGCGCAAAGCGTTGTCGGTGACCTGCTTGGCACACTGCCCGATGACATCAATCTGGGGTTGACGGTCTATGGCCATCGCGAAAAAGGCAACTGCCGCGATATCGAAACCATCGTGGCGCCCGCCCCTGGCACACACGCAACCATCGCTTCGGCGGTCGCGGGGATCAAACCCAAAGGCAAAACCCCCTTGTCAGACGCCGTGCGACAGGCGGCAGAAAGCCTGCGTTACACCGAAGAGAAGGCAACTGTGATCCTCGTCTCAGATGGGCGCGAGACCTGTAACGCTGATCCCTGCGCCGTGGGACGCGCGCTGGAAGAGGCCGGCGTTGATTTCACCACCCATGTGGTCGGGTTTGATGTCTCAGGAGATGAGGTCGCCCGCGCACAGCTTCAGTGTCTAGCTGAGGCCACAGGCGGCACCTATGTACAGGCCGATGATGCCAATACGCTGTCTCAGGCCTTGATCGCCATCGCGGAAGAACCCGAGCCTGTCGCCGTCTCCATCACATTCCGTGCGTTGGACGGCAACAACGGTCCGGTTCTATCCTCCGATATCTTATGGACGCTCACCGATGACACAGGCGCGCAGACCCGGCTGGATGGTGCAATGCCTGACCTGTCTCTGTTTGATGGCGCCTATACGGCCAGCGCGCTCCGTCTAACCGATGAGGAGGAGCGCGAGACACAGTTTACCGTGGCAGGTAGTACCTTAGACGTCACAGTAACCTTCCCCTTCGCGCTGCCCAGCGCCACAGTCACCGGCCCCGACACCGCCGTGATCGGCAGTACGATTGAAGTGTCGTGGGACGGACCTGCAGGTGACGGAGACTTTGTTTCCGTACATGAGGTGAACGGCGATGTCTGGCCTATCAACTATTCCGCCATTTCCAACGGCAATCCCCTAGCGTTGAGGATGCCGGGACAACCCGGCAAATACGAGCTCCGCTATCAGATCGCGCGGGACCGGACCGTGATAGCCCGCACCCCAATTGAGATCACCGACGCTTTGGTGACCATGGAGGCTCCTGACACCGCTGAGATCGGGGCTACGATCCAGATCCAGTGGACCGGCCCGGATCATCGGGGTGATTTCATCTCAGTGCATGAGGTTAACGGCGATGTCTGGCCTATCAACTACACAGCCACCAATGAGGGCACGCCGCTTGACCTGCGTATGCCCTCTA
>JAGDYZ010000014.1:0-19170 GCA_049116335.1 Pelagimonas sp. | reverse complement strand
ACCTGCGTATGCCCTCTATCCCCGGTGACTATGAGATCCGCTATCAGCTGGCCGAGGAGCGTGAGGTTGTCCATCGTGTGCCAATCACAATCACAGAAACCCAGGTGAACCTGACCCATGCGCCCAGCGCAGGCATCGGTGAAAGCATTGAAATCACTTGGACCGGTCCAGACAATCGCGGCGACTTCATTTCCGTGCATGACGCAGATGGGGATGTCTGGCCCATCAACTATACCGGCGCACGAGACGGCTCGCCTCTCACGCTGCGCATGCCCTCTATCCCCGGTGACTATGAGATCCGTTATCAACTGGCCGAAGAGCGCGCAGTGGTGGCTCGGACACCGATTTCCGTGACCCCTGTCGAGGTGACATTGACCGCACCCGCCTCAGGCAAAGCCGACAGCCACGTGACCGTCGACTGGACCGGCCCGGGCAATCGGGGGGACTTTATCTCGATCCACGAGGTTGGGGGCGATGTCTGGGGGCAAAACAATGAAAGCCTGCGCGACGGCTCCTCGGTTGAGCTTCGCCTTCCAGAGACACCGGGCGCGTATGAGATCCGCTATCAGCTTGCCGAAGAGCGGGCGGTGATTGCGCGCATCCCCATTTCCGTAACCGAATAAGCAAAACAGAAAACGCAGCCCTCTCTCTGAGGCTGCGTTTTGTATCGGGTGATGTGATCAGTTCAGACGACCGTAAAAGGTCATGCGAGCCGCCTCAGACAGAGAGACACCGGGTTCGGCGTTATAGGCCAGCACCGCAAGCATCCTTGTCCGCTCACCAGCATTGGGGGCAACCCGGTGGATCGAGTTGCGACCGCGGAAGAACACCAGCGTCCCCGCCTCTGCCTCCATCACCTCTACCGGCTTTTTGCCGTCCAGAATGTCGGCTACGTCGTCAAACCCCATTTCGCCATTATCGGCATCCCGCACCCCGGTGACATATTCGAACTGCCCCCCGGCCTCGGGGGCTTGCACCATCAGCGTGATGGAAAAGGATGAGTTGTCAAAGTGCCAGCCAAGCTCTTGTCCGGTCTCGTGGAAATGCAGATTGATCGAGGACAGCGGATCGGCATATTCATGCAGTTCTTTCTCGCCCAGCACTTCGCATAGAAAGCTGCGGAACTCCGGATCGTCATAAAGCGCTCGCAGCGCCGAACCCTGCGGCATCAGATCGTCGGTGATACAGCCCTTGGACGAGGTCACCAACCGATTGCGCGCGTGATCCTCTGGATACTCCGTATCCGGTTTGCTGAGATACACCGTGTGTTGCTCAGCATTACCATAGACCTTATCGCGATTGGCCTCCCCTTCATCCCGAATTGAGCTGATGGCCGAAGGCACAACAAAACCCGGCATCACAAATACACCGCTCTCATCAAACTGACGCTTGCAGGCGGCGCGAAACTCCGGGTCGGCAATGGGAAATGAATTTAGATCAACAATCTCGGTCAAGGTCATGTGGCACTCCGTTGTCTTGAATGGGTTGCTCACATGCTTATCGGGGTTTCAATGATCACCAAAATTGTATTATTTTTCCTTTTAGAAAAGAAAAACTTTGGTTTGGATTGATGTCCAGAATAACGCTGAAACAATGCGCCTATTTTCAGGCGGTCGCACGCAGGGGTGGGATCGCCGCTGCGGCTGAAACTGCGGGCGTATCGCAACCTGCCATTGCCCAGGCCATCACCAAACTGGAAGACATGACCGGGCTGATCCTGTTTCGGCGTCTTCATGCGCGAGGGATGGAGCTTACCCCGCAGGGCAGTGCGTTTCTGCGTTACGCGGATCAGCTGCTCACCTATGCCGAGCACATGGACCGCGCGGTCACGGACATCGCCCAGCATCGACAGGGCACCGTGCGTCTGGGATGTTTTCAGTCCCTCGCACCATTCTTTCTGGCACAGGTTCTAAGCGGCTATCGCACCAAGATGCCCGGTGTTGTTCTCGACACCTATGAGATGCTGCAAGAAGAGCTCACCACCGCGCTTGGCAAAAACGAGCTGGACCTCGCCATCCTCTATGATCTGGGTTTGGACACAGGCGCCTTTGATCTGCATCCGCTCTCAGAGGAGCGGCCCTATCTGATTGTCCCCGAGGGGCACCGGCTGGCACAGCAGACCGAAGTGTCGCTCACAGAGATTGATGGCGAGGATTTCGTGCTGTTTGATGCGCCACAAAGCCGTGAGTTCTATCTCGCGCAGTTTGCCCATCATGGCATCACCCCACGTATTGCCTACCGCTCGGCCTCAATTGAAACCGTGCGGTGCTATGTGGCACGCGGGTTGGGGGTGTCGATCCTCTCAATGCGGCCTGCGTCTAACCTGACCTACGACGGACAATCGGTAGTGCCCATTGCCCTGAAAGAGAATTTTGGCCCGACACGTATCGTGATCGCCACCCGCACCGGTGAGGATACCAGTGCGCTGGTGGCGCCTTTAATTGCCTATTGTCAGGAGCTGTTCCAAGCGACATCACGCGCTTAGCGGTACAGCAGAGACTGACCATTGGCGAAGAGATGCACCTTGTCCGGCGTGGCGGTCAGGCGCACCGCTTGTCCCCGCATGCCGCGATGCACACCGGGAAGTTTAGCTATCACCGGATCATCTTCAGGCCTGTTGAAGTAAAGCAATGTGACTTCACCTAGTTTTTCGGTGATATCCACCTGCCCTTCAAACAGCATCGCCTCATCGGTTTCGATGAAATCCTCGGGGCGCACCCCAACGTTCACCTTAAGCCCCATCTCACTGTCAGTGGTGGGATAGTCCGAGAGCGCCTCACCGCCCCCCTCAAGCCGCACGCCGGTCTGCGCACCTGTCGCAATCACCTCACCCGGCATCAGGTTCATGGCAGGAGAGCCAATGAACTGCGCCACAAACTCGCTATTGGGGCGTTCATACAATTCAAGCGGAGTACCCACCTGAGCAATCCCCTTGTTCGCCAGCACGACAATCCGGCTGGCAAGGGTCATCGCCTCAACCTGATCATGGGTCACATAGATCATGGTGCGGTCGGGCATCTGTTCTTTCAGCTGCGCAATTTCGATCCGCGTCGCCACACGCAGCGCCGCATCCAGATTGGACAGAGGTTCATCAAACAAAAATACCTTTGGGTCGCGCACAATCGAGCGTCCAATCGCCACCCTCTGACGCTGTCCCCCGGACAGCGCCTTGGGCAGACGATCAAGATAGGGCTCAAGCTGAAGCATTTTCGCCGCGCGCATGATGGCCGCGTCGATTTCAGCTTTGCCCTTATTGGCAAGCTTGAGCGCAAAGGCCATGTTTTCCCGCACGGTCATATGCGGATAGAGCGCATAAGATTGGAACACCATGGCAATGCCACGCTGGGCCGGTGGCACATCGTTGACCAGCTGTCCGTCGATTTCCAACTGTCCTGATGAGATCTTTTCGAGCCCGGCAATCATCCGCAGCAACGTGGATTTGCCACACCCCGAAGGCCCGACAAATACAATCAACTCACCGGTATCAATATCGAGATTGATGTCTTTTAGAACCTCGACCGCCCCACCATAGGTCTTGCCGACGTCGCTCAGCTTGAGTTGTGTCATCTCTCTCCCCGCTTAAATCTTTTTGGCAATGGCAAACTGCCATGGACCCAATCGCAGCTTGCCTGCCTCGGCAGAGGCCGACCCGACGGTGTCGCCTACTGTCTCCCAGTGGCCCGCGGGCATCTCAATGTCGCCGGGCGCGTCACTTAGATTGAAGGCGCAAAACAGCGTCTCTCCGTCATGCGACCGTCGAAAGCTGAATACCTCACCCGTCACGTCCAGATCCGAATGCAGGCCTTTGACCAAGGCCGGTTGGCTGGACCGGAAGGCAATGGCGCGCCGATAATGGTGCAATATTGCCTCGGGGTCCTGTTCCTGAACCGCAACAGAACGGGCCACATGATCCGAGGCAACCGGCAACCAGGACCGTCCCTCCGAGAAACCACCATTCTGGTTTGATTTCTCCCAGGCCATCGGGGTTCGGCACCCATCGCGGCCTTTGAACTCGGGCCAGAATTCGATGCCATAAGGATCCTGCAGATCTTCAAATGCCACCTCGGCCTCTTGCAGACCCAGCTCTTCGCCCTGATACAGACAAACTGAACCGCGCAGGGTCAGGATCAACATTGACATTGCCCGCTGCGCCGCGTCGCTAAGATCCCAACGGGTGGCATGGCGCACCACATCGTGGTTGGAGAAGGCCCAACAGGCCCAGCCTTCAGCGGCCTTTTCATCCACAAGCTTCAGAACTTCCGCAACACGACCCGCAGATGGCTGGGTTTTGGACAAGAACTCAAAGCTATAGCACATGTGGACCTTGTCACCGCCCGAGGTGTACTGCCCCATGATATCCAAACCAAACTGCGCATCACCCACTTCGCCCACCGCCGTGGCCGCCGGATACTCATCCAGAACAGCGCGGAAGCGGCGCAGGAACGCGAGGTTCTCGGGCTGGTTCTTGGAATAGAGATGCAGCTGATGGTTATAGGGGTTCACACTTGGGGCAATCGTGTCGTCCCGTTGATCTTTGGGCAGGGCGGGATTGCTGCGCAACTCTTTGTCGTGGACATAAAAGTTGATGGTATCCAGACGGAACCCATCCACCCCACGATCCAGCCAGAAACGCACAACATCCAAAAGCGCATCCTGAACATCCGCGTTGTGAAAGTTCAGATCGGGCTGAGAGGTGAGGAAGTTGTGCAGATAATATTGTTCGCGCCGGCTGTCCCACTGCCAGGCTGAGCCACCAAAGATCGACAGCCAGTTGTTGGGCGGTGTGCCATCCTCTTTCGGGTCCGACCAGACATACCAATCCGCCTTTGGATTGTCGCGGTTTGTGCGGCTTTCCTTGAACCATGTGTGCTGATCCGAGCTGTGGGACAGCACGAGATCAATCATGACCTTCAGGCCCAGCTCATGCGCGCGGGCAACCAGCACATCGAAATCACCCAAGGTGCCAAACATCGGATCGACATCGCGATAGTCGCTGACATCATACCCAAAGTCCTTCATCGGCGAGGTGAAGAACGGTGAAATCCAGATGGCATCCACGCCCAGAGAGGCGATGTGCGGCAGGCGGCTTGTGATGCCAGGAAGATCCCCGATCCCATCGCCATTGCTGTCCTGATAGCTGCGCGGGTAGACCTGATAGATCACCGCACCGCGCCACCAATCCTTGTCTGCCGCTTTGATCAGCTGAGGGTCCATTTTTGTCATTCTTTCTTGTCCTAGTCGCGCAGGCCTCGGCAAGAGGCCAAGGCAAGACTTTGTTTTATTTCACAGATCCGGCCAGAAGGCCGCGAACGAGATATTTCTGCATGGCAAAGAACACCGCCAGGGGCACCGCTATTGACACAAAGGCAGCAGTTGCAAGGATTTCCCAATTGCCCCCGCGCGTGCCCAACAGCTCGACAATGCGGTTGGTCATCACCGTTGTCTGACCGGTCGAGTCGATCAGGAACACCTTCGCAACCAGTAGGTCATTCCAGGTCCAGAGGAACTGAAAGATCGCGAAAGAGGCCAATGCCGGAAAGCTGAGCGGCAGGATGATCTTAACGAAGATCTGAAACTCGGTTGCGCCATCCACACGGGCATTTTCAATAATGTCTCGCGGCAGGCCCACCATGTAGTTGCGCAGCAGGTAGATCGCCAAGGGCAACCCGAACCCGGTATGCGCCAGCCAAGCGCCCAGATAGCCTTTGCCGATGCCAATGCTCAGATGCAGCTTGAGAAGGGGTATCAACGCCAATTGCAACGGCACCACCAAGAGCCCGACAATAAAGGCAATCAAGAGCGCCCGCCCCGGAAAATCCATCCAGGCCAGCGCATAGGCCGCAAAGGCGGCGACAACGATTGGAATGATTGTCGCCGGAATGGTCACGGTCAGCGTGCTGATAAAGGCCCGCCCCATAGAGTCCGTGTTATCGCCCTGAAACAACAGAAGATCATAATTGTCGAAGGTAAACTCGGGTGGCGTGGTCGCAGTAACAAAAACGCGCTGTCCGCGTTTGCCGGTGATCTCTTCGCTGTGCTCGATGCGATAGGACCCGTCGGCCTGCACCGTCAGACGCGCGCCGTTTTTCAGCTCGGCGGTCTCTCCGGCGGCAAAGACATCAATCGCACGCGAAGAAATGCCCCAAACGCTGATCTCGGCGCCAGCTTCATCAAACAGCTGTCCCTCGATGACATACAGATCCCCTTGCTGAACCTGAGTATCTGGCCCCTTGGCGCGGATTTTGATGTTTTGCTCAGACGGCGCAAGTGCGCGCCACCACCCGCTGGTTGAGATCTGATCCGCCGTGCGGAACGACGACACCAACAGACCCACAGTGGGCAACATCCAAAGCGCCACCAAGAGCACAACCGAGATATTCACCACCCATGACAGGCTGGATTTATGTCCTGCGATATTGTCCATGGTGAGTCCCTCAGCGCATTTCTTGGCGGGCATTCCGCACGTTCCAGATCAGGATCGGCAGAACCAGCAGCATGATCACCATGGCCGAAGCCGACCCCACGCCCCAGTCATTCGAGCGGAACAGCTTGTCATACATGTAGTTGGCGAGAACCTGCGTCTCCCATTGCCCGTTGGTCATGGCAAACACGATGTCAAAGACCTTGAGCACAACAAGTGTGATGGTGGTCCAGACCACCATGATGGTCGATTTGATCTGCGGCACCTTGATCTTGAAGAAAATCTGCATCGGCCCTGCACCATCAACAATGGCCGCCTCTACAGTTTCCTCCGGAATACCTCGAAGCGCGGCCGACAGGATCACCATGGCAAACCCGGTCTGGATCCAGACCAGAACCGCCATGAGGAAAAACGAATTCCAGAACGGAAGTGTGAGCCAGGTCTGCGGTTCGGCTCCGGTCATCCAGATAACGACCGCATTTAAGATGCCGATCTGATCGGTGCCTGCAGGGCGCGCATCATAGACCAGCTTCCAAATCACCGCCGCCCCAACAAATGAAATGGCCATTGGCATGAAAATCAACGACTTGGCCAGGTTTCCCCAGCGAATGCGGTCGGTCAGCTGGGCCGCCAGCAGGCCAAAGGCGGTTGACAGCGCGGGCACCACAATCAGCCACAGCATATTGTTGCGCATCGCCTCCCAGAACTTCGCTTCGCTCAGCATCTGGGTGTAATTGGCAAGCCCCACAAAGGCCCCGTCCGCATCGCGATCGGTCAGAGACAGCCGCAGTGTCTCGACAACCGGATAGGCCAGATAGAGGCAGAGCGCGAAAAGCGCAGGAAACAGAAACAGCCAGGGCCGGATCTGATTGGCGCGATTGATATTCTTGCCCGCATTGGGGCCTCGCGCCGGAAAAATCACATGATCCAGCACCATGTTTGACAGGTAGAAGTAGCCAACACAGCCCCCTACCCCGATTGCGATGGTCACAAGACCCAAGATCGCCGGATGCATGTCACCCTCACCACTTTGGAAAATCAGCCCAGCCCACCGCTGGGAAAGAGGCCCCGGTCGCAACCGGGGCCGCAGGGGATTACTTCAAGGCATCCCAGGAGTTTTGGATCTCTGTGGCAACCGCGCTTGCGTCTTTGCCACCGGCATAGTCAACCATACCGGTCCAGAAGCTGCCTGCACCGACAACGCCGGGCATCAGGTCCGAGCCGTCAAAGCGGAAGGTGGTGGCCCCAAGCAGGATTTCGTTCATCTTGCGCAGCGTTGGATCCGAGAACTTTTCCGGATCGACACCTTTGTGCGGGGTCAGGAAGCCCTTCTGCTCCATCCAGGCGTGATGCGCCTCTGGGGTTTTCAGAAACTCGATGAACTGATGCGCCGCCGGATCATCATTGGTGATCGCCCAAAGCGTGCCTGCGCCCAGAACTGGCGCCCCCAGATCTTTCTCAGCATAGGCCGGAAAATAGAAGAAATCGGCATCTACACCCACTTCGGTGCCTTCCGGGAAGAAGGCCGGGATAAAGCTGGCCTGACGGTGCATGTAACACTGCGGGGGCGAGGCAAACATGCCTTTTGGGCTGTCGCGGAAATCTGTGGCCGCCACGGCATTGGCCCCACCGGCCACATAGTCGTCTTTACGCGCAAAGGCGCCAAATTCTTCAATGGCCGCCACAACACGCGGATCATCAAAGGAAATCTCGTTTTTGACCCACTGGTCATACACGTCAGGCGACTGGGTGCGCAGCATCATATCCTCGACCCAATCGGTTGCGGGCCAGCCTGTTGCGCCCCCGGATCCCAGACCAATACACCACGGGGTTTCGCCGTCGGCCACGATCTGGTCGGTCAGTGCCTTGAGCTCTTCCATGGTCTGCGGCACCTCATAGCCCGCATCCTCAAAGTTCTCAGGCAGATACCAGACAAGCGACTTCACATCGACCTTGTAGAAGAACCCGTAAAGATTGTTGGCGCCGTCTTTGTCGGCGTAGGTGCCCAGATCAACCCAGGACTGACCCGCCGCATAATTGTCGCGGACCCAATCGCCGGTGCCCTCGGCCAGTGGCGTCAGGAACCCGCGTGCCGCCATATCCGCTGCAAGACCCGGCTGCGGGAAAATAGCGATGTTCGGAGCGGACCCGGCTTCGGCATCGATCATGATCTGCTGTTCAAAGCTGTCAGATCCGACATAGGCCACGTCCAGCCCGGTGTCTGCGCGGAACACGTCGATCACTTTTTGAACCTGCGCCTCGTCTGGGCCAAGCCAGGGACCAAAAATTGTCAGGTCAGCGGCACTGGCTGAACCCGCAACAAGCGCAGCCGAAGCCGCGCCAAGCAAATAGCGTGAAAACATGATTTCATCCTCCCAAGGCAACACCCCTCCCGGGTGCGCGCACTCTTTTGCGATTTGAAAGACTTTCAAAGTTTTTCCAAAGCGCTTTGAATGCATTTACACTCTCCGAGTCGCCTCACGCTGTCAATACGGGCAATTATTTTTCTTATTTTCTTATATTTTCGGCAGACATAGCCCAACCGGGCCCAGAAATTCGAAAATGCAAACTTGACATTATGCAAGCGCTTTGGGCCTAAAGGGGTATGAATCTAAAGAAGCTGTCCGACCATCTGAAACTTTCTCAAACGACGGTAAGCCGTGCGCTCAATGGCTATCCGGAGGTAAGCGAGAAAACCCGCCAGCGGGTTCTTCTGGCCGCGCAAGAGATGAATTACACCCCTAACGCCCGTGCAAAAGGTCTGGCGACAGGGCGAGCCCACGCCATTGGGCATATCATCCCCGTCTCCAATCAGCATGAGATGGTGAATCCAGTGTTTGGGGATTTCCTGTCCGGCGCGGGCGTCAGTTACGCGGCCGCTGGCTATGAGATGGTCATCAACCTCGTGGAGGACCAGCAGCAAGAAAGCCTGTATCGCGATATCTGTGCACGACGCAGCGTCGACGGCATCATCGTGCACGGACCAACGATGGACGATGGTCGCATCAAGCTGCTCAACCAACTGGGATTGCCTTTTGTTGTGCATGGCCGCGCTTCTAGCGTTGATGCGCGGTATTCGTGGCTCGACACCAACAATGCGCGCGCCTTTGAACGGGCCTCGCAGTTTTTGCTGGATCTGGGCCATCGCAGAATTGCGCTGGTCAACGGGCTTGAGCACATGGACTACGCCTTCCGTCGCCGGGAAGCCTATTGCAAAACGCTCGAAAACAGTGGTGTGTCCCTCAATCCGGATTGGATGAGCAGCGATGAAATGACGGAAATCAATGGATATCTGAGCGCGCGTCGGATGCTGGACACCCCCGATCACCCCACCGCCTTTTTGTCGTCATCCATGATGATGGCCATCGGCATCAGGCGTGCCATTCATGAAAAAGGGCTCGAGCTGGGGCGCGATGTGTCCATCATCACCCATGACGACGACCTGGGATATCTCAAGAACGGACACGATGTTCCAATCTTCACCGCCACCCGCTCTTCTGTACGAGAAGCCGGGATCCGGGCCGCTGAAATGCTGATCTCGCTCATTCGCAATCCGGCACAAGGCCCACTGACCGAAATTCTTGAGGCCGAGTTGATCATCGGTGCCTCAACCGGACCGGCGCCCGGCAGGTGACCGATGCCTCTGTTGTCACCTCCGCCAATCGGGGCTCAAAACACTGCCACAACCGGGTGACCACCTTGCCTGTTCATAAGTTGACCCAAAGGTGTGAAAAACATGCAGAGGGCACCCAAGTGCTCTCTGAAAGCCTTGAGTGCACGCCAAAATCCTCGTATCTAGCGCTAACACAAGCTCTGAGATCTTGATCCATGACCACTTTGACCACTGCCATTGTCGCCGATATTGGCGGAACCAACACCCGCGTTGCCCTGACCGATGGCACCGAGATCCGGCATGACACGATCCGACGGTTCCGCAATTCGGAGAATGCCGGCATTGAGCCCATTCTTGAGACCTATCTCAACGAGCTCCAGATCACACCACAGGCGGTCTGCGTGGATGTGGCAGGCCCCGTTCATGACGGCATTGGCCAGCTGACCAACCTCGATTGGCGCGTACACCCGGACCGGTTAACCAGCACCACCGGAGCTGGCGTCGCCGAAGTGCTCAATGACCTGCAGGCACAGGGCCACGCTCTGGCGCATGTCACCTCCAACCATCTGGAACGCCTCCTGCCCGGCCATCCCGCCGCGACGGACGCGCCAAAACTGGTGGTCAACATCGGCACCGGATTGAATGCGGCTCCTGTGTACCGTGCCGGAGGTCAGACCATTGTCCCCCCTGCTGAAGCCGGGCACGTCACTTTGCCCGCACAAACCCCCACCGAGCTGCGCTTCAAAGATTGGCTGGCAGAACGGCATGGCACCCCAGGGTTTGAAGACGTTCTCTCGGGCCGGGGTCTGGAACGGCTTTACGCCTGGCATTGCCTCGAGGACAAGGACGGCGCGCCTTTGGAGGCCGCAGAGATCATGAAAGCCTTTGGACAAGGCCAAGATCGTGCAACCCGAACCGTTGCGATGTTTGTACGCTTTTTCGGGCGCTATGCCAGCGACCTTGCACTGGTCACACTCCCTTTTGGCGGCATCTATCTAGTGGGTGGCGTGGTTCGGCACATGGGGCCGCATCTCATGCGCATGGGTTTTGCTGAGGCCTTTACGGACAAAGGTCGGTTCAGCGACTATATGCACCAATTCCCGGTTTCCCTGCTCACCGATGACTATGCGGCTCTGGCCGGGTGTGCCAACCATTTGGCCGAACGAATGAATCTCGCCTAACTCCATCTTGGTGTTCCCCTTGCACGGGGCCACAAACACAGCGATACAGGACGCAGTGATTTTGAACTGGCTGAGGCCCTGTTATGCGTTTTGATACCATCCCCACCCGACCCATTGACGGTCAGAAACCTGGCACCTCCGGCCTGCGGAAAACCACGCAGGTCTTCAAACAGCCGGGGTTTCTTGAGAATTTCATCCAGTCGATCTGGGATGGGATCGACGGGGCCGCAGGCAAGACCTTTGTGGTGGGCGGTGACGGCCGTCATTTCAACACTGAGGCCATTCAAACCGTGGTACGCATGGCCGCAGCGAGCGGCGCGGCACGTGTTATCATTGGACAAAACGGCCTTCTGTCGACCCCGGCCGCGTCGAACTTGATCCGAAAACGCGGTGCGGATGGCGGTATTATCCTTTCAGCCAGCCACAACCCCGGCGGGCCAGATGGCGATTTTGGCGTCAAATACAATATCGCCAATGGAGGCCCAGCCCCCGAAACCGTCAGCAACGCAATCTATGCGGCAACGCAGGTTATCTCAGAGTATAAAATCGCTCCGACAAACGATACCGACCTTTCACAGATTGGCGAGACCGAGTTGGGGCAAACCGTTGTCGAGGTGATCGACCCCATTGCAGACTATGCTGCGCTCATGGCGGACCTGTTTGATTTCACGGCCATTCGCGGCATGTTCACCGCCGGATTTACCCTGCGCTTCGACGCCATGCATGCCGTAACAGGCCCCTATGCCAAAGCCATCTTGGAAGACAAGCTCGGCGCCCTGCCCGGCAGCGTGGTCAACGGCACCCCAAGCGAGGATTTCGGCAAAGGACATCCCGACCCCAACCCAATCTGGGCGAAGGATCTGGTTGATGTGATGATGGGGGAAGACGCCCCTGACTTTGGCGCTGCATCCGATGGCGATGGCGACCGTAACATGATCCTGGGGCGCGGGATCTATGTGACGCCCTCTGATAGCCTCGCGGCACTAGCTGCCAATGCCACCTGCGTTCCGGCCTATGCGGACGGCCTCAGCGGTGTGGCCCGCTCGATGCCGACAAGTGCCGCTGTAGATCGTGTTGCTGCCGCCCTTGGGCTACAAAGCTATGAAACCCCAACAGGTTGGAAGTTTTTTGGCAACCTGATGGATGCCGATCACGTGACCCTCTGCGGTGAAGAAAGTGCCGGCACCGGCAGCAACCACATCCGCGAAAAAGACGGGCTCTGGGCGGTTCTGTTCTGGCTGAACATTCTTGCGCATCGAAAATCCTCGGTGGCCGAGATTATGCAAGACCATTGGGAAACCTACGGCCGCAACTATTATTCGCGCCACGACTATGAAGGTGTCGACGTAGAGGCCGCCAACGGTTTGATGGCAATGTTGCGCGCGCAGCTGCCAAAACTTGCGGGCCAAACGTTTGGTGAACTTGTCGTAACCAAGGCAGATGAATTTTCCTACGACGATCCTGTTGATGGCTCTCATACCTCTGGCCAGGGCATTCGGATCTTTTTTGAAGGCGGCGCGCGCTGTGTCTTTCGCCTGTCCGGAACCGGAACCGTCGGGGCCACCTTACGGGTCTACCTTGAACGCCTTGATACAGAGGTTCTTGGGCTTGACGCACAAGAGGCTTTAACGTCGGTCATCCAAGCCGCGAACCAGCTCGCTGAGATCACCACGCGGACCGATCGCACCGCACCAGATGTCATCTCGTAAAGACGCTTTCCAATTGCCCATTTAAGTGGCAATGCTGCGTGGACTCATTTTCTCGCCCCGCAGCATGCGCGCTGCGTTCGGCATCTGGAGCCCCACACATGGAAAATATGCGCGGTATCGTGCTGATGATTCTGGCGATGGCCGGGTTTGCGATTGAAGACGTGATGGTTAAGACCGTCGCCAAACATGTGCCATTGGGGCAGGTGTTGATTGTGATGGGGCTGGTCGGCACCACCTTTTTTGCCACCATCGCTCGTATGAAGAACCGCCCCATTTGGGATCGAATTCTGCTCAATCCCAGCGTTATGGGCCGTAACATCTGTGAAATGGCAGGCACCATGGGGTTTGTGCTGTCGATCACCTTGTTGCCACTGTCCACTGCTTCGTCGATTTTTCAGGCCACTCCTCTGGCCATGACCATGGGCGCCGCGCTGTTTCTCGGGGAAAGCGTCGGATGGCGGCGCTGGTCCGCAATTGCAGTTGGGTTTGTCGGTGTTCTGCTGATCATTCGCCCGGGGATGGATACCTTTGACCCGCGCTCGCTCTGGGCCATTCTGGCGGTCATTGCCCTAACCGGTCGCGATTTGTTTTCCCGCACCGTGCCCAAAAGCATCGCCGACGTGCAACTTTCGACCTATGGATTTGCGACACTACTGCCGATGGGGGGAATTTTACTGTACTTCTCAGATGGTTTGACCCAGCCCGACACCACACAGTGGATGCTGATCCTTGGGGCCTGCCTGTTCAGCATTGGCGCCTATTACGCGCTGACAGCCGCCTCTCGTCTGGGCGAAGTTTCGGTCATCACACCCTTCCGCTATTCGCGCCTGATTTTTGCGATGATCTTTGGTTACACCATTTTCAACGAACGCCCCGATGCGCTGACCCTTGCGGGGGCTGCGCTGATCATCGGCTCGGGCCTTTATACCTTCCTGCGCGAACGCGCATTGGGCAAAAAACAAAACCTGATGGACGCAGACACCACGGTGTAACAGGCCATTAGAATAAGGAAATTCACATGGTTCGCGCAATTGGTCTTATGGTTCTTGGCATGGCGCTTTTGGCGGCCAGTGACGCCTTTATTAAAGCTGCCACACGCATCATCCCAATGGGGCAAACCATGTTTGTACTAAGCTTTGGCGGGTCGCTGTTTTTCATCTTTCTGGCTCAGATGAAACGCATCCGCATCACGGGCCCGGAATTTTGGGCCCGTCCGGTGATGATGCGCAATGGCTTCGAAATCATTGGGGCACTTGGCCTGATTGTCAGCCTCGCAACCATTCCGCTCGCTACCTTTGCTGCCATCATGCAGGCCGCCCCTTTGGTCACAACCCTTGGGGCCGCTCTGTTTCTGCGCGAAAAAGTGGGCTGGCGGCGCTGGAGCGCAATCATGGTCGGCTTTGCCGGCATGCTGCTTGTTGTGCGCCCCTTTGGAGCAAGCTTTACAGGTTGGGAAATGTTTGCCGTTTTGGGTGTCATTGGATTGGCGGCACGAGACCTGACAACGCGGCTCGCTCCACAAAGCGTGCATTCATTGACACTCTCCGTCTGGGGGTTTGCCTCGACCATCCCGTTGGGTTTGGTGTTGCTTCAGGCCTCAGGTCAATCGATGATCTGGGACAACACAGCCGCGGTGTACATGGTTGGTGCAATTCTCGTGACCACAACCGGATATCTCGCCGTTACGTCCGCCATGCGCCTGGCCCCCGTGTCGATCGTCGCCCCATTCCGCTATTCTAGGCTGATTTTCACAACCGGCCTGGGAATGCTTATCTTTGGCGAACGTCCCGACCTACAAACCTATCTCGGTGCAGCCCTCGTGCTGACGGCGGGGATTTATAGTTTCTGGCGAGAAGCACAGGCCGCACGGGCCCATGTTGCGTGACCGTTAGCGACAGACGTTAGCGCAACCCCGCAGCAATAACCGGTGTTAGCGGTAACGTTTCCGTTTACTTTCGCGCCCCGCCTGCTATTGAAACCTCAAATTCAGTGGCCTGAGGGACATTCCATGAGCACCATCATTGATATTCACGCGCGCGAAATTCTAGACAGCCGCGGCAACCCCACCGTCGAAGTTGACGTAACACTGGAAGACGGCTCGATGGGCCGCGCCGCTGTGCCGTCGGGCGCCTCGACCGGTGCCTATGAAGCGGTTGAGCGTCGCGACGGCGATGCCGAGCGCTACAAGGGCAAAGGCGTGCTGGAAGCGGTCGCGGCAGTGAACGGCGAAATCGCCGAAAACATCGTCGGCTTTGACGCCACCGAACAGGTGGCCATCGACATGGCGATGAACGAGCTTGACGGCACCGACAACAAAGGTCGTCTGGGCGCCAATGCCATTTTGGGTGTATCGATGGCAGCAGCCAAAGCTGCTGCTGAGTTCACTGGCCAACCCCTGTTCCGCTATATCGGTGGCACCTCGGCCCGTATCCTGCCTGTTCCGATGATGAACATCATCAACGGCGGCGAACATGCCGACAACCCGATCGACATTCAGGAATTCATGATCATGCCGGTATCGGCCACGAATATTCGTGACGCCGTCCGCATGGGCTCGGAAATCTTCCACACCCTGAAGAAAGAGCTCTCCGCAGCGGGTCTGTCGACCGGGATCGGTGATGAAGGTGGTTTTGCACCTAATATCGCGTCGACCCGCGAAGCTCTGGATTTTGTGCTCAAGTCGATCGAAAAAGCGGGCTACACCCCCGGTGACGACATCCAGCTCGCGCTCGATTGTGCGGCGACTGAGTATTACAAAGACGGCAAATATGTTCTGTCAGGCGAAGGCAAATCTCTGTCGTCAGAAGAAAACGTCGCCTATCTTGCTGCTCTTGTTGCTGACTATCCGATCCTCTCGATCGAAGACGGCATGGGCGAAGACGATTGGGACGGCTGGAAAGCACTGACCGAGGAACTGGGCGGCAAAGTTCAGTTGGTTGGCGATGACCTGTTTGTCACCAACCCTGTCCGTCTGGCCGAAGGCATTGAGCGCGGCTGCGCCAACTCGATGCTGGTGAAAGTGAACCAGATCGGCACCCTGACCGAGACGCTTAAGGCGGTTGATATGGCCCATCGCGCACGTTTCACCAACGTCATGTCACACCGTTCAGGCGAAACCGAAGATGCGACCATCGCGGATCTGGCTGTCGCCACCAACTGTGGTCAGATCAAAACCGGTTCGCTTGCGCGCTCCGACCGGTTGGCCAAATACAACCAGTTGATTCGTATCGAAGAGATGCTCGGCGAAACCGCTGAGTACGCGGGCCGTAGCATCCTGCGCTAACAGCCGACTTTGCAAAGCGGCCCTAACGTCAAGGGCCGCTTCCAAAGCGCTTGGGTACGATGCTGTACTTGCAAAAATATGTAAGAATTGGTGAATGTGTATAGCCGGTACGTGTTTCTTTGCGAGTCTCTATGCCCAGTGATTACAGAGCGCGATTAGACAAGCTGCATCATGCAGATTTTGACGATCGTCCCTCTTTTATTTTACGCCATCTGTGCATTGTCGTCGCGGCCACTGTGCTGTTTTTGGCGACAGGTGAGCCAACTGCGCCTATCTGGGCAATTATCTATGCGGCTTTGCAAGTTTTGCACTTTGCGGCCTCGACCTCCCCTAAGACCGGCTCAGTGTCTGCTCTGCGGTTTTACGCGGCTTTGTCACTCTATGGCCTTACGATTGCGTGCTTTGTCACTCTGCCGCTCAAGCTCATCCTTCATCCAGATCCGATTTACCACCTGACCTCGGCCATTGGCCTGGCAGGGGCGGGCTTTTACTTTATTCAACGGCATGACCCCGGTCGCGATGTTGCGGTCATGGATGGTTCGATGTTCAGCCTCACGCTGATTGTCGTCAACGTCCAACTGTGGCCGATGTTTTCAGATACCATCGATCGTGTCGCCTTTGGCATGGTCTGCACGATGGCGATTTTGTTCTATGTGCGCGCCTTAGTTGGCAACTACCAGCGTCAAACCGCCATTCGCAACGCTGAAAACCGCTATGCTCATGCCCAAAAGGCGCGCGCCCTCAATCAATTTGTTGGCGGTGTCGCCCATGAGTTCAACAATCACCTCACAGCCATCTTGGGAAATCTGGAACTGTTTGAACTTCTGTCGGATCAATCTGAACGGCGTGAGGCGCTTGGCAATTGTCGCGAAGCCGCGGCGCGCTCCGCATTGATCGTGAAACAGCTGGTGGCCTCAAGCGGGCGCACGCGTCTTGCTCCCAAAGAGATCGACTTTGCCACCCTCACGCGTCAGCTTGGCCCTGTGCTCCGCACCATGTTGAGCGAGGGTGTCACCCTGACGCTGCCCGCGGCGGCAATCCCCGTAACGGGATATGTCGATCAGGACGCATTGGAAACCTGTCTGGTGCAACTGGTCCTCAATGCGCAGGACGCCGGAGGACCAGAGGCGCGCATTGCCATTTCGTCAGGGCGCTATCCCGACGGCTTCCCCCATTCTCCGGCTCTCGAGGCGCCCGCACCTCATGTCTATCTCTGCATTGAGGACGATGGGCCAGGCGTAGAAGATCACGTGTTGCCGCTCCTCCCTGAGCCGTTTTTCACGACGAAAAACACAGGGGATGGGCCGGGATTGGGGTTATCCGCCGTACAGGGGTTTGCCAAACAATCCGGAGGCGTGCTCACGCTGTCCAAGAGCGAATTGGGAGGACTGCGCGCCTGCATCATCCTCCCCGAGCGGGCTCACTCTTCGGGTTCCTGATAGACCCCCTGCTCTTTCAGAGCATCGACAACTTCTTTGGGCATATAGGTTTCGTCGTGCTTGGCCAGAACCTCTGAGGCCTCAAACACACCGTTGACATACCGCCCCGTGGCGACGGTGCCTTGGTTTTCCTCAAACAGATCTGGCAGGACACCTTTGAACACGACCGGCAAGATTGCTCCGCCGTCGGTGACACTGAAATGGATCTCTGTCCCCGCACCGCGCAGCAAAGATCCCTCTTCAACGAGCCCCCCAATCCGAAACACCTCATTGGGGGCGGGTGGTGCCTCCATCACCTGTGAGGGTGAGCGAAAGAGGTTGATCCCGTCTTTCATGGCGATCCCGATCAGAACCGTTGAAACGGTCAAAGCCACGGCCGCCAGCGCGACCACCTGAATGCGGCGTTTCTTTTTCAACGATTTGAGCGCCATCTGTGGGCCTTTCCTGCAGAGTACACGGCCTATATAGGGCCTAGAACCGGGTCAGGTCTACCTGCCGCGCCAGCGTGCCGCAGTCTTTGACATGGCGCAAAACACGCGGCCTATCATCAATCCAGAATAACGATACCTGAATGTTTGGATTTGTGTTCCGGTTCGACATGGATGGTCACCTGAACATCCGCGATCTCATCCTCAAGCGCGCGTTCAATGCGGTCACAGATTTCATGAGAATCAAACACTGTCATGTCGCCCGGGACAACTAGATGGAACTCGATAAAGACAATGCTGGCCGCCTGACGCGTCTTGAGATCATGCGCTTCGACGGCACCATCTGCATGGTCTGAAATAATCTGACGGATGGTGACCAGCACGGGTTTGGGAACAGATTCGTCCATAAGACCGTTCAGAGATCCAATGATCACCCGTGATCCGGAAATCAGGATATGAACCGCCACCACCGCCGCCAGAACCGCATCCAATACCCATAGATCTGTGCCCCAGGCGACAAGAACACCTGTCACAATCCCCATAGAGGAAATGACATCAGACCAGAGATGTTTGCCATCCGCCACCAAAGCCGGCGACCGGAGCTTTTGACCCTGTCTGACCAGAACCCAGGCCCAGCCCCCGTTGATCAGGGTCGCCACACCGTTGACCACAAGCCCCTCAAGGGGTGCGGCAATGGGTTGCGGATCGAAAAAGCCAACATAGGCTTCACGCAGGATAAAGAAGGCCGCGATGATGATCAGCACGCCCTCAAGAACCGCACTGAAGTATTCGGCCTTGTGATGTCCGAAGGGATGGTTTTCATCCGCAGGCAGCGCGGCGATTTTGATGGCGATCAACGCCGCAAGGGCCGTTGCCAGATTGACGATGCTTTCTAGCGCATCCGACAGTAGCGCTACGGACCCGGTGGTCCACCATGCAAAGCTCTTGAGCGCCAGAACCAAAAGTCCAACCAACAGGCTCGTCGCAGCTATTTTCATCGGCGAGAGCATCACGGTCTCCTAGAGTGCGGTCATCTGCCTTTCTGGCATCAAACCTTTAAAGAATGGCGCATAGCTGTCACGTCCCGTAAGCTGGT
>JAGDYZ010000013.1:0-42452 GCA_049116335.1 Pelagimonas sp. | reverse complement strand
GTCAGTTCTCAGTGACATTCAACACCCGAGATCCTAAGTCAGCAAGATCAACTTTCCAACGCGGGTAATAACGAGCTGAATGATGAACCGTTTTGGGGACTTATGTCGGTATTACCTAAGCGCGTCTCACCAGGAGAGCTGCTTTTAATATCCGCTGAGCCGCCTGCTGATTGCAATCCCTTCTTTTTTGACTTGGCGTCAGGTGGAAAACTAACGCCATTGCCGCTTAATATCTTTGACATAACGGAAATTAGAGCAGGCTTAATTCGCTATGATAACAATGAGCAGTCTAAATACGGAATAACTATACAGCCTGAAGACGAGCGCGGTGCTCACCGCATGGGGTTTGTGTGTCAGCCACAAGCAATGACGAATGAGGACATACGTAGCGTCTTCAAAGATTTACGCTCAGAGCTCGTTAATCGCGAAGCAGGTGAGGTCGAAAAGTCGAATCTGTCCATCATTTTTAACACATCACAGTATGTAATAACCGACTGAATTGACGAAGGAGTAACCGAAATGAACAAACATAATTTGAAATCCCAAAGCTTAGGATTACTCTTCGCCATAACCGCAGGAATGGCTTACGCACAATCCACGATAACGCTCGACTCTTTTGACTTGAGTGAGCCAACTCAGAAGGTTGAGCAGAAACAACCAGCTGCTTCAGTAAAACAATCCGAAAACTGTTTGTTTAAACCTAATGCTGATGGCTGCGATCGGGTGAAAAGCAGCAGCCAATCGTTTAGCCTTAGCGATGTGGTGAATCTTGGTATTGTTGAGCGAAGTGAAGTTGAGACTGCTGACACTAGCGGTAACGTAGTGAGAGTAGAGGATCGGGTGGAGCCATTGCCTTCGATCGACCTAGAAATTCTATTCGAGTATAACAGTGCATCAATCCAGCCAAACCAAGTGCCGTCGTTAATATCTCTTTCCCGAGACCTGTCAGAAATCGACTTCACCCGCGCACAGCTTGTGTTGATGGGGCACACGGATGGAGTTGGATCCGCTGCCTATAATCGTGAGCTATCGCATCGTCGTGCTCAGTCAGTCGCTAGGTTCTTAAGCGAAGCAGCTGGCATTCCAATCTACCGTATTAAGACATCGGGGATGGGTTTTGATTACTTGAAGACACCGTACGATCCCAAAAGTGCCGTGAACAGACGTGTTCAAGTATTACTTGTGGAGTGAAAAATGTTCAGAGAATGTATAAAAAATGCTTTAACAATAACAATAATTTGCTGTTTCTTCTCAACGCTGAAGCAATTTGATATGTCAGCACAGGCAGCAACGCTGTCACAAGCAACGACGCCTGAGATGCTTGAAATGGGATGCGATATTTTAGTTAGTGGGTTAATTGAAAAGGGCGATGCCACTAAATTAAAGCAAGCCATAATTTCAACGGATAAGAAGTTAGCAGGTGAAAATTTTAGTGGCACATTAGTCGGCTCGCGTCCGCCATCCAACCAACGGGTTTGTTTTGATAGCCCTGGTGGAAGCTTTATTGAGGGCTTGGCGCTTGGTCAGGTTCTTCTAAGGGCGAGAAAAGGATCCGCCTTAGGAGCAGATATGACGTGTGAAAGTGCTTGCGCTCTGGCATTTTTGGGAGGCTCACAGTCAACCGCTGGTGTTGAGGGGGCGGACGAGCCAGATCGAGTACTGCACCCACTTGGAAAGTTGGGTTTTCATGCGCCTGCTTTGAATATCAAAGACGGAAGTTTTTCGGCAGAAACAGTAAATAAAGCTTATTCGGTTGCTATTCAATCTATCGCTGCAATTGTTAAGGAAAAAGAAAACGTCATAGTCGAATATGTTCCAGGAACAGACCAAAGGACATCTTTGCGCTATGATATTCCAAATAGCCTATTGTTGTTCATGCTATCAACTAGCTCAGAAGATATGTCTTACGTTGAAACCATAAAAGATGCCAGCAGATGGGAAATTATTATTGAGCCTGTTAGCATTGGCAGCGCTCCAGAGCCAATTCAGTCCTTCGCTAATGCATGCGATAATGTATCATTCTTTTGGATGGAAAGAATGTCAGCATTTTATGAAAATCCTCCCTTCGTTGATGGCTACCTAGGTCGCACAGTAAGTTTTAACGTCAGCGGCTCCGTGAACTTAAAAAATTGGAGAATGCGATCGACGGGAGTTCGTTTGACATCTGACTTGGGTGAGTATTGGTACGACTGCGATGTCGAGATTTTCGACAAAATCTACAGCGGCTCTAGTCCAATCGGTGGCGCAACTGGGATTGGAGGTCGAAGGTCTTTTTATCCGTTCCAACTTTTTTCTCCCGATACTCTAATCAAAAGCTTGGCAACCCAAAAGTTTAGTTCTGCAGCATACCAAAAAACACGGGCGCGCCTAGATCAGGCAATCTCAGCGTTAAATAACAATGTTGAACAGAGCTGCGCGATAGAAGGAAACAAGTCGAAAATTGTCAACGTCCAGAACTTCACAAACCTTCGCCGCAAAGCAGGTTTGAACGGACAAATAATGGGTCAAGTGCCACTCGGAGCAACAGTGTCTGTCGTGAATCCTGGTAGCTTCCTCAGGTACGACAGATGTGCCGCCACCTGCAATGGAACCAATCAAAACGCAATTAAACAATGCATCGATAACAACGATGTGTGGATCGAAGTTCAGTACAATGGGCGCAGAGGGTTTCTGAGCAGAAAGTTTCTTGAGTGATGAGGTGGGCGAGTGTAGCGGTGCTTGCCCCCCTTTTTATTATAAAGATAGCTCAGTGACTAACAAAACAGATAGGTGAACTAGTGCCATATAGCATAATCTCTCATATCGTTCGAAGCCTGCCCACACTCGTACTTTCGTTTACGCTGACCATGCTTTCATCACAATCAGCACGTTCGAATGAGCCTGTCATTGAAAGTTATTGTTTGGGAAATGCTATTGAATCTTGTTTTGTATATATAGATGGTCCGATCACGAAAGATATCGCAGATGATCTTTCTGAATTCGCTCCTTCTATTGATGCGCCGGCTATTTACTTAAATAGCCCTGGTGGTGATTTGCAAGAAGCGCTGCGCATAGGGCGGGTCATACGGGCAACAGGGCGCTTACAGACGAAGATAGGCTCCCTTGAAGGTGTTGAAAAAGATGAATTCGGGAGACCTACTGATTTCCCAAAAAACGGTAAGTGCGAAAGCGCGTGTGCCTATGCGTTTATGGGAGGACAAGAGCGTCGGTTAGGCTCAGGAAAACTCGGTTTGCATAGGTTTTATTCAACAGAACGAGGTCTAACCTCAGATGAGGCACAGTTTCTATCAGGGATTCTTGTCGAATATATGGTGGAAATGGGAGTAGACGCTCGTTTGTTTCTCGCTGCATCCAAAGAAGGTGCGGACGGTATGTACTACGTGTCTGAGGCTGAGGCTTTAGATTATGCCATTGTTACACCTTATGGCTATGGCGACGTTTTCTTAGAGCCATACTTAGGTGGAATAGTTGCAGCTAGTCGACGATTAGATCCGCCCAAAGCATACGACCACGTAAAGCAGGTGACGTTTTTTTGTGAGCAAGGTCGACCAAAAGTTATGTTAACAGCTGACGCTGGGTACCTCGAGCGTAGCCCAATCAATATTCTTCCTAAATTTGCTGTTTCTCGAAATGAATCTCAGGAGATCAACCTCGATAACCTGACCGTTAGAGATATTGGTGATATCTCGTTACTAACCTTTGAAATACCGAGAGCGCTTCACTCACGCATCTTTATTCGCCGTGGAAATGTATGGGATTTTCGTGTAAACGTGACCTACTCAAGAGCTTCTGGAGGCAATTATGGTGCTGGGCTTAGTATGTCAGAGATGGACCTCGCCATGGTAAAAAGCGCTTTTCGCCATTGTATTCGTTGACAACCGAAGCATGCATAGACGCCAATAATGTTTGGATCGAAGTTCAGTATAATGGGCGCAGAGGGTTTCTGAGCAGAAAGTTTCTTGAGTGAAGAACATTGTAATTAATCAACTTACCTATCGCACACCATAGATAGTATCGAATGGAGCAATAATATGATAATCAACATCAAGGGACTGTGCATCGCCTTAGTGTTTACATTGATCGCTCCATTTCAAGTGGCTGCCGATGAAATAACTGATGTCATTAACGATGTTGCTACTAAGCTTGCGCAGCAATTGCCTATGGAGAACAAGTTTGTTCTGCGTGTACTTACTCCAGAAGAAACAGGTTTACCCGAAAGTTTCTTGAGATCACTCGCCAGCGACGTCGAAGCAGCATTGCTTCTGTCAAGTCAATTTCAAATAAATATGGTTAATCGTAATACTACAGAAGACCTATGGTCTGAAGCTGTTGAATTTGGAGATGCCGATTTTGAAAAACTTTATAGTGCTTCAAAAGCGGATGCTGCAATAATTCTTTCACCAAGAACAACGCCTGATGGTGTCGAGTTAAATATAAATGTCTATCGGCTTCTGGGCAACGAAGCTGGGAAAGTTCTTGCTGCTTCTGGTGCCTTTCTTTTGCAAATGGATATCAAATCCGCATTGGGCGTTGATCTCAAAACGGTCAACACCGATATTGCGGCGATAAAAAAGCAATTGGAGAGCCTAGAGGGCGTAACTAAAACTATCGAAGGACCGAAAGATTACGCAGAGTTTTTTCATAATGCTAACATTTTTTCTAAAAATGGAGATGTTGTTGCTGCAGTTGATAGCTTTATTTTAGCATCTAAGACACAACCTGAAATCATTGATCCATTGGTGAAAATTGTTGAGCTAATAGAATTTAAGTTTGGTCGCGAAGCAATAAATGATCTGATTTCTGCGAAATATCCCGATATTTCCGACAGAAATGCCCGGATTATTTCATTATTGCAGGGTTTCACCAGTTTGAATTTTATGGATGTAATTACGCTGGAGTTGTTGGACGCCGTAGAAATTGCCTTGTGGGTGAATGTTCGTATTGCCTCAATCGCTAGTGAACTTTCCGAATGCCAGGCGTCATATTTAGCGGGAACAAATGACTGGTTTCGGCTCAACGACTGCCGTCGTGTTTCGCTGAATGACACTTCGTTTATATATGAACTAGCATCAATCGAAAAGGCGAAGGAAGCTTTGCGCAGTCAGATTGAAACGGTTGGCTTCAGTAAGTTTTTTTTAGACGGAGACATTGAGAGAAAGCATATTAAACGTGACATGTATATTCCTGGTCCTGAAAAAGACTTTCAACAACTAGCAATTGCAAACCTACAGGTTTTCCAACGATTTAACAGGGAAACTACTAGGGCTATGTCTGATGAAGAATTATTTTTCGTATTTGAACCTTTGCTTTTGACGATTCCTTATTCTGCAAAATTAAAATTTACTCAAGACCTTCTGTGGGGTGAAAACTTATCGTTCTACCGTGGAGTAGATATGGCGATAATTTTTCATAAACTTGGGTTAAATCTTTCAGCAGAAAACGCACTTGTTTTAACTGGCAAAATGTTAGATCAGGCGCTCAACGGTAAACTAAAAAAATATCGGCAAGACCAGATCCCGAACTATTTTGTATGCCACTATCATACGTTGAACAATCTCTCTTCTGAGTTTGGCTATGCGTCGATCAAGCCGGGCGTAGCAAAGAGTTTAAACTTCTCCCAATGCTCCGATTCACCGGGTAAAAATATTGAATATATTGAAAAATGACTTGAACGTGCAAAATTACAGCAGGACATCTTCGCCCCAGAAGACCCTAATGGTGAAGTCGACATCGATATACGCAGTGATATGCGTTTAGGTGATTATTCACAGTCAGTAGATTTACGATCCTTCGAGGAGAAGATGGGAGCTATAGCGCGTAATTATGCGAAAAATCATTTTTTCGCAGGGCAGCATTTGGCATTAACGACTTCGATGGAGGGCTCAGTATATGAATTTGTTTGGCACAAAGGCATGTCAATCCAAAGCATATTTCCAATTATTGGAGCAGTTTATTTAGAGAACAGCCTCAGACGTTAACAAAAATGTTAAATTTAAAGAGCTTTCGAGTCTGCAATCTCTTTAATGCAGCTTTAGAAGCGTTTCTGATGGTGATGTTAGATCCAATAGTAAACTTTTATAAAAGACGAGTTTCTATTGCCCAAGGAGCAATAGGATAACAAGCAAATTCGCAGGGCATACGTCACTCGAAATCATCCAGAGATACTTTGAATGGGACTGTCAAGTGCGGGCGGGGCATTCATCATTAACAGTTAGACCGCGATACATTAATACCGACAGAAAGGAACGATGCAAAATTGTTGACGTGATCTAGGTTTCATTGAAAATCCCAAAAAAGTCACTCATTAATTATGTTTTCAAAAAAAACCAGGTTACCTTCAGCGCCTGTCATAGGTCACTCTCACAAGGGTCTGAAACTGCACGGGACCAGAAGCTATGTGGTTTACAACTGTTTATAACTTTTTGTTACACAAAGCCAAAACGGCGCCTAAGGTCTAAGCCATTGGCGCCGTTGAATTTTTTGGCTCCGGCGGTAGGGAACGGAGCCATATTTTGCGATTCCATAAGTATCTGATGTTAAACCAGAAAAATTTTAAGGTCGGTCCGTGGTGTCACAGTCAGGTGTCACAGTGTGCCACCCGAGCTCGGAATTCAAGCGGGTGCAGGCAAACCGCGAGCAGGTTATGTCGATCTCGACACAGCGCCCCGAGAATACGGTAGGGGCGTCGCGCGCCATAGGCGCATTTCTCTGAACAAGAACCAGGTATGAAGGTGGCGGTGGAGGATAGATCGAGAGGGGAGCGGCTCTGTGATCGAGACGGGGATCACGTGATCAGACCGACCCCATCCTGCGGAAGTCCATGATCGAACGCGGGAACCTTGGTACGGGCATCCTGACCGGCGGTTGTCACCGCCCAGCCAAGACATGACCGTGGGGTCAGCGCAGATCACTGGGCTTTATCTTCGGAAAGGCTAGGGGCTGCCCGAGGCAGTTCCTGAGTACCGTCAATGCCGCGTCGCGCAGCGTGCAGGGCTCACGAGGTGTGCTCCGTCGATTCCACGCGCTTCATCGGCTTCCACTCTTCCAAGGCGGTCTCTGTGTCCCGCTCCGCGTGGGGAGTGACCCCGGGTTCCTTCCTGACGCGCGCGAGGAACGCCGCGAGCTTCGGTCCCGCGAGCACCCCGGCCGCGTCGAGGGCACTCGCCATCTCGTCGAGGAGCGCCCGATGGGCGGTCAGGATCCGGCTCGCGTGGGTTTCGGCGTTGCGCAGATGGGTCTCGACCCGCGCCCGAAGGCCGGTGTCGTCGCGCAGGCGCGCCTCGATCCCCTCGATCGGTCCTTGCCAGATCAGCGTTGAGCCCAGACCCCATGAAGCTTCAAGCGCCGTCGCAAGCCGGGTCGCCGTGGCGAGATCACTGCCCGGATCTCCGCCAGACCCGGCCGAAACCTGTCCGAGCAGGAGCCGCTCGGCAGCGCGCCCGGCCATGCTGATCGCGAGTTGGGCTTCGATCGCCGCACGGTCCTCACCCGTCCGGTGCAGGCTGGTCGCCGTGACACCGCCGTCGGACTGGATCGCGAGCATGGCCACATCGGCGCGTCCCGTCGCGGCGCTGACGAGGGCATGGCCTGCTTCGTGCACGGCTACGATCCTGCGAAGCGTCTTGGGCAACGGGGTCCGGGCCTCGAAGATCGCGTCGGTCAAATCGGCGAGTTCCAGCGCGCGCTGTGCCTGGCGGGCCCGGCCGCGGGCGGCGCGAACCGCGGCCGCGATATCCGCGCCGGACATGCCGAGCGCGGCCTGCGCGATGCTGGTCACGTCTGCATCGGCGAGGTCGGGGCCGAGATGCCAGCGGAGCACCTGGGGGAGAAGCGTGTGGTCAGGATGCGGCAGGCGGAGGATCCGGTCGAACCGCCCGGCGCGCGTGATGGCCTTATCCAGTTTCTCAGGATGGTTGGTCGCCGCCATCACGATCACGCCCTCGTGGCCATGGTACCCGTCGAGCTGGTCGATCAGGGCCGTCACGATAAAATCCGTATACGCGGAATTGTGGTCGGCCTTCCGGTTCCGGTCCCCAAACGCATCGACTTCATCGAGGAAAAGCAGGCTCGGCGCCTGCTCCGCGGCCGTGGCGAAGGCCGTGCGCATTGCCTTGATCATGTCACCCGAGCGCGCGCTTTCGGACGACCATTGCGCCACGGATCCCGCGACGACAGAGATGCCCGCTTCCTGCCCGATAAGCCTTGCGAGCTGGGTTTTCCCCGATCCGGGCGGGCCGACGAGAAGCGGCCCGCGCGCAACATCGCTCCAGGAAATCCTGCCGTCCTGCCACGCATGGAGGTCAGAGATCATCTGTTCGAGCGGAGCCCTGACCGTGTCAGGCATGGGAAAGGCGGCCCAGCCAGCCCCTTCGACCGGAGCCGGGCACAGGGCTTCGGCGATCGCCGTCACCGCGGTCTTGGGATCCGTCGCGCGCAGGGCAAGGGTGGCCCGGTCCGGATCGAGACGCGAGACGCGGGCGTCCGTGGGAAGGGCGGCGAGCGCGTCGGCAGCTCCCTGACCGGGATAGGCGAGGTCGAGCAGGACGGAGAGCTGCTCGTGATCAAGGGGCTTGAGATTGACCACCTTCGTGCTGAGGTCGCGCAGCGCCCGGGGCGCGGTGCCTGCGACGGGGGTGATCAGGACTGCGGGTGTGCCCATCTCGAGCGCGTCGCGCATCCTGTCCGAGAAGGCGCCGAGCGTGCGGTGCCGATCCGGACTGCCGGTATTCACCGCGTCGACGGCGTAAAGGAGGTCAGGTGCGGGCACAACCGCGGGCCAGAGGCTCGGTTCTGCCACGACCTGCTCCAGCATCTTCCGGACCGTCTGGTCCAGCGCGGCGCTGCCGGTCGCCAGCAGCGTGAGTGCGCCGTGCGTGCCCAGTTCGTTGGCCAGCGCCGTCGCGCTGCCGAAGCTCGCGGCAAGCCGGACCACCGCCAGCAGGGTCGCCGTCTTCGGGCGCCACACCCTGTCAGGGACCGATCCGGCGGGCGGACAGGACGGAAGAACCGGGCCGAACCCGTCTGCCTGTTCGATCTGATCGAGAAGGTCGTCGACGCTGTCGCCAAGGCTCCAGTCCGCGTGACGACCGTCATCGGTGTCGCGCCGGGTCTTGGGGGCGGATGACATGGGACCCGCATCGTCGCTGCGGCACGCGCGTGCCGGGTCGCCAGCGTCATCTGCGCTATCCTTTGCGCGCAGGGACTTACGCCAGCCGGCCCAGCCGCTGCCCTCAAGGGAGGCGAGGATCGCCAGAGCGAAGGGAAGCCAGTCCGGTGCCCCGCACCGCGTGGCGGGCGTCCGGCTTGCGCGGTTGGCCGGAGGCGTGGTCTTCGTGAACGGCTTGGAAGAGGGTCTCGATGCGGTCGCGGTCATGGCGGTCTCCTGTCGTCGGACAAAGGGGAGAGGATGCCCGCCGCGATGTGCGGCGGGCCTGATGATGTCGGGAAGGGACGGGGTTCGTCAGGCGGGCGGGTGAGCCACCTCGATGCGGTCCAGATGGCCCATGATCAGATCGAACGCCCAAGCTTCGTACACCTCGGATCGCACGGTGAGGATCCCGGCGTAGACCTCGAGCGGGACCACCGCGTCGGGGTGACGCCGCCTGAGGATCGAATGGACGGCGGCTTCCTGGGCGCGTGCGACATGGCCGGAGGCCATGGGGAGGACCCTTACGAGGTCCACCTTGGCGCTGCGCGGAAGGCCGAACTGGTGTTTCAAGCGCTTCACCGGGGTCTTGGAAAAGCCGAGCTTGAGCAGATGGATACCACGCGACGTCATCTCGATCCGCGCGAGGTAGATGAAGGACGGGCTGCTGTTCCATGCGCCCCCGCAGGCGGCGCACTTGACCTGATTCCACATCATGTTCACGCGGGCCACGCGCTGCGAATGCCCGCAGCTGTGGCGATACATGCGATAGTTGGCGTTGCCCTGCGGATCGCGTCCCAGCCGCTCCCAGCCACGCTGCGATGCCTCATCCCGCTCCCGCGCGCGCAGGCACTTCTCGCAGCGAACATCCGTCAGTTTCGCCGCGACCCGCTCCACGAATTCGAACTGCCGTTTCATGACGTGGCCGCACGCTGCACGGTACAGGCCGTAGTGGTGGTTGCGGCCGTCGCGGCGCAGGAACGTCAGGCCCGCCGCCCGTGCGGCGTCGGCGAGATCAGCCTCCGCGCAGGCGCCGCAGCGAGGCTGGGCCGTCCGGAGCGTATAGCTCTTGTGCGCGGTCAGCCCCCCACAGGTCCGGCATTCGAGTGCGACGTGATACCTGTCCCGGATCCTGCCATGGACCCTGAAGCCCTTATCGCGAGCGATGCGGGCCCAGGCTTCCGGCACGGGCCGAGGATAGTCGCGCCATTCACTTGCGGGCACATGGCGCGAGCGATGCGGAACATGCAGGCGACGCTGGCGGCTGGTCACGACCTCGAAGGGAACACCGCGGACGGTGGGGCGGGCCGGCTTGGGCGAGCGGGGCTTGGTCTTGGGCATGGGGGAAGCTCCTGAAGTGGGCATGAAGGGAGAGAGGGCGCGGGGGCTGCCCGCGCCGGGACGTGGCGTGAAACTCTTGGGGAAGGTCAGGCGGAGGGGCCGATGTCGCCGTCCAGCTCCGGGCCACCCCAGTCCTCGATGCGGGCATCGAACGGGTCTTCCAGAGAAAGCCAGAACTCGAGCGAGTCGAGCGCCGCGCCGATCCAGAGGTTGAGGTCGCGCGCCCCGGCACCTTCACCCGGAACCAGCCACGCCCAGCGGCGCAGCCACACATGGGCACGAAGACCTGCCACCTCGTCCGGATCTGCGGACCGGATGACCCGCATGTAGAGACGTGCCACAGCCTGAAACGCGCGCTCGGCCTCGTCGATGGGCGGTGCCCCGATCATCGCCTCGCAGGCGGCCCTGGTCCGGGCGAGCGCGGCGTCTGCCGCCGTGATCCAGCGATCAACAGCCGGGTCCTGCCCGGAATAGCCGCAGAGGTCGCGCTCGGTTCGGATCAACGCCGGCAGCGTGGCGACGAAACCGACGAAGAGCGCGGTGACCGAGGCCGCAGAAGCGGGGGGTTCAGGGAACTTCTTGTTCGTGCTAGGAAATGCTTCAGCCATCGGATCCTCCTGAGAAGGGCTGTTGGTGAGGGAGAGCGCGAGGGTAGGGCCTTGCGTCTCTCCTGATTATATGGAACCATAAAACCATTAAACAAGGGTGAAAAGTGACCGACGCAGAAAAAAAATCGAGCCGGGGTCGGCCGCCGACGGATACGGAGCCAGTGAACCTCCGGCTTCCTCGCCAGATGATCGACGAGTTGGACCGGCGCAGAAAGCTGGAGAGTGACCTGCCCACTAGGCCGGAGATGATCCGGAGACTTCTTCAGGAACTCTTTGAAAAACCGTGATGATTGAACTGGATCCGGTTCGTTTGACTGCCGCGCCCGCCTTGATCCGGTGGGCGAAACCCACTTAAACCGAACCCGGCGACGGCTCAGAACAGCAAGCTCCACTGTCGCGGATCCTCAAGGATCTTGCGCTTCGTCGGGCTCTTCATCATTTACAAGGCGAGCTTGTCGACTGTGTCCTCGCTTTTTGCGAGGTGCCGGTTCCTCGACGCCTCAGCAAGGCGCTCGAAGTTCGCCTTATCGTCTGCGAGGATCCACAGGTGCGCGCGGACAAGGCCTTCAGCTCGTTTACTAGCATCCGAGAGGCGGGCGTAGTGTGCGTGCTCGTCTCGCTCAGCCTTGGTGCGGCGTCTTTTCCTGGGGTCGGTCGGTGATGACTGTTTCGGTGACATTTTCGTTTCTTCGAGATGCCGTCGAATCGTCCGCTAACCGCCAAAAAACACGAACGGGGTCCGCCTTCTGGGATGATCAACGTGTTGCGGCGGTACTCGCAAGTCAGTCCCGAGCTCAGCGGTCAAGTGGGCGGTGACCTCAGCGCTGAGGTTGGCATATGGATTGCGAAGAGGGGGATGATACGACCGACACAGATTTTTCCCGAGGCCCTCGTCAGCAATGTGTCTGGCGCGAGAGAATGGAGTTTCATCGCTTCCAGAAAAACGGCGCGGATAAGAGCCAGCACTCTTTCATTCCGCCCATGTCGAGGACGAGCGTGAAGTTCACTGTCGTTGGCATCTTTATTGCCTGCGGTGCGGTGCCGGGACCCCTTGCATCACTCGGGTGAAGTGTCATCCATCAGCGGCTGATTAGGCCTGAACTACGCTGCGCGCGCCGTATTTGGAGCGTATTGAAATGTTTCAATGTTACGTTACATATGATACGTTACGAAACAAGAAAGGTCGTCACTATGCCCCGTGCGTCTATCCTCACTTCGAAAAATGTCGCGCGTGCGGCAAGCGAACTGCTCGCGCAGGGCAAGCCCGTGACAAATGCCGCCGTGCTCGAGCTGGTTGGCGGTGGGTCCATGTCCACTCTCGTGCCTCTGCTGCGCGCCTGGCGCGAGGAACAAAGGAAGGTGACGCGCGAAGAGATCGAGGTTCCGGACGCCATCATGGAACAGCTGCGCGACCTGGCAATGCGGCTGTGGCGCGAAGCGACGGAGGAGGCTCAGGCGGCAACCGACGCGCTGCGCCGGGACATGACTGATTTGCGCACCGAGGCGGAGCGGCAGTACGCCGAGCTACTCGATGACTTGAGGAGCGTGGAAGCGGAACGCGACTCTGCCAACGACATGCTGGAGCAGATGAAGGCCAGCCTTGCCGAGCTTGAGGCTGAGAAGTCCTCTCTGTCCGAGGAACTGAACAAACTCCGGGCTCAACAAAGCGCACTTCAAGAGAGATGCGGAATGCTAGAGGCGGCCAAGATCGAGGCTGACGATCGGGCTACGCGCGCTGATGACCGGCTCACCGAGTTTTTCCGCCGGATGAGGGCCGAGACCGGCGGGGCCGATCCGGGCACCGGTGATCCGGTCGGTTCGGGCCAGGGTAGGCGAAGCCCAAAAAGCCACGGTTGACGCAAAGGGCGGAAAGGAGCCGTTCGCTGCGCGTTGCACCGATGGCTGCTAAGCGGACTTTGCCGACATTGATGTTTAGCCATGTTGCTGGCGCAGCATTCATTCGCTCTTGCAGCACAGCCATCGCTGCGTTGCGGCCCAAGCCGCCAGAGCGGACATTCAGAATGCGTCAAGCGCCAGGAGTCTGCTACACTGCTGCATGACCGAGGTGAGCCCATCGTTCCAAGTGCTGAACCTTGCGCGAGCAACCTCTAAGCGTCGCCTTTTCCAGCTATGCAAGCGCCATCGGAGCTGAGATCTATCGCCGTAAGCTCTTGACACAATGACAGCGCAACTTCAGCGACGGCATTAATCAACTCCTTTTGAATTGGTCGGATGCGTTAGGTGCCTGTGACGTAGAACTCCAGAATGTCTGGCGCGACACCCACGCCGTTGACCGGCGTGACATCTTGAGGGCAAGCCGACATCACGGCGATGACGTCCATATCGGCGCGAAAGGCCATTTGATCACCCGGCTTTGACACTGGCGGCGCGAAACTGGTGCTTCCGTCAGCCTTCACAGGTACGTTCATCCAAAGATTGAAAGGGGCGGGAATAGCAGGCGCTTTGAGGCCGATGGCCATCAGCGCCTGTCGAAGATTATCAGCACAATTATCGTGATATACCGTGCAGCCCAATTGCTGGTACCGGGCATGATCGCAGCACGCAATGATCGTGTCGTGCACACCAACCGATGTGTCTTCCATGATTGTCATCAATGGGCGACGCAGGTTGGAGGTCACACCGTCACCTACTTTAGGGAAGATCGAGCCTAACGCGGTGTGCAAATGCTCCATCGAAGAATACTCGCCCACATCATCTGCTGCAAATACCCAGAAATCGCACACTTGATGGCCGCTGGGGTTTATTACTGCCAGCTGCTGCCCTGCGCGGACACGCACCGCCACACCGCATCGCGCGTCGATCGTGTAGGTGTGGTTCATTTTAGGTGTACCGTCAGCGGAAATAGCAATCTCAAGACTGCGGTTCGTACCATCAGGACTAGAGGGGTCGAACGATGCCATTGGCAGGGGCTTTCATGGATTATGTATAGACACTTGCATTGCGTCGGCGAGGGACCATGCACAAAGGAGCATAGACAACTCTCAGCACATTGGAATGAACCAAACGCGCACCTTCACTAAGACGTTCTGGCGATCAGCCCCCTTGCGTGGTCCAGTTTGATATTCCTTGGTTTGCAGGACCGCCGGCGGTCTCTTAGCAATTCACTTTCTTCATTTCCAAATCATATGAACGAATAAGCACAATAAATTTTCTAAATCCCACTGCCAATGGTAGCGTCCCAGCAACAACCGAGATTGAGAATTGAGATGGATCGAAACGACTTTAAACAGAATTTTGGCGCAACTGGTCCAGTTATCCTTCCTGTAATTCATGTCCTTGACAGCGAACAGGCAGAGCAAAACATCAAAACAGCGGTTGCTGGCGGTTGCTCGGGCGTTTTTCTGATCAACCATGACTTCGAGAAGGAGAAGCTGGTCCCAATCATCAAGGAGATGCGGCAGGCGTTCCCCGATATCTGGCTTGGCGTAAATTTCCTCGCCGTGACCGGCAAATACGCCTTCCCCATTCTCGGGGAACTGCAAAAAAATGGGTGCAAGGTCGATGGCTACTGGGCCGACGACGCACGTATGGATGAACGCCGCGCGGAGCATGATCAGCCCGAAGCAGATGAGATCGACGCAATCCGCGACTCCAGCGGTTGGACCGGGCTCTATATCGGCGGCACCGCGTTCAAAAAGCAGCGAGACGTCGATCCAGCACAGTATGGCAAAAGCGCGCGCATCGCGACGAATTACATGGACGTCGTTGTAACCTCCGGCGTGGCGACCGGTCATGCAGCCGACGTGAGCAAGATCGACACATTCCGCGAGTATTGCGGCGACACTGCGCTTGGCCTTGCATCCGGCATCACACCTGAAAACGCAGCACAATACGCAGATGCGGTAGACCTTTTCATGGTCGCGACCGGCATCAACCATGACGGCGATTTCTACAATATCGATCCTGAGCGCCTGAAGCGGCTCATGGACCTCACACAGACATAAGGGAGAGAAAAGATGGCTCAAGACAAAGGACCCAGATACGATCGTTGGTACTTTTCGCTGATGGCACCGAACACCAAAGGCGACAAGTTTGCATGGCTCGATCCGACTTCGATCTACATCAATGGCAAAGCGTATCATGATTTGCTTGACGACCTTGTTGCCGATCTAGATGCCGATGAGATTGACGTCATCGCTGGCCTCGATGCGATGGGCTTCGTCTTAGCGGCGGGCATTGCGGCCCGTATCGGAAAAGGATTTCTGCCCATTCGCAAACCCGGAAAGCTCTGCGTGGACACAGACAGCGCGTCTATGACCAACTACTCGGGTCAAACCCAGTCGATGGAAATGCGCCTGCCGGCCTTTGCACCGGGAACGCGGGTGTTGTTGGTGGATCAGTGGGTCGAAACGGGCGGCACGATGCATGGTGCTGTCCAGCTGGTTGAGCAGCAAAAGGGCACGGTTGCAGGCATGGTGGCGATTGTCATGGAAGAGAATGACAACACAAAGTCCTACCGGGAAAAATACAAGGTCGTCACCGCGATCCAGCCCGGCACCGAATGGCAGCGTCAGGCAAACGCGCAATATCTTGAAAGCTTCAAGACTTACAAACCCGAGATGGCGTTCCCAATTTAGGGGACTTCTCTGGCGCACATCATCACACACTCACTCACGAGGGGCTCGACAGATGAAATTAATCTGTGGAAATAGTAACCGTCCGCTTGCCGAAGCGATTGCCGCGCATATGCGTGTCCCTCTGGCAGAGTGCAATGTGCGCCGGTTTGCTGATGAAGAAGTCTTTGTTGAAATACAGGAAAACGTGCGGGGAGATGATGTCTATGTCATTCAATCCACCTCCTATCCCGCCAACGACAACCTGATGGAACTGCTGGTGCTTATCGACGCGCTGCGCCGATCCTCCGCCGGGCGCATCACCGCTGTGATCCCTTATTTTGGCTACGCACGACAGGATCGCAAATCAGCACCCAGAACGCCGATCACAGCGAAGCTGGTTGCGAATATGATAACTCAGGCGGGTGCACATCGGGTTCTGACAATGGATCTGCACGCAGGGCAAATTCAGGGATTTTTCGACATCCCTACGGACAATCTTTATGCGGTGCCGGAAATCGTCCGGGATATCGAAAAGCAGAAGGACCGAGACAATGTGATGGTCGTCTCACCAGACGTGGGGGGCGTAGTGCGCGCCCGCGACTTGGCGAAACGTCTCTCGACTGGCCTGGCAATCGTGGACAAGCGCCGCGACAAGCCCGGCTCGTCTGAGGTGATGAACATCATCGGGGACGTTTCAGGCAAGTCATGTATGTTGGTCGACGACATCATCGACTCTGGCGGTACACTTTGTAGTGCTGCAACGGCCCTTTTGGAAAGCGGAGCCGCAGAGGTTTCTGCCTATATCACCCATGGTGTTTTATCCGGCAAAGCAGTCGACAGGATCAACGCTTCTGATCTATCGTCCTTGGTTATCACCGACACAATTGGCGCAACCGACGCGGTCACTGCATCATCGAAAATCCGCGAGATTTCAATTTCGCCGATGTTCGCCAAGGCCATCACGCGTATCGCCAATGGAGAGTCTGTCAGCGTGTTGTTCGAATAGAGGGTGACCAAGCGGATTACATAAAGCAAATTTATCGTTGCCCGCGCCTAATTTTTAGCACTAATGTTTTTGTATGGGCGCGGTCAACCTTTCAACAGAGCTCCTGAGAGCCTTCATCACCGTGATTGAAGTGGCAAGCTTCACGCGCGCGGCCGAGATACTCGGCCGGACACAACCGGCGATCAGCCTTCAAGTGAAGCGCTTGGAAGAAGCTGTTGGCTATCCGCTTATTGCGCGGAAAGGCAAAGAGATCTCGCTGACGGAACGGGGTGAGGCCCTGGCAATACATGCGCGTCAGATCCTCCGCCTGAACGATCTGGCGATGGCAGAATTTGAGCAACGTGATCCTGCTGCAAGATTGCGGGTCGGGTTGCCTGTGGACTATGCAGTAAACACCCTGCAAGCCTGCCTGACAGATGTCGTCCGACAATTCCCGGATACACAGATCGAAATTCGATGTGACCTTTCAAAGCATCTGCTGATGGCAATGCGCAGCAACGAAATCGACATCGCCGTGGCGCTGTTTGACGGTGACGACCAACAGTTTTTGTTCCGCAACTGGAAGGAACAACCAACATGGGTTGGTGCCAACGCATTCGAAATCCCGGAAAACACCGATATCCCTCTCGTCGCTCATCCCTATGGCTGTGTTTACCGCGATCGCATGGCCACTGCTTTGAAGTTGGCAGGAAAGAGTTGGCGCATAGCCTACTCCAGCCCCGGCATTGGCGGCGTTCAACGTGCGGTCCAGGATGGCCTTGGCCTTTCTTGCCTCACCGCTCCGACGGTCCAAAGCGGTATGCGCACGTTCTCTGAACAAGACGGCCTGCCGGTTCTCGCCCCTTTGCACATCGGGCTTTTCGCACGACAGGCTCAGTTGGGCGCAGGCGGATACGCTGCCATGGATGCCATGATCAACACCTTGGAGCAGCGTTCTTCGAGTGCCGTTGATGCATAACCGCTCATTATATGAGCATATCAACGATAAATTTCCTAAAAGTCCTGTTTTACCATACCATTTAAAAAAAATCGGACTGAACACTATGGTTCAGCGAAAAATCAAATGCTCTTTTGCTGGGAAAGAGCGACCAAATGGGAGACACAAATGTACAGACCGACCGTAACTTCATCACTATTTGGCTTGAACCGCCGCCAGCTTCTGAAAGCCGGCGGTGCAGCCGTTTTGACAACACCTTTTGTCAGCCGCGCTTGGGCTGCGACGACTGAGATCAACATGCTCGCCTGGTACGGTCATGGTGAGCCAGACGTTGTTGCCGAATACGAAGAAGCCAACAATGTGAAGTTCGTGCCAAAGTACTACGCTGGTGGCGACAACATGCTGGCACTGATCGCGCAATCGCCTCCTGGTACCTACGATCTGATCCTGTCGGACGCTGAATTTGTGCAGCAATTGAACGCAGCTGGCTACATCGAAGAAATGAACGCGGCAGATTATCCGCTGGATGACATGCTGCATGAAGACTTCTCGCAGTTCCCCGGCCACTGGGCAGACGGCAAGATGTACTCCATGATCCTGCGCGGTGGCCATCTGGGCGTGTCCTACAACAAGAATTCCGTGACCGAGGAAGAAGCCCAAAGCTATGCCTGCTTCTGGAAGCCAGAACTTGAAGGCAAAGTGGGCCATTTCGACTGGCATCTGCCCACGCTGGGCATGATGAGCCTTTATGACGGCAACGGCGCAGGCCTTTGGGACCTGAACGACGACCAATGGGCGAAGGTGCAAGAAACCACGATGAGCCTGCGCAAACAGGTTGGCGGCTTCTTTGACTATGGCGGCACGTTCAACGGCCTCAAGAACGGTGAGATGCAGGCGATGTGCGGCATCGGCGACTGGATCACCGGCGTTCTGGAAAAAGACGGCGCGCCCGTGGCCTCCGTGATCCCGAAGGAGGGCGGCATCCAGTTCACCGAAAGCTATTCCATCGGCAAGGGCAGCGAAAAAGCGGATGAAGCCAAGAAGTTCATCCAGTACATGATGTCTCCTGCTGGTCAGGTGAAGTCTGCTCAGATGGCAGCCTACCCTGGTTTCTGCGTCACCAAAGCGGGCCGCGCGGCCCTGGTCGAGGCAGATATGGCGGAAGCCAAGCGTTCGCATCAGATTGATGGTGATTCGCAGGATCCGATCACGCTGATCAAGGAAGGCCGGATTCACTACCGCGACATCCCCCAGCAGCAGACGCTGGAGGACTGGAACGACTTCTGGTCCGAGTACAAGAGCGCCTGATCTGACGGCCTAAAGACACCAAAGCGGGCGGCCCTGTGGCCGCCCCATTTTCCCAGACACGCGAAAGTCCCATGTCATCCAATCCTGAACAACGCCCAAACCTTTATGCGCTGACCTGGCGGCTGCCGATCATCTTCTGGCAGCTGATCTTCTTTGTCGGGCCGGTCCTGTTCATGGTCGCGATGTCGTTCTTCCTGGTAAAGAACTACCGCATGACCGAAGCGTTCGAGTTCGTGAACTGGTCACGGATGCTGACGCGAGGCTTCTTCTGGGACAGCTATTGGTACACGATAGGCATCGCAACGCTGTCCACTGTCTGCGCGATGTGCATCGCCTTTCCCGCTGCCTTTGCACTGGCCTTCCGCGCTTCTGAAAGCACCCGACGCTGGGCGATTTTCCTGCTGATCATTCCGTTTTTCACCAGCTATCTGGTACGCACCTTTTCATGGTTCGTGATCCTGTCCGAAAGCGGCGTGGTCAATGCCATGCTGGGTTATGTCGGCCTGGGCCCCTACACGATGCTGAACACGAACTTCGGCACGCTGGTGGGCTATATGACCCTGACGCTGCCTCTGGTCGTCATCCTGCAAACCGTCACGATGGCGAACATCGACAAGAACCTGATTGAGGCCGCGCGCAATCTGGGCTGTTCGCCCCTGCGCACGATCTGGCAAGTGATCATTCCGCTGTCCAAGACCGGGCTGATTATCGCCGCGATCTTCTGCTTTATTCTGTCCTTTGGTGACTTTGTCGCCCCCTTCTATCTGGGCGGATCGCAGGAGCCGACCCTGCCGATCTTGATCCTTGATACCACCAAATCCGGCCAGCAATGGCCCCGCGCCGCCGTGGTCGCGATCATGATGATGGTCACGCTCTTTGCCATCGCCTTCACCGGCATCGCCTTGGCCTACCGCAAGGGGAAAGGCGCGAAATGAAACAGAGCCGGTCCCTCAACTTCATCCTTGGCATCTATGTTGTTCTGATCTTCGCCTTCGTCTTTGCGCCGATCATTTTTAGCATGATCTTTTCCTTCAACTCGCAACGCTTCCCGACGATCCCTCTCGGAGAGTTCTCGACCGAGTGGTATGCAAAGGTGCTGGCCGATCCCGACATCTGGAAAGCCGCGCGGAACAGCCTGATCGTGTCCTGTTCGACCGCGGTGATCGCGACGTTCCTCGGGTTCTGCACAGCCTACTCCGATTTCCGCTACAACTTCCGCTTCAAGGGGCCCTACCTTGCGCTGATCCTGCTGCCGCCAACGATCCCGCTGATCATCATGGCGCTGGCAATGCTCGCGTGGCTGTCCAAGATCGGGATGTCGGGTCAGCTTTACTCAATCATTATCGCGCATAGCGTGCTGACCGCGCCCTTTGCGATGGCCGTCATCCGTTTGCGCTTGAACCAGATGGACCCTGATCTGGAATCTGCAGCCTGGAACCTGGGTGGATCGGAATGGCAGACCATGCGTCATGTGATCATTCCTTTCTGCAAGCCTGCGATATTTTCCAGCCTTTTCCTGACCGCCGCCGTATCGTTCGACGAGTTTGCTGTTTCGTGGTTCGTCTCCGGCCTGAACAGCACGCTGCCCGTGGTCGTTCTCGAAATCGTGCAGGGCAACATTGATCCGCAGGTCAACGCGATCGGCACTTTCGTATTCCTCACCTCAATGACGCTGGTTGTGTTGGCGCAGCTCTTCTTCGCCAGCCGGCAAATAAAGGGCATCCAATCATGACCAAACCTCTGGTTGTATTTGACAAAGTACAAAAGCACTTCGGCAATTTTGTTGCTGTGAAGGAACTGGATTTCGAAATCCGCGAGGGCGAGTTCCTCGCGATCATGGGGCCGTCTGGCTGCGGCAAAACCACAACCTTGCGCATGCTCGCGGGCCTTGAGGCGCCGAGCATTGGCGAAATTCGTCTGAACGGTCAGGTAATGAATGATGTCGCCCCGCATGAGCGCGACACACCGCTGGTGTGGCAATCGCTCGCGCTGTTTCCCTTTCTGACGGCACGTGAGAACGTCGAATTTGGGCTCAAGATGCGCGGCGTTGACAAGGCGGAACGCAAAGAGCGTGCGTTCAAATGGCTCGACAAGATGGGAATTCTCGAATTTGAGAACCGCCATATTTCGACCTTGTCAGGTGGTCAAAAGCAGCGCGTCGCATTGGCCCGTTCACTGGTGATGGAGCCACAAATCCTGCTTCTGGACGAACCGCTGTCAGCTCTGGATGCGCATTTGGTCATCCGCATGCAGGCTGTGCTCACTGACCTTCAGCGCGAGTTGGGGATTACATTCGTCTATGTGACCCACTCGCAATCCGAAGCCTTTGCCATGGCAGACCGCGTCATCATTATGGGCAAGGGCGAGATCGGCCAAATCGGCACACCCAAGGAAATCTATCGTGCGCCTGCGAACCAGTTTGTCGCCGAGTTTGTGGGTCGCAACAATATTCTGGCGGGCAAAGTCAAATCTGTTGACGGCGGCACGGCCCGGATCACGACACCTTCTGGTGAATTCACCGTGCCCACGAACGAGGTGAATTTGGTCGAAGACCACAACGCCAGCTTCGTGATCTCCGCCGATCTGGTGCACATCGCAACCGAGGAACCCGACGGTGGGAACAAGGCCTATTGCAAGCTGATCTCTGAGGAATTTGTCGGCTCTATGGTCACCCTGTTTCTGGAAGACGCGCAGGGCCACGAGTTCAAGGTCCAGATGCAGGAACGCGAATTGTCCAAGTTCGATCTGCATTCGGGCGATGAGATCTGGCTGTCCTGGGACACCCAAAGCGCCCATGTGTTGAACGAAAGCTGACCGAGGTGCTTCGAAACCCCATTCCTTGGCCAAATGGCGCCAAATGTGCCGTGGCAATCACCTTTGACATGGATGCGGACAGCCTGATCCATATCGCTAAGCCTGAGGACAGCCATGACCGGCTCTATCCCATCTCGATGGGCCGCTATGGTCCTTTGGTTGCACTGCCCCGCATCCTCGACACCTATCGTCGTTTGGGGCTGAAACAATCGTTCTTCATCCCTGGCTGGTGCCTTGAAACCTACCCGGATGTGGCCGAGGCGATCCTGAAAGATGGCCATGAGATCGGGCATCACGGCTACTTGCACGAGGATCCTATCAAGACACGAGGAGAGCAGCGCGAGTGGTTCGAGCGCACGCTCGATGCGCATTTGCGCATTTGCGGGCAAAAGCCTCGTGGCTACCGTGCACCGGTCTACAATATCACTCACGAAGTCGTCGATCTGATGATCGAGCACGGAATTCGCTATGACAGTTCAATGATGGCTGACGACATCCCCTATCGTTTGGATACCGAGGGCGGGTCTCTCTACGAAATGCCCGTACATTGGGGGACCGACGATTGGCCACCTTTCGCACATTACGACGAGATTGGGTACATGATGCCGGTGCGCGGGCCGTCTCAGGGCTTGGCCGGGTTCTGGGAGGAGTTCGAGGCGCAGTACGACGCCGGTGGTTTCTTCATGCTGATCATCCACCCATTCCTGACCGGGCGATTGGCCCGTTGGAAACAGGTCGAAGCATGGATTGCCAAAACACAGGAAACCAAAGACGTCTGGTTTGCCACCCTTGACGAAATTGCCGATCATATGGACCATTTGCAGAAGGACGGCATCTGGACGCCAAGCGTTGAGCGGCTGCCCTATTATGACGGGCCAATCCTGGGGGACACCACATGAACGCTGACGACACACGCCTGCTGCGCATTGCTTACGAGGAGGCCAAAGCCGGGTTTGACGAAGGCGGGTGCCCGATAGGTTCAGTGCTGGCGCGCGGTGGAGAGGTTGTAGCACAGGGGCGCAATCAGCGGGTGCAAAAAGGCGACCCGATTGCCCACGGCGAGATGGATGCATTGCGCAAGGCCGGCCGCCAGAAGACTTATCGCGACACCACGCTCTATACCTCGCTTAGCCCATGCATGATGTGCACCGGGACAATCATTCAGTTCGGTATCCCGCGCGTGGTGATCGGTGAAAACAAAAACTTTGGTGGCAACGAAGAGTTCTTGCGCTCGAAGGGCGTTGAAGTGATCGTCGCAGATGACCCGGATTGCATCGTTCTGATGCGTAGGTTTATCGATGAAGAGCCGGAACTATGGGCTGAGGACATCGCAGAGTAATTGCGTCTTGCACGCAACCTCCCTGGTCAATAAGTCTTGGAAATTCGATGTGCCGGGCCCGCCTTCGGACAGATTGGTTCCCGATACTGTTGGAGAAAGCGAGCTAAGAGGGCAGGTGTGATCAAAAACGAGAGCAAGACTGTGGATCGACCGGATCTCGTGCCATCTGGGGCGTTCAGCTATCCTGTCAAAGACCCTCAGGAAACCCGGTGGTTCGGATTCCTGCTGTTGCCCCAATTCACTTTGCTTGCTTTCAGCGCTGCTTTGGATCCATTGCGTATCGCGAACCAGCTTGCCCAAAAACCACTCTATGGATGGCTGGCCATCTCAGATAACGGCAAGGCTGTTTCGTCATCCTCCGGCATCGATATTGATGTGCATGGCAGCCTGAGCGATCTGAACCCCGATACCTACCTTTTTGTTTGTTCCGGCAACAACGGTATCCAGGCTGCGTCGGACGATGTCTTGGGAGGTATACGCCGCCACGCCCGGTTTGGCGGCAAACTCGGCGGCATCTGCACCGGTGCTGCGACCCTCGCACGCGCGGGTTGTCTCAGTGACAAAACTTTTACACTTCATTGGGAAAACCAGCCCGGCTTCGTCGAGGAATTCCCGGATCTGGAACCCACGGCACAGAGGTTCGAAAGGGACGGAAGTCTGCTAACGTGCGGCGGCGGTGTGGCGGCAACTGAAATGATGATTTCGATCATCGCTGAAGACTATGGCGAGGATTTTGCAATCGCAGTCTCGGATATGTGCTTGAACGGTCCCGATGTCGCGATCCGCAGCGAACAGCGCTCCTCAATCGCCAAAGCCATCAGCTCGCGCAATCCACGTATCCTTGCTGTTCTGCGGGCCATGTATGACAGCATTGAGGACCCACTGACACTCGACGAACTTGCCACAAGCGCGGGTATCTCGCGCCGCCAGATTGAACGTCAGTTCAGGCAGTTGCTAAACGAGGCCCCGGCGCAAACCTACCGTAACATCAGATTGGAACGTGCGCGCACTTTGCTGACAGAAACCAACCTGAGTGTCATGGAAGTCGCTATGGCCTCAGGGTTCAATTCGAACAACGTATTCTCACGGCACTACAAAGAACGATACGGCGAGACACCCTATGGGCACCGAGGGCGGCTCAAGACTCTGAGTAGCAATGAATAGTTCACGAACAGAGCTGATATGAGCAGCTATAGCTGCTCATACCGTAAAGTAGGATCGGTTACCCGACGACGTTGAAGTCGGGGCCATATGGGTAACCTGTTATGTTCTCGTTGCCATCCTCAGTAATCACAAGGATGTCGTGCTCACGATACCCACCTGCGCCGGGTTGGCCGTCTGGGATCGTCAGCATTGGCTCCATGGAAATTACCATGCCAGGCTCTAGCACGGTGTCGATGTCTTCGCGCAGCTCAAGCCCTGCCTCGCGGCCATAGTAGTGGCTAAGAACGCCGAATGAGTGGCCGTAGCCAAAGGTCCGGTATTGCAGCATGTCACGTTCCGCAAAGAAATCGTTGATCTTATGCGTGACCTCGGCGCAGGACGCGCCGGGCTTGAGCAGGCTCATTCCATATTCATGGGCAGCAACGTTCGCTTCCCACACCTTAAGGCTGGCCGGATCCACTTCCTCGACGAAGAGCGTGCGCTCGAGCGCCGTATAATAGCCCGAGATCATCGGGAAGGTATTCAGGCTTAGGATGTCACCGCGCTCCAGCTTGCGGCAGGTGACTGGGTTGTGCGCGCCATCGGTATTGATGCCGGATTGGAACCAGACCCACGTGTCGCGGATCTCAGAGTCTGGGAAACGCTTGGAAATCTCCAGCTCCATCGCGTCACGGCCCGCCATGGCCACGTCGACCTCGCGCGCGCCTACCTTGATCGCTTCCTTGATGGCATAGCCACCCACATCCGCAGTCGCAGCACCGGCACGGATCAGCTCAATTTCTGCGGCAGATTTGTGCATGCGCAGACGCATCGTGGCGGGCGCAATGTCCTTCTTGGCCGAGGGTGTCAGGAATTCATCCATCAGGCCCAGTTGCGTGTAAGAGATGTGATCCCCTTCGAAACCGATCACCTTGCCCGACCCTGTCACGGAGTGGATCGCCCGCCAGTAGTTGTTCCGCTGCCAGTCGGTGTAGGTGATGTTGTCACCGTACCCGCGACGCCAAGGCTGTGCCGCGTCGATGCCTGCGCTGAACGTGACGGTTTCGGTCGCCGTGACGACCTGCGCATAAGGCCGCCCGAAGGCACAATACAGAAAACCCGAGTAGTAGGAGACGTTGTGCATAGACGTCATCACAACGGCGTCAATGCCCTCGTCCACCATGACCGCACGCAGCTTGGTCAGACGTGCTTCGTATTCGGCGTCTGCAAAAGGCAGCACCTTTTCGCCTTGGTGAAAACGGTAAAAATCGGGGCGCTGTCCTGCAACGCCAAACTCGGATATTCCGGCCATCGGACTACTCCTGTTCAGGCCGAGTGTGCTGAGGTGGAGTGCCAAACATACCGGTTGCACCTTCCCTCACCACACAGCGGCAAAGCAAGATCCCGGCGTTCAGGATGGTTGGGTAGGGATGCTCTAATCGGATGTCGACTAGTGACGACGCCATCGTCAATCCCACGATCCGTCAATAGACGAAAAGCATCATCCGATCAAGAATGGTCACCGCCGAACTTTTGAAAAAACGCAAGCTGTTAGCTGCCTTTGGACGCGTCCTCTTTCGCGCTCACCCTGACGACGACGGGAAAGTCCCGCAACTCTGTGAATTCAACCAAACCCAGATTTTGCAGCCGCTGGGAAAAGCGCAAAGCGGGCTGCGACCGCAGCATCCGTGAATATGGGCTTGCATTTCGTTTTCGCCGCCACGTGATCTCAAATCTCTTGTGATCTGGCGAACGGCAAGCACCGTTCGCCAACATTGCCTAGATATCTATGCGCTCCGCAATACTCAGAGCATCTTCCAACTCAACGCCTAAATATCGCACCGTACTATCAACTTTTGTGTGACCAAGTAGAAGCTGCACCGCGCGAAGGTTGCCCGTCTTGCGGTATATCTCGGCAGCTTTGGTCCGGCGGAGCGAATGAGTGCCGTAACCGCTCGGTTCCAGTCCAATTGCAGTCACCCAATCACGAACAAGTCGACCATATTGCCGCGTGGAGATGTGCAGACGGTCGTGGAAGCGGCTGGGAAACATGAAAAGGCAGCCGATCATTTCAGGCGACCTAACCCAAGCAGTAATAGTTTCTCTCGTGTTTCCGGTCAGTTCAAACCGAACCGGTTTTTTGGTTTTGCTCTGGATCACCGAAACTCGTTCGCGAACGTGATCATCTTTGACCAAATCGGTCACGGCGAGTTTGACTAAGTCGCACCCTCGCAACTTGCTATCAATCGCAACGTTGAACAGTGCGAGGTCGCGAAGGTAGCCTGCAATCTCGAGCCGAGCGCGGATTGCCCAAACCTGTTTGGGAAACAGCGGTCGTTTCTGGCCGATGATCCGCCCTTTGTTCCAAGCTTTGCGTTTTGGGGTGACTGCGGGAAGTTGGACTCGTGGCATAACATGCCCTCCAATCCTCCCTCCAAACCCAGACGTCAGCACCGCGCTGACGTCTGGAGCATAGCATCGGGTCGACACACTGTGGCCCGTCAATGGTGCTTAGGTTTTTTTGCTTGGGATTTATGCGGCGGGAAAGCTCCGCGACTTGATCTTTAACTGCCATATCCATGCTCCGGGTTGTGCGAATGGCTGCTTCTTACGCCGTATTGCAGCATCAAAACCTTCGCCAATGCAGCACATTCCGTGCTGCAAGCGCACGCAGCACAAAATAAGGACTTCCGCTGTGGGCTCCTAGCTGCCATCCGCTGCGCAGTCTACGAAGGTCTGCTAAGGGCCGTTCCCGACTGCGAGCGAGTCGATCCGGATCGGGTGGGTCTCGTTCGTTCTCATGGGCGCCGCTCCAGCCCCTGACCGGACCGGAGGGTCCGGGCCGTCTCGATCACTAGCGCGAGCCGGTCCTCATCAGCCGGGTGCGTCCCCCAGAAGGAGAGGGCTCCGTCCTCCCGCCGCGTCGGCTCCGGCCGCGCGAAGACGCGGGCCCCGCGCACCGCGTCATACCCGGTCGCCTCCGCGATGTAGGTGCCGATCACGTCCGCCTCCAGCTCGTACTGCTTGGAGAAGGCGCGCCGCCCGGCCGCGTAGCCGAGCTCCATGACGTTCTGGAGGTCCTGCTGGGCCTGGGTCTGATTGTAATAGGGGCTGCCGGCCGACTGGGCCTGCGCCGCGGCCATCAGGGTCCCGAGGATCAGAGCACCCGCGGTGGCCTGCTGCTGCCCCTTCTGGATGTGGCGCGCGATGTGATGGCCGAACTCATGGCCGAGGACGAAGGCGATCTCGTCCCGGTTCCGGGCGTCCGCCACCATGGGCAGGGTGAAGGCGACGATCGGCGTCCCGTCCCCCGCGTAGGTCTGGTAGGCATTCCGGTACGGCATCTGGTCGTCGATGACGATCTGGACGTCACAGTTGAAATCCGCGATCTCCGCCGTCTGCTCCTCGCAGAACCGCTCCGCGATCGACTCGACCCGCCGGGCCACCTCCACGAAGTTCCGCGCCGCCTGATCCGGGCTGGACCGGGCCCGGCTCGCCCCGCTGGACCGCTCCTCCTGAAACATCCGGGTCGCCTCAGAGACGGACCCGTCCGTCACCTCAGGGAGGTTGTAGGTGGTCCCGCAGGCAGAAACCGTGGCGCCGATCGCCAGCACCATCCCGGTTCGCAATATCGTTCTGATCATCAAAGCCCTCATCTCGTTGTCTTTCAGGCTTGTTGGCCCGGATCGAGCGTGGCGTCGATCACCCCGCGCAGCTCCGTCCCGACCCGGGCGAAGCCGAGCAGCCGGCCGGTCGCCACGACCAGCTCGTCACGCTCCATCTCCCCGCTCTCCGCGACGACCCGGGCCGCCGCGGCCCGGATCTCGACGGGCGGGAGCTGGGCCGCGCTCGTCGGCGCCCCCTCGGCCGACCGGTCCCGCACGGGCGGGTCCGCCTTCTGGACCGGGGTCATCACGAACTCGCCTTCGGGCAGGACCCCGCCGGTCAGCATGGCCCGCTCGAGCGCCCGGTCCGACGCGTCCCGGATCCGCTTGCCAGTCCGGGACTTTCCGAACGCCTCGGCGACCCGCCGCGCGACGAGGTCGCGGTGGACCGGCCCCTCGGCCTGAACGATCCGGGTTACCAGGTCCGCAAGCAGGGTGATCGGCGCCTCATGCGGCTCGAAGGCGACACTCACCTTGAAGCTGGACGTCTCGTAGGGGGGCGCGGTCAGCTCGGGCGGCGGGGGCAGGACCGTCTCGGGCGCGGGCGAGTCCCGTGCCGGCTCCTCGACGGCCAGAACCCCGTCGCGGTTGGCGCCGACGTAGTCCGGCCCCTCGGCGAGCGCGGCCGCCTCAAGCGTGGCGCGCAGCCGGTCGATCTCAGTCGCGCGCCGGTGGAACCAGTCCGTGCTCCAGACCCGGTGGAACCGCCAGCCGAGCCCCTCGAGCACGTCCTGACGTAGCCGGTCGCGCTCGCGCGCCCAGAGGGCGGAGTGGTAGGCGGCCCCGTCGCACTCGACCGCGAGGATGTAGCGGCCCGTCTGCTCCGGGTGGCGCACGCCCAGGTCGATCCGAAACCCGGCCGCGCCCACCTGGTGATCGCAGGGGTAGCCGAGGTTGCGGATCACCTCCGCCACGTCTTCCTCGAACGGGCTGTCGGCGGGCGCGCCGGTCGCCTCCGGCTGGGCCAGCTGACCGCTCCGCGCGAACTCCAGGAACCGCTTGAGGACCCGCGGCCCGTCCCGGCTGGTCCGGGACGTGTCGATATCGTTCGGATCAAACGAGCAGAAGACGAGGCAGCGGGTCCGGGCGCGCGAGAAGAGGACGTTGAGCCGCCGCTCGCCCCCCTCGCCGTTGACCGGCCCGAAGGACATGGACGCCAGCCGGCCGTTCGGCTCGGACGGGCCGTAGCCGACCGAGATCAGGATCACGTCCCGCTCGTCCCCCTGCACGTTCTCGATGTTCTTGACGAAGACGTCCTCCGAGCGCCCCTCGCGCAGGAACGCGTCGAGGATCTCGTCCTCGCGCCGCGCGATCTCGAGCACCTCCGTCAGCATGTCCGACTGCGCCTTGGAGAAGGCGACGACGCCGAGCGAGAGGTCCGGCCGGGTCCGGGCGTGCTCGGCCACCGCGGCCGCGACCACCTCCGCCTCGATCCGGTTCGTGCCGGGCCGGCCGCCGCCTCGGGACCGGCTCGAGTAGACCCCCGGCACCCGGCGGAAGGCGAGCCCAAACTCCGGGTCGTTCTGGACCGGAGAGGGGGGAAGGATCAGCCGGTGCTCGTAGAACTCCGCGTTGTTCACGGTGATCAGCGAGGGGTCGCGGGACCGGTAATGCCACTCCAGCATGGCCGGGTTCAGCCCGCGCGCCTCGCAAAGCGTCAGCACGCTCTCCATCTCGGTCGCCGAGGCGGTCCGGATCTCCTCGTCTTCGTATTCGTCCTCCTCCTCCGAGCCGGCGACCCGGTCGAAGAAGCTGGTGGGCGGGAGCTGCTTCTGGTCGCCCACGACGACGATCTGCTTGCAGCGGGCGATCGCGCCGAGCGCGTCCTCGGGGCGGACCTGGCTCGCCTCGTCAATCAGCAGGAGGTCGAACTCGGTCCAGCCGGGGGGCAGGTACTGGGCGATCGAGATAGGGCTCATCAGGAGGACCGGCTTGATCCGCTGCACCATCTGGCCCGCCGCGCGCATGATCTGCCGGATCGGCTTGTGGCGCCGCTGCTTGGCCATCTCGCCGCGCAGGAACCCCATCTGCCCGGACGCGCCGGTCGGAAGCTGCGCGAGGTGTTTCGCGCGCACCAGGCGCCGGGTCTCCCCCATCCGGGCCTCCTCGAGGCCGCGGAACGTCTCGACGAGCGCGTGCCGGTCGAGATGGGCGAGCCCGTCCAGGTCCGGGAGCGCGGCCCGCGCCGCCTCCCAGCGGGCCTCCGCGCTGGCGAAGAGGAGCTCGTCTACCGCCTGACCCGGCTCCAGCGCCCCCTCGTCAAGAAGGGCGAGCAGGGGACCGAGACCGTCGTCCGCGAGCCGGGCCGCAAGCGCCGAAAGGCGCGACCACTCCCCGTAGCGCCCGATCCCGTCGCCCATGGCGATGAGCCTCTCCTCGATCTCCGACAGGGTCAGCCCGTCCCAGCTGAGCGCGAGCCGGTCCGCCACCGCGTCGAGCGCGGCGCTGGCCGTCATCAGGTCGGAGCCGAGCCGCTCCGCCTCACCCGAGGTCGCGCAGACCCGGTCCAACGCCTCCGCGGTCCCGACCGGGGCGATCCCGGTCAGACGCGCGAGCCAGACGGCCTGGTCCCGCAGCTCGGAGAAGGGGGTCCGCTCCCCGCGCCAGTCCGGCCCGAGCAGCTCGGAGAGGTACCCCTCCTCGTCGGACAGGGTTTTCCGGAGGCCCCGGATCGTGATGAGCCGGTCGAGGAGCGCGAGCCGGTCGGAGGGCGCCTTGGGGAGAGGACCGGTCAGGAGGGTCGCGAGCTCCCGGCTCGCGGCCCGATACGGGCCGAAGAGGCGGGACCAGAAGGAGCCGACCCCCGGCGCGACCCGGGACCGGAGCGCGCCCGGGTCCGCCCCGAAGGCGGCTTCCGTGAAGGTGGCGTCAGCTTGGCCGCGCGCCGCGGCCCAGGCCGCGCCCGCCTCGAGCGCCTCCCCGAGCCGTGTCTCGCCGGCGCTGTCGAGGAGCGCCGCGGTCGCCCCTCGCGCCTCATGTGGCCGCTGACCGGCCGCCAGGAGGAGGTCCCGGAGGGTCTCGCACTGCTCAACGGTCTCGGGGGCAGGGCGGCCTGCCGCCTCGGCGATCCGAAAGGCCGTCTCGTTCAGCTCCGCGACCGCCTCAGCGGCGCGCGCGAGCTCCGGCGCGAGCCGCTGCAGGTCGGTCGGCTGAAGCGCGGTCGCGCCCGCCCCGAAGAACGGATGCTCCGCGCGCGGCCCGGTCCGGGCGAGCAGCTCCGCGTAGGCCCCGACCCGGTCGGCCAGGTTCCGGCGCGTCGCCTCGTCCAGCCCGGCCAGCCCGTCGCGCGGGATACGGGGCGGGGGCGCCCCCCTGCCCACGAACCCGGCGATCTCCGCCATGGCCCGGAACGGGGTGAACGCGTGGCCGGGGACCGGCGCGTGCAGCAGGTCCGCGACCCCGTTCAGCCGGTCGCGCGCTTCGCGCAGGGCGTCCGGAGCGGGCGGCATCTCCAGGGCGGCCGAGCCGGCGGCCAGGGTCCGGGCCAGCTCGCCCAGGAAGGCGCGCTTGTTCGCGGCCCGGGAGTGGATCTCGAGACAGAGGTCCCCGAGCCCCACCTTCTGGAGCCGGTCATGCACGACGGAGAGGGCGGCCATCTTCTCGGCCACGAAGAGGACCTTTTTCCCGTCATGCGCGGCCGCGGCAATGATGTTCGCGATCGTCTGGGACTTGCCGGTCCCGGGCGGGCCCTGCACGACCAGGTTCCGGCCCGCGCGGACCTCCTCGATCACCCGGGTCTGGGACGCGTCGGCCGGGACCACGTGCAGCAGGTCGCCGGGCTCGAGCCGCGGGTCGAGCCGCTCCTGCGGGCCGAAGAGGGGGGAGGACCGCTCGAACCCGCCATCGAGGAGCCCGCCCAGGACCGGGTGCGTCTCGAACGCGTCCTCGGGCCAGTGCTCCGGCTCCAGGTCCCGCATCATCAGGAGCTTCGAGAAGGAGAAGAAGCCGAGCTGCATCCCGTCCCGGTCTATCGACCAGCGGGGACGACCCCCGATCCGATCGGTCAGCTCCGCGAAATACCCGTCTGGACTGAACAGGTCGTCGTCGATCAGCTCCGGCAGCTCGAACCCGAAATCCGCCCGGAGCCGCTCCTGGAGGGGTAGGTTCGTTACGACCTCCGTGTCGCGGACGCGCAGGTTGAAACTGGCGCGCCGGTCGTCCCGGATCAGCTCTACGGGCACCAGGATCAGCGGGGACTCGCGCACAACCTCGGAGCTGTCGCTCTCGTACCAGCGCAGGAACCCTATCGCGAGATAGAGGATGTTGACGCCTTGCTCCTCCTCCGCGGTGCGCGCGTCTGTGAAGAGGCGCAGGAGCCGACGCTGCAGCGCCTCCGGGCCGAGCCGGGTCTCGAGGAGCAGGTCCCGGTAGCGGGCCTCCCGGCCCTCCGGCTCCTCCTCCTCATCGGCGAGGGCGAGCAGGAGCGGCTCCGCCTCGGTCCGCTCCTCCTCCTCGTCGCGGGGCTGGAACCGCATGGTCTTTCCCTGCGTGCGCAGCAGGTCGAACACGTCCGCGCTCCGCTCCTCGACGATGTCGAGCACGTTGGCGCGCTTCGCGGACCGGTTCACGTGGATGAGCCGGTTCCGGGTCCCCGTCTCCACGAGCCGGCGCCGGACGTCCTCGAGGAGGCCGGAGAGGGGGGCGGAGGGGGGCTGATCTTCCATTTGGTGTTCCGTCTCTTGAAGGGTGCTTCGTTATGATTTCTTCTGAATTACCTGTTTCTCCGGGTCGTATTCCAGCTCATGCAGGGTCCCGTCCTTGATCGCCTGCACCGCCCGGCTCACATGCTCGGGCAGCACATAGAACCACTCCCGCGGGTACACCTTCCGGCCGAACCGGTCAGTGATCCACAGATCGCGCGGCCGGGCCGCGTCGAAGAACCGGTGCAGGAGCTGCTCCACCTTACGCCAGGACAGGTTCACCAGATCATAGGTGGCGACCACTTCTACCGGGGCGAGCAGGAAGGTCGGGTCGTTGCGGGCGTCCGCCACCCGGCGCCGCACCTCCTGCGTTGTGACCCCGATCTTCAGGAGGATGTTGCTGACCTCCGCGATCTGGGGCTCTTTTGACCGGCTGCGCACCACATAGACGGTTCCGGTGAGATCCAGCCGATCAACCTCGTATTCCGGGTCAAGCGGGCCGAGCCCGTGCCGGTGGATCGCGCGCGCAGTAGAGTCCTCCGCCAGCGCCTTACGGAACGAGGACAGGAGCGGGTCGCTCTCGGTCCCGTTCGAGAAGATGATCCGGAGCCGGTGGTCCCGCTTGCCAGCCCGCGCGGTCATCTCCGCCTTCTCCGCCACGTAGGTCAGCAGCCCCTTGCGGATAAAGAGGGACCCCTCATCTACCCGGACCTCCTCGTTGTGGTTGATCGGGCGCACCTCCCGCTCCCCCGCCTCGAGCGCGGCCTGGGCCTGCTCAAACATCTCCCGGAACCGGTCGAAATCGTGACAGGGGTAGAACTCGGCCCGGTGATCCGGGACCAGCCGATCCTCCGCCGGGGTCACATGCCTGATCGTCGTGAACGCGTCCGAGACATCCAGCTCATCGTCGTCGAAGATGTCGTCCAGGGAGGTCGGGACCTCCTCCGCGTCCGGCTCGTCCCGCCAGTCCCGTTCCGGGGCGGCGGGCTCTGAGGTGAGCGTGAAGGTCCCGTCCGAGAGGAGCCCGTTCCGGTCCTCATCAGTGAGGCCCGCCTCAGGGCCGCGCGCGATCAGCTGCGACCAGAGCATCCCGAGCTTCATCTCCTCATAGTCGAGGGCCTCCGGGTCCGGGACCCGACCGGTCCGGTCAAAGAACGCGTTCACGTCCCGGACCAACTGCGCGTCCCGCTCCCCCTCCGTGGTGCGGGCGGCGCGCGCCCGGATCTTCATGTCCAGGAGCCCCAGCTCGTCCTCCTCCGAGAGGACCTCGTCGATCGACCGGTACCGCGGCATCCTTACGCGCCCCCCTGGGCGGCGCGAAGACGCTCCGCCTTCTTTGTCCGGATGTAGGCGTGCGCCTCGGCCAGCCGACGCTCCAGGTCGTCCGACGCGTGCGGGTTCGGGGGGCGCCCCTCCTGGGCCGTGAACCGCTTGATCCGGGGCCAGAGCACCAGCGCCTCCCCCTCGGTCATCTGGATGCGTTGGGCCACCATCGCGCTCTGGATCTGCTGAAGAAGAGGGGTGTCGAGCGCCTTGGAGGCGACGTCGAACCCCTCCCGGAACGGGTTGATGCTGTCGATCAGGTCGATGTCCAGCTCGCGCACGTTGATGAACTTCTTCACCATCCGGATCAGGTTCAGCGCGTCAGGCGCGTCCTTCTCCTCGGGCCCGCCCGTGTCACCGTCGGCGTCCTCCTCCCCCGTCTCCAGCTCCTGCTCGGCCATCTTCCGGGCGATCGCGGCGAGGTTCATCCGGGCGGCCAGGTCCTGCCGGACCGCCTCCGTCTCGTCCGGGGTCAGGTTCTCGTAGCTCCGCTCGATGATGTCCGTCAGGACCATCTGGGTCGCCACCTCGGGGGCCACGTCATTCGCGACCGTTTCGGGGCCCATCTGCTGGCACGCCTTGGCGACCAGCTCGTGCATGTCGTTCTCGACGATCTCGCGCGCCCGGTCCGTCGGCGGGGCCATCAGCCCCCCGATCCCGATATGGACCTTCCCCTCCCCGTCCACCTCGACGGGCGGGCGGGTGTCCCCCTCCTCGCGCCGGTAGAACTTGAAGTTCGGCTGCAGGACCTGCTCCATCAGGAGCGCCCCGGAGATCGCCTTGAGCATGTCATTGACCGCGTCCGTGACCGCCCCGGTCTCGACCCCGGGCTCCGCCACCAGGTTGGTGAACTGGGCGTGGCGCTTGCCGGGCGCGTCCCGGGTGGCGCGGCCGATGATCTGGACGATCTGGGTGAGGGAGGACCGATAGCCGATGGTCAGGGCGTGCTCGCACCAGACCCAGTCGAACCCCTCCATCGCCATCCCGAGGGCGATGATGATGTCTACCTTCGCCCGGTCCGCCACGTCGTCCCGTTTTCCGTCCGGTCCGAGGATTTCACGGGTGAGGGATGCCTTGACCCGGTCCCGCTCCGGCCCGTCATCAACGAGGTCCGCCACCTTCAGGATGCGCCCGTCCGGCTGTCGAACGAGATCGAAACCGGTCGACTCCTCCTTGCCGATCACCTCTCCAAGCACGTTCAGGATCGCGCCCACCTCCGCCTGTTTGACGTCATAGGCCTCCGCGCCTCCGCGGTGCGGGATGTGGATAATCGTCTTTAGGGCCGGGTCCAGCACGTCCGGGATCGCGCTGATATAGGTGTCCCGGTAGAAGCTGTAGGAAATCCCGAGGCTTTTCAGGAACCGGTACCCGTCCAGCTGCTCGTAGTAGCTGTAGGTGATGGACCGGAACAGCGCCTCATCCTCCGGGCGCAGGACCGGGACGCTGTCGCCCCGGAAGTAGGACCCGGTCATCGCCATCACATGCGCGTGGCCCCGGGTCAGGAGCCGGCGCAGGATGTCTCCGAGCCGGTTGTCATCCCCGGCGCTGACGTGGTGGAACTCGTCTAGCGCGATCAGGCAGTCGTCGAACGCTGCCGTCCCGTGCTCCTCCGAGATCGCCTCGAAGGCGAAGCGGAAGGTCGCATGCGTGCAGACCAGGATCCGGTCCTCGGACCGCATGAACTCCTGAACCGCGCGCACCTTGCCGCTCTTAGGCTGGTCCTCGACCCCGCTGAGGCAGAGGTTCCACCGGTCCGGCACCTCCCAGTCCGCGAAGAACCCGTAAGAGGTGAGGTCGGTGGACCGGAACGAGGCCCCGATCGAGGTCTCCGGGACGCAGACGATCACCTTGCGGACCCCCTGGTTCTCCAGCTTATCGAGCGCCAGGAACATCAGCGCGCGGGACTTGCCGGAGGCGGGGGGCGCCTTCAGGAGCAGGAACTGCGCCGCCCGGGCTTCGTAGGCGCGCGCCTGCATCGGGCGCATCCCCATCGGGTTGGGCGCCTGGGTCTTCCCGGTCTGGCCGTAGGTTACCTTGACGAAATCGGACATCAGGCGGCCCCCTTCTTCAGTTTCTTGACCCGGGCCGCGTAGAGCTTGAACAGGTGTTCCAGCCGTTCCGTGTCGTTCCGGAATGGGCGGCCGACATACATGCTCTCGAGCAGGTCATCGTTCGCCTGGTGGGCGGCGCGTAGGTCGTCCGGCATCTTCTCCGGGTCGTAGAGCTCCGCGATCGTCTTCGGGTGATGCATGAGCCGGCAGCGCAGGATCGCCATCGCGGACCGCGTCAGCGCGGCGTGCTGGTCCTCGGTGAAGTTCGGGACCGGGAAGGTGTTCCAGCCGAGGGTGTTCGAGTAGCGGAAGTCGGACTTCAGCTTTCCACAGACCGTCCCGATCCAGACCAGGTGCAGGCGCGAGGCGATCAGGGCCATGCACCAGTCGGGGGCGTCGTAGAGGGCGAAGTTCAGGTTCGACGCGATGGTATCAGCGCCGACCCGTTCGAACGGCAGATAAGGGCGGCGTTCCGAAGTAACGCTGGGCACGAGTATTGCGTGTTTCTGGGCAACACCCTGAATTTGCACAAAACGGTGCGGTAACCGTGCAAAATTTCTCGTCGATTCAGCTGCGCTTTCTTCGCGCATCTCTGTAACACTGGTCAGACGCCCATTGATTGTGGGGTGCGTGCGTGCCTCCGATACCCGTGCGTCAGGGATCCAGAGACAGTAACGCTTGAACCCCTTAACGACCTCCTCCGAGCCCATGTAGGTTTTGACAAAATCGCCATACCCGTCCTCGATCAGTGACGCCCGATCATCATCATCAAGTATCAGATAGCCTCCATCTCGAGGCATGTTTCCGAAGAGCATTTCGGGAAGTCCAAACATGCTTCGCCGTTCAGGCTCGACATACACATCCGGCGCATCAAGGAGATATGGATTGATGTTCGCGGCGGTGAAGCTGAGGTCACCGTCGATCAGGGTCTTGGGTGCCACAGATCTATTTCGAATGCCGACTATCACGAACATGACCGCAGCAATACCGGAAGCATTATTACGCCACTTGAGCGTGCGATGCGCGAAAAACATCTCCCGACTGTCACCAAGGATCAACGGCCAGACCGTTGAGACGGCGGCCCCCTGCACGATCGAATTGGTCGAGACAAACGCTGCCCGTGCGTTTCGCCCCTCGATGTACTGACCCGCCTTGAAGAACCACCCGACGACGTAATCGAACGCCTTGTATTTCTTGGTCACCTCGGAAAACACGAAGTCCTTGTCGGCCTTCTGATCCGCGTCCTGCTGCGCCTTCCCGAGGAACGGAGGGTTCCCGGCGATGAACACCTCGCCCCCGCCCTCCGGGACCGGGCAGACCGTCTCCCAGTCCACCCGCAGCGCGTTATCACAGACGATGTTCGCCGCGTCCCGCAGCGGCAGGTCCGCCGGCTTGCGCCCGAACGCCTCCTTGAAGAGCGCGTTCGCCTGGTACTCCGCGATGAAGAGGGCCAGTTTCGCGGTCTCCGCCCCGAAATCGGTCAGCTCGATCCCGTAGAAGTTCGAGATCGGCACGAGCGACCACATCTCGATCTGGGCCGCCCCGTTCAGCTCCGAGATCCGGCTCAGGACCCGGATCTCCCGCTCCCGCAGGGCCCGGTAGGCGACCACGAGGAAGTTCCCGGACCCGCAGGCCGGATCAAACACCCGGATCTTCGAGATCCGGTCCAGCGCCTGGCGCAGCCCCTTCTCCCGGTCCCAGGCCTCGTCGATCTGCTCGTCCAGCTCATCGAGGAAGAGGGGCCCGATCACCTTCATGATGTTCGGGACGGAGGTGTAATGCATCCCCAGCTCGGAGCGCAGCTCCGCGTTGGCCACGGACTGGATCATCGACCCGAAGATGTCCGGGTTGATCCCCTTCCAGTCCTCGTCGCAGACGTCGCGCAGGTAGCGCGCGGAGGCCCGGTCGAAGACGGGCGCGTCGACCGGGCCCGCGAAGAGGCCCCCGTTCACGTAGTCGAACTCCCGGGTCCAGGCGGGCAGCGCGTCGCGCCGGTCCTTGGGCGTGTTCATCGCGGTGAAGGCGTGGATCAGCGCCTCGCGCATGTCCTCCCCCCGGTCCCCGGAATGGGTGAACAGGAGCCGGGAGAACTGGTCCTGCGGGAAGATGCCTACGTCCTCGGCGAACATGCAGAAGATGAGCCGGGTCATCAGCTGGTTCATTTCGTGGCGCCGCTCCTCGGCGGCCCAGTCCGGGTTGGTCCGGATCAGGGCGTCGTAGAGCTTGGCGAGCTTTCCGGCCACCTTGACGTCGACCGGGTTCTCCTCGGTGGCCCGGTACCGCTCCTTGCCCGCGGCGGGCAGGAAGAACCCGAACCGGTCCCCGAGCTCGGAGAACGCGCAGTGGAGCGTGTCGCCGGACCTCGGGTGCTCCGCGGCGACGTCGACCCCGTCCGTGGTGATCAGGATTGCGGGCTTGTGCTTCGCGGTCCGCTTGTTCGCGCGGAGTTGATCCAGCGCCGCGGAGACCATCCCGGGCATGGCGGGGACGAAATGGAACTTCTGGTTCATCAGGACCCCGCCGGGGAGGTCCGACTTGTTGAAGCTGCCGCCGCGGAGCTTGGCGATCGTCGCGGGGGTGTTCCCGGTCGCCAGCGCGAACCTGAACGGGAACTCGGTCGCGTCATAGGGCTTGGCGGCCAGCGCGGTGAGCGCGTCGGATATCTCCGAAGGGTTCATGTGGTCTCCTCACGCAACGCTTCGAGCGGCCGCCCGTCCGGCAGCGCCGCCCACTTATAGATGCCGATCGCGGTCCAGCCGGTCATCCGGGACGCCCCGCTCTTGCGTGGGCGATCCGCAGCGCCTCAGTCAGCCTGTAGGCTGTACGCTCAACATCGGCGCCATCTGAGTGCTCCAGCTCTCCGTCTCGGTTTACCAGCGAATGCATCCCCTCGCGAACGACCCACAGGTCCCCCTCTAGGCGCTCGACTCGGATGACCCCTTGGCGATCGATCAGGAAGGTGTCCACGGCCCCGATTGTATCGAGGATGGTCTCGGCCGAGTCCGGCCCGAACCGGTCAACCAGCGCGCGCAGGACGGCTGCCCCGGACACCAGTGCTTCGGTCATGGTCATGTCGTGCTCGACGCACCAAAGCTTCAAGTCTCTCCTATCTCGCTCCGACATGCGAAAATTCACGTTCACCGTGTCAGCAGGCTCGGAGCCGGGAACAGAGGGGCGCATCATAACAACTCCGAAATCTATGGCTTTCAATAAAGATGTAATGACAAAACCTAGTGACGACAAACACTTTGTTCGCCGGAAATCGGGTTTCCATCTCGGACACCGTCCAGATAATCATCGGGGACCTCGTCAATCTGCTATTCGCAGTCGACGACTTGCGAAAACGCAGGGCGGGGCCCGGGCGAGAGGAAATGGTGGCTGCTGAAATGGTATGGGTGCCGCGCTTACATATTCTGGTTCGATATTCTTTTTCAGATAAGCCCTTGGCTTTGCTCCGCGGTCCCGGTTCGCGATCTGCTGCACCTGCCTGTCCAAAAGGTTTGGGGATTCTTCAGTTATGTCGTCCTCGGCAATCGCGCTACGTCCGAATAGGATCCTATCAGCGGCGCGAAGATCGTCGAGGAGCGTGCATTCATCTCGGACCACCCGGTCCTGTCTCGTGCCGCAAGCCTGTGGATCTGCCAGACGGTCAAGGGCATGAATATCCTCAAGTAGCGGTGAGTCGTCAGTATAACCGTCGTCGAAAACATGATCCTGCCGCATCAGGTGCTCCTTCTGGTCCTTGATCAGGATGGTACGAAGCCATGAAAAAATGAAACCGGACCCTCCTTTTCAGGCCTTCATCGGTGGATCTGAGAAACCTATGCCTGAAATTCAGAGGCGTTATGAATTGCTGATGCGGTTATTGATAGACGAAGATGCGTATGTCGTTCGCGGGGCGATAATTCGCGGTTTGCCGATACATGAACTTAAAGGGGAAATGCATCAAATTTCCAGCGCCCCTGATAGATGTGGATAACCGCTTGCCAGGAGGCTCTCTGCCGCACATTTCTTCTTCAAAGGGAGTGGGACAGATGCGGGCATATACCGTTCGGTACAGCGATGAAGCGGCAAGCGCTGTTGAAGGGCGTGCGCGTCGGCTTGGCTACAAGAAGGCGAGTGTTTTTCTCCGGGACGCCGGTCTTGGGCACCTTGGTCGCGACGCTGCGGATGGACTGCCCGGCTGGTGCCATGACGTAACCTTGAAGCTCAACGCCGTGTTGCATGATCCGGACGGCGAGCGGGTCCGTCTTGATCTGCTGGACGTCGCGCGTCGCATCGAAAAGGGCCTCGAGGCGATCAAGGACGTGGCCGCCGACTCCGACCCGAAATGAACATCAAGCTAACCGAAGCGCCTTTGACCCTGGCCGTCGTCCGGTATCCGCGTAGGGGTGGTGCCTGCCTCGGGGGCAGCATACTGGCTGACAGGCCGTCCCGCATGATCCGAGCCTTCGAGGTCCACCACGCCCGCTTTGGCGTGGTGGACGACGCGCCTATGAGGCACCTCACGATATCGGCCCCACGCGGAGTCAAGCTGACCGCACGTGCGTGGCGGGCAACCCTTTCGGCGACGCTGCGCGACCTCGGCACGCCGATGCACCAGCTGGTTTGGGTCGCCTACCGACACCTCCGGGCCGCGACCGACCATGTTCACATGCTGTTCAGCCGCTATACGATCCACGGCGTACCCATCGTTCCGAACATGACCCGCGATTTGTATGAACTCGGAAACCGGCTGTCCCATCGTCTCCGGCTGCCGACGCCGTTTCCCGACATCAAGGGCGGGCCAGTGATGATTGAAGCACCGGTCCGGGCCGCCAAAACTCGCGAGCGCGAAGGCGCCACAGACAAGGGAACGATCGGCTCGCGCATCAACCAGTGTTTGTCGGTCGATCGTCCGGTCACCTATCCAGGTCTCGTGGCATCGGCGGCACGCCATGGTGTAGAGATTCAGAAGCGGAGCTACAGGAATGGGACACAGGGGTTAGCCTATTCTCTTGCTGCGCCGAAACCCACCTTGCTCCGCGACTTTCGGCCCCCAGCATGGCTCCCGGGGGGGCGCATTGGGCTTCAGTTCACGCTGAAGGGAATCCTGCGGCGCCTTGATTTGCTGAGGTACCTGAGCGAGCTGCCGGCTCAGCTCGCGGTAAAAAAACTATTCGCAACCGCGTCGGCATCAGCCGGGGCGCAGCTTGACCTGTGGAAGGACATCAATGAGCGACGAGGAACAACAAATCATCAATCTGACTGGCAGCGCCGACGACGCAGTGGAGGCGCTTTGGCAGCTGTTACACAGGCTGAAGGAGATCGCAGACCGACTGGACCCGCTGGCCGAGGAACTGGCGCAGGTCCCCCAAGAGTCGAACCTTCTTCTCAAAAAACTCTTCGAGTACCTGGGGAGCCTCCAGGAGCTGTCCACCGACACGGCGACAAAGGTCGAGTCGATCCAAACGACGATCGCATCGATCAGGTCGGATCAGTCCGCACAGGCCGAGCGGATGGAGCGGATGGAGGAGATGTTGCGCGAGATCCACGTGCCTTTGACGGCCCATATCCGGTAACGTTGGTCGAAACCGTTGGCGTCCTTGCGCGCCTGACACTGGCTTGGGGTGTCACCCTCAGCCTTCGGGTCGAGGGTAGGGGCGGTTTTCTCGTTTCGGCTGGCCCGGTGCCGCTCATGCGGAGCCGGCCAAACGCGCGTGCGGAGATCTTGGCGTCCGGATATCCGGGCCGTATGCATGAACTCGCGGACGCTCTGGGGCTCCGTGTCGATCCGGCTGCCCGTCTGGATGGGCAGCAGGCGATAGCGGGGACCGACGAAAACATTTCGACGGATCGACCAGCGATGGAGGGAGAAGATCAGCCCACGGAACCTCTTGACGACGTAAATGGTCCAGGCTTCTGAAGCGTCCCTGCGATTATCGACCAGACTGTAAAGTGCTTGGGGTCGCTCTCCCGTTCCACCTACCGAGGCAATGTCAGCACCCCGCTAAGTGAAGGCAGGCGATCGATCGCGGCTTTTAGCGCGGGAAGGGGAGAATGGTCTCCATATACTGAGTCATGTACGTCCTGACCTTCGTGACCCATGATGTCGCGCGCTACTTTGGCGGGGACCTCCTTGTCGAGATCGAGGACGTGCTGGACGTAATGTCGGGCGCTTTGGAGTGATAAACCGGTGCCTTCGCTGCCCCATATGTCCTTGACAAATTTTTCGACCTTGCGACCGACCCTGCGCCCCATGATGTTAGAGGCCGGTTCCTTGAGGTCAGGGAAAAGACGAACATAACCAGCTTTCCGCGCATAGCGAACAAACTCCATCAGACCCAGATGGATCAGGTCGTCGTGAAGTGGGACCTTTCGCCTCGAAGATGAGTTCTTGATCCGACGGTCGGTGGTGGTGATCACATCAAAATAGGTTATCCCACCCTCTTCCCTAACGTAGTCCACGCCGATGCCAGCGATTTCCTCGCGCCGCAGGCCGCTATACGCCGCGATCAGGGGAACCCAGTACAGTCCGCTCCTGCGCCGTGCGGCGAGAGGAGGTAGCCAAGGCCC
>JAGDYZ010000012.1:434651-495504 GCA_049116335.1 Pelagimonas sp. | reverse complement strand
GACCACCGACGTGACTGGCACCGTAACTCTGCCCGAGGGCACCGAGATGGTTATGCCGGGCGACAACCTGAAGTTCGACGTTGAGCTGATCGCACCGATCGCAATGGAAGCCGGTCTGCGCTTCGCGATCCGTGAAGGCGGCCGCACCGTTGGTTCGGGCGTTGTCTCGAAAATCTCCGAGTAATCACTGTCTGCAGTGATGAAAGAAAAGGGCGCCATAAGGCGCCCTTTTTGCTGTCCAGGCCATAGCGTATCAGGTCTTCGTTTGCGGGGTTAAGCGGCCCTTGACCCGCCGTCCGCATATTCTGCACCGGTTTCGGGGCGAAACCTCTTGCCAGACTTTTGTTTGACGCGTATATCGCGCGAGTTCCCTAGTGGAATATTGAGGCGGGGTGATTCCCGCCTTTTGGGTTCGAAGAAGGCTCGCGGTGGTCGTTGGTCTTCCTCTCAACCCCAATGCCAAAAATAGGCTGTTCAATGAACCAGAACATCCGTATCCGGCTCAAGGCGTTTGATTACCGCGTGCTGGACGCCAGCACCCAGGAAATCGTCAACACCGCCAAGCGCACCGGTGCAACCGTTCGCGGCCCCATCCCGCTGCCGAACAAAATCGAAAAATTCACCGTTCTGCGTGGCCCGCACGTCAACAAGAAATCGCGTGACCAGTTTGAGATCCGTACTCACAAGCGTCTGCTCGATATCGTTGACCCGACACCGCAGACCGTTGACGCCCTGATGAAACTCGACCTCGCCGCCGGCGTTGACGTCGAGATCAAAGTATAAGGGGGTCACATGCGTTCCGGAATTATTGCCAAGAAAATCGGCATGACCCGTCTCTTCATGGAAGACGGCAAGCAGATTCCCGTGACCGTGCTTCAGCTGGAAAATCTCCAGGTTGTTGCTCAGCGTACTGCTGATGAAAACGGTTACACCGCAGTTCAGCTTGGTGCAGGTAGCGCCAAAGCGAAGAACGTGAGCCAAGCGATGCGCGGCCACTTTGCCAAAGCTCAGGTTGAGCCCAAGCGCAAAGTTGTTGAATTCCGCGTTGCTGAAGAGAACCTGATTGAAGTGGGCGCGGAAATCACCGCTGAGCACTACAATGAAGGTCAGTTCGTTGACGTTGCAGGCACATCGATCGGTAAAGGTTTTGCCGGTGGTATGAAGCGTTGGAACTTCGGCGGTCTGCGCGCGACACACGGTGTTTCGATCTCGCACCGTTCGCACGGTTCGACTGGCCAGTGTCAGAACCCCGGTAAGGTGTTCAAAGGCAAGAAAATGGCGGGTCACATGGGTGCCGTTCGCGTCACCACTCAGAACCTGCAGGTTGTCAAAACCGACGCCGAGCGTGGCATCATCATGATCAAAGGCGCTGTGCCGGGTTCGAAAGGTGGCTGGGTCACCGTAAAGGACGCCGTCAAAAAGCCTCTGCCTGCTGATGTTCCTATGCCGGCCGCGATCCGCGCAACCGAGGCTGCTGCCGAGGGAGGTGAAGCATGAAACTTGATGTGATCAAACTCGACGGCGGCGCAGCTGGCGAAGTCGACCTGGACGAAGCGCTGTTCGGCCTTGAGCCGCGTGCCGACATCCTGCACCGTGTGGTCCGCTGGCAGCGCAACAATGCGCAGTCCGGTACCCACAAGGTAAAGACCCGCTCGGAAGTGAGCTACTCGACCAAGAAGATCTACCGCCAGAAAGGCACCGGTGGCGCACGTCACGGTTCCCGCAAGGCGCCCATCTTCCGTAAAGGTGGCATCTACAAGGGTCCGACCCCGCGTTCGCACGGTCATGACCTGCAGAAAAAAGTTCGCGCTCTAGGCCTGAAAATGGCTCTGTCGGCGAAAGCGGCCAACGGTTCGTTGGTTGTGATCGAAGACATCGCCGTTGACGGCAAAACCAAGACCCTTGCCAAACAGGTTAAGGATCTGGGTTGGAAGCGCGCGCTGATCATCGACGGTGCAGAGGTGAATGCTGATTTCGCCAAGGCCGCTCGTAACATTGAAGGTCTGGACGTTCTACCCACCATGGGTGCCAACGTTTATGACATCCTGCGCCGTGACACCCTGGTGCTCACAAAGGCCGGGGTCGAAGCTCTGGAGGCTCGCCTGAAATGACCGCGAAAGCACAACAGTATGACGTGATTCGCAAGCCGATCGTCACCGAAAAATCGACCATGGCGTCGGAAAACGGTGCGGTTGTCTTCGAAGTTGCGATCGACGCCAACAAACCCATGATCAAAGACGCTGTTGAGGCGCTCTTTGGTGTGAAGGTGAAGGCGGTTAACACCACCATCACCAAAGGTAAGGTTAAGCGCTTTAAAGGCGTAACCGGTCGCCGCAAAGACGTGAAAAAAGCTTATGTGACTCTCGAAGAGGGTAACACCATCGACGTGACCACCGGTCTCTGAGACGGCGTTAAGCTTTGAAAATTGGAAGGCCCTCGTATTTTGCGGGGGCCTTTTTTCTGGACGGGCAGGGGTGACGTGCGCCATACGAGCTGCGACGCGAAAATCCCTATTTTATTGGGCGCGACCTATAGACTCGTATGGCTATCCCTGTTAGTTCGCAACGATCACACAGCCTCGGATTCGTTCCGGGGCTGTGTGGTTTGCGAGATTCTCGCATGTGTGGGGTAACTCACATTTCGCCGGGGACCTTCGGGGCCCTTTTTATAAGGTGGGAAATACCCATCCTTTATATGTAGGACACATGTCCTGCCTAGCTTACGGAAGACAGAAAGCATGGCACTCAAGTCGTACAAACCGACGACGCCGGGCCAGCGCGGGCTGGTGCTGATCGACCGTTCGGAGCTGTACAAAGGCCGTCCGGTCAAAGCCCTCACCGAGGGTTTGACCAAGTCGGGTGGCCGGAACAACACCGGACGGATTACGTCGCGTCGTCGCGGCGGTGGCGCAAAACGCCTCTACCGGATCGTTGATTTCAAGCGTAACAAATTTGATGTCAATGGCATCGTTGCGCGTATTGAATATGACCCGAACCGTACTGCATTCATCGCATTGATCCAGTATGACGATGGCGAGCAGGCCTATATCCTGGCCCCCCAGCGTCTGGCAATCGGTGACAAGATCATCTCGTCGGCAAAAGCTGACGTGAAGCCGGGTAACGCAATGCCGTTCTCGGGCATGCCGATCGGTACCATCGTGCACAACATCGAACTGAAGCCTGGTAAAGGTGGTCAGATCGCACGTGCAGCGGGCACCTACGCTCAGTTCGTAGGCCGTGACGGTGGTTACGCTCAGATCCGCCTGTCGTCGGGTGAACTGCGTATGGTTCGTCAGGAATGCATGGCCACCGTTGGTGCTGTGTCGAACCCTGACAACAGCAACCAGAACTTCGGTAAAGCCGGTCGTATGCGCCACAAAGGCGTCCGTCCGAGCGTCCGTGGTGTTGTTATGAACCCGATCGATCACCCGCACGGTGGTGGTGAAGGTCGTACCTCGGGTGGTCGTCACCCAGTGACACCATGGGGTAAGCCGACCAAAGGTAAGCGCACCCGCAACACCAACAAGGCATCGCAGAAGCTGATCATCCGCTCGCGCCATGCTAAGAAAAAGGGGCGGTAATCTATGTCGCGCTCTGTTTGGAAAGGCCCTTTCGTCGACAGCTATGTGTTGAAGAAGGCCGAAAAAGTCCGCGAGTCGGGCAAAAACGAAGTCATCAAAATTTGGTCGCGTCGTTCGACCATTCTGCCCCAGTTCGTGGGTCTGACATTTGGTGTCTACAATGGTCGTAAGCACGTTCCGGTCACCGTATCGGAAGACATGATTGGTCAGAAATTCGGTGAGTATTCGCCGAGCCGTACCTACTATGGTCACGCGGCCGACAAAAAAGCCAAGAGGAAGTAAGCCATGGGCAAGGATAAGAATCCCCGCCGCGTGGCGGACAACGAAGCGATGGCAAAGCTGCGCATGCTGCGCACGTCGCCGCAGAAGCTTAACCTTGTTGCGGGTCTCATCCGTGGCAAAAAGGTTGGCCATGCACTGACCGATCTGACCTTCTCGAAGAAGCGGATCGCCCAGGACGTGAAAAAGTGCCTGCAGTCCGCTATCGCGAACGCTGAGAACAACCATGGTCTGGATGTTGACGAGCTGATCGTTGCTGAAGCCTATGTTGGTAAGAACCTGGTGATGAAGCGTGGCCGTCCTCGTGCCCGTGGTCGTTTCGGTCGCATCAACAAGCCGTTCTCGGAAATCACCATCAAGGTGCGTCAGGTTGAGGAGCAAGCCTAATGGGTAATAAAACAAACCCGATCGGTATGCGTCTGCAGGTGAACCGCACTTGGGACAGCCGCTGGTACGCAGACACCAAAGACTATGGTGATTTGCTTCTGGAAGACATCGCAATCCGCGATTTCATTCAGACCGAGTGCAAGCAGGCTGGTATCGCACGTGTGATCATCGAGCGTCCGCACAAGAAGTGCCGTGTAACCATTCACACCGCGCGTCCTGGCGTGATCATTGGCAAAAAAGGTGCAGACATTGAAGTTCTGCGCAAGAAAATTGCCAAGATGACCGACAGCGAACTGCACCTCAACATTGTTGAAGTGCGCAAGCCTGAGCTTGACGCACAGCTGGTTGGCGAGTCGATCGCTCAGCAGCTGGAACGTCGTGTATCGTTCCGTCGCGCGATGAAGCGTGCCGTACAGAACGCCATGCGTATGGGCGCCCTGGGTATCCGGGTGAACGTAGCTGGTCGTCTGGGCGGTGCCGAAATCGCACGTACTGAATGGTACCGCGAAGGTCGTGTGCCCCTGCACACCCTGCGTGCCGACATCGATTACGCCAACGTAGAAGCCACGACCCCCTATGGTATCATCGGGATCAAGGTCTGGATCTTCAAAGGCGAGATCATGGAGCACGACCCGCAGGCGCGCGATCGCAAGTCCCAGGAAATCCAGGACGGCCCCGCACCTCGTGGTGCAGGTGGCGACCGTCGTCGCTAAGGAGGACTGAGATATGCTTCAGCCAAAGCGTACTAAATTCCGCAAGGCGCACAAAGGCCGTATTAAAGGTCTTGCCAAGGGCGGTTCCGATCTGAACTTCGGCACCTACGGTCTGAAGGCTCTTGAGCCTGAGCGTGTAACAGCGCGTCAGATCGAAGCTGCACGTCGTGCCATGACGCGTCACATGAAGCGTCAGGGCCGTGTTTGGATCCGTATCTTCCCGGATGTGCCTGTGACCGCAAAACCCATCGAAGTTCGTATGGGTAAAGGTAAAGGCTCTGTTGACCGTTGGGTTTGCAAAGTTAAGCCGGGTCGCATCATGTTTGAAATCGACGGCGTTGCCGAAGATATCGCACGTGAAGCCCTGCGTCTGGCCGCGATGAAACTGCCGGTGAAAACCCGCGTCGTTGTTCGCGAAGACTGGTAAGTCTTTGGCCCTGATTTGGGGCCGCGCTAAAAGTTAAGAAGCCCCTGCTGATGTGTTAGCAGGGGCTTTTTGCATCGCTGCACCGGTAATTTTGAAAGATGCTGGCCCTATGCCATCTCGCGCTTCCCTATGATCGACTGGCAAAAATAATAGCGGATCCGCGATGTGAGCGCTAAATGCAGAAAATCCTATCAAAATTGAGCTATCGAATGCGGATTTTTGAATTTGGTAACCGTTTGTTTGCGCGGTGTAATTTATCAGATCCTCAAGGCTGGTTATGACCAGTCGAGGATTTTAGGACTAGATTGGATCGCGAGACATAACGATCGCCTGTGCCGCAAGGCTCGGGGCAGGATCCTTTTAACCAATTCACGTCTAAAACTCTGGGCAACGTTTCTATGACAGGACGACCCAGTGAAACCTTTTCTCTCTATCAAGACCGCGATCTTATCTATTGTTCTGTTGGCAAGTGCCGCGATGTTTGGACAGATCGGTATTTCAGAATACACGAACTACGTGCGCGCGACGCTGCAAGCGGAAGTTAGATCCGGTACGCAGTTGAATGATGCCCTAAACCGGCTCGAAATCTCGTTTCTGAGCGCAAGGCGCGCCGAGAAAGATTTTCTGCTGCGCCGGGATCTGAAATATGCAGGCCGTCATGCGGGCATCATGCAAGACGTTCATTCGGAATTGGCTGAAGTAGAGCTTCAACTGGCCAATTTGGGTGAAGAAAACGCCGGTGTGGATCAATTGACTGCTGCGGTTGCGGCCTACGACACTGGGTTTAAGGAACTCGTCGCCAGCCATGAGCGGTTGGGGTTTAACGAGAACCTTGGGTTACAGGGTGAGCTGCGCAAAACGGTTCAGGACGTTGAAAAAAGCCTGAAGGATTCTGAACATGCTGTTCTGCACGTCAAAATTCTGATGATGCGCCGTCATGAGAAAGATTTCATCATGCGCGTTGCCTCGAAGTACGTCGACCGTTTGGATGCTCGCGTGGAAGAGTTTCAGGCCTTTCCGGTTAGCCTCTTTGCAGACGTAGCGCAGCATCGCATGATCAATGAACTCGTGCTGAGCTATCAATCCTCTTTTGCAGCTGGGACATTTGAAGAGCGAGATCTCCGCAAGGCTTTGTCGGCAAGCTATGCGACGGCCGAACCGATTTTCGAAGAAGTGCGCGCGCTATCTGCTGCGAAGATCAATGCAGTTGAGGTGACTGCGGCCACAACAGAAGAGCTTTTCCGCCAGCGTGCTTTGATTGCAGGTATCTCGGGACTGGCCTTTTTCATGGTCGTTGCGTTTCTCTTGGCAAATGCGATCTCCAAACCGCTGCGCAGGCTGAGCAATGTTTTGAAGAAAATGATGACGGGAGATTTTACCGGATCGGTTGCCAAATCAAGAATTGCTGAAATTTCGTCGATCTCTGACGCGGTGTCCGAATTCCGCCGCAATGAAGAGCAGAAGGCCGCGTTGATGAAGGATATGGCGGAAGTGATCGAAAGCTGTGCGGCCGGGGACTTCTCCAAGCGGATTGAAGTGGCCAATGACAGCAAAGGCTTTGGGAGCCTGGCCAAAGGTGTGAACTCTATTGGGGACGCAGCGGAACGCGGCCTAGGGGATGTGCAGAACATCATGCGCGAGCTCGCCTCGGGGAACTTGACGGTTCATATGCCGGAGGGACAACAGGGCGTGTTTCTCGATATTTCTCAAACGGTTGATCATTTGACCGCGAACCTAAGCACCATGGTGGGCCAGCTTTCCGGGAGCAGTCAGATCCTGCGTACCACCTCCAACAAAATTGCGTCGACATCGGATGAGGCCTCGAAACGTGGTGAAGTGAATGCCGCCTCGCTGGAAGAAGCCTCTGCCGCTTTGGGAACTCTTGATGAATCAGTGCGCAGTACAGCTGAGAACTCAAGTCTCGCGAAGGAATTTGTTGCCGGTGCACAGAGCAAGGCCAGAGATACCCTTGAGGTTGCGGATCGCACGGTATCTGCCATGGCGCGGATCGAAGAAATGTCCGGGAAGATTTCGGGTATTACCAATTTGATCGAGGAAATTTCCTTCCAAACCAACCTTCTTGCGCTGAATGCCAATGTAGAAGCTGCGCGCGCTGGTGAGGCAGGAAAAGGATTTTCGGTCGTGGCATCGGAAGTTGGCCAGCTGGCGCAGCGTGCGGCGGATGCGGTGCAAGAGATCAACGCCCTGATTGCCGAAAGCGGGCAGGAGATCAAAGCAGGTGTAGGGCTGGTGAAAGAAACCGGCGAGGCGCTTGAGGCGATCCAGCATACAGTTGATCAAGCGGCGGAAAAGGTGAACGAGGTTTCGACCACCACATCTGAGCAGTCGCAGTGGCTCTCAGAAATCAATTCGACCGTGATGCGGTTGGATCAGGATTCCCAGCGGAACTCGGCCATGTTGGTCGAGAACTCGGAGATGAGCCACACGCTGTTGTCAGAGGCTCAGAATCTGGTCACGGCGACACGCGGGTTCACGATGGACGACCCTATTGAAGGGGCGACCAACTCAGATGAGTTCAGGCAGGCGAGTTAGGGCCCGTCCCAATAGAAAACGCCCCCGGTTTCGGGGGCGTTTTTTGTTTGAGGGCTATCGCTAGTTTGGCGTCGCCCGAATGTTGTCGGGTAGCCAGGTGGCCAGTTCAGGCCAGGCCACGAGGATGATGACCATCAACATCATCAAGCCGACCATCGGAACCGCAGTGCGGGCGATGTACGAGATTTCATGGCGTGTCATGCCTTGCAGCACAAAGAGGTTGAAGCCGATCGGCGGCGTCACCTGCGCCATCTCAACCACGACGACGATGAAAATCCCGAACCAGATCACATCGATGCCGGCCTGACGGATCATGGGCTCGACAATGGCCATGGTCAGAACCACCGAGGAAATGCCGTCGAGAAACATGCCCAGAATGATGTAAAAGATGGTCAGCGAGAAGATCAGCACCAGAGGCGACAGGTTCATGCTGTCGATCCAGGCAGCTAGGGCGCGGGGCAGGCCGGTAAAGCCCATGGCCAGCGACAGGAACGAGGCCCCCATCAGGATCAAGGCGATCATGGCCGAGGTCCGTGTTGCCCCCATCAGAGAGGTGCTAAAGGTCGACCAGCTGAGCGAGCCTTGGGTAAAGGCGAGCGTCAATGATCCCAGAACCCCCACCGCTGCGGCTTCGGTGGCCGTGGCAAAGCCAAGATACATCGATCCAATCACTACCCCGACAAGCATGAGAACCGGGATGAGGAAGCGGCTCTCATTCATCATTTCGCCAAAGCTCATGCTTGGCTCTGGGGCTGGGCGCTGATCCTTTTTCACAAAGTGCCAGCCGATGATGTAGAGCATGAACAGACCCGCCAGAACGAGGCCGGGGAAGATGCCCGCCATAAACAGCTTGGTGATCGATTCATTGATGGTCACGCCATAGACAATCAAGGTCAGCGACGGCGGGATCATCAGGCCGAGAGTGGCTGCGCCAGCAAGGGTGCCGATGATCATATACTCCGGATAGCCGCGACGGCGCAGCTCTGGGATCGACATTTTTCCAACGGTGGTCAGTGTCGCAGCCGAAGAACCAGAGACCGCTGCAAAGATTGTGCAGCCCGCGATATTGGTGTGGAGTAACCCGCCGGGTAGCCACCGCATCCAGGGCGCCAATCCACGAAACATGTCCTCAGATAATCGCGTTCGATACAGGATCTCACCCATCCAGATGAAGAGCGGAAGCGCGGTGAGCGTCCAACTTGAGGCGCCTGTCCAGATCGTTGTGATCATGGCATCCCCAACCGGGCGCGTTGTAAAGAGCTCCATGCCGACCCAGGCGACACCCATCAGCGCCAAGCCAACCCAGACAGAGCTTCCTAGCAATGCGAACATCGCAAAGAGGAAGATCAATGTTGCCAAGAGTTCGTTCATTCGACGGCCTCCCCGATGATGCTGGTTTCGCGTTTAGCCGCCAAACGAGTCAGATAGTCCCAGACACAGACAGCCAGAAGAATGGTACCGATCGACATCGGAAGTTGGGGCACCCACACCGGCGTGTAAACCCACTCACCGCCGGATTTGGCCCAGAGATCCCCCCATTTGGCGGGCGAGGTCACAAACATCTCGAAGAAGGTGATGAGCCATTCTGGCGTGAAATCCTGCCCCTGTGTGCGGTCGTTCAGCATCTTTGAGAAGATGTTAGTTTTGATGGCATACCGTGCAAAATAGGTGGCCGTACAGGCCGCAATCCACATGGCGAACAAGTCAAGCCAGAGCTGGGTAAAGCGGTTCATGTTGAGGAAAATTGAAACCCGGATATGCGCACCACGGGTCAAGGCATGGGCCAGCGCAAAAAACGAGGTTCCCGCCATGGCGTAGCCCGCATACTCGGTTGAGCCGGGAAAGGTGAGCCCGGACCAGCGGGCGATCATTTGTGCGACGATCAACAGCAGGATCGACACCATCAGACAGGCCGCGAGAACACCGGAGGCCAGATACACACGATCCAAAAGACGCCAGATCGGTGCTAGAATTCGTTGGGCGGGGTCTCGGAAAAAGAGGCAGAACAGGACCAGACAGGTCGGCAGTACAAACAGCCAAACCCACAATGGCAGTCCTAGGAAGGGGTGCCAGTCACGCAAGGCGCGTCCTCCATTGTTTTGAGGATAGTCGCAAAGCCCCGCCCGTTGGGACGGACGGGGCCAAAGTGCGATGAAGAAAGATTAGTTCGCGTTGTAGGCGTCGAGGATCGCCTGACCGTCGTCACCAGCCTGTTCCAGCCAGTCCGCAGTCATTTTTGCGCCAATCGCTTCCAGCTCGGCGCGGAACCCGTCGCCAGCGTCTTCAACCTTCATGCCGTTGTCGGAGAGCTGCTCAAAGTACCAGTTCGCAAGTTCAGCCGATTTTGCGGAGCACGCTGCACCGGTCTCGTCCGCGGCTTTCTGGACAGCGGCCTGAGTATCGGCGTTCAAACCTTCCCAAACCTGTTTGTTGACCATGACATAGTTGCGCGGCAGCCAGGCGTTGACCTTGTAGTAATGGGTCAGATGTTCCCAAACTTTACGGTCATATCCGGTTGATCCCGACGAAATGAACGCCTCGGCAACACCAGTTGCCAGAGCCTGGCTGAGTTCGGCGGCTTCGACCTGAACCGGGATCATGCCCAGCTCTTCTGCGAAGGTCGCAGTTGCGGTGTTATAGCTGCGGAATTTGATGCCTTTTGTATCGTCAGACGAGCCAACTTCTTTTTTGAAGTAGAACCCCTGACCCGGCCATGGGCAGGTGTAAAGCGCCACAAGGTTTAGGTCGGACAGCTGGTTGTTGACCTTATCTTTGGCGGCTTGCCACAGCTTTTCGTTATCATCGTAAGATGTGGCGACAAAGGGAAGGTTGTCCCAACCCAATAGGGGCGCTTCGTTGGCATGGGCCGACATAAAGCGTTCGCCGATCGGTACCTGCGAGGTCTGAATAGCGCGTTTGATCTCGCCGCCTTTGAATAGCGATCCGCCTGCGTGCACTGTGATGTCGATGTCGCCACCGGTGTAGTCACGAACTTTATCGGCAAAAACCACACCCATTTCCGAGTGGAAGTTGCTTGCGGCATAGGCCATCGGCATATCCCACTTTTCAGCGGATACCGCGGATGCACTGAGTGCGATCGCCGTCACTGCGGCGGAGGTTTTCAGCATTGTTTTCATTTGGAGACTCCCTGTTTTGATTGTTCTGTTGGTTTTCATTTTTTTGTTATGCGAAACGCCCCGGTTCATAAGGGCGCATATCGATGTTGGTCGTGCGGCCAAGGATCATATCGGCCACCATGCGCCCGGTTTTCGGGCCGCCGGTCAAACCGATGTGATGGTGACCAAAGGCGGCATAAACACCGCTTTGACCCACTTCGCCGATCAAGGGCAGACTGTCGCTTGGGGCTGGGCGAAATCCCAGCCATTCGTCTTCCTCGCTTGCGGTCAGATTGGGGAAAAACTCTTTCACCTTTTTGCGCAACAACGCCAATGGCGCCCGCGACGGTGTTTCTGTCATCCCACCAAATTCAACCACACCGGCACAACGTAGCCCTTGATCCATTGGAGCTGCAACAAATTTCCCTGCGGCGAGCATCATCGGGCTGTTGGGCATCTGATTGGGATTGCGGAACACGATATGATAGCCGCGTTCAGATTCGATCGGGACATTGATGCCCAGCTTGCCCATAAGGGGTTTCGACCAAACGCCGGTGGCCAGAACCGCCTGGTCGCAATCAAACCGCCCCTGCGTGGTGTCCACGGCGGAGATTTTGCCACCGCTGAGGTCAAAGTCTTTCACTTCGGCCTGAACAAAGGTTCCGCCCATTTCGGTCAGCAAAGCAACAAGATCTTTGACGTAATTGGCGGGGTTGAGAATGTAGCCATGGTTCTTGTTGTTGGCCAAGAGCTTGATGTCTTTTGACAATATGGGTTCCATCTCTTGGACGGCACCGCCTTCGATCAGTTCGGGTACAAAACCCGCTTTTCGGCGCAGCTCCCAGGTGTAGGCATCGGCCTCAAACGCCGCCCGATCCGCATAGGCAAAGTTATAGTCGCTGGTCTGGATCCATTTTTCGGCGGGTGTGCCGCGTGTCAGGGCTTGATGCTGTTCAACGCTGTCGCCCACGATGTGGGTAAGCCCCTCGGCGATGCGACGTGTGTCGGCATCATTGGCGTGTGACATGTATTTCATCAACCACGGCAAGAGCTTTGGCAGATACCCCCAGCGCACAAAAAGTGGAAAATTGGGATCCAGCAGGAGTTTGGGGCCTTTTGCTGTCAAGCCGGGCGCAGTCACGGGCGCGACCGAACAGCTGGCAAGGATACAGCCATTGCCATAGCTGGTGCCCATACCGGGTTCACCCTTGTCGATCAGAGTGACGTCATGGCCGCCGCGCTGCAACCAAAGTGCCGTGGCTGCGCCAACTATACCTGCGCCAACGACAATGGTTCGCTTGCTCATAATCTGTGCCTTCTCTTGACCTGATCCGGTCAGGTGTCTTGCTTGGGTCGCGGGCACCAGATCTCTGGTGCGAGATCTTAAGGATGCGGAAAGAAATCCATCATGGCTAATACTAATTTATAGAAAGTCTATAATCAAAAGTGATACGTGGGCCCATGCAACTTCGATTTAGACAGCTTCAGGCGCTCCACGCGATCATTCAAACCGGGACAGTTACGGGGGCCGCAAATTTCCTTGGTATTTCGCAACCCGGCATCTCCAATTTGTTGAATCAGCTGGAGCGGCAGACAAAGTTCAAGCTGTTTGAACGCGAAAAGGGGCGCCTGATTGCAACGCCTGAGGCTCTGATCTTGTATCAAGAAATTGATACCGTGGTGCGCGGGATCGACCACGTCACGCAATCGGTGATTGACCTTCAAAACAAGAAAGCAGGTCAGCTTCAAGTCGCGTCGCAACACTCGCTTTCATTTGGGCCTCTGCCAGGCATGATTGCGCGATTTGCCCAGGATCGCCCCGAGATGTCGATTGCCTTTCAGGCGCAATATTCGACGAAAATCCAGGAATGGGTGATGTCGGGGTTGTTTGAGATTGGGCTGTGTGAGCTGCCTTTGCTCTATGATGCGTTCGATGTGCATCCGATCACCGTAAATACAGTGATTGCCGTGCCCGAGGGGGATCCCCTGGCAAAGCATGAGATTTTGACGCCCGAACTCCTCGATGACGTGCCGTTTGTGGTGATGGGGCCTGAACACATCACGCACCGCAAGTTGCGCGAGACGTTCTTAGCAAGCGGCTTTGGGTTCCGGCCGCGTGTTCATTCGCACCTGTTCCGCAACTTGGTGAGCTTTGTCACCGAAGGATTGGGGGTCGCTCTTGTTGATCCCTTTGTGGTCGAGGGCGAGCAGGGGGATGGCTTTGTCGTTCGTCCGTTTGAACCGACTATTCCATTAGAGCTCGCGATAATCACGTCTCGTGCCCGACCGCTGTCTTCGATCGGGCAGGAGTTTCTTGAAATCCTCAAAACTGAGCTTGCGCCCTATCATGAGGGATAAGGCTCACCCCATCCAACGACGCACAGGCGCGTTGCTTTCCTCCAACGGCTGAACCACAACGTCGATCAACGTTGGTCCGTCATGGGCAATGGCCTCTTTCATCACACGTTCCAGATCTGCGGGATCTTCAACACGCCAGCTTTTGACACCATAGGCCGAGGCCACTTTGGCGTGATCCACGCGACCGAAATCGACGTTGTAATACCGCTTATCTTTGTCGGCCATCTGGCTGGCCTTGATCCAACCGAAGTTGGCATTTGAGAAGACGATAAAGGTGATCGGGACATTGTGACGGCACACGGTCTCAAGTTCGCCAACGGTAAAGCCAAACGAGCCGTCTCCCATCATCGCCACGGTTTTTGATGTTGGGCGCCCGAACCACGCACCGACAGCTGCCGACATCGAATACCCCAGGGCGCCATGGGCACGGTTGGTGATAAAGTGACGACCCGGTTGCGGCAGTTGGTAATAGGCCGAGAAATACGGGCAACTTGTGCCTGGATCGGACACGATGGTCGCGTCCTCTGGCAGCACGCGGTTCAGCGTCGCAATCACGCGTTCCGGGCGCATCGGTGTTTCGTTGCTGGCGGCCAGAGTGTTGAAGATGTCAAACTTGCGCTTTTTCAGCTCGGCCACTGCCGCGGCCCCGCCAAATGTATCGGCCCCCTGATCGCGGCTATCCAGAACACGATTGACCTCAGCAAGCGAAAGGCGCAGGTCGCCAACCACGCCAACCTCGGTCTGGTAGTTGGCGCCCATCACCATGGGGTCATTGTCAAAATGCACGATGCGCGCACCGGGCTTTGGCGCTTCCCAGCGCGAGGTGGTGGTCGATCCAGCCCGGCAGCCCATAAAGACTACCAGATCGGCGTTTTCCATCATCTCCCAGGTTTGATCTGTGCCGCCGTTTGAGCCAACAACACCGACGCATTGTGCATGGGTTTCGGCCAGTGAGCCTTGGCCTGAAATCGAGGTTGCAACGGGAATGTCCAGACGCGTGGCCAGGCGTGACAGCTCTTCCATCGCGCCGGCTATGACCACGCCACCACCGCAGACGATCAGGGGGCTTTTCGCTGAGAGAATGGCATCAACCGCGGCCTCGGCGGCTCCGGGTTCGGGGCCTTGAGGGTAGGCTGGATAGCTTTGATGCTTTGCATCGGCCCAGACATCGGAGGGATCCACATCGTCATATTGAATATCATAGGGCAAACCCAGATGTGCGGCGCCTGACCGCCCGGTGGTCATGGCGCGAAATGCTCCGCGCACCATACGTGGGATATGGGCGGCCTGTTTGATCACAGTGTTCCATTTGGTCAGAGGCCGCATGAGAGCGTCTTGGTCCACCTCTGTCAGAGGGTACTTGCCATAAGAGGCCACCGAAATGTCGGTGGTGATGCCTAGAACGGCATAGGAGCTTTCTGAAGCTTCGATGAGGCCGGGCAAAATATATGTTGCGCCGCCGCCCGATGGACCTTCTGCAACGCCGACTCGTCCTGTCACACGCGAATACCCATCGGCCATATAGGTGGCTGACCGTTCGTCGCGGGTCAGCACGTGTTTGATATTGTGATCCAGCGTCAGCATCGCGTCATAAAAGGGCAGGGTGGTGTCGCCACACAGGCCAAAAATATGTTGTACGCCATGGGCTTCAAGGCTGCGCACCATGGCCTCCGCGCCATTCAGTTTGTTGCTCATGTCCTGTCCTTTCAAAGATCTCTTAAGCCCACAACGCGAAGTGGCGTTGGGATTCGTTTGGCATTCAGAATTGTATACAATTTAGAATGCAGACTTGAACACGTGTCAATCCCTCGCTAGGGTGCCATGTGAACAAGCGGAGAAAATGTCGTGGTGAAACGCGAGAGCAATGTGGATCGGGTCTATGATGCGCTGCGCCAGATGGCCGTGGATTTTGCCTTCAAGCCTGACCAGCGTCTGAATGAAAGCGCACTGGCCGCGCAGCTGGACACAAGCCGCACGCCTCTGCGCGAAGCGTTGAATCGTCTGGTGGCGGAAGGTTTGCTGACGTTTCAAACCAATCGCGGGTTTTTCTGCCGGTCGCTGACCCCCAAAGACATTCTGGACCTGTATGAAACGCGCGTTGCCGTAGAATGCGAAGCGCTGCGCCTGTCCTGCAGTCGCGCCAGCGACGATGAGATCTGTGCGCTGGAAATGTGGTTGGCCGAGGCAGAGCCGCTGTATCTGTCGTCAGAAGATACCTTAGAGCTTTTGACGTTGGATGAAGAGTTTCACCTGCGGCTGGCCAGGCTTTCTGGCAACAATGAATTGCTGCGCATGCTGGCCAGTGTGAATGATCGTATTCGCTATATCCGATTGATCGATCTGAAAAATATGTGCGCCCGTTCGGGTGGTGACCCAGAAGCGCATCGCAAGATCATGCGGGCCTTGTCCGCCCGTGATGCCAAAGGCGCGGACACGGCGATGCGGGCCCATATCGAAAAACGTCGCGAACAGGCCACCGAGGCCGTCCGCATCGCGTTTTCGCAACTTTACGTACCCATGGATTAGGTGAGGCAGGGATGGAGCGAGGCGGAAAAACAGTCTTTGGGGCTGCGGTTGGTATTTTGATGTTGGAAACGCAGTTTCCGCGTATTCACGGCGACATGGGGAATGCACTTACCTGGGATTTCCCGGTACATTATCGTGTGGTCCGTGGTGCAAACCCGGAAAATGTCGTGCGCGGTGACCCCACTCAATTGGCCGATCTGTTTATCGAAGCAGGGCGCGATCTTGTGGCCATGGGATGTGACGGCATCACAACCAATTGTGGTTTTCTCGCGTTGATCCAAGATCAGGTCAAAGAGGCTCTTGGTGTTCCTGTGGCCACATCCTCTTTGATGCAGGTCCCGATGGTACAGGCTCTTTTACCTGCGGGAAAACGGGCTGGCGTCCTGACCATTTCCAAAGAAACTTTAACACCGGCACATCTTGCCGCCGCAGGTGCTCCGCTTAATACGCCAATTGGCGGCACCGACGGGATGCGTGCGTTCACACGTGACATTCTGGGAGATGCACCAGAGATCGATTTTGAAGCCTGCCGCTTAGATATGATCGACGGCGCACGGGCTTTGGTGGCCAGCACGCCTGACCTTGGGGCGATTGTGTTGGAATGTACCAATATGGTTCCATATGCGCGAGATGTGCGGCGGGCCACGGGGTTACCGGTGTTCTCAATCCAAAGCTTTGTCAATTGGTTCCAGGCTGGCCTGATGCCCCAACGATATAGCCTAGAGGTTGACGACCCTAGATTCGAACCCGTTTAGAGGTGGAGAATTTTAAATACGTTCTGCTTTGTTGTCGTCCATGCTGGACATACTAGCCAAGTGACTTAGGCTAACAGCACAGCAATACGTATTGGAGCTCGATTGACGGTTAACCGACTTTCTGAACGCGCGGTGCTTTCTGCGATCAATGACATGTCCGTTCGTTTGATGACATTGACGGACCGGGAAGAGCTATTTTGGTATGTCTCCCGTGATGTTGTCGGTCGCATGGGATTTGTCGATTGTATCATCTACTTGGTAGACCGGAGATCGCGCACATTGCGGCAGGTTTCGGCTATGGGTCAGAAAAATCCCACAGCTCAGGATATCGTAAACGCTCTGGTTATTCCCTTTTCAGCAGGCATTACCGGCCACGTCGCGAGCACCGCTCAGCCGCTTTTGGTCGATGATGTCAGAGACGACCCCCGCTTTATCGAGGATACGGTCCCAGCTTTATCAGAACTCTGCGTGCCTTTCTTCAGCGACGGGGAAGTCGCCGGGGTTATCGATTGTGAACATCCCGAAGTGGGGGCGTTCACCACATTCCATTTGGAGGTTTTGACAACGGTTGCCGCGATGATTGGGGCGCGACTGGCCTCGCTTAAGGAAACCGAGGAGGTGGTCCAGCGCAATTCGAGACTTGCTGACAACGAGATGCGATTGGCCCTTGCCCTGCAGGGGGCAAATGACGGTTTGTTTGATTGGGATCTGAAAACGGGGTCGATTTACTATTCGCCACGTTGGCTCGATATGCTGGGGTATGCCCCTGGTGACCTTGCTGCCGATTATACGACATTTGAAGAACGGTTGCATCCTGATGACCGTCTGCGCGTCACCACCCATCCCCCGACCATGAACGCGCTGGGGCGAGAATGTATCGAGTCCGAGTTTCGCATGAAACATCGAGACGGACATTGGGTAAATATCCTGTCACGCGCTTTTATGGTGCGCGATAACACCGGTGAGATGGTTCGCCTTGTTGGCACACATGTTGATATGACAGAACGGCACCGCGCCGAGCAATCGCTTAAGTCAACCGCTCATTTGATGAATGAGGCCCTGCGGGTGGCACGTATGGCGGCGTGGCATTCAACGCCAGATGGGCGTCTTATCTGGTCCCCGGAAGTGTATGATCTGTTGAAAATGCGACGCGGGGATTTTGACGGAACCATCGAAAATTTCCTCGAGTTTGTGCACGACAGCGACCGGGAGCGCGTGATGCAAGAGGTCGCGCGTGCCTGGAACGAGCTGTCACGTTACGAGGTGATCTATCGCCTTTATGATGGCGAGGGAAATCTGATCTCGCTGCGCGAAACCGCTGAGGTTGTTCGTGATGCGAAGGGCAGACCCGTGAGGATGAGCGGAGCGTTCCAAGACATCACTGAACAGGTCGAGATGCAAAGCAAGTTTAATCAGGCGCAGAAAATGGAGGCGATCGGTCAGTTGACCGGAGGTGTTGCGCATGATTTCAATAACCTTTTGGCTGTGATCCAGGGCTGTGCAGAACTGATGCAGATGTCGACGCAGTATGAAGAAGAACTGATTGATCGCATCGTAACGGCCAGTCGGCGGGGGGCGGATCTGACCCACCGTTTGCTGGCCTTTGCGCGGCAACAGCCTTTGGCCCCAAAAACCATCGATGTGCACCAGATGTGTCAGGGTATGCGGCAAATGCTGCGGCGGACGTTTGTTGAAACCATCGAGTTTAAGGTGACCACTGAACCGGGACTATGGCCGGCCTGCGCGGATCAAAGTCAGGTGGAAGATGCGCTGCTGAACCTCGCGATCAATGCCCGTGATGCTATGCCTGAGGGCGGACGGCTTGAAATCAATAGCCGCAATGTGTGTGTGACACAGGACATGGCGGATCAAACACGAGATGCACAGGCCGGAGACTATGTGTGCATCACTGTCACGGATACAGGGTTCGGCATGTCCGAGCAGGTTCAAAAACACGCATTTGAACCCTTTTTCTCCACCAAGGAGGTTGGCAAAGGTTCGGGGTTGGGGCTGTCCATGGTCTATGGGTTTGCGACGCAATCTGGCGGGCATGTTACGCTGCGCAGCGGTAAGGGCGAGGGGACGTCAGTTAGTATTTATCTACCGCGAGATACCACGCGCCAATCTGAACCTGAGGAGAAGACAACGCGACATCAACCTGAGGGGCGGGGCGAAACGGTGCTGGTGATCGAAGATGATCCGCTGGTGCGTCAACTGGCCATACGGATGATCAAACGGTTGGGCTATGAAGTGGTCGCCGCCGAAGATGCCTTGTCGGCCCGGGCCTTAGTCGAAGGCGGTCAGCGGTTTGATGTGCTGTTGTCTGACGTGGTTCTGCCGGGGGGCGTGAGTGGACCGGAGCTGGCCAGAGAGATCAAACAGCAGCAACCAGAAATCAAAATTGTGTTTATGTCCGGATACCCGGCCGAATTCTCAGCGGGGCCTGGTGGGCTGGACCCCGATCAGGTGTTGCTGGGCAAGCCGTTTAGATGGGAAGAGCTTGCTCAGGCGCTGAGAGGGCCTCAGAAATCTGATAAGGCTTAGTCTGGAAGCGATCGATGGCAATCGACAATACTTTCCGTGGCAGCTAAGGACGGTCAACTCGGGGGGAGACGCAGAGCCATGACGCAGTCTAAATTTGTGCAAAAAGGGGCGGTGGCGCTTCTGGAAACCGCCTGGGCGGAACCCCAAACCTTCTATTTTGTTCTGTTGCCCAAGGTCACAATGCTGGCGGTGAACGCCGCCATTGAAGTGCTGCGCATTGCAAATCAACTGACCGGGAAAGAGCTGTACCGTTGGTACACCGCCACACCTGATGGCAACGCCGTTCAAGGGTCTAACCTGATGCGATTGGCCCCCGATCTCGCTTTGGCCGATATTCCAGAAGCCGGGACCGCGTTTATCTGCGCGGGTGTTGAACCCGAAACCACATTGAACACTGCGATCACCGGTTGGATCCGCCGCCGCAAAGCGCATGGTGGTGCATTGGGCGGGCTGTGTACCGGTGCGTTTTCCTTGGCCAAAGCCGGGGTGCTGGACGGGCGGCGCTTTACCCTGCATTGGGAAAATCAGGCTGTGTTTGCCGAGCTGTTCCCCGATCTGCAGCCTTCTGATTGTCTTGTTGAACGCGACGGAGGATTGGACACTTGCGGCGGCGGAACAGCGGCTCTGGATCTCATGCTGGCTCTGGTGGCCGAGCGCAATGGGGATGAGCTGGCGGGGCATGTCGCGGATATGTGTCTGCACAAGCGACCCACAGATCTGGCCACGCGACAAAGATCCTCTGCATCGGCCACATTGGGCAATCGCAACACCAAGCTGCAGGCGGCGATCGCTTTGATGGAGGCGAACATCGAAGCGCCTCTTGAACTGGATGAAATTGCCGACCAAGCGGGGTTGTCGCGACGGCACATGGAACGCCTGTTTGCGGAATACGCGCAACGAACACCCTCGGCCTATTATTCAGAGATCCGATTGCAGCGGGCCTATGCGCTTTTGTCGGGTACGAACATGACCGCCACCGAGGTGTGTTTCGCCACTGGATTCAACAATAGCAACACTTTCTCCAAGAGGTTTCGTGGTCGATACGGCGTTGCCCCGCATATCTTCCGCCGCAGCTGGCAACGCTAGACCTTCGTTGCCTTGGGCCTCAAGGTGCCAACTATATCTGTTCTTCCAGCCGTCGCGCTCGTTCTTCGAGACGGTCAAAGGCTTTAAAGAGCGCATCCTGCTCGTCACCGGTCAAGCATTTCATCAAAAAGTCCTGCCGCTGTCGCATCAGTGGGCTGAGCTCTTGGAACAAAGCGCGGCCGCGATCAGTTTTTGCCAGCGTCCTTTGGTTTGAAGCGTCGAGGTGGCTGGTGATCAATCCGCGTTCCACCATCTTTTTGATGTTCCGGCTCAGCTGGCTTTTGTCCACGTCTGTCAGGCGGATGATCTCCGCGGCGGGGACTTCACCGCGGGTGGCCAAGGCCGCAAGAACCCGCCATTCGGCCAGCGAAACACCGGCCCGCACCTTAAGAATGCGGATCGCTTGGGCATTCAGCAGTGCGTGGAGGCGGGCCAATCGATAGGTGAACATGCGTTCAAGTGGGACATCATAGGCTTCGACAGTCGCCTGTGTCGGGTCAGTGTCTTGCATTTGTGTTCCGCCGTCAGACCAAGGTGAAGGTGATATAGCACTGCAATGGAAAGCGTCACCTCATGTATCGGTGCCGGGTTTGACACGTTTTGGCGGCGCAGCTGTTGTGGCAGCGCAAGACCCTATTGATACTTTGCAGCGGTAATAAACTCGCCAAAGGCCTCACACCAGATGACAACGGTGGTGAAGGCGGCAATATCGATGCCTGTTGGAACGTCCAAAATCAGACCGTCGAAGGTTTTCACGTCTCCAACGCGAACCGACTGAGCCTTGATGGCCTCGAAACTGGCTTCATCGTCAACGAACTCTGGTGCGAGGTACAGTTTATAATCCGGACCAGGGGCGAGCCGACCCATGTGAACAATCCGTTCAGCCCTAAGCGCGACGGTGCCTTCACCCCAGTGGAGGAAATCGCTGCCTTTTAGGTCGCGCGTGAACTCTGCAGTGTATTGCGCCGATTTGGCTTGTTCCTGCAAAACCGCCATGTCCGGGCCTTTGGGGGCGGTTAGGATTGGTAGAAAGTACACCCCAAGCGCAAACCCGATGGCCAAGGCTCCAGCATGGGTGATCAACAAAAGCAACTTTCTCATAATGACTTTCCTTTGATACATATCAGACACGCGCCTCCCGGAACCGGGTAGGAGGGCGTTCTATGTTTCCCTCTGTCACAGCTTGAGCTAAAGGCATCGACATGTCCAAAATCAAATCGCTTTTTGCGACCCGCCTCTATCACGCCCATCTGTCCGAACATGGTCCCACCATTGATACGGACGAGCTCTTGGCATCCTGTTACTCCATCGCCGAAGATGATGAAGCGGGACAGGAATGGTGTGAAACCGAAGGTTATCCGGGATATACATCCTATGCCTCGCTGACAGATTTGCCCTGGCGCTTCCCGATCTTCAAAGATCTGGTTGATGCGCTCGACAAACATGTCGCAGCCTTTGTGGAAGAACTTGATTTTGATCTTGGTGGCAAAGAGCTCAAGCTTGAGGACATCTGGATCAATATCTTGCCCGAAGGTGGCACACACTCAAGCCATATCCACCCGCATTCGGTGATTTCAGGAACCACCTATGTGGCTGTGCCAGACGGTGCGGGCGCGCTGAAACTGGAAGACCCTCGTCTGCCTATGATGATGACGGCCCCGCCGCGCAAGAAATCGGTGCGCGAGGATCTGGCCGCGTTCCATTATGTCCGGCCAGAAGTGGGGGATGTGGCGCTTTGGGAAAGCTGGCTGCGCCATGAGGTGCCAATGAACATGTCCGAAGATGATCGTCTGTCGGTCAGCTTCAATTACGCATGGGCGTGATCTGAGACGGCAGACTGGCGTGAAGGCATCCCTCTGAGACTTTGCGCCAGGTCAGCAAATTAAGCGAAACAGAACATCGGGCGGTGAATTCTTCGCCGCCTACACGCAGGCAGGCATATTGCCCCAGCGGAACCTTTTCTCCATCGCGGTTGATGCAGGAACAGGGTCTCTGAGGGGCGGTGGATTGGGGCAGGGCAGGGCCTGCGCAGATCAAGAATACTCCGACAACCAAATAACGCATGACCCATCTATATCATGACCGGGTGTTTTTCCCAAATCACGCCTGCGGCAAACGCTTTGGTAAGGGTGGTCCGTTAAAGCTTTAATCTGATTGCTTTCAATATCTGGTCCGGCTTTTCGTGTTGCGCAAAACCCTGTCTCTCCTGCTGCCTGCTTTAATCCCGTCCTGGCGCTTCTTCAAAACTGTGGCCCCGTCGCCTCGTGTCGAGTTTCAGCTTGAGGGAGAGGACACCTGGCAGGAAAGCCACCCTTTGCCTCAGCGACTTGGTCTGCGCGATTATCTGCGGCGGTTGGTTTTTAGCCCGGATCGGAACACTCAGCTTTATATGGTGTCTTTGTCAGAGAGACTTGTGGAGCGTGAAACAGATCACTCCAAAGCGGAATTGCATCGTTTGATCCGTGACACCCTGCCAGAGCACAGCGGTGCGCTGAGATTTCGTCTGGTGTTCGTCAGTCGCGAAGGCGGCGCACTCGTCCATTACGTCGAATATGAGAGCGGGTGGTTGGTATGACGCTTTCGGAAACGGTCCAGATCACCCAGTATCTGTTGGCGGGCGCCATCGCGGTGCAATCGATCGAATTCCTTGTACAGCCACGGGACAGGTGGCTGGCATTGCGGCTGATCTTGTGCCTGATGCTTCTGTACCCACCGGCAGCTTCGGTAGCCGTTTGGGGGTTGTGGATTTTCTCGCTCGCGCAACTGTACAGATTTGACGGTCCGTATAACGGCGGTTCAGACAAGATGACGCTGCTTATCCTGACCTGTCTCGGGCTTTATCACCTCGCTCCAACTGATTATTGGCGGGAACTGGCGGTGTCCTACCTCGCGGTCCAGCTTGTGCTGTCGTATTTCGTTTCGGGCTACATCAAGATAATCAACGCAGACTGGCGCGCGGGCCATGCTCTGTGTGACGTGTTTCGGTTCTCTGCCTATCCCGTCGCGGAAAGCCTTCGGAACTGGGCGAATTTCCCGAGGCTGCTTTGCGCAATGTCTTGGGGGGTTATGGGGTTTGAGGTTTTGATGCCTCTCGCGCTTCTCAATCCTCTGACCTTGAAACTTGGGCTATGCATTGCCGGGCTGTTTCACCTGATGAATGCGCTATTGTTTGGTTTGAATAGGTTCTTCTGGATTTGGATATGCGCCTATCCGGCGCTGATCTGGTTCCAATCTGCTGTGGTGCATCCGTTGATCGGTCTCTGATTACGCCGCTAAACCTGCGCTGGGCTAGAAGTTTTCAGTAAGATGTTGTGCTGAGGTCGTCAGACGGCTACGACGCCACTCGGATCTTGCGCATGTTACTGAGACTATTGGTCAAATTGCGTCAGATGACTGCATCTTCCCTTTGCCAAACGATCGAAAATACGTTTTAATGTTCTAGCTAGGCTTACATTTTTAGCTCTCGCAACCCTTGTGTACCTTTAAAATATACGGAGCATTCGCTCGATGGCGTTATTCCCACATTTTGAACCGCAGATTCCGCTGTTTCGCTCGTGGGACGTCGCCGATTTCGTCGGGAAGGCCAGCTCAGTTTTGTTGCTGATTTTGACGCTGAAGAATTTGGTATTAGGGGAGTTTCTGCTTGCGGGCTTGGTCTTTGTCGTTTTCTCGATGTTTGTTGTGGACATCTGGTCCTATCGCCGAGGGGCAGGGTTGCCGATCCCGGTGAATGCACTCTTGCTAGCTTTGTTGGGGTTGATTTGCGTCTCGGTGCTGTCCGACGGGCCGAACGGAGCGCTTTGGACGTTTCCTGCAGTATTGGGTGCGTTTATTGCCATACCGCTTGAGCAGGCGACACGATTTTCCGTGGTGGCCGGTCTTGTGGTGACAGCTGTTCTGGAGATTTCAGGCGCGACACTTCTGGGGCTGTGGTTCGCAATGGCCCTGGGCTTTAGCGTATTGTTGATGCGGTTTTCGGTTGAGCAGGCCGTGACCTTGCAAAGAGAGCTTCTGGAAAGCAGCTATCGGGATTCGATGACCGGCTGTCACAATCGTCGAGTGTTGGAAAATATGCTCTCCATGCCCGAATTGTCGCAGCGCCTCTATGGCTTGGTGTTGATTGATGTGGACCATTTCAAAGGTATCAATGACAAGTTCAGCCACACCGTTGGTGATCTCGTGCTGATCCAGGTGGCCCATAAAATTCGCGCCGAAGCACCAGAAGGAGCCTATGTCCTGAGAACGGGGGGCGATGAGTTTCTGGTTCTGGTGCCGGAAGCGACGGATGACACCCTCCAAGAGGTGGCGCAAGGGTTGCTTACCCGAGTGTCCGAAACTGTACGATGTGGAGAGGATCCCATCACGCTCAGTATTGGAACAAACCCGTCACGACCGTTGTCCGAGCTGGATGAGTCTCTGGTTGCGGCAGATCGCCGTTTGTTGTTCGCAAAGAAACAGGGTCGAAACCGCGTTGGTGAGGGGCAACTCGACCTTGCCGATGCGCGTAAATAAATAAGGGCTTCGACGCGTCCGAATCCACTTGCCAGAGCTGACCTTCGGGCGTATAGCCACGCTCTATGCACGAATAAACGGAATCAGTGTGCCTTGAGCGCACTGCCAAGTTTTTTGTCTGAAACGTCACCAGACCCAAGGGTCACCCGGACCTAAACGACCGGCGCCCTCTGGTGAGAAGAAAAGGAAAAGGCGCAATGAACGCCAATGAACTTAAGGACAAGACCGCGGATGAACTCCGCGATCAGCTTGTTCAGCTGAAAAAAGAGGCCTTCAACCTCCGTTTCCAGCAAGCTTCGGGTCAGCTCGAAAACACCGCTCGTGTTCGTCAGGTTCGCCGTGACGTGGCCCGCGTGAATACCATTCTGAACCAGAAGGCCGCTGCTGCGGCACAGGAGGCCTAAGTTATGCCCAAGCGTATCCTGACAGGCACCGTGACCTCGACAGCAAATGCTCAGACCGTGACCGTTCGCGTTGAGCGTCGCTTCAAGCACCCCGTTCTTCAGAAGACCATCAAAAAGTCGAAGAAGTACCGTGCGCATGATGAAGCACAAAAGTTCGCAGTGGGCGACGCAGTACGCATCATCGAATGCGCACCCAAGTCCAAGACGAAACGTTGGGAGGTTCTGGCCGACTAAGCCGGAGCCTTTTGGCATTATTCGAAACCCTGGGGGAGCTAATGAGAAAAGCCCCCATAGGTCGGGAGAAACCATATGATCCAGATGCAGACCAATCTGGATGTAGCTGACAATTCCGGTGCTCGGAAAGTTCAGTGCATCAAGGTCCTTGGCGGTTCGCATCGCCGCTATGCATCGGTCGGCGACATCATCGTCGTATCGGTGAAAGAGGCCATTCCACGTGGTCGCGTTAAGAAAGGTGACGTCCGTAAGGCCGTTGTCGTTCGCACCGCAAAAGAAGTTCGTCGTGAAGATGGCACAGCAATCCGCTTTGACCGTAACGCCGCCGTGATCCTGAATACTGCAGGTGAGCCGGTAGGTACCCGTATCTTCGGGCCGGTTGTGCGTGAGCTGCGTGCGAAAAACTTCATGAAGATTATCTCGCTGGCTCCGGAGGTGCTCTGATGGCTGCGAAACTTCGTAAGGGTGACAAGGTCATCGTTCTTGCCGGTAAGGACAAGGGCAAGACTGGCGAAATCACCTCGGTCGACCCCAAAGCGGGCAAGGCCATCGTGGACGGCGTAAATGTCGCCATCCGTCACCAGCGTCAGTCTCAGACTGCTCAAGGCGGCCGCCTTCCTAAGGCCCTGCCGATCGAGCTGTCGAACCTGGCGATCGTTGATGCAAACGGCAAAGCAACTCGTGTTGGCTTCCGCGAGGAAGACGGCAAGAAAGTACGCTTCGCCAAGACCACTGGGGACGCGATCTGATGTCGGATGCAGCAACCTATACCCCCCGCCTGAAGGCGCAGTACAAGGACTCGATCCGCGCTGCGATGATGGAAGAGTTCGGCTACAAGAACGAAATGCAGATCCCGCGTCTGGATAAAATCGTTCTGAACATCGGCTGTGGTGCCGAAGCTGTGCGCGACTCGAAAAAAGCCAAGTCGGCGATCGAAGATCTGACAAAGATCGCCGGTCAGCAGGCTGTCGGCACCAAGGCCAAGAACAGCCACGCGCCGTTCCGCCTGCGTGAAGGCATGATCATCGGCGCCAAAGTCACCCTGCGTGACGCGCGCATGTATGAATTCCTGGACCGTCTGGTGACCGTCGCGATGCCGCGCATCCGTGACTTCCGTGGTGTTAAGCCTTCTTTCGATGGTCGTGGCAACTTTGCCATGGGCATGAAAGAGCATATCGTGTTCCCTGAAATCGACTTTGATAAAGTTGACGAAGTCTGGGGCATGGACATCATCATCACCACCAATGCCTGCGCCGTCGGTGAGCACACCGCAGACGCTCAAGCCAAGGCGCTGTTGAAGCATTTCAACATGCCCTTCAACGCTTAAGGGGAAGCAAGACATGGCCAAAAAATCCATGATCGAGCGCGAAAAGAAGCGTGAGCGCCTGGTGGCTCGTTACGCTGCAAAGCGCGCAGAGCTGAAAGAAATCGCAGTCGACGAATCGCGTCCGATGGAAGAGCGCTTTAAGGCTCGCCTTAAACTGGCGAAACTTCCGCGCAACTCGGCACCGACCCGTCTTCACAACCGCTGCCAACTGACCGGCCGTCCCCACGCTTACTACCGTAAGCTGCGGATCAGCCGTATCATGCTGCGCGAACTCGGCTCGAACGGGAAACTTCCCGGCGTCGTCAAGTCCAGCTGGTAAGGGAGGTTTAAGTAATGAACGATCCTATCGGCGATATGCTCACTCGTATCCGCAACTCGCAGATGCGTGGTAAGTCCACCGTCATGACCCCCGCGTCGAAGCAGCGTGCCCGCGTTCTCGATGTTCTGCTCGATGAAGGCTACATTCGTGGCTACGAAGCAGGCGTTGATGCCGCAGGTCACCCGACCTTCGAAATCTCGCTCAAGTACTTCGACGGCACTCCGGTGATCCGTGAAGTTAAGCGCGTGTCCAAGCCGGGCCGTCGTGTTTACTTGGGTGTAAAAGACATCCCACAGGTCCGTCAGGGTCTGGGTGTCACCATCGTGTCCACCCCTAAGGGTGTGATGTCGGATGCAAACGCTCGCAGCCAGAATGTTGGCGGCGAAGTGCTCTGCACCGTATTCTAAGGAGGGCTCTATGTCTCGTATTGGCAAAAAACCGGTCGAGCTTCCCTCGGGTGTGTCTGCTTCCGTTTCGGGTCAGACCGTCGAGGTGAAGGGTCCGAAAGGCGCCCAGAGCTTTACCGCGACCGATGATGTAACCATCACCGTCGAAGACAACATTGTGAAGGTTGAGCCGCGCGGCAAATCCAAGCGCGCGCGTCAGCAGTGGGGCATGTCCCGCACCATGGTTGCAAACCTGGTGCATGGCGTGACCAACACCTTCAAGAAAGAACTCGAGATTGTTGGCGTTGGTTACCGCGCCCAGCTGCAGGGCAAAGTCCTGAAGCTGAACCTCGGTCTTTCGCATGATGTTGATTTCCAAATTCCGGAAGGTGTGACCATCACCTGCCCGAAACAGACTGAGATTGTGATCGAAGGTCACGATTCCCAGCTGGTCGGTCAAGTGGCTGCGAACATTCGCGAGTGGCGTCGTCCCGAGCCTTACAAAGGCAAGGGCATTCGTTACAAAGGCGAATTCATCTTCCGCAAAGAAGGCAAGAAGAAGTAAGGGCGCGGGACTATGGCAAACAGCAAACGCACACTGTTCCTCAAGCGCCGCTTGCGCGTTCGGAACAGACTCCGCAAAGTCAACGCTGGTCGCGTTCGTCTTTCGGTTCATCGTTCGAACAAGAACATCAGCTGCCAGCTGATCGACGACGTGGCAGGCCGCACCCTGGCTTCCGCTTCGTCGCTCGAGGCAGGCCTGGGTGTTGTTGGCAAGAACAACATCGAAGCGGCATCCAAAGTAGGTGCAGCCATTGCCGAGCGCGCGAAAGCCGCCGGTGTGGCCGAAGCTTACTTCGACCGCGGTGGCTTCCTGTTCCACGGCAAAGTGAAGGCTCTGGCCGACGCTGCGCGTGAAGGTGGCTTGAAAATCTAAAGGGTAGGGTGGGCCTGTCCCACCCTGTTCTTTTCTCTCGTAGGGCGGGGGTAATCCCCGCTTTACGTTTTGAAGGTGGCAACACCTCGATGATCGGGGGGCGTTTCGCCCACTGCGATTGACCAATAGGTGCCTGAGTGCACCATAGACACAAGGATGCCACATGGCAGAACGTGAAAACCGCCGGGGCAACCGTCGCGACCGCGACGAAGCACCCGAATTTGCAGATCGCTTGGTTGCGATCAACCGTGTTTCGAAGACAGTTAAAGGCGGTAAGCGCTTTGGCTTCGCAGCACTGGTTGTTGTTGGCGACCAAAAAGGCCGCGTAGGCTTTGGCAAAGGTAAAGCCAAAGAGGTGCCCGAGGCGATTCGCAAGGCCACCGAGCAGGCCAAGCGCAACATGATCCGCGTACCTCTGAAAGAGGGCCGCACTCTGCACCACGATGGCAAAGGTCATCACGGCGCAGGTAAAGTGATCATGCGTACCGCACCAACCGGTACCGGTATCATTGCTGGTGGTCCGATGCGTGCTGTATTCGAAATGCTGGGTATTCAGGACGTGGTCGCGAAATCGACCGGTTCGCAGAACCCCTATGCAATGATCCACGCCACTCTGGATGGTCTTAAGAACCAGCAGAGCCCGCGTCAGGTTGCACAGCGTCGTGGTAAGAAAGTCGCTGACATTCTGCCAAAGCGTGACGAAGCTCCGGCAGCCGCCGCGACTGAGGAGGCATAAGCATGGCCAAGACCATTGTTGTAAAACAGATCGGTAGCCCGATCCGTCGCCCCGCAATCCAGCGCCAGACCCTTGTTGGTCTGGGCCTGAACAAGATGCACAAAACCCGCGTTCTCGAAGATACCCCTTCGGTTCGTGGCATGATCCGCAAGATCCCGCATCTCGTTGAGATCGTGGAAGAGCGCGACTAAATCTAGCTTTGTCTAGATGAAAGCTTAGAACCCCCGGCCCTGCGCCGGGGGTTTTTCTTTTGCGGCTTTGAGACTGAGGAATGTCATACCTGCATGACAGGGTTGTTGAACTGGAAATTGTCGTTTGGTCCATTCGTGCCTAATTACCCAGCACGCAAGACAACACACTCACCAACTGCCGAGGACATTACTCAGGCCCCATCTTTAGGACGACGACCATGGCTTACATCACTGTAAACACTTCTTCTTCTCTCTCTCTGTCCGCTGCTATCTTTCGCGTGACATCGGCTATTATGGAGAGCGTGAGCCACTTTTTCGCCTATCAGAATACGGTCAACGAGCTGAAAAGCCTGGATGATCGTCTGCTCGCAGACATGGGTCTGACACGTTATGATATTCCTCGCGCCGCACGTGGTGAAGTGAGCAAGATGTTCGGCTGAAGCTAAACACTCTTCTCTCTAAAGACCGAAGCCGCCAGAGCATCTGCTCGGCGGCTCTTTGTTTGGTGCCTTAGTCAAATCTTAATGCTGCGTTGCAGCAAATGCATGGCGGGGTGTCCAAACGCGAATTTGTTTAGCGCTATCAGCGGCCATATATCAGGGGCACGAGAGAAAAGATCTCAGACAGACGTCGGGGAATTCGCCTCGACCAGAAGATAGGAAATACTCATGGCACATATTGCAATCGCAGCCCCCGCCCGTGGCACCACTCTGACCAGCGCAGTCTATCGCGCGCTTGACGCATTCCGTGACTACCGTGCCCGTCGCACCGTATTCCTCCGCACGATCACCGAACTTGACGGTCTGAACGACCGTATGTTGACGGATCTCGGGATCAGCCGAACGGACATCCCAGAGATCGCGCGCCAGGAAGTGCAACGCGTTTTCGGCTAAGTCGCCCTACAACAATGATTTTGAACCGTCCACGTTCCACGCTGGGCGGTTTTTCTTTGTTTTCAACATTTTGTTACCCGAGTCCCGTTGCGCCTGAGGCTTGCGTTAGGCGCATGACGGGCAGTCCAAAGATGAAATTGTGAGCACAAAATAAACCGCTATGTAGAGGGCAGACTTTAGAGACACACTCGGGCGCTCCTCCCCGCCCACCAAATTAGGATAGTACCATGGCTCAGACTGTTGCCCTCTCGAACACCGGTTTCCACTTTGCAGACGCGGTTACTTCGACCTTTGAAACTGTTCGCGTATATTTCGCGCGTCGCGCGGCCTACCGTGCCACCTTTCAAGAGCTGTCGAACCTTGATGATCGCACGCTGTCGGATTTGGGTTTGAACCGTCTGGACCTGGAAGAGGTTGCTCGCGAAGAGGCGCTGCGCGCAACATCATAAGCTACGGCTTACTTTTAGATTGAATTGAGCGTCTCAGGCACCAGTCTGGGGCGCTTTCTTTTTGTTCTTTTTTCTGCGTTGCAGCAAACGCAGGGCGGCTATTCCGGAACTATGTTGGTGACCCGAAGCGGTTCTCTATAGGAGGGCGTCAAACAGGCCCCTGAAATTGGAACCTAATCTATGTTCGCTTCAACACGCGCTATCTCGTCTTTCCTGCTGTCTCCTTTCGCTACATTCATGAATGGGGCAAAATCCACTTGGGCGCAGGGACCTGTGCCCTGCTGGACCGAATATCTTCGTGATCAAAACCGCGGCTAACCCAAGACGCCCGGCTTAACTATTTGACGCGCGGCCCTTCTGGTTCCTCCAGTTGGGCCGTTTCCGTGTGTGGCACCCACGCTTGGTGCTTGATTCACCGAAGCTGGAAAGCTATACGCCCCCGGTGGCCTCTGGTCACTGATTCACAAAACCAAGAAATGCCGTGTGCACCTTTTACGCTTCGTAGGTGTTTCCGGCTTAGGAGAAGCGACATGAAACTTCATGAACTGCGCGACAATCCCGGCGCAACCAAGCGCAAACAGCGCATCGGCCGTGGCCCAGGTTCGGGCAAAGGTAAGATGGGTGGCCGTGGTATCAAAGGTCAGAAATCGCGTTCGGGTGTAGCCATCAATGGTTACGAAGGCGGCCAGATGCCTTTGTACCAGCGTCTTCCCAAGCGTGGCTTCAACAAGCCGAACCGCAAGGAATTCGCCGTTGTTAACCTTGGCCTGATCCAGAAATTCGTCGAAGCTGGCAAGCTGAGCGCGGGTGAGATCAACGAAGACACCCTCGTGTCGTCGGGTCTGGTTCGTCGTAAGCTGGACGGCATCCGTGTTCTGGCAAAAGGCGACGTAACGTCGGCTCTGACAATCTCGGTTACCGGTGCTTCGAAATCGGCTGTTGAAGCCGTTGAAAAAGCCGGTGGTGCCCTGACTGTGAAGGCTGCGGCAGAATAAGAGGTTGTGAGCGGCCAGCGGGCCGCTTACATATCCTTTAGTTTTCCATCAACGCCGCCCGAGCCGGAAAACGCTCAGGGCGGCGTTTTTCTTACAAGAGAGATCCGCATGGCATCTGCAGCAGAGCAAATGGCCGCCAACACATCCTGGGCGGCGCTAGGCAAAGCAACCGACCTGCGCAACCGTATTCTCTTCACACTCGGTCTGCTGATCGTGTACCGACTGGGCACCTTTATCCCAGTACCAGGTATCGACGGCGCCGCGCTGCGCGACTTTGTCGAGCAAGCCGGCCAAGGGATCGCCGGGATCGTGTCGATGTTTACCGGTGGCGCACTGGGACGTATGGGCATTTTCGCCTTGGGGATCATGCCCTATATTTCGGCCTCGATTATCATTCAGCTTTTGACGGCCATGGTGCCGGCGCTTGAGCAGCTGAAGAAAGAGGGCGAACAGGGGCGCAAAAAGATCAACCAGTACACCCGCTTCGGCACCGTGGCTTTGGCCACCTTCCAGGCCTATGGTCTGGCAGCAAGCCTTGAGGCCGGTGATCTGGTCACCGATCCGGGTTGGTATTTCCGGGCGTCCTGTGTGATCACCTTGGTTGGTGGCACCATGTTCCTGATGTGGCTGGGTGAGCAGATCACCGCACGCGGCATCGGCAACGGTATCTCGCTGATCATCTTTGTTGGCATTATTGCTGAAGTTCCTGCCGCTCTGGCACAGTTCTTTGCTTCGGGCCGTTCTGGCGCCATCAGCCCCGCTGTGATTGTGGGTGTGATCCTGATGGTCGTCGGCGTGATTGCCTTTGTGGTGTTCATGGAACGGGCGTTGCGCAAGATCACCATTCAATATCCGCGCCGCCAGGTCGGTATGAAGATGACCGAGGCGCAGTCGAGCCACCTGCCGATCAAAGTGAACCCGGCGGGTGTTATCCCAGCGATCTTTGCCAGCTCGCTTCTGCTTCTGCCTGTGACCATCTCGACCTTCTCGGGAAGCGACACTGGCCCGATTATGTCGACTGTTCTGGCCTACTTTGGTCCCGGCCAGCCGCTCTATCTGTTGTTCTTTGCCGGTATGATCGTGTTCTTCGCGTTCTTCTACACCTTCAACGTGTCGTTTAAGACCGATGATGTGGCCGACAACCTGAAACAACAGGGTGGTTTTGTTCCGGGTATCCGTCCGGGCGCCAACACCGCTAAGTATCTCGATTACGTGGTGACACGGGTTCTTGTGCTCGGCTCGCTCTATCTGACTGCTGTCTGTCTCCTTCCGGAAATTATCCGCAATCAGTTCGCGATTCCGTTCTATTTCGGCGGCACCTCTGTGCTGATCGTCGTAAGTGTGACAATGGATACCATTCAACAAGTGCAGAGCCATCTGCTAGCACATCAATACGAAGGTCTTATTCAGAAGTCGCAGCTGCGCGGTAAAGGTAAGGCGCGTAAACGGAAAGGGCCTGCACGGCGATGAATATTATTCTTTTAGGGCCGCCGGGTGCGGGCAAGGGAACTCAGGCACGTATTCTTGTAGAAGAACGTGGCATGGTTCAGCTCTCAACCGGTGACATGCTGCGCGACGCCAAAGAAAGCGGAACCGAGATGGGCAAGAAAGTTGCTGACGTGATGGCCAGAGGCCAACTCGTCACCGACGAGATTGTCATCGGGCTGATCCGTGAAAAGCTGCAGACAACACAAGCCAACGGCTTTATCTTTGACGGCTTTCCTCGCACCCTCAAGCAGGCTGATGCTCTGGCTGAGCTGCTCGAGGAAATGGGGCAGAAGCTTGATGCGGTTGTTGAGCTGCGTGTTCAGGACGAAGCCCTTGTGAAACGGATCACGGCACGGTCGACCTGTGGCAGCTGTGGCGAGGTCTATAACGACATCACCAAGCCGATCCCAGCAGACGGCAAGTGCATCAACTGTGGTGGCACCGAATTCAAGCGCCGCGCGGATGACAACGCAGAAAGCCTGCGTACCCGTCTGATGGAATACTACAAACAGACATCGCCGCTGATCGGCTACTACTATGCGCTGCGTATGCATAGCCGCGTAGATGGCCTTGGCGAGATTGGCGACATCAAGGCGGCTGTGGCTGAAAAGCTCGACGCCTAGGTCAGGTCAAATCTAAGATCGAAGAAAACCCGCCCTCAGGCGGGTTTTTTTGTTAGGCTGAGGTCATCTGATATAAGGTGATTTCATGCGTATACTTGCAGCAGCATTCGGAATTCTGGCTTCGCAGGCGTTGGCGGCTGAACAGGATTTTGTTACTGACCTGGCACTCTGCCCTCTGGATCCCATCGAACGTCACGAAAAGGGGTTAAGCTTTGATGGTCAGTTTGTCACCGAGATTGAATGGCTGTGTGAGATGGAAACGCCGTTGCCGCAGGTGACCTGGACCAAAGACCAGACCTTTTTTCGGATGGGGTACTGCAACGAACCAGGAGCAGTTTTCCCGGGGGTTTTTGTGTTTATGGTCTCAGAATATAACCCAGGGCAGTTGTCGATGTATAACGGGGACAGTGGTGAGCCGACAGAGTTTCATCTTTGCCCATAAGCGGACGTTGGTCGAACTAAACACGTAGTGTACAGGATAGGTGAGACACTCAAAATCGAGTCTTGTTTGGTACAGTCGCGCGCCCTGAATACATGGTAGTCGCCTAATAGTGGCATAAGGGTTGACCTTCAGCCGAATTCTTTTTACCCACGCTCATCTCTAGTGAGAATCATTTTGCCAGATAGGTCGCACCTAGACGGCAGAGCACCTGATCAGCACTGGCCCGTCGGCACTCTGCCTCGGGCCTTATGTTGTGAAAAAAGGGCCTGGTGCTACGGGCTCGCAACGAAAAGGAAGCTACCTTGGCACGTATTGCCGGCGTAAACATCCCGACAAATAAGCGAGTGCTTATCGCACTCACCTATATCCACGGTATTGGTTCGACAGCGGCCAAAGAAATCTGTGATTCGGTCAACATCGACGTAACCCGTCGTGTGAATGAACTGTCCGACGCAGAGGTTCTGGCTGTTCGTGAACATATCGATGCAAACTACACCGTTGAAGGTGACCTGCGTCGTGAAGTTCAGATCAACATCAAGCGTCTGATGGACCTGGGCTGCTACCGCGGTCTGCGCCATCGTCGTAACCTCCCGGTGCGCGGTCAGCGGACCCACACCAACGCACGTACACGCAAGGGCCCTGCAAAGGCCATTGCTGGTAAGAAGAAATAAGGGGGACTACGACCAATGGCACGTGATACCCGCCGTGGCGGCAAGAAAAAGGTCTCCAAGAACATCGCATCTGGCGTTGCGCATGTGAACTCGACCTTCAACAACACCAAAATCCTGATCTCTGACGTGCAGGGCAACGCGATCTCGTGGTCGTCTGCTGGCACCATGGGTTTCAAAGGCTCGCGTAAATCGACCCCGTATGCTGCTCAGCTGGCTGCGGAAGATGCGGGCAAGAAAGCTCAGGAACATGGCGTTAAAACTCTGGAAGTTTTGGTGCAGGGCCCGGGTTCGGGTCGTGAATCGGCGCTCCGCGCGCTGGCTGCAGCAGGCTTCAACATCACATCGATCCGTGATGTAAGCCCGATTGCGCACAACGGCTGCCGTCCGCCGAAGCGCCGTCGCGTATAATCGCACAAAAATCTGGTTGGGGCCGCACCATTTGGGGCGGTCCCAGCTCGCTGTTTAAAACCTCGGGCGTCTGGACCTATGGACATGGGGAACAGACAAGTATGGAGGGACCTGCATGATCCACAAGAATTGGGCAGAGCTGATCAAGCCGACACAGCTGGAAATCCAGCCGGGCAACGATCCTGCACGCAAGGCCACTCTGATTGCCGAGCCGCTTGAGCGCGGCTTTGGTCTGACACTGGGCAATGCGCTGCGTCGCATTTTGCTGTCGAGCCTTCAGGGCGCGGCCATCACCAGCGTACAGATCGACAACGTTCTGCATGAATTCTCCAGCGTTGACGGTGTGCGTGAAGACGTGACCGACATCATCCTGAACCTGAAAGGCGTTAGCCTTCGTATGGAAGTGGAAGGCCCCAAGCGTCTTTCCGTTTCGGCAAAAGGTCCAGGTGTTGTAACTGCGGGTGACATTGCTGAGAGCGCCGGTATCGAGATCCTGAACCGCGAGCACGTGATCTGTCACGTGGACGAGGGTGCTGAAGTGTACATGGAATTTACCGTGAACACCGGCAAAGGATATGTTTCGGCTGACAAGAACAAGCCAGAAGATGCGCCTATCGGTCTGATCCCGATCGATGCCATCTACTCGCCAGTTAAAAAAGTCGCCTATGACGTTCAGCCGACCCGTGAAGGTCAGGTTCTGGACTATGACAAGCTGACTTTGAAAATCGAAACCGATGGTTCGGTTACCCCTGAAGATGCCATCGCCTATGCGGCCCGCATCCTGCAGGACCAGCTGTCGATCTTCGTCAACTTCGACGAGCCCGAGTCGGCTCAGCGTCAGGACGATGATGATGGTCTCGAGTTCAACCCGCTTCTGTTGAAGAAAGTGGACGAGCTGGAACTGTCGGTGCGTTCGGCAAACTGCCTGAAGAACGACAACATCGTTTACATCGGCGACCTGATCCAGAAAACCGAAGCCGAGATGCTCCGCACTCCGAACTTCGGCCGCAAGTCGTTGAACGAGATCAAAGAAGTTCTGTCTGGCATGGGTCTGCACCTCGGCATGGATGTCGAAGACTGGCCGCCAGACAACATCGAAGATCTGGCCAAGAAACTGGAAGACAACTTCTAAGTTTTGGGTACTTTGGAATAGAGAAGGGGCGGCGCAAATGTGCCGCCCCTTTTTCATGGATACAAAGGTTTTCGGCTCAACCCGAATCAGTTGGGTGGTCGGATAGTGACGTAGAGTTTTCCAGGGGGTCTCTGAGGAAGTCGTAAAATCTGCGTGGATAGCTAAATGCCGGTAAGTGTTAGCGAATTTCTGCACTGAAAGCCTCTGAGCGCGGCGTTGTGGCGCCCGAAGTAAGGTCATTCCTTGGGGCTTGCTTCACCGCAATCTTTCGGCTAATCACGCGCATCTGCCCGCAACTCCTTTTTACGGCGCAGACCGGGCCCAGTGCCCCAAGGAGAACGGGTGACACGCATCCCCCGTCAGACAAAGCAAAACCGCCCGTAGAGGGCACATTTGGAGTAAGACAATGCGTCACGCAAAAGGCTACCGCCGCCTAAACCGTACTCACGAGCACCGTAAAGCTCTGTTCTCGAACATGGCTGGCTCGCTCATCGAGCACGAACAGATCAAAACCACTTTGCCTAAAGCAAAAGAACTTAAGCGCGTCATCGACAAGCTGATCACTCTGGGCAAGCGCGGCGACCTGCACGCTCGTCGTCAGGCTGCAGCTCAGCTGAAAGAAGACAAAGACGTTGCAAAACTCTTCGCTGTTCTCGGCCCGCGCTACAAAGAGCGTAACGGTGGTTACTGCCGCGTTCTGAAAGCTGGCTTCCGTTATGGTGACATGGCTCCGATGGCGATCATCGAGCTGGTTGACCGTGATGTTGACGCCAAAGGCGCAGCCGACAAGGCACGCGTTGCAGCTGAAGACGCCGCAGAAGAGTAATCTTCTCACATCGCAAGATGTTTTAACCCCGTCTGCACCGGCAGGCGGGGTTTTCTGTGTCTGTGCAATTGTTTTATCTGCAACGATCTGATTGAACGCCACCTGAGACGCCCCGTGTTTGGGAGGACACGCCGCCCTATTTGCAAGGAGCCCACGCAATGAAATCGCCACTGTCCCTTTTTGACTTGCAAGGTCTGGTGTTTGGCATCCTCATGGCCAGCCTCGGCGTGACGTTCCTAAAGGCAGGTGGATTGGTGGCCGGACAGACGGCAGGTATGGCGCTGCTGTTGTCTTATGTGCTGGACATCGGCTTTGGCCCGCTGTTCTTCGCCATTGGTGTTCCATTTCTCATTCTGGCCTGGACCAAGCGGGGACGTGCGTTTGCGCTTCGTACGATCTTTGTGGTTCTGGGGATTTCCTTTGGATCCCAGATGTTGGGTTCGGTTCTGTTGTTCGAAAATCTGCACACGGGGCTGGCCGCGGTTCTTGGCGGTGCCTGTAGCGGGGCGGGTCTGATCGCGATTTTTCGGCACAATGCCTCGGCCGGGGGGATGACAATTCTCGGGATCATCATCGAGCACAAAACCGGGTTCAAAGCGGGATGGTTCCAGGCGGCGATTGATGCGTTGGTTTTCGCGGCCTCAGCTTTTGTTCTGACACCAGAACAGCTCGCTTATTCTTTCCTTGGTGCGATGATCACAAATCTCACGATTGTGTGGAATTTCGACGTTGCACAGAGCGGAACAGGCCGTCCGGGCTATGGTCGACCTGCCAATACCAGTGCCGAAAACCTAAGCGAATAGGATCCGCAATTAGGGCATGGACAGAAAAACGAATCTCGGCTAGCGTTCAGCCCATGACCCAGAAGTTCGCTGCATTTTGGTATTACTTTTATCCGAGCCACATGGCGGACGGAGGGGTTGGCGCGTTCTGACAAAACGCAAAAACGAGATTACCACCAAACCGCCCTTCACCCGGCGGTTTTTATTTTGTCCGTCGGTGGGCCCATCTCTCCAAGGACAAGACCCATGCCTATCACCACCCAAAACCTTCGTGTCACCCAGATGCAGCAACTCACCACACCGGAAGAGCTGCGAGAACGACATCCATTGTCAGATGCAGCAACGCAAACCGTTCAGGCCGGCCGTGCCGCCATTCAGCGTATTTTGTCAGGTGAAGATGACCGGGTGATTGCCATCACCGGTCCCTGTTCGATCCATGAACCCAAGGCGGCGATTGAATACGCCCGCCAGCTTCAGGCGCTGCGGGTGGAATGCGCCGATACGCTGGAGATTGTCATGCGGGTCTATTTCGAGAAACCGCGCACCATTGGCGGGTGGAAAGGGTTGATCAACGATCCGGGCATGGATGGGTCGTTCCGGATCAACGAGGGTCTTGAGGCGGCGCGCAAGCTACTGCTTGAGATCAATGAGATGGGCCTACCGGTGGCAACCGAGTTTCTGGACACCGCCGTGCCGCAGTATGTGGCCGATCTGGTCAGCTGGGCCGCGATTGGCGCACGCACCACAGAAAGCCAGATCCACCGCGAGATGGCCTCGGGTCTGTCCTGCCCGGTTGGGTTCAAAAACGGCACCCGCGGCAATGTTCAGATTGCACTAGATGCCGTGCGGTCTTCGGCTCAGCCGCATCATTTCATGGGGTTGGCAGAGAACGGGCAGGGGGCGATTGTCGCCACAGACGGCAACCCGGATTGTCACGTCATTTTGCGCGGCGGCGAAGGCACCAACTACGATGCGGCCTCGGTCGATTCCTGCTGTTACCTCGCGCAAAAAGACGGCATTCGCCCACAGGTGATGATTGATGCGAGCCATGCCAACAGCGGCAAAGATCCCATGAAACAACCCGAAGTTCTGGAGAACATCGGGGATCAGATCGCGCGCGGGGACCACCGTATTATGGGTGTGATGATCGAAAGCCATCTGGTGGCGGGGGCACAGAAGCTCGGAACAGAGCCGCTTACCTATGGTCAATCCATCACAGACGGCTGTCTGGGTTGGGAGGACACACGTGTCTGTCTGCGTGATCTCGCGCGCAATGTGGGCGCCCGTAGAAGCGCGTCACTGCAGCAGGCGTCATAACGAAGCGTTCTCTCCCCTTGGTGTCGGAGCCATTCGCTCCTCCCCTCCGGCACCATCTGGCGTGCAAAGGTCATCCCTCCTTTGCGCGCCACATTCATTCTGACAGCAGTCTTTTGCGCAAACCTATTGTGTTTCTTGCAATCGGTACCTTCGCGCCGCATATCGAATGAGACACAGAGAGGAACCGCCATGATCCTGCGCACCCTAATTTCATTTGGCTTTGCCCTTGGTCTTTTGGCCGCTCCAGTCGCGGCAGACACGCGTGTTCCCACGTCACAGGTCGAGATCAGCCTGTCTTTTGTGCCTTTGGTTAAACAGGCCGCGCCCGCTGTGGTGAACATCTATGCCAGTCGCGTGGTGCAACAGCGCTCGCCCTTTGCCGATGACCCCATGTTTGGTCGGATGTTTCGTGAATATCAGGGGCGGCCGAGGGTTCAGAACTCGCTGGGGTCTGGAGTGATCCTTTCTGAGGACGGGATTATCGTATCCAACTATCACGTGGTGGGTATGGCGACCGATATTCGTGTGGTCCTCAATGACCGACGCGAGTTTGCGGCGGATGTGCTGTTGGGGGACGAAGAGTCCGATCTTGCCATCCTCAAGTTGCGCGACGCGCAGGACATGCCGCATCTCAGTTTCCGTGACAGTGATACGGTCGAAGTTGGCGAGCTGGTGCTGGCGATCGGCAATCCCTTTGGGGTGGGCCAGACCGTGTCGAGCGGGATTGTGTCCGGCCTCGCCCGTTCTGGTGCGGCCACAGGCAATGCACGTGGGTATTTCCTGCAAACTGATGCACCGATCAATCCGGGGAACTCTGGTGGCGCGTTGATTGATGTTCAGGGGCGTTTGATTGGCGTGAACACCTCAATCCTGACGCGGTCAGGCGGGTCAAACGGCATCGGATTTGCGATTCCATCAGCCCTTGTGTCGCAATTCGTGGATCAGGCCCAGCGTGGTGAAACCCGCTTCCAGCGCCCCTGGGCCGGGATCACCGGGCAGCCGGTTGATGCGGATCTGTCTGATAGTCTGGGTCTTCTGCTGCCGGGTGGTGTTGTGATTGCCAATCTGCATGCCGCCAGCCCCTTCACCACCGCTGGCCTGCAGGTGGGCGATGTGGTGCTGAGTGTTGATGGCCAGCCTGTGAACACGCCCGCTGAAATGATTTTTCGAATGTCAGTCCGCGGGATTGGGGAACAGGCCACAGTGCGGTTTGCCAGTCGAGGAGAGGAGAAAGAGGCGATGGTCGCGATGATCGCGGCTCCGAATTCTCCTCCCGCTGAGGTTACGCAACTTGGCAATGGTGATGTGCTTCCGGGGCTGACCGTGGCGCGGATCAATCCGGCGGTGGCGGATGAGCTGAATCTGCCAGCGGGCCTTGAAGGCATTATCGTGCTGGACCCAGGCAATGCCGGCGCACGGGTAGGGTTGCGTCGCGGCGATATTCTTCTGGGCATTGATGGACGTGAGCTGACTTCTCCCAAAGATCTTGGTCGCCTGCTTGAACGCGCAGGGAATGGCGTGCGGGTTGATGCGCTTCGAGGCAATGCCCGGCTTGTTCTTCGGTTCAGAGGCTGATTGTGGATCTCTTTGACAGCCCTGAGGCGGAAAGCACCGCGCCACGCCCGCTTGCTGATCGATTGCGCCCGCAGGCCCTCGATGAGGTGATTGGCCAGCAACATATTCTCGGTCCCGAAGCACCTTTGGGTGTGATGCTGGCGGCGGGCACTTTGGGGTCGATTGTATTCTGGGGGCCACCGGGCGTTGGAAAGACCACGATTGCGCGCCTTCTTGCGGATGTGACAGATCTCCACTTTGTGCAGATCAGCGCGATCTTCACTGGGGTCCCGGATCTGCGCAAAGTGTTTGATGCGGCCAAACTGCGTCGGAAAACCGGGCGGGGGACGTTGTTGTTTGTGGATGAGATCCACCGCTTCAACAAAGCCCAACAGGATGGATTTCTGCCCCATATGGAAGATGGCACCATTTTGTTGGTGGGGGCGACGACCGAAAACCCAAGTTTTGAGCTGAACCGCGCCCTGCTGTCCCGGTCGCAGGTTCTTGTGCTGGAACGGCTTGATACCGACGATCTGGAAAACCTCGTCAAACGCGCCGAGAAAGAGCTGGACCGGACCTTGCCACTGGATGCCGGTGCACGCGCGGCGCTGCTCGAAATGGCGGATGGGGATGGACGGGCTTTGCTCAATTCGGTCGAACAGGTGATGAGCTGGCCTCTGAGCGAGCCGCTAGATACGGACGCCCTGAAAACCCGATTGATGAAGCGCGCGGCGCAATATGATAAGTCGGGGGATGAGCATTACAATCTGATCTCAGCCCTGCATAAGTCCATCCGAGGATCGGATCCGGATGCGGCCCTGTACTGGCTGGCCCGGATGCTGGAGGGGGGCGAAGACCCGCGATATCTCGCGCGCCGCATGACCATGATGTCGACAGAAGACATTGGTCTGGCGGACCCTCAGGCCAACACTGTCTGCCTGAACGCATGGCAGACCTTCGAGCGGCTGGGCAGCCCGGAAGGGGAGTTGGCTCTGGCCAATGCGGCGGTCTATCTGGCGCTGGCACCGAAATCCAACGCGGCCTATGTTGGGATCAAAGCTGCGCGCGGGGCTGCGCGTAAAACCGGATCACTTATGCCGCCGAAACATATCTTGAATGCCCCAACTGGCTTGATGAAAGATCAGGGATATGGCGATGGGTATGCTTATGATCATGACGCCGAAGACGGGTTCTCGGGACAGGATTATTTTCCCGAAGACATGCCGCGTGAGCGCTTTTACGATCCGGTGGAACGTGGGTTCGAGCGGGATCTGCGCAAGCGGGTCGAGTACTTTGACAAACTCCGTCTGCAGCGCAATGCAAAGTAGCGCGTTGCGCTTCTTCTTTTAACAAATACTCCGGGGGAGACGGCCCATGGGGCGTCGGGGGCAGCGCCCCCAGCTTGACAACGCGGCCCCCAATCGCCACACGCAAGCCCATGACTGTATTGCTACAAGTAGCCCTGGGGGGTGCCCTTGGCGCCAGTGCCCGCTATATGACCGGGCTTGCGATGACCCGTATTCTGGGCCGGGGATTTCCCTGGGGCACGTTGACGGTGAACATTCTTGGCAGCTTTGCCATGGGGGTTTTGGTGGTGGCACTGTTGCATCTAGGGGGAAACCGCTATGCACCGCTGCTGATGTCCGGTGTTTTAGGCGGGTTTACCACCTTTTCGGCCTTTTCCTTGGATGCTGTGACCCTGTATGAACGCGGCGATATTGCCCTTGCTGCCGTATATGTGGCAGGGTCTGTGATCTTGTCATTGGCCGCGCTCGCTGCGGGCCTGATCCTCGCGCGGAGTATAACAACATGAGCAGAGTTCAAACCATCACCGTCGGTCCGGGCGATGGCGACCAGCGGCTGGATCGCTGGATGAAACGTCTGTTCCCCCATGTCGCTCAGGGGCGCATCGAAAAGATGTGCCGCAAAGGCGAAATCCGTGTTGATGGGGGCCGCGTAAAGGCGTCAACCCGGCTAGATGTTGGCCAGCAGGTGCGTATCCCGCCGCTACCAGAACCAGGTCAGGTGGTCAGCCGACCCAAGACGGATATCTCTGACGCCGATGCCGAGATGATCCGCTCCTGCGTCATCTACCGCGATGATCACATCATCGCGCTGAACAAACCTCCGGGGTTGCCCACACAGGGCGGCAGCAAACAGACCCGCCACGTGGATGGCATGGGCGACGCGCTGACCTTTGGGTATGACGAACGCCCGCGTCTTGTGCATCGCCTCGACAAAGACACCTCGGGTGTGTTGTTGCTCGCGCGGTCGCGCGAGATGGCAAAGGCGCTAACAACTGCAATCCGCCACCGGGAAACCCGCAAGATCTATTGGGCGCTGGTTGCCGGAGTGCCCACCCCGTATCTGGGTGAAATTCGCTATGGTCTGGTCAAAGCGCCGGGCCATGGTCGGTATGGTGAAGGCGAAAAGATGATCGCCGTTCATCCGCGGGATATGGCCCATACGGATGGGGCAAAACGTGCGCACACTCTGTATGCTACGCTCTACCGCGTAGCCAGCCGCGCGGCTTGGGTGGCGATGGAGCCGTTGACCGGACGAACCCACCAGCTGCGTGCGCATATGGCTGAAATCGGTCACCCAATTATTGGGGATGGCAAATACGGTGGGTCAGGTCAGGAAAATCTCGGCGACGGCTGGGGTGCCCAGCTGGGTGGGGTGATCTCGAAAAAGCTGCACCTGCACTCGCGGATGATGCGGTTCGAACACCCTGTGACCAAAAAGGAAATCTCAATCAAAGCCCCGTTGCCAGATCATATGGCCAACAGCTGGGATACCCTGGGCTGGACCGAAGATCTTGCGGATGATGACCCGTTTGAGGGACTGTAAATGGACCTGAAGCTGGTCATTTTTGACGTCGACGGGACACTTGTCGACAGTCAGGCCAAAATCTTGGGTGCCATGCAGCATGCGTTTGACAGCGCTGGCCTAGTCCTGCCCTCGCGCGAAGAGGTGCTGGCCGGGGTTGGACTGTCTCTGCCGATCCTTATCGCGCGTCTGATGCCGGATGAAAGCCCCGAAACCCACGCCAAACTGGTGGTGGGTTACAAAGAGGCGTTCTTTCTGCAACGCCAGCAAGGCGGTCTGTCGCCGCTCTATCCCGGTATTCGTGAGATGCTGGACCGTTTGGCGGGAATCGACCACCTGCTGATGGGGATTGCGACGGGCAAATCCCGGCGTGGGTTGACCGCGCTTCTGGATGGTCTGGATATGGCGTCGCGGTTTGTGACGACGCAGGTTGCCGATGACCATCCGTCAAAACCCAATCCCTCGATGCTTTTGACGGCCCTGTCTGAGACAGGCATGGTGCCCGAGCAGGCGGTCATGATTGGCGATACTGAATTTGATATGGACATGGCCCGTGCGGCGCGCATTCGCCCAATTGGCGTCAGCTGGGGCTATCATACACCTGATGCGCTTGCGCCGGCGCCCGTGGCTCGGGATGCCACTGCGCTCGAAGCCATGATCCACGAGATGCTGGAGATCTGAAAAGATGAGTGAATGGGCCCCCAAACGGTTTTGGAAAGCCGCAGATGTGGCGCGTGTTGACACTGGCTTTGCCGTTCAACTGGACGGTCGCGGCGTCAAAACCCCCGCAAAGACCCCGCTTGTTGTTCCAACCGAGGCTCTTGCGCGCGAGATTGCGGCAGAATGGGATGCACAGGTCGAGAAAATTGACCCCAACGTCATGCCCGCAACCCGCATGGCCAATTCCGCGCTGGATAAGGTTACAATCCAGTTTGCCGAAGTGGCTGATATGCTGGCGGCCTATGGTGATAGCGATCTTTTGTGTTACCGCGCAGGCCACCCGGTTGAGCTGGTGGCGCGTCAGAATGACAAATGGAACCCAATGCTGGATTGGGCCGAGGCGACATTTGGTGCAAAGCTTGAACCACGCACCGGCGTGATCCATGCGCCACAGGATGAAACCGCGATCGCCAAGCTCACCGCTGAGGTGCATGCTCTGACCGCCTTCCAACTGGCGGCCTTCCACGATCTTGTCTCTTTGTCAGGCTCGCTGGTGCTGGGGTTGGCAGCTGCCAATGCACTGGCAGACGTTGAAGAGATCTGGGCGCTGTCGCGTCTGGATGAGCTCTGGCAGGAAGAGCAATGGGGCGAAGACGAAGAAGCGACCACATTGGCCGAAAGAAAACGCAGCGAATTCAGATTTGCGGAAAAGTTTTACCGTCTTGCCACAGAAACCTGACAGGGAAGGCTCGAAACTTCGTTTTTCGGGCGAAAAATCAGGGGACATTGGACGATTCGCTTGACCAGTGGGCGTGAAACCGCTCATTCTCTGTAGAATTTCATTGTGTTCCCAGTGTCGGTCAGCAGGTCCAGCCATAAGGACCACCGTGGTTTTGAGGCAGAAACCTAGAAAGAGGGAAATATGAACAAGCTCATTCTCCTGGGCGCATTGGTATACGCCGGAGCGGCATCGTCAGGGACACTTGATGATGTTCGGGCCAATGGCGTGCTGCGCTGCGGTGTGAATTCCGGGCTTGTCGGATTTGCCACGCAGGACGATGCCGGTGACTGGCAGGGATTCGATGTGGGCCTGTGTCGCGCTGTAGCAGCCTCTGTTCTTGGGGATGCTTCGGCGGTTGAATTTATTCCGACGTCAAACAAGACACGCTTTACCGCGCTGTTGTCGGGGCAAATCGATCTTCTGGTGCGCAACACCACCCTGTCGGCGTCAGCAGATGCCAATCTGGATTTCCCAGCGATCAATTATTATGATGGTCAGGGTTTTCTGGCCCCCAAGGCTTTGGGCGCGACCTCGGCGATCGATTTGTTCGACAAAAGCGTCTGCATTCAAGCTAGCACGACCAGTGCGCTGAATTTGCAGGAGTATTTTGAAAAACATAACATCGGCTATACCCCGATTCCGGTGACATCACCCGCCGAAGCCCAAGAGGCCTATCTGTCGGGGCGCTGCGATGTCTATAGTTCCGACCTTTCTGGGCTCGCAGCCATTCGCGCGACCTTTGAAACGCCGAGTGACCATATTCTTTTGCCTGAAATCATCTCGAAAGAGCCTTTGGGACCCGTGGTACGGGATGATGACAGCGAATGGGCAGGGGTCGTGCGCTGGGTGCTGAATGCCCTGATCGCGGCGGAGGAGCTCGGGGTGACCTCTGCAAATGTTGAAGAGCTTTCGCAGGGGGACGCCAAACCCGAGATCAACCGCTTGCTGGGCACCGAAGGCGCGCTGGGTGAGCTCTTGGGGCTCGAGGCGGATTGGGCCGTGGGCGCGATTAAAGCGGGTGGGAACTATGGCGAATTGTTCGAAAAGAACATCGGTGAGCACACACCCGTTGGTTTGACCCGTGGATTAAATGCCCAGTGGATCAATGGCGGCCTGTTGTACAGTCCACCATTTCGCTGAGGTTCAGCTCATCAGTTCACGCGGAACCATAAAGGCTTCGGCGTGACCTTGCGCTAGTGTGAGTTCCTGCCACGTGTTGATCTCAAAGCGGGCCACAAGTGTGGCGCAGGTCGGATAATCGCGAAATCCGCGGTGATCGACTGGTTTTGCGAGCAAGCCATTGGCAAAGAGCGCGATGCCGGGATTGTGGCCCACGATCAACACCGTCTGCCCGGTGGCGGACTTGAGTTCCTCTAACAAAGTATCGGGTGCCGCGTGATACAGCACGTCCGAAAAGCGCGTGGGCGCGGTGAGATCCAAACCCGCGAGCGTTTCTCGTGTGCGGGTGGCGGAGGAGCATAACACTTGGTCAGGCTGGAGGTTTTGGGCCCTGAGCCAATCTCCCATCGCTTTCGCAGCCTGTTGTCCTCGCGAATTTAGCGGACGCTCATGGTCTTCTAGATCAAAAGACCAGTCTGATTTGGCGTGGCGCATCAAGATCAACAGCATTGGATTAACTCTTTAGGAAAGCGGCGGTGTGAAAAGCGGACTGCTCGGGCAGTCGTTGAAAATCGATGGCGACAGGGCAGGCCCGGCGCGTCAGGCAACCCTTGGAGCGGCACTCTTGTCCCGCTTCGCTGCGCAAATGGGCTTTGCAGGTGGGCACGTCGTAAAATTTGTCTGGCGCCAGTGCCCCGACGGGGCAGGCTGTTTCGCAGGGACGATCACAGGTCAGACAGGGGGACACGCTGGGGACAGGAAGATCAAGCTTTTGGGGCAAGGCAAGCACCCCACGGTAGCTGATGAACAACCCTGCTTCAGAATGCACCAAGGGGCCAACAGGCGAGGCCCAACACTGCTGTGAGCCTGCAGCCCAGCGTAGGAACGGCGGATAGGGTGGGCCATCTGAGGGATAGATAGCCTCCCCCTGCCAGTCTTGGGCCAAAGCGCCAACCACACGCTTTGACCATCGGTCAAGGGGATCTGTGGCGTTGTCTTGGTATTCCGGCGATGCGGTAAAATGGGCCCAGAAATGCGGTTCGTCCGGGCCCAATAGAACAAGTGTCTGACACCCCTCAGGCGCGGCGTCTTCGGCACTGGGGTGAAGCCCCCCTCTGAGGGCCAACCCCTGCGCCTTTGCCGCATCAGAGAGTGCCTGCCAGCTCATCAGCTCTCCCGAGGGGGAAGATCGGAGGGGCGGATCATCGACCCTGATCCATGTTCAGTAAAGAGTTCCAACAGACAGGCATTGGAGACCCGACCGTCAATGATCACGACCCCCCGCACGCCCGCGTCGATGGCTTTCAGGGCGGTTTCGGTTTTTGGAATCATGCCTCCGGCAATTGTGCCGTTCTGGATCATCTCTTGGACATCTTCCGGGGTCATTTCTGTAACGACTTCGCCCGTGCTGTCTTTGACACCGGCGACGTCTGTCAGCAACAACAGGCGGTCGGCTTTCAATGCGCCTGCAATGGCCCCAGCGGCGGTGTCTCCGTTGACGTTGTAGGTCTGATGGCCGTCACGTCCCGTGCCCACGGGGGCTACAACGGGAATGATATTTGATTCAAACAGATCTGTGAGAACCTGCGCATTCATCTCGACGGGGCGGCCAACAAATCCGAGCTCGGGATCGTCCGGTTCGCAGACCATCAGGTTGTCGTCTTTGCCCGAGAGGCCCACGGCGCGGCCGCCTTCCTCCATGATGGCCTGAACGATGCGTTTGTTGACGCGACCCGTCAGAACCATCTCGACGACTTCGACAACCGCCTGATCTGTCACGCGTTTGCCACGGACAAAGGATGATTCGATATTCAGCCTGCCCAGCATCTCATTGATCATCGGGCCACCGCCGTGCACCACAACGGGGTTCACGCCAACCTGGCGCATCAAGACAATGTCTCGGGCAAATTGCGCCATCGCCTCATCGTCGCCCATGGCATTGCCGCCAAACTTCACCACAACCACGGCACCGGTGTATCGCTGAAGATAGGGGAGCGCTTCGGACAGGGTGCGGGCGGTGGCGATCCAGTCGCGGGTCATGTTCTGCTTTCTCATGGTCATATCCTCTTGACCGCTTGTGTTACGCGGCTACATCGCCTCTGCCAAGACCTCATTGCTCCTGCGTGTCAGGGTGCTACCTTGCGCGCAACAACAGGAGAGACCCATGGCCCAGCGAACTTTGCTTTTGACCGGTGCAAGCCGAGGAATTGGTCATGCAACCGTGCGCAAGTTCAGCGCAGAAGGCTGGCGGGTTTTGACCTGCTCCCGGCAAGAGTTTTCGCCACATTGCCCCTGGCCCGGTGGTGAGGAGAATCACATCAAACTCGACCTTGGGGATCCCGCTGATACCATAAATGCCATTGGTATTATTCAAGAAAAGCTAGATGGACGGTTGGATGCGCTGGTCAATAACGCAGGCATTTCACCCAAAGGGCCGGAGGGGGAACGCCTGAGCACGCTGGACACAGATCTGATGGATTGGGGCAGGGTGTTCCACGTCAATTTCTTTGCCCCAGTTGTTCTCGCGCGTGGTCTCAAAGATGAACTGGCCGAGGCCAAGGGGGCTGTGGTCAATGTGACGTCCATTGCCGGAAGCCGGGTACATCCGTTTGCAGGAGCGGCCTATGCTACATCAAAGGCCGCCCTCGCGGCTCTGACCCGCGAAATGGCGCATGACTTTGGCCCATTGGGCGTGCGGGTCAACGCCATTGCTCCGGGAGAAGTCGAAACATCGATTCTCTCACCGGGTACTGACAAGATTGTGGAAAAGCTGCCGATGCGTCGTTTGGGGCAACCCGAAGAAGTTGCTGACGCAATCTATTTTCTCTGCTCAGAAGGGAGCAGTTATATTTCGGGCACCGAGATCGAAATCAACGGGGCCCAACACGTCTAACCGTTTCACCAATAAACGTTTGGGGTGACGGGACGATCCCATCACCCGCATTGTGTTATTCCAACCCGGCGATAATCGCGCGGAGGGTCGGAATTCCGTCTCCCTTTTCACTGCTGGTCAGCACAATCTCGGGGTAGGCTGCGGGGTGCTTTGCCAGCGCCGCGCGAACCTGTGCCAGAACCTTGTCGTGGTCTTGGGCTTTGACCTTGTCGGCCTTCGTCAACACCACTTGAAAGGTCAATGCCGAGCGATCCAACAGCTTCATGATCTCTTCATCGACAGCTTTGACGCCATGACGGAAGTCGATCAACACAAAGGCACGCCGCAGATTGGCGCGTCCTGCGAGGTAGTTTTTCAACAGGTTCTGCCACTTTGCGACGACATCAAGCGGCGCGTTGGCAAAGCCATAGCCGGGGAGGTCGACGAGAAAATGATCAACTCCGATGGTGAAAAAGTTGATCTCCTGCGTGCGGCCAGGGGTGTTGGAGGCACGTGCCAATCCCTTGCGGCCGGTCAGGGCATTGATCAAACTCGATTTCCCGACGTTGGATCGGCCCGCAAAGCACACTTCGACCCGGTCATCCGGCGGCAGGCCATCCATGGCCACAACCCCCTTGAGGAATTCCACCTCATGGCCGGTTAGCAATTTGCGCGCGGCTTCGCGCGACGCATCATCAGGCTCTTCCGCGAAGGGAAAGGGCAATTGTTCCATTGTTACAGCACCTTTACGCTGTCACCGGGTTGGATCACGCCGCTGCGCACCACCTCGGTCATGATTGTGAAATCCTGATGATCCCAGCTTTTCAACGCGCCGAGCACATCCGCGTCACGTTTGCCGGTATCAGGATTGGCATGGGTCGCAAGACAGCGCGTGGTGGGTTCGCGTACGGCAAAAACCGCCTCACCAATCTGCACCTCTTTGTCGATCCAGTCGAATTCTTCCCAGGGCGCCAGCCCATCGAGCCACAGATTGCAGCGCCACCGATGGATTGACAGCTCTTGACCTACGCGCTGTGAAACAGCGCGGTGTGACGACATATTGCCAATTGTCACCGAAGGAAAGTCGCTATCGGTAAAACCCGGGCACTGCGCTTTGACCACGCGCACCGATTGCGGGCGGTTCTCTGGCACAAAGTGGCCAGCCCAAGACACGAGGTCCTGACCTTCGGTATCTGGATCGAAGGTCAGATCAGGCAGGTCGGGATGCGACAGAACCATGATCCCCGTGGTTTCATCAAACCGCGTAGAAATGGCTTGAAGTCCAGGGGCCTTGGCCGCGCGGGAGAACTGATTGCAGGGCACCCAGGCGCTGCCATCGGCTTTCGAGGCCTCATGGGCCACAGCCCAATGCCTATCAAAGGGAAGAGCCTGACCAACGGTCAGGCTCACCTTGTTTAGCTGTTCCCGGCCATGGGCCTTGATGGGAAATCGCCAGATCTCTTTGAGTTCTGCGGTCATTTGCTCTCCGGCTTCTCCGCCTTTTTGAACCCGGACGTGATGTTGCCCAGAATGTCGGGCTTATAGCCCTGGCTGCGCATGATCAGGTACTGCTGGGTAAAGGTGATGGTGTTGTTCGCGATCCAGTAAACCACCAGACCCGAGGCAAATCCACCCAGCATGAACATGAAGACCCATGGCATCCAAGCAAAGATCATTGCCTGTGTGGGATCGGTGGGCGCGGGGTTCAGTTTCTGCTGCAGGAACATCGAGATGCCCAACAAGAGCGGCAGAATACCAATCAGCACCAGCGCCAGAATCGAGCCTGCTTCTGGACCACCCCAGGGCAACAGACCAAACAGGTTCATCATCGAGGTGGGATCCGGCGCGCTCAGGTCGTTAAACGGACCAAAGAAAGGCGCGTGACGCAGCTCGAGGGTGACGAAGATCACTTTGTAGAGCGAGAAGAAAATTGGAATCTGCAGCAGGATCGGCAGACAGCCCGCTGCCGGGTTGACCTTTTCCTTCTTGTACAGCGCCATCATCTCTTTCTGGAGCTTCTCGCGGTCATCGCCCGCTTTCTCTTTGATCTTCTCCATTTCAGGCTGAAGCTCTTTCATCTTCGCCATCGACACATACGATTTGTAGGCCAGCGGGAAGAGAAGCGCTTTGATCAGCAGGGTCAGGCCAATGATCGCCCAGCCCATGTTGCCAATGAACAGGTTCAACCAGTGCAGAACCGCAAAGATTGGTTTTGTCAGGAAGAAGAACCAGCCCCAGTCAATGGAATCAAGGAACCCCTGAATGCCGCCGTCGTTTTGATAAGCACGGATGGTTTCCCATTCTTTCGCACCGGCAAACAGCTGGGTGGTGACTTCCTGAGTTTGGCCGGGCGCCAGCTGCATGGTCGGCAGAACGGTCTCGGTCTGATAGATATTGCGACGTTCGTCGTATTTCGCAACCTGCTTATAGGCACTGCCAGGCTCGGGGATCAGGGTCGCCATCCAATAGTGGTCGGTGAAGCCGATCCAGCCATTTTGCTCGACTTGCGTAACCTCGGCACGGGCGCCTTCGCTAGGCACAACGCTAAAGTCCTGCATGTCGTCATAGCCGATTTCGCTCAGCGTGCCATCTGCCATGCCCACAACACCCTCGTGCAGGATGAAGAAGCTTTTCAGGTCAACAGGTTCGCCGTGACGGGCCAGAATGCCATAGGGGGCAAGCGATACGGCTGCGCTACCGGTGTTCTCAACGCTCTGGGTGACGGTGAACATATAGTCTTCGTCAATCTCAACCAAGCGGCGGAACACAAGACCTTCAGGGCTATCCCAACGCAGGGTGACGGGCGTATCAACGGTGAGCGTGGTGCCATCTTCAAGAGCCCATTCGGTGTTCGCACCGGGTACGCTATCGAGACCCAGACCAGTGCCTGGCGCCCAGCCATAGAGGGCGTAGTAGGGGGCTGTGCTGCCGACCGGATCAAGGATCTGAACGGTGGGCGATCCTTCTTCGATGGTTTCGTGATAATCCTTCAGGCGCAGATCATCGATGCGACCACCTGTCAGTGAGATCGAGCCTTCAACACGCGCGGTGTCCAGAGCAACGCGGGGGGCTTCGACGGCTTCTTCCGTGGCGACGGCCGCTGGGGCGGCTCCGGGCGCGGCGCTTGGTGCCGATGCCACATCGCCAATCACGGCTGTAGGCGCATTGCCTTCGGCCACGATGGGCGCGTTCGGGTCGAGGGCCTCTTGCTCAGGGGGAGGAAACAGGATGAACCAGACAAGGATCACCACAAAGCTGAGCGCTGTTGCGAGAATTAGGTTCTTGTTCTGATTGTCCATGAGGACCGCCGCCTTTCCCAATTAAGTCTTCGCTGGGTTCAACCGTTCCAAAGGCCAAAGGTCAAGCGGAATCACCAGTAACGGTGGGAAGAGGCGGCTGGATGGCCCCTTCTGGCCACCCAAACCCTGCATAGGCGCGCTTACTTGGTGCTGCGTCCCAGCTTTTGTGCGTCTGCGATACGCACTGTGTGATCGCGCGCCCAGTCGATCAATTGGTCAGAGGGCATCGGGCGGGCAATGCCAAACCCCTGAACATGGTCACAGCCAAGCTGACCCAAGAGCGCATGTTCACCGACGCTTTCGACACCTTCAGCCAGAGTTTCAAGCCCAAGGCGATCCGCCATGCCGAGAATCGCAGCCAGCATGCGGTGCTGGTCTTCGTCACGGTCAATGCGGGTGACAAAGCTGCGGTCGATTTTCAGGCGGTGGACGCGGAACCGGCGCAACGCAGTGATCGAAGCGTGTCCGGTACCAAAGTCGTCGAGATCAATGTGGCAGCCGAGTTTGCCGAGCGCGACGATATTGCGCGCCACAATCCCATCCGGAGACCCGGCAATCACCGTTTCCAGAACTTCGATTCCAAGTCGCTGAGGTGTCAGCCCAAATCGATCCAACTCCCACTGAATGCGTTCCACAAGGCGGGGATCACGTAGTTCGCTGTCCGAGAAGTTCACCGACACACGGGGAATGTCGAGACCTGCCTGATCCCAGCTGCGCAAAGCCGTGAGGCTGTGCTGAAGGATGACTTCCCCCAACCGATCCATGCGACCGGCGTCTTCGAGGACACGCAGAAACTGACCCGGGGGGACAATGCCACGTTCGGGGTGAATCCAACGGGCCAGGGCTTCGGCACCGCTGATCCGCCCAGTTGAGGTGCAGACCTGCGGTTGAAACCAGGGTTGGATCTGGCCATTGGCCAAGGCCCGGTCGATCTCAGCTTTCAGGGATTTCTGCTCGGAATGGGCCACGCGCATGTTTTCCGACCAAGCCCGAATCGCGGAAGGGCCATGGCTAACAGCTTCGGTTAGCGCGACCTGCGCCGATTCGATAAGGTTTTCTCCGGTTGCGGCATCGTTCAACCGCGTGCTGCCGCAAAATCCAAATGAGGCCGAGAGATAGCGCATCGAGCTGTCGATTGACGCAGGCTCTTCAATCGCCGATTGCAGGCGGGTCGAGAGTTGCAACAAAGATTCGAGATCAAGGCGCACAGCAGGGGCCAATAGGATCAGAAACCGCGCGTCACCGATTCGAACCGCGCGATCGTCGCGGCGCAAGGTATTGCGAAGGCGGCTTAGTGTCAGGTCGCGCATGGTATCTGCGGTGGCATCGCCGCCACGCTGTGCCAGATCATCCAGACCTTCCATTTCAACCAGAATACAGGCGGTGCTCAGATGGGTTGAACGCGCCTGTTCAAGGAAATGATTGGCCAAGGTCTGCGCCGCTGCGGAATTGATCACATCTGCCTCAGCGCCGCCCTCGTCCTGATCTGGGGAGGATTGGCTGAAGCCACCACTCATCACAAAGAGGGCTGGCAGGCCTAGCGCAACAAAGATCAATGCCGGTTCGCCGCCGAGCCAAAAGGCCCCAAGCGCCACGGCGGGAAGAAAGGCCAGCGCCTGCGGGCCACTCAAGCCACGGCGTACGGTGGCTTGAAACATGCTGATTCGCGACTGAAGGCTGGCCTTCATGAGACGGTCCTTTCCCTAAACTTGAGGAAAATATATCCCGCCTCGGTAACTCGGCTCTTAACGGTCAAAGACCGATTACGTCGAATTTTCGTCTTTTGTGTGGCGCATCAACCCCGCGAAGTCGAACAGCTCGGGGTCCAACATGTGAGAGGGGCGGATATTCATCAATGCGCGGAACATCTTGTTACGACGTCCGGGTGAATTTTTCTCCCACCCATCAAGCAGTTGCTTGACCTGCTGTCGCTGAAGTCCGTCTTGGCTTCCGCAAAGATCACAGGGAATGATGGGGTACTCCATCGCCTTGGCGAATTTTTCACAATCGGCTTCGGAGACATGGGCCAGAGGGCGATAGACAAAGAGATCGCCTTCTTCATTGACCAATTTCGGTGGCATGGTTGCAAGTCGACTGCCGTGGAACAGGTTCATGAAAAAGGTTTCAAGAATATCGTCCCGATGGTGTCCAAGAACAACGGCGCTACAGCCTTCTTCACGGGCTACACGATATAGGTTGCCGCGGCGTAGACGCGAACAGAGGGCGCAAAAGGTGCGGCCTTCGGGGACCTTGTCCATCACAATCGAATAAGTGTCCTGGTATTCGATGCGGTTGGGAACGCCCATCTTGTCCAGAAATTCGGGGAGAACCGTCGCCGGAAACCCTGGCTGGCCCTGATCCAGATTGCAGGCCAGAATTTCAACGGGCAACAACCCGCGCCATTTCAATTCGTGCAGAACCGCCAGCAGGGTGTAGCTGTCTTTGCCGCCAGACAAGCAGACCAGCCACTTGGCCCCGTCTTCGATCATACCATATTGGTCGACCGCCTCGCGGACCTGTTGCACGATGCGTTTGCGCAGCTTTTTGAACTCGGTACTTTTGGGAGCACCGTGAAAGAGCGGGTGGATGTCGTCTGCCGTATCTAACATGGCGGTCGTTTAGGCCGCGATGGACAGTCAGGCAAGCCATACCTTTGTTTCACCCCGTGATTGCCTTAGGCTTTGTGGATCTTTTTTTGTGTGGTGATTGAGATGGATTATATTTTCTGCGCGCGCGGCAAACGCGGGGATGGGTTTGGAAATGAACCTGCCGCCTGTCAGTTTTTGCGGATTCCGGACAGCGACACTGAGCCTAAGCCCAGTCATAAGATCAAAAAATCCGAATGGGTGAAGGATGTGATGGAAGAGGCCAAAGGGGGCACCCCAAACCCTCTGACCTCGGGTGACATCCTGTTTTATGTCCATGGGTTCAACAATTCACCCGAAACGGTGCTGGAGCGCCACCGCAAAATCAAAGCCGGGTTAGAGGCGCATGGGTACCAAGGGGCGGTGATCAGCTTTGACTGGCCAAGTGCTGATTCTGCGTTGAATTACTTAGAAGATCGGACCGATGCCAAGCTTACGGCATTTCGGTTGGTGAGCGACGGGATCGCGGCTTTTGCCACCCTGCAAGAGCCGGACTGCCGGGTTGATCTACATATTCTCGCCCATTCCATGGGCAGTTATGTGGTCCGAGAGGCCTTCGACGATGCAGATGACCGCGCGCGCATTGCCGGGCGAAATTGGTCTGTTGGGCAGGTGATGTTGATGGGGGGGGACATCTCGGTTGGCTCGCTTGAGCCTGACAATCCCAAGTCTTCGTCGCTCTACAGGCACTGCGCCCGACTGACGAATTATTACAACCCGCATGACGATACGCTGTCTATTTCGGCGGTAAAACGCGTTGGGGTTGCTCCCCGTGCTGGTCGAGTGGGGCTGACTAAACCATTTCATACAAAAGCGGCGAATGTGTATTGCGGGTTACGGTATAAATCTCAGCCCCATCAGGATGGCCTCAATGCCGGACATGTCTGGTATTTTGACGATTCCTATTTCCTGCTGGATGTCTTCCACAACATCAGTGGCCAGCTGGATCGGCATGAGTTCCCAACACGGAGTGTGACCGATCGCGGGAACCTGTCCCTTTTGAGTGGGGTTTAATCCGGCACGTTGTCAACGCCCGATCCGCCCCAGGGGTGGCATCGGGCAATGCGACGCAAAGTAAGCCACGTACCTTTGAAAGCACCGTGTTTTTCAAGCGCTTCAAGGGAATAGGCCGAACAGGTTGGATGATAACGACAGCCATGCCCAACCCAGGGGGAAAACAAGAGCCTGTACGCGCGCACCGGCAAAGCCGCGATATGAGCCAGCGGGCTCATGCGTGAACCTTTCGCAAGGCGCGGCGCAGGTCTTTTTGCATCTGCACGAAATCATGCGTGGCTGTGTGCACCGCCCGCCCGATCAGCACATAATCATATCCGTCGCGCCCGTGTTCGTGCAAAACTTCACGAGCGATTTCGCGCAATCGGCGTTTCGCGCGATTGCGGGCAACGGCATTGCCGACCTTTTTCGAACAGGTAAAGCCAACACGAATCCCCTCGGCCTCGCCATCACGTCGTTTGCGAGCTTGCACCAAAAAGGCAGGGCAGGGCGCGCGTCGGGCTTTGGCGGCTTTTAGGAAATCTGCGCGTTTGACCAGAACTGTCAAAGGCAAAAGAACCGCCTCAGATTGCTCTGCGGCGGTCTTTTTAAGTGGCATCAAATGCTTCGCCATAGCGAAGGATCCGTGCTTATGCGCTCAGGCTCTTACGGCCACGCGCACGGCGGGCGTTCAGAATCTTGCGTCCAGCTTTGGTAGCCATACGCGAGCGGAAGCCGTGACGGCGCTTGCGAACGAGGTTCGACGGCTGAAAAGTGCGTTTCATAGCGATTGCTCCGTTCCTTGGCCGGAAGGCGCGGATTCGCCAGGCCAGTGGTGTCTGAAGCCCGTGCTATAGGCATGTGACGGGGGTATGTCAAATGGCAATCCCAGTCGCCTGCAACAAAGGCAAGGTTCCACAGCTGTTTATGTTTCAATGTCGTAAGAATCCAGCCAAAATCTCACGAAGTTGTACACCTGCGTTCAAGGGCGCGTGAGATACCTGTTGTTGAGGTGCAGTGATCGACATGTTCTGTGCAGACTTTGCCCCAACAGAAAGCCAATCTGATGAGCGATATGACAGATACTCCTGAAGCCCGATCCAGCATAAGCCGCCTTCTCCCTCTGATCCTGATTCTGACGGTCGCGGCAGTGGGGGCCTTTACCCTGCGCGATTATTTGTCATTTGACGCCCTGCGCGACAATCGTGAGGCTTTGCTGGCGTTTCGGGATGGCAACTATGTATTGACCGCAGCGGTGTTCATTGGTGTCTATGTTGCGATTGTGGCCTTTTCGCTGCCAGGGGCGTCGATTGCGACCCTCACAGGGGGCTTCTTATTTGGCACGATATTTGGATCGGTGTTCAATGTCGGCGCCGCAACACTAGGGGCAACGGCCATTTTTCTCGCCGCGCGTTGGGGGCTCGGAGACGCACTGGGCAAAAAACTTGAAAACTCCGGCGGGGCAGTGAAGCAGATCAAAGACGGAATTGATGAAAATCAATGGTCGATGCTGTTCCTTATTCGCCTTGTCCCAGCTGTGCCCTTCTTCCTCGCCAACCTGATTCCCGCGTTTCTTGAGGTGCCGCTGCACCGTTATGTGGTGTCGACCTTCTTGGGGATCATTCCCGGTACCGTTGTTTACACCTCGGTCGGTGCGGGGCTGGGAGAAGTGTTTGCACGTGGGGAAACGCCAAACCTTGGGATTATCTTCGAACCTCATGTGATCGGACCGATTCTTGGCCTTGCGGCGCTTTCTGCCCTACCCATTGTTATCAAAGCCCTTCGTGGCAAAAAGGACGTGTGATTGATGGAGCGTATTAAAGCTGACCTTCTCATCATTGGTGCAGGATCCGGAGGGCTGTCGACCGCAGCCGGGGCCGCGCAGATGGGGGCCAATGTTGTTTTGCTCGAAGGCCATAAGATGGGGGGTGATTGTCTCAACTATGGCTGTGTCCCCTCCAAGGCGCTGATCGCCTCGGGGAAAATGGCGCATCACATGTCTCATGCGCAGCCTTATGGCGTGCATAATGTGACCCCCGTTGTGGATTACGCATCGGCCAAAGATCATGTGAATGACGTGATTGCCACAATTGAGCCGGTCGACAGTCAGGAACGCTTTGAAGGCTTTGGGGTTCGGGTTATCCGCGAATTCGGCCGTTTTGTCTCTCCGACCGAGGTCGAGGCTGGTTCCTATCGCATTTCTGCGCGTCGAATCGTGATTTCGACGGGGTCTTCGCCTTTGGTGCCCCCCATCCCGGGTTTGGATCAGGTGCCCTATCTGACCAATGAAACGCTGTGGGAGCTGCGCGAACAGCCCAAACATCTCTTGGTGATTGGCGGTGGCCCGATTGGTATGGAAATGGCGCAGGCACATCGACGGTTGGGTAGCGAAGTCACTGTGATTGAAGGGGCCCGTGCTTTGGGCAAAGATGATCCGGAATTGGCCGAAGTGGTTCTGGAGAACCTGCGCGCTGAAGGGATCGAGATTGCGGAAGAGGCTCTCGCCAAAGAAATCCGAGGTGAGGCGGGCGCCATTGAGGTGGAAACTCAGGACGGTCGTCTGTTTCAGGGCACACATCTTTTGATGGCGGTTGGTCGTAAGGCCAACACTGATAAGCTTAATCTCGAGGCGGCGGGTATCGAAACCACACGGACCGGGATCAAAGTGGACGACAGTCTGCGCACCACCAATAAAAAGGTCTACGCTATTGGGGATGCTGCGGGTGGGCTGCAGTTCACTCATGTGGCGGGGTATCATGCGGGGGTGATTATCCGGTCGGCTCTGTTTGGATTGCCGGCAAAAACCAAAACTGCCCATATTCCCTGGGCTACCTATACGCAGCCTGAGCTGTCTCAGGTCGGATTGACCGAAGCGCAGGCCCGCGAGCAACACGGGGAAAAGCTTGAAGTTGCGCGCTTCCACTATTCGCACAATGACCGCGCCATTGCAGAACGCGAGACCAAAGGCCTGATCAAGGTTATGGTTGTAAAGGGGCGTCCGGTGGGTGCGTCCATTGCCGGGCACCAGGCGGGGGAGTTGATCTCACTCTGGTCGATGGCGATTGCCAATAATCTAAAGATGAGCGCAGTGTCGAATATGATTGCGCCTTATCCCACCATTGCAGAGCTTAACAAACGTGTGGCAGGGGCGTATTTTACTCCTCGTCTGTTTGAGAATGAGACTGTCAAAAAAGTGGTGCGCTTTGTGCAACGCTGGCTTCCTTAAGTATAAAGTGAGCTTATGCTGAATTCCCTTTCGGGTCGTTTCCTGATCCTGACCACAATCTTTGTCATGTTGGCCGAAGTGCTGATCTTTGTACCGTCTGTGGCGCGGTATCGCGAGGATTACCTTCTGGCGCGGCTCGAGCGAGCGCAGATTGCGTCATTGGCACTGTTGGCGGATGATATGCTGACGGAAGAGCTCGAGGCGGAGCTGCTTGAAAATGCCGGTGTCTATAATGTGGTGCTGCGACGCAACGAGATCCGGCAGCTGATGCTGTCATCGCCGATGCCTCATGACGTTACCACCAGTTTTGATTTGCGCGGGGCAGGGGCGCCGCGTCTGATACTGGATGCGATGTCGCGATTGATCGCGCCCGAACCCGAATTGATCCGGGTGATCGGTGTGCCGTCTTTGAATGCAGGGGATCTGATAGAGGTTACCATGGACACTGCCCCCCTGCGAGCGTCGATGATTGACTATGGCAAACGGATTCTCCTGCTGTCTGCGGTGATCTCGGTTGTTACGGCGGTTTTGCTGTTCCTTGCGGTGCGGGTGCTTTTGGTGCGACCGATTGAAGGGGTCGTCAATTATATGCGGGCCTATTCCGATGCGCCGGAAGATATTCGCAGCGTAATTAAGCCATCTTCGGGCGTCACCGAACTGCGCGAGGCAGAAGAAGCTTTGCAGATGATGCAGACCCATCTGACACAGGCCCTGAAGCAAAAAGAGCGTCTGGCCCAACTTGGCGGTGCCGTGGCCCGAGTGAGCCATGATCTGCGTAACATCCTGACCGCAGCTCAACTGTTTACTGACCGGATTGAAATGTCAGAAGACCCAACGGTCAAACGTATGGCGCCCAAGCTGGTCAACTCGATCTCGCGGGCGGTGTCGCTTTGTGAAAGCACTTTGGCCTTTGGGCGGGCAGAAGAGCCCGCGCCAAGTCTGACGGTTTTCAATCTCTCTGAGTTGGTCACCGAGCTGTATGATGCGGAACGGTTGGCTGTTGGTGAGGCGGATCTGGAGTTTGTAAATGATGTTCCACCATCTTTGATGGTGCGAGGCGACCCGGAGCAAATCTATCGTGCCATCAGCAATCTTGTTCGCAACGCGCGTCAGGCGATGGTAGCAACGGGAAAACCTGGCACTCTGCGGCTGTCCGCGCGATCTGAAGAAGATCATTGGACCATTCAGCTTGTCGATACCGGTCCGGGCCTACCGGCCAAGGCGCAAGAGAATCTGTTCAAGCCGTTCCAAGGTGGGGTTCGTAAGGGGGGCACAGGGCTTGGGCTGGCGATTGTGGCCGAACTTATTCGGGGACATGGTGGTACTGTGCAGCTGAAATCTAGTGATGAAACAGGCACTTGCTTTGAGATCTGCCTGCCGATGGGCGAAATGACATGAAAAGTTTACTTTGGCGCTTTTTTGCACTTGCGCCCTCTGGGTGTAACCATTAGACCGCCCCTCACGGACCGATAGCTCAGC